>NZ_JAQQGG010000002.1:0-948257 GCF_028548245.1 Bacillus sp. FF-1
TTCTTGCAAGGGAATGAAAAGATCCAGCACGCAGTAAAAACATTAATGGAGTACAAATGGATCCCAGGCGAGGGAAAAGGCTTCGCCATAGCTGGAGTAGGAAAGGTCTCAGGAGGAGGACAGTATTCCCTGAAAGAGGCTTATCAGTATATGGAGAGTAAGGTTGTTAAGGGTACGGGTAAAGAATATAAAAACTATAAGGATGTAGAATATACTGGAACAACTAAAGTTAATGGAGAAGTAAGGGATATTAGCAGACGGGTTTTTCAAAGGTTAGATATTGATTATATGAGAATTGACCCTAAAACTGGTATGACAAATCTCCAATTGATGAAAAAAGGAAGAGCACCAATTTGGCAAGATGGGACTGCTATAGAACTTCATCATTTAATTCAAAGAGAGCCCGGATCAATGGTGGAGCTTCCGGGTAGCATGCATAAGGAATATTATAAAATATTGCATGGCTTAGTGGAGAATGGTGGAAGCTTTAGAAACGACCCTGTGTTAAAAAAGCAATATGAAAATTTTAGGTCGAAATATTGGAGATGGAGAGCTAAACAAATAGATAAAGCTGAATTATAAAAGGAGGAATTTTGAATGAATAAAGAGGAATTAACCAATTTTATTAAGGTAAATATGGAATCAGATGACTTTACTGGTGGAGTAGATAAAAAACAAGTTGATTATGTTCAAGATACCCTACAGTTAAAATTGCCAGAAAGTTATAAGTGGTTTTTAACAAATTATGGCTCTGGTGGGTTATTTGGTGTTGATATTTTAGGGGTGGCTAAGTCTAATATAGCTTCTGTTGTTATTGAAACAGAGAGTTATAGGGATTTAGGAATGAGTGAGAATTTAGTAGTTATTGAAAATATTGGGGAATATGCTTATTGTCTAGACACTAGTAATATGGAAAACAATGAGTGCCCAGTAATAGCATGGGATAGACAAGGTGGACTTGATGACTACAATACAGCAAAGAATTTTTATGAGTTTTTATCACAAAGGTTATTAGATGCAAAAGAAGCATGGGAAGAAGAGTTTTAATATAGATAAATGACCTTGTTTAGCTTAAAGCTGAATAAGGTCATTTTTATTATAAGAAGATTAATTGTTCATGATGAATAGAAGTTATAAGTATTATTGATATATTTTTTGTTTTATATATAATTATATTTAAAGTTTTGTGCGTAGGTAGACAAGAAAAGAGAATGAAAACGAATTTGTTTTTGATGTGGATAGAAAAAATATATGGTGTTTGAAAGTAAGTACTCCATGATGGTTGTACCATCATGGAGTACTGTGTGCAATGATAGAATAGAAAACGAAGTACGAGCTTAGGCGATATGACATTTTACTAGGCGATGAATATAATCACATGGAATATATATTAAACTAAAGAACTCGTACAAGCTCGTAAGTTTTAGCGTAGTAGTTGTCACGACATATAAAAGGTGTCATACTGTTACTACAAAATATACAAATTTATACTACTTAAAAATAGATGAACTTAAAGCACTTGATTGTCTATGATAGGCAACAAGTGCTTTTTTCGTCTTAGTATAGAAATAAGTTATAATAAAAAAGCTAATATTTTGTTAGATTGAGAAAATAAAGAGTATCTACTAAAAAGCAGCTGTCGATGGTATAAAAACAACCAGCCACAAAGTAAAAGAGGGTGTAAACTTTGTAGCCTCCACAGCAAAAGGATTTGCCGACAAAATCGGAAGCCTATGGAACAAAGGTGCCACAACCGTAAAAACAACCTTCTTGCAAGGGAATGAAAAGATCCAGCACGCAGTAAAAACATTAATGGAGTACAAATGGATCCCAGGCGAGGGAAAAGGCTTCGCCATAGCTGGAGTAGGAAAGGTCTCAGGAGGAGGACAGTATTCTCTGAAAGAGGCTTATCAGTATATGGAAAGTAAGGTTGTTAAGGGTACGGGTGATGTTGGTGATAAAGCCAGTGGAGCTAATATAAAGAAATTAGATGATTTTTCAGGCCCTTTAGAAAATGGTCCATATATTAAAAACGGAAAGCCTAGGGGTAGACCACAATTATCTGGGGAAAAGAAACTTGGATTTGAAAAAGATGTTTTCAATAAACAGATAGACCCAGATGGAATTTTACGAGACCCTAACACTAGTGAGACAATTGACTGGAACCTGGACGACCACGAAAAGGTAAAGTAGATTTTGGGCATACAGAAGGAAATTCGTATAAGAAAATGTTTGAGAAGTATAAACATGGTGAGATTACTCTTGAAGAATTAAAGGAATTTCAGTTTAACCCAGATAATTTCAGATTAGAAACGCCTTCTGCAAATAGGAGTCATAAATATGAGTAGTTAGGAAGATGATGCAATGAAAATATTAAATATTTTTGATGCGGTTAGAGAAGGAACTTATGAAGATTTTAAACGATTTTATGATGGTGATATTAATCAAATTGATAGTGAGTTAGATATCAATTTATTGTGTATGGCAATGATTAATGATAAAAATTCTAGTGAAAAACTTAAGATTATAAAATTTTTGCTAGAAGAGGATATTGATATTAATTATACTACAGCTAAAAATAAAAGGAATGCATTGCATATGTTTTATTTTTGTGTTTTACGTCCAACAATAGAATATGAATTAGAGATAACAAGGTTACTTATTGATAATGAGATTAATATCAATGCTTTAGATAAATATAATGCTATCCCCTTGAAATATGCTATTACGATAAATAAATTGTCTACAAAAGATAATAAAGAGATGTATAAACTACTTATTAGTAGTGGCTCAAAGTATAATTTGAAAGATGAATTTGGAAAATCATGTGTGGATTATGCCAAAGAGTATTCTTGGAGAAATGATTTATTAACTATTATTGAGGAGTGTGAATATGAAAGTTAATAATTCTGACTTTGGAGGTTTTATTGTTTCTAAGAATGTTGTAGCCGGAAAACCAATACGTTATACATTTAGAGAAAAATCAGAAGTTCCTCAATTAAATGGGTGGACTATTTACTCTTTAGAAGATGATGATGAATATGTAAATGATTCTAGTAATTTTCAAGTTTTAGGAGCAAGCTCTATATTAGAAATAGCACCAGTTATGTTAGAAATTTTTGATGCTCCCTATGGAACAGACCTATGTTGGTTGTATAAAGAAGGGGTTCATGTAGGATTTTATGATTTAATAAGTGAAGATGAGAAAGATATTGGTCAAATTGTAAAAGGAAATTGATGCTATTTTGTGAGTTCCATGGGCACTGACAAAAATGCATTTCCAATAAGAAAAGTCAACAGCGACGTTAGGAGAACGTAGTGGTCTGTTGACTTTTTTTATAGTGTTATTTCATGACAAGAGTTATTTATCATCTTCGTTTAAGTTAATGTTTTTATTATTTTTACCAACAATTCGTAGATTATTTAATTTGTTTTTACGAACTTCAAGGATAGCTTTTCCCATGTCTCGTTCGATTCGTTGCTTGTAAAGAAATTCTGTAAATGCTCTAAAGCATTCATTCCCGTTTCCAACATGTGTTCGAATCAATCAATCTAAATAAAAAAGCTCGTCTTTTCCATCCCTATTTTCTCAACAAAAACTGACATTCGCTTGCAAATCCTCAATAATATTAATATCATCGGTCATACCATTGATATTATAGTTTGTCCGCTTGATATTTTAGGATTCCCAATGTTTAAAGGGAATGATGTTAAGCTTACGTTGGAAACAAAAGAAGTAGGGGTAAAAAATACGTAGTTGACTCATATGCACAAAATAAGGGAATAGTATCGAGAAAATTCACTCAGCTTAGTGAAGTACAAGAAAAAACAGCTAAGAGTTATTTAAATGAAATTACAAAAAAATATCCTTCAGTTTCTAAAATATCAAATGGTCCTTTTAATCCTAACGCTCTCAAAGGGGGGCGACTTAAAGGTGAGTTAATATTAGAAGTGCCAGTTCAAAATAAACCAATTTCGCAAACGATTCTTGATGAAGCAACAAAAAATAGGATTATTATTAGGGATATTAAAGGGAAGGTGTATAATTGACTATGAAAATTTATTATTGTGACGAATGGTCGGAAATTAAAAAGAAGCCTTGGAATATTCTAGATGATCGTGATGCATACACATACCATCAAAAACATGAACCATATACGGCGGTATTAACTGAAGATGAAAACCTTAAGTATATTGTAAATGTTACAAATGAATGGGTTTCGGTGGGATTTTATGATGACTTTATTTGTAAGTATTTAAATTATGATTTTGAAGTTATGAGTGAGAGTAAGATATTTTTAAGAACAGCTACGTATTGGGAATATGATGATGAAACTGATACAGAAGTAAGTAGCTTAATTTGGGGATTCCGAGAAAATGGCTATATAGCAATGGAAAAAAGGGATTTAAAGACCGGCTTAGTCGAGGAGCGTGAGATTAGCGATACCCTTGAAAGAAACTGGGACGTATTTCCTGAATTTGGTCATTATATTCATTTGTGTAGAGAGGAAAGATAATGTTTTTAGGAGCACTCTATAGTGCCAAAGCTATCTATAAGAAAGGTGTTATATATCACTAACACATAAGGCAAGCGAACTAAAGATAATTAAAATATTGAATTAGAAAAAAGAAAAATGATATATTTGAAAATAGAGACTCCATGAAGGTAATACCATCATGGAGTACTATTACTATGTGCAATGATAGAATAAAAAAGAAGTACGAGCTTAGGTGAGATGACATTTTACTAGGCGATGAATATAAACACATGGATTGTATATGAAACTAATGAACTCGTATAAACTCGTGAGTTTTAAAATAGTAGTTTTTATGATATACAAAAGGTATCACATTTTTTACTGCAAGATTTACAAATTTATAGTACTTAAAAACATATGAACATAAAGCACTTGATTGTCTATGAGAGGCAACAAGTGTTTTTTTCATTTTAGGATAGAAAAGAGGAGAGTATAATAAATGATAAGTACATATATTGTTTCAGCAAATAGTATAAGAAAATAGATTCTAAAGAGCAGCTGAATTCATCGGAGTAAATGATGCAATTCGTGCAGTTACCGGTAAAGACCCTATTACAGGAAAAGAATTATCACCAAAAGAAAGACTCATTGCCGCAGGATGGACGCTCCTAAACTTTGTTCCTGTTGGAAAAGTGGCAAGTCTTGCTGGAAAAGGAATAAAGTATGTCGCTTCTAGCTTTGGGAAGACAATTGTAAAAGCAGGAAAAAAACTAGGCGAAGGCGTAACAATGGTAGCTGGAAAAGCAGCTGTCGATGGCATAAAAACAGCCAGCCACAAAGTAAAAGAGGGTGTAAACTTTGTAGCCTCCACAGCAAAAGGATTTGCCGACAAAATCGGAAGCCTATGGAACAAAGGTGCCACAACCGTAAAAACAACTTTCTTGCAGGGGAATGAAAAGATCCAGCACGCAGTAAAAACATTAATGGAGTACAAATGGATCCCAGGTGTAGGGAAAGCCTATGTCATGCCTGGAGTAGGAAGGGTCTCAGAGGGGGGACAGTATTCTCTGAAAGAGGCTTATCAGTATATGGAGAGTAAGGTTGTTAAGGGTACGGGTAAAGGTAGTAAGGCTGTTGATGATGTAGTTAAAGATGGTAGTCACTTTTTAGATGAATTTAAATTGAAACCTAATGTAAAATATGAAACGAATGGATATCTATATCAAACAGATGAACTAGGAAGAATTGAGAGAGCTTCTGGAGAATTAACGTTAGAGATGGGAGAACGTAATAGTAAGCATCAGCTAGCTGCTGGAGGAGAAGACCGAGTCAAAGCTCCTAGTACTCAAGGCGATCATGGTGGACATTTAATCGGTACGCAATTTAATGGATCTCCGCTAATTGATAACATAGTTGCAATGAATGGTAATGTTAATGTAAGTGCTTATAAAAAATTGGAATCTGCTTGGGCAAAAGCTTTAAGAGATAAGCGGGAAGTTATAGTTGATATTAGACCTGTATATGAAGGGAATTCTGTGAGGCCTGTAAGCTTTAACATAAAATATAGAATTGATGGAGAAAAATTTAAAGCTAGTTTGAAAAATGTATATGGAGGAAAGTAAATGAATACAGAGAACTTGGAAAGTATTTATCAAAAAGTAGCTATACAGTTAAACAATATTATTCCAGAACCATGGGAAAAAGTAATGGTATATTCAGAAGTTGAGGAATATAGTGATTCGACGGTATTTTTCTACTATCCAAAAAATAAGCAGGAACCAATATACAGTTTAGATATTGAAGATATGGAAGGGATTGATGAAGACGAGACTGATCGTCAATTAAATCTTCTTGACAGCCTCTTTAGAGAGTTATGGGAAGAATTTAAAAGAAATAAGCAGGAACCTTGGACTAATTTAACATTTAAGTTATATTCTACTGGTAAGTTTGATATTGAATTTGATTATACTTTATTAGACGAAGAAAATAATTATAATCATTATGAGAGATTAATTATATGGAAGTATAAAAAATTAGGAATTTCCCCTGATGAAAAGAGAGAAAGTGATGTGAAACTAATTAGAGAATATATTAATACACAAAAATGATCTCTACTAGAGTTATAGATATAAGGTGTTTGAAAATACATACTCCATGATGGTTATACCATCATGGAGTACGGTGTGCAATGATAGAATAGAAAACGAGGTACGAGCTTAGACGATATGACATTTTACATGGCGGTGAATATAAACACATGGAGTGAGCATGAAACTAACGAACTCGTACAAACTCGTAAGTTTTAACGTAGTAGTTATCATGACATGTAAAGGGTGTCATACTGTTACTACAAAACTTATAAATTTCCGCTACTTAAAAACATATGAACTTAAAGCACTTGATTGTCAATTATGGCAACAAGTGCTTTTTTGCATTTTAGTGTAGAAATAAGTTGGTAAACGTATAATTTTATAAGTGTATTAAGTGTTAAAATTTATAGATTGTAGTGGCTTTGTACAGTGTACGACATTACTAGAGAAAAAATTATTGTAAAAATTAAGGGGTGTATTATGTTTTGAAGTCATCGTAAAGTACGATTTAACGGTTGATGTAAGAGTACATCCAATAACAGGTGGAGTCGCCTACTACAGCGGTAACTAACGTTATTCAACAAAAAGAGTCATCGTAACAACAAGATAAAGATGATCCAGAAGAAGGTACTGCTGATAGTGATGATGATGACGGAGGATCATAAAAAGGTTTCTCAACAAATTTTAATATATCCCTTGACAGTTACAAATATAACCGATATACTTCATATTAATTTCAAAAGAAAATATATTCTAAATATTTAAATGTGTTGAATAGGAGTAGTAAGGTCGTATATTTGTACAGAGAGCTATGGGTTGGTGTGACATAGTCAAATGACATCCTGAACTCGCCTAGGAGCAGTAAGGTGGAACGGAATCACATTCTTAGTAAATCTTAACGGTTAACCTTCGATATTAGGTTTGTAATCAAACGATTACTACTAAGGTGGATTCATAATGGAATCAATAAGGGTGGTACCGCGTTAAGTAAATGGCTTAGCGTCTCTTTATATAGAGACGTTGAGCCATTTTTTTATTTTATGGAAATAGAAATGGAGGGTTTATTCGGATTGGTTTATAAAATTTAATTATTTATATAAAATGATTTTATTAGGAGGAAAATGAGATGAAACAGACGGAGCAATGGACTTCGAAATTAGGTTTTATAATGGCAGCAGCAGGATCGGCAATTGGACTTGGCGCAATATGGAAGTTTCCTTATATCGCTGGGAAAAGCGGGGGAGGAGCATTCTTTTTAATCTTTATATTATTTACTGTATTAATTGGATTACCACTACTTATAGCTGAATTTATGATTGGACGTAGTACGCAGAAACAAGCAGTTGGCGCATTTAAAAGTATTGCACCAAATACAGGGTGGCACTGGATTGGACGCCTTGGCGTCGGAACGTGTTTTATACTACTTTCGTTTTATAGTGTTGTAGGTGGATGGGTGTTAATTTATTTATTCAGAGGAGTAACGGGACAACTTATTACTCCAGGACAAAATTACGGTTCATTATTTACTGAAACAATTGGAAATCCTGTTTGGGCAATTATGGGACATTTCGCTTTTATGTTCATTACGATTTGGGTCGTATCAAAAGGTGTACAAAACGGAATTGAAAAAGCAAGTAAATATATGTTGCCAGCGTTGTTCGTTTTATTTGTCGCTCTTATTGTTCGCTCATTAACACTTGATAATGCAATGGAAGGTGTGAAGTTTTTCTTACAACCAGACTTCTCAAAGATTACTTCAGAAAGTATTTTGTTCGCAATGGGACAATCTTTCTTTGCGATTAGTATCGGGATATCGATTATGGTCACGTATAGTTCCTATTTAAATAAAAAAGAAAGTTTACCAAAATCAGCAATAACAATTGTTGGATTGAATTTATTTGTTTCATTATTTGCAGGACTTGCAATTTTTCCGGCCGTATTTTCATTAGGAATGGAGCCAACAGAAGGGCCTGGATTACTATTTATCGTATTACCATCAGTATTTAGTCAAATTCCATTTGGTGGGTTTTTCTTAACAGTATTCCTTGCACTATTTACATTTGCGACATTAACATCGGCATTTTCACTATTAGAGACAGTTGTTTCAGCAGTAGCAAATGGCGAACAAGAAAGAAGAACAAAGTTATCATGGATGATCGGTTTCTGCATTTTCTTAGTAGGTATACCATCAGCGTTATCATTTGGAGTATGGAGTGATATTACGATTTTCGGAAAAAATATTTTTGATGCAGTAGACTTCTTATCTAGTAATATATTAATGCCACTTGGTGCACTATTCATTAGTATTTTCGTTTCATTTAAAATGGAAAAAAAGGTATTAGAAGCAGAGTTTTTTGTAGGTGGAAATTATGGAAAGAAAGTATTTACTTGTTGGGCGTTTTTACTTCGATTTGTAGCACCACTCGCAATCATTATCGTCTTTTTAAATGTAATAGGGATTATTTAACAGTTGATGTTATAATATTCAGTAAAAAAAGAAGGTGATGATCATAAAGGCGAATTTGATAGAAGCAGGGAAATACATGCATATTAGAGGAAAAAAGCTATACGTTGAAACGCATGGAAACCCTAAAAATAAACCAGTTCTATACTTGCATGGTGGACCAGGAGAAAGTTGTTACGATTTTTCATTTCATCAAGCGGAACGTTTAAAAGATTCTTTATATGTAATTATGATAGATCAAAGAGGTGTTTGTCGCTCAGAAGAAATTACTGAGGACGAAGATTTTGGATTAAAAGATTTAATTGAAGACTGTGAGGAATTAAAAAAAGTATTACAAATTGAGAAGTGGTCTGTAATTGGACATTCTTTCGGTGGATATGTAGCATTGTTATATGCGTCGATATATCCAAGTTCAATAGAGAAAATAATATTTGAAGGGCCAACTTTTGATTTTGCATTAACAAGTAGAGCTTTATTACAAAAGACAGCGGACTTATTAAAAAAATATGGAAAAGAAGAAGTAGCAAAAGCGTGTTTATTTTATTCATCTAGCAATGCTTGTTCAGAAGAGTTGTTAGAAGCTTATATAAGATTAAGTGATGAATTAGAAGAAAAAAGAATGGAGATTTACAATAATAAGGAAGATGAGACAGATGAGAGTTTATATAGTGATGAAGAGTGGGAAGAATTTTCAAATCGCTCCAAAATTCACTTTGATAGATTAAAATTAGAGGGAGCATGTCATACGTCATTATTATCTAAAATAAAAGATGTACAGAATCCAATGTTATTAATAGTAGGAAAACATGATGTTGTAACGTGTGAAAAACAAATTGAAATATTTAATAAAGATGCCCGAAACGGCAAGTATATCGTATTTGAAGAAAGTGGTCATTCACCTCATTATGAGGAAGCAAATAGGTTTGCAGAAACAGTCATACATTTTTTGAAATGAAGAAAAGGGTGCTTCTCTAAATAAGAAGCATCCTTTCTAAATTTCTGGATATGTGATTGTAATGCTAGGCCACTTACTTTGCCAGTTCTTTTTAATAACTCTGTTTTTGTACATATGTATACGCTCTTTCGATTCCAGAAAATGAGCTGTTGGTCTCACTTGTAAGGAAAGAACATCTTCAATGCCGCACGGAGCTGTTAATATAACATTGTTTTTTTCGTCTAATGTAACCCCTAAAGACGTTGCTGTTTCAGGGAATTTAGAAATAGCATCAACAGAAGAAGAATACGGTGGCATATTATTTACTACGTGCATACGAGCTTGATTCTTTACAGACCAAGGGATAGAGGCATCCAAATTTATCAGTTTCTTTTCTAATAATTGTTCGTATATCTCATCTTTACGAAAAGGATCAAAATAAATGACATCAACGTCTGGTATAGTTGTTCTTATTTCGTAGTTATGTAAAGTATCCCAAATTTTAGAACGAACAAACCCGGCACAAATCCACCAATCAGGTAATTCTAGTGATTTTGCTAATTGTAATACGTCCATCATCCATTCGTCGTTTTCTATTAAGCGAATGATATGTTGCTCTGTTTGGATATTCATTGATATATTCACCTTTCTAGTAAATTAATGTATTAGTTCAATAATCCATAAAATCCAGTAAGCACCTGGTACAAATAGTAGTTGTGCTAATAATGTACCAAAAAGTCTAGAAATCATTAGCCAACCGTACATTTTACTCATAGACTCAGCACCATTCTCTGATTGTAAAGCACGTTCTGTTAAAAGAGCGATGCGTGGATCGAGTAGTACGGTTAATAAAATTGTAGCAAAACCATTTACAAGACCAGAAGCTGTACTTGCGTTTGTTGCATAATCTGGATTTAGAAATGAAGCGTAAAGGGCAGAAAGAACACCTGCTGTATAAATAGCAGTAGCAAACATATTAATAAGCATAATACGTTTTGGAATACCACCAATGCGTAGTCTATGAATCATTTCGAACTTTGGAAACCGTACATATTTTTTTGTGTACTTTAATTTTTGAATGTTATTCGTCTTCATCATTCGAATGAATGAACCATCTGTTTCAAAATTTTGAATGACGTATCCAAATAGTTTTGTCAAAGTTGGATATAGTATAATCGCAAGCAACGTACCAACAGAAGCCGATAATAGAACGAGTCGCATAATATTCTCTAAATCAATAGAAGAATCTAGTTTTGCTTCATCGACAATCCCGCCAAGTAAAAAGGCTTGTAGTAAGTTTGACGTTCTTGAAATGAGCAATACGATTCCTACGACAGATAATGCAACAGCGATCTTCTTTAAACGAACGCCTGCTAATCGAATACTATAAGAGCTTGTTTCAACTGCGTGGATTACAATCGTGAAAGCCATTATAAAAATTAACGTAATTACCATTTGTTTCACCAGTTTCTATTAAAATAATTGTAACTTTTTTACTTTATCATATCTATTACATTTTGTAAGTGAAAGTATGTGACATAGGAAAAGTAATTTTTCAGAAAAAAAGATAATGATAGTATTATAATAGAAGGGAAAGAGGGGGAAATCTGTTATAGGTTACTTATAAAGTAAAACGAGTGGGGGATTGAAACGTGTACACAACATATTTATTTGATTTAGATGGAACATTAACGGATCCGAAAGAAGGGATTGTAAATTCAGTATTGTATGCATTAAAAAAGGTTGGCATTGAAGAATTACATATAAGCGAGTTAGATTCATTTATCGGTCCACCCATCCAGCAATCATTTGTAGAGAGATATAATATGAATGAAGGAGAAGTTGAACGAGCTGTTTTTTATTTCAGAGAATATTTAAAGCAACGTGGATTGTTG
Organism: Bacillus sp. FF-1; assembly: GCF_028548245.1. Taxonomy (NCBI): domain Bacteria; kingdom Bacillati; phylum Bacillota; class Bacilli; order Caryophanales; family Bacillaceae; genus Bacillus; species Bacillus sp. FF-1. The sequence continues at coordinate 11,862 of NZ_JAQQGG010000002.1, forward strand.
GAGAATAATGTTTACGAGGGTATTCCAAATCTTTTAAAACAATTAAAAGATACTGGAAATCGTTTATTTATAGCAACTTCAAAGCCTACTATATTTGCTGAACAAGTTGTAGAGCATTTTCAACTAACAAATTATTTCGAAGGTATCATTGGAAGTAATTTAGATGGTACAAGAATAAAAAAAGAAGAAATCATTGCTCATATTTTACAAACAAATGAAGAACTTAATAAAGAAGAAATTGTTATGATTGGAGATAGAAAGCACGATATAATCGGCGCGAATCATAATGAAATTGCATCGATCGGCGTTTTATATGGCTATGGTAGTGAAATGGAATTGACTGAAGTTGGTGCGACTCATATCGTAAATGATGTAAAAGAACTACATCATTTTTGTTTAGAAAATAGTTTGATAAAGAAGTAAATATAGAGACTAATAATCCCTTTATAACGTATGATGATGAAATCGTTTTTTGTTTAAAGGGATTTTTCATATGTAATCGAATACTTATAATTAGACATTTTTAGCATGAAAAATTTGTATGAATAAGAGGAGGGATGTCAGAATCAAAAGATTAGTAGTAGAAGTTTATCAATAAAAGTTTGAATCTTCTGTTAAAGGAGGGGTATAATTGGAGCTAGTTATTATATTATTAGCACTTAGTTTACTTATGTTTGTAGCTTATAGAGGCTTTTCTGTTATTTTATTTGCACCGATTTTTGCTTTATTTGCAGTGTTTTTGACAGAGCCTAGTTTTGTATTACCTTTCTTTTCGAATATTTTTATGGAGAAAATGGTAGGTTTTATTAAACTATATTTTCCTGTATTTTTACTTGGAGCAATATTTGGGAAAGTAGTAGAAATGTCAGGAATTGCGGACTCAATTGCAAAGACAATTATAGAGTTAGTTGGTGAAAAACGTACGATATTAGCAATTGTATTAATGGGGGCTATTTTAACATATAGCGGTGTTAGTGTGTATGTAGTAGTGTTTGCTGTATATCCATTCGCAGCAAAGCTGTTTCGACAAGCGAATATTCCAAAACGTTTAATCCCTGGAACGATTGTTCTTGGAGCGGTCACGTTTACGATGGATGCGCTACCTGGATCACCACAAATTCAAAACGTAATACCTACAACGTTTTTTAAAACAGACATTTATGCTGCGCCGATACTTGGTATTGTAGGGGCAATTTTTGTACTTACGTTAGGTTTACTATATTTAGAGAGTAGACGTAAGAAGGCGAAAGCAGCTGGAGAAGGATATTTTGGTTTTAACGATGGGAATACGGAAATGGCAGCTTCTTTACAAGTAGAACAAAAAGATATGCCGTTACTGAAAAGTCTTGAAATTACAAGAGCACAGCAAGTAATTGCTTTTATACCACTTGTTTTAGTAGGTGTAATGAATAAAGTTTTTACTATTATGATACCGAAGTGGTATCCGAATGGTTTTGATTTTTCTACAATTGGTATGAAAGCATTTGGAAAAGTAGAATTAAGTGCAGTAGTTGGAATTTGGTCGGTAGAATTGGCACTTATAATAGGTATTGTAACAACGTTATTATTATATTGGAAACGAGTCGTAACAGGATTTCAAGCTGGATTGAATACAAGTATTGGCGGAGCGTTACTTGCGACAATGAATACAGGAGCTGAGTTTGGTTTTGGTGGTGTCATCGCCGCACTTCCAGGTTTTGCAATCATGAGAGATGGCATTTCTGCCACATTCACAAACCCTCTCGTGAATGGAGCAGTCACGACGAATATTTTAGCCGGTATTACAGGCTCTGCATCAGGAGGAATGGGAATCGTTTTAAGTGCAATGGGAGATAAGTTTATTGCAGCGGCTCATCAATTTGATATTCCGTTAGAAGTAATGCATCGTATCGTATCAATGGCATCAGGTGGAATGGATACACTACCACATAACGGGGCTATTATTACTATTCTTACAGTAACAGGATTAACTCATAAACAGTCATATAAAGATATATTTGCAATTACAGTTTTGAAAACGCTTGCTGTATTTTTAGTTATCGCGTTCTATACTTTAACAGGGATTTATTAAATAGATATTTTATAGACGAAAACATGAATTAGGGAAAGAAGGGGTGGAGTAGTTGCAAGAAGTTGCTGAATTTCGTATGCCGAAGTCTGTATTATATGGAAGAAATTCGCTTGAAAAACTGGGGGAACAATCCAAGAAATTCGGGAAAAGAGCGTTTATAGTTACGGATACAATTATGGAGAATTTAGGATATGTTGAGAGTTGTATACAACAATTAAATACAAAAGGTATTACCGTTATTACATATAATAAGGTAAATGCTGAGCCTACAAATATACACGTGTTAGAGGCGTTAACTATTTGTAAAGAAGAAAAGTGTGATTTTATTATCGGTCTTGGTGGTGGAAGTTGTATTGATGCAGCAAAAGCAGTTGCGGTGTTATATACAAATGGCGGAGAAGTAGAAGATTATGTCCAAAAGGATATGGAAATAGACAATGATCCGCTACCGCTCATTGCAATTCCAACAACTTCGGGTACTGGGTCAGAAGTAACAAGTGTAGCAGTAATTACGAATAAACGAACAGATGTAAAAATGATGATGAAGCATCCGAGTTTTACCCCGCAAGTAGCGATTATTGATCCGATTTTAACACGTTCTGTACCACCTCATATTACAGCAGCAACAGGGATCGATGCATTATGTCATGCAGTCGAAGCATATATTTCTAAAGTTTCACAATCACTTACAGATGTACTCGCTCTTTCAGCAATTGAAAGTATTATGAAATATTTACGTATTGCTTATGAAGATGGGGAGAATATGGAGGCAAGAGAAGCGATGATGATTGCTTCCTTACAAGCTGGAATTGCATTTTCAAACGCATCTGTTACGTTAGTTCATGGAATGTCGAGGCCAGTTGGGGCATTATTTCATGTACCACACGGTATATCAAATGCAATACTATTACCTACAGTTTTAGAATATACAAAAGGTAGTGCGGTAAAAAGATTAGCGGAAATCGGCCGCTGTTTAAATAAAGATTTGTATTCCTATTGTGATGAAGAAGTAGCCGACTACACGCTGGGGGAAATAAAAAAACTTTGTTTTGATCTTCGTATTCCAAATTTAAAAGAATACGGAATTGGTGAAGTTGAATTTGAAAAAGCTATTTCTAAAATGGCGTCAGATGCAATTGAAAGTGGAAGTCCAGCAAATAACCCACGTGTGCCATCATATGATGAAATTAAACAGTTGTATCGAGAATGTTTTCATTATCGATATGAAGATTCTATAAAAACATTAGGTGATTAATTTCAGAATATTCTTATAAAATTTCCTTGGAAATAGTTAAAGCAAGACTTTATATATCAAACGTAAAGTCTTGTTTTATTATGTATAATATACATAATAAAATTTCGAAATTATCTTGAATAAATAGTATAAGGTGGGTGTGGGTTTAATGAAAACGATAGGTCTTATTGGTGGTATGAGTTGGCAATCAACTGCTGAATATTATCGAATCATAAATGAAGAAATAAAAAGTAGATTAGGTGGGTTACATTCAGCTAAATGTTTAATTAATAGTGTAGACTTTGAAGAGATTGAAGGATTCCAGTCTAGCGGTGATTGGGATAGTGCAGGAGAAATTCTAGGGAATGCAGCATATTCATTACAAATGGGAGGCGCAGACTTTATTATTATTTGCACAAATACAATGCATAAAGTAATTGAGAAAATAAAGGAGAATATTCATATTCCAGTTTTACATATCGCAGATGCAACTGCGAAAGAAATGAAAAGAAAAGGTATTCAAACTGTTGGTTTACTTGGAACAAAATATACAATGGAGCAAGATTTCTATAAATCACGTATTAAAGAGAATGATATAAAAGTCATAGTGCCATTAGAAAAAAATAGAGAAAAAATAAACGAAGTCATATATACAGAATTATGTTTAGGAAAAATCGTATCTCAATCCAGAGAGTATTATAAAACAGTTATAGAAGATTTAGTGCAAAAAGGCGCACAGGGTATCATTTTAGGATGTACAGAAATAGGATTATTAATAAAGCAGGAAGACGTATCCATTCCAATATTCGATACGACTTATATACATGCAGTTGAAGCAGTTAATTTCGCTGTAGGAAATAGATTATAATTATATTATGTAACCTAATTTGTATATGTGGAAAACATTCAGAAAATATTTTATAATGTAAGTGGTTACATGTAAGGGGGAATGCGTATGTTTTCAGTTCAACCAATCGCATTTGTACATAATGAAAGAAAGGAAATAAAAGACGATGAGTGGGGAGAAGTAAAATCCTATATTACTTTAACGGAAATGTATACAGAAGAAAGTATACAAGGGATTGAAGATTTTTCTCATATTGAAGTAGTTTTTTATTTTCACAAAGTAACTGATGAACAAATTCAATATGTTGCTAGACATCCTAGAAATAATCATGATTATCCTAAAGTAGGGATTTTTGCACAGCGCGGGAAAAATCGTCCGAATCGTATAGGAGCAACCATTGTAAAGGTAATGAAAAGAGAAGGTAAATCAATTATTGTTGAGGGGTTAGATGCTATTGATGGTACCCCTATATTGGATATAAAGCCGATAATGAAAGAGTTTATGCCGAAAGAAGAAATCGTACAGCCTAAATGGGCCACGGATATAATGAGACAGTATTGGAAGGGGAATGGAGTAAAATGAGAATATATGAGGCAACAATTGCAGATTTAGATGGACTAGCATCAGTTTTTAATAACTATCGTATGTTTTATAGACAAGATTCCGATTTAGAAGGAGCAAAAGTATTTTTACGAAATCGAATCGAGAAAAAAGAATCAGTTATTTTCGTGGCAGTTGAAGACGGGGAATATATTGGATTCACGCAATTATATCCATCATTTTCTTCTATTTCGATGAAAGAATTATGGATTTTAAATGATTTATTTGTGCAAGCTGCTAAGCGCGGAGCAGGAACAGGAAAAAAATTATTAGAAGCTGCGAAAGAATTTGCCTTAGAAAATGGTGCAAAAGGTGTAAAATTACAAACGGAGATTGATAATTTATCAGCGCAGCGATTATACGCTGAAAATGGTTATTTGAGAGATAATCGTTATTTCCATTATGAATTGACGTTTTAAAAAATATTAGATGAAAAGAGGCGCTTTCATTTTGAAGGCGTCTCTTTTCATTTGCATTATAGTTGACTTAAAAGCCAATTTGTCGCATCTTCAAAGTTTTCTGCAATGTAGTTTGGTTCAATATGTGCCCACTTGTCTCGGTACGTATGTAAAGCGTCGTATCCAGCGCCTGTTCGTACTAAAATCGTTGACGCATTCACTTTTGCTCCTGCAACGATATCAGTCCAGCGATCACCAATTACAGCACATTGTGTTAAATCAAGCCCGTGTCTTTCAGCTGCTTGTAGCAGCATGCCTGTATTTGGTTTACGACATTCGCAACCATCACCGTGTTTATGAGGACATACATAAATATCATCAAAACCGAAGCCTTCTAATTCTTGTACAAAATCGGTTACAGTTGCTATCCCGTCAGCGATACCTGGCTGGTTTGTAAAAGAGAAAATTTTTATATGATTAGCTTTTAGTTTTTGCAAGGATGTTTTTGTAAAAGGAAATAATGTAAATGATCCTGGGTAATGTATTGTAGTATCGCCACCAATTGTACCGTCACGGTCAATGAAAATTGCTTGAAAGTTTGTCATAGTTATAGTCCTTTCCGTTAAAAAGTAGTTTAAAAATATTTTACAAATCGGTAACCATTTACTTCATATCCTAATTTTTTGTAAAAAGGATGAGCCTCTACTCTTTTTGTTCCACTAACTAGCCATGTGCCAATGCAATTATGCTTCTTTGCTAATTGCTCTGCATAATCCATTAATACTTGCCCAATGCCTTTTCGTCGTATTGTAGAATCAACGCTAATAATTGAAATTTCCCCATAACGAGTTACATCTTCTAAATTTTCACGTATACGAAACCCAAGTAATCCAAATATAGTTTCTTCTTCCTCATAAACATATAAAAAATCAAAAGGACTCATTTGTACGAATTGCAATCGGTTGTTCATATCTTCATAGGAAATAGAGGAACCTTTTAATTCTTTCGTCAAAGAGCAAAGCGCATCTATATCGTCTATCGTCGCTTCACGAATTTGAAAAGACATATTATCCACTCCAATAAAATGTAATCAAACATTTATTATTCTGTTAAAAAATATTTTTTCCTGCTAGGAAAGTAAATATTTTATAATGATATATAAATAGTTATATATTATTCTTTTCCTTGTTTGTATTGGAAATGGAAAGAAGGGGAATGTATGTTAGAAGTAAATATCCGTTCTGCTGGATATGAAATAGGTGAAAAAACAATTCATGATATCGCTTTTTCTATTGAAAAAGGTGAATTAGTTGCTCTTATTGGTGCAAATGGTGCCGGGAAAAGTACGACGATTAAAACGATACTCGGGTTACTTGTAAATGTGGATGGTGAAATATCATTTGGCGAGAAGAAAAATCCGTATGCATATGTGCCAGAACACCCGACATATTATGATTATTTGACGCTTTGGGAACATATTGAATTATTAATGGCAGCTCGCGAGAACGAAGCCGGAAGCTGGGAACGGAAAGCTGAAGAGTTATTACATATGTTTCGAATGGATAAGCATAAACATGAGTATTTATCAAAGTTTTCTAAAGGTATGAAACAAAAATCGATGCTTATATTAGCGTTTTTAACAGAACCAGATTTTTATATCATTGACGAACCTTTTATCGGACTAGATCCAGTAGCTACGAAAGAGTTTTTAAGTTATTTATATAAAGAAAAAGAACGCGGGGCAGGAATTTTACTTTGTACGCACGTATTAGATACAGCTGAAAGAATTTGCGAAAGATTTTTACTCATCTCTCAAGGTACATTAGTCGCAGATGGCCATTTAGAGGCAATTCAAACGTTAGCAGAAATGCCAGGAAGTTCATTATTAGATTGTTTTGATGTAATCGTAAGGCGTGAACAGCATGATTAAAAAACAATTTTATAAAAGATTACGCCATGAACTGGGGCGCAAATGGAAGTCCATACGTTCTATAACTGATTGGACGGTTGCGCTATATATTATTATTCCGGCACTTATATTTATGGGAATTTATTATCGTTCACTATGGATGGAAGAACTAGCGATAGGAGAGACGGTTTTTTTCGGATTAGGCCTACTCGCATTTTATGTGATTACATATGCAAGAGGAGTTCGCTCATTTTTTGAGCAAGCGGATAGTTTATTTTTAATTTCGTATCCCGCTCACATGCAAAAATTAATCCAGTATGGCATGACATATACGTTTATTCGAATAGCGATAACGAATGTAGTAGTTGTTGTTGCTATGTTACCAGTGTTGATGAAAAGTATTGGAGTGACGAAGATACAAGTCGTATTATTTTGGTTATTCTTTACTCTATTTCGATGTATGTTGTCGTTATTAACGAGATATATTCATGTACGTGTGGGGAAACGATGGCTACTATGGATTATAAAAAATGTAATATTTTCTATAAGTCTATCCTTTTTGGGAATGAGCCTGTTTCTTATTTATAAAAATCCATTTTATTCTATACTATGTATCGGTCTAGTAGTTTTTCTAATTATCGCATTGATAAAAGAAAAACTAAATTATAGAAATTCCTTTTTTAAAGAAGTTGAAAAAGAAAAAGAAGAAAGTATGCGCTGGACGAGTGGGATTATGCAAGTTGGTGGTCATGCAGCTAAACCGAGTAGTTCGAATAAAAAGCCGTGGATGTTTCCACGTTCTAAAAAGTTTTTAGGGAAGAAAACTGATGATCGTATTGTTGAATCCTTTTTGAAAGAATTTTTCCGTACAAGTAGTGCAGGAATATTTTATATTCAAATTGTATGTATAAGCGCGATAAGTATTGTTATGAGTCCTAGGTGGATTGCAGCTATTATTCTTGCATTTGCTTTATTTGCAATTTCCCGCTATGCACGCGATTATTGGGCTGAATTTGCGAAAAAAATGTTTCTTCATTTATATTGTGATGAAGGAAAATTACTATTGTTAAGATGGAAGGCAGATCGCTATTTATTACTTCCAGTAATCCTTTTATATGGAATAATTATCCTTTCTTATTTTTATTTATTAGCAGCTGTAATTGCCGGGATTATTTTTATAGTATGGATTGGTTGGATTGTATTTTTACCATAGAAAAAGAGCCGAAAAATGGCTCTTTTTCTAATCTGTCACACATTGATAAATAAAATATACTAAAACGAGTATGCTTGCGGCGGAATACATGACATCTAAAGTCATCGGATCTCCTCCTCATCATTGTTGTATTTTTATTGTATGAAATCTTACAATTTCATATTCAAGTGAAAAATATGTGAACGTTAACAAAATTGTAAAGTGCAAAAATTACAATCATTTTGTATAATAGAGGAAACAACCGTTATATAAAATATAATGAGTGAAAGGGGAGGAAACATACATGCCAAATTGGTTTAGAAAAACCTTAGTCGCATTAATTACCGTATTTACATTTGGTTTAGTGACGCCTCCTTCCATATTGCTTGATAATGCCAAAGCTGCGGACAAGCCTACAAGCACAGCTGGGCAACAAAATTTGGAGAGTACGTCCTATACATATGAAGAAACGAATGACAGGTTAACCACCGATACTTTTATTACTTACGCAATGCAAGAAGCAGAGAAACAGTCGATGCAAAAGTTTGGTACTAAAATTGGTCCAGTAATTGAAGATGAGTTTAAAGATGTAATATTACCGAAGATTGAAGAGGCAATTGCTGAACTAGCAAATGATGTACCGGAAGATTCGTTACAATCATTAGCGATTTCTCAAAAACCAGCTGGTGGAAATAATGAAAAGATTTTTCACGTTTACGATACGAAAACAGGAAATGACTTATTGCGTTTCCACGTAAGAAGAGATCATCCACCGCAAGATGGGTATTATTTTAATTTCCACTATCACCGTTTTGATGATGGGTACTCCGGACATCATGAGTTGGGAAATATTTATTGGAATACGAATGTGCCGCCAAAATGGCTTTCTTAAAAAGAACAAGAGAAATCTTGTTCTTTTTTTATGTTTATAGAAGGGTAAGACGACTATGTTGTTGAATAAAATAGGTTTAGAAAAAGAAGTAAAGGGAGTAGGACAATGCAAAAATATATTGTTTTTGACTTTGATGGCACATTAGTAGATTCACAAAATATATTTGTACCAATTTATAATCAACTTGCTGAAAAGCACGGATATAAAACGGTAAGGGAAGAAGAAATTGAGTATTTACGTAAATTAACGATGCCAGAAAGATGTAAACAACTTGATGTACCGCTGTATAAACTACCAATATTAGCGCTGGAGTTTTATAAATTGTATCAACCTGCCATAAAAGATCTTATTTTGTTCCATGGGATGAAAGATGTATTAGACGAACTACATAAAGAAGGCTACGGAATTGCAGTCATATCATCGAACTCAGAGGAGCATATTCGTGCGTTTTTACACAATAATGGTATAGAAAATATACAAGAAGTGTATTGTTCTAAAAATTTGTTCGGTAAAGATAAAATGATTAAAAGGTTTTTAAAATCGAAAAAGATAACGGAGAAAGATATGTTATACGTTGGTGATGAACAGAGAGATGTAGCGGCTTGTAAAAAGGCAGGGGTGAATGTAATTTGGGTATCTTGGGGATATGATGTCATTGAAACAGTGAAAAAAGATGCACCAGATTATATGGTCAATACACCTATGGAAATTGTACAAGTAGTACAAGGGGCGTATTCTTAATATGAATACACTTCGAGCAGGTATTCATCATATTGAATTTTGGGTAGCGAATTTAGAGGAGTCCATTTCTTTTTATGATATGTTATTTTCTATAATTGGCTGGAGAAAGTTAAATGAAGTAGCATATAGCACAGGAGAAAGTGAAATATATTTTAAAGAAGTAGATGAAGAAATCGTAAGAACTTTAGGACCAAGACATATTTGTTACCAAGCTATTAATAGAAAAGTAGTTGATGAGGTAGCAGAATTTCTTTCTAGCACGAAAATAAAGATAATACGTGGTCCGATGGAAATGAATCATTATTCGGGAGGGTACTATACGATTGATTTTTATGATCCGAATGGGTTTATTATAGAAGTGGCTTACACACCAAATGTAGAAATGTAAGGAGGAATATACATGAAAACAATTACAACATGGCAAAACAATATACAAATAGTAAAAGATGCAACGAATATTGCAGAAATTTCTAAAGGTTTTTCACCGGATAAGAAATATATAGTTACGACAATTGATGAGGAAAAATATTTGTTACGGATTGGCGATATACAAGAGTATGAAAGAAGAAAAATAGAGTTTCAAATTTTAAATGAAATGGAAAAACGTAACATACAGGCACAAAAGCCGATTGAAATAGGTATATTGGAAGATGAAAGTGTATGCTATAGTATTTTTTCGTATTTAGAAGGGGAAGATGCAAAGAAGCTATTGCCTACGTATTCACCAAAAGAACAATATGAAATTGGTATAGAGGCAGGAAAAGATTTAGCAAAAATGCATACATATGAAGCTCCTAATGATATACTTCCATGGTATGAAAGAGCAATGAAAAAACATAGTAAATATTTAGAGGCATATAAAACATGTGGAATAAACATAAAAAATGATGATAAAATCATAAAGTTTATTGAAGAAAATGAAATATCTTTAAAGAACCGCCCCAATCGATTTCAACACGATGATTTTCATTTAGAAAATATAATTGTACGGGATGGAAAATATGTAGGTGTTGTTGATTTTAATGGCTACGACTGGGGCGATCCACTTCATGATTTTGTGAAAATTGCACTGTTTGCAAGGGACATTAGTATTCCGTATTCAATCGGACAAATAGAAGGATACTTTAATAGAAAAATACCAGAGGAATTCTGGAAATTATACACGGTGTACGTTGGTATGACAGTTTTCTCCTCAGTTGTCTGGACATTACGAGCAGCGCCGCATATGTTAGATGATATGTTAGAGCGCCTTACTATAGTTTTAGAGGATCATAATAACTTTGAGTTATCGAAGCCAATTTGGTTTCAACCAAATAAGATTGATATGAAATAGAAAAGGTAGGTGTGATTCGCACCTACCTTTATTTTTTACCATCAAAATACTTATTTAATTTTCTTAAATGCAAGCGGCTGAGTACTTAGCGTAGCTGGTACATGTAACTGAAGGGAAGGGAATTCACCGTTCACACTCATTTCATATGCAAATAATAGATTCATCTTCATTTGGAATAAATCAACTTTTGCAGAAAAGATGTCGTAATGATGATGTGTTAATTGAATGTCCATCTCCATAAATTGTACAAATAACGAATCATCTCGCTTGTATACTTGTAATGTTCCGTATGCCGGATGTTCGAAAGTACCAGTATAATCCTCTAATTTATGAGAAGGTGTAGTTCCTTTAATTTGTTCTGGAATGGATTCAGTTGCTTCTTTTATCATTTCCTTCATTTTTTCAGTATCTTCTACAGCACGTTTATGCCAATCAATGGATTCTAATTCAAGTAGTTCGTCATAAATTTGATTAGCGAGATAAGTAGGAAGTAATGTTCCTCCAGCATTCGTTAAAATGACAAGGCCTATGTTTTCTGTTGGTATGAATGAAACAAGCGCTGAAAATCCATCGATATTACCGCCATGATGAATTACTTTTTTACCACGATAAGCGCTAATAAACCAACCAAGACCGTAACTATTTAATGGAGATTCAGGGAGTGATAAAACCGGTTGGTCTGGAATGGAATTGTGTGGTGTATACATTTGTTGTAATAATTCAGAGGAGATTAATTCATGATCTCCAAATTTTCCTTCATTTAAGTGGAGAAGTACCCAATTTGCCATATCTTTAATTGTAGAATTGATACAACCAGCAGCGCCAACGGTATCAATGTTGCGGAATGGAACTTCTTTTATTTCACCGTCATTTTCAATGTAAGGTAAAGCGTATTCATCTGTCGTTTGTGAATCGGTAACAGAGAAGTTTGTATGTCTCATATTTAAAGGTTCTAAAATATGTTCTGTAGTGTATTGCTCCCACGTTTGATTTGTTATGTTTTCTACAATATAGCTAATTGTCGCATACATTAAGTTGTTATATAGAAATGATGTGCGGAACGGTGCATCAAGTGGTAAATGTTTTATTTTTTCAACGAGATCTTTTCGAGATAAGGAAGAGCTGTACCAAAGGGCATCATGACGACTTACCCCGGTACGATGAGAAGCTAAATCTCTTCCTGTAACTTGTGAACTAGCAAGTAGTTCAGATAAAGAGAAGTTAGGTATATAAGACTGGACAGGAGTATCCCAATTAAACCTTTTTTGCTGTGCTAACAAACTTAATGAAAGTGTGCCAAAAGCTTTCGTTGAGGAACCAATTGCGAACAAAGTACGCGGTGTAACTAGTTCTTTTGTCTCTAGATTTCGATAGCCAAATCCTTCTGAAATAATAACTTCACCGTCTTTTATAATAGCTACAGCAGCTCCCGGGACGTTTAAATCCTTCATCATTTTTTCAACCGTTGTTTGTAAAGAAGTCATAACAGGCGTTTCAATTTTAGACATACTTCTAACCTCCAAATATAATTTTTGTTCTACCGCACTATACTTTCGGTAATAGAAAATGAAAACCTTTTTAAATATGGAAAGTTAATAATTTTGTAAGGATGAATAAAATTATTATTTATTTAGAATTTTATTTTTATTATAATTAATTTAAATTAAGATTTAGAAAAGATGGTGAAGAAGTGTGCTAACAATAAAAAAATTGCTCTGTGATAATAAAAATAATCCGATAGGTATAGATTCGAAAGTTGTTAAAATTAGTTGGCAAATCGAGTCGAGTAAACGAAATGTAAAACAACTTGCGTATCAATTGCAGGTTGCGAAGGATAAAGAGTTTCAAACTATAGTATTCGATTCACAGAAGGTAGAAACAGATCAAAGTTTATATATACCAATTAATTCGTTTTCATATAGTACGGAAACACGCTATTTTTACCGAGTGAAGGTATGGGATAATTACGGAGAAGAATCACCTTGGTCAGAAGTAGCATTTTGGGAGACTGGATTACAAGGGCAAAACTGGAGCGGAAAATGGATTGCTGCGAAAAAAGAACGCACGCAAGTTATGTCTTTTCATAAAAGCTTTTCTATTAAAAAATTAGTTAAAAAAGCACGTTTATATATGACTAGTTTAGGATTATACGAGGCTTCTATAAATGGAGAGCGTATTGGAGATTGTTATTTTACCCCTGGATGGACAAGTTATGATAAAAGGATATTGTATCAAACATATGATATAACGCATGTATTAAAGATTGGGTATAATGATATTTCTACTCTGGTAGGTAACGGCTGGTATAAAGGGCCGATTACTATGCAGCATGTACGTAATTATTACGGGAAAAGACGTGCGATAATTGCTCAAATACATATCACGTATGAAGATGGAACGAAAGAAAAAATTGTAACAGATGAAACATGGAAAGTAACTCCAAGCCCTATTTTGTATTCGGAAATTTATGAAGGAGAAGTTTATGACGCTAGGCTAGAAGAAAGTGAACAAGTGCTAGAAGATGGTGAAGTAATTGAGCATTCCAAACAAATAATTGTTGCACAGGAAAATGAAGCGATTCGTAAAGTGAAAATTATAAAACCAATCGCTATTTCAAAACTACCCAATCATGAATGGCTTATTGATATGGGGCAAAATATGGTAGGTTGGGTTCGGTTTAAAGTCCGTCATGTTTATACTGGACAAAAGATAGAATTGCATCATGCTGAAATATTAAATAAAGACGGTTGCTTTTATACTGGGAATCTCCGAAAGGCAAAACAAAAAATAGTGTATATAGCAAAAGGAGAAGAGGAGGAAACGTTTGAACCTCATTTTACTTATCAAGGCTTTAGATATGTGAAAATAAGTGGATTAACCCAGCCCCCTCAAATAGCAGATTTTGAAGGGTGTGTATTACATACAGATATGGAAAAAGCAACAGCATTTGAAACGTCTAATCCATTAATCAATCAACTTCATCATAATGTGGAGTGGTCTCAAAGAGGGAACTTCTTTGATGTGCCAACAGATTGTCCGCAGCGAGATGATCGACTTGGATGGACAGGAGATGCACAAATGTTTATTGGGACAGCTACGCAAATTATGAATGTGCAATTGTTCTTTAAAAAATGGCTCCAAGATTTATCATTAGATCAAAATGTGAATGGAGCTGTGCCATTAGTTATTCCAGATGCATTTGGGAAAAGAGCGGATTTTGATTTACATACTTCTGGCGGTTGGGGCGATGCAGCAATTATTTGTCCATGGGTTCACTATTTACATTACGGAGATGTATCCATTTTAAAAGAGCAATATAACAGTATGAAGAAGTATATAGATTACATACGTTCACAAGGTGAAAATGAGTATTTATGGGATACAGGCTATCATTTAGGGGATTGGCTCGCATTAGATACGAAACCTGATGTATATGAAGGCGGAACAGACAAGCATTTTATTGCGACAGCTTATTACGCGTATTCTACATCGCTTTTACGAAAGGTTGCTGAGATTTTAGGTGAAAATACAGATGCTAAGTTTTATGCTGAGCTACATGGAAATATTGTTCAAGCGTTTCAAAATGAATTTGTTACACCGAATGGTAGGTTAATTTCAAATACCCAAACAGCCCACATATTAGTACTTCTTTTTGAACTAGTGAAAGATAATGTGAAGGAGAAAGTATTTAATCGATTAATTGAGCTTTTAAAAGCAAATAAAAATCATTTAACAACAGGTTTTATAGGAACACCGTATTTAAATTTAATATTAAGCAAGTTTAACCGTCATGACCTTGCTTGTAAGCTTCTATTTCATGAAGATTATCCATCATGGTTATACCAAGTGAAACGAGGTGCCACAACGATTTGGGAACATTGGGATGGTGTGAAAGAGGATGGAACCCTTTGGAATGATAGTATGAATTCGTACAATCATTACGCATATGGTTCTATCGTTGAATGGATATACCGATATATTATTGGATTAGAAGTGGATGAAACAAAACCAGCATATAAACATTTTTATATTCAGCCTCATTTTAATTCTAATCTAGATTGGGTTTGTATTAAGCGTGAAACAGCATATGGGGAAATTAAAATTGATTGGCGTGTAGAACATGGACAAGCAGTATTGAACGTTGATGTGCCAACAAATACATCTGCTACATTACGAATAGTGGAAGATGATTGGAGGTCAAGTGATATGCCTGAAATGAAATTAGGTTCAGGCGCATATGAATTTAGATTTTGTAAGAACATACAGAAGTAGAATTTTGTTAAGTATAGAAATGTTTTTTTATAAATTTAGTTTGTTCAATCTGTTAGCATTAAATTTATGATAAAATCCATATAGACTAGAGATTTGAAAGAAGGTTTTTCTACATATGAAACATGCTGAAAATGAATACTTAAATTTATGCCGCCATGTAATGGAGCATGGTACGAAGAAAGAAGACCGTACAGGGACAGGCACTGTATCTGTATTTGGATATCAAATGCGTTTTGATCTAAGTAAAGGTTTTCCTTTATTAACAACAAAGAGAGTGCCGTTTCGACTTGTAGCAAGTGAGCTACTTTGGTTTATGAAAGGTGATACAAATATTCGTTATTTATTGCAGCATAATAACAACATTTGGAATGAATGGGCATTTAAGAGTTGGGTAGAAAGTGAAGAGTATACTGGTCCTGACATGACTGATTTCGGTCTTCGCTCACAACAAGATGAGGAATTTAAAGTTCAGTACGATGAGCAAATGGAATTGTTTAAAAAGAACGTTTTAGAAGATGATGATTTCTCAAATAAATATGGTTATTTAGGAGACGTATATGGTAAGCAGTGGCGTGCTTGGAAAACGACAGCTGGTGAGACACTCGATCAATTAAAAGATGTAATTGAAATGATTAAGAAAACACCAGATTCGCGTCGCCTAATTGTTTCTGCGTGGAATCCTGAAGATGTACCAAGTATGGCATTACCGCCTTGTCATACGTTATTCCAATTTTATGTAGCAGATGGCAAACTTTCTTGTCAGCTATATCAAAGAAGTGGTGACATATTCCTTGGAATTCCATTTAACATTGCAAGTTACTCGTTACTAACACATTTAATTGCACATGAATGTGGACTTGAAGTAGGAGAATTCGTTCATACAATTGGAGATGCACACATTTATACGAATCATTTTGAACAAGTAGAAAAGCAATTGGCACGTGAACCACGTCCATTCCCGAAACTTATATTAAATCCAGATGTGAAATCTGTGTTCGATTTTGAAATGGAAGATTTAACAATTGAAGGATATGATCCACACCCAGCAATTAAAGCACCGGTTGCAGTGTAATTGTAGAGGAGATGAAAAGATGATAGTTTCATTTATGGTCGCAATGGACGAGAATAGAGTAATTGGTAAAGATAATAATTTACCTTGGCGCTTACCGAGTGAATTACAATATGTAAAGAAAACAACGATGGGTCATCCGCTTATTATGGGAAGAAAGAACTATGAAGCGATTGGTAGACCACTGCCTGGAAGACGTAATATTATTGTAACTCGCAATGAAGGGTATCATGTTGAAGGATGTGAAGTAGCACATTCTGTAGAAGAAGTGTTTGAGCTATGCAAAAATGAAGAAGAGATCTTTATTTTTGGCGGAGCACAAATTTATGATCTCTTTTTACCTTATGTAGACAAGTTATATATAACAAAAATCCATCATGCATTTGAAGGAGATACATTCTTCCCAGAAATGGATATGACAAATTGGAAAGAAGTTTTTGTTGAAAAAGGTTTAACGGATGAAAAAAATCCGTATACGTACTATTATCATGTATATGAAAAGCAACAATAATAATAAGGATTGATGTGAATATTCGCATCAATCTTTTTATTTATATCCATCAATATAGGTTTATAGATGAGATTCGATAGTGCTATAATGAAAGGTAGCATGTGAAAATGCTAAAATTTTCAAGAGTATTAAGAGAGAAAGAGGAGGAGAATCGATTGAGAAAGATATGGGGGATTCTTTTTCTTTGCTTAACATTCATGTTAGTCGGATGTGGTAAAGAAGAAAAACCACAAGAAGCATTTGATACATATGCAAAAGCATGGAATAAACAAAAATTTGCAGAAATGTATGATCAATTATCAGAAAAGGCAAAAAAAGATATTTCAAAGAAAGAGTTCACTGAGAAATATGAAAAAATTTATTCTGGCATTGAAGTGAAAAACTTAAAAGTAGAAGCAGGAGAAGTAAAAGAAGATAAAAAAGATGAAGGTCCTGTTCCTTTTAAAGTAAGCATGGATACTGTTGGTGGTAAAATCAATTTTGCCCATGAAGCAAAAATGGTGAAAGAAAAGGATGGAGATAAAGAATCTTGGAAAATAGATTGGACTCCTGATTTTATATTCCCAGGTATGACGAAAGATAGTAAAGTGCGTATGCAAACGACAGAGCCGAAGCGCGGAGAAATATATGACCGTAACGGTAAATATCTTGCGGTAAATGGTAAAGCTTCTGAAATCGGATTGATTCCTGAAAAATTAGGGGATACAGCTCCGCAAACGAAAGAAACGGTAGCGAAGTTACTAAATATGTCTGTCGAAGAAATTGATCAAAAACTAGCAGCTAAATGGGTAAAACCAAATTACCTTGTACCAATTGGAATATTGCCTGAAGGAGCAACACAAAATACGTACATAGATTTACCTGGTGTTGCAACAAAACCAGTAAATGTTCGCTCATATCCATTAGGAGAAGAAGCCGCACATCTTACTGGCTATATTGGAAAAGTGAATGCTGAAGATTTAAAAACGTTACAAAAGAAAGGTTATCAAGCAGATGATCCAGTAGGTAAAGCTGGTTTAGAGCAAGTACTGGAAGAAAAGCTACGCGGTAAAAAAGGTGGGCGTGTCTTCGTAGAAGATGCACAAGGAAAAGAAATTAAAAATTTAGCAAAAACAGATGCTGTTGATGGAGAAAATGTAACTTTAACGATTGACAGTGCAGTTCAAAGCGAAATTTATAATGAAATGAAAAATGAGGTAGGATCAAGTGCAGCAATTAATCCAAAGACTGGAGAAACACTTGCACTTGTGAGCACACCAGCTTATAACCCAAATACCCTTACAAGAGGGGCGTCAAAAGCGCAACGTGATGCGGTAAATAATGATCCGAAAAAACCGATGACGAATCGATTTACACAATTATCAGTTCCAGGTTCTGTATTTAAGCCTATTACAGCAGCAATTGGTCTTGAAACGAAAACGATTGATCCAAAAGAAGAGTTAAAAATTGAAGGATTGAAATGGACAAAAGATTCTTCTTGGGGTAATTATTATGTAACGCGTGTAAAAGATGCAAATCCGATTGATTTTGATAAGGCGATGAAATACTCGGATAATATTTATTTCGCACAAGAAGCTTTGAAGATCGGGAAAGACAAATTTATGAGTGAAGCGAAAAAATTCGGATTCGATGAGAAATTACCAATTGAATATGGATTCCCAGCTTCTAAAATCGCAAATGATAGTATTAAAAATGATATTCAAATGGCAGACACAGGTTATGGACAAGGACAAGTATTAATGACGCCACTCCATCTAGCATTAACGTACGCACCAATTGTTAATGATGGAAACATACCTTCTCCATATATTATTAAAACAGATAAGCAACCAAAAGTTTGGAAAGAGAATGTAATTTCAAAAGGCAATCAGGATATATTAAAAACTGCTATGACGAAAGTAATTAATGATCCAGATGGTACTGGGAAAATTGCTAAAATTGATGGCATGACTCTTGCTGGAAAAACAGGTACAGCGGAATTAAAAGTATCAAAAGAGGCTGAAGGAAAAGAACTAGGCTGGTTCGCTGCATTTGATTTAAATTCACCAGATATGGTTATTACTATGATGATTGAAGATGTAAAAGGTAGAGGCGGAAGTAATATTCCAGCTGAAAAAGTAAAACATGTATTTCAAAAATAATATGTAATAAAAGGTTAGCTCTATAATTTGTAGAGCTAGCCTTTTTCTATGAAAGAATTCTTAATATCTATATACTGAATTTTAAGGAAACAAAATAAATCATTAACTTACGAAAAAAAAGTAGCTATTTTTTATTGACATCGAATGAAACTTTTTGTATTATACTTACATAAGGTAAGTTATTTACTTTCAAATTATAAATCTCAAATTAAAGATAAAATGTAGAAAAGGGAGAGAATACAATGACAAAAGTACTATTTATTACAGCAAATCCAAATTCAGCAGAAGGTTCTTTCGGAATGGCAGTAGGGGAAGCATTCATCGAAGCTTATAAAAACGAACATCCACAAGATGAAGTTGTAACAATTGATTTATTCAATACTACAGTACCGGCAATCGATGCAGATGTATTCGCTGCTTGGGGTAAATTTGCAGCAGGTGAAGGATTTGAAGCTTTAACTGAAGCTCAACAACAAAAAGTTGCAGCAATGAACACAAACTTAGAAACATTTATGAATGCAGATCGTTATGTATTTGTAACTCCAATGTGGAACTTTAGCTACCCACCAGTAGTAAAAGCATACTTAGACAACGTAGCAATCGCAGGTAAAACATTCAAATATACTGAAAATGGTCCAGTTGGCTTATTAGAAGGTAAAAAAGCACTTCACATTCAAGCGACAGGTGGCGTATATTCTGAAGGAGCATACGCAGCTGTAGACTTCGGACGCAATCACTTAAAAACTGTATTAGGATTTGTCGGTGTAAATGATACTGAATATATTGCAGTTGAAGGTATGAATGCAAACCCTGAAAAAGCACAAGAAATTAAAGAAGCAGCAATTGCTAATGCTCGTGAATTAGCAAAACGTTTCTAATCTATCATACTTAAAAATGTCCAAACACTTGTTGTTTGGACATTTTTTCTTCTTTTTCCTTCGTTTGTCTAGTATAATGAAGGTCGGAATGATAATAGGTGGGGGTTCTGTATGATTCAAACGTTTTTTAAAATCTTTTATTTAATTTTAATCGTAATTGCGATTACACCGAGAATGTGGCGTCTTAAAAGACAAGTAAATACGATGTCGCCACAAGAAAAAGATAATGCTGTGTACAAAACGACAAATTGGTTTGGTAAGAAAATGGTACGTGTAGCTGGAGGAACAGTAGAAGTTAAAGGACTTGAAAATGTTCCGAAAGACAAGCCGGTACTAGTTGTAAGTAATCACCAGAGTAATATGGATATCCCTGTTTTACTAGGTTATTTAAATAAACCAATTGGCTTCGTTTCAAAGGCAGAGATTAAAAAGTTCCCAGTTGTACCAACTTGGATGGAACTTATGAATTGTGTATTTATGGATCGTAGCAATCGCCGCCAGTCACTTCAAGCGATTAAAGATGGGATTGAACTATTGAAGAATGGACATTCTATCGTAATTTTCCCTGAAGGAACGAGAAGTAAGGGTGGGGAAGTTGGAGAGTTTAAGGCTGGTAGTTTTCATCTTGCTGTAAAATCTGGTGTAGCAATCTTACCTGTAACATTAGATGGGACATATAAAATGTTTGAAGCAAATGGAAATCGTATGAAGCGAGCTCGTGCAACAGTAACAATTTCTAAGCCGATTACACCTGAAGAGTATGCGACTATGGATATTAAAGAGTTAACGAAGCATACACAGGATGTTATCGCATCACAATTACATAAGTAATAAAAAAGGTTTCAGCTTACATAAAGCTGAAACCTTTTTTATTATGCCGTAGGTAAGACGTAAAAGAGTACGCAGAAGAACATCATTGCGCTACCACCTAATACGAAAAGATGCCAAATGGCATGGTTGAAAGGTAACTTTTCCCAAAGGAAGAATATAGCTCCTACAGAATATAAAATTCCACCTGCTAAAAGTAGTGAAAAACCATGTCCAGTTAGATTTTCATAAAGCGGTTTAATAGCAACGATTATGAGCCATCCCATTATGATATAACATAGCGTCGATGCCTTAATAAAGCGACGTACAAAGAAAATTTTGAAGATGATACCCCCGATTGCAAGGGTCCATATAATTGCGAGTAACGTCCAACCTAATGGTCCACGAAGCGTAATAAGTAAAAAAGGAGTATATGTGCCAGCGATTAATAAATAAATGGCTGAGTGATCTAGTATAGTAAATAATTTTTCTACTTTTGGATGGTGAATGCTATGTAACAATGTCGAAAACAAGTACAGTAAGAACATGCTTACACCGTAAACCGTAAATGCAACAACAGCAGATGCGGTACCATGTTTAGAGGCATGAATAATCAATATGATTAAGGCAGGGATGCTTAAAATGGCACCGATACCATGTGTAATTGCATTTGCAATTTCTTCTTTCACAAATTGTGTCATTCGTGTCATTTTTTCAGTCATAATGGTAATCCTTTCTACTATTATAAAGTGAAACTTTAATCAGTGGGGGGGCATCCCCCCACTGATTTTCAGCTCTCACCAATCGGGCTTTTACGGGCAGCCCACCCCCACGTAACTTCTTTGCTTGCACTGAATTTTAAGGTGTGGTTCTTACTGCCCGTTAAAGCGGGATAAAATAATATGTCATTTCCCTTACCATATCATACACAAGAGCAATAGAAAATGAAATTTGTATAATTGATTATATTTTTGAATTTTTTTGACAAAAGGTAATGGTTTTGTTGACGTTTTCAAACTTTTTTGACAAAATAAAATTATGTAATAGTAGGACAAGGAATCTACTAATAAAGGGGATGGAGAAATGTTTTCAAATATTGGCTTTCCAGGATTAATTTTAATTTTAGTAGCTGTACTTATTTTATTTGGGCCGAAAAAATTGCCGGAAATCGGAAAGGCTTTAGGGGAAACGTTAAAAGAATTTAAAAAATCAACGAAAGAATTGACTGATGATGCATTTCAAGAGAAGGAAAAGAAAGAAAAAATGTAATGAATTTTCTTCGAAATGGATAAATAAAGTGTGGTGAACGAGATGGAAGATCGGGAAATGAGTGTAGTAGAACATATAGTTGAGCTTCGCAAACGAGTAATATATACCGTGTTATCCTTTGTACTATTTTTAATTGTTGGGTTTACTTTTACGAAGGATATTTATTTTTGGCTTGTAAAAGACTTACCAATGAAATTAACTGTTCTCGGTCCAAGTGATGTATTGTGGATTTTTTTCTCGATTGCTACAGTATTTGCTATCGTTTGTACAATTCCTTTTGCTGCTATACAAATTTGGTTATTTGTAAAACCGGGTTTACATGCAAATGAACAAAAGATGACGTTAATGTATATACCGGTATTGTCTATATTATTTATTGCAGGTTTATGCTTTGGATATTTTGTTGTAATGCCGTTTTTATTTCATTTTTTAACTACGATAGGTAATGAAATGTTTAATACGATGTTTACGACAGAAAAGTATTTTCATTTTGTTCTTAATTTAACAGTTCCATTTGCTGTAATTTTTGAATTGCCAGTAGTAGTAATGTTTTTAACGAGTATTGGACTATTGACGGCGGAATTTCTAATAAAAATAAGAAGGTATGCTTACGTAGCATTGATTATCATTGCATCGTGTATATCACCGCCAGATTTTTTATCACATAGTTTAGTTGCGGTACCGCTTATTTGTATTTATGAAATTAGTATCGCTTTATCAAAGATTGTGAGTAAGCGAAAAAAGAAAAGAGAAGAAGAAATTCAGTCGAAAAGTGCCTCGTTATAAAGGCACTTTTTTTATTTATTTGTTATACTCTAGTTATAAACGTATACAATATAGAGAAGAAAAAAATTATAGAATCTCCAAAATTTAGACAAACTTTGCGCTTTTATAAGTTTATACTGAATATATTAAGCAATATACGGATAACGAGTCCTTATCTTATTAGGAATTTAGGGTGGGGGATGGATTAGGTGAAGATGAATAGAGTATAAATCTTCTAACCAAAAGGACTACAGAGATTGTCTAAGGATACTTTTGTATTCATGGGAGTCGCCACTTTAAACAACGTGTTACAGCGTAAAGTAGAAGAAGTTCAAAAATCCAATGAAAAAGAGGATTGATATTGTGATTACGAAAAGTTTTTATTTCACTCATTCAACAGGGGAGTGTATTAAAATATTTGAAATCCCTGTCCTACAAGCGCAGCATCCATTATCGTTTCTAATACAGTCTCGTCTTCAATTATTTATTGCAAAAATTCAAAAACAAAAACACCCAAGATTTTCGTATTCTTTCCGTGAATATTTACAAAATTGTTTGAAGTGGAATGATTATTTAAATGTATATAAAACAAATACTCTTGAAAAAAATGCATGATATAGAGTGGGGACAGGGTTAAGAGCTCTGTCTTTTTCATTTTAGATATAAAAATATAATTAATTTAATGAAATTTCGTTTCAAATTGTTGAAAGCAATGGGAATACTAGTATAATAACAAGGAGAGCGTATTGGAAAGGGAAGAATATAATATGCAAAAAATTAAAATTGTAACAGATTCAACGGCAGATTTATCACAAGAGGTAATTGAGAAGTATGACATCCATGTTCTACCATTATCAATCTCTGTAAATGGACAAACATATTTAGATCGCGTTGATCTACAACCAGATGAATTTATTGAAGAAATGATTAAATCAGAGGAACTACCAAAAACATCACAACCAGCAATGGGTACATTTGTAGAAATGTATGACAAGTTAGGGGAAGATGGAAGTGAAGTACTTTCCATTCATATGACAAGTGGAATGAGTGGTACTGTGGCAACTGCAAATAGTGCTGCATCAATGACCGACACAAAAGTAACAGTTGTTGATTCGCAATTTATTACACATGCTTTAGCATATCAAGTAGTTGAAGCTGCGAAAATGGCAAATGAAGGACGCTCACTAGAAGAAATTTTAAAACGTGTAGATGAAGTAAGGAAGAATACTCGATTATATGTAGTAGTAGATACATTAGAAAACTTAGTGAAGGGTGGGCGTATCGGTAAAGGAAAAGCGTTTATCGGTTCGCTACTTAATATAAAGCCAATTGCTAGCCTTGAAGATGGTGTTTATAACCCTGTAACGAAAGTGCGTAGCCAAGGTCAAATTGTAAAAACGTTAGCTAAGTTATTTGAGGAAGATACAGCTGGAAAAGTTGTAAAAGCTGTGGCAATTCCGCATGCGAAAGCAATTCCTTTAGCTGAAAATGTAAAAGCGGCTGTTGAAAAAGTAAGTGGATTTGCTAAATCAGAAATTTTCTTTACAACGCCTATTATTAGTACTCATACAGGTCCGGGTGCAATCGGATTTATGTATTTAGCAGAGTAATAAAAAAGCTACTTGAAATTTATTTCAAGTAGCTTTTTTATGTGAATAGAAAGTAAGAAATAAGAAGGGCTATACAGGCACTACCGCTAATGATATAGCGAGTCTGTAAATATTCATTCATAAAAAACACCCTTTATGATTTTCTATATTATATGTTGAATATAGAAAATCAGTAGTTACGTTACACATGTAATGTTTCAATTTTTTCATTCACTTTCTTATAATGTGTTTCACTATTATAAATGAAAGTTTGACCTAAAAAGAGTACATGCAGTTGTTCCCACGGTAACATACGTAAATTCCAATTATTTCGAAGCCTTGTTATTGCCTCGCGAGGTGTTTCATCAGCGAGTGCAAAAGCTCCGTAATGCATTGGTATAAAGTGTGTAGCATTTAAATCTAAATAAGCTTGCACTGCTTCTTCAGGTGAAACGTGAGATATTTTCATAAACCATTCTGGTTCATAAGCTCCAATTGGCATAAGGGCAACATCAATTGAAAAGCGTTTGCCAATTTCTTTGAAACCTTGGAAATAGCCACTGTCTCCACAAAAATAAATGGTTTCTTCCATATTGTCATTTTTAATAATCCATCCACCCCAGTGAGATGTGTTCATATCAAATAATGATCTTCTCGTCCAGTGCTGAGCAGGTACGAAGTGAAAGGAAACATCATCAATAGTCGTACTTTCCCACCATTTATACTCTTCTACATTATTGAATTTTTTACGAGTAAATAATTTTTTTAGCCCAATGGGTACTAAGTATAATACGTCATCATTAAGTTGGCGAAGTGTTGAAAAATCTAAATGATCATAATGACCATGTGAAATGAGGACAATATCAATTTTAGGTAGTTCTTGTATAGAAAGACCAGGTTCAGTAAGTCTTGAGACTAGCTTCAATTTATTGGCCCATACTGGATCCGTTAGTATATTAAGTCCATTCGTTTGGATAAGAAAAGTAGAATGCCCAATCCATGTGACAGTCGTTTTTTCAATATTACTTTGCAAAAATGCACTTTGTTTAACGGGTGATTGTTCTACTAAGAAAGAAAAATCTTTTTTGTTTTGCTTTCGTTCTTTACGCCAGCGTATAAAAGAGCGAATTGATTTTTTTGTACTCACATTATCCATATTTTCATAGCGCTTTGCCATGAACATCACCTCATTTAAAATCGTTGTAATTGTATTGTACCGAAATGTTGTTAAGGAATACAGTGTATAACATGGATGAATGTTTAAATAATTGTAAAAAAACAGGAAGGTGCATTTACAAAAATAACAATAGAATTAGTTTTGCGACGATTATTTAGAGAAATAATAGTAAAAAAATTATTTTGTCTAGTAATTCGCTTGAAATAAAGAAGTAACATACGTAAATTCGTACGATTTCGTGAACAAATGTAGTAAACAATTTTCTCGTAGTGTTAACTTTTGTTATGATAAACATAACCTATTTAAATTTAGGATAGAGAAAAGAGGTTTATAAATGAAGCGTTATCAAAAAGTAATTGGTCTTATGGTTGTATTTTGTCTCTTTGTACTTGCTGGATGTAGTGGATCAGGTTCAAAGCTTCGTAAACCATTGAATTGGGATTTAGAAACTTTCCAATTTACAAATCAAGATGGAAAGCCATTTGGTACAAAAGATTTAAAAGGGAAAGTTTGGGTTGCAGATTTTATGTTCACAAACTGTCAAACAGTTTGTCCGCCAATGACTGCTAATATGGCGAAATTGCAGAAAATGGCAAAGGAAGAGAAATTAGATGTTCAGTTTGTATCATTTAGCGTAGATCCTGACCTTGATAAGCCAGAAAACTTGAAAGCTTTTATTCAAAAGTTTACAGAAGATACTAGTAACTGGAACCTGTTAACAGGTTATTCGTTAGAAGATATTACAAAGTTTGCAAAAGATAATTTCCAAACACTTGTAGATAAACCTGAGAATGGTCAAGTTATGCATGGTACATCATTTTATTTAATTGATCAAAACGGAAAAGTAATGAAAAAGTATAATGGTATTAGTAATACGCCGTATGAGGACATTATACGTGATATGAAGCGATTAGCAGAATAAAAAGAAGGGTGCAGATTAAAGCACCCTTCTTTTTTTACATTAGTCTATGGATAAAATATCATGTTGCTGTGGAAGTTTTGGAGCCCGAATTTCTAACACGCCATTTTGATACGAAGCTTTTGCTGCTTTTTTATTAATGGAGTACGGTAATTTAATTAATCTGGATGCTTCTGAAATAGAACGTTCTCGGCGATAATAGTTATGGGATGTTTGCTCTTCTTCTTCCAGTATCTCTTCTTTTACAGAGACTTTTAAGTATTCATTTTGTATTTCAATTTGAATTTGTTCTTTTTGTATACCTGGTAGTTCAGCTGTAACAACGAGTTCTTCACCAACTTCATATAAATCTACAGGGAATGTTAATAAACGATTTCCTTTTTGGAAAAAATGATTTAAATCAGCAATTACATTGCGAAGTGGTGTTTGCTCGAAGAAATCATCAATTTGCTTTAAATAATTGCGAACCGGTGGGCGAGAAGAGTCTTTTTTTTCTTCACTCATGGTATTCCCTCCTAGAAATCAATTTGCAATATCATATGACAAAAGCGGAGAAAGGTGATTGCCTAATTTTCATGTTTTCATAAAAAATTGTTAAAAATGTGAAATGGAGTGATTTTTTTATAGTTTTTGGTCGCCATATTCAGTTGATTATGCTAGTATAAATAGGGTTGATATAGTAGTATAGAGACAGAATGAAAACTGAAAGAGGGTAAGAAGTATGTGTGGTTTTGTAGGATGTTTATGTGAAAACCCTAGAGAGTTTTCAGAAACAGAAAAACATCAATTTGAAAATATGAACACGATGATTTTCCACCGTGGTCCAGATGACGAAGGATATTTTCGTGATGAGCATGTACAATTTGGCTTCCGCCGTTTAAGTATCATTGACTTAGAGGCAGGACATCAGCCGCTAACTTATGAAAATGATCGATATGTAATTATTTTTAATGGTGAAATTTACAACTATGTAGAATTACGTGAAATGTTACTTGAAAAAGGTGCAACGTTTGCAACGCAATCTGATACAGAAGTTATCATTGCATTGTATGCACATATGAAAGAAAAATGTGTAGACTACCTTCGTGGTATGTTTGCATTTATGATTTGGGATCGTGAAGAAAAGAAACTTTTCGGTGCACGTGACCACTTCGGTATTAAACCTTTATACATCGCACAACAAGGTGATACTACATTCTTCGCATCTGAGAAGAAAAGTATTATGCATGTGATGGAAGATAAAGGCGTTAACCCAACGTCTCTACAACATTACTTTACGTACCAATATGGTCCAGAGCCAGAAACATTAACAATTGATGTTAATAAAATCGAACCTGGTCATTATTTCGTAAAAGAAATCGGTAAAGAGATGGAAATCCATCGCTACTGGAAACCTTATTTCAATGCTTCAAGTGCAACGAAAGAGGAGCATATCCAAGCAATTCGTGATGTGTTATATGATTCAGTAAAAGTGCATATGCGCAGTGATGTACCAGTAGGTTCATTCTTATCTGGTGGTATCGATTCATCTATCATCGCTTCTATCGCAAGAGAAATGAATCCAAATCTTTTAACATTCTCTGTTGGTTTTGAGCAACGTGGTTTCAGTGAAGTTGATGTTGCGAAAGAAACTGCTGAGAAATTAGGTGTTAAAAACCATAACGTATTCATTTCAGCGAAAGAGTTTATGGATGAGTTCCCAAAAATCATTTGGCATATGGATGATCCTTTAGCAGATCCAGCAGCTGTACCGTTGTACTTCGTTGCAAAAGAAGCACGTAAGCATGTAACAGTTGTTCTTTCAGGCGAAGGTGCAGACGAGCTATTTGGTGGTTATAACATTTATCGTGAGCCAAACTCACTGAAAATGTTCTCTTACATTCCTAGCCCAGGTAAGAGCGTTCTAAAAGCACTAAGTGGTGCTCTTAAAGAAGGCTTTAAAGGAAAGAGCTTCCTAGAGCGTGGATGTACGCCAATTGAAGAGCGTTACTATGGAAACGCGAAAATCTTCCGTGAAGAAGAGAAAGCTGAATTAATGAAGTATTACAATGAAAGTGTTAACTATATGGATATCACGAAACCATTGTATAACGAAATTAAAGATTATGATGATGTAAGCAAAATGCAATACATTGACATGTTCACTTGGTTACGCGGTGACATTTTATTAAAAGCTGATAAAATGACAATGGCGAACTCATTAGAACTTCGCGTACCGTTCTTAGATAAAGAAGTATTCGATGTTGCATCTAAAATTCCAACTGAATTTAAGATTGCTAACGGAACTACGAAAGCTATTTTACGTGAAGCAGCACGCGGAATCGTTCCAGATCACGTATTAGATCGTAAAAAACTTGGATTCCCAGTACCAATTCGTCACTGGTTAAAAGACGAAATGCATGATTGGGCTATCAATATTATAAACGAGAGTAAAACAGAGCATTTAATCGACAAACAGTATGTATTAAACTTACTGGAAGCACATTGTGCAGATAAAGGCGATTATAGCCGTAAAATTTGGACTGTACTTGCGTTTATGGTATGGCATCAAATTTATGTTGAGCATAAATACGATACGAATAAGTTCCACGAAGAAACGAAACGTGCGTATAGCTTAGTTTAATTAGAAAAACCTTAAGATCGCATATGGTCTTAAGGTTTTTTTCATAAATAGGACGTATTATTGATACAATAATAGTAAAAGGATGGACAACATATGATTACGTTTGAAAAAGTAACTGTAGAAAATGAAAGCGTTGTTAAAGAAATGTTTTACTCACATAGTTTAAGTGAGAAACAGGTACAGTATTGTGTGAAAGTCGATGATACATATATTGGTGTAATAGATTATCGTGTTCAAGGGGAGACTGCGGTTTTATCTCAGTTAATTATTCACTCTGATTATCAAAGTTACGGTTATGGGACAAATACGTATTTTACATTTGAAATGATGATGAAAGAAAGAAATGTGAAAGAGATAAAGGTATTACAAACGGAATTAACAGAACAAGCGAAATCTTTCATAGAGAGCTTTGGATTTAATGGGGAAGACGGAATATATGTGAAGAAAATATAACGATGAGTAGTTATGCGGGATAAATATAAGGCAGGTGGGTGTATGACGATGACTTCTGGTCTTGTATTAATTGGAGGATGTTTTTTAGTAGCGGAGCTAAGCCATATGCTTATTCGAAAAAGAATGAATAAGAAGAGAAAGCCATATGAATTACAATATGCCCCAGTGTTTTTCCTTTTGTTTTGTATGCTACTTACATTACAAAACATAACGAACTTTCCACCGCTGTTAAATATTTTTTTGAAGTTTGGTTTGCTGTATAGTACCACTGGAATAGCCTTTTTATTTCTTTTATTTTGCATACGTTATATTCACTATCAATCGTATATATTTATTTTAAATTGGTTAAAACAAAATGATAGAAACCGCCTTACATAAGGCGGTTTTTTAATTTGTAATTGTAATGGCTTTGTATATAAAACTCAAAATTCCATTGAAATTTATAAAAATGATTAGAGGATTTAACATATTATCTGTTTTTAGTATGTGGTACTATATATTCTTAATCTGTAACGTAAGTGGGTGTATAAATTGGAAATGTTAATCAACTAGTTTGTCTCGCTTTAATCGGCAGTAAGACCCACACCTCAAAATTCAACGAAAGCAAAGAAGTTAGATGGGGATTGGGCTGCCCATAAAAGTCCGATTGGTTAGGGCTGATTAAAGTTTCACTTTATATGAAGTGCTAAAAAATAGCAGAATTAAATTTTAGGGAGGTATCGTGTTTGTATGTTTAATATTGATATGTTATTTCTTGAATGGATGATCAGTCTGGAGGGAAGTGTACTTACAGCATTTTTTAAACTTGTATCTATTATTGCAAATGAAACATTATATTTAATTGTTATTTCAATTTCGTATTGGTGCGTTTCTAAAAGAAAAGCATTTCATATGATTGTTATGCTTTGTTTCTCTGGATATATAGGGATAGTGATAAAAGAATTTATGAAAATTCCGCGACCGTATACATACGATGGAATTCAATCTTTATATGAAAAATCAGCTGCAAGTTATTCTTTCCCAAGTACACACGTGCAGTTAGCAACAACGTTTTGGGGTTCATTTATGATTTTATGTAAAAAGAGAATCATTTGGATGATTGGTATTGTTTTTATTATATTAGTTTCTATTTCTCGTCTATATTTACGTGTACATTGGCTCAGTGATATAATAGGTGCCGTTTTATTTAGTGTCATAGTTGTTTATTTATATACGAAGGTAACAATGGGATTAAGTGATAGGAAATTTATATTGTTACAACGAATTATATTGGCTGTTTCACTCATTATGTATGTTATGACAAGCCAAGTAGATAATCTTAAATTACTAGGAGTTTTGACAGGTTCTACGATTGGTATCATGTTAGAGAATCATTTTATTAATATGAATGAAAGTAATGATTTTAAAATGCAAGTGGTAAAAACAGTATTGGGTCTTAGTATTTTGTTAGTGGTACAGCTCCTATTAAAAAAAGTCATACCTGATATGTATTATTTACGTTATGTATTGACTGGATTTACAATTACTTTCTTATGTCCATTTATGTTTCACATGTTACGAATAAAAAATGTGAGTAGCAAATAAATATAAAAATAGTTTGAATAAAAATGAGGTCTAAATTATATATATTGAAAAAGTTTTCTGATATATCTATTGACAATGTATGAGATATACATTAATCTTTAAGATGTAAATGATAATCAATTTCAACTAGGAGGACTTATGACACGCACTAAAAATATGCTTATATTTTGCATTATGCTACTAACAATCATAATCGCAGGGTGTAGTAAAGAAGAGAAGAAAGAAAATGATACATCAGCTAAAGCGAAAGATTCGTATACGATAAAAGATGCAATGGGCGAAACGACAGTAAATGGTACGCCAAAAAGAGTTGTGGTTTTAACAAATGAGGGCGCTGAGGCACTTTTATCTGTTGGAGTAACGCCGGTTGGAACGACGAAACCACGAGCTGGTGATGAATGGTATCCTCATTTAGCGAAAGAGTTAAAAAATACGAAAGTAGTAGGAACTGAGCGTGACATTAATTTAGAAGCAGTAATGAAGCTTCAGCCGGATTTAATTATCGGAAATAAAATGCGTCACGAAAAAATATACGAACAATTAAAAGAAATCGCGCCAACAGTATATGCTGAAACATTACGCGGTGATTGGAAAGAAAACTTTACACTTTATACGAAAGCTGTAAATAAAGAAAGAGAAGGGCAAAATGCTCTTAATGATTATAAAAAGCGTATTGCAGGAATAAAAGAAAAATTAGGTGATAAAGTTAACTCTAAAGTTTCTATTATTCGTTTCGTCCCTGGTGACGTTCGTATTTATCAAAAAAATTCATTCTCAGGTGTTGTATTAAATGATATTGGATTTAAACGACCACCATTACAAGATAAAGATGAATTTGCAATTAAAGGAATTACAAAAGAGCAAATTCCAAATATGGACGGGGATTATTTATTCTATTTCACATCTGATAAAGACGCGGATAAGAATAATGAAGGAAATACATTAGCAAAAGAATGGACAGAAGATCCACTCTTTAAACAACTGCAGGCTTCTAAAGAGAATAAAGTATTCCAAGTAGATGAAGTGATTTGGAATACAGCAGGTGGTATTGTAGCTGCAAATCTTATGTTAGATGATATTGAAAAATATTTTCTGAAGTAAATAAAAATTGCATCACTTTAAATAGGTGATGCAATTTTTATTTTGTTAAAATACAGAAAATTCCTTCTTTTGATCGTGCATAAGTTGTACAATTAAAACAATCATGAAATAAAGGAGTGGGAATAAATGAAAGCTACTCATAAAGATTGGATTTTATTTAACGGAAGAATTGTAAATACGAAGGAAGAACAGCCGATGATTCCATTAGAGGAGAGAGGCTTTCAATTTGGTGATGGTATATACGAGGTATTCAGACTATATGATGGGAAGCCACATTTATTAGATTTACATTTAGAACGATTCTTTCATTCTATGGAAGAAATAAAATTAATTCCACCGTTTACTAAGGAAGAGTTAATGGAAGAGTTATATCAAATGATTGAAAAAAATAAATTTCAAGAAGATGGGAATGTATATTTGCAAATATCAAGAGGGGTTCAAGCACGTAATCATGTATATGAGTCAAATATGCAACCAACATATTTTGCAAACATTGTTTCTTTTCCACGACCAATTGCTTCTATGGAACGAGGAATAAAAGTTACTGTAGAAGAGGATATACGCTGGAAGTTCTGTCATATAAAATCCTTAAACCTGCTACCTAATATTATGATTAAAAATAAAATAAACGAACAAGGCTATCAAGAAGCGATATTAGTACGAGATGGAATTGTAACGGAAGGGTGTCATTCAAATTTCTTTATGGTGAAAAATAATAAATTGATTACACATCCGGCTGACAATTTCATTCTACACGGCATTACACGTCACTATGTTATTACATTAGCGAAAGAGTTACATATTGAAGTAGAAGAAAGAGAATTTCCACTTCAAGAAGTGTATGAGGCCGATGAATGCTTCTTCACAGCGACGCCACTTGAAATATTCCCAGTCGTTCAAATTGGTGACGAGCAGTTCGGGAACGGCGAAAGAGGACCAATTACAAAGAAACTCCAAGTTGCATATGAAGAAAGTATTCGTTTGTTTAAAGTTACGAACTAATATTGAAGAAAAAAGCTGGTATTACTCCAGCTTTTTTTCATGATATAATTCAAGGATAGGACAAGATTTGAAAACGCTGTAAAAAGGGGATTTAATGTATGAATTATGAAGATTTTAAAGAAGTAATTCACGGTAGACGAAGTGTTAGAAAGTTCACAGAACAAGAAGTATCCACTAGTGATATAAAAGAAATTATTGATTGTGCTCGTTATGCACCGAGTGATACGAACTCACAAACTTGGGAGTTCTTGGTCATTATGAACCGAGAGAAAATTAAAGAAATTGAACAAATGACATGGGATGCATTACATAAACTTGCGGCAAAAGCGGCAGAAACCGGAGAAGAGAAAGCAGGGAAATTACTTACACGTTCTTTTGGACCATATGCAACAGCTTTCTCGGAGGCACCAGTATTAATCGTATGTTTGGCAACGCCATATGAATCAAAGTTTCGTGAAAAGATATTTGATCCGATTGCTTTTGTTCCAGATTCAGTTTGGGAAGAAGAAGGAATTAAGAGCAGCTGTTTAGCGGCACAAAACTTAATGTTAGCTGCACATGCGAAGGGGCTTGGTACATGCCCAATGACAGGACCGGTATTGTTAGCTCAAGATGAACTACGACAATATTTACAAATTGAGCCTGAAAAGCAAATAAATATGGTTATATCACTCGGTTTTCCGAAAGATAAGCCGAAGAAACTTCCAAGAAAAGAAGTAGATGAGATTACAACATTTGTTTTTTAAAGCTCAAAATAAAAGGACATTGAATAAACAATGTCTTTTTATTTTGGATAGGTATGTAATTAATCTGTTAGGCTAAAATGATAGATAAGAGGGAATTACTATTTATTTCATAAAAAAAATTAATGTTCTATTAGGGAAAGTATGATACATTAATCGTGAGCAAGATTCTATTTGTTCATGAAAGTGTTGGAAATAGTCTTAAAATTTAAAAGTTATTTTTGTATAATAAATTATAATGAAATGACAGGGGGGATGAATTTTGAAAAAATTCATAATCACTGGATTGTCTGTATTGTTATTAGCCGGTTGCGGCGCTCCACAAGAAAAAGAAGGTGCGCAATCAAAGCAGGAAGAAAGAGTTGTAAACGCAAGTAATGAGAATATAGTAGTATTTCCTGAAGGAGCAGTGCCAGTCGGAGAAGGAAAAGTAAAAGTTATTACACCAGACGGTACTTCTGAGAATGGTAATATACCAGCTGTATTCATTAAAAAGGATACTTTAATTCAACACGTTGAATTAGAGCTCTCTAATTTTCAAAATGATAAAGAAACATTCGTATTTGTAGATCGAGTGTTTGCAGATAAATATCAAGTAACTAGTACAACACAGACAACAGTACAATTAAAAGAAAAGACGCTTGAAACAGGTAGTCATACGATTACGGCAGTTCAGTATGAAAACAATGATCCGAAAGGAAAGGTTATTAGTTTTAATCAAGCAACATTCGAAACAAAACCAGCGTCATAAGAAGAATAAAAAGTACATTACTCAAAAAGTAGTGTACTTTTTATTTATACTAGAGGTTGTAATAGTGAATCACTTGTTTCGTTTTCTAATATGATTAAATTAGGAAGAGACCACTTGTTACTACTATGACAGAAAAAGCGGTTGAAGAGGTGAACTGGTGTATTTGTATCTTCTTGATTAATATGATGATGTCAGTAATTTGGTTTATGATGCAAGTTACGTTCCATTATCAAATTTATGACTTATCGATAGGGTCTATTTGTTTTACCATTGTTTAGCTATTATATGATAAACTCGGAATAAGGTAAGTTTCAGAAGAAAAATGTAGGTATTTCATTTGAAATGTCGAATAGTACATACGATGTCGTAATAACAAATTTTCTATTGTTTACTGTGAAACAGGAGAAGGAGAGATAGTAATGAAACGAGCTCTTATAAATATTGATTATACATATGATTTTGTAGCGGAAAAAGGTGCTTTAACTTGCGGAAAACCCGGTCAAGAAATTGAGAAAGAACTTGTACATATAACGAAGCGATATATCGAAAATGGAGATTACGTTGTCTTTGCTATTGATAAACATGAAGAGAATGATGTATATCATCCTGAATCAAAATTATTCCCGCCTCATAACATAACGGGTACAAATGGAAGAGATTTGTTTGGTGAATTACAAGATGTGTACGAAACATATAAAAATGCAGAGAATGTATATTACATGGATAAAACGCGATATAGTGCATTTGCAGGAACAGACTTAGAGATGAAGTTAAGAGAAAGAGGAATTGAAGAGGTTCACCTTGTAGGGGTATGTACTGATATTTGTGTTCTTCATACAGCAGTAGATGCTTATAATAAAGGGTTTAAAATTGTAGTTTATGAAAAGGCGGTTGCATCTTTTAATGCGCAAGGGCATGAATTTGCACTTGGGCATTTTAAATCTTGTTTAAACGCAGAAGTGAAGTAAAAAAAGAGGCCTTTAAAAAAGGTCTCTTTTTACGTTTAAATTGAGACGAGGTTTTGCTCAATTAATTTTTTTATAAATGGGCTAATATTTTCTGGTAGCTTATCAAAATCAAAAAATTGGACACTTAATGATTCGATCCCATCAGCTTTTAGCAAGCCGCCTTTAATGTCTTTGCAAAGATATGCGATTGTTATAGGATAAAACTCATCCCCGTTTGGTAATTTTACAAAAAATTCTTTTCCAGAAAATACGCTTATTAACTGTAAGGTTCCTATTTCAATCCCTGTTTCTTCGAACACTTCTCGTCTCCCAGCTTCTTCTGTTGATTCACCAAGTTCAACGAATCCACCAGGAACACCCCAAATACCATTTCGCCTTTGTTGAAGTAATATTTGTCCTTGTTCATTGAAAACAGCTACAGCAACTCCTGCTAGATTGAGTGGTCTTGATCCGACAACTTTTCTAAGTTCTTCAATATACCCCATTGTATGTAACCTCCGTAAGAAAAAATAAGAGCAAATATACTATTCGTTGTTATGTGAATATTTTCCTCTTTATAAGAGGGAGAGAAGTCATATAACTTATTTGTTTTATTTGGTAAAATATACATCAAAAAAGGTCAAACAAAATCTTTGACCTTTTTTGACCAAATGTTATAATAAAGGCAGAAAGAGATAATCTTTCATTCATAAATAATAAGGAGGAAAAAATATGCGTAATTTATTTCCAGAGATAACAAAACGTCAAAATGGTATTTTTGATTTTGGGCCTTCTTTATTAGAAGGGATGACAGATGCTTTCTTTAAACCGATGAACATGGATACTTTTAAAGTAGATGTTCATGAACAGTCTGATAAATATACAGTAAAAGCAGATTTACCGGGTTTTCAAAAAGAAAACATTCAAGTTGAATTTGAACAAGATGTATTAACGATTCAAGCAACTAATCATAATGAAGTAGAAGAAAAAAATGAGAATGGCATATATATTCGTAAAGAACGTTCTATAGGTTCTGTAACTCGACGCTTTAATTTTCAACGAGTTGAGGAAGAAAATGTTAAAGCAAATTATAAAGATGGCGTACTGACAATTGAATTGCCAAAATTGAAAGAAGAAAAAAACAGTAAAACAACAATTAATATCGAATAAAAGAGCTGATAAATTCAGCTCTTTTTTTATCTAGTTAATGAATAAATTAGTTGAAATCGTAATGAGTAGAATAAAGTTTTAACGCTTAAAAAATTTCACGATTAGCTCCCTTTAGGTTATTAAAAAGGGTATATTTAAAGGGAAAGGAAAAGAACATCTAGACATACTGTTTAAAGTGAATTAGTAATAAAGTCAAAATACATAGTAAGGGTAGCGACGTTTTAGAGAAGATAATAGATTTTCCTAGAATAAACTGAGACGATTATGAATTTTTTAATTAGTAAGGAAGTGGTTAGATGAGTTTATTAACGTATACTGAAGAATTTTTTAATTATGTAAGAGAGTTTTTACTTTTAAGATTTTTACTATTTGCTTTCGTCCTAATCATTATTTCATTTGTCATAAACCGCATTATTGATTGGTTTTTTAGGAAATCAAGCTTTTTTGATGAAGAGGTAGAGCAAACGATTCAAAGTGTGATTCGATCTATTTTTAGATATATCATTATCATTAGTCTAATCATATATTTAATTAGCCAATTTGTAGATATAAAAAGTATCATTGCAGGTGCAGGGATAGCGGGGGTTGTTATCGGTTTTGCTGCACAACAGATGCTGAAAGATGTTATATTAGGCTTTGCGAGATTAGCGGACAAAGAGTTTCGTGTTGGCGATTTTGTTACTTTTAACGGAACAAACTCAGGAACGATTGAGGAAATTAGTATTCGTTTTATGCAAATTCGTGAATGGTCAGGAAAACTCCTTACCATACCACACGGAGAGATTAGAACGATACAAAATTTTAATAAAGGCTGGATGCGCGTAATTGAACGAATTACGGTAAGTTATCAGGAAGATCCGACAAGAGTTAAGGAATTGTTAGAGGAAGTTTGTGTGAATTGTAATGAAAAGTTGGCCCCAAGTCTTTATAAAGTAGAGGATGAAGCTGTTGAACCTTTTAAATATGTAGGTGTTACAGATTTAAACCCGAATCTGAAATACGTTGGATATGAATTTTGTATTACAGGTTTAATAAAGCCAGAAGATTATTTTGAAACTTCTAGACAAGTAAGATTTGAATTAATGTCTATGTTCCATAAGAATCAAGTGCAAATGCCAGCAGCAAATATGCTTGTTACTACTGAAAGTTTACAGCATAGACAAGGTGGACAATCTTTATCGGACAGCTAAAGTAGAATAGTTTGGTAACGGAAGTGCTGCTTTCGACATTGGATAGAAAAATAATAATAAAATGATTGATATAAAAAAGAGCTGAAGGAATTCAGTTCTTTTTAATTTGTAGAATTTAGAAATTTCTTAATGTTATAATGATAGATGGTGATGAAAATGAACTTTGAAGAAAAAGAGATGCATCGTTTAGAGGCATTAAAAGAAATTGCTGAATTATTAAATGAAGCAACAAATTTACAAGACATGTTAGAAAAAGTGTTACATACTTTGTTACAAGTTATGAATTTACAAACAGGCTGGATCTTTTTTATTGATGAAAGTGGAAAACACCGTATGCTTGTAGATCAAAACTTACCGCCAGCTCTTACGTGGCAAGAGAAGAAGCCGATGTGTGAAGGAGATTGCTGGTGTGTAGAGCGTTTTGTAAATGGCAGATTGGAAAAAGCGACAAATATTATTGAATGTAAGCGAATAGAGGATGCGATTGAGTGTAATTGGGGAGATACTGAAGATGTTACGCACCATGCGACAATTCCATTAAGGTCCGGGTCGGAGAAGTTTGGTCTCTTAAATGTGGCCGCGCCTCAAAAAACACATTTTTCAGAGGAAGAATTAGCATTATTAGAATCAATTGCATTTCAAATAGGGACGACAATCCAACGTATTCAGCTAGTGGAAAAAGAACGTAAATATGTAGTAGTAGCTGAACGAAATCGACTTGCACGTGATTTACACGATTCAGTAAAACAATTGTTATTTTCTATCATGTTAACCGCAAAAGGTACTCTAAATATGACGCAAGATAGAGACTTGCAAGAGATGTTGAGCTATATTGGAGAATTATCACAGGAAGCATTACAAGAGATGACACTTTTGATTTGGCAATTAAGACCGGAAGGATTAGAGAAAGGGTTAGCTGAAGCAATTAAAAATTACGGAAAGTTGTTAGGGATTCACGTGGAAGTTCGAATTGATGGAATGGTTTCAATTGGTGATGAAATAGAAGAAGTTTTATGGCGTATTAGTCAAGAAGCGATACATAATTGTAAAAAACATGCTTCATGTGAAAAGGTACATGTTCTTTTAAAAATAGAAGATAACCAGTTGTATTTTTACATAGAGGATAACGGAATAGGATTTATACAAGAGCAAGTAAGAGAGTCAGCACTCGGTTTAAAAAGTATGAAGGAACGTATTCAGTTAATGAGGGGATCATTTCAAATAAAAACGGAGCTGAAAAAGGGTACGAAAATTGAAATTCAATTGCCAGTTTGAAGGGGAGAAGAAGGTTGAAAATTAAATTACTACTAGTTGAGGATCATCATATCGTTCGAAGAGGACTTGTATTCTTTTTGAAAACGAGAGAAGAATTTGAAATTGTTGGGGAAGCAGAAAATGGAGAAGATGCGTTAACATTCGTCCAAACAAAAAGGCCAGATGTAGTATTAATGGATCTATCAAT
The DNA here is from genome assembly GCF_028548245.1 of Bacillus sp. FF-1. Classification (NCBI taxonomy): domain Bacteria; kingdom Bacillati; phylum Bacillota; class Bacilli; order Caryophanales; family Bacillaceae; genus Bacillus; species Bacillus sp. FF-1. The sequence continues at coordinate 51,502 of NZ_JAQQGG010000002.1, forward strand.
GCCGAAGATGGATGGCATCGAAGCAACAAAACAAATAAAACAATATGATGAAACGATAAAGATACTAATATTAAGCAGTTTTTCAGAGCAAGATTATGTTTTACCAGCACTTGAAGCCGGAGCAGATGGTTATCAATTAAAAGAAGTACAACCTGAGCAACTTGTAGCTTCTATTATTGCAGTACATGAAGGAAATACGAATTTTCATCCGAAAGTAACACCAGCACTATTAGGACGATCAGTAGTCAAGAAAGAAAACCCTTTTTCTATGTTAACGAAAAGAGAACAAGAAGTACTTCGTGAAATTGCGAAAGGGCGAAGTAATAAAGAAATTGCAGCAGTGCTTCATATTACAGAACAAACTGTAAAAACACATGTTTCAAATGTTTTAGCTAAATTAGAAGTAGATGATCGTACGCAAGCTGCATTGTATGCAGTGAAACATGGGGAAAATAATAATAAGTATGAATAAATGTTTCGCATAGTATGACAGAATACATAGGAGCAATTAAAATGTTATAGTTAAGTCTAATAAAGGTTTTTCTTCTTTCAATAATTAGGTACAATAAAATGAAATTTTAATCCGTGGAGGGTCTATACCCACTGATTATTAACCCACACCAATTGTTTTTTTACGGGATAAAGCTACGATGGAAGGTGAAGATATGCTATGCCTGGTACAAGAAGTGGGATTGGAAAGATTCAAGCTTCGTTAAACGGTTTATCACCGGAATTGCGAAGTATTGCTGAACATATTTTAAAACATCCACAAGATGTTGTACATAGATCTATTACTGAGTGAGCAGAAGTTACGAATAGTTCTGAGGCTACGATATTTCGCTTATGTAAACACCTCGGTTTGCAAGGATTCCAAGATTTAAAGATTACATTAGCTCGTGAAATTGTCCATACACCGATGCAAAATATTCATGAAGAAGTATCAGCAGAAGATAGTATGGTAACTGTTGCTAAAAAGTTTTTCATTCGCATATTACAGGACTACAAGATACATTGCATTTGTTAAATGATACGGCATTAGAGCAAGCTGTAAAAGCTTTGTAAGAAGCAAATCGAATCGAGTTTTACAGAAATGGTGGTTCTGGTATTATTACGATGGATGCATATCATAAATTTATGAGAACGGGTATTTCATGTATCGCTCATACTGATTCGCATTTTCAAATTATAGGAGCTGGTTTGCTCTCGAAAAATTCAGTTATTATCGGCATTTCTCATTCTGGTAGCAATAAAGGGTTACTGGAAGCGTTAGAAGTAGCGAAAGCAAGAGGAGCTAAAATTATTGCGATTACGAGTTATCAGAAATCGGCATTAATTCAACTGGCTGATATTACATTATACACTTCAACACGTGGAACGGAATTCCGCACAGAAGCAAGTTCATCAAGATTAGCGCAGTTAAGTTTATTAGATACTTTGTACGTTGGGTTATCGTTACAACGCCAAGAAGAAACGTTGCAAAATCTACAAAGTATTCGTGAAACAATTTCGATGAAACGAATATAAAAAAGAGGCTGTCTCAAAAGGTGCTTTTTAGCCAAAATCGTATAAAAAGTGAAAGGCAGAAATGTTGATTTTATAACGTTTCTGCCTTTTCAATTTCATGTGATCTTACTTCGAAAGAGACTTATGAGACAGCCCCTTTTTTATTAGTGAATAGTTTGTTTATTTATTTTCTTGTAGAAATATGAGACTTACTTATAGCCAGTGATGACTCTCATTTAAAAAAATATAAAACGATTTATACAACAATTCAAACATTGTTCATAATTTCACAATTTGTTTTTGAAGTGTCATGTTATGATGAACATGTAATGATGATTGAACATTTAAACTTGGCACAATGATTAGCCAAACTAGTGAAGACAGAAGTTGTGAGATGAACTCATGAAAAATTCTAAAACACTAAAGGGGAGATCACATATGAAAGCAGTAGTAGTTAATAAAAATAGTAAAGCAAACATTGAAATTATTGAAAAAGAATTACGTCCGTTACACTCAGGTGAAGCGCTAGTAGATGTAGAGTATTGTGGAGTTTGTCATACTGATTTACACGTTGCAAATCATGATTTTGGAAACACAGATGGCCGTATTCTTGGTCATGAGGGTATAGGTATTGTGACGAAAATCGCTGATGATGTTACTTCACTAAAGGTGGGAGACCGTGTAAGTATTGCATGGATGTTCCAATCTTGTGGACGTTGTGAATATTGCGTAACAGGTAGGGAAACATTTTGCCGTGAAGTTAAGAATGCTGGTTATTCAGTAGATGGTGGTATGGCTGAACAATGTATTGTGACAGCTGATTATGCGGTGAAAGTACCAGAAGGATTAGATCCAGCTCAAGCATCATCAATCACATGTGCGGGTGTAACTACATATAAAGCTATAAAAGTATCCAATATTAAACCTGGCCAACCTATCGTCATCTATGGTTGTGGTGGATTAGGTAACCTAGCTATTCAATATGCTAAAAACGTATTTGGTGCAAAGGTAATTGCAGTAGATATTAATGACGATAAATTAGCCTTAGCAAAAGAGGTTGGAGCTGATATGACAATCAATCCAATTTCTCAAGGTCCTGCTGATAACATTGTTCAAGATGAGTTTGGTGGTGCTTATGCTGCTGTAGTAACAGCTGTTTCAAAAGTAGCATTCAACTCTGCAGTTGATGCAGTACGTGCTTGTGGTAAAGTCGTTGCAGTAGGTTTACCAGTAGAAACGATGGATTTAAACATTCCGCGACTTGTACTAGATGGAATTGAAGTGGTTGGCTCTCTAGTCGGTACTCGTAAGGATCTAGAAGAGGCATTTATATTCGGTGCAGAAGGAAAAGTAGTGCCTGTTGTTCAAACTTGTTCTCTAGATAAAGTACAAAGTGTATTCGAAGAAATGGAACAAGGTCGAATTCAAGGACGTATGGTAATCGATTTTAAACAGCATAATTGTGATTGCAAATAATTCACATTAAATATAAAAAATATGAGTCTAACAAAGTACATGTAAAAAAGTTAGACTGCATAAAAAGATGATCCCTGTATGCAATAGGGATCATCTTTTTTATATTCTACTAATATCAATGCCAATCCATACTTGATTAATGAGACAGGATTAAAGGTTCACTTTATTTGCAAAAGAAAAAGAATCTTTATGTTTAACAAATTTTTTATGATCAGGAACGGTTTGAATTGCTACAGTTTGCGAATCTCTTGCTTTCAGTGCATCTTGAATCCCGAGTGTCATAAGCTTAATAAATAGAATCGTAATAAAGAATGAAGCGAGAGTATAAAAAATGATCCACCATGAAAGATTCATTTCATTACGATTTAAGCCAATAAGGCCTGCCCAATCATTAGATAGAGAAACAGGTTTGAGCACTCCGTCATACAGTTCACGCATTTGTATCCCACCAATTACAATGTTAAGCAACGCTAAATGGATAACGAGTATGAGTGTTTGGACGATATGTTCCATAAATAATACAAATAAGCGGTCAAGTAATAAGACTCGTAAGTGTTTTTTCATAATATGAAAACGGCTAGCACCTAATAATTGTGCACTTAAAATGTAATCTCGTTTCATAAATTCATCAACCTCTGAGGATATATATAAAGAAAGTGTAGGCAGAGCAACGAAAATAAGTACGAGTACTTGATAAAACGTAAATGAAATATTTGGATCTAACCCATCAGCATTTGATGTGATTACAATATTAACGGGCGTGATGAGTATGAATGCGATAAATAGAGTTGGAATATAATAAAAAACTTCTGAGCATGCTTGGAAAAATCTCTTGAATTTTGGAGCATATAAACTTAAGAGAATTCCTATACATGTTCCGCATAAAATTCGAAAGAAGCTAATTGCCACGGCTAATAAAATAGTAAATTTTGCTCCTTCTATAATTTGTAAGAAAACAGACTCTCCAAAACGATCAGATCCAAAAGGCGGAATTAACGATGGCGGAAAGGGGGCCTTTCCAAGTAATTCGTTATTGTCATTGTAAAGTAACTGAGGAGGTTTTGGGATGTTATCTTTAAAGAACCAACTATAAATAAAACTGGCTGAAATAAGTATAAATAAATAAGTAAAGCCGATTAAAAAGCGTTTTGATTTCCAAATAGATTTCATAATGCTACTCCTTTCAAGTGCTTTTGCCATCTATTCATCATGAATGAGATTATTTGAAAAATAGTATAAAACGGTAAGATAATCATAACCAGTATGATAAATGCAGCTGGAGGTGAAATAAACGCCTTATTAAATAAGAATTGAATAATGCCTTCCATATTAAAAACAAATTCTAAAATGAATAAATTAGAAAGTAAGAAAACAAAAATCGTTTTTAAATGGTGGAAGAAGTGGATAGATATATTTTTGAATAAATGAATGCATAGTATGTAACTTGATGAAAGGCCTTTTCCATAGGCAACCTCTACATAATCTTTTCCATGTTCTTCTTTTATGTATAACACCATCATTCGAAACATTTGTAATGTAGGTAAGACTGCTAAAGATACAATTGGGAGTAAATAAGCTCGATTTTCATTAAAAGAAATAATGGTGAAAGGAGCTTCCCCGAATTTTCTAAGTACCCATATGAAAAATATTTGCAAACAAATCATCATCATCATATCAGGGACAGCTTCTAATATGAACACAATTCGGTTTATCCATTTTTTTATATAATCTTTTGCTAAAAAATAAAAAAATGCCATGCTAGATGAAAAAAAGAGCGCAAGCAAAAAGGCTAAAAATAAAATAGTAAATGAATATAGATAAGGCTCTAAAACAGTTGGAAATAATGGTGTTGTTTTTAAATGACCATACTTGGGGTCTGATCCTATAACCAACAATGATTCAGGGGAGAAAACCTGTTTTAACATAGTAACGATCTGGTCAAAAAAATAAATTGGTTGAAAGGTAAATCCATTTTGAGTGATAAATAAATAAGGTAAATTTAATAATAATAAGAGTGATAAAAGAATTGATGAAAGCTTCATTGTGAATTGAGATATTTTATGTAACATTAAATCCCTCCGACATCTTTTTACAACATTATACAATAAATTCTGGGATGTTTTTATATTTTTCTGAAAAATAAGAAATTAATTAAGTTTTATAATTATAATGCGGAATATACTTACATAAGGAAATCTCTATATTGAGGACCGGATTTCTATGTCCATCAAGAGAAATTCCTAATATTCCTATTTTTGAAGCATTTACTTTACTTCAATTGATTGGCATTTGGTGTTATTCCAATGTTACCAAGTTAATAGAACTAAGTTTTCTTAAAACAAAAACCACCGAAATATAGAAGTGGTTTGGAACGTAAGGAATTTGTAAGGAAGGAGTAAGAAAAAAGAGATTTTCAATGTGTATGATCAAAATATAGAGAAGAACGGGAGGGGGAGTAGTTACTATCTATTTATATAAAAACAAATTAATTAATAAAACGCTATGGAAGAAAAGAAGAAATTATAGAAGTTAACAGATATCTGAAGAAGAGGGATTAATCATTTATTAGGTCAGAGAGTTGTTTGAAGAAATAATTGGTCTATAGATGATTGCAAATTCAGTGTTGACCCTTATCATGGGGAGAGTTGATAGCTGTGTGGTTAGACCTATCAATCATTAATACAATTTAAATAGAGGAGAGGAATGCTTTATGAAAACACGCAGTAAAATTATATGTGGAAGTCTAGCATTATTAATAGCTGGGAATTCCCTGTTATACATAACACCAGCCTCAATTGTAAAAGCAGAATCGTCGCAAAATGTATCTAGTTCTTTACAAACAAGTACGCAAAGCGATCGTACTTCCGTTAAGAAAGCAATGCGAGATGCACTACAACTTGGATACCCAGGAATACTCGCTCAAATTTCTAAGGGTGGTAAAACTTGGAGTTATACCGCTGGGGTAGCAGATGTGAGAACTAAGAAACCAATGAAAGCAGATTTTCGCTTTCGTATTGGCAGTGTGACGAAAACGTTCATTGCAACAGTGCTACTGCAATTATCTGGAGAGAACCGTTTGAATCTAGATGACTCCATTGAAAAATGGTTGCCTGGTGTCATTCAAGGAAACGGATATGATGGTAACCAGATTACAATCCGGCAAATATTGAATCATACAAGTGGTATTGCTGACTATATAAATTCAAAAGACTTCGATATTACGGATATAAAAAAATCGTATACGGCTGAAGAATTTGTAAAGATGGGGATTTCTCTTCCCCCAGACTTTGCCCCGGGAAAGGGTTGGTCTTATTCAAACACAGGATACGTATTACTGGGGATCCTTATTGAAAAAGTAACTGGCAACAGCTATGCGGAAGAGGTTGAAAATCGGATTATTGAACCGCTTGATTTGTCAAATACATTCCTACCTGGTAATTCAAGCGTGATTCCAGGCACTAAGCATGCCCGTGGCTATTTCCAACTAGACGGAGCAAGTGAGCTAAAAGACGTTACATATATGAACCCAGGTAGCTCGGATGGAGATATAATTTCTACTGCTGACGATTTAAATAAATTCTTCTCTTACTTACTTAGTGGTAAATTACTGAAGGAACAGCAACTAAAACAAATGCTTACTACAGTTCCTACAGATAGAGAAGGAGCGGGATATGGTCTTGGAATCGTTGAATTTAAGCTTCCGAACGGTGTCTCGGTATGGGGACACAGAGGTAGCGTTCTAGGGTTTTCCACTTTTGTTGGTGGAACACTTGGAGGCAAGCATACATTGGCCGTCAATTTGAACAGCTTTAACTTTAGTAATCCTGATCCTTTTAAAAGTATTTTACTTGCTGAATTTAGGAAGTAGGCAAAAAGGCGAAATGGATAAGTTTTGTCATAGGTTTATAGTTTAAAATATATCATTTTGGTGCAAAAAACAACTTGCTCTAAAAAAATTTAATAATCGTAATTAAGTATAAAAGAACGCTATCGTTTTAAGTAAATATTTCAGGAGGGTTTTATGAAAAAGAAAATGATTACTGCACTTGGTGTTTCTGCTATAATACTGACTAATTTTGTAGGAAGTACTTATGCAGACTCTAAAACAGGAGTTTCTGTTACAGCTCCCTACAATAAAAATCAAATAGCGGAATGGTTAGAAATGCACGCGAAGCCTTTAAAAACAACAAATCCAAATACACCTTTTAATGATTTAAAACCATTTAAGAATATGGTGGGTTCAGCTTCAATTGTAGGTTTAGGTGAAGCTACACATGGGGCTCATGAAGTTTTTACGATGAAAAACCGTATTGTAAATTATTTAGTATCTGAAAAGGGTTTTACCAACCTAGTTTTAGAAGAGGGGTGGGACAGAGCTTTAGAACTTGATCGATATGTTCTTACTGGTAAGGGAAATCCAAGCCAGCATCTATCACCTGTATTTAAGACGAAAGAAATGTTAGATTTACTTGATTGGATTCGGCAATATAATGCTAATCCAAAACATAAATCTAAAGTGCGTATCATCGGGATGGACATTCAATCAGTAAACGAGAATGTTTATAATAATATAATAGAATATGTTAAAAGAACCAATTCAAAACTTGTGCCGAGGATAGAAGAGAAGATAAAAGGTCTTATTCCTGTAACAAAGGATATGAATACTTTTGAAAGCCTTACGAAAGAAGAAAAAGAAAAGTATATTTCAGATGCTAAACAAATTAGTGCTTTATTAGAGGAAAATAAAAGTTATTTAAATGGGAAATCTAAAGAGTTCGCATGGATAAAACAAAATGCTCGTATTATTGAACAGTTTACTACAATGTTAACGTCACCTCCTGATAAACCATCTGATTTATATTTGAAACATGATATCGCAATGTATGAAAATGCAAAGTGGACTGAAGAACATTTAGGAAAAACTATTGTATGGGGGCATAATGGCCACGTTTCGAAAACAAATATGCTTCCTTTTGTATACCCTAAAGTAGCTGGGCAGTATTTAGCAGAGTATTACGGAAAACGGTACGTATCTATTGGAACATCAGTTTATGAAGGACAATACAATGTTAAGAATAGCGATGGTGAATTTGGCCCAAATGGAATATTAAAATCGGATGATCCAAACAGTTATAACTACATCTTTGGACAAGTTAAAAAAGATCAATTTTTTATTGATTTACGTAAGGCAAACGGTGTGACAAAAACTTGGTTGAACGAACAACATCCAATTTTCGCTGGAGTAACTACCGAAGGGCCTGATATACCAAAAACAGTTGATATATCATTAGGTAAAGCGTTTGATATACTTGTTCAAATTCAAAAAGTGAGTCCATCTCAACTACATCAATAAATTTAGAATAATGTACCTTAATGAAGTGTAGTGTTAAGTGTCAATAGAGTTGTTTGAATATGTCAGTTAGGTTATTTTCATTAAAGGATTATTAAATGGAATAAATGTTTTCAAATTAGAGACGATGTGGGATAGAAGCACAGTATCATCAAGTTAACAAAATAAAATTCTACCTAAAATGAAAAAAACGCTATTCTTTCTATAGAATCATAGGAAAGGATGGCGTTTTTTGATCTAATCTATTACTACAATTTGCTCATGAAATTTAAAACTTTTTGTCCCCTAACACCTTACGAAATCTTACTAAAAATGTTGAGTTTGTACAACAAACCACATACCTATTAAGCTAAATAACAAGTTACTCAAAAACTAGAAAAAGAATTTGTTTCGAAACGGATATTATGTAACTTTACCGAACGGATCCGTTATCCGTGGTTGGTTAATGGACTTAACTGAAAAATCATTTGCAGAAGGTCCGAAACTAGATGGCATTAAAGGTGTAATGAACTCTTCAGGAGAAGGAAAATGGACTGTTGAAACGGAACTTGAACTGCAAGCTGCAGCACCAGTTATCGCTATGTCATTATTTATGCGCTATCGTTCTCAGGAAGATGATACATTCCATGGAAAAGTAGTTTCAGCATTACGTAATCAGTTCGGTGGGCATGAAGTTGTGAAAAAATAGAGGATGATTTTTGAAAAGAAACTTGTGCATAAGCGCAAGTTTCTTTTTTATAGTTTAAGAAATTACTAATTTAAAAATACCAATCAATCATCGTTTTTTTGTCACAAATGACAGCTTCAACGTTCATTGATTGAATAATATATTCTATATTTTCTTCTTTAGCTAATAATAAGGTTGTAAAGGAATCGAATATACTCATAAACGCATACTCATTGTCTTCGCTAGTAATAATTAACTCATTATTGCTAATGTCCCAAATATCTAATGGAGTAGTATTATCTACTTCTAATAATCCGTTTGTATCAAGAATTGGTTCAGAGAAATATAAATTTTTTGCACCTTTAGAACCGAGGAGTTTAAGTAATTTATGTAATAAAAATATAGACGTATAATCTTCTGTTGGATAATAAAGATCTTCTTTTAAGTTTGAATGTAGTTTTTCAGCTAAATCCTCTCTTTTATATTCTTCTGTAAAAGCACCAATGGAAGTCAACATGGCCATTGCTAATTCTGCGTATGAATGTAATCCACTATAAGACATCATTTCCTTCCAAGAAACGGATTTCCCATTATGAATGATTTCTTCAGCGCTAGGATAGATGTGCTCATATAGTTTTTTTCTCACAGACTTTTCCCATTCTAAAGGCATTTGGACAAAAGGGTGTAGCAATATAGCTGCAGATTTAAAGGTGCTTGGTAGTTGTTCTAAAATTGGTGATTTGTCATCTAGCCAAATGTAATCCAACAAAATATAACCTCCTCTTAGACTTTGAAATGTACGGATTCCCGCATTATGTTTTTTGTATTGGTTGTATTAAGTATAAAGCGCTGCATGAAATATGTCCCAACATAAAAATAAGAATAAATAAAATGAAGTTTTCATAAATAGTAAAAGAATGATTATGTCATCAGTGTAGCTAAGAAATGATGTTACATATGGAGAGAGCGTGTTAAAAAAATATGAGGTGGTTAAATGGGAAATGAGCAAGTGAAGAATGTAGGGGAAGAAAAAAAGTTATGTCTTTGTATGATTGTTAAAAACGAATCTAGAATTATGGAAAGATGTTTAAATGCTACGAAATCAATTGTAGATTTTGTTTCTATTTGTGATACTGGATCAACTGATCATACGCCTGAAATTATTGAAAATTGGTGTAAGGAAAATGAGATACCTGGGACGGTTCATCATGAGCCGTTTAAAAACTTTGGTTATAACAGAAGCTTAGCTGTTTCGTTAGCGCAAAAAACATACCCAGAAGCAGATTATTTATTAATATTAGATGCGGATATGATTTTAGAGGTTGATCCGAATTTCGATAAAACGAGCTTAACGGAAGACCATTATCTTACATTACAATATGATATTCATATTAAGTATTGGCTTACACGTCTTTTAAAAGCGTCTTTACCATGGAAATCAGTCGGTGTTACTCATGAGTATTGGGATATAGATCGTTCCAAAGTTGGAGAGGATTACAATACGAGAGTAGCTAGACTGGAGACGCTTGTCGTTAATGACCCTGGTGATGGTGGGAGTAAAGCGGATAAATTTGAAAGAGATGAGAGGCTGTTGTTACAAGGGCTGAGTGATCCAGAAACTACGCCAGATTTGCATATAAGATATTTATTTTATTTAGCCCAAACGTATTTTCATTTAAGTCAATTTGAAGATTCGATTAAATGGTATAAAAAACGAGTGGAAGCAGGGGGATGGGTTGAAGAGGTATTTTATTCGTTATTGCGAATAGGATTTTGTTATGAACAATTAGCAACTCGTTCAGCAAATAAACAACTTGAAGTAACAGAAGTGGATGAAAAAGAAAATGCTAAGAAACAAGAAGAGCAATATACAGCATTAGCTGTTCTTTATTTTCAAAAAGCGTGGGAATATAGACCAACTAGGGCTGAGCCATTATATCAACTTGCAAGAATGTATCGATTAAAATCTCAAAATAATATTGCTTTGATGTATGCCCTGCAAGGGAAGGAAATTCCTTTTCCGAAAAATGATCTTCTATTTGTAGATTATCATGTGTATGATTACTTATTTGACTATGAGATTTCTATAAATGCTTTTTATATACCACATAAAAAGCATTTAGGTGCAGTGTCACAAAAATTTTTGGAATCGAAAAAAGATGAGTTACCGTTGCATATAGCAAATATGGTAGAAAGTAATGCGAAATTTTATTAAATACAATTTCGGTTAAAGGAGTAGTGGAGTAATAATGGAATTAATACGATGGGCGCTAGAACTAGGAGAATCTGTGCATGGAAATACGTATGAAGAATTGTTGCCACTACTAGATTATTATTATGATCGTGATCATTTAAAAGCGTATTGTATCGCAAATCTTCTGTTAAACATGGACGTATCAGATGAACATCAGCAAAGAATTGAATTAAGAAGGTGCATTGCTGCTTATTATGCTGGACTATATAAAGTAGCAAAAAAACATGCAAAGGATCTTTTACTGAAATATCCGGATGTAGATTTATATAAGAATAATTTAAGGCTAATGGAAGCTTATTTGAATAAAGAATATGATTATTGTTTGTTTATATGCCCAAAGACGTATGGTAGTTTTATAGATGTTGCGCGAGCTTTGAAATGGCGATTGGAGCAAGAGGGAAATACAGCAATCATATCAGAAACAATACTCGAAAATGTGGGGAATACAATTGTTTTTGGAGCGCATACATATGCACATAGCCCACATCTCCTTCCGAAAAATGCAATTATTTATAATTTAGAACAGCTATATGAAGGAAGCCCTTATGCGCATCCTCTTTATTTAATGTTATTAAAAGATAAGGAAATTTGGGATTATAGTAAACAAAATATAGAATGGTTAAAACAAAGAGGAGTAGGAAAAGAAATAAAACATGTAGGCATGAACTATGCACCAACTTTAGAAATAAAAAAAGATGCATTTGATGAAGAATTAATTGAAGACATTGATATACTGTTTATAGGTGCTCTTAACCCAAGGCGGCAAGCTATATTGGATCAATTAAAAGTCGTTGCCCCGAATTTAAATATTGTTTTTAAAAATAATGCATGGGGAATTGTTAGAAATGAGTTAATTGCCAGGTCTAAAATTATATTAAATATCCACTTTTACTTATCTGGTATTCTTGAAACTCCTCGAGTTTCTTATGCAGTGGCAAATAAGAAATTTATTATTTCGGAAAATAGCAACCCAGAGGACGAAATAGATTGGCCGGGTATTGTATTTACTCCGTATGAAAAAATAATTGAAAACGTAATGAAATATATAGAATTATCAGAAGAACGGAAAAGATTAGCGGAAAAAGCATATAACCATTTTAAAGCAAATGAAAGTTTAGGTACATTGAGCATGAGAGATGAAACAAAGTAATTGTACGAAACTCATACGAAAGTATGAGTTCTTTTTTGTTTATCATACTATTTTATGAAACAAGTTAACTCTTTATATTGTGTTTTGTGTAGAAATTTCTGATAATATATAAGTAGAAATTGAAAACAAAGGGGAGAAATAATCATGAAACTAGTTGTTATTAACGGTACACCAAGAAAATTTGGTAGAACTCGCGTGGTGGCAAAATATATTGCGGATCAATTTGAAGGGGAATTATATGATTTAGCAATTGAGGAGTTACCTTTATACAATGGAGAAGAGTCACAACGTGATTTAGAGGCAGTGAAAAAATTAAAAACGTTAGTGAAAGCTGCGGATGGGGTTGTATTATGTACACCAGAATATCATAATGCGATGAGCGGTGCGCTGAAAAACTCTTTAGATTACTTAAGTAGTAATGAATTTATTCATAAACCAGTTGCGTTGTTAGCGGTTGCTGGTGGCGGTAAAGGTGGAATAAATGCATTAAACAGCATGCGAACGGTCGCTAGAGGTGTTTATGCAAATGCAATTCCAAAACAAGTTGTTCTTGATGGATTACATGTGCAAGATGGTGAACTTGGGGAAGATGCAAAACCATTAATTCATGATGTAGTTAAAGAATTGAAAGCATATATGAGCGTATATAAAGAGGTGAAAAAGCAACTAGGAGTTGAGTGATATGTCATCTCTTTATAAAGATTCACGCTTGTATTTCATTCTAGGGGCCAATAGTCTATCAGCTATTGGTTCCGGTATTGTAATGATAACGATTCCATGGTTGTTAATTAAAGAGAGTGGAGGAGAGACAACGTTTGGTTATGTTTCCATCATCTCAACACTGATTATGTTTTTGTTAACTCCGTTTATCGGGCAAAGTATTGATCGTTTTTCAAGAAAATCTTTATTATTATGTAATGAAGGTATTGGGATAGCCGTAATCGGAATAATGGTTATATGGGGATTTGCTGGGCAATCCTATCATTCTATTCATTATATTCTTATTTATATAGCGGGCTCTTTTTACTATCTATTATTTTATCCTACAATTTTTGCGTTCAACCAAGAAATTTTTCAAGCAGAACATTATAAAAGTTTAAGTGGAACGATGGAAATACAAGGACAGTTAACACAAGTTATTTCAGGAGCAGCCGCGAGCTTTCTAATTGAAGTTGTGTCTTTGAAGTGGATATTGTTAGTAGATATGTTAACTTTTGTAGGAGCATTTTTGCTGTTTTTATGTATACCGTATGTCAAGAAAAAAGAGATTAAAAAGAAAATAACATTTAAGAAGCAATTGTTCGAAGGAATTCACTTTATGAAAAAACGTCCTAAGCTCTTTTGGTTCTTACTTGCTACTTATATGCCGTTTATAGGTGTCATGATGGCAAATTATTTAATACCAGTTTATATTTCGGATATACTTAAAGCTAATGCCTCTGTATACGCGATAGAGGGAATGATGTACGGTGTTGGAGCTGTTGTTGCAGGAATCTGTATTCCACTCATAATGAAATATGTCAAAACAGAAGTTTCAATCGTTATGACGATGTGCATTTATGTAATTTCAATTACCGCAATGATTATTGAACCTTCCGTAATGTTGTTATATGGACTAGCGATTTTTCATGCGATTGGAAATGCGGGGACAAGAGTGGCGAGAAATGTATTGATGATGGAGGAAATCCCAAACGAAGTAATGGGACGTGTTGACAGCTTATTTCGATTAATTGGTACAGGAATAAGAATTGTATTATTAATGCTGTTTACAGCTGGTGTATCTAAAGCTGGGGTAATGCTCCCGTTTTACGTACTTAGCTGTATATTGATTCTATCATTAGGAATTGCTCTTTATTATGTATATTCACAACGTAAAGTAGGGACGAAAGTTTTTAATAAATCAATCGTTTAAAAAACACTTCTGCCTTCCAATCTTTTTTTATATAATAAAAAGAAAGGGAGTGCAAACATATATATGAACAAATGGATATTACTTATAATCTTATTATTACCACCACTATACATTCTTTATATGACCTTTCGAATGAAGAAAGTTGCTCGTGAAAAGCTGAGCCATCACTCTCCGTACGTTCTTATATTAGGTGCAAAGTTATTTGGAGATAGACCGTCTTTATCTCTTCAAAACCGTTTGGATGTAGCATTGGAATATTTAGTTTCTCATCCTGAAGCGAAAGTAATTGTTTCAGGTGGTCAAGGAGAAGATGAAGATATACCGGAAGCTCATAGTATGAGGAACTATTTAATGGTACATGGTATAGATGAGAGTCGTATTTTAATAGAAGATCAATCTACAAATACGTATGAGAATTTAAAGTTTAGTATAGATTTATATGATGTGAAACATGCGGTAGTTGTAAGCAATACGTATCATTTATATAGAACGAAAATAATTGCAAAGCGTTTAGGCATGAGGATGGAGGCACTAGCTGCTGAAACGCCAATGCGCTCTAAGAGAAAAATGTATGTGCGTGAATACGCCGCTATAATGAAAACAATATTGTTAGACCGTTAGAGCTCAAATGTGAGCTCTTTTTTTGTTGAATAATGCGTATCATTTGAAATGAATTCCATATTCCATCAAAATAAAGGAAACAACGATAAAGGAGTTGTATTTGTGATTCAGTTTAATCAAGTGTCAAAATCATATGAAGATGGCACAAAAGCAGTGGATTCATTGCATTTAGAAATTAAAAAGGGAGAATTTTTTGTTCTCATTGGTCCGAGTGGTTGCGGGAAAACAACGACAATGAAAATGATTAATCGTTTAATTGAAACGACAGAAGGCTCAATTTTAATCGATGGAAAAGATATTCAAGAATACAATATTAATGAATTACGATGGGATATAGGGTACGTGTTGCAGCAAATCGCTTTGTTCCCTCATATGACAATTGCTGAAAATGTTGCAGTTGTTCCTGAAATGAGAAAGTGGAGCAAAGAAAAAATAAAAGCTCGTGTCGATGAGTTGCTCCAGATGGTCGGGCTAGATCCAGACGTATATCGCGATCGCATGCCTGATGAATTATCAGGAGGACAAAAACAACGTGTAGGTGTCGTGCGGGCATTAGCCGCAAACCCGAAAATCGTTCTTATGGATGAACCATTTAGTGCGCTAGATCCATTAAGTAGAGAACAGCTTCAGAAGGATATCGTACAATTGCAAAAGAAGATTCAAAAAACAATTGTATTCGTAACACATGATATGCAAGAAGCATTATCACTTGGAGATCGCATTTGTGTTATGAAAGAAGGAAAAGTTGTTCAATTAGATACGCCAGAAGGAATTATACATAACCCGAAAAATGAATTTGTAGAAGAATTCATTGGAAATCGTGGAAGACCTTGGTATGAGGGGAAAAGTATTGAAGATGTATTGCCACATGATGAAAGTATGCGGATAGAAGGGGAGGCACTATCATTACATTCTTCTTTACAAGAAGCATTAGTTCGCCTGCGAGCTGATGAAGTCGTTCCAGTTGAAGAAAATGGTCGATATGTTGGAGCTTTAACAAGTCGTCATATTGTCAATTATATCGTTGAACAAATGAAGGAAAGAGGCTAAACAGTGACTGATTTTATACAGACGTTCCAAGAACGAAAAATAGAATTACTAACTGCATTAAGTGAGCATTTACAAATATCGCTTATTTCATTATTTTTTGCAGTAATTATTGCGGTACCGCTTGGCATTTTATTAACGAGAAAAGAGCGAATGGCTGAATTTATAATAGGAACTTCTGCAGTAATGCAGACAGTGCCATCACTTGCATTGCTCGGACTATTAATTCCGTTAGTAGGAATCGGAAAACTTCCAGCGATTATCGCATTAGTTGTGTATGCACTATTACCTATTTTACGCAATACATATACAGGAATACGGGAGTTAGATGAATCTTTAATTGAAGCAGCGAAAGCTATGGGGATGAATAGCTGGAGAAGACTGTGGAAGGTAGAGCTTCCTCTTGCGTTACCAATTATTATGGCCGGTATTCGTACGGCAATGGTATTAATTGTTGGAACGGCTACATTAGCAGCTCTTATAGGTGCTGGTGGGCTTGGTAAACTCATATTGCTTGGTATCGATCGGAATGATCATGCGCTTATCATTTTAGGGGCCGTACCAGCCGCGTTACTTGCTTTATTCTTTGATGTAGTACTTCGGGTGCTTGAGAGTCCAAAACGTTCGTCTAAGCGTGTTATATTGACGATATGTATTGTTTGTATAATGGTTGCTTCTCCATTTCTTTGGAATACCGAAAAGAAAGATATTGTTATTGCGGGCAAACTTGGATCAGAACCTGAAATTTTAATTCAAATGTATAAGCAGCTTATTGAACAAGATACCGATTTACATGTACAATTAAAACCAGGTCTTGGAAAAACATCATTTGTATTCGAAGCGTTGAAATCAGGGGAAGTAGATATATACCCTGAGTTTTCGGGAACAGCTTTATCTACATTCGTGAAAGAAGAGCCAAAAAGTACAAATCGGGATGAAGTATATGAGCAGGCTCGCGTTGGAATGGAAAAGAAATATAGTATGGTTATGTTGAAACCAATGGAGTATAACAATACATATGCACTAGCTATGCCGAAAAAAATAGCAGATCAAAAGAATATAAGTACAATTTCTGATTTAGGAAATATTGCACAGGATGCTAAAGTAGGGTTCACATTAGAATTTGCTGATCGTGAAGATGGTTATAAAGGAATGCAAAAATTATATAACTATAAGTTCTCGAATGTTAAAACGATGGAGCCGAAGCTGCGTTATAGCGCAATTGAATCTGGAGATGTTAACGTAATCGATGCATATTCAACAGATAGTGAATTGGAACAGTACGGACTTAAAGTGTTAAAAGATGATAAAGGGTTATTCCCACCATATCAAGGTGCACCGTTATTAAGAAAAGAGACATTACAAAAATATCCTGAACTTGAAAAAGTATTAAATAAATTATCTGGAAAAATTACAGATGAAGAAATGCGAAAAATGAATTATGAAGTAAATGTGAATGGTAAAAGTAGTGAAGAAGTCGCAAAACAATTTTTACAAAAAGAGAATTTACTTCGTTAAATTTACAAAAAATATACAAATTCATATGTATGAAATGACCGTTCATTATAAAATGAACGGTTTTTTGTGCATACTTATACATTTTTTCAAAAAAGTATTCCATTTTTCTTCATTTTCTTTTAGAATAAGTAATGTTTTCCTGAAAAAATATAAGAGAAGCGTCTATTAGAGAAAAAGGTGACTTTAATAGTTGAACGAACATAACACCTAGAATGACAGATGGGGTGGTACAAATAGAAAAGAAGTTAGGATTTTTTCCATTAATTGCATTAGTAGTCGGAACAATGGTTGGTGGCGGTGTTTTTAGTTTACCGCATGATTTAGCAGTAGGAGCAAATAGCGGCTCTATCATAATTGGCTGGTGTATTACAGCGATGGGAATGATTCCACTCGCGCTCGTATATCAAACGTTAGCAAGAAAGAAACCAGAGCTTGAGGGCGGGATTTATAGTTATGCACGTGCTGGTTTCGGTGAATATATCGGATTTAACAGTGCTTGGGGATACTGGTTAGCAGGAATTTTAGGAAACGTTGCAACAATCATGTTACTGTTTAGTACATTAGGTTATTTCTTCCCCATTTTTAAAGGTGGAAATAGTGTTGCGTCTATCGTAGGAGCATCACTTTTATTATGGACACTTCATTTTCTAATTTTATTTGGCATTCGTGAAGCATCTATTATGAATGTGATTGCAACAATAGGGAAATTGGTACCAATCGTATTATTTATTGTTGTAATGGTAACAGCGTTTCGCTGGGATACATTTACACATGATTTTTGGGGAGAAGGAACTATTTCAGTTTCCTCTATACTTGGTCAAGTGAAGAATACAATGCTTGTAACTCTTTGGGTTTTCATCGGGGTTGAAGGAGCGGTAGTATTATCTGGAAGAGCGAAAAATAGTCGAGACGTCGGTAAAGCGACAGTATTAGGACTTATTTTAGTAATGTCTATTTATATTTTAATTTCTGTCTTGTCAATGGGAGCGATGACAAGAGGAGAACTTTCTGTTTTAGAAACGCCGTCAATGGGACATGTATTAGAACATGTTGTTGGGACGTGGGGCGCAGTAGCGATTAACATCGGGTTAGTTGCTTCACTTGTAGGTACATTAATAGGTTGGTTTTTACTTGTTTCTGAAATTTCCCATGTAGCAGGAAAAGATGGCGTGTTTCCGAAAGTCTTTACGAAAACAAATAAAAAACAAACACCGCATATGGCATTATGGATCTCAAATGGCGTTGCCCAAGTTATATTTATAATCGTTCTGTTTTCAGAGTCAACATATCAAATTATGTATTTCATAGCGTCAACATCAATTTTAGTACCATATTTATTATCAGCGTTATTCCAATTCAAATTAGTGATTACAAATGAACTAAAAGATGCAAAAGTGAAAAATGGTTCGCTAGCTTTAATTGCTTCACTTTACTCTATATGGCTTATTTATGCAGCTGGTTTGAAGAATTTATTACTCGTTTCAATCGTATACGGAATTGGGATCATTGTTTATGTGTACGCAAGAAAAGAAAAAGGAAATCGTTGTTTTACTCGTATAGAGAGATATGTAATGTGGGCAATTGTCGTAGCAGCTGTTACATCTCTTTATATGTTATTGACTGGAAATATAAAAATGTAAAAGTCCTTTTCATTTAAAGGGCTTTTTTCTTTGTCTATAGAATATTTAATACATAAGATATTCAGGAGGGATGAAAATGGAAGGAAAAGAACAGTTGAACAGAATTGTTGATTTAGCGAGTGAAGTAAGGAAAGTGTTAGTGCAAGAATCTTTTTTTAATCATCATCCTGAACTGCGAGGAGTGATTGAAAATTTAGCGAGTGCGGTAGAGAATTTGGCGGAATTACAGCAACATAAAGATGAAAACGCTGAAGATCGTTTACGATATGTACTTGCTAAAATGAAAATTGCTCATAATGCCATCTTACAAGAGAAAAACGCATTTCCATCTCATTAATATACGATTTCATTTTGAACCTGGCGGATAACGTCAGGTTTTTTGTTTCTAGTTTTGCGTTTCTTTCATACACTAAGAATAGTATGAAAAAAAGAAGGTGACGAAGGTGAAATTACATAAAGCTCTTCAGCCAAGTTTTATAAAACGAATGTACTATATGAGGTTTATTGGGAAGTTTACAAAAGCAGAGAGTGAGAAGAGTGGAGAGAATTTCTTTGTACAATGCCTATCGCCAATACCATTCACATTGCAAGAGCAATTGAAAAATGAACCATATGTATTTGAAGGTTTATGTAGCAATAAAAAGAATGAAAAAGTCTTTTCGGAATTAAAGAAAAGAAAACTAGAAAAGCAATTGATTATGTTTCGTCTCTATTATGAAAGAGGACATATATACGTGGAGTTAATTTGTACAGAAGAAGCGCGAGAAATAGCAAACGGTTATAAAATGATTCCAGTACCTAAAGTTTCCGATTATAAAAAGGGAGAGTCTTTAGAAAGAAAACTTAGTAATGGTTATTTGTCATTTCTAATGCCAAAATATCCGAAAGACTTTGAGCCCCCTGAGTTATTGTGGCATGAGGGAAGGTTATATGGAAATATATCTTTAAAATCATCGTCAATTAGTTCAATCGCATATTTTGAACAGCAGCGGGAATGTAAGTATATAGAACTTAATGACTGGATGAAGTATGTAGAAATAGCGGTAGAAGATCAATTATATTTTGTAAGCAATCATGTGTATGAGCAATTAAAAAAACGAATAACTGAAGAAGGTAAGCTTGTAGAGGTAGAGGAAATAAAAGTGCAAAAGGATGAATGGGAATGGGATGAGCGTGAATCCGTCTTTTTACAGTATGTGAAAAGTTTTATACGTAATAAAGGGCTATATTTGGATGAAACAGATATTTATAACTTTCATATAAGTACAAAAACAAATATGTTGACGATTCTGGGGGGGATACCAGGTGCTGGAAAATCCCGTTTTGTGCAAGCTTATGCAGAAGCACTTGGATTACAATACGGGGAAGAATTGGTTTGGATCCCGATTTCACCATCATATCAAGAACCACATGATTTACTTGGTTACCTTCATCCAAATGGTACTTTTATTGAAAGTGAAACAAAATTAGTTAGGGCGTTAATGAAGGCAAAAGAAAATCAAAATCAGCTGTATATAATCGTTTTTGATGAAATGAATATGTCACATATTGAGCATTGGTTTACTCCATTTCTATCTGTTCTTCAACTTGAAAAACAAAATCGTATTTTAAATTTATATGAAGGTGTGCAAGAAAAAGAAAATTCAATTCCGCCAACAATTGAAATTGGAGAAAATATTATATTTGTTGGTACTGTGAATTTTGATGAAACAACGAAGGAGCTCTCAGATCGATTATTAGATCGGACGAATGTAATAACTTTACGAAAGATTCCGTTTTGTGAGATGTGTATGGAGCAAGAGAAAGTTGTATTACAACCACCTCTGAAAGTAACTGCAGGAGAATTTCGCATAAATTGGGTCAGGAATAAAACGATGATTGAGGTGTTTTCTGAAGAAGAGTTAGAGCTATTAGATAAGTTACATGGTGTATTGTCATCACACGATACGTCAAAGGGAATTTCTTTTCGATGTGCAAATGCAATTGCTACTTATTTGCAAAATATACCGTTCCAAAATAATCATTCTTATATGATTAGTAGAGAGGAAGGATTTGATTTACAAATAAAGCAACGTGTATTTACGAAAATAAGAGGGACTGAAATGATGGTTGGGTCTTTACTTTCAGAGGAAGTAAAAAGGGGGGCAACATTAGTACCTCTTTTGCAATCTCCACTTGCAAACAGAGTATCTACATTTGAACACTCTTTAGCATATATAAGAGAAAAGCGTAGAGAACTGGAGTTGTATGGTTATGCAAAATGATGGGCGATACGAAACAGAAATCGTTGATACGAAAGAAACGCTTCCTTTTGTATTAAAGTTAATTATTGGAACGGAGTCAAAAGGAGAATATATTTTATTAAATCGTCTTTGTACCTCTGCAACAGCATTAGTTCAATGTATTTATAAAGTGCAAGAATTAAAACCAATTAGATTGCAATACCATTATGAAAATCCAATGAATATTACTTTTATATGGAATAAAGTCTATGAGGGACAGAAAAATATAAAAGAGACAAAATATGAAATAAATGAAAAAAAACAAAAGGTATTAATATATGAACATGGAAAAACGGAATTCTTTTATCCATGGCGTTGTGGTTTATATCATTTTGAGGTGAATATAGAAAATCGAACGTATTATGGCGCTTTTCAAGTCGTTCCAAAAAATTTTTTTGATGATCAATTTGAAATGATTCAAAACTATGTGAAGTCAATTTTAAATGAGTTGATTTTAGATAGAGGTTATTATAAAAAGACTTTCTCTGCACTTAGCGATATTGAAGATTCTTCTTATCTAGTGTTACTTAGAAAGTTGCCGCAAAAAATGAAAAAGATAAAGCAAATTTTTAAGAAAATAGAATCGAGTTCAAAATTTATACATGAATATAAATGGGAAGAAAAGGAGCGGAAAGTAACGAGGAAAGGAGCGGTAGTGGCGGAAAGAAAACCGTACGCAAAATATTATAATCGTAAGTTTATCGAACAAAAAAATAGTATAGAAAATGCATTTCTTAAATTTAAAGCGATGCAATTTTATTTTTATTTACTTGAAGCCGAAAGTTTTTTGCGTCAAACAATTGAAATATTAGAAAGAGAAAAAAAGAAGAAATCAGAAGAATTTCAAGCTGTAAAAACGATTATACAAACAATTGAGCGTAATGGATCAGTGACCGATAGAGAGAAACAAAAATATAAAAATATACATTTACTAAAAGAGGCGGATTTACGAAAAAGTTCTATGAAGATACAAGAATATAAAATTTTAGCACATTTCGTACATGATAGTGTACAATACTTTCAAACTTTAATGCATTCTCCATTTTGGAGAGAAGTTTCTGAAACGGGTAGAATGAACGCACATAATTTACCGATACCACATCAACAATTACTACAGCATTTAGATTTACTCCCACAATATACAGATCAATCTCCATCTTTATTATTTGTTTATAAACCAACTTTTTTAGTGTATGAATATTACGCTTTTTTTATCGTTATTTCCATGTTAGAGCAGATTGGTTTTGAAGCTAGAAATTCCATTCGTGAACAAATACAAGAACATTTTTATGTAGATGGATTACAAGATGGAACGACAGTAGTTTTACATCGAGATGATATGAAAGTCCATGTCGCATTTAATGATTTAATTGAAACACATCCTCTTATTGCATTAAGTAAAGGGAGTAATTTTTATAATGGAGAAGATACGAAGAAGCCAGATATTCGCTTAGACTGTTATGTAAAGGGGGAAGAGAAATACGTCTATCAATCTTCTATTATTATTGAAGTGAAGTATAGCCCAATGTACAATATTTTTCAGCACGTTGGGAATACGAAAGCAACTGAGCAAATGTATAAGTACTGGTCTATAAAATTTGTAGAAGAACAGGATGGAAAGCGAGTCTATCATCGAAGGGCCATTTATGAAGTCATTTGTGTATATCCAGGAAGTCATATGCATAGTAAAAAAATTGAGTCTGGTTGTGGTATTTTCTTACAATTATATCCATATAAAACAAAGCAAGGGGAAGAGAAATTAGCTGGAAAACATGGAATGGTACAAATTTTTGAGAAGTGGTTAAAAAGCATGAAGAAGTAAAAGAAATCCTTTTTTATAAAGGATTTCTTTAGATTAAGAAGAATTATATGCAGTAGGGGAGACGGCTTCATACGATATGAATTTGCAAGTAATATAAATATATTGTGAGAAGGATGGTACATGAGGGATAAGAGATGATTATGATGGAATTTAATTCGTTTTGCAGAATATAATAAGTCATAAATATTTTTAGTTGCATACGAAGATTTGTTCTTATATGATAGATAGTGAAAGCGTTATCAAAAACAGAGCGGCGATGGGAAAGGCGGGGAAATATGTTCCAGCGTGTTCAAACAAAGGAAGAACATTTTTGGTTCGAGCAACTATGGGGAGATTTTTGTGAAGAAAGAAACTTAATGTTCGTAGAACGTAATTTAAATCCATCACGATTTTTATTAATAGAAGATGAACATCATATCGGTACAGTAGAATGTATGAAGTATACGGTACCAGAACAATCAAATTCTGAGTTTTTCTATCCGTTTTCTAAAAATGATTTAGTGAAAGATTTGCAAAATGTATATGAAATAGGCAAGTTAAGTATTGCGAAAACGTCTCGTGGGAGAGGACACTTCAAAAGACTAACAGCTATTTTATTTATGCATGCATTAGAAACAAAAGCAGAATGGTATATCGCAGCGGTTACAAAAAGAATGTATATGTATTTATTAACACTCGGTTTCCCAATTGAACCGATAGATAAGCCATTTCAATTTCATGATACTTTACAAGGTGTACCAGTACGAATTCATGCCCGAAAAGGGGCTACGCATTTGTATTCTTTAAAAGAATTTCGAGATGTAATTCAAGGAAATGCCCATGCACAGGCATTAATCGCAGAATACAGTAAGAATATTATGTTAACCAAATAAAACGAAATGAATATGTATAATAAAGAGAATGCGATTTTAAAATGAAATTATTCTTCATGAAAAAGACCCTTATTATTTTAATAAGGGTCTAAAAAATTATAATCCAAATATACTAAAAATCATTTTACGGCGCTTCGGTTTCTTTTCACGTTCATATATTGGCTTTGTATCGGGAGTAATATAGATTGGTTCTTCTTTCTTGAGGGTAGCTTCTAGTTTTTGAATTCGCTCTAACATTTCCTCCATTTCACGGCGATGTTGTAAAAGTTGGTACGTAACAACATCATTTGCCTTATCTTGCATTTGTTCTTCCATTCGATCTAGTCTTCTCGTAATTGTGTTTAATTGAGCGGTTAATTGCTCAAAATCATGTGATGATATGTTTTGAACAATTGTATTTACTTGAGTTTTCAATTCTTCAACATCATTTGATGATGTTTTTTGAGTAGGGTGAGTGTTTTGGGACTTCTCTATTTGTGAAAGATGGTATTCTAACATTTGGTCTAAATCATCTTGTGTAAAAATAAAGTGACCATATTTATTTTTTTCTATAGTAAGATTTAATTGTTGTGCAATCCGTACAACAGCCTTTGGGCTAACACCTAATTTTTTTGCGATAAATGGTGTTTTATATTCCAAAATAATCCCTCCTATATATATCCTGTTGAATGATTTCGATCTATGAAGTAAGTTCCCTTCCAGTGTGACAAAAGAAGTGTGGAATCGGCAAAGAAAGTGTTTTTTCACGAAATGAAGCTAGGAAGAATATATCGTGAATATAAAAGTTTTTATCTTGAAATTTAGAATCATTTGACTGAGGGAAATGAATTAGATTATCATAATGATAAATATCTTTTTTATGTATGCATATAATATATAAAAAGGTGGTTGCTAATGTAGAATTTTGTTAGAGTATTAGAATGCTTACTTCACTTGAATAAAATTAAGTAGGAGGTGGCTTCCTTGCTTACAATGTAAGTAAGGAAAAGTATTTGGACATATATAGTATAAGTATAGTGATTGTTTTAATTGCCTTAACGGCATTTTTTGTTGCAGCAGAATTTGCAATTGTTAAAGTGCGAAGTTCAAGAATTGACTATTTAATTGCAGAAGGAAATAATCGCGCAACATCTGTCAAAACAGTCATTACAAACTTAGACGAATATTTATCTGCTTGTCAGCTAGGAATAACAGTTACAGCACTGGGAATTGGGTGGTTCGGTAAACCTGCGTTAAAGCAAATGTTTGACACATTTTTTGTGAATTTGAACATTTCTACTCAACTAGCAGATATTTTTGCTGTAATTTTAGTGTTTTTGTTTATTACATTTTTGCATGTTGTAATAGGGGAATTGGCTCCAAAAACATTTGCGATTCAAAAAGCTGAACAGGTGAGTTTATTTGTTGCTAAACCGTTAACTTTCTTTTATCGTATGGCGTTTCCATTTATTTGGCTATTAAATGGATCAGCCCGAATAATTACGAAGTTGCTAGGGCTGAAACCACCGAAAGGGCACGATGAAGTTCATTCAGAAGAAGAATTACGGTTATTAGTTTCAGAAAGTTACAAAAATGGAGAGATTAATCAGTCTGAATATAAATATGTAAATAAAATCTTTGAATTTGATGATCGTATAGCAAAAGAGATAATGGTACCCCGAACTGAGATGCATATTATAAGTAAAGAAATGCCTGCTGAAGAAGCGTTGCAAAAAATGTCTCGGGAAAAATATACGAGATATCCAGTTGTTGATGGCGACAAAGATCACGTAATAGGCTTTGTGAATTTTAAAGATATTTTCACAGATTTTGTGCAGCATAATGCGGTTAGTAATAAGAAAGTAGAGCAATATATTAGGCCGATTATTTTAGTTATCGACTCTATCCCAATACACGACTTATTTTTAAAAATGCAAAAAGAAAGAACACATATTGCTATATTGATAGATGAATATGGTGGTACGTCTGGACTTGTTACTGTTGAAGACATTTTAGAAGAAATAGTTGGAGATATTCAAGATGAGTTTGATACAGATGAACAGCCAGAAATTCAACAAGTTAGTGAAACGAAAACAATACTAGAGGGAAAAGTACTTGTTAGTGAAGTAAATACGTTATTAGGTTTAACGATTGATGATAATGGTGTTGACACAATAGGTGGATGGATTTTAACGAAGAATATAGAAATTGCCGAAGAGGATTTCATTGAAATCGAAAATTATAAGTTTTGCGTAAAAGAATTAGATGGACACTATATAAAGAGACTAGAAGTTACAAAAACTGTAGAATCAATTGTTATTTTAGAAGATGAAAAACAAATTTCATTACAAGAACAAATTAGTTCGTAGACTCTGCTAGATGGCAGAGTTTTTTTTGAGCATAATGTTTTTGGCAGAATAAGGGCTATGTTACAATGAAATAAGTCAGACCTTTCACTAGGTGAAGTATTGTTGTATACATATATTTGAAAGGGGAAGAATTATGAAAAAGCATTTATATATAAATGGAGATTGGAAGTCTGTAAACACGTATAAACCATTATACGCACCATACTCTGAAGAAACATTAGCGGAAATTGCACAAGGAACGGAAGTAGATGTAAAAGAGGCTGTTACTGCCGCAAAAAATGCAATGAAAGAAATGAATACATTATCTGCATATGATCGAGCGACTATTTTAGAGAAAGTCGCACAAAAAATGGATGAAAGAAGAGAAGAATTTGCAGAAATTATTGCAAAAGAGGCTGCAAAACCAATACGTGCTGCAAGGGGGGAAGTAGATCGTACCGTTCAGACATACAAATTTGCAGCTGAAGAAGCGAAGCGTATATACGGTGAGACACTGCCACTTGATGCGGCACCTGGTGCAGATGGGCGTATTGCATACACAATACGAAAACCGATTGGGGTTATAGGAGCTATTACACCATTTAATTTTCCATTAAATTTAGTGGCACATAAAGTGGGCCCCGCAATTGCTGCTGGAAATACAGTTGTATTAAAACCAGCTGATCAAACGCCTCTATCATCTTATGCATTAGTTGAACTATTTGAAGAAGCAGGATTGCCAAAAGGGGCTTTAAATATTGTTTCTGGTCCTGGTTCAACTGTAGGCGAAGCAATAGTTACAAATGATGATGTTGCTTCCATTACTTTTACGGGAAGTCCGAAAGTTGGACTTGGAATTAAGGCAAAGGCTGGGTTAAAGCGAGTTACGTTAGAACTAGGATCGAATGCCGCTGTTATTATTGATGAAGATGTTGAATTAACAGATGAATTAATTGAACGAGTAAAATGGGGAGCATTTGTTAATAATGGACAAGTTTGTATTTCGGTACAACGCGTTTTTGTACATGAAGAGAGACTGGATGAATTTTTATCTAAGTTACAGAAAGCGATGGAAACAGTTGTTGTTGGTGATCCGTTGCTTGAGGAAACGGATGTATCAGCTTTAATTTCGAAAAAAGATGTCGAGCGTATCGATAACTGGGTGCAAGAAGCAGTTAAAGAAGGAGCGAACGTTTTGTATGGTGGTAACAAACGTGATGAAAGGATTTTTGAACCAACTGTATTAACGAATGTTCCAGAGCATGTATCTGTACAGTGCCAAGAAGTGTTCGGTCCACTTATGACAGTAAATACATTTAAAGAATTTGATGAGGCTATAGAGCAAGTAAATCATTCACGTTACGGTCTGCAGGCAGGTGTATTTACAAATAATTTGTTTAAAGCTATGCGTGCAATTGATGAGCTTGAAGTTGGTGGTGTCATGATAAATGATATTCCAACGTTCAGAGTAGACCATATGCCTTACGGGGGTGTGAAAGAAAGTGGTACGGGGCGTGAAGGAATTAAATATGCAATCGAAGAAATGACAGAAATGAAATTAGTGTGTATTAAAAAATAAAGGAACTAGAACTTAAACATCGAAAAAAAACGAGTAGGAAATGTTTACGATTCCATACTCGTTTTTTTTGTTTATTTGACGTTTCTTAGAATGATTTCATTTAATCAAGTGTACCTTTTACTTCATTTCTTGTTTGAAAATAGCATCTTCTACATAAATTTGTTCTTTGTCGACAGCAGTGCTATGAGATAATACTAAACCGATTGGTGTTTCTGTACCTTTATTTTGAACAATTGTAAAAGGAACATTTTTTTCGTTCGCTAATTTAATGTATTTTGATAAATGTGGGTAAGCAATGCCACCATTTAGGAATATTTGTAATGATTGAGAAGAGCGCATGCTACTAGCTACTTCAGAATATACATTACTTTGCATTACTTGACCGATAGTTAAAGCGATTTCTACACGCTCACGTAATGTAGTTAAATACATATTACGTTCTTCTGGTTTGTTTTGCTTTTGGCCGTAAATGCCTTCTTGGAGATAATCTTCCACATTTTTATTTACCATATTTTTCACACCTTTCCTTTTCTATTGTACGAAAGAATGAAGCAGGATGCAAAAAAAGTCGCATCGAATATAAAAAATTTGAATGAAAGGAAGGAAAATGGAATGTAACAATCTAAACAATTAATAAAGTTATAAAAATTTTATCAACACATATTAACAAAATGTGACAATAATCTATTAACGAATCATGTTTTTTGTGTTAATATTCAAAATATAAAGGGTGTTCGTCGCATGGAAATGGAGGAATGGAGGTTTTTCCAATCGATAAGGATATTAAAGAAGTATTTTGTTCGCACTTGAAAAACAACAGGCACCAATTCGTTGAGAACTGGAAAAACAAAATGATAATTTCCGATAAAGATCCATTTAGACTAGAAGCAGTTCAAAATGGAGAGGATTTATTAGAGTTTATTATTGAACTTACTATGGAAGAAAAAGATATAAATTATCTTCAGCCATTATGCGAGAAAATTGCTATTGAGCGTGCAGGAGCAGATGCGAATATAGGTGATTTTGTTTATAATGCAAATGTAGGAAGAAATGAGCTTTTCGAAGCGATGTGTGAATTAGATGTTAGTGCACGTGAATTGAAACCAATTATGGCCCAAATACATACTTGTTTTGACAAATTAATTTATTACACTGTTTTAAAATACTCGGAAATTATATCAAGAAATTTAGAGGAAAAACAGCAATATATTAACGAAACACATAAAGAAAGGCTGACAATTTTAGGGCAAATGTCAGCTAGTTTTGTACATGAATTTCGTAATCCGCTTACTTCCATTATGGGGTTTGTCAAATTATTAAAGGCAGACCATCCTAGTTTATCGTATTTAGATATTATTTCTCATGAATTAGACCAATTAAATTTTCGCATTTCGCAATTTTTACTCGTATCGAAAAAAGAAATGTGGACTGAATCTGAACGGTTTTGGCTAAATGATTTGTTTCAAGACATTATACAGTTCTTATATCCAAGTTTGGTCAATGCAAATGTTTCTATTGAAAAGAATTTGCCATACCCAATTCCGCTTACTGGTTATCGGAGTGAAGTGAGACAAGTATTTTTAAATATATTAATGAACTCAATTGACGCTCTTGAATCAATGAAAGAAGAACGAAAAATTATCATTGATGTATTTGAAGAAGATCAATCGATTCGGATTGTAATAAAAAATAACGGGCCAATGATTCCAGCTGAAAATGTAGAAACGATTTTTGAACCATTTGTAACTACTAAAAAGTTAGGAACTGGTATTGGGTTATTTGTATGTAAACAAATTGTAGAAAAGCATAATGGGTCCATCATGTGTCGTTCAGATAATGATTGGACAGAATTTCAAATTGCATTTCAAAAATAAACAGTCTACACCAAATGAATGGTGTAGACTGTTTTAATTCGTAAGTATAACGGCTACTAATTTAGGATCTTTCGTTGAATAACCTAAAATTGAAATTGTATAAATAATGTTCGGTTCGACTTTGAAATCCGGTATAGTTAGTAAGACACTTTGATGATCTGCGAGTGAAACTTCTATATCCGCTGTACCAGGGCTAACTTCTAAAAAATCTGTTATTTGTTTAAAGAGTACATTTTCAAATAAATGATCGCCAGCTTTTAAACTTACATTTACAACAGGGGTATCAGGAGAAAAGTGTGCAAAGCGTATTTTTGCCTGGCCTGCTGGTAAATGAGTATTATCAAGCATAGGTTGTAATTGTAGATGATTATCACTATTTATTGCGGCAAAAGTATAAGTGTGATTTCCCATTATTGGTACTAAAGCTGAAAAGATGGGCGTTTCATTTCCAACAGGAACGATATCTATTCGGTACTTACCTTGTACTAATGTTAAATAAGGACTAAATTGTTTAAATGAAATATTTTTAATTACCTTTTGCCCGTTTACTAAAATGTCAACGGCAGGTGTATTTGAAGCAGAGTGAAAAAATCTTATGTGCGATGGTAAAGCAGCTTCTTGTGAATTTCTTTTTTCGTATGCCTGTACAAGATTCGTAAGCGCATCATAATATTTCATATATAGTTCTACATATTTTTTTGGATTATGAAATTGATAGTAACGAGCGAGCTGTTCGTAACGTGCAGCTTCTTGTCCATATTTTTCGATTTCAGGTTGAGACATAAACATTCCTCCTTTGTCATCATTAAAACTATATGCTTAGCAAGAATGAGGTTATGCGAAAAAATTGTTTTTTAAAGGAGAAAGGTTGAAAATTAATAATAAGTATTTTTTAAGGATAAGATAAGTTTAGGTGAACGAAAGTTATAATTTTCTAGAGGATACAAAAATATATCATCCATATTGGCAGAGGAAGTGTGTATTTCGAAATGAAAAATTTGAGAGCATAACACGTGACATGTCGAAACCATGTCCTGAAACCCTTAGGAAACTAGGGATTTTTTTAATTATGGGCAAATACACATACAAAGTAATAATTGTCCTACATAAATTATAAAGGAAAGGTAGTTTGAAATTAAGGAAAGGAATGAAACCTGGGATGGGGATATCCCGCAAGGAATTGTGAATGGAGTTATGGACGGTTTTGTGCTTTATACTGTAGGATGAATCGTGATTTTGTAATACTATTGTTTCTATTTATGTTAGCAAGTGACGGTATTAACTGATAAAAGAGCGTCGTGCCGAACTGATTAATGTGGTTAATCGGTTCTTTTTTTATTGTATAAAACGGATGGAGTTGTATGTGAAATATTGATTTCTTTAAAATAATTGCTATGCATTTAGTAGGATTAATTGTCGAGTTTTGTTTAAAAATATGCAATATAAAGTAGGAGAACAGGAAGGAGTTTAAAGGGAGTTTCGTCGAAGTTTACACAATGTCGGCATTTGAGGGAAGCTGACATTATGTTAGAAAAACATTTAGTGAAGCGTTAATTTTATATAAGGGAGGGTTATTTGAGCGTATAGATAAGGGTTGGTCTTTAATTTAAGTTCTGAATTTTCTGTTTTTAAAATGATATTTAGCACTCATTTGTATATTTTATAATAGTTTTTTGATAAATTCACTGCTTTCGCAGAGGGTTCTTTTTTATGAAAGAAACGTCAATTTTCTTCATATATATATACAAATTGGAGAAATGGGGGAGCGCTATGCGCGATTACTTAATTAAACCACTTGTTGGTCAGCCGTATCCAATGATTTCACATGGAAAAGGTGTGTATTTGTATGATCAAAACGGAAATAAATATTTTGATGGCTCGTCAGGGGCAATTACGGCAGGTATTGGGCATGGCGTAAAGGAGATTGCGGACGTTATCAAAAAGCAAGCAGAGGAGATTGCTTTCGTTTATAGATCACAGTTTACGAGTGAACCAGCTGAAAAATTAGCGAAGAAATTAAGCGATTTAAGTGTAGGAGATTTGAACTGGAGCTTTTTTGTGAATAGTGGTACGGAAGCAAATGAAACAGCTATGAAAATTGCAATTCAACATTTTCAAGAGCGAGGTATTCAAGGGAAACATAAAATTTTGTCACGATGGATGAGTTATCACGGTATTACGATGGGAGCCTTATCAATGTCTGGGCATCCACTGCGTAGACAACGTTTCGTGTCAATTTTAGAAGATTATCCAACTATTCCAGCTCCATATTGTTTTAGATGTCCGGTACAAAAGGTATATCCAACTTGTCAGCTTGCTTGTGCGACTGAACTAGAAAGATCAATTGAAAGGATTGGAGCAGAACATATTGCGGCTTTTATTGCTGAACCGATTATTGGAGCAGCTGGAGGTGCAGTCGTTCCGCCGAAAGAATATTATAAAGTTATTAAAGACATTTGTAGTCATTACGATATTTTATTTATTGCTGATGAAGTAATGACTGGGCTTGGGCGTACTGGTGCATGGTTTGCGATGGAGCATTGGGGTGTAGAACCGGATATTATGACCCTTGGTAAAGGTTTAGGAGCTGGATACACACCGATGGCAGCGACGGTTGTAAGTGACCGTGTTATGGAGCCAATTTTACGAGGATCGCGTTCTGTTATGAGTGGACATACGTTAAGTGCAAATCCATTATCTGCAGCAACAGCTCTAGCTGTTATTGAATATATGGAGAAACATAATCTACCTGAAAAAACAGCGGAAAAGGGAGATTATTTAATAAAAGGATTACAGAAAGTTCAGCAACAATCGACAATCATTGCTGATGTGCGTGGAAAAGGATTGCTGATTGGAGTAGAATTGCAACCGTTTACAAAAGCGTCGGAACTTATTTCGGTTGCAGCTAAAAATGGTCTTCTTTTATACCAAGCTGTTTCAGGGCAAGCAGGAAAAGAAGATAGCGCACTGCTTGTAGCACCGCCAATGACAACTACATATTCCGAGTTAGATGAATTACTTTCAATTTTTGCAAAAAGTGTTGAAGAAATGATGCAAAAAGGAGGGCATAGTATCGCATGACAACTATTACGAATACATTCAGTAAATTAAAAGAGATAGAGGAGGTAATTTCTTTATTCCACGATGATATGACATTAATGTTTGGGGGATTTGGGGGGATTGGCTCCCCTCCATCTTTAATACAGGCCATTTTAGAAAAAGGAGTTACAAATTTAAATTTAATTGGAAATGATACAGGATTTCCTGATGTAGGAATCGGTCGTCTCGTTACGAATGAAAGAGTAAAATCATTAATTACTTCTCATATTGGATCAAATCCAAATGCAGGAAGACAGCTAAACGAAGGAAGGTTACAAATTGAGTTTTCTCCTCAAGGAACATTAGCAGAGCGTATTCGCGCTGGTGGTGTAGGACTTGGTGGCGTATTAGTTGATGTAGGTGTTGATACGATTGTAGAAGAGGGAAAACGTACTGTTGAAATGAATGGTAAAACATATTTAGTTGAAACAGCATTAACTGCTGAGGTTGCGATTGTATATGCGAAAAAGGCAGATCCGTTCGGCAACCTTGTGTTTGATAAGAGCGCTCGTAACATGAACCCTCACGTTGCTATGGCCGGGGATATAACGATTGTAGAAGCAGAAGAAATCGTTCCACTGGGAAGTTTAGATCCAGAAGAAATTGTTGTCCCAGGAGTATTTGTAAATTATATCGTACCGTCGGAAGGAGTGAATTGGAAATGGGTATGGGCGTAGAAGTGAGAGATAAGATTGCTAGACGTGCAGCGAAAGAAATACAAAATGGTATGATTGTAAATTTAGGAATTGGTATACCATCGCTTGTACCGAATCATTTGCCTGACGATATAAACGTTATGTTTCATGCAGAAAATGGAATTGTAGGTATGGGACCTACGCCAAGCAAAGGAAATGAAGACGAAAATTTATGTAACGCAGCAGGTTTGCCAACTTCTCTTATTACAGGAGCAAGTTATTTTGATAGTTGCACAGCGTTTGGGATGATTCGAAAAGGTTTACTAGATATAACGATTCTTGGTTCATTACAAGTAAGCGAGAATGGTGATTTAGCAAACTGGATTGTTCCAGGAAAACGTGTTCCAGGTATTGGAGGAGCAATGGATTTAGCTCAAAAAGCGAAGCGGGTCGTTGTTGTGATGAATCATGTCGATAAATACGGAAATGCAAAAATTGTTTCGGAGTGTACATTACCATTAACTTCAAAAAAATGCGTAGATTTAATTATTACGGATATGGCAGTAATGGAAGTAACGCAGGATGGACTTATTTTACAAGAATTGATGAGCCCATACACAGTGGAAGATATAAAACAACATACAGAAGCGGATTTTAAAATTGGCTCTAACTTACTAGTAATTGAATGAGGGGAGATGTAATATATGGAGCAATTAAAAAAACAAGTTTGTGATTATATTGAGAGTCATGAAGAAGAAAGTGTAAAATTTTTAAAACGATTAATTCAAGAAAAGAGCGTATCTGGTGATGAAAGTGGTGCGCAGGCAATTGTGATTGAAAAATTACGTGAGCTAGGTTTAGATCTTGATATATGGGAGCCATCATTTTCTAAAATGAAAGATCATCCTTATTTTGTATCACCGCGTACAAGTTTTGCAGATAGCCCGAACATTGTGGCAACTCTTAAAGGAAGCGGCGACGGGAAATCCATGATATTAAATGGGCATATTGATGTCGTACCAGAAGGAGATGTGAATCAGTGGGACCATCATCCTTATAGTGGTGAGAAAATAGGAAATCGTATATATGGTCGTGGAACGACAGATATGAAGGGCGGCAATGTCGCACTAATGCTTGCGATGGAAGCAATTATTGAATCTCGTATTGAATTAAAAGGAGATATTTATTTTCAAAGTGTAATAGAAGAAGAAAGCGGTGGGGCAGGAACATTAGCGACTATACTACGAGGATATAAAGCGGATGGTGTCATTATTCCAGAGCCAACAAATATGAAGTTTTTCCCGAAACAACAAGGGTCCATGTGGTTTCGTCTACATGTCAAAGGGAAAGCTGCACACGGTGGGACGCGTTATGAAGGAGTAAGTGCAATTGAAAAAAGTATGTTTGTTGTAGATCATTTGAGAAATCTGGAAGAGAAGAGAAATGAACGAATTACAGACCCATTATTTAAAGGAATCCCGATTCCGATTCCAATTAATATTGGGAAAATTGAAGGTGGGAGCTGGCCAAGTTCTGTTCCTGATTCGTTAATTTTAGAAGGAAGATGCGGTATTGCGCCGAATGAGACTATAGAGGCAGCAAAAGAAGAGTTCGAGAATTGGATCGCTGAATTAAATGATGTGGACAATTGGTTTGTTGAAAATCCTGTAGAAGTGGAATGGTTTGGAGCAAGATGGGTTCCTGGTGAACTAGAAGAAAATCATGAGTTAATTACAACACTTGAACATAACTTTGTTGAAATCGAAGGGAACAAACCGATTATTGAAGCATCTCCGTGGGGGACAGATGGAGGTTTATTTACACAAATCGCAGGTGTACCAACGATAGTATTTGGCCCAGGAGAGACGAAAGTAGCGCATTATCCAAACGAATATATAGAAGTTGATAGAATGATAGCTGCCGCAAAAATTATTGCATGTACATTACTAGATTGGTGTGAGGTGAAAAAATGAAATACTATGAATCTTTTAGAGAACAGACGAATGGCTATACAGTAGAAGGCGTTTTGGACTATTTTAATAAACGTATTCGAGTAGACCACTACACAGGAAATGTTGAGAGAATCATCCAAACAATTGACGAATTAGCAGAGAAACATTCTTTCACTAAATGTATTGTTAAAGGAAAGGGAGAGCATGTTTCAACATGGCTCTCTTTCGGTTTTTTATTAGAAGCAACATTACCACATTATTTTCAAGGTCACGATGCATACTTCTTCGTGAAATTTAATAATGATGAAAGACGAAATAGTATACATTGGGTTGAGGAAGATACCATTTTAAGCGGTGTAAAAGCAAAAGAAGTAAAGGAAAAAATAGTCCCAGAGAAATTTCTATTAAGAAAAGCGACAGAAGAGGACGCAGAAGAATTAGCAGCTGTCTTTGGAGAAGTATTTGAAGTGTATCCAACTCCTTTAAACGAAGCGAGTTATGTAAAACAAACGATGAAAGAAGACGATACAATTTACTATGTGTATGAATTCGAGGGGAAAATAATTAGTACAGCGTCTGCAGAAATGAATATAAAAGAAGGAAATGCAGAATTAACGAATTGTGCGACCTTACCCGAATATCGTAAACATGGGTTTATGAAAAGTTTATTAATTAAGTTAGAAGAAGAACTTCAAGAAAAATCGATTTTCTGTTCTTATACAATTGCTCGATCGCTTTCTTTCGGAATGAATGCAGCCTTTCATCAGTTAGGCTATACGTATACAGGAAGATTGGCGAACAATTGCTACATTTTTGATAAGCTAGAAGATATGAATATATGGGTAAAAGATTTGTCTAAATAGTACGTTATAAAAATAGAACGGAATCGTCATGCTTATAATCGCACATAGGTATGCCGGAAATTCGGCATAGTATTTGCTGGATTTTCGGCAAGAGGGGGGATGACATTGCTAGCAGTTTCGACACAAGAAGTCATTGAGGCGATTTTGGGCAGTATTGATGAGGCTATACACGCAGTAGATGAAAATGGTATTACAATTTTCTATAATACTGTAGCTGCAAAACACGATGGATCAAAAATTGAAAAAGTGTTAGGTAAACATTTGTTAGAAGCGTTTCCTTCTTTATCTAGGGAAACAAGTACGTTGATGAAAGTATTAGATACAAAAAAGCCAATCGTTCATCAAGTGCAGCATTATCAAAACTTAAATGGGGAAGACATTTGTACAGTAAATACGACGTTACCTATTTTCATAGATGGAAATATTGCTGGAGCTGTTGAAATTGCAAAAGATTATTCCACAGTACAAAAACTTACCGATACAATAGTCGATTTGCAGTCGAAAATAAAGCGGTCATCTAGAAAAAAAGCGGTCAAAAAGGATGTTGCATTTGAGACGATCGTGACGAATGATGCTCGGTTTAAACAGACGAAAGAATTAGCACAAAAAGTAGCCCCAACTGATGCGAATGTTTTAATATATGGGGAAACAGGAACAGGGAAAGAATTATTTGTACAAGCGATTCATGAAGCCTCTAAGCGGAAGAACAAGCCGTTTATTGCACAAAACTGTGCAGCTTTGCCAGAGTCTCTATTAGAAAGTTTATTGTTTGGAACGACGAAAGGTAGTTATACGGGGGCAATTGAACGAGCGGGATTATTTGAACTTGTAGATGGAGGGACATTGTTTTTAGATGAACTGAATTCAATGCCACTCGATTTACAAGCGAAAATGCTACGTGTATTAGAAGATGGTGTTATTCGTCGTATTGGTGATAATAAGACGAGAAAAGTAGATGTTCGCGTTATTACCGCAATGAATCAGCCACCAGAAATATGTTTAAAAGAGAATAAAATTCGCACTGATTTATACTATCGATTAAATGTCTTTTCATTATATATTCCGCCGCTCCGTGAAAGAACGGAGGATGTATTATTGTTAGCGTCTTATTTTTTGAAAGAATATAATAAAAGTTATAAAAAAGGTGTACTTCAAATGGATAAGGAAGCGAAAGAAAGACTACAAGCTTACCAATGGCCTGGAAATGTTCGAGAGTTAAAACATACGATTGAACATGCTGTCATTATTGCAGAAGGGAATACATTAACAGCCAATTGTTTACCGCGTACATTTCGGAAAGAGAGTTTTCCAAAGAAGAAGGGCATATTGCCTCTTAGAGAAGCACTTCATCAAACGGAAAAAAAATTAATAGATCAAGCGTTAATTGAAACAGAAGGGAATATATTACAGGCTGCAAAAATGTTAGGTATCCCTCGTCAGACGCTTCAATATAAACTGAGTAAGTACGACAAAACCGCCGAATAATTGGCGGTTTTTGTGTGTTTGCACCAATAAAAGAGCGTTTACATATATAAAAAGTAATGAATATGATAGTATGTATGGATTTCATACAGTGCTTAAAAATATTTTTTTCGCTTATATAATAGGGTTATCCGTACGTTTACTTATCAATAAAGTAAAGTTGGCATAACTATTGCTTATATAAAGGATGAGCGTATAAAAAGGGGGAATAGCAATGTTACATGATGTATACAAACCAAATCGTCACTGGAAGGATATCGAATTATGGAAAGATGTTACTGAAGAGCAATGGAATGATTGGGTTTGGCAATTAACGAATACGATCAAAACGTTAGATGACTTAAAGAAAGTGATTAACTTAACACCTGATGAAGAAGAGGGCGTTAAAATTTCAACGAAAACGATCCCGTTAAATATTACACCGTACTATGCTTGGTTAATGAATCCTGATGACCCACGCTGTCCGATTCGGATGCAATCTGTACCGATCTCGGAAGAGTTATATAAAACAAAATATGATTTAGAAGATCCGCTTCATGAAGATGAAGATTCACCAGTTCCAGGGTTAACACATCGTTATCCTGACCGCGTACTATTCTTAGTAACGAATCAATGTTCTATGTATTGTCGTTACTGTACACGCCGTCGTTTTAGTGGACAAATTGGAATGGGTGTGCCGAAGAAACAATTAGATGATGCAATTGCTTACATTCGTGAAACACCACAAGTACGAGATGTATTAATCTCTGGTGGTGATGGTCTTCTTATTAACGATAAAATTTTAGAATATGTATTAAAAAATTTACGAGAGATTCCGCATGTTGAGATTATTCGTATCGGAACGAGAGCGCCGGTAGTATTCCCGCAGCGTATTACAGAAAACTTATGTAACATTATTAAAAAATATCATCCAGTATGGTTAAATACACATTTCAATACATCTATTGAAATTACTGAAGAATCGAAAAAAGCATGTGAAATGTTAGCGAATGCTGGTGTTCCAGTCGGAAACCAAGCAGTAATTTTAGCTGGTATTAATGACAGTGTTCCAATTATGAAAAAACTAATGCATGACTTAGTAAAAATCCGTGTACGTCCATATTATATTTATCAATGTGACTTATCTGAAGGTATTGGTCATTTCCGTGCACCAGTTTCTAAAGGTCTTGAAATTATTGAAGGTTTACGCGGACATACGTCTGGTTATGCAGTACCAACATTCGTTGTTGATGCACCAGGAGGAGGCGGTAAAATTGCGCTTCAACCAAACTATTTAATTTCGCAAAGTGCAGATAAAGTTGTACTTCGTAACTTTGAAGGTGTTATTACAACGTATCCAGAGCCAGAAAGCTACATTCCAGGAAGAGCAGAAGGGTACTTTAAAGAAATTTATCCAAACTACGAAGAAAAACGTTCAGATGTTGGTATCGCAGGCCTTATGAGTGATAAGAAATTTAATCTTGTTCCAGACGATTTACAGCGTATGAACCGTCGTAAAGACTATGAGGATAATGAAACGCATGCAACATTAAAAGATAAACGTGATAAGCGCGACCAATTGAAAGATAAAAAATATCAAGCACAAATGGCTAAATTAGAAGAAAACGACAAAAAAACTGAGGGTGATGCAGTATGAATTGTATGTGGTGTGACAGTACAGAAGCAAAAGAAAGCTTAAATACTGTATATTGGGAATTACCAGATGGTACGAAAGCCATTGAAATCCAAGAGACACCATGCATTTCTTGTTCCTCATGTGGTATGGACTATCAATCAGATCAAACAGTGAAAGAAATAGAAGATCAATTGTTTCTAATTTATACGAAAGACTTACCAAAACAACTAACATATGAAGAATTAATGGGAAGACCACGTCTATTAAAAAGAAATTATTTCGACTTTTAACCAGCTTTTATGCTGGTTTTTTTCTTTTTTGCCTTGTATAATGTACCCAAGCTAGAAAGGTAGGGAATATTTTTGAAAAAGACATTTTACCACTATATGATGAAGCATCGTGCAGCTTTATTTAGTAATGAAATATCGAATTTAGCAGAGGCAATGTATGATGATTTAAGTTTTCCGAAGCAATCTGAAGATTACGATGAAATTAGTTCATACTTAGAGCTAAGTGGAATGCTAGAAAGTATGTCTATATTTGATGAAGCGTGGGATTTATACATACAAGATAGATAAAAACTATTTGAAAACATACAGAATACATTACTTTATTTAAAGTGAAGTATTCTGTATGTTTTTTTATTATGAAATTTGTTGATTTGAAGCTAGTCTAGTTACTAGCTTTTTTTGAGTGTAATGTAAATTTTATAAGATTATATTTTTTATTGAAAAAATTTATGAATATAAGCTTCTGTGATAAGCGTTTTTATGTAGGTTGCATATACTGTTATCAAAATCACGACGTCAAAAAAAGGAGAGATATAGATGGCAAGGAAAAAGCAACCTAAATATAACGTAGGGGACATAGTCGTGATTACGCTATATGGAACCGTTGGTAAAATCACAAATATGAAGGTTTTAGATGGAGTTTACGTATACGAAGTCAATAATCACGATGGATTTTACGTAGAGCAAACATTGCAGCACGTTACAGAGCAAGATATGAAAAAAGGTGAAACTGAGTGGATTGAATTAAACTATAATTTCACATTTGGTGATCTCGTGCAAGTAACAGGATATGATAAAGATGTTTTCCGTATTGTTGGTTTTCGTACAGAAGTATGGAGATATAAAAATGATGCATGGGAAGATACAATATATGAACTGTCACGAATTACGGATGGTGAATGGTTAGAAGCGGATGAGTCAGATTTAACGTTACTTGCCAATGCTCAAACGGCAAATGCAATTTTGAAGAAAATGAAACAAGATAAAGCAGGTATGAATAAATTAGATTTAGGAAAATTAAAGTCAATTAACAACTCAAAAAAAGTGAGTGTTAAGACAAATCGTCAAGAAATCATTGATGGATTACTTGATATTTATAACGATTACCAATTGTTATTTGATACATTTAAAGATGAAGAATACAAAATTGTTATGGATGTTGTTCATAATTATTTAGTTAAATTGACAGAGAAAAAATAGTTAACTAGAAAGAGAGAATGAATTGAACAACAACATATGCAGTATAAGGTATGCCTACAATTATTAAAAAAATAAAAAGCCATTTAATAAGAGAGTCTGCCCATTGATCTTCATGCATGAACTCTTCTTTTGTTTGTCCTACTTCTTGCTTTACCTCGTATTGATATTCCATAATTATATCCCCCTTTTTGATAGCTTGTACTACCATCGTATGCACCTTGTCCAAAGGATATGACCTATAAAAAAGAAAAACTATTTTTCTAATCTCATATACATATTTTTGAGATTTTTTCATAAAACAGAAATAAAGGAGTGATGCTCATGAAGGAAATTGAAGTCGTAATTGATACGGAAGAGATTGCGGAGTTTTTTTATGAGCAACTAATTGAAAGAGGATACGTCCCAAAACGAGAAGAAATTGAAGATCTCGCAGATATTACATTCGAGTATTTATTAGAGAAATGTATGATTGATGAAGTGTTTGATGAAGAGGATGAGTGAAAGTAACGACGGGCTTAACTCGTCGTTTTTTACTCTTTACAAACTTGTCACAAATGTAGCCAGCAATACTTGGTATAATTAAAAGAAAATTTTACTCAAGAGGTGAAGGGATGTTCAAAAAAATTATTGATTCTTTATTAGGAAAGAAAAAATATCGTTCGTATTCTAGTAGTGATTATCGCCATAGAGGTCGCTCTTATTCAAGTAGCGATTATAAACGACGTTCATCTGGTTATGGGCATCATCATTATAAAAGAAAACGTAAAAGCCGTAGCTTCTTTTCAAGTAGTTGATGAAATGGCGTCGTATACTAGCTTTATTTGATAGACCACTGCGAAAAAATACAATTGTTGTAGAACGTTATAAAATTGAATCAGTAATTGGAATGGGTAGTTATGGGGTTACATATGTCGTTAATGATTTACAAATAAATAGATATAAAGTCTTAAAACAATTAAGACAAAGTAAACAAAGATATGAGTCTGGTAGAAAATCATTTGAACAAGAGAAAATGATTTTACAAACATTAAATCATCATGCAATTCCTAGTTTATATGATCATTTCGTATGGGAGAAAAAAAGCTTTTTTGTGATGGAATATATGCCTGGTAAAAATTTTGAAGATTATATTTTCTTAGATGGACATGTATATACAGAACGTGAAGTTTTAAAAATTTTATATAAAATATTAGAAATTGTATCAGTGTTTCATAGTAAAGGTATTATTCACCGAGATTTACGCATTCCAAACATATTAATGAAAGAAAACCAAATTAGTATTATTGATTTTGGGTTGGCGAAATTGAAAGGTGAGGGTGATGAACGAGCTACAACGTATGAAGGTGAACAAGCTTTGATGCGAGAAGTTCACTTTCGTAGCGATTTTTATGCGCTTGGTCATTTCTCATTATTTTTATTATATGCAGGCTATGAATCTAATGAAAAATATGAAAAACCATGGTATGACGAATTAACTTTGGAAAATTATAACCGTGAAATGCTGATGCGTATGTTACAAATAAAAACGCCGTACTATGAGAATGTACGAGATTTAAAAAAAGATGTAGCTTTTGCTTTAGAAAGGATGGAGGATCCATGTTTCAAAAGTTTTTAGCAAGCGTTGGTATCGGTAATGCAAAAGTAGATACAGTTCTTGAAAAAGATGAGTATATTGTTGGTGAAGAGATATACGGAAAGGTTCACATAACTGGAGGTTCCGTTAGCCAACAAATTGAAAGCATTTACTTAACGCTATCAACATCGTATGTACGAGAAGTAGATGATAAAAAAGTAACAACAACATATGATTTAGAGCGAGTTCGTTTAACAGAACCTTTTTCTGTTGAGCCGAATGAAAAAAGAGAAATTCCATTTTCATTTAAAATGCCGCTTGAAACACCGCTTACTCTTGGAATGAAAACAGTTTGGGTTCACACAGGCCTTGATATTAAACGTAGTATAGATCCAAGTGATCGTGATTACATTCAAGTGTTGCCAAATGCACTATTAAATAGTGTGTTAGAAAGTGTGAATCAATTAGGTTTTAAAGCGCGTCATATAGAATGTGAAGAATTACCGTATCGATTACGTAAGCAAGTTCCATTTGCACAAGAATTTGAGTTTGTTCCTGTTTCCGGACAGTATTATGGGAAATTAGATGAACTAGAATTATT
Organism: Bacillus sp. FF-1; assembly: GCF_028548245.1. Lineage (NCBI taxonomy): Bacteria > Bacillati > Bacillota > Bacilli > Caryophanales > Bacillaceae > Bacillus > Bacillus sp. FF-1. The sequence continues at coordinate 94,706 of NZ_JAQQGG010000002.1, forward strand.
AATTTTACCAAGTGCTTACGATCGCCTAGAGATTATTATGGAAGTAGACAGAAAATCTCGTGGATTAGCAGGTTTATTTGCAGAAGCACTTGATCTTGATGAGAAAGTGATGCGCTTTACAGTAACGAATGAAGATATTCCAATGATGAAAGAAACAATTAACAATTATATTTTTTAATAAACTATGCATAAAAAAGAAATGGAGAGGAAAACTAAAACAACCGCTCCATTTTTTTGCATAGTGAGGTTATGTATGTGAAACGATATCGACATTTATACTTGTTAAGTTCAACGCTACTCATTTGTTTTGTCGTATTATCACTTTCGTATCATACCGCTTGTATTGAGAAATTTGACAATATAGTCGCACATTTTATTCGAAGTTTTCGAAACGATTATTTGACAGCCTACTTTACTTGGGTGTCGTTTATCGGTTCCAAAAGAATATATTTTCCGTTACTCATTATTCTTGTAATGTATTTTCTCGTTAGAAAAAAGTTGCTTAGCGCATTACTTCTAACAATTAATTATTATGGATCTCGTTATTTAAACAGTATGCTTAAACTATGGTACGAGCGAGCAAGACCTGATGTGTCGCAGCTTGTTACTGCAACTGGATATAGTTTTCCGAGCGGTCATACGATGAATGCTACTGCTTTTTTAGGATTTATTGCATACGTCACGATTACAGAAGAACGTATTACATTGCATAAAAAATTGTTGATTATTTTTATAGCGAGCTTTGTTGTATTATCTATTTCAGTTAGCCGAATATATCTTGGCGTTCACTATCCATCTGACATATTAGCAGGATGGGCAGCTGGCGGTAGCTGGCTCGTTTTATGCGTAATATTTCATAAAACGTTCATTAAAAAAGAACCTATGTCATAATAGGTTCTTTTTCCATTGGCTCAACATGAATGTGCGCATGATAAATGCCAAACTTTTTCCGAAGCATAGCCTCGATGTTGTCAGTGATACAATGACTTTCTCCAACATCCATACGAGCATCTACCTCGATTGTAATATCAACGTACGTTTGATTCCCGTACATACGCGCTCTAATATCTACGATGTTTTCCACGCCACCAATATGTTCAATCGCATCAGCATACTCTTCCATCTTATCTGGATCGATTCCATCCGTTAACATATGAGAAGCTTCTACGAAAATTTCCCATGCAGTTTTACAAATAATAAGACCGACAATTAAAGCAGCAATAGGATCTAAAATAGGCATTTGGAACTGCGAACCGACAATACCTACTACTGTACCGATACTTACGAGAGCATCTGATAAATTATCCTTTGCAGCTGCTTCTAATGATTTACTTCTTGTTCGTGCTGCAATCTTTTTCGTATACAAATACACACAGTACATAACGACAGCAGAAAATAAAGCTACCCATGCAGCAAGTACATTAGGTGCTGCTTGTTTCGGATTTAAAAAAGATTGAATGGCACTAATAACAACTTCTAATCCGACCGTTGCCATAATAAAAGAAGCAACAAGTGATGCAATTTGTTCTGCACGCGAATGCCCATATGGATGATCTGGATCACGAGGTTTCCGAGAGATTTTTAGACCAATTAATATCGCTAAAGAAGCACCGATATCGGTTAAGTTATTTAAACCGTCAGCACGTAATGCGCTAGAGAGGGTAATATAACTGATGATGATTTTCATAGAGGATAAAAATATGTAGGCCAAAATGCTGACAATAGCACCTTTATCAGCTTCTTTATGAGAAAGAGTATCCATTTTAATCACTCACCTTTCTACAAGGAATTTCTTTCTATAAATAGAGTATCAAACGAAAGTCGTGTGGGTCTATACAAACATTGTTGACGTTTTATAGCTTTTTAAGAAGTGGATAACAAAGTTTCGTGAAGGAAAAATATGTTGTAAAGTGCAAAGTTAGGGTATGCAAGCGATTTAGATCTATGTATAACCGGGGAAGGAGAAGGGAGTACAAATATGTACACTTCTGACAGCTGATTTGGAAAAAATAAAAAACCCTCTAGAAAATATTTTTCAGAGGGTTTTCATCTTAGTATGCTTCTAAAAACTCAGTAACTTGCTCTTCAGTTTTTGCGTTAGCACTATGTAAGTGGCCTAGCTTCTCGCCATTTTGATATACAAGTAAACTTGGAATACCCATTACTTGATACTCTTCAGCGATATTTGGGAACTCATCTTTATTAATAGAATACCATTCAAACTTATTGAACTCTTCCATCACATCTCCGATAAAGTTGTCCATACGCACGCAATCTGGGCACCATGTAGTAAAGAACTTAACAACTACTGGCTCCTCGCTTGCGATGATGTCTTTAAATTCCTGTTCAGATTTGATTTCTTTCATGTTAGTTTCTCCTTTTTCACTATCAATATTTTTGGTTATTTAGTTGGTGTATTTGCTGTGAAAGGAAAACTTATAACGAGAACCTTTCTTTTCGGAAAATTCGTTAGCAAATTGATCCACCGCAGTTTCTTGAAGTCCTGGTACATATGAGTAGATATCCAGTGTGATTCTACTTTTTATGTCCTAGTCTTATATGCATCTTAAATCTAGAAATGAATATTAGGAACCTCACTTTTCTTTATAAGCTTTTTCGTGAGCTGTGTCAAACTTCTGAAATTGTAAGGCTACTATTTATTAGTAAGGTAAATTGTATTCATGATAGCCATTGCTATAAAGTTCTTTTCCCCATATATTTTTATGAGGTGTTGTGAGAGAAGAGATTAAGTGGCGTTAGCGGAGTTCCAGCAACAATTACAGCTAAATAAAGTAATGCAGGTAAAAGAGCAAGGCTAACTAGAAGGGGAAATTGCGGCACTGTATAGAGTGAAAGAAAAACATGATATAGAGCGAGAAAGGAATCGTAAGAACATGTTAGGAAGTATTTAGCGGTAGAAGTCAGGGGGAATGTAGATGTGATAGAAAGACAGTATTACATTATTCTTTCAAAGGGGTAACTAGGATGGTGAAATGGGTAAAGAAACTATTTTTTTTAAAATGCCCACCCTGCATTGTTTGTGAGAAACAAGAAGGTGAGCTTCAATTAAACGAAATGAATGTAGTTTGTGAAAAATGTTCCTAAATTACGCATGAACAAGACATATAAAGAGATTCCTACACCCTTTATATCTTATTCCATAAATAACAAAGCTGGTGAGCTTCTGATTCAAGAGCTATTACATGATCATTATTAATAGAGTTATTCGTATACATTTTGTTCTTTTGTATATTAAGGACCGTATAATTCACATTGTTATGTTCATTCGAAAATGTTGATTCGTTTAATAATGTTAATGTTGAGTTGATGTTATATTTATCAATGCGCTCTTTTTTTCCTTTGAAAAACAGTTTAATAAGATGTGGCTCATCATTAATGAGCAAACCAAGTTCAGGTGATGAGCGGACGATTAAATTATGTGATAACCAATGTGATTTACCTGGATCAAACCAAGAGACGTCTTTGTTTTTAATAAATTTTTTATACTGCTTTATAACATCAATGTAGTTTTGCTTTTTCTTCTGGTCAACAGTTTGTACTAATGTTTCAAAACAGTCAAAAGCTAGTTCGTTTTTATGAAATTTAATAACGGTTTCTCGTAATTGTTTCCAGTAATCAAAAACTGGGTGATATTCAGGTTGAGATTTAAGATTCTTTACAAAATTTGTTTTAGCTGCACTACTTTTCAGTGTAAAGTCTAAAAATTGTGTAAGTCCTACCTTAATTTCCGCCATGTTACACCCCCTTTCCGAACATTACTAATTCGATAGTGGAAAGGGAAATCCTGCATTTTGAAGGCGGTGAACGAGATGCTAGATGATGAAGAGTTGACGGAACAAGAACGGCTCTTTTGTTTGTATTATGTGAAATACTTTAAAGGGAAACAAGCTGTACGGAAAGTTAAGTATGTAAAGAGAAGCATGCATAGTACGAGTAGTCGATTACTTAGAAGAGAACGTATAGCATTTCAGGTCAGAGAGCTTAAAGCAAAAATGGTTGAAACTATATTTGGGGAAGTAATGAGTGGGTTAAATGAGTAAATCAAGATTGCTTTTACTAATACGAAAAAAGGTCCTATTGTTTCCAACAGGACCTTTCCTAAAATGGCAAAGAGTAACTCTTACCTTACTCTTCTCGTATATAATACATGAAAAAGATAGATGTGTATACAACAAGAAATTCCAATATAATTATTCGAATATAGTGTTTAAAAATAAAAGGGGGAATTTCAAATAAGGAATTAAATTACAAACGCTGATTTATCAGGTGATACAAATGAATTTCTATCAAATTGTAGTTAATAAAGTGATATTGAGATAATAAGATATGTAATTTTGCATACCGGATTGTAAAAGCGAACAAGGGTATAAATGATTTAAATAATACGGAAGTTGAGGGAGAGTAATACTAAAATTTCATTTGTTTTTTTACTGTAATAAATTCATTTGAATTGAAGTAAAAAATAGAGGTTTGCCTTAGTCATTTATGAAAGTCAAGAATATTTATAACCATAGGAGTAAATACACAGGTCCGATTTTTGTAATGATGGAGGGAATTGATGTGGACATAACTCAAAGCATGGCAAGAATAGTAGTTAATGGGAAAGATCTTCCGTTTCGTTTAGTTAGTACTTCTGTATGGAATCAAGGGCCTGTAAATGATTTAATTGTTTCAACAAACGAAAGAGTCGAGGATTTTTATCAATTTATGTGGTCGCAAGTACCAGTAATGCTTGCGATGTATTTTCTTCAAGGGGCAGACTTAATGAGATTTGCTAGAATTACTGGGATTAATCAAAATGTAACGGGAGAATATATTTATCATTTCTCTTGGGGATAAAATGAATGTAAAGTAGCGTAACAGCTACTTTTTTAATTTGTAAAGGAATTTAATGAGGTTAAGAAAATAAGATTAGAGCGTGATATAGATAATTTGTGACTGTTTTTAAACTCATAAATATAATTAGTTGCTTCTTTTAACACAAGGGAGCGATTGATAGACTAGCTTAAAAAATAAGATTGTAACTATCTTTTAAAATAATAAATGGTAATTTTTACTTTTTTGGATGAACTATTTTTATATAAAAATCATATAATATGTTGCGGGACAAGCAAACAGCTTATAAACTATTGAATACTCAATGAGATTACCTTTTGTATATCTTCGTATTTACTGATCCAGATGTTCTTTTTTATCGAACAAAACGCCCATTATGATAGGAGGTTAATAATGGGGATGACATTAGAGGAATTAGAAAAGTGTTATATTAAAGCCTTAATTGAGGGAGCAGAGTACGTAGCTGTTCAGATTGAAATAGATGGATTTCATAGTGAGGAAGTAATTATTAACGACAAACATAATATAGATTCTGAATTAAAGTATTATAAGAAAACATACAATGAAAATTTAGAACATAGATGGACCCCAGGGATTCGTATTATAGGTTTTGCATATGGCTATTCGTTCTCAGAAATTCTACATGAATTAGGGTTGCTAGTGAAGTAATGATAAAACAAATCGCAATTATTGTACGTGATGCCGTGATTTTAATGGCGTCTTTTTTTGTTGTGAAGGAAAGGTAAAAATAAAAAAGAGGGCTTAAGCCCTCTTTTTATAAATGCCTAACTTTTATGCACAGATTGGAATTCCTAATGCTATTAAAGTCAATGCTACTTGAAGAGAAAGTTCTAATCTAGCAATTTCGATTCCAGCAACTGATACCACTAAAAGAGGTTGTCCATTAACGAACAAAACACAACTTTCCATATTTACACCTCCCTTCTAGTAATCTACTACAATATATGAATTAAATTTAAATAACGTTATAGTTAAATTAATGAATTTTATAAAATTGATAAATTAATCTATCATATAAAATGAATTTTTATTGGTCTAACAACTGCTTCTTTATCACCTTATATAAAGGGTATGAATATATTAGTAGTATATAAAAGCATAGGAGTGATAGATATGTTTTTTGCAAAGCTACGTGGTAGAAATGAAGTTCCACCAGTAGAAACAGACGCTCGAGGGGAGGCTTTCTTTAAATTAAGCCAGGACGAGCTTAGCCTAAAATTTAAGTTGGATTTATTTGATATAGAGGATGTAGTAGTTGCCCATCTGCATATTGGAGCAAAAGGAACTAATGGTCCTGTTGTAGCTTTTTTATTTGGACCTATAACAAATCCGGTTTCAATAGAGTGTGCAACGCTTACGGGAATAATTACTCAAGAAGATTTGGTTGGGCCGTTAGCGGGTCAAACATTAGCTACTCTTGTAAATGAAATCATATCTGGAAACATTTATATTAATGTTCATACAGTACAACATCCTAATGGTGAAATTCGTGGACAATTGAATTATTGCTAAGAAATTATAGTAGTGAAAAATAAAGCATCCGTTTAGGGTGCTTTTATTTTGTGGAGGATGTATAGATAGATAATTTACCTTTAATAATCTTAAAAATTCATTTGTATAGTTTTGAAGGTAATCGAATGGAATTAGAAATAGTGAATTTTTTACCTTTTTAGTTTGTAAAATAATTATCGAAAACTTATAAATGAAATGCCCCTCCGAAAATTAAATTAGTATTAGGAGATAAACTTTGTAAATGAAATATGAAAGTGTAAGAGAGAATAGAAATTTTTAAACCTAATCAAAGCTAATAGACTAACTTTCAGCACCCACTGAAATAAAGAATCATAACATAATTTGTAATAACTTATATGAAAGTGAGCTGAAAAAAATGTTTTATTCGTATTTTTATTCTCAAGCGGGTATGCGACCAGCATATGGTACATCAATAACGTTTAGCGGAGCACAAAGTACAGTTCAAGCTGTTCAACAAGCGTTACAAATGCAACAACAAATGCAAATGCAACAACAAGGTATCCAGCCGTATTATTCATCTATGGAGTATTTTTATCCAGTGCATCAAATCACACCGTATGGAAGTTCTTTTCTTACGATTCCATATGGAACTGTCTTCAATCTATAAGCTGAAAATTTTATGAATAGGAGCAGGTATCCCAAACCGATTATTAACCTAACCATTACCAATTGGATATATACGGGAAACCCAGCTCCCACCTACCTTTATCACAGATGCCGAATTTTGAGGTATCTGCAAATAGCGGAAATAATTGAGGGGGGTGAGTGTATATGTAAGCGTCAAATAGTTCCATCTACAATTTGTAAATAGCTGATGAGATAATCTTTGTACATACTCTACAAGTTGTTTTTTGGTAAGAAAATATCGTCGATCGAAGAAAGAATGAGAATTATCTTATCATGACAAATGATGGATAGTGGCACTATATGAAAAGATACATGAACATTTACTAACGCGAACCAGGACGAGAGGTAGCGACGAAATCCTATCTGTGGTTATATCGTACAGGAAGATTGTCCTATGACTATCAATTTACAAGAGCAGGAGAACATTCGGACCGTTTTTCCCCATTTTGAAGTATATTTATAGCCATAACATCTTATGTTTTGTTTATAATTGTAAATAGTTATTGAAATGTATAAATATTTTTTATGAATAAAAAGGAAAAATAATGCAACTTTTTAATTTGTTTATTCGTGTTATATATGAAAGGAGGAGGGGGATGGAGATTGAAGAAATATATAAAGTTTATATAAACGATGTGTACCGGTATTTATTTTCCCTTTCTCGTAGCCATCATGTAGCGGAGGACTTGATGCAGGAGACTTTTTATCGGGCGTTTCTTTATCTAGAAGACTATGAAAACCAAAAGGTGAAATCATGGCTTTTTAAAGTGGCATATCATACCTTTATTGATTTTGTTAGGAAAGAGAAAAAAGTAGCTTTTGTAGGAACGGAGGAATTAGAAACAATTCAAGCAGGTGAATCTACAGAAGAGTATGTAGTCGCAAAAAATAGTTATGAAAAATTAATTCAGATTATTCATACTTTACCGGTGGTAGAGGCGCAAGCTATTTTATTATGTGACGTACATCAATTAACGTACGAAGAGGGTGCTTCTGTATTAGATTTAAAGTTAAACACGTATAAAAGTCACATATTTCGCGGGAGAAAGAGATTAAAAGAATTGTTAAAGGAGGAAAAGAGTCAAAATGACAAATGATAAACCTCATTCTGAACAAGATGATTATAAAGAATTGTTACAAGAAGCTCTTCATCAAAGGCCGGATACACTTTCTAATGGAAAACAGGAGCAAGTGATGAAAATAGGGAAAAAAAGAGCGCGTATTACGAATGTTTTAATTGTATTTACTTTTTTATTACTTATTCAACCTATATTATATATATCTACTCTCGCATACTATGTATTTGCACCTACAAACGCAATGGAGATACGGAATGTAGTAAATCAAACATTAAGTGTAACAGAACCAAATGTATTTTTGAAAGATAGGGACATGGAGCAAACATTGTTACCGCTTAGTTTACAATTGCATTTTGATTTGTATAAAAGGGTAGGGAAGAAAGATATTCGAATAGGAGAAGAGAAAACAGATTATATATTTAGTAGAGCAACGAAAGTTAGCCGTGAATATACAACAGATGAAAAAATTCCGGAAGTCCCATATATAGATAACGAGGTATTGTCTCATCCTAATAATTATAATTCATCCTATAATAGTAGTGAAGAAGCGCAAGTATTAAAGGGTCTTCCGCAAGAATCTGTTGTAGAAGCATTTATATCTTTTAGAGAATTGTTGAGTGTACAAGAGGTAACGAATATGTTTCCCACTATTGATATCGTCTGGTATGCCGTTAATACAGGGTTAGAGGAGAAGCAAACGAATGACGAGGGTATGTATGTTGCTCCGATTGGCTTTCCAGCAGATATGATTTCAAGACCAAGTGGTGCTTTTGTGAGTGATTCACCTCATGAGGAACAATTTATTGATGTGTTAAAGTCATTACAGAAGCATGAAAATTTAGCAGTGAAGCTATCTAGAGCGAAAGTATTAGAGTTGTCAAAGCGTATTTCTTTCCTTGAAAAGAATGGGGTAAAAACATATGGGGCAGTTGTAACAGGACCTAAAGCAGAAGTTGAAAAATTAATGAGCCACGAAAAAGTTAGAAAATTGAAAGTAGGTGAAGCGAGGTTATGGAATTGGCATTCTTAAAAAAAAGAAAGAATCATATTTATAAACAGGAAACGTGGATGGGGACTATTTCATTAATTATTGCCTTTCTGGCGTTATTATATTTGAACATTATATTGCTTATACAAGAAACATTTATAGGTAAAGGTTTTCTGCAAATAGTTGGTATTGGATTGGTATGCTCAGTCATAGGAATGATCACAAAAAGAAAAAGTCGGAAATATGCATTGTGGGCATGTAGTTTATATCTTTTTATGCTACTGTTTTCTATATTTGGATTTATGTTAGGTTGGATGATAAGCTTTGGACCATAAAAATGTGTGAAAGGACGAATGTAGGTTCGTTCTTTTTTATGCATAAAAAGTAAAGGGATTTATCAAATTTGAATAGAGATCACTATACTACTAGGTTGTTGTGTTATTGAAATGTCTTCCGCCTACGTGTATATAAATAGGCGACAAGTATAGGGGGAAAACAATAGTTCGTCCAAACATTGTGACTCTCTTTTACATAATATGGAGTAATAAGCATAAAAGGGGAACGAGTATGTCTTGCTATTACTACTGTAAGTATTGTAAAGAATATAAAAAGAAACAGCATAACTGTTGTAAGAACGATAGTAAGTGTAATGACAACAAGGATAGTCTTGTTAGGGCATCAGCATTTAGAGCTAGAAATACGGTGAATCAACCTGTTCCTGCTAATACTTTTGTAAAAGTATTGTTCCAAAATGAACAATTTGATTTAGCAAATGAGTATAATCCAGCAACGTCTATTTTTATTCCGAAGACTAAAGGAGTATACTCTGTTATTGGAACGATTGGTTTTTTTCCAAACGATCCTAGCTTAAATTATAGAGCTCGTGTAGAAATTCGTGTGAATGGAAACGCGACAATAGCTATAGATAATGACTTTTTTGGTCCAATCGGTTTTGGAAATGTAGTAAGTGTTTCGACGATTATTCAATTGCATGCAGGAGATCAAGTTGAGGTTTATGCACAAAGTAGCATAGACGGAGTTTTAAGTCCTTCGGAAGACGGCTCACATTTTGAAGCTGCTAGATTCCCTTCACCAATTAAATAAAGTTGAGTATACAGCAGATAAAGGGTAATCCTCACCGAAATGGTGGGGTTTTTTCTATTAAAAGGAGTATCAGTTTGTCCAAACGATTCTAATCTATATTGCATAGTATGTAATAATAAATTTAAGGGGGATTTACTACGTCTTATTATTACTGTAAGTATTGTAAAGATTATAAAAAGAAAAGTCATAATTGTTTTAGAGAAAATAGTAAATGTGATAAAAAGTATGTAAAAGAAAATTGTTGTGAGGATAAGAAGGAAAAACTTGTAAGGGCATCTGCCTTTAGAGCTGTTAATACAATGAATCAACCTGTCCCGGAAAATACTTCTGTTAAAGTATTGTTCCAAGATGAACAGTTTGATTTAGCGAATGAATATAACCCAGCAACATCTATTTTTATTCCGAAGACTAAAGGGGTATATAGTATATTAGGGAATATAACATTCTCTCCAAATGATTTTAATGTGAACTACAGAGCTAGAGTTGAAATTCGTGTGAATGGAAATCCAGCGATAGCAATAGATAATGATTTCTTTGGGACTGGAGTATTTTTTAACAATGATGTTTCAGTAACTTCTATTCTTCAATTAGAAGCAGGGGATTCAGTTGAAGTTTTTGCTGAGAGTAGTGTCGCCGGAGTAATTGTTCAAAATGTTAATGGCGTGAATACGGTTCATTTTGAAGCTGCAAGATTTCCTTCTCCAATTAAATAACGAAGAGAATAAAATACTTTTCAGTAGGTTTAGTTAATCCCCTGTACCGAATGGTGGGGGATTATTATTGTTATTTTTTTATAAGTAAATCGGTTAAATAGAGTTTGTTTCATGAGAATTTCACATGCTAAAGATGTAATGATGAAAGGTAAAGTTTTAAAATTATTTTTTACAGTTTTGATGTTGAAAGGGCTATCTTATTTTAAGTATTAGATTTTCTGCAGGTAATAAAAAGAGTAAGTAACAAGGGTGTAAAAGTTCTTTGGCGTTACATTTGCTAGTTGCCTAACGGTATAAAAAGACATCTTAATTTATGTCCGTATAATTAAAGGCTTTTTCATTACTATATAGAAATTACATATTTAACATCGGTTTGTGCAGGTATTACTATTGTATGGAAAGGAATAACATGAAGGCAAGTACACTATATAAAAATAAAATAAAACCTAAGATGAGTAGTATGGGATGCAACTTGAACATATTTGACCTCCTTGAGTATATAAAGAATTTTAATACATCTTTGGTGAATTTAGAAGGAAAATATATTAGATAAATGGTGCTTGAATGGATACACGAATTTAATAGAGTAGTGAATGTCTAATAAATAAAGAAGTATTATGGGGGACACCTTGACTAGATTATTTATAAAGGGCAGGTCGATTTACCCGACGTGAAATATAAAAGTGATCAGATTTATATGTACAGAATAAGGGATAAATAAAAAAAGAGCATACATAAAAAGTACGCTCTAAAGAAAGATAGGTTTTATGAGTGGATAATCTCCATACGATAATATATGTTCGGTTGATGTAAATGTGTGAAAAATCAATAAATTATCAATGAAATATCATGAAATGAGTAATCTTAGTCTATTAATAAGGTTTTGTAGTTAACCAAATTGTAAGGATTTTGTATAGAATGGATTAACAACTCGATAATAATCGTACTTCAGTTTCATATTTCGTATAGTTTGGATATTGTGTAATAGTTTGACATTTAGGTGTGGAAAGTTGATTAATTATAGAAACATTTGTAATTACTTCGTTACAAGGACCGAAAAATGTAACTTTTAATTTTGAATTTGGTGGGACTTTGAAAACAATAGGTTTTTTCTCCATGAAATCAGCTCCTATGATGCAGAATTGTATACTGCGTTTTTTCGTTCATATTATAAAGACGTACTAATATAATATGAAATTTTAGTTGAGTTGATAATGATATGGAGTTCTATGGCATGGTGAAAATGTGGAAAATACAGTAAAAACTGAGAATGTTCTATACAATGTATAATCAATATAATAGGTAAAATTAAAAAATAAGTAATTTATCTAATACGCTTTTTTTCTTGCTACATATTATAGTAGTAAGAATTGTATTAGGAGGTAATGAAAGATTGCAAGAAAATGTACAAGCTCAACCTCAGCTTTCACCACCATGGATCACATATTTCAATGAGTTAAAAAATTCAATTGGTGCTGATCCAACAGTTACAGTTGGTCCGCTAATTCCAGTTGGAGGGAATTATATTATTTTAGTGCACGCGTTAAGTGATGAAAAAGCGAGAGCGTTAGCAACGCTCCTAAAATCTTTTGTAGAATTTGGGAATGTAAGTGTAACAGTTATTGTAACTAATAATGAAAATGACATTGTAAATCCACTGCCATGTCCACTAGATGCATTTGAAATTGCCCATTTATTTCAAGTGGCGCTAGAAAATAATCCTTATTTCGAACAAGTTGTTGTACAGCCTCAACTCCCTGGTGGGGCAAATGTTGTCTTTCCTGTTTTTGCTGCACAAGTAATTCAATTTTTTAATGATGATATTTCAAATTTATGTCAAACATTTACTGGTGTTGCTGCAGATGTATTTCATGATGTAATGAACGATGATGTTTGTGGTATCCCAATATTATTCTCCACAAGCTGTGTTCCGAGCAGTGAAAGTGCACAATTACAAAATACAGATTTAACACCAAAACTGTTTTATTAAATTGTGAGAAGACATTTTCATTAATAGAAAATGTCTTTTTCGTATGCATTAACGTTATTTTGTAGAGTTATTGCGGACGATAAACGAGGCTTCCACTGATAAAATTGTTACTGAATCTTATATAGAGTGTAAAGATAGTATTTTTGAATTGAAATATAAAAGAAATGAGAGGTAAATTGTTTTCGTTAATATAGAATAATCACAAAAAATACAGTAAATTAACTTTCATACATATGTTTCATAGTATAAAGAAGATTAATTACAAAAAACGAAGATTAGTAATAGAGAAAATGGTTCTAATATTAGCGCAAAAGATAGATTGATTAACTAATGTTATCTACTGATACATAGTTTTTTTACATGAAATGAATTACATGAAATGAATTACATGTAGAAAACACATTGTTTACACAAGGTTATTGTATAGTTATTCTTATATAATAATAAAAGTGAGGTATTTTGAATTGAAAAAGAAAAAGTTATTTTTAGGAACAATTATTTCATGTGTAGTACTGGCATTATCTGCATGTGGTTCCTCAGACAACGTAGTAACATCAAAAGTAGGAAATGTTACAGAGAAAGAGTTAAGTAAAGAATTAAGACAAAAATATGGGGAAAGTACTTTATACCAAATGGTGTTAAGTAAGGCGTTGCTAGATAAATATAAAGTTTCAGATGAGGAAGCGAAAAAACAAGTTGAAGAAGCAAAAGATAAAATGGGCGACAATTTCAAATCGACTCTAGAGCAACTTGGATTGAAAAATGAAGATGAATTAAAAGAAAAAATGAAGCCAGAAATTGCATTTGAGAAAGCGATTAAAGCGACTGTTACAGAAAAAGATGTAAAAGATAACTATAAACCAGAAATGAAGGTAAGTCACATTTTAGTAAAAGATGAAAAGACTGCTAAAGAAGTGAAAGAGAAAGTAAATAACGGAGAAGATTTTGCGGCTTTAGCGAAGCAATACTCAGAGGATACTGGTTCAAAAGAACAGGGCGGGGAAATAACTGGTTTTGCTCCAGGGCAAACGGTAAAAGAATTTGAGGAAGCTGCATATAAATTAGATGCAGGACAAGTAAGTGAACCAGTAAAAACAACTTACGGTTACCATATTATTAAAGTGACAGATAAAAAAGAATTAAAGCCATTTGATGAAGTAAAAGATTCAATTCGTAAAGAGATAGAACAGCAAAGACTACAAGAGACGACAGGTAAATGGAAACAACAAGTAGTCAATGAATTATTGAAAGATGCTGATATTAAGGTGAATGATAAAGAGTTTAAAAATACATTTGAATTTCTAGAAAAGAAATAATGACTGTAATTAGAAAAGGGAACCTTTAAAGGTTCCCTTTTCTAGTTAGTGTGTGAGTTATAAATAGATAGTAAGACAATACAATATTACATATAAATATTAAGAATTACAATGGAAATTTATGTAATTGTCTTGAAGTAGGTTAATCATAACTTCATAGAATGTTGATATTATAATGTTCGGTTTCATCTCATTAAATATAAAACGAATTAATTAATTTTAGCCCATTATTTGTAGGCAGTAAGATTTGCGTAGGCTAATTATTAGTCAGGAATGAACAAAGCTTGAGTGGATTAAAGTTTCACTTTATAGAAGTGGATAAACATAATTTGCAGAATGAAACATACAATAAGATTGAAATATATTGACGTTAAATGAAGTGAAAAGCAGAGCATTCTATTAAGATGGATGTTCTTTTTCGTATGAAATTTTAAGGTGAAGAATGAATTATTGGATAGATAAATAAATGATGTAGGGGGAGAAAATGTGAAAGTAATTTTTCAAAGAGAAGACGGAGGGAAAATTTTTGAATCGTATGATGAAGATATAAATAACCTATTAGCTATTTTAAAAGAAACGAAAGGGATTAAGATTGGGATGGTTGACTATAAAGTATTAAAATATGAATTAGAGTATTTTCGGAATCCTAAAAAAGCAGTAACGGAGAGGGAGTTACATATAATAGTACAACCGAAATATATTTAATAATTAGAGTGAATTATAAATAAATAAATAAATAAATAAATAAATAAATAAATAGTTTGACGCAGTATGTACGAACAGAGAGTGTTTAAATTGCTCTCTTTTCATAGAAATTTATAAGGAACGAGTTTTGATTCTTTATAAATCTCATAGATTTTTTGAATTTAGGTAGGGATTTTATATTTGGGTAGATAAATGTTCATATAAGTTATTTTTATGTGAATATTGGAGGAGTAAAAATGAGTTTAGCAAGTTATATAGGGTGTAATGTAGAAATTCCATTAACGGATCCAGATTCTAATGATGTAATTGTTTTTGCGCCATGTTTTTCAGATGAAAGTATGCTTGAAATTGTACAAGAGTTTCAATTTCAAACAAGTTACACGTATGAAATTTCAACAATGTGAGGTATTGAACTTGATGAGTGGCAAACAGAAAGGGAGAAGAAGGAAGCTAAAAAAAAGCTAATAGCTTTATGCACGATTATGGAAGGTTATTTAAATGATGGGGACTATTTTGAATTATTCAGTTGTTGGGTTGGTAATGAAGATAAGGAACGATTGGGAGAATTAAAATTAAAAATAAATCATTTTCATATAGATGAGATTCGTATTCCAGAAAGAACACTTGTCAGGATAGAAAAATAAATATAGAAATATAGGTGATTAGAAAAAACGACTTCTCTTTAAGTGAAGTCGTTTTTTAGTTGATACGTGAACTTCCTATTAAATGGGAAAAAGGCTCATTTGATGAAGAAAAAATAAATTCCTTCTCAAAAGAACGTAGGTTCGTGTATAATTAGAACGAATGTTCTTGTATGTGTAGATAGTATACGATTTAGAAATAAAGTGAAAATGTAATTAGTGGGTGTTCATCATCCACTAATTACATTTTCACCAATCGGCTGTTTACGGGGAGTTGATTTTCGACTTACTTTCCTTGTATGTTGTGAATTTTGAGGTGGGAGATTTCCTATCTGTTCATGCGGTGGAAATATGAGCCGAGCAATTATTAAAGAATAATCGAAGCGCAATATGTTTGAAATAGAATGGATAAATAATCGAGGAGATAGAGAAATGAATGATGTAAAGATACAAAGAGCAAAAAGAGAATGGGTTCCATTTACAGTAATGTCGGAACAGTTATTAAGTATGCGAAAGGTTATTGGGGAGAAATGTAAAGTACAAAAACCATTTTTAACAAAAGAAGCAAAAGAGGGAATTTCTGATAAATTATTAATGTCATTATTGTCTGAGAAAGAAATATTGGTGACATATTTTGAAGATGGATACATACTTACAAGCTACATGACAGTTGTACATATAAATCCGCTAAAGCGCATTGTAATGTGTACTGACGCGTTTTATAAAACTTACGTATTTAATACCACGGATATTATTGAAATAGCGTAAAGTAAGCTATGTTAGATGTGAAACAGAAAAAATGAAACGGAAAAGCAGCTAGCTTCATACTAGCTGCTAAGCCCCAGGGAAAGGGAGAAAAAGATAGGGTACTCCAAAAATCAACAATAGCTGTATAACAGCCTGATTATAGTATGGACAAATTAAAAATTCTTAAACAGAACGATGAAAAAATAGGGTTAAGCTGTACCGACTTGGTTTTGATCCGCAAGGTCAGAATCAAACGTATTAGTCGCACTCACACCATTAAAAGTATTAACAACAAAACCAACGTTGGAAGCACCAGATCCATTATAAGCCTTCGTGTTTTCTTTTGGAGAAACGTTATAGAAATCACCTAAATTAAATGAACCGTTACTATTTTGTACAACTAAATTCCCTACAACTGAGGGCATAGTTCTCACCCACTTTACAATCATTTGTTAACACTACTATATGGTCTTATAGTCCAAAGGGTTCATCTAACGAAAATTGCGGAATAATAAAACGTTTGAAGTGTAGCTTAATCCCATAATAAAAGTGTGTTAAACTGAATGTAAGGTTACGTAATTAAAAATGGAAATTGTATAATTATCATATATGAAAACAAAGGAGGCAAAATGTAATGAATAATGTTATAAAAAAAGTAGATTTAACAGATGCAAAGTCAAGTAATCTTGTTGCACTTATTTATAGCAATGAAGTTATATTGGTGGAAGAAGCATTTTGTCCAAAGGAAATAAAATTAAAGTTTAATGAAATTGCAATTTTATCGGCTATTAAAACAGCGCATATAATGAAAGTATCCATTAGAAAAGAGCTTGACGCGTTTTTTCATGACACGGGTGTTTTATTGGTGAAGCATAGTGCTGAGTATGGAAACAGTCAATCTATCACTATGCATTTTGAACAATTTAAAAAGTTACAACATGAGATTGAGTATTTAAGTAAAAGTATGTAATAAGGCAAGATGAAGATTCTTTCATAGAGGTGAACAGTTCTATGTTGAAAAAATGGTTTGAAAATTTTTTAGACGAATCTCACTGTAAACATAAATATAGTTTTATTAAGATGTAGGATATGGTAGAACAGTTATTAGTGGGTAATAAAAATATCGGAAATGTAAAAGTTACTGGTTTTTATAGTGTATGGAGAGAGAAAAATACAAAACAAGGAGTTTTCAAGAGATGATGTATTTGTTGGCAATTCTTCTTCCACCTGTAGCCGTATTATTTTGCGGAAAACCATTTCAAGCAGTAATTAATTTCATATTAACATTAATATTTTGGGTTCCAGGTGTTATTCATGCGATATTAGTTGTACATGATAAAAAAGCAGATCGGCGTTTAAAAAAACAAATTCAAGCATATGATGAAATAAATAAAAAGAACAGAAGATAGCTGAGTTGTGAAATGATTTAAAAAAGAAAGGGGGGACTACCTCCTTTCTTTTTTCATTCTAGTTAAGTTTAAATTTTAGTGTAGCGGTAAGAATTTTTAATATAAGTATTGTGATAATTCGTTTTAGAGTGTGCGTTTAATAAACCGGTGTAAATGTTTTCAGGAACGTTAAAGAAATCATACAGTCCATGCTTTAATTGAATGCGTAAAATCATAGAAAAAGGATTATAGCCAACAGCAACTATAGTTTTGGAAATCACGGGAGATAACTCCATCATTACGCAACTCCTCACTTTTCATTTTTAATAATTTCTTATAGATGTTGAGGTTGTGATGTTGAAATCTTTATAATTAAAGAGGTATTATACTTATATGCAATATATTAAATGTTCGTTATACGTAATTATAAGGAAGTTCACACGAAGTACATATCGTTGTGCTATTTTTATTTCACCTTTGATTTATAAATAAGAAAATATTGACCATTTGAAAAAAAGGTATATTATTTATACGAGGTATTAAAAATTCACTTTTTACATTCTATGCTTAAAGGGGCAGCATTATTAGAAAAATAGAAGTGAAAATACTTTGTATAAGAAGCATTCTAAAATTTATAATCTGTGAATTAGGAAAATATTGAATGCTCCAGGTCAATATACTTTCTTAATTAAATTCATTTTAGAAAGTGACCTCAATATTTTTTAGTAAATCAACGGGAGAATTGAAAGGCAGGAGAAAGTAACATGTCAGAAAATTATCGTTCTCGAGAGGAGCGACGACAAGTTAAAAAGAAAAAACAGCCAGCTTCTAAAACACAAAAACCAAAAGGTAAAACATCATTCTTTCGCAAGTTTTTAATTACTTGTTTATTACTTGGTATTGTTGGTTTAGTGGCGGGGGTTGCTACCTTCTTCGTAATGATTAAGGACGCACCGAAACTTGAGAAAGCAAAACTTGTTAATCCGTTATCCTCAAAAATTTATGATAAAAATGGCGAGTTGGTATATGAATATGGGAAAGAGAAACGGACGAATGTTACGTATGATCAAATTCCTAAATTAGTAGAAAATGCATTTTTAGCAACAGAAGATGCACGATTTTACGAGCATAGCGGAGTAGACTTTAAAGGTACTGCACGTGCTGTTTTGGTGAGTCTTAAAGGAGATTACGGTTCACAAGGTGGAAGTACGATCACGCAGCAAGTTATTAAAAACTACTTCTTATCGATGGAAAAAACATCAAAACGTAAGGTTCAGGAAATTTATTTAGCGTATAAGCTAGAACAACAGTATTCAAAACATGAGATTTTAGAAATGTATTTAAATAAAATTAATTTAGGTAATCGTTCATATGGGATCGCAACAGCAGCACAGAACTACTACGGTAAAGAATTAAAAGAGTTAACTTTACCAGAAGTTGCGATGCTTGCAGGTTTACCAAAAGCACCGAATAACTATGATCCAACGAAGACAGAAAATATTCAAAGAGCAACAGAAAGAAGAAATGTTGTCCTAAAATTGATGAATCGACATGGTTATATTACGAAGGCAGAAATGGAAGAAGCTTCGAAAGTTGAAGTGACAAAGGGACTTAAGACAGCAACGGAACTTCAAACAATGCCGCATACTGCATTTATGGATGCCGTAGTGAAAGAAGTAGAAAAAGAAATACCAGATGTTAATATTGGATCTGATGGCTTAGAAATTTATACAACATTAGACCCGAAAGCACAGGAATTTGCTGATAAGATTTTAAATGAAAATATTATTAATTATCCAAATGATAAATTCCAAGGTGCTTTCACATTTATGGATACGAAAACAGGTGAGATTCGTGCTATAGGTAGTGGTCGCGGTGAAAATAAAGCAGTATTTAAAGGGCATAATATGGCAATTGAATTAGATCGTGCAGCTGGTTCAACTATGAAGCCAATCTATGATTATGGCCCTGCAATTGAATACTTAAAATGGGCTACGTATCATCAAATTGATGACTCTCCATTTAAATATTCAACTGGACAAGAAGTTCGAAATGCGGACAGAAGTCATTTAGGATCAATTACGATGCGTGAAGCGTTAAAAATGTCGCGTAACGTCCCAGCAGTTAAAACTGCAAAAGAAGTAGGGTTTAGTAAGTCGAAGGAGTTCTCTGAGAAATTAGGTATTACACTTAGCTCAACACCGAAAGAATCTACAGCTATTGGTACAAACGAAGTGTCACCAACTGAAATAGCGGGTGCTTATGCGACATTTGGTAATGGTGGTAAGTATGCAAAACCGCATTTTGTTAAGAAAGTAGTTTATCCAGACGGAAAGTCACAAAGTTTTGGACAAAAACCAAAACAAGTTATAGCTGACTCTACAGCATATATGATTACTGATATGCTTCGTTCAGTAGTGACATCAGGTACTGGTACAGCAGCAAATATAAGTTCTTTAGATGTAGCTGGAAAAACAGGTACAACAAACTATGATTCAAAACAATTAGCGAAATTTAACATTCCAGAAAGTGCAACTCGTGATAGTTGGTTTGCAGGTTATACACCGCAGTATACGATGGCAGTATGGACTGGATATATGAAAGATGGTAAAGACGAGTATATTAGTAGTAAAAATACGAAAATTGCACAGTTGATCTTTAAAGCAATGATGAGTCAGTTTGCTACTGACAAATCAAGATTTAAAATGCCAAGTAGTGTAATTCAAGAAGGTAGTGAGCTGCGTATAAAAGGTGAAAAACGTGATTCTTCTCCAAATACGAGCGTACCGGATACGACAGAAAAACCAAAACAAGATCAACAGCAAAAAACTGAAGAAGAGAAAAAGCAAGAAGAATTAAAGAAACAGGAAGAACTGAAAAAACAAGAAGAAGAAAAGAAACAAGAGGAACTTAAGAAGCAAGAAGAACAAAAGAAACTAGAAGAGCAAAAGAAACAAGAAGAAAAGAAACAAAATGAACAAAATAATGGAGGGGGCCAAGGAGATACGACACCTCCAGCAAATAACGGAGGAGGCCAAGGGAATACGACACCTCCAGCAAATAACGGTGGAGGCCAAGGGAATACGACACCTCCAGCAAATAATGGAGGAGGCCAAGGAGATACGACACCTCCAGCAAATAACGGTGGAGGTCAAGGGAATACGACACCTCCAGCAAATAATGGAGGAGGCCAAGGAAATACAACTCCACCAGCGACCACACAACCAGAAACTGGCGGTAATGCAGGAGAGGCCCCTGCTAATAATGGACAATAAGAAAATTTTATAAAAAATATTAAAAAGCACTTAAGATTTGTAAAAATTATAATCTTAAGTGCTTTTTTCTTTTGAATGCAGTAGCTATGAGACAATGTATTTTAAATATTAAAAGTACCATAGAAGTTTTGAAAATAAATTGAAGGAAAATGATAAAAAATTTGAGATTGAGGTAACGGAGGATAAGCGTGGCTTTGAAAGGGGGTACTACTTGGATGTGCACCATGATGCCAAAATGAGGGGGTAATTTGACCGGGAATTTGATAGTGTTGCCAAGTTGCGGGAAGTTCAATACCGACATCAGAACTAGCTGTATGAACGGCGGGAACGTGTATCCCAGGAGCCGAAGGAACTACGGCAGTTACTCTTGATGATACCCACATAAAAATATTCACTCCTAAGTTGCGATAATAAAGTAGTATATTCTTTTCACACATATAAAGGTACAGTTAGATAGGACTTTAGGCTAAAACATACGTATAAAGTTGTAAGACCAATTTAAATTGAAGGTAGACTATTTATTATAAAAAGATACGTCTATTTACGGAGGGAAAAGGAACAAGGAAACAGTAAAATAGAGGTGTTAATTGTAAGATTTTACGTTTTTATGGAGGAATATTTATGGAACGATTATGGACGAAATCATTTATTCAAATGACTTTCGCAATGTTATTCTTATTTACAGCATTTTATTTACTTGTTCCAACGCTCCCACTTTTTATTAAAGAGATAGGTGGCAATGAATCACAAGTCGGACTTATGATGGGAATGTTTACAATAGCGGCAGTTGTAATACGACCGATTATTGGAGGGATGTTGGATCAATATGGTAGAAGATCCTTTATTATTTTGGGACTCATCTTTTTTGGGTTAACGATGTACTCTTATCATTTAGCGACGACTATTGTCCTTTTAGCTGTTTTACGTGTTATTCACGGAGTAACATGGGCTGTTTCTACAACAGCTGTTGGAACAGCGATAACTGATATTATTCCAGATTCACGCCGTGGTGAAGGTATGGGTTGGTATGGAATGGCTATGACGATTGCAATGGCAATCGGCCCAATGATTGGATTATCGGTTGTACAAAATTATTCATTTCACGGCCTTTTCTTATTAGCAACTCTTTTATCCTTTATGGCAGTCTTACTATCGTTAATGACGAAAATGCCATTCACACCACAAAAAGAAAAAGGGAAAATACAACTGTTTGAAAAATCGGTTCTATCCATTACGATAGTTGTATTCTTTTTATCATTTGCATATGGAGGCATTACGACGTTTTTACCGCTATTTGCATCGTCAATTGATGTGAATCCTGGGACATTCTTTCTTGTATATGCAATTGCTTTAACGATTGTAAGGCCAATTTCAGGAAAACTATTAGATAAGTATGGAGAAGTATTTATCATACTTCCGGCACTATGCATTACTGTTATTGCAATAGTTGTATTAACGATTTCAAATGATTTAATAGGTGTAGTTATCGCAGCTACATTATATGGTGTTGGATTCGGTTCAGCACAGCCAGCATTGCAAGCGGCAATGCTTACAATTGTCGATCCGAGTAAAAGAGGAGTTGCGAACGCTTCATTTTTTACAGCGTTTGATTTAGGAATCGGGTTAGGTGCTATTTTACTTGGAGTTGTTTCACAAATGTTTGGTTATCGTATTTTATTTTCAGGGAGTGCAATTTCAGCATTAATAGCCTTAATTATTTTCGTCTTCTTTGTAAAACAACGATTAGGAAAAAAAGAGTTTGCATAAACTGGGGGGAATAAAGATGAGAATTTCAATTGATCGTAAAGCTCTACAATGGTTCCAGGAAGAATTACGTATAAAGCACGGTGAATCTGTACGTTTTACTGTAAGGTACGGAGGGAATAGTTCAATTCAGCCTGGATATTCTTTAGGGATTGTTGCAGAGAAACCAGATGGGGAAATCGTGTCAGTTGAGAAGGAAGGTATTATATTTTTTGTAGATGTTGATGATCTTTGGTATTTTCAAAACTATGATTTATTTGTAAGTTATCATGAGGAAATGGAAGAAATTCAATTTAATTATGCAAAATAATAACTTTATTAAAAATGAATAAGTTTTATATAAAAATTATATTTAAGACATAGTGAAATAAATATCATATAGTAACGAGCTGTATTTATGTACAGCTCGTTTTTTCTATTTCGTAAATAAAATTAGAATAATTGTATATTTGGCGGTGTTATATGGAAAATCTTTATATCTTGTTTTTAAAAATATGCAAAGAAGTCTATTCTTTCTTTATAAAATATAAGAATTATTTTCAAAAAATTGTATTGTTACAGTAAGAAAAGTATAGGAAACTTATCATTATAAAATAAATTGAAATCTTCTAAAAACTCTGATACATTGAAATAGAAATGTAGTTTCACAATATTGTAAAGGCTTACAGTTATGTGCACGAAGATCTATTAGGATTGGAGGAAATAATGATGAAAGCTGAAGAAAAATTTTCCCCGGGATTAGATGGTGTAGTGGCAGCGGAGACGAAGATTTCGTTTCTTGACACAGTGAAAGGTGAAATTGTAATTCAAGGGTATGATTTAATCGAACTCTCAAAAACAAAAGAGTACTTAGACATTGTGCACCTTTTATTGGAAGAACATCTACCGAATGCAGATGAAAAAGCAACACTTGAAAAGAAATTAAAAGAAGAATACGCGGTACCAGAAGGTGTATTCAACGTACTGAAGGCATTACCGAAAGAAACGCACCCTATGGATGGATTGCGTACAGGTGTGTCCGCATTAGCTGGTTACGATAATGATATTGAAAACCGCTCGTTAGAAGTAAACAAAAGCCGCGGATACAAATTATTGAGTAAAGTACCAAACATTGTAGCGAATAGCTATCATATTTTAAATAATGAAGAGCCAATCGAACCACTTAAGGAATTATCATATAGCGCGAATTTCTTCTATATGTTAACAGGTAAAAAACCAACTGAACTTGAGGAGAAGATCTTTGATCGTTCCCTTGTTTTATATAGTGAACATGAAATGCCAAACTCTACATTTACAGCGCGCGTTATTGCATCTACGCAATCCGACTTATATGGTGCTTTAACAGGTGCGGTTGCATCTTTAAAAGGTAGCTTACATGGCGGTGCAAACGAAGCGGTTATGTACATGCTTTTAGAAGCTGGTAATGTTGAAAAGTTTGAAGAGTTATTACAGAAGAAACTATATAACAAAGAAAAAATTATGGGCTTTGGACACCGTGTATATATGAAGAAGATGGATCCAAGAGCTTTAATGATGAAGGAAGCTTTAAAGCAGTTATGTGATGTGAAAGGTGATTATACACTATATGAAATGTGTGAAGCTGGAGAAAAGATTATGGAGAAGGAAAAAGGAATTTATCCGAACCTTGATTATTACGCAGCTCCAGTATATTGGATGCTTGGTATTCCAATTCAACTGTACACACCAATCTTCTTTAGCTCTAGAACAGTAGGACTATGTGCGCACGTTATTGAGCAACATGCCAACAATCGTTTGTTCCGTCCACGTGTAAATTATATTGGCGAGCGACATGTGCTTAGTAAATAAGAACAACTGGGGAGTTGTTAGCACCGCCCGCCAGATGGGTGTTTGACCGACACCCATCATTAATAATAACGAATTTTCGACAGAAAGGGAAGGATAGCATGATTAAAACAAATGAAATTAAACAAAAAGATGCATTATTAGAAGAGATTACGGATTATGTATTAAATAAAGAGGTAACAAGTGCAGAAGCATTCAGTACTGCTCGTTACGTATTACTTGATACACTTGGATGCGGAATTTTAGCATTACAATATCCAGAATGTACGAAATTATTAGGACCAGTTGTACCAGGAACAATCGTGCCAAATGGTACACGTGTACCAGGTACGTCATATGTACTTGATCCAGTGAAAGGTGCATTTAATATCGGATGTATGATCCGTTGGTTAGACTATAACGATACTTGGCTTGCAGCAGAGTGGGGACATCCATCTGATAACTTAGGCGGAATTTTAGCTGTGGCAGATTATATTAGCCGTGTTCGTATTTCAGAAGGAAAAGAACCGTTAAAAGTACGTGAAGTATTAGAAATGATGATTAAAGCACATGAAATTCAAGGTGTACTTGCTTTAGAAAACAGCTTAAACAGAGTTGGTCTTGACCACGTATTATATGTAAAAGTAGCAACAACTGCTGTAGTTGCGAAAATGCTTGGTGGAACACGTGAAGAAATCTTTAATGCATTATCACATGCGTGGATTGATAATTCTAGTCTTCGTACATATCGTCATGCTCCAAATACTGGATCACGTAAATCATGGGCAGCAGGTGACGCGACGAGCCGCGGTGTTCATCTTGCAATGACTGCTCTAAAAGGTGAAATGGGTTACCCTACAGCATTATCTGCACCAGGATGGGGATTCCAAGATGTATTATTCAATAAACAAGAATTAAAATTAGCAAGACCATTAGATTCTTATGTAATGGAAAATGTATTATTTAAAGTTTCATATCCAGCAGAATTCCATGCACAAACAGCTGCAGAATGTGCTGTGAAATTACATCCAGAAATTAAAGGGAAATTAGATGAGATTGACCGTATTACAATTACAACGCACGAATCAGCAATTCGTATTATTGATAAAGAAGGTCCATTAAATAACCCAGCGGATCGTGATCATTGCTTACAATACATTACGGCAATTGGTTTATTAAAAGGGGATATCGTTGCGGATGATTATGAGGATGCAGTAGCAAATGATCCACGTGTAGATGAATTACGTAATAAGATGGTTGTTGTTGAAAACAAACAGTACAGTTTAGATTACCTTGACCCGAACAAGCGCTCAATCGCCAACGCTGTTCAAGTTCATTTCAAAGATGGAACTGTAACAGAAAATGTGGAATGTGAATATCCACTTGGTCACCGTTTCCGTAGAGACGAAGCGATTCCAAAAGTTGTTCAAAAATTCACTGCGAATATGGCAGGTCATTATTCTAATAAGCAACAAGAACAAATTCATGAAGCTTGTTTAAATGAAGAGAAACTAGAAAATATGAATGTAAACGAATTTGTAGATCTATTCTTAATTTAATAATAGGGGGAATCTAGAATGGCTTGGGTTGTGGATAAACAGTCAACACAAGAAGAGCTTGCGAATCGCTTCCGAGCTTTAGTAGAAGCAAATGAAATTTTACAAATTCCAGGTGCTCATGATGCAATGGCAGCTCTTGTTGCGAAAAATACAGGTTTTTCAGCTCTTTATTTATCGGGAGCTGCTTATACTGCAAGTAAAGGGCTACCGGATTTAGGAATCGTAACGTCTACTGAAGTAGCAGAGAGAGCAAGAGATTTAGTAAGAGCTACAGATTTACCTGTTCTTGTTGACATTGATACAGGGTTTGGTGGTGTATTAAATGTAGCGAGAACTGCTGTAGAAATGGTGGAAGCGAAAGTAGCAGCTGTCCAAATTGAAGATCAGCAATTACCAAAGAAATGTGGCCATTTAAATGGTAAGAAACTTGTTACGACAGAAGAATTAGTTCAAAAAATTAAAGCGATTAAAGAAGTTGCACCGAGCTTATATATTGTAGCGCGCACAGATGCTCGTGGTGTAGAAGGATTAGATGAAGCAATTGAAAGAGCGAATGCATATGTAAAAGCAGGTGCAGACGCAATTTTCCCAGAAGCGCTACAATCAGAAGAGGAATTCCGTCTATTTAATAGCAAGGTAAATGCACCTTTATTAGCGAATATGACTGAATTCGGAAAAACACCGTATTATAGTGCAGAGGAATTTGCGAATATGGGCTTCCAAATGGTTATTTATCCTGTAACTTCACTTCGCGTAGCAGCGAAAGCGTATGAGAATGTGTTTACTTTAATTAAGGAAACTGGTTCTCAAAAAGATGCACTTTCTAATATGCAAACGAGAAGTGAGTTATATGAAACAATTTCATATCATGACTTTGAAGAACTAGATACTGGAATTGCAAAAACAGTATTATCAGAGGATCAATAGATAAAACAACTAAGGCGATGAGAATACATCTTTAGCAAGACAAACTGCTTGATGTGAAAATTCATCGCCTTCTGTTTTCAAAAATAAGATATTCCACTCATCGTAGACGAGCATATGTAGTAGCAAGTAAGGCCGAAATGATAGGGGGATTCAGATGGAGAAAACGAAGTTACCGTGGGATGAATTTTTTTCACTTAATAAAGATGTGAATCATGCTTTCTTTACGCCAGAAGATTTTTCAGGAGACGAAGATTTAATCGCAAAAACGACTGAACAATTCGTTAAACAAGAAATTGTTCCACAAATGGAGAATATTGAACAACATAACTATAAAGTTTCTCGTCAATTGTTTGAGAAAGCTGGAGAACTTGGATTATTAAGTATCGAGGTTCCAGAAGAATATGGCGGATTTGAATTAGGAAAGGCAGTTTCAGGGCTTGTAGCAGAAAAAATGGGATACGCTGGTGCATTTAGCGTTTCATTTAATATACACGCAGGTGTAGGTACATTGCCTTACATATATTACGGAACGAAAGAACAAAAAGAAAAATATTTGCCGAAAATTGCATCAGGAGAATGGATTGGGGCTTATGCTTTAACTGAACCAAATGCTGGTTCTGATGCTTTAAGTGCAAAAACGAGTGCAGTATTAAATGAAGATGGTACTGCTTGGAAGTTAAATGGTGAGAAGCAATGGATTACAAATGCTCATATGGCAGATGTATACGTTGTTTTTGCGAAGACAAATAAAGGAATGACAGCGTTTATTGTCGAAAGAACATGTGAAGGGGTATCTATTGGGCTAGAAGAAAAGAAAATGGGGATTAAAGGTTCTTCAACGGCTACCCTTATTTTAGAAGATGTTGTCATACCTGCTGAAAATGTTTTAGGGGAAGTTGGGAAAGGGCATCACGTAGCTCTTAATATTCTTAACTTTGCTAGATTAAAACTTGCCTTTGGAAATATTGGAACAGCAAAGCAAGCAATTGGATTGTCCGTTCAATACGGAAAAGAACGTAAACAGTTTCAAACGGAATTAGTAGACTTTACGATGATTCAAGAGAAAATTGCAAATATGATCATTGCTACATATGGAGCAGAAAGTGCAGCGTATCGTACAGCAGGTGTAATTGATGAAGTGATTCATGAGAGTGATGAGGACCTTATGAAGCAAATGTCGCAATTTGCTATTGAATGTGCACTTAATAAAGTAAATGCTTCTGAAACACTTGGTCATATCGTAGATGAAGCTGTACAAATTCATGGTGGTTACGGTTATATGCAAGAGTATGAAGTAGAACGATTATACCGTGATGCTAGAATTAGTCGTATTTTTGAAGGGACGAACGAAATTAATAGATTAACAGTTGCCAAAATGTTAATGAAGCAAATGGAACAAATTGAAGATACTGAAATAGAGATTGATGTAGAAAATGTCGAAAGAAACCATCGTTACATTTTATTAGCGAAAAAATTGTTGAAACAATCTTTGAAAACGCTCTCTAAAACTCCAGGTTTAAAAATTGATCAAGAGCAAGAATATTCACGTGTATTATCAAATATGTTAACGGACGTGTACGTCATGGAATCAGCATTTTTACGTACGAGTAAAGCAATTAGTAAAAATAGTGCAGAAAAAGAGCGTACGAAACAAATGATAACTGACGTTATTTGTGAAGAAGGTTATCGCAAAGTAGAAGAATCAGCGATTTCTATACTTTCCGCGGCTATTACAGAAGAACAAGATAGACACGTGATTTTAACTGAAATTCGTCAATTATTAGTGCCTTTATACACGAACGTATTTACAAAAAAGAGAGAAATTGCGAAAGCTATTATAAATCGCGGAAAGTATATTGTGTAAATAGGAGGAAAGCGATATGAAAAAGATTGGTTTTATCGGTTTAGGTAACATGGGTCTTCCAATGTCTAAAAATTTAGTTAAATCAAGTTACACAGTATATGGTGTGGATTTAAATAAAAATGCTGAAGCTTCCTTTGAAAAAGAAGGAGGAATTATTGGCTTATCAATCTCAAAATTAGCAGAAACATGCGATGTGATTTTTACAAGTTTACCTTCACCTCGTGCTGTTGAAGCGGTATATTTTGGCGAAGAAGGATTATTTGAAAATAGTCATTCGAATGTAGTTTTAATTGATACAAGTACTGTATCTCCACAGTTAAACAAACAGTTAGAGGAAGCGGCAAAAGAAAAGAAAGTAGACTTTTTAGCAGCCCCTGTAAGTGGTGGGGTAATTGGAGCCGAAAACCGTACATTAACATTTATGGTCGGTGGATCAAAAGAGGTATATGAAAAAACGGAATCTATCATGGGTGTATTAGGTGCAAACATCTTCCATGTTAGTGAGCAAATTGATAGTGGTACAACTGTTAAATTAATTAATAACCTATTAATAGGTTTTTATACAGCTGGTGTAAGTGAAGCATTAACATTAGCGAAAAAGAACAATATGGATTTGGATAAAATGTTTGATATTTTAAATGTAAGTTACGGCCAAAGTAGAATTTATGAGCGCAATTATAAAAGTTTTATTGCATCAGAAAACTACGAGCCAGGTTTTACTGTAAATTTATTAAAGAAAGATTTGGGGTTTGCAGTAGATTTAGCGAAAGAAAGTGAACTTCACTTACCAGTAAGCGAAATGCTATTAAATGTATATGAAGAAGCAAGTGAAGCTGGGTATGGTGAAAACGATATGGCTGCTTTATATAAGAAAGTTAGTGAACAATTAATTTCTAATTAAAAATAATAGATTTATAAACATCATAAAAAAGGAGAGAATATAATGATTACAACTGAAATTAAACGAGTAAAAAATCATATTAATGGTGAGTGGGTAGAATCTACTGGTACAGAAGTAGAAGCAGTTCCAAATCCGGCGACTGGAAAAATTATCGCTTACGTTCCGCTATCTCCGAAAGAAGATGTTGAAAAAGCTGTTGAAGCGGCAAAAGCAGCATACGAAACATGGTCTAAAGTACCAGTTCCGAATCGTTCAAGACAATTGTATAAATATTTACAGCTTTTACAAGAAAACAAGGAAGAACTTGCAAAAATCATTACGCTAGAAAATGGTAAAACATTAACGGATGCAACTGGTGAAGTACAACGTGGTATTGAAGCAGTAGAACTTGCAACATCTACTCCAAATTTAATGATGGGACAAGCACTTCCGAATATTGCAAGCGGCATTGATGGATCAATTTGGCGCTACCCAATTGGAGTTGTTGCTGGAATTACGCCGTTTAACTTCCCGATGATGATTCCATTATGGATGTTCCCGCTTGCAATTGCTTGTGGTAATACATTCGTATTAAAAACATCTGAAAGAACACCACTTTTAGCAGAGCGACTTGTAGAGTTATTCTATGAAGCTGGTTTTCCAAAAGGCGTATTAAATTTAGTACAAGGCGGAAAAGATGTTGTAAATAGCATTTTAGAAAATAAAGATATTCAAGCTGTTTCGTTCGTTGGTTCTGAGCCGGTAGCTCGTTACGTATATGAAACAGGTACGAAACATGGGAAACGTGTACAAGCGTTAGCTGGTGCGAAAAACCATGCGATTGTTATGCCAGATTGCAATCTTGAGAAAACGGTACAAGGTGTAATTGGATCTGCATTTGCAAGTAGTGGAGAGCGCTGCATGGCATGTTCAGTAGTAGCAGTAGTTGATGAAATTGCAGATGAGTTCATCGACGTACTAGTAGCAGAGACGAAGAAGTTAAAAGTAGGTGACGGTTTCCACGAAGATAATTATGTTGGACCATTAATTCGTGAGTCTCATAAAGAACGCGTATTGGGCTATATTAACAGCGGTGTAGCAGATGGAGCTACTTTATTAGTAGATGGCCGTAAAATTAAGGAAGAAGTTGGAGAAGGTTACTTTGTAGGTGCGACAATCTTTGACGGTGTAAATCAAGAAATGAAAATTTGGCAAGATGAGATTTTTGCTCCAGTATTAAGCATTGTACGTGTTAAAGATTTAGAAGAAGGTATTAAACTAACAAATCAATCTAAATTTGCAAATGGAGCGGTTATTTATACATCAAGCGGTAAACATGCACAAACATTCCGTGATAACATCGATGCGGGCATGATCGGTGTAAACGTAAACGTTCCAGCACCAATGGCATTCTTCGCATTCGCAGGAAATAAAGCTTCATTCTTTGGTGATTTAGGTACAAATGGTACAGATGGCGTTCAATTCTATACACGTAAAAAAGTTGTAACTGAGCGCTGGTTTTAATATAAAGTAGACAGCCAAATCAGTTGTTAAAAGAAAACCACCACTATGAATAGTGGTGGTTTTCTTCTTGTTAATTGCTTTTTTCAAAAGCGAGTTTAATACCAAAACCAATTAAGACAATTCCTGTTAACCCTTGAATATAACGTTGTGTCTTCGGTTTTTTCATAAAAGCACTAATTTTATCAATTAAAAATATATAAAAAGCGAACCAAATAACTGTTAAAACTAGGTAAGTAAGGCCCATTATAAGAAGTTGGATAAACGTATTATGATTTGGATTTAAAAATTGCGGTAAAAATGTTAAAAAGAAGACTGCGATTTTAGGGTTTAATAAATTTGTAAGAAACCCTTGGCGAAAGCAAGAAGTATTCTCGTTTGCGTTATTCAAAGATATATCGTTCGTATTGACGCCTTCTTTATTTCTTACTGCTAAAAGAGCTTTAATACCAATATAAATTAAATATAGAGCTCCAACGTACTTGAAAATAGAAAATAAAAGAGCTGACTTTACAATAAGTGCGGAAAGTCCGATTACTGCTGCTAAAGTATGAATCAATAGTGCAACACATGTACCGAACACTGTTTTCACCCCGCCTACCTTACCAGCAACTAATGTGTTTTTCGTAGCCATTGCAGTATCAGGACCAGGTAAAATAATAAGACAAATAGACATAATGATGAAAAGAAAATAATTTTCAATCATAGTCGCTCCTCCTTCTTTTATTTTTAGAATATTTAATTAAAAATAGTGTAGCACATAATTCGATTTAATAAAATTAAATTTTATTAAAATTTATTAAATAGGAAAAAGGCTATATAGGCGTGTAATTATACGACTATATAGCCTCAATTTAATCCCGTATGAAAGGGCGATTGCTTCTACTAATAATAAGAGGGAGATAAACCCTACTTATTAAATTCTCACTTTACGCATTAAGTAAGTTAAAGAACCGGTTTACATCTTCTTCTGAAACATCACTTAACTGCTTATATTTATAATTTGGATTTTGGTCTTTATCAACGACAACAGATCGTACTCCTTCAAAGAAATCTTCATGTCTCATGAAGTTTTTAGCAAGTACAAGGTCAGTAGCGAAACATTCTTCAACGGACTTATTTTGTCCATCAATAAACTGTTTTAATGTTACTTTTAGTGAAATAGGAGATTTTGATAATAACGTTTCTTTCGCTTTTAAAGAAAAGGAACTTTGATCTTTCTCTAATGAATGAATAATTTCTTCAATTGTATCGAATGCAAAATGTGAATTAATTTCTTCTAATGAAGGAGCAAGCTCGCTTTCTAATGTTGGAGCAGTTGCAAATGTACGAATGACTTCTTTTAAATGAGTATGTACATCATCTTCTTTAGACCAATTTACACTTTCCAGTTCAGTAAGGAAATTTGGTAATGAATCAGATGCAATAAAATAATCAGCAGCGTTTATAAATAATACGTCAGAAGCTTTTAAAATAGATGCTGTTAAAGCGACATAGCGGCCGGCATACCCTGGAGCTTTATTTAAGAAATAAGCAGCACCGACGTCTGGGAAGAAGCCAATATTCATCTCTGGCATTGCCCATTTCGTACGCTCAGTTACAATTCTGTATTTCGCACCATTTGTAAGACCGACACCACCACCCATTACAATTCCATCTAAACAAGCGATAATCGGTTTTTTATATTGATAAATATATGTATCAATTTCATACTCTTCTTCAAAGAAACGTTCCGCATGCTGCAATGCAGCTTCATTTGAACGTGCTTCATAAAGAGTTTTAATGTCGCCACCTGCACAAAAACCTTTTGTGCCAGCTCCTTTTAATACGATAAGCGCAATTCGCTCATCATGTTCCCACTCTTTCAGTTTTTGCCCAATTGGTTGCAACATGTCATAAGATAAAGAATTAAGTGCTTTTGGGCGGTTTAAAGTAATTGATGCAACGCCGTTTTCGCTAACAGAAAATAAAACGTGTTCAGTCATAATTCATCCTCCCTTACATATCTTCTTATTCTTAATTCTTTATACGTACTGAAATGTCCTTTATAAATTTTGTCTAAAGTTGGCGGTATATGTTAATTTATCCACTGCATATTTTGACGAGTTATATTTGCAGGATTTTGGAGGTTGAAAATGAATATTACAACATTACTGTAATTGTAATTATTTGAAGTTACCATGATAAACACGCTATTATATATGTGTAAATTGTACATAATCACTTCGAAAAGAGTATTTGAAGTGATTAAAATGAAAGAAAAATTGCTTTTCATTAGAAATAGAGAAAGGAGAAATCGGAATGCCAGTACCTTTACTATTGTCGGTGATTATTTTGTCTTCTTTAATGATAGGGATAACGCAATATTTTCATCATACAGATACGACAGAGGAAGTGAAGGATAAAGTACGACTTGTATTTCCGATTTTTATCATATCTATTTCTTTTTGCATTTTATTAAATAAAGATGGGTACATTGTTGCAGTATTTTCATTTTTTGTAGCGATTGTTTTCATTACAGTTTTATATTATGTAATGAAAGAATTTATCCAAAAATAAAGATGTCATATGAGACATTTTTATTTTTGGAAAGAATAAAATTTCACATACCGTATTATATGTGAAATTAAAAAAACATATCGCAATAGAAAAGTATGTACTTTACCGTGTATTTACTTGTCAATCTTGCATAGCCAATATACTATTAATAGTGTAGAGATTAGAAAAAGGGGTTGTATCTATTATGAAATTTGAGATGCACACAAAAATTATTTCAAATGAAAAAGAAGTAAGATTACATATAGAAGAAAACATATTTCAATTAAAATTGGATGGTTATCACTTATTTACAGTTCAAGAAATATTACCTTTATATAAATCAAATGAAGAAAGAATCGGTAGTGCAATGATACAAAAGTTAGAATGGGAGAACGGAAAAACTACAATAAACTATCAACTTGTATCACTAAATTCAGTAAATTAAAAGGAGCAGGAAACCATGAAGTTATTTCATACAGCCGATTGGCATTTAGGAAAGCTTGTTCATGGCGTGTATATGACTGAAGATCAAAAGATTGTATTAGATCAGTTTGTACAAGCTGTTGAAGAAGAAAAACCAGATGCCGTAATTATTGCAGGGGATTTATATGACCGAGCAATTCCACCTACGGAAGCAGTAGACTTATTAAATGATGTGCTGCAAAAAATAGTGATTGATTTACAAACACCAGTTATTGCAGTCGCAGGAAACCATGATAGTCCAGATCGTATTCATTTTGGAAGTAGTTTAATGAAGAAACAAGGATTATTTATTGTGGGGCAATTTCAATTTCCATATGAGCCAATTATATTAAATGATGAATATGGGGAGGTTCACTTCCATCTCATTCCTTATGCGGATCCAAGTATAGTGAGACATGTATTGAAAAACGAAGACGTACGTTCTCATGATGATGCGATGCGTATTTTTATGAATGAGCTTTCTGAAACGATGGATAAAGAAGCTAGACATGTATTTGTTGGTCATGCATTTGTAACTTCTGCGGGCGAAGCGGAAGAGAATACAAGTGATGCTGAACGACCGCTTTCAATTGGTGGTGCTGAATACGTGAATAGTCATTATTTTGATAAGTTTCATTACACAGCGCTTGGACATTTACATCAAGCGCATTTCGTACGTAATGAGACAATTCGATATTCAGGTTCTCCACTTGCATATTCTATTTCTGAAGAAAAACATAAAAAAGGATATTATATTGTGGAATTGGACGAGCAAGGTGAAGTAACAATTGAAAAAAGGTTACTTACACCACGCCGTAAAATGCGAACAGTAGAAGCGAAAATAGATGAATTGTTACAACATCCAGTAAGTGAAGATTACGTGTTTGTAAAATTATTAGATGAAAATCCTGTCTTGCAGCCAATGGAAAAAATACGCTCTGTTTATCCAAATGCAATGCATGTTGAAAGAGCCATTCAAAGACGAGAGTTCACTGAGTCAAATGAAGTAACTGTTTCAAGACATAAAATGGATGATTTATCATTATTAAAGGCTTTTTATAAAGAAATGAAAGGCTTAGATTTATCAGAAGAGAAAGAACGTCTATTTGTAGAAGTATTACAAACAGTGCAAGAACGGGAAGGTGAACGAGGATGAGACCGATTCAGCTTATTATGACGGCATTTGGCCCATATAAACAGAAAGAAGTAATTGATTTTGACGATTTGGGAGAGCATCGTATTTTCGCCATTTCTGGAAACACGGGCGCCGGAAAGACAACGATTTTTGATGCGATTTGTTATGTTTTATATGGTGAGGCAAGCGGAGAAGAACGAAGTGATACGAGCATGCTCCGCAGTCAATTTGCTGATGATAATGTGTATACAAGCGTAGAATTAACCTTTCAGTTAAAAGGGAAACGTTATGAAATAAAACGACAACTGGGACATAAAAAACAAGGGAACAAGACGATTACGGGACATGCAGTAGAATTATATGAAGTAATTGATGAAGAGAAGATTCCGGCTGTTGATCGTTTCCATGTAACGGATGTAAATAAAAAAGTAGAAGATTTAATTGGTTTAAGTAAACATCAATTTAGCCAAATTGTTATGTTACCGCAAGGGGAATTCCGAAAACTATTAACATCTGAGACAGAAAACAAAGAAGAGATTTTGCGTCGTATTTTTAAAACAGATCGTTATAAGTTAATGCGTGAGTTACTTGACCAAAAACGAAAACAATGGAAAGACGTCTTACAAGAAAAACAGAAAGAGCGAGAGTTATATTTCCGTAATGTTTTTAAATTACCAATTCGTGATGGAGCATTATTAGAGACATTAGTGGAACAAGACCATGTAAATACGCATCAAGTAGTAGAGGCATTAGAACAAGAGACAGCTGCGTATAAGGCAGAGGTGGAGCAATTACAAGTAGAACAAGATATTCAAACGAAGCAATTAAAGGATGCTGAAACACGTTTTCATGCAGCGAAGTCTGTAAATGAGAAATTTATAGATTTACAACAAAAGAATGAGAAATATAATACTTTACAAGAAAAACGTTCAGTAATTGAAATGAAAGAAATATCTTTTAAGCGTGCGGAACAAGCGAAGCGCTTATTACCATTTGAACAGTGGTACGAAGAAGCAATGCAAAATGAGCAGAAAGCTGAAAGTTTGTTAAAACAAATTATCGCTAAAAAAGAAAATATAATGAATAATTTTGAACTTGCTCAGGAGAAATATGAAGCAGTAAAGAATAAAGAACCTGAGAGAGAAAATGCAAAAAAACTTGTTCAAAGATTAGAAGAGTTACAACCGATTATTGCATCATTAGCTGAGAAACAGTTGAATTTACAAAATGCAGAAATTCAACTAGGAAAATTAAAAGAAAGTATGCAAAACTTAGATCGACAATTAGAAGAGCATACAAATCAAAAACAGCTAATGTCTGGTGAATTACAGCAATTAGAGCGAGCGCTTGAACGATATGTAGATAAAGTAGAAGAACTAACGAATATGCGAGAAGATGCAAAAGTTTTAAAGCAAGCATATGACGTATGGCAAGAAAAACAAAAATTCGAGCAAGAAAAAGAAACTGCATTTATTAAGATGCAAGAGAAAGTTCGTGCATATGAGAATATGGAACGTCGCTGGTTAAGTGAACAAGCTGGTATATTAGCTCTTCATCTACATGATGGTGAATCTTGTCCAGTATGTGGCAGCACGAACCATCCGAAAAAAGCTTCAGAGCAAAGTGATGCCATCAATGAAAAAGAGTTAAATGATTTAAGAGACAAGAAGAACATTGCTGAAAAATTACATGTGCAAGTAGAGGAGAAATGGAATTTCTATCATCTTCAATATGAACAAGTAATAGAAGAGGTTAAGAAGCGAGGTTATCGCTCAGAAGAATTAGCTGAAACATATAGTGCGCTTGTTCAAAAAGGAAAACAATTAGCAACTGAAGTGAATACGTTAAAAGCAAGTGAAGAAACGCGTAAGCAAACAGCTGTGAAAATAAAAAGCATAGAAGAAAAAGTAGATGCACTTCAGAAACAAAAACATGAGGTAGAAACAGAACAGCACCGTATAGAAATGGATTGTATGCAGCTTCGTACGTCATATGAACATGATAAGAAAAACATTCCTGAAAACTTACAAACAGTCCAAGCTTGGAAAGTCCAGTTTGACCAAGCTATGCATGAGCTCAAATTAATGGAGGACGAATGGAAGAAAGTGCAGGAGGCGTATCAACATTGGCAAAATGAAAATATACGTATTCAAGCAGAACAGGAAGGTGCTTCTAATCAATTTGAAAGTGCAAAATCGAAGAAAGAAGAGACTTTCACGCGCTTTATGAAAGAGCTTGAACAGAGTGGATTTACAGATCAAATTACGTATAAAGAAGCGAAATTAAGTGATGCCGAGATGGATATGTTACAAAAAGAAATTCAAAGCTATTATTCATCTCTTGAAGTACTTGCAAAACAAATTGAAGAGTTACAGGGTGAATTAAAAGATAAAGAGTATATGGATATTACAGCGTTAGGTGAACATATAAAAGATCTAGAAATTAACCTTGATATCATTAAAGAAAAACGTCAACGTGCGCAAAATGCGGTAACATATATTTCTGATTTACATGAAAATATTAGGCGTATTGATGAGCAAATTCATGAGGAAGAAAAAGCTTTCCAAGAACTTGTTGACTTATATGAAGTAATGAAAGGTGATAACGAAAGCCGTATATCATTTGAACGTTACATCTTAATTGAGTATTTAGAACAAATTGTTCAAATTGCAAACGAACGATTACGTAAATTATCAAATGGACAATTTTATTTAAAACGAAGTGAACGAGTTGAAAAGAGAAATCGTCAAAGTGGATTAGGTCTAGATGTATACGACGCATATACTGGCCAAACACGCGATGTAAAAACATTATCTGGCGGCGAGAAATTCAATGCCTCACTTTGCTTAGCGCTCGGCATGGCAGACGTCATTCAAGCGTATGAAGGCGGTATTTCAATCGAAACGATGTTTATCGACGAAGGATTCGGTTCATTAGATGAGGAGTCATTAACGAAAGCAGTAGATGCATTAATTGACTTACAAAAATCAGGCCGATTTATCGGTGTCATTTCACATGTTCAAGAGCTGAAAAACGCAATGCCAGCTGTATTAGAAGTAACGAAGCAGAAGGATGGGTGTAGTCAGACACGGTTTGTGGTGAAGTAAGTTCAATTGTAATTCATATTATTTGCGATTCTTTAGTATAGAACTTTTGATAAAATAAAGGGGCTGTCTCATAAGTCTCTTTCGAAGTAAGATCACATGAAATCGAAAAGGCAGAAATGTTATAAAATCAACATTTCTGCCTTTCACTTTTTATACGATTTTGGCTAAAAAGCATCTTTTGGGACAGCCTCTTTATTTGTTATTCAAAATTAGATAATTCACCTATGAGTTATCTGTAGAAGACGGCGTATTTTCCAAACGATTATAAGCTTTAAAAGCCGAAATTGCCGAGATAACACCGCCTACTAAAAATAAAGCCGATCCACCGACCAAAATGATACGACTGACATATGTTTCGCGCGCTTCTTCAACTTCTTCTTGTAACATTGTAGGCATTTGAATTCCCCCTAAATAACATTTATTTTGTAGATAGTATATACAAACGCCTAAAATATGTTAAAATCACTGGATAGTGTTAGGAGGAAATATGTAGTTAGATGTGAATTATTTGAAAAATCTTCATTACAAATTTATGCGAACTTCACATAGAGCACATATTAACATTGTATTATGTATATGTACCAAATAAATAAAGTGAATGTAAGTTCTGTTTTCAAAAATTTAAAATCCTTTTATTTCTATATGAAAGTTTTAATCGAGGGTTTTAAAAATTTTGGAAATAGATCTTATAAAAATGGAATTCATATAAAAGGGGAATGTCTTATGACAACATATACGAGTGAAATGAAAAAAACTTTAGTTTCAGAAGAAGATGTAGATATTTTAAAAATTATGGCGCATCCAATACGACTGCAAATTGTAAATGAATTAAGTACAAGAAAAACTTGTAATGTAACACAATTAACAGAGTTACTGAACATCCCGCAATCTACTGTTTCACAACATTTATCAAAAATGAAGGGTAAAGTGTTACGAGCAGAGAGAAGAGGTTTAGAAATTTATTATCATATTAACAATTTAAAAGCGAGTAAGATTGTTAATGTTTTAGGGTATATAAACTAGTGAAATATTTTTATATAAAATAGCCCCTGCTGTTTAGCAGGAGCTATTTTGTGTTGTTTTATGTATTTGCATTTAAAACTTTATAGTTTTTATGATTTACAATTGTTCGATCAAATTCAAAAGTACCACCGCTTACATTTGTAATTTCAACTAAGACCGATTCAGTATAAAGTTTTAATACAGATCCTGTAATCTTTAAATTGTTTCGTTGAAAAAGTATA
This sequence comes from Bacillus sp. FF-1, assembly GCF_028548245.1. NCBI lineage: Bacteria > Bacillati > Bacillota > Bacilli > Caryophanales > Bacillaceae > Bacillus > Bacillus sp. FF-1. Next base: position 134,494 of record NZ_JAQQGG010000002.1, read on the forward strand.
GTATCCCCTACGTTTGCTTTCATAGTACCTCCTCATTAAAGACAGAAATATTTTTTATTATATATATTAAACCACGTATAAGTATATTAGTGAATATTTAGTTTTATTTATCAAAAAAATATTTGTAGTCTAATAGAAGAGTATAAAGTACTCCTATGCTAAAAGTTATATTTTATTATAAGCAAAGTAAATTGTTTTCAGCATCAGTGAAACAATATTTCTATGTAATATATACTGCAGCTAAACAAATTATTTAAAAGACAAATACTATGTAGCCCAAAACGTAAAGTAAATAAGTAAGGGTTTTTTAGGAGTACAAAAAAATATATGTTTAGGAATAAGATCCCTTTTGGTAAAATTCCAATTAAAAACATAGAAAAACTTTAATATAAAAAAAGGTAATCAATTACAAATGGAGAAGTAATATATACGAAAGGAGAGATTTATATGAATAAAGGGAAAAAACAAGTTAGTCAACTTAGTTTTCTGGTGAATTTTTTGAACGACAAGGGGAGTTGTGTAAAGATTTAATAGTATCCCCTTGTGAAAAAATGGTTGGGGGAATATATAAATGATAACAGAAATGAATATTAAAGTAGTTTGTGAAGAAGCATTTTCAAAAAGAGAAATAAAAATTTTAGAGACATTTCTTTCAACTTTAGCGGGGCATTCTAACGCTCTCGTTACAAAAGAGGGGATGTTTTTAAATCCTTTAAGTAAAGAGAAGAGTGTGATGTATTATCACAACTTTGTATTTGTAAAATCACTTACAGAAGAAATGTGTGCAGAATTAAAAGAAGTTTTGACAAGACGTATTAAAAATGCTTTCATTATGATGGAATTTGTAGAGCCAATTATTACATTTGAAGAAACAATTATAAATGTATAAAGAAAGTCAGGCTTATGAATTAATTTAATAAAACCGTCTCTTTAATGTTTATTAAAGAGACGGTTTTATTGTTTTACTATTGAAAAAAGGATTCAAAAACATATGTAAATTTAACTTATACAAAACAATATGAACAACTATTACGTATTTAAAAAACATTTTTTTGTATTTCATCCTTCGTTTTCTGTAACTGATTCCATGTTTTTGACGCCTTGTCTTGTAAGTGCTTACATAACTGAAAACATCTTATACAATGAAGGTGTTAAATCAAAAGAGATGACCAAAATGAACATAAAAAAACAAGACTTAGCGAAAAGCATTGAAATAGAAAGAGGAGGCGGAAAGGTATGAAAAAATCAAAGGTTAATCCATGGCTTGTTGTCCTTGGTACAGTAATAGTTCAAATGGGACTTGGAACGATATATACATGGAGTTTATTCAATCAGCCTTTAGTTAGTAAATACGGTTGGAGTCTTAACGCGGTTGCGATAACTTTCTCAATTACTAGTCTTTCCTTAGCATTTTCAACTTTATTTGCAAGTAAATTGCAAGAAAAATGGGGACTTCGTAAACTTATTATGATAGCTGGACTAGCATTAGGACTAGGATTAGTACTTAGTTCACAAGCTTCTTCGTTAATATTGCTTTATGTACTAGCAGGAGTTGTTGTAGGTTACGCAGATGGTACAGCTTATATTACTTCACTATCTAATTTAATTAAGTGGTTCCCTGAACGTAAAGGTTTAATCTCTGGTATATCTGTAGCTGCATATGGTACAGGTAGCTTAATTTTCAAATATATAAATGCAAAGTTAATCGATTCCGTTGGTGTATCGCAAGCGTTTATACATTGGGGTTTAATTGTTACAGCTATGATTGTCCTTGGAGCTTGTTTAATCCATCAAGCTGCTGATCAAGGTGCAGTTCAGGAAACAAACACTCATGAATATACAATGAAAGAAATGTTAGGCACAAAACAAGTATACTTATTATTCATCATGTTATTTACATCATGTATGAGTGGCTTATACTTAATTGGTATGGTAAAAGACATTGGTGTTCAACTTGTAGGGCTTAGTGCAGCGACAGCAGCTAATGCGGTGGCTATGGTTGCAATATTTAACACATTAGGTCGTATTATTCTAGGACCGTTATCAGATAAAATTGGTCGTTTAAAAATCGTTACGGGTACTTTTGTGGTTATGGCGAGTTCGGTATTAGTTCTAAGTTTCGTAGATTTGAATTACGGTATCTACTTCGTATGTGTAGCAAGTGTAGCGTTTTGTTTTGGTGGAAATATTACTATTTTCCCAGCTATTGTTGGTGATTTCTTCGGTATGAAAAACCATAGTAAGAATTACGGAATTGTGTATCAAGGATTTGGATTTGGAGCGCTTGCAGGTTCCTTTATCGGTGCACTTCTAGGTGGATTCAAACCAACCTTTATGGTGATTGGCGTACTATGTGTCGTGTCATTCATTATCGCAATTTTAATTCGAGCACCTAAACAGAAAAAAGAACAAGAAGAAGCGTATCGCAGCGTAGCATAAGTATATAAATCTTCTATAACACTATAGTTACGAAAAAGCATCCTGTTAAATAGGGTGCTTTTTTGAGTTATTTTAACAAGGTTAAATTACTTTTTATTTTTTTTGATATAAAAGTGAGTGAAATATCCGTTTGGATTATATTGGAATATAATAAATCGATACATTGTATTCGAAATATGTATTAAATCTTAAATAATAAAGAAAATATGAATTGATGTTTGCAAGATATATTTTCAGACAAATATTGAGAAAATAAATGCTCGACTTTTTGTTAAGGCTTTGTAACTGAAGAGACCTTCAGTTTATCATCTTCAATTTTTACAAAGAGGAGTAAGAATTAAAGTATTAATGTAAGTGTTTATTAATACTTTTAGATGTAATTGTATTGAAAAGCACTAAAGTTTTTATCTGAAAAATAAAAATAGGTTGACAAGTTTATTGAGAAAGATTATCATTTCGGTGTAAGAACATTAAATGAAAAACATTATCAATGAATAATATTTTAATGAAAAGTACACTTGACCAATTAGTTTAGTAAGTGTATTATTTTTTTACATCGATAATGATAATCATTATCATTATTTATTTAATTAGATTGATTTTTAAATGAAAGGATAGAGGAAATGAACTTAGGGGAATTTGATGGGAAAACTGTTTTAGTAACAGGTGCAGCTCAAGGTATAGGTAGTGTTGTTGCTAAAATGTTTTTAGAAAGAGGAGCTACAGTTATTGCGGTTGATCAAAATGAAGAGGGATTAAACGAACTCTTAAATGAAATACATTTGAAAACGTTTTGCTTAGATGTGAGTGATAGTACCGCAGTTGAACAGATGGTAAATGATATTGAAAATGAAATAGCTCCAATAGATATATTAGTAAATGTTGCAGGGGTTTTACGTATGGGAGCGATTCACTCGTTAAGTGATGAAGATTGGAATAAAACGTTTTCTGTAAATTCTACAGGAGTTTTCTATATGTCCCGAGCAGTAAGTAAACATATGATGCAAAGAAAGTCAGGGGCAATTGTTACAGTTGGTTCAAATGCAGCAAATACGCCGAGAATGGAGATGGCTGCATATGCTGCATCAAAAGCTGCTACGACGATGTTTATGAAATGTTTAGGATTAGAACTTGCAGCGTATAACATTCGCTGTAACGTAGTTTCTCCAGGTTCTACTGAAACTGAAATGCAAAGGTTACTATGGGCTGATGAGAATGGAGAAAAAAATATAATTGCTGGTTCTCAAAGTACATATAGACTCGGTATACCGTTACAAAAAATTGCACAGCCTTCAGAAATTGCTGAAGCAGTATTGTTTTTAGCTTCAGATAAAGCTAGTCATATTACAATGCATAATTTATGTGTTGATGGCGGAGCTACATTAGGCGTTTAATAAAAAATTCAGGGGGTTACTATACAATGAAGGAATTTACGGCTGTAAAGGAACTGTCAGAAAAATTACTAGAAGATTATAAGACTGAATCTTCATTCTTTTTCGCTTCACCAACTCGAACGATATTAGCAGAAGGAGAGTTTACTACAGTAAAGCATCATGAAATTGAAAGTTTTCCAGAGCTTGTACAAGCAGTGTTACGTAATGCAAAACAAGCAGGAAATCCGAATCCTATCGTCGTCGGTGCCTTGCCATTTGATCGTAGAAAAGAAGTTCAACTTATCGTACCAGAATATAGCAGAATTTCTGAGCGTTTACAATTGAATACAACAAATCAGTTTGAAACAAATGAGAACGTAACATTCGAAATGACGTCAATGCCAGCGCCTGAAGTGTATATGAATGGTGTGAAGCAAGGAATTGCAAAAATAAAGGGCGGGGATTTAAAAAAAATCGTTCTATCCAGATCGTTAGATGTTAATTCTTCCGAAAAGATTGATAAGCAAAAACTTCTTCGAGAATTAGCAGCGCATAATAAGCATGGATATACATTTGCTGTGAATGTATCGAAAGATGAAAATGAGAGTAGTAAGACGTTAATTGGAGCGAGCCCTGAATTACTCGTCTCACGTAATGGTATGCAAGTTATTTCTAATCCGTTAGCTGGTTCAAGGCCACGTAGTGAGGATTCAGCTGAAGATAAGAGAAGAGCAGAGGAATTACTTTCTTCTCCAAAAGATTTACATGAACATGCGGTAGTAGTAGAAGCAGTTGCTGCAGCGCTTCGTCCGTACTGTCATACATTACATGTTCCGGAAAAGCCATCCGTTATTCATAGTGAAGCGATGTGGCATTTATCTACTGAAGTGAAAGGTGAACTAAAGGATCCGAATACTACTTCTTTGGAATTAGCAATTGCTCTTCATCCGACGCCAGCAGTTTGCGGCACACCGATGGAAGAAGCGAGAGAGGCGATTCAAAAAATTGAGCCATTTGACCGTGAATTCTTTACAGGAATGCTAGGGTGGAGTGATTTAAATGGAGACGGTGAATGGATTGTTACAATTCGTTGTGCTGAAGTACAAGAAAATACACTCCGTTTATATGCAGGAGCGGGCGTTGTTGCTGAGTCAAAACCAGAAGATGAATTAGCAGAAACATCAGCTAAGTTCCAAACAATGTTGAAAGCATTAGGATTAAATGATAGTTCACTTAATGAAAAGTAGGGGGCAGAAAGAATGCTAACAGGTTATACAAAATGGCCAAAAGAATTTGCTGATCGTTATCGAGAGGAAGGGTGTTGGCTTGGGGAAACATTTGGCGGGATGTTAAGAGAGCGAGCTGAAAAATATGGCGATCAAATTGCAGTTGTAAGTGGTAATACGCATATTACGTATAGTGAGTTTGATAAAAAAGTAGATCGATTAGCTTCAGGGCTACTGAATTTAGGAATAAAGCAAGAGGATCGAGTTGTAATCCAGCTACCTAACGTTATTGAGTTTTTCGAAGTATGTTTTGCACTATTTCGAATTGGGGCACTTCCTGTTTTTGCATTACCTTCACATCGAAGCAGTGAAATTAGTTATTTTTGTGAGTTTGGTGAGGCGAGTGCTTACGTTATTTCAGATAAAGCTCTCGGTTTTGATTATCGAAAACTAGCAAGAGAAGTGAAAGAGAAAGTGCCAACTTTACAACATGTAATTGTAGTGGGAGAAGAAGAAGAATTTGTGAACATAAGTGATTTATATATAGATCCCGTTCCATTACCAGAAGTTCAGCCAAGTGATGTTGCGTTTCTCCAATTATCAGGGGGGACAACAGGACTTTCTAAATTAATTCCTCGAACGCATGATGATTATATTTATAGTTTACGTGTTAGCGCTGAAATTTGTAATTTAAGTGCAAAGAGTGTCTATATGGCCGTTCTTCCAGTAGCACATAATTACCCGATGAGCTCTCCTGGAACATTTGGAACTTTCTATGCGGGTGGAAAAGTAGTGCTGGCAACTGGAGGTAGTCCAGATGAGGCATTTGCACTTATTGAAAAAGAAAAAGTTACGATTACTGCTCTCGTACCACCATTAGCAATGATATGGCTTGATGCTGCATCTTCACGTAATAACGATTTATCGAGTCTAGAAGTGATTCAAGTAGGTGGCGCGAAATTTAGTGCTGAAGTTGCAAAACGTATACGCCCTACATTTGGATGTACATTACAGCAAGTATTCGGTATGGCGGAAGGATTAGTGAACTATACAAGATTAGATGATCCGGAAGAAATTATTATTTATACACAAGGTAGACCAATGTCTGTACTCGATGAAGTACGAGTTGTTGATGAAAATGACAACGATGTAAAACCTGGCGAAGTAGGTAGTTTATTAACAAGAGGGCCATATACAATTCGTGGTTATTATAAAGCAGAAGAGCATAATGCACAATCGTTTACAAAGGATGGATTTTATCGCACAGGAGATCTTGTGAAAGTAAATGAACAAGGTTACATCATTGTAGAAGGAAGAGATAAAGATCAAATTAATCGTGGTGGTGAGAAAGTTGCCGCGGAAGAAGTTGAAAATCATCTATTAGCACATGTTGCAGTACATGATGTAGCGATTGTATCTATGCCTGACGATTATTTAGGAGAACGTACTTGTGCATTTGTTATAGCTCGCGGACAAGCTCCGGCAGTAAGTGAATTAAAAAAATTTTTAAGAGAGCGTGGTATAGCAGCTTATAAGATTCCAGATCGAATTGAATTTATTGAATCATTCCCGCAAACAGGCGTTGGAAAGGTAAGCAAAAAAGAACTACGTAAAGTCATTGCTGAAAAACTTATTACAGTAAAACAATAATAAAAACCGGAAGGAAGTGATTAGATGGCTATCCCATCTATTTCAGTATATAAAATGCCAATTGAATCAGAACTACCAAAAAATAAAGTGGATTGGAAACCAGATCCGAAACGTGCGGTTCTTCTAATCCATGACATGCAAGAATATTTTCTTGATGCATATAGCGATAAAGAGTCACCGAAAGTAGAACTCATTTCAAATATTAAGGTGATAAGAGAAAAATGTAAGGAACTTGGTATACCAGTTGTTTATACAGCGCAACCGGGTGGACAAACACTAGAACAACGAGGGTTATTACAAGATTTTTGGGGGGACGGTATTCCTGCTGGACCAGATAAAAAGAAAATTGTCGATGAACTTACTCCTGATGAGGATGATATATTCTTAACAAAATGGAGATATAGTGCATTTAAAAAGACACATCTATTAGAAATTTTAAACGAACAAGGAAGAGATCAACTCATTATTTGCGGTATTTATGCGCATATTGGCTGCCTTTTAACAGCTTGTGAAGCATTTATGGATGGAATTCAGCCGTTCTTTGTAGCGGATGCAGTTGCTGATTTTTCACTAGAACATCATAAACAAGCGTTGGAGTATGCTTCAAATAGATGTGCAGTAACGACATCAACTAACAGTTTGTTAACAGAGTTACAAGGTTTAAAAGATGATGATGAAATCACTTTACAAAAAGTACATGAACTAGTTGCACAATTACTTCGTGAACCAGTAGAGAGTGTTGGGACTGATGAAGATTTATTAAATAGAGGACTTGATTCGGTCAGAATTATGAGTTTAGTAGAGAAGTGGCGTCGCGAAGGAAAGGAGATTACTTTTGCGGATTTAGCAGAGAACCCAACAGTTGTTGATTGGCATCGCTTATTATCTCTGCAAACAGAACGTGTACTTTAATATAGACTACATAATAAAGGGGTAGTGAAGAATGCCTAATAGTCAAAAGGTTCGTCATTCGTTATCATCTGCGCAGTCTGGTATGTGGTTTGCGCAAAAATTAGATCCACTTAATTCAATTTATAATACTGGGGAATATGTAGAAATAAACGGAAATATTCATCAAGACATTTTTGAATTAGCTGTACGTAAAGTTGTAATGGAAGCAGAAGCACTTCATGTTCGCTTCGAAGAGGATGAAATTGGCCCATGGCAAGTTATTGAAGAATCACAGTTTCATATGCATTTTATTGACGTTCGTAAAGAAGAAAATCCTGAAGAGGCTGCTAAAGCATGGATGAAAAATGATTTATCTATGCCAGTCGATTTGAAAAAAGATACTTTATTTACTGAAGCACTTATTCAAGTTGAAAATAATCGTTTCTTTTGGTATCAGCGCATCCATCACATTGTGATGGATGGCTATGGATTTTCACTTCTTAGCCAAAAGGTAGCGAATGAGTATACATCACTTATAGAAGAAACAAACAAGAATGAAAAGACATTTGGTTCTCTTGCAAAAGTTGTGCAAGAAGATATGGAGTATCGTGAGTCTAAACAATTTCAGGAAGATCGTGCTTTTTGGTTAGAAAAATTTGCGGATGAACCAGACGTTGTAAGTTTGGCAGAACGAGCACCGAGAACATCAAATGGATTTTTACGCGAAACAGCTTGTTTATCTAGTTCTAGTACAAAAACTTTACTAGAAGATATCAATATTTCGTTAACAAGTTGGCCGGAATTCATTGTCGCTGTAACAAGTATTTATATGCATAAATTAACAGGTGAAAATGATATTGTTTTAGGTTTACCGATGATGGGGCGTCTAGGTTCTGCATCTATTCATACACCGAGTATGGTAATGAATTTAGTACCACTTCGTCTTACTGTAACTCCAAATATAACTCTCGTAGAATTATTGCAGCAAGTTTCTAAAGAAATCCGAGATGTACGTCGCCATCATAAATACCGTCATGAGGAATTAAGAAGAGACTTAAAGTTATTAGGTGAAAATCAAAGATTATTTGGACCGTTAGTGAATGTTATGCCTTTTGATTATGGGCTTAACTTTGCTGGGAATCGTGGTATTACACATAATTTATCAGCGGGACCTGTCGATGATTTATCAATAAATGTATATAAACGTTTTGATCAAAATGAGCTAATGATTCATTTTGATGCGAATCCGGAAGTATATAATGGTGCGGAGCTAGCATTGCATAAAGAAAGATTTATGCAATTATTAGAATTAATGATAAATGCTTATCAAAAAAACGAGTCAATTGGAAAGATAAACATTACTCTTCCTGAAGAAAATCATAAAGTTTTATTGGAATGGAATGAAACGAAGGAAGCAGATAATTTAATCGCCCTACCTATACTATTTGAAAAACAAGTACAAAAAACTCCAAATAAAGTAGCAGTTACTTGTAACGGTGTAGATCTTACGTATAAAGAGTTAAATGAACGAGCGAATGAACTGGTGCACTATTTGGTAAAAGAAGGAATACGAGCAAATCAGTTTGTAGCTTTAGTATTTCCAAGATCAATAGAAATGGTAACTAGTATGCTAGCAGTTTTAAAGGCTGGTGCAGCGTATTTACCAATAGATCCAGAATACCCAGCTGAGCGAATAAATTATATAGTAAATGATGCAAAACCAGTTTGTATCATAACACATTCATCTGTTTCATCTAAGTTAGTTATAGAAAATGATATGAAAAAAATTGTATTAGATGACGAAGAAACGAAACTAGAATTACATACATATTCTCGTATGAATATAGAATGTAAGAATGATGTATCACTTTTAAACCCAGCCTATACAATATATACTTCAGGCTCAACGGGTAACCCAAAAGGTGTAATTGTTCCTATGAGAGGTTTAAGTAACTTTTTAATGGCTATGCAACAAAAGTTTTCGTTACATGAACATGATCATTTATTAGCAGTGACAACATTTGCGTTTGATATTTCTGCTCTAGAAATTTATTTACCTCTTATTAGTGGTGCAAGTTTAACAATTGCGCAAAAGGAAGACATTCAAGAGCCTTCTGCATTAACGACACTTTTACAGGAAGAAAGAGTGACCATTATGCAGGCTACACCGACGCTTTGGCAGGCGTTAGTAACTGATTATCCAGAGGAGCTACAAGGGCTAAACATACTAGTTGGTGGTGAAGCTCTTCCAGCGCATTTAGCAAATAAATTAAAAGAATTAGGTTGTTCATTAACTAATTTATATGGACCAACTGAAACGACTATTTGGTCTACTGTCATGAACATCGATGAAAGGGAAAGTGGTATACCTCCTATTGGAAAGCCAATTTGGAATACAGACGTGTATGTATTAGATGCAGGTTTACAACCAGTTCCACCTGGAGTTATTGGTGAATTGTATATTGCAGGGGAAGGACTTGCAAGCGGATATTTAGGAAAACCGGAGTTAACAGCTGAACGGTTTGTTGCAAATCCTTATGGAAAACCAGGGCAGCGCATGTACCGTACAGGTGATTTAGTAAAATGGCGCAGTGATGGTGTTTTAGAGTACATGAACCGCGCAGATCATCAAATTAAAATTCGTGGTTTCCGAATTGAATTAGCTGAAATTGAAATGGTATTACAACGCCATGAAAATATTAAGCAGGCAGTGGTTATGGTACGAGAAGATCGTCCAAATGATAAACGAATCATTGCGTATATTGTTGCCGAAGAGAAGGAAACGATTCATCTTTCAGAAATTCGTTCTTATGTTTCAGAAAGTTTAGCGAATTATATGGTGCCATCAGCATTTGTATTGCTAGAAGAATTACCATTAACGCCAAATGGAAAGATTGATAGAAAGAAATTACCTGCTCCTGATTTTAATGGCATGAACAATGAGAGAGTTGCTAGAAATCCGAAAGAAGAAATATTATGTCATTTATTTGCAGAAGTACTTGGTGTTTCTCACATTAGCATTGATGATAATTTCTTTGAAATGGGTGGACATTCGCTTCTTGCATCGCGTTTAATGGCAAGAATTCGTGAAACGTTAAGTGTCGAATTAGGAATTGGAAAACTATTTGAATCGCCAACTGTTGCTGAATTAGTGAAACAATTGGATCGAGCAAAAACTGCAAGACCAGCGATTAAGAAAGTAAGTAGGCCAAATGAAGTTCCACTTTCATTTGCACAGCGTAGACTATGGTTCTTACATTGTTTAGAAGGTCCAAGTCCTACTTATAATATTCCGTTAGTCATTCGTTTGTCTGGAAAGTTGAACGAGGGAGCATTACAAGGTGCCTTTTATGATGTAGTCGAGAAACATGAAACACTTAGAACAATTTTCCCTAACGTATTAGGTAGTTCCTACCAGGAAATTTTACATATGGAAAACTTAAATCTTGAAATGATTATAACAAATACATGTAAAAATGAATTAGAAAGTGTACTTGCGGAGGCTGTAAGATATAGCTTTAACCTCGATGTTGAACCAGCAGTTCGTTTGCAACTATTTACAGTGAATGAAAACGAACATGTATTACTAATTCTATTGCATCATATTGTAGGGGATGGCTGGTCGTTACAACCGTTAACGAGAGATTTTACAGCGGCGTATAAAGCGCGATGTCAAGGGAACAAAGTACAGCTGGAGACACTTCCAGTTCAATACGCAGATTATGCACTTTGGCAACAGCAATTGTTAGGGGATGAAACTACACAAGAAAGTCTCATTTCAACACAATTAGATTTTTGGAAGAAAGAGTTAAAGGGATTACCAGATCAATTGGAGTTACCTACAGATTATCAGCGTCCAATGGAAACGAGTTACAGAGGAGAAACAATTCATTTTCATATAGATGCAGGTATGCATAGTAGGTTAGTAGAGCTCGCACGGAAAAACGGAGTTAGTTTGTTTATGGTATTGCAAGCAGGACTAAGTGCGCTATTTACAAGATTAGGTGCAGGCACTGATATACCAATTGGAAGTCCGATTGCTGGAAGAAATGATGATGTACTTTCAGATATTGTTGGTTTATTTGTAAATACATTAGTGTTACGTACAAATACTTCAGGAGATCCAAGTTTTAAAGAATTATTAAATAGAGTGAAGCAGGCAAATCTTGCAGCTTATGAAAATCAAGATGTTCCATTTGAACGACTCGTTGAAGTGTTAAACCCGGTGCGTACTCGAAATAGTCATCCGCTATTTCAAGTTATGTTAGCTTTCCAAAATACGCCAGAAGCAATCTTTGATGTCCCGGATATAGAAACGAGCCTTGAAATTCAAAGTGTTGGCTCTGCGAAGTTTGATTTAACATTTGAAATTAGTGAGAGTCACGGGGTTGATGGTACTCCGAACGGTTTACATGGTTTACTAGAGTTTAGTACCGATTTATATAAACATGAAACGGTTCAAAAACTAATAGAACGATTCATTTTGTTATTAGATGATGCGGCGACAAATCCAGATCAATCCATTGGCAGATTAGAAATATTAACTTTAGCAGAGAAAAATACAGTGTTAGAAAAGTGGAATGGTGGTTTTCAAATTGCACCAGAAATGACATTGCCACAATTATTTGAAAAGCAGGTTCATATTAATCCAAATGCTATTGCTGTCGTCTTTGAAAATAAGAAATTAACTTATGAAGAGTTAAATAGAAAAGCAAATAAAATAGCTCGATTCCTAATAGCAAAAGGAATTGGTCCTGATCAACTCGTTGCTTTAGCGATGCCAAGATCATTAAACATGGTTGTAAGCTTATTAGCTGTTCTTAAAGCTGGTGCTGGATACCTTCCGTTAGATCCAGATTACCCAGCAGACCGTATTTCTTTTATGCTACACGATGCGAAACCATCATGTGTTTTAACGAATTCAGAAGTGGAAATTGAATGTAATGAGGCACTAAAAGTTTTAGTTGATAATGTAAAAGTAATAGAAGAAATTGAGAAACATAGTGAAGACAATATTGATGAAATGGAGCGCGTGAAGCCATTAACTCCATCACATATTGCTTACGTTATTTATACATCAGGTTCAACAGGTAGACCGAAAGGCGTTATGATACCTCATCAAAATGTAGTAAGACTTTTAGGAGCAACTGATCATTGGTTCCAGTTTGATGGAAACGATGTGTGGACGATGTTCCATTCATATGCTTTTGATTTCTCGGTTTGGGAAATTTGGGGACCTTTATTATACGGAGGGCGCTTAGTTGTAGTTCCACATACTGTAAGTCGCTCGCCGAAAGAATTTTTACAGCTTCTTGTTAAAGAAAAGGTAACTGTTTTAAACCAAACTCCATCAGCGTTCTATCAATTGATGCAAGCAGATCGTGAAAATAAAGAGATTGGCCAACAATTATCTTTACGATATGTTGTTTTTGGAGGTGAAGCACTTGAGCTAAGTCGATTAGAAGATTGGTATAGTCGACATCCTCATAACGCACCGAAGCTTATTAATATGTACGGTATTACTGAGACGACAGTACATGTTAGTTATATTGAGCTAGATGAGAGTACCGTTTCTTTACGAGCAAATAGTTTAATTGGGTGCAGTATACCTGATCTTAAAGTATACGTATTAGATCATTATTTACAACCAGTGCCACCTGGAGTAGTTGGAGAAATGTATGTTGCAGGTGCAGGGCTTGCTCGTGGATATTTAGGAAGGGCAGGTTTAACTGCAGAACGTTTTATTGCAGATCCATTTGGCAAGCCAGGTACAAGAATGTATCGTACTGGAGACTTAGCACGCTGGCGTCAAGATGGGACGCTAGATTATATAGGACGTGCAGATCATCAAATAAAAATTCGTGGATTCCGAATTGAATTAGGAGAAATAGAAGCGGTCATAATGAAACACCCTACAGTTGAGCAAGTAGCAGTTATTGTACGGGAAGATCAACCAGGGGATAAACGATTAGTTTCTTATATCGTCGCATCAAATAATGAAGCGATTGATATGAATGAAATGCGTCAGTTTGCTAGTGGTAGTTTACCAGATTATATGGTTCCATACGCTTTTGTAGTAGTAAATGAGTTCCCTTTAACTCCGAATGGTAAGTTAGATAGAAAGGCATTGCCAGCTCCAGAATTTATCATATCATCTTCTAGTCGTGGACCAAGAACACCGCAAGAAGAAATGTTATGTGACTTGTTTACAGAAGTGCTAAGTGTACCTCAAATTGGAATTGATGACGGATTCTTTGATTTAGGTGGTCATTCACTCCTTGCAGTGCAGCTTATGAGCCGTATTAAAGAAGCACTTGGGATCGAATTAAATATCGGAACTTTATTTGCAGCACCTACTGTTGCAGGCCTTGCTGAAAGACTTGAAGTGGGAAATGGACAAAGTGCACTCGATGTGTTGCTTCCGTTACGAGCAAGCGGAAACCAATTGCCACTATTTTGTGTACACCCAGCAGGTGGATTAAGTTGGTGCTATGCAGGACTTATGAAATCTTTAGGAACAGATTATCCAATCTACGGCGTGCAAGCACGTGGTATCGCTAAAAATGAAGAACTTCCAAGAAGTTTAGAGGAAATGGCAGCGGATTATTTAAAACACGTTCGTGAAGTACAGCCTCACGGACCATATCGTTTACTCGGTTGGTCGCTCGGAGGAAATGTTGTGCATGCAATGGCAGCGCAACTACAAAATGAAGGGGAAGAAGTAGAATTACTCGTTATGCTAGATTCTTATCCTGGTCACTTCCTACCGAATACGGAAGCGCCTACTGAAGAGGAAGCGTTAATCGCATTACTTGCTTTAGGCGGATATGACCCAGATAACATGGATGGTAAACCACTTACGATGGAAAGTGCAGTTGAAATCCTTCGTACAGATGGAAGTGCATTAGCAAGTCTTGAAGAAGAGACTATATTGAACTTGAAAGAAACATATGTAAATTCGGTAGGATTATTAGGGAGATACGTACCGAAAGTTTATAATGGAGATATTTTATTCTTTAGATCTACTGTTATACCAGACTGGTTTGATCCTATTTCTCCAAATACATGGCTAAATTATTTAGATGGGAAAATTGTGCAGCATGATATTGACTGTAGACATAAAGATCTATGTCAGCCAGGTCCACTTACGGAAATTGGACAAGTATTAGCGAAATATTTGCAGAATAAGAAAGGGGTAAGGAGAGTATGACGAATCCATTTGAAAATGATAATTACACATATAAAGTATTAATAAATGAGGAGGGCCAGTATTCTCTCTGGCCTGTCTTTCTTGATGTACCTATTGGGTGGAATGTCGTACATGAAGAAGCTAGCAGGCACGATTGCTTACAATATGTTGAAAATACCTGGACAGATTTGAATCCAAAAAGTAATCAAGCTGGTGAAAAAATAGTAGTAGGAAAACGATAATGAAAGCAAAAATAAATCCAAAAGTAGTTGTAAGCATCGTATATATAACAGCGATGTTTATGGCTGCCATGGACGCAACGATTGTAAATGTAGCACTGCAAACGATAAGTAAGGAACTGCAAGTGCCACCATCTGCTATGGGGACAGTTAATGTTGGATATTTAGTTAGCTTAGCTGTTTTCCTTCCGATTTCTGGTTGGTTAGGAGATCGATTCGGTACGAAAAGAGTATTTCTAGCTGCTCTTTTCGTATTTACAACCGCATCTGCGTTATGTGGGATAGCGAACGATATTACATCCTTGAATATTTTTCGTATTATTCAAGGTGCTGGTGGGGGGCTTTTAACACCAGTTGGGATGGCGATGTTATTCCGAACATTTTCACCAGAGGAAAGGCCGAAAATTTCTCGGTTTATTGTGTTGCCAATTGCTGTCGCACCGGCAGTAGGACCAATTATTGGTGGCTTTTTTGTAGATCAAATGTCTTGGCGCTGGGCATTTTATATTAATCTACCATTTGGAATTGTTGCATTGCTATTTGGACTTCTATTTTTAGCAGAGCATGTTGAAAAATCAGCTGGTCGCTTTGATTCTCTCGGCTTTATTTTATCAGCACCAGGATTTGCGATGCTCATATATGCACTCAGCCAGGGACCGTCAAAAGGGTGGATTTCTCCAGAAATTATGAGTACTGGGATAGCTGGGGTTGTATTCATTACATTGTTTATAATCGTAGAACTGAAAGTAAAGCAACCGATGTTAGATTTACGCTTATTAAAAGAACCAGTCTTTAGAAAGATGAGCCTTATTTCATTATTTTCATCAGCTGGTTTACTAGGAATGTTATTTGTTTTTCCGCTTATGTATCAAAATGTAATAGGAGCATCCGCACTGGAATCAGGTCTTACTACATTCCCAGAGGCCATTGGATTAATGATATCGTCACAGATTGTGCCATGGTCATATAAGAAATTAGGAGCTCGTAAGGTAATTTCTATAGGGGTAATTTGTACGGCGATTATCTTTATTTTATTAAGTTTTGTAAATCACGATACGAACCCTTGGCAAATACGGGTATTATTGTTTGGCATAGGTATTTTCTTAGGCCAATCAGTTGGAGCAGTTCAATTTTCTGCATTTAACAATATAACGCCGCCTTCTATGGGGAGAGCAACTACTATATTTAATGTGCAAAATCGATTAGGTTCAGCGATAGGAGTTGCTGTTTTAGCTAGTATACTAGCCGGTTTTGGAAATAGCAGTGTACAACATAATACTCATTCAGATTTATTGCCATATCAAGCAGCATTAATTGGATCAGCAATATTTTTACTCGTAGCATTACTATTTTCTTTACGTATTTCTGATAAAGAGGTAATGTCAAAAAAGAAGAAAAAACCGTTACCTGTATTACAAAAAGAGAAAGAAGTTGTAAATGAATAAGTTTGAAAATGGTCTTTTGAAATAAAATGATATTGGTATTTAGAAGGAGAGAGTTTACATGATAGAAAGTAAAGTTGTAGATTCTATACCGATTTTGAATGAGAATGATTGTCAAATATGGTGGGGAAGAATTTCGGATTTACAATCATGGCATTACAATTTACTAAATGATGTTGAACGAGAGAAAGCAAATTCATATCATCATTCGGCAGATCGTGCTCGTTTTATAATCGGTTGTGTAATTAGTAGATTAGTTCTAGGTAAAATACTTTCTATGTCACCAGTTCAAGTGCCAATTGATAGGCTGTGCCCAGTATGTAAGTTACAACATGGTAGACCACAATTACCAGAGGGGATGCCGCAGTTATCGGTTTCACATTCGGGTGAGTGGGTTGTAGTTGCATTTACAAAGTCTGCACCTGTAGGCGTTGATGTTGAACAAATGAATCCAGATGTTGATGTTATGAAAATGGTAGAAGGCGTATTAACCGACATTGAAATAGCGCAAGTTATGAAGTTGCCAAATGAACAAAAAATAGAAGGTTTTTTAACATATTGGACTAGAAAGGAAGCTGTGCTCAAAGCGACAGGTGAAGGTCTAATGATTCCACCAGTGGATATTACTATATCAGCTCCAAATGATCCTCCAAACTTGTTAGTTTTTCAGGATAGACAAGAGTTAGTAGAAAATACAGTGATGAGAGATTTAAGGCCAAGTATAGATTATATAGCTTCAATTGCAATATGTAGTAAAGAAGTCACCGAAATCATACAGCTGGATGCAGTAGCGCTTTTAAATGATAAATAAGTTTAATTAAATATTTTATAGAAGAGGTGTTCCTCATGCTAGTAGCGGAAAATAGAACAAATGAATCCACTTATAATGTACAAGCAATTAAAAATATTTTATTTTCTGGAGATACATCATCTATTCATGCTTTAGAAAAGTTATTGAATGATACAGTTCAGTTTGATGTTCTAGAACAAGAGGTGCTGGATAGACAGTATATCCCGAAAGAAGCAAAGAGTTTCTTTGATAAAAACGGAACATTTCTTTACCGTGTATCCAATATTAGTTATAAAGGGAAAGTATTATCTGAAAATCTCATTTTTGCGGATACCTCGTTTTTACCAAATACAATAAAGAGGGAGCTAGAGAGTGGAAACATTCCAGTTGAAAAACTTATAGAAAAGATGGAAGTAAGAAGGAACGTATTATATGAAGGATATCAGCCTTCTGGGAATATTATTGAATTATTTGATGGATGCTCTGTTTCGGCGCATGTGTATCCAACAAGAAAATATCAAATTGTAAGTAACTGCAGATGCATATTTTATATTTGCGAGGTGTATCATGCAGAAAATATAAAGCAATTACTAAATTAAAACAAGAAACCAGCCTATAAAATGGCTGGTTTCTTGTTTATTTCACAGCTTCTTTTAACTCTTTACCTGCTTTAAATGCAGGAACTTTACCAGCAGCGATTTGAATTTCTTCGCCGGTTTGTGGATTACGTCCTGTACGAGCAGATCTTTCACGCACTTCAAAAGTTCCAAAGCCGATTAATTGAACTTTATCGCCAGACTGTAATGCAGTAGCAATTGTGTCAAATACAGATTGTACAGCTGCAGAAGCATCCTTTTGAGAAATATCAGCTGATTGTGCGACATTTTTAATTAATTCTGTTTTGTTCATGTTTTCACCTCATAAAAAAATTTTTTGGAATGAATGATTTAGTATAATAGATAGTAAAGATAAAGCTATTTATATTGTTAGAAAGAATGCTATATAGTTATGTTAATTTCGTTGCAAGAAACTGAATCCCTGCTAATATTTAGGGATTAATTAAGAATTGATGCATAGAAAACGCTGTAATATGAGGATGAGGGGGAGTATACAGATGATTTTTCGTGAAAAGGATGAGAAAGAAAGTATATTAATTCGTCAACATGATCATGGTTTTTTAGCTGGAGAGATTGCGAAGCATATAAAAGAAGATTTTTTTGAAGATGACACATATTTAAAAGAGACAATTGATGCAATATATGAGCATGATAGAGGATGGATAGAACTTGATAAAGTACCAATTTTAAATGATGCTAAAAATATTCCATATACTTTTATGGATTGTCCAAGTTCATTACGCTTTGTCTTTTATACGATTGGTTTGAATGAAATTGAAGATGCCAATCCATACGGAGCATTACTTTGTAGTAAGCATTTTTTATCATTTCCATTAAATGAGGAAGATGAAGAAATGATGTCATTTTATACAGGGGAATTGGAACGACAAAAAAGAATATTGACGACGCTAACAAAAGAGCAATTTGTGATGTTCGATAAGCATTATAGATTATTAAAGTTTTGCGATGAACTTTCTTTATATGTCTGTATGAATAAACCGGGTGTAGAAAAGGAAGAGGAAATTGATTTGTTTAAAGATGGTTTTGAAGGAACAGAAATGTTTAATAGTAAGGAGGAGAAACCTATACAAGCTGAATGGGTGGACAAGGAAACAATTCGGATTACACCGTTTCCATTTCAAACGGAATTTCATACGTATGTAAAATATAAAACTATAAATAAACAAGAAATTGAAGAAAAAGGAATTGCAAAAGCTGATAGAGAATCAGAAATAAAGAAACAAACTATTCGTTTCATACAATAAGGAGGCGATTTCGATTGAAAGAGTACATGTTAAAACAAGTGGATTACCATGCTTGGGCTAATCTACGATTATTCAATCGACTAAAAGAATTACCAAACTATGAGACGATTTTTACTGAACAGATGCAGAGTGTATTTCCATCAATCAAGGATACGTTTGCCCATATTTATATTACAGATCAAGTGTGGTTACACATATTGCATGGTAAAAGTATGAATGAAGCAATACAAGGCCGAGAAGATTTACGAAAACAAATGGAAAACAAATCGTTACATGAATTAGAAAAAATGTTTGAAAACATGGCAGATCAATATAAAGACTTTTTAAGTACAATACAAGATGTGAATGCTGTATTTGTTATCGAGAATCCATATGTAGGAAAATTAGAAACTTCAATTTTAGAGTTAGTACAACATGTCGTAAATCATGGTACATATCATAGAGGAAATATAACAGCGATGATTCGTCAACTTGGTCATTCGTCGACAATGATGGATTTTGTTCTGTATTTACATATGGTTAAAAAGCAGGGAGAGTAATATAGTTTATAAGAAGGAGAGGCTTTAGTTGTAGAAGTCTCTCCTTCTATTTTATTCCGCATGAATGGTAGATCAACTGATTAAAGTTTTACTTTATTTCTTAAGAAGCTTTATTTTCTTGTAATTGCTTCGCATATTGTACAGCTTTATATGCATTGACTCTACCGTTTTTCCAGTACGTACCTGTACCAGTAATTTTATCAGAAGTTAACTCAATAATTTGGCGAATTTGTGTATTGCTATATCCTTGATTTGCTAAAAGAGCAGCAACTCCTGCGACATGAGGTGTTGCCATAGATGTACCACTTAATGATTGATACGTGCTTCCTTTATAAGTAGAATATATATTTGAACCTGGTGCTGCAACATCAACCCAGCTACCATAAGTAGAAAATGAAGATTTCTTATCTAATTGGTCTGTAGAAGCAACTGCAATTACTTCGCTGTAATAAGCAGGGTAATTAGCTTTTGTATTTCCAGCATTTCCAGCAGCTGCAACTATAACAGAGCCTTTATTCCATGCATATTGAACGGCCTGTTGTAATGCAGTACCACCATTTGGAGCTCCTAAACTTAAACTAATTACTTTTGCACCCGAATCAGCAGCTTCTCGAATACCTTGCGCTACAGCATCGAGAGTACCACTTCCTTGATTATCTAATACGCGAACAGCATAAATGGAAGTTTGTGGGGCAACACCAGCAATTCCGACGCTGTTATTCGTAAGTGCTCCAGTAATTCCAGCGCAATGTGTACCATGACCATTCCCATCATCAGATGTATTGTCGTTATCAACATAATCATGCCCGTAAATTACTTTCGAAGCCAAATCAGGGTGTGAGCCTTGAACTCCTGTATCAATAATGGCTACTTTTACACCAGGATCACTTCGTTGGCTATCCCAAGCTTGTGGAGCTTGAATTTTTTGTAATCCATATTGATTTTTAAAATATGGGTCGTTTGGAGTCCAAAAGGCGTGAACGTAATAATTCGGTTCTGCATATTCCACATCTGGATTATTTTTATAACTCTTTATTTTTTCTTTTACAGTACCTTTTGAAAATTGAACGACTTCAAAACCTAACTTATCATCTTTAGATAAGACATTAGCTCCGACAGATTTATGAAAAGATTGCACATTACTTAAAGATGCATTTTGCTTGAACTTAACGATTAATTGGTTAGGAACGTAATCAGTAGATGATGTTTCAGCGCTTGAAGTATTCGTGTTAAAGAAGAAACCACCAATAATAAAAGACAAAACAGATAGGAAAACAATGATTTTGTTTTTCAAAAGATTTTTCCTCCCTTTTCTTGGATGAGTTTTTCAGCGACACTTTAATGTCGCATTCCTTTTCAACTATATAGTTAGACCATACGATTTATGACATTTATGTGAAAAACTTTTGGAGGAATAAAAAGGAGTAAACATTGATATAAATATATTTTTAATGATAGTAATAAAGTAAAAGAGGGGATGAAAAAAGGAATGCTCATCATGTATGAGTCATTCCTTTTTTCATAGATTAACTTGCCTGTTTTTTATTATTTTCTTTCAATTTCTCTGCTTGTAAAAAGCGATTCGTTTCAGCAACAACAATACCACTTAACCCAATAAGACCAATTAAGTTTGGAATCGCCATAAGTCCATTTGCAATATCCGCAAATGTCCATACGATGCCTAATTTTAAATTCGCACCAATAGCAATCATGACAATAAAGATTGCTTTATAATATTTAACAGCACTTTCTCCAAATAAATAAGCCACGCATTTCTCACCGTAATACGACCAGCCTAAAATAGTAGAGTAGGCGAATAAAATAATTGCGATACCAAGAATCATACTACCAGCAGTACCGAATACAGATTGAAACGCAAGTGTTGTAGCTTCAACCCCAGTTTTACCAGACTTCCATGCACCTGTAGTAATTAATACTAGCCCTGTAATTGTACATACAATAAACGTATCTAGAAAAGTACCAGTCATTGAAACTAAAGCTTGCTTTGCAGGGGAATCAGTTTTTGCAGCCGCCGCGGCAATAGGGGCACTCCCTAAACCAGCTTCGTTCGCAAATACGCCGCGCGCCATTCCAATTTGAATAGCTGATGCAACTGTTGCACCGATAAAACCACCAGCAGCTGCAGTACCATTAAACGCACCAGAAAAAATAAGTGAAAATGCTTCAGGAATTTGATCGTAGTGATAGAAAATAATGATAAGACCAGCAATGATATAAAAGAAAGCTTTAATAGGAACAACATATCCTGTTACTTTCCCAATTTTTTTTACACCGCCTAAAATAACGATAGCGATTAAAAATGACATTACTATACCAGTTAAAGCAGGAGGGAAAGAGAAATTAATTCGCATTGCCTCTGCAACTGAATTAGATTGCACCATATTCCCGATACCGAAAGAAGCAGTTGTACCGAATATAGCAAATAAAACTGCAAGCCACTTCTTACCTAAACCACGTTCTAAATAGTACATTGGTCCACCTGAATATTCACCATTTTCATTACTAACACGGTATTTCACCGCAAGAATTGCTTCGGCATATTTTGTTGCCATACCAAACAAAGCAGTAATCCACATCCAAAAGATGGCACCAGGTCCACCGATCGTCACAGCAGTTGCAACACCAGCTATATTTCCCATACCAATCGTTGCCGCCATAGCTGTCATAAGTGCTTGGAAGTGGCTAATATCTCCAGAGGAAGATGTATCTTCTGATTTTTTAAAAGCTAGTTTGTGAGCGTATAATAGTTTACTAAACTGTAAACCTTTTAAACGCACTGTGAGAATAATACCAGTACCAACGAGTAACAACAACGTTGGTAATCCCCACACATAGTGATTGATTTGTTCTAATACTTTACTTACTGTCTCCATCTTTATTCTCCTTTTTTAGAAAAAATAAAAACCACTTCAAGTAAATGAAATGGTCTCTGGAGAAACAAGGGATAGAAAAATAAACCGATACAAATCGGCATTTTCTTTCGCTTGTCTCTGTCCTTTTACCTGAGAGATTATCCGCTATAGTAGCGGATTTGCTCCTTCGGTGCTCGTTTTCCTCCGCGCTATTTAAAGCGGGAGGGAGTCTCTCCAGAGATTCGTCCCCATGCAGTTCTACTTGTAAACAAGACCTGAGAGTTTCAAAGTCGGTTAACAACTTTTTGCCCCGTCGGTAGATCAATAGACCTTCTCCTGAATGGTTCATCCGAATTATAAAATTAATAACCTATACGAATTGAATGTGTATAGAATCAATAAAAACATTATAGATATACAATTAATGAAATGCAATCATTTTTTATTTTAAAATAGTAAAGAATTCTATTTTTTCGAAAGTCCTAATTTCTCTTCAACTTCAGTTAAAGTAGATAAAGCGATGACAATATGTTGATCTGCAAGCCCTAAAGCATGTTTCGTATTTTCAATTGTTGCACTGTTTGGAGTAGAGTTAGTGGCTCCGTCTATAATTAAATCTGCCGCGTTTTTCATAAATTTAGAAGCAGCTTTAAACTCAGTTGTGAAATAAACTAGTTGTTCTTGTATTTGTACTTCCGATATATTTTCTTTAATTTTCAAAGTGTCTATTTCATTCATAATGTTTTCATATTGTTTGGAAACAGCATTCATTGTAACTAATAGTTTATTTCGATCTACTGAATCTCCAGTCGTATTAATCTCTTCCCAGGCAGGCAACCAATCTTTTTCGATGATGTCATTATAATTAGTAGTCAATTCATCGATTTTAGGTTGTAATTTAGTTTTGAAAATTTTTGTATCCACTGTTTCTACAGTTGCTTTTTCATTGTTATTTTTCACATTAGTAACGTAGAAAATCGTACCGAAAATGATGAAAATAGAAATAATAACTGACAATTTAGTAAAAAGTAATTTCTGCAATATGTAACGCCTCCAAAATTTAAAAACTTATAATTATAATATATAACAATGATGTTGTTTAAAGTAGAGAAAATTAAGTTGGAAAGTATATAAATTATTTATTTTATATACGTAAATAATTAAAGTTGGTAAAATAATGAAAGTTATATACGAGAAAAGAGGGTTTTTAGTGAAAATGAATAGAAGAAAACTAGTTTCAAGTATTTCAATGGCTATGTTATTAGTTGGTTTAATTGCATTCATATTTATGAATAAAGAATCTAAAATTAAAGGTTTTCCAGTACCAATGTCAGCAATTCATATTAACGATGATAATGAAGAGGACTATCAATATATAAGTGTAATGCCTATTACAAAGGCAAATGGATGGGAGAACTTAGGAGAAAACGGGCATACTGTTAGTTTTAAAAAAGGTGAGCGGAAAGTAACAGTATTACATTATCCGGGAGAACTTACGTATTATTTATTTGAAAAGTAAATGGAATGCCCCATAAACAATGAGGTTCCCCTAAGTTGTTTATGGTTATTTGTATTTTTAAAAAGAGGTTCAATCTATAAATAAGAAGGTGTTTTGTTTTATAAAAGAGAATAAAAATCGTATAGGAAAATAAAAGGAGATATATTCAATGGAGAAAGAAGCAATACGTGCGGTTGAGGAATATCGTAAAGATTTAAATGCTGGTAACATTGAGAAAATAAATAGTTGGGTATCAGATGATTTTATAGGTTACTTTGGGTATTACAGTGATAGAGACTATGAAGTATACCGAGGCGCTACATATAAAGAAGATAATATTGAAACATTAAAAAGTTATGAAGGACAAAAACCTTATTGGAAATATAAAGATCTAACACATATTTTAAGAACAGAGAATGAACTGATTTTATCTGCAATTGTAGATTTTTATTTGCAAGATAAAAAAGTAGCATCAGTTTTAGCGATGGAAGTTTTTAAGAAAGAAATGGCTGGGTGGAAGTTATATAGACAGCATATGGAAAGATATGCGTTATAATTTGAAAAATAAATGATGATAAAAGTGAAAGGATGTAAACGCCCTTATAAGAGTGTTTACATCCTATTTTTTTGTTTTTAATTCTGAATTATTAGAATTATAATATGCGTATGGAATAAAATAATTTTTTGTATGGAAGTGAGTTGATTATTTGCCAACTATAAAGAAAATAGGGCGCTTTTGTTTTACTGATGATGAGGGATATATTATAAATGATGCACATACTGAAAAAGTTCAACCTATATTTATGGAGGTAATACAAGAAATAAAAAATACTTGTTGTGAATTGTTACAGGATGATTTACACAGTGTTTATATAAGAGGCTCAATTCCAAGGGGGATTGGAATTGAAGGAATTGCAGATATAGATGTAATTATAGTAGTACGAAAGGATCCCAAATTAATAGACTTAAGTTGGCGAAAGAAACTAGAAGTTCAAAGTTTGCAAAAGTTTAATTGTATAACAGGAGTGGAATTGAGTTTTTACAGTGAAAAAGAAGTGATAAATTCAAAGAGTTTTTCTTTTATAAGCTTTATGATACAGACACATGGAGTATGTATATTTGGTGAAGATGTAACATCGTCTTTACCTAAATATAAAGTAAGTCAGGAGTTAGCCCATGAACACCTTATTCAACTGGGGAAACAAATTGGACAAGCACGCAAAGAGTTAATACATAATAAAGGCGTGGAAGATATAGAAGATTGTTGTCGTTGGATTATGAAGATAATAATCAGGTCAGGTCTGGCATTGACAATTGAGAGAGAAGGGCTTTACTCCAGAGACTTATATCCTGCCTATGAATTATTTAGTAAGCATTTTCCCGAACAAGAAAAAAATATGAGAAAGGCATTACAATATGTAATTGAACCGATAAATGATATAAATGAAATTTTATTATTTTTAAGTACGTTTGGTGAATGGCTGATAGAAAGAGCGGATGCTTTTTTGAATACTATAGATAACTAGAAGGATATAATTATGTTATGTAAACAAATAGGTGATCTAAGTGTTCGTGATTTTGCAGACTATTACGGGATTCCGAAAGACGTGGCAACAGGAAGTTCAAATGGATGTTTAACAGCGTATCTTTTAAAGTATCGTTGTTTGGAACAGAAAAGATAAATATGCGTGTTGAACAAGGATACGAGATGAAATGGTCCTCTTTAATACATATAAGAGCTGAAGAAATAGAGAGTAAAAATAATGTTCGTTTAGGGGAAAAGTAGAAAGTATTGCAGATGAGAAATGGAATGTAAGATAAGGGGGAATTAGATATGCTACTAAAAACAATCTATTGTAAGGTAGAAGAAGAGAAAAAGGAATTGTTTTCAAAAGCACAAGAAAAATGGCGTGATATACAGCATCTAGATGGTTTTTATGGACAATTTGGTGGATGGAATGAAAATGAGGCATGTGTATTTACTTTATGGGAAGATAGAAATGCATATCAATCATTTATGAATGGTGCTCACGATACAATTTATTTAAATAGTAATCAAGTGGATACGTTTCTTTCATGTGAAATCGAATTATTTCAAACATTGTATGATATAGCAGAAGTGCCTTTGAAAGACGTTGTTACAGAAGGATCCTTCGTAAGGGCGGCTGTATGTGATGTAAAGGAAGAAAAAGAAAAGCAATTTTTACATAAACAAGAAACAATTTGGAATAAAGGAATGAAAAATATAAAAGGGATGCTAGGTGGGGTAGTTGGGAAGTCTTTAAAAAATGAAAATCGTTACATCGTGTTAACTTATTGGAAAGATGGAATGGCGCATCAAAATTATGTAGAAGAGATTTTCCCTGAGTTGTATAAACTAGCTAATATTCATGAAGATATAGAAGATATAAGAGGTAAAGAAGCTGTATGTAAGGAAGAATGGTTTGTATATTAAGCACGGAAAAAGTGCATAAATGAATGTATAATAAAGATATTTTCTTATAAATAAGTAATTAATAGAAGACGTTATATACCCTTTCATGTTAATATATTTAAGTTATAATAGGAGGCTTACCCTTTTGTATTGTACGGTAGAAGCAGTGTGAGCTTGAAATTTTTTTAGAAAAGGATGTGCCTAATTTGCGTATCAATAAATTTATTAGTGAAGCTGGAAAAGCGTCTCGACGCGGAGCAGATAAATTAATTAATGAGAGAAGAGTAATTATTAACGGTAAGGTTGCAAAAATTGGTGACCAAGTGAATCCAGGTGATGATGTACGCGTAAATGGAGAGCAACTTCGCATTGCTCGAGATCACGTATATATCGCTTTAAATAAACCAGTAGGTATTACATGTACAAGTGAAAAATCAGTAAAAGGTAATATTATCGATCTAGTGAATCATCCATTACGAATTAGTCACATTGGACGTCTTGATAAAGACTCAGACGGTTTAATTTTGTTAACGAATGATGGTGATATCGTTAATGAAATTTTACGTGCTGAAAACAAACATGAGAAAGAATATATCGTTTCAGTAGATAAGCCAATTACACCTGATTTCTTAGAAAAAATGGCAGCTGGTGTGAAAATTTTAGGAACGAAAACACTTCCTTGTGAGATCACACAGTTATCAAAATATGAGTTCAAAATTATTTTAACACAAGGACTAAATCGCCAAATTCGTCGTATGTGTGAAGCTTTAGGGTATCAAGTATATACGTTAAAACGTACGAGAATTATGAATATTGAATTAAATAATTTACCAGTTGGACAGTGGAGAGATTTAACGAAGAAAGAGAAACGCCGTCTATTTGCAGACTTAAATTACGAACCACAAGAGTGGTAAAATTGAGAAGGAGAAACCAAAAATTTATTTTTGGTTTCTTTTTTTATTAAATAAAAATTTATTTTTAACACTTGCAAAAATAAAATGAATAAGATATAGTAAATAACAATTAATGGATGTAATTATAAAAGCAAAGAAAAGGACACGAGTTATTTTCCCCGGTTATACAGAGAAGGAAGGAAAGCTGAGAACTTCCTAACGCAGAAAAATAACTTACCACCTTAGAGCTGCACTAGGGAAACGAAGTATCTAGTGCCGTGTAAGCGACGTTATCGCAAAAGAAGCCATTATGTTTTTTGTGATGGGAATCTGGGTGGAACCACGGATATAAGCATATTCGTCCCTATTTTAGGGATGAATATGCTTTTTTGCATTCAATTTCATAATAAGCGAAGAAAAGGACACGAGTTATTTTCCCCGGTTATACAGAGAAGGAAGGAAAGCTGAGAACTTCCTAACGCAGAAAAATAACTTACCACCTTAGAGCTGCACTGGGGAAATGAAGTATCTAGTGCCGTGTAAACGACGTTACCGTAAATGAAGCCATTATGTTTTTTATGATGGGAATCTGGGTGGAACCACGGGTATAAGCACGCTCGTCCCTATTGTAGGGATGAGTGTGCTTTTTATTATGAAATGGAGAGATGAAAAATGAAAGAACAAATGATTGAAATTAAATTTCCAGATGGTAGTGTGAAAGAATTTGTAAAAGGAATTACTTTAGAAGAAATTGCGGGATCCATTAGCAATAGTTTAAAAAAGAAAGCAGTCGCGGGGAAAGTAAATGATGGGTTATATGATTTGCGCCGTAATATTGAGGGAAATGCGGAAGTAGAAATCATTACTTTAGATTCAAATGAAGGTGTAGAAATTGCAAGGCACTCTGCGGCACATATTTTAGCACAAGCTATAAAAAGAATTTATGGTAATGTAAACCTTGGTGTAGGACCGGTTATTGAAAATGGATTTTATTATGATATGGACCTTCCAAGTAGTGTAAACGTAGAAGATTTACGGGAAATTGAAAAAGAAATGAAAAAGATCATAAATGAAAATATAAAGATAGAACGAGTTGAGGTTTCTCGAGAAGAAGCAGCTAAACTGTTTCAAGAAATGAACGATCGCTTGAAATTAGAACTTTTAGAAGCAATTCCTAGTGAGGAAAGTGTAACACTATATAAGCAAGGTGAATTTGTAGATTTATGTAGAGGACCACATTTACCATCTACAGGTTATTTGAAAGCCTTTCAATTAACTCACGTTTCCGGTGCATATTGGCGAGGAGATAGTAACAATCAAGTGCTTCAGCGCATATATGGTGTTGCATTCTCTTCCCAGAAAGAATTAGAAGAGTATTTACATTTCGTTGAAGAAGCAGCAAAAAGAAATCATCGTAAATTAGGGAGTGAGCTTGAGTTATTTATGTTTTCTGAAGAGGCTCCGGGAATGCCGTTTTATTTACCGAAAGGTCAAATTATTCGTAATGAATTAGAAGCTTTTTTAAGAGAAATTCAAAAAGAATATAATTATCAAGAAGTACGCACTCCATTCATGATGAACCAAGAAGTATGGGAAAGATCAGGGCACTGGGGACATTATAAAGATAATATGTATTTCTCAGAAGTGGATAATAAAAGTTTTGCATTAAAACCAATGAACTGCCCAGGTCATATGTTAATGTTCAAAAATAAATTGCATTCTTATCGCGAATTACCGATTCGTATGTGTGAGTTTGGTCAAGTACATCGCCATGAATTTAGTGGGGCGTTAAACGGATTATTAAGAGTACGTACTTTCTGCCAAGATGATGCACATTTATTTGTAACTCCAGAACAAATTGAAGATGAAATCAAATCTGTAATGGCGCAAATCGATTATGTATATAAAACTTTTGGATTTGAATATGAAGTAGAACTTTCTACTCGTCCAGAAGATTCAATGGGTGATGATAAGTTGTGGGAACAAGCAGAAGCGGCGTTAGCAAATGTATTACATTCATTGAATTGTAAATATAGACTAAATGAAGGTGACGGTGCATTTTACGGACCGAAAATTGACTTCCATATTAAAGATGCTTTAAATAGAAGTCATCAGTGCGGAACAATCCAGCTAGATTTCCAAATGCCCGAAAAGTTTGACTTAAATTATATAGATGAGAAGAATGAAAAGAGAAGACCAGTTGTCATTCATAGAGCAGTATTAGGATCTTTAGACCGATTTTTAGCAATATTAATTGAGCACTTTGGTGGTGCATTCCCGGCATGGGTGGCACCAGTTCAAGTGAAAGTCATTCCAGTTTCGAATGCAGTCCATGTACAATACGCAGATGAGATTGTGGATAAATTAGCACAAGCTGGTGTTCGTGTCGAACGAGATGTACGAGATGAAAAATTAGGATATAAAATTAGAGAAGCACAAATGCAAAAAATTCCTTATGTACTTGTTATTGGGGATAAGGAAATGGAGAACGGAGCTGTAAATGTACGTAAATATGGGGAAGAAAAATCAGAAGTTGTTGAACTAAATGGATTTGTGGAAAGTATGAAAGAGGAAATAAATAATCGGAAATAGAGTTTAAAGAGAAAACACACCAATTCATAATGGTGTGTTTTCTTTTTTACCTTACAAAAATGTAAGGTAAATGTAAGCGAAATCGAAGGAACGAGTTGTAGAAAGATGAGAATATGAAGTAGGAAATAGGTTCATGTTATCTGTATAACCTTTTTAGTTTGAAGAATTAAAAAATTCTTAAGAATTTACATGAGAAAAAGATAAGAAATGTGTGAGAAATTAAATTTATACAAAAGGGATGGAGTGAAAGAGATGTCAACAAATGTAGTTACTGTAGAAAGTGTAGAAAAAACGTATGGGAAAAGAAATGAGAATCAGTCAAAAGCATTAAGGGGTGTGTCATTAAGTATTAAAGAAGGGGAATTTGTAGGGATTATGGGTCCTTCTGGATCTGGAAAGACGACTTTACTGAATGTGATTAGTACATTGGATCAAGCGACAGGTGGCAGTGTGACGATAGCTGGTACAAATATTACTTCTATGAAGGGGAATGCATTATCAGATTTTCGATCTCAAAAATTAGGGTTCATCTTTCAAGATTTTAACTTACTAGAAAACTTATCAATTTATGAAAATATTGCTTTACCACTTTCTCTGCAAGGTGTACCTTCAAGTGAGATTACTGGAAAGGTAAATGAGGTGGCGAAGAAATTAGGAATTACTGAAATTTTAACAAAATATCCAACTGCTGTTTCTGGTGGACAAAAGCAAAGAACAGCGGCAGCACGAGCTTTAGTACATAATCCAGCAATCGTATTAGCAGATGAACCGACAGGAGCACTTGATAGTAAAAATGCAAAAAGCTTATTAGAAGCGATGCAAGATTTACATGAAAATCACAATGTAAGTATTTTGATGGTTACACACGATGCATTTAGTGCGAGTTATTGTGAGCGTATATTATTTATTCAAGATGGTCTTCTATATAAAGAATTAAAGCGTCAAGGAACGCGAGAAAGTTTCTATCAAGACATTTTAGGTGTGCTCGCTCATATGGGCTCAGCTGCTGAGTCTAAGTAGGGGGCGAGACTATGTTATTCAAATTATCACGTCATAGTATGAAAAAGATGTTAAAAGATTATATGGTTTTACTTATCGGTCTCGTTATTAGCATTAGTATTTTCTACATGTTCCAAACGATGGCGATGAATAGTGAATTTACGAAAGATAATAGTCTCATTAGTAGTATTAGACTCGTATTTTGGGTAGGTGCAATACTATTATCTTTCATTACTGTATTTTATATTATATATGCCAATTCTTTCTTACTCACATTAAGAAGAAAAGAACTCGGTATGTACATGATGCTCGGAGCGAAAAAGAAAAAAGTAGCACAGTTATTATTTATTGAAACATTCGGTATGGGTATTGTTAGTATTATTATCGGGATTTTAGTAGGGATGTTACTTGCAAGTGTAGCAGGAAATTTTTTAATGAATGGTATGGAAATTTCAGCAAAGGGTAGTTATTCATCTGTATATACACCAGCAATCATAGTTACAGCTATATTCTTCTTAATATTATTTTTTATTACTGGTTTAATGAATAGCATCCGTTTATTACGTAAAACAGAATTAGAATTAATACGTGAAGATGAAACACTAGATGAAGTGAAGAAAAGTAAAACTCGCATTATTATAATGACTGTACTTGGTGTATTACTAGTAAGTACAGGGTACTATTTTATGATTAACGTAAAAATATATGCTGAATTTGGTTTTATAATAGCGACAATCGTTACAACGCTTGGAACATATTTTATCTTTAGTTCATTGCTCCCATTTTTTGTGATGAAAATTAAAGGGAATAAAAAGCGAAATGAAACGGGCTTAAATAGTTTTACATATGCACAGCTACGCTTTCGAGTAAATAGCTTATCGAGAGTATTAGGTACTGTAGCAATGTTAATTGCATTAGGCGCAGGTGCGATGACTGCAGGTATGGCATTCCAAAAAAATGTAGGTATTATGACAGACTTCTCACGTGTATATGATGTCGTAATTCATGATCCAAATGAACAAGATACAGCTGCATTAAAAGAAATGGAAATTGTGGAAGAAAGCCAGTACAAGTATAAAGTAGATGGAGAAGCGGTTTATTACTTACGTAACGATTTAACTGCGAAACCGCCACTTGTTTCAGACCACTTTGATACAAAAACTTTAAAAGAGCCTGTTCGTAAACGTGTGACTGAACCTTTAACTGAACCTGTATATTCTGCTTTAGAGGCTCCTGAATCAGCAAAATTCCCTCGTATGCCGAGGGATTGGGAAGATGCAATTGTAAGAGAAATACAAATTACACATAATCAATTTAACGGAAAACCTGTAAGAATTGCAGATGAAGCACATTATAAAGGAATTCAAGGAACAGAACACACTGTAACATTAGCAAAAGTAGATGATATGAAAAAGTATAAACCGTTGTTGATCGAAATAGATAAGAGACAAAAAGAACAAATTGAAAAAACAACAGGTACAAAAGTAGACTTATTTACGAAAATGACAATTTATCAATTTATGAACAGCTTCATGAGTGGAACAATGTTTATGGGATTTTTCCTCGGAATTGCATTTTTAGCAATGATGGCAAGTTCCCTTATGTTCAAAATATTAACAGGTGCTTCTCGTGACGTACGACGTTATGAAATGTTACGAAAAATTGGTGTGAGACGTAGTATGTTAACGAAAAGTATATATAAAGAAATTTCATATTTATTTATCTTCCCAGCGATTATTGGTATTTCCCACGTGTTAGTAGGGCTTAACTTATTCAGCTTTATATTAGTTGACCCGTTTGTGAAAGTGTGGGTGCCAATAGGAATCTTCTTAGTCATTTATTTCATCTATTACTGGATAACTGTTCAACTTTATAAAGGTATGGTAATGCCGAAAGAAGAAGTAGCTAAATAGTTTATGAAAAGAGTCCTTGTTTGAAAACAAGGGCTTTTTTCTATATTTGTAATACCTGTGATTAAGTTTTTCTACGATTAATGTATTGAAAATTAAGAAAATATTAAGAGTTTATATAGCGGAATGTTAAGAAGTGTATGGGATATTATTAATGTAGTTTTATAGAATTAAATTGTTATTTTTACAAATTTATAAGAAAGGATATATCCTATGAAGAAGATAAAAAAATTAATAACATTTATTGGAGTCATAACTACACTAACATTAATCGTAGCACTAGTATTTCCTACATGGACTTCGCAAATAAAAGGAAAAAACAGTATAAGTACATTAGAACAAATAGAGATAAATGGAAGTAGTCATGAAATTATGATACGCGGCAAAGATAAGAACAATCCAGTTATTATTTTTGTACATGGTGGACCTGGTTCTTCAGAAATACCATATGCTCAAAAGTATCAAAAATTATTGGAAGAGAAATTCACCGTAGTTAATTATGATCAAAGAGGAAGTGGGAAATCGTATCATTTCTTTGAGGACTATTCAAATCTTACATCAGATCTTCTTGTAGAGGATGTATTAGCTATGACAGAGTATATTTCAAAACGTATGGGAAAAGAAAAGGTAATATTAATTGGTCATTCTTACGGTACATATATTGGAATGCAAGCTGCTAATAAAGCACCTGAAAAATACGAAGCGTATGTTGGGATAGGGCAGATGAGTGATACAGTAGAAAGTGAAATGGATAGTTTAAACTATGTAATTGAACAGGCACAAAATGCTGGGAATACAGATGAGGTTTCCTATTTAAATGGATTGACTGAAAAAATTAAAAATGGCGATACATACACTCCGCGAAATTATGTTGCGAAATATGGTGGAACATCAAGACTCATTGAAAATCCAAATGGTGATAACATCGGGATGTTACTTAGTAATGAATATAACTTGTTTGACGTAATTCGTTATAACGTTGGATTATCACACTCTCAGACTGTCTTATTAGAAAAAGATTTAAAGAATCCATTACCTACTAAGGTGAAGAAACTGAAGTTACCGTTTTATTTCCTTATGGGGAAATATGACTATAATACTTCATTTCATGCGGCAAAAACATATTTTGATACGATTGAAGCAGAGAAAAAAGAATTTATTACTTTTGAAAAATCCGCGCATTATCCGCAATTTGAAGAGAAGGAAAAGTTTTATGAGTGGATGTCCGATACATTTGTAAAATAAATAAAGTGTATCCAAACTATAGAGAATTAAAAAGTTAGCGAGATATATCATTACATGAAGCGAAGTTAAATAAAAAAGACTCTTGTATAGATAACAAGAGTTTTTTTATTGTTCTTTATATAGAAGGAAAAGATTGGATAATGGTCGAAAAATATAATATAACTTCCGAGAAATGACTAAAATAATACTATTTTGTCGAGAGAAAGGATACGAAATATGAAAGAAATGCTACAGTTATTTCGCAACAAAGTGTATGCACGATTTTTTCTAGCGAATATTTTAGAACGACTCGGTTCTATGATTGCTGGAATTTCTTTAATGTTTTACTTGTTAGATCAATACGGAAAACAACCAGTTTACGCAACAATGACGCAAATTATGATTGCGTTACCTGCATTAATCTTTTTTCTATTAGTAGGGACAGTAGTGGATCGTTTTGATAGACAACGTATTTGTACGATAAGTAATATATGTTGTTCGCTCTGTAATATTGGAATCCTAATTTCGCTTTATTACGGGATGATTATACTTGTCTTTATATTTTTGTTTTTGGAAAATGCATGTATACAATTTTTCTCTCCATCAGAACAGTCGATGATACAGGGAGTGGTTGAATCAGACCAATACGGTGCAGCAGCGGGTATGAATCAAATGGTAAATAGTTTGTATGCTTTGTTTGGTGTAGGAATTGCAACGATGGTGTACTGGACTTTTGGAATTTACGGGAGCATTTTAGTAAATACGCTCACTTTTATTATGAGTGGTATTTTGATTCAAACGATCTCCATTCCAGAAAAAGTTCGTTTACCAAATGGGAGAACAAAATGGAAAGAAGTTAATTTGAAGATGTTAATAACAGAGTTTAAAGAAGGGATCAAGTATATATACCAAAATGAAACTTTAAAAAAATTACTTTTAGGATTTATCGTGTTTGGTTTATTAAATGGTATTTTAAGCGTATCTACTACTTACATATTAAAATACAAATTGGCACCAGCAACGTATGAAAGTTTAGCAATGGTGGGCGGTGTAGTTGGAGGGATTTCATTATTAATTGGAAGTATAGTAGCAACGAGTATAGGTAAGAAATATGCTCCTAAACCTATTATTGTATTTGGTATGGCAGGTTCAGGGATCTTCTTCGGTATGTGTTACTTTGTAAATCACGTATGGTCTTTTTATGTATGTATCGCTTTTGCGACTTTCTTTTTACCGTTTATTAATGTTGCAATATCGGGCTGGATGTATGAAATTGTAGAAGAGTCATTCATGGGGCGTGTACAAAGCTTGCTTAGTCCATTAACGACAGGATTCCAGCTTTTATCTCTCGGGGCGATAGCGATGTTATTCCCAAAATGGATTCTTGCAGATACATTGTATATTATTTTATTTGGTTTATTATTGTTTGTTACATGTTTATATCAATCTATTCTACCAAGTGGGCAAAAGCAAGTACATACAGTAGCTAAAGAGATGTGATATATTTAGTTTTTTATTTCTGAATATTCTATCGTATGGTAAGGGGAAATTGTTATGTTGATGCGAATGGTTAAGTGGTGTGGGATTACTTGTTTACAACTAGTAGCTGCAATCTTATGTATACTCTGCCTAGGTGCACTACCGCGTTTATTTAAGGGGTTGCAAATTGATTTAATCGGTTTTTGGAACACGATTGTATTTCTTGGAGGAAAGTTACTTCAACCGGGTGAAATTACATATGGATTTCGGGACTCAAGAAAATTATTTCCGCAAATATGGATTCATTATATTGAAACGATGATTGTATTTCTTTCAGCTTTTTTATTCTCGTTGCTTATAGCGTATATACTTGTCGTTTGGGTATTACAGCGTTCTCATATGAAACAGAAAATGTGGAACGGGATTTTTCTTACGCTTGAGAGTATACCAGATATATTACTTATTTTATTATCGCAACTTCTTGTCGTAATTATGTTTCAAAAAACAGGATTTATGCCGATCAAACTGGCTGGATTAGGGGAAGAAAGGATACGTTTGTTACCAATTATATGTCTTACAATACCAACAACATTATTGTTTATTAAACTGTTGTTATTACGGTTTAAAGAAGAATTAGAGAAAGATTATAGTTTGTTTGCTAAAAGTAAAGGGCTTAGTTTAAGACATATTTTAACACATCATATTTCAAGAAATGTTTTGTTAACAACGATCTATTATGCAAAAACAAATATTTTATTTATGTTATCAAATCTATATATTATTGAATGGATATTTAATACGTACGGCATGTTTGTTTTTGTAAAAGAAAATTCGAAATTAGAAATATTTACAGTGAGCTTAATTATATTATACGTACCGCTTTTTATACTATTTCGTTTATTACATACGTTCTTACAAAATGTTATAAAGGAGCGTGTGTAACATGTGGCAAGTTGTAAAAAGAGATGTGAGATTTTGGATAGGTATTACTTTTTTGAGTGTACTAATGATTGTTAGTATTGGATATACGTTGTTTTTTGATGGGAATATTCGTGAACTTACGATGATGTATAACGAAAAAGGGGAACTAGAGGCAGCTCCATTTGCACCATCAAGTAAATTTTGGTTTGGAAGTGATGTGAAAGGTCGTGACCTTGTTCAATTAATAATAGAAGGTGCAAAATGGACAGTTGGTGCAAGTATAATTATAGCGATTTTACGAGTTATAGTTGGAGGGGGAATTGGTTTACTTCTTGGTATGTATGGTAAACGTTCTTTTCCAGTTATTTCATCCTTTTTTGATCCTTTTAGTATTGTACCGATGGTTATGATTTCTTATTTTATGTTAAATGAAGTATTAACGTTTGATAGTGGAGCAGAAGTTGTGCCGTTATATTTGCGTGTGGCATTTCAAATTATAGTTCTTGTATGTCTCGCTGTACCCACAGTGATGTTGTATGTAGCGCAAGAAGTAAAACGTATTAAGAAAGAAGAATTTATGTTGGCAGCCACTGTGCTCGGCGGTAGTAAGTGGCAGAGGTTGAAGCGCCATATATGGCCTCATATGTTACCACCATTTCTTTTATTAGTAGCACAACAATTTGTAAGTACGTTATTACTTCTTTTACATCTTGGTTTGTTACAATTATTTTTTGGCGGAACAATAACCTTCAGTGGAATGGATCCAGATAGTGTAACAAAAGAATGGACTGGCCTAATTGGTCAAAACTTCCGCCATTTAACTACACATACATGGATTGTACTTATACCGATTGCTTTTTATAGTATGACAATTCTCGCAGGAAATCTAGTTAGTAATAGTATGCAAGATGCGATTAAGTTAGGAAATACGAGAAGGCCAGAGCGGAAAGGTAGAGAAGTGCAAGCAGAGAAACAAGTACAACCAACTACGAATGACTTTTCTTTTTATAGAGAGATACAAAAATAAAAAGATAGCTGAAAGCAACTTGTTTTCAGCTATCTTTTTCTGTTTATAGTGGTGGTAAATCAATCTTACCTTCTTCAAATAATTCTTTTATCATATGCTTCGTATAACCAGCAGCTTGACCAAATGTGATTTTTGCTGGCATTGGTGCTTCGTTAGCATCTACAACTACATCGATAATACATGGTTTGTTTTGTTTTACTGCGTTTTCAAAAGCTGGGAGTAATTCATCTATATGTTCAACGCGGTATCCGATACCTCCACACGCCTCTGCATATTTTGCAAAATCAGGGTTCGTTAAGTCTGTTTCGAATTCGATATTACCCATGACTTCTTGCTCGAATTTAATCATCGCAATTTTATTATTGTTTAATACGACGACAACAATTGGTAGTTTATATTTAACAGCTGTTACGAAGTCGTTCATTGTCATTCCAAAACCACCGTCACCACAAACTGCAAATACTTGTTTATCCGGGAATGCAATTTTTCCAGCAAGAGCACCAGGTAAACCGCAACCAAGTGTTGCGAGCCAGCTAGAAATGATAAATTGTTGATTTGTCATACGGAAGTGCCTTGCTGTCCATACTGTTACATTTCCGACATCGACTGATAGAATTGCGTCATCATGTGCTACTTGCTGCAGAGCATGCATAACGCGTTGTGGTTTAATTGGAATGGAAGAGTCTTCTTCTTGATCGTGTAATTTTTCTTCCCACTTTTTCATCATGTCTTGGTAATGTTCTAAGAAGGAATGGTCTGTGTGTTCTTCAACATTTTCAATTAACCATTGTAAAGTTTTTTCAGCATCACCAGCTAAACCAATATCTGTCGCATAACGTTTCCCAATTTGGGCAGGATCTGTATCGATATGAATTGTCTTAGCTTTGTCAGGTAAGAAACCGGTGAACGGATAAGAAGTACCAACCATAATTAAAGTATCTGCATGCTTCATTGCTTCATAAGAAGGTTTCGTTCCGATTAATCCTAATCCACCAATACAAAGAGGGTGTTCATCCGGAATAACGCCTTTAGCTGGTAATGTAAGTACGATTGGAGCACCAATATGTTCTGCAAATGCAAGTAAAGATTCTCTCGCATGTTTTGCTCCTTTACCAGCTAAAATAACAGGTTTTGTCGCTGCATTTATTGCGAGTTTTGCTGCATCTAAATCTTCTTTTTGTGGAAACAACTCAGGCAAAGTAAAAGAAGTATTTGTAATACGAGCACCATTTTTTACTTCGAATTTCGGGACATCATCTGGAATTGTAAGAACGGATACACCTTTTTTCGTATAAGCCATTCGAATTGCTTGATTCACTACGGCAGGTAGTTGCTCTGCTGACATAATACGCTGGTTATAAACCGCGACATCATCAAACATTCTTTCTAAATTTACTTCTTGGAAAAAATCCGTTCCGAGTAAATCGGTTTCTACTTGACCTGAAATTGCTAGAACAGGGGCTTTATCGAGTTTCGCATCATATAAACCATTTAATAAATGAATAGCACCAGGTCCTGCAATTGCCATACAAACGCCAAGTTTTCCTGTTAATTTCGCATAGGCAGCCGCTGCTAATGCACCAGCTTCTTCGTGGCGAACTTGAATGAATTTAATTTTATCTTGTTTTTTTCTTAAAGCTTCAATGATAGAATTGATGGAATCTCCAGGCATACCGTATATGTGTTCTACGCCCCAGTCAATTAATAAATCAACTAATGCTTCACCGGCTGTTTTTCCAAACATAATTGTTCCTCCTTATAATCAGGTAGATACTATTATGTTTTGGAGAAAAAGGAAAAATATACAAATGATAATATTATTATCTTTAATGATGACCAGCGAATAGTGTAAATACTGTTATTAGTAAAAATCCACTAGATGCCCATGTTAAAAATGAAAGGAAAGAGAGCTGCTTCTTTGCTTTCCAAAGCATTTCATGAATTGTGACATAGCCAAGTGAACCGATAGCACTTCCCATAATGAGTCCTTGTAAATGAAGCGCTTTTCCTTCCATTAAAATGCCAAAAACTGTACCGGTACCGAGAATAAGAGATAGTAATAAAGTTGTTAATAAAAAGGAAATATATTTATGTTTTGTAAATAGAAAGGGGATAATTAATGCTAAGCCTTCAGGAATATGGTGAACGACGATTGCTATTAAAAAAGGTATGGCAGAGTCAGCATGATTAATAAAAGCAGTACCTAAAGCAAATCCACTCGGCAAATTATGAATAAATATAGCGAAAGAGAGAAAAAGGAAAGTTTGCCATGCTTGTTGATCTTTTGTATGTATCATTGGATGGTGACAATAGTTATCTAATAAGCTCATAATTAAAATACCGATAGCCATACCAAGTATAGGTCCAATCATTTCATAACTTGAAAATGTTTCAGGAATAATTTCAAGTAGTAAGAGTCCAAGTAAAATTCCGCCACATAATGCATATAAACGATGCATTTTTTCTTCAATTAGCTGGCGCGTAGCAATGCCAACAGCACCGCCTAATAATAAGCCACCAAATGAAAAAAATGTAACTATCATAGGAATCCATAATCGTTCCATCGTATCACACTCCGATTCTTCCACCTTATTTTTAGCTTACGAAAAGGAAAGTTAGATTAGTCCAAGTAATTGTGTTTGATTATAGAGAAAAAAGTAGTGATTCGTTATAATTTATATATTAAATTTAAGTGAGAAAATGAAAAGGGGAATTGGTTATGCAACAAATTAAAAAAATAGGAAACTCATTTTGGTATATGACACCAGTTTCTGAAACAGATAGACCTATATTAGGAATGGTCATTGGAAAAGAAAAAACATTAATGATCGATGCAGGGAATTCAGAGGAACATGCACAATTATTTTTAGAAATGTTAAAAGAAAAAAATGTATCGAATCCTGATTTTGTAGCACTAACGCATTGGCATTGGGATCATATTTTTGGATTATCTGTATTACAGAATGCATTAACTATTTCACACGCTGAAACGAAAAAAGAAATGCAGGCAATAGTATCTTATGAATGGACAGATGAAGCGTTGGACGCACGCGTAAAAGAGGGTACGGAAATTGCATTTTGTGCGGATTGCATCAAAAAAGAGTTTGAAGAAAAAGCGAGAAATATTAAAATTATTCTTCCAACCTTAACGTTCCAGGATCAAATTGAATTAGACCTTGGTGAGGTGACCTGCGTGTTAAAACATGTGGGCGGAGATCATGCACATGATTCAGTTGTTATGTACATAAAAGAAGAAAAGATATTGTTTTTAGGAGACTGTATATATGCAGATATTTTTTCTTCGAAGTGGAACTATACGACGAAAAGAACGTTTGCATTAATAGATGAATTAGAAAAATTTGATGCTGAGACATATATTCTCTCTCATGGGGAAGCGATAAATCGAGAGGAGTTTTTACAAGAGATTCGTATGTTAAAAACAGTAGGAACTTATACTGAAATACATAAAGGCGATGAAGGGAAGATAAAGGAAGCGTATAAACGAGACATAGATAGAGAATTAAATGAAGATGAATTAGAAACAATAACGTTTTTTGTAAATGGTTATGAAATGAATAATCAATAAGACACGACATGAATCCAATATAATTAAATTGCACAAAAAGAGTATTGAAATTTAATTCAATACTCTTTTCAATACTTAAATATGTAGTTTCAACCAAATTCTAAATGGGGAATCATTGTCTGGAGGGGTGTCATTCTATGTGTTTTTCGTATAGATAGTGGTTCAAGTAGAAGCCTTCTTTGCTAATTCAGTTATATAGTTGAAAAATCCATTGTGGTTTACATCATATACTACATTTACAGGTCGCCCACCATCAAATTCCACTGTACGCCCCTGGCTTGGTCCGTATGTATGAACGATACTATTAATCGTTTGAGTTTTTGCGAGGTTAGTGTTTCCGACAAGCGCAGTTGTTAGTACATCCCACAAGTAGTAAGTAGAGTTCGTTGAAAAGTGAACGAGGGGAGGGACCATCGCATAGCATTGGCCAAGGAAATCTACACCAATATACTTTCGTTCTTTTGCCCAACGTTCACGTATGTCTATAGTTAATGGAACTTGGTTTGTACTTTCTAGTGTCACTAAGTCAATTTCAATTTTTGATTCCCATACACGAGCTACTGCTTCAGGGTCCCAAAATGAATTCCACTCAGCTGTTCCATCATGCTCTGGTTCATGTACATTGCCTGCGGTAAGAAATGTCCCCCCCATCCAAACGAGACGTTCAATTTTATCTTCGACTATGGGAGCTTCATATAATGCACGAGTAAGGTCAGTTAGGGGTCCCGTAAATAATAAAGTTGTTTTTCCTTCCGTTTGTAGAAGCGTTTCTATTAAGTGATGATGTGCAGGCTTTGCTGCTACAGGTGTTATAACTTTTCCAGCCTCATTTAAAATTGGTAAAGCATCTACATAAAATGCATGCATCCGCCAGTCTTTTGGAAATGGATTTTTCGCACGGGAATTTGATGCGGCTACTTCAATATATTCTTTGCTGAAGCGATCAATAATTTTGCGACTTGCAGATATTGCTGGTTCCAAATAGCAATCAGCAGGGATAACTGAAACACCTGTAAGTTTGACATTATCCATCTGAAGTAATAAAAATAGTGAAATTAAATCATCTACACCACCATCATGATTGAAGTACACTTTTTTCATCATTGTAATCTCCATCCTATTTGATTTAGTTAGAAATTAAACATGCATTGAGGAAAAGTCATCAATAATTTCGACTACTTCAATTTCGCCATTAATGAGTAGCTCAGGGAGTTCGTTATTCACATTTCCTTTCCAATATTCTCTAGCTTGTTCCATTTTTTAAGAAAAAGGAATAGCATCTTCTTTCGGTAAAAGATTCCCGTCACCTTCAAAAGAACTTCCGATTACTCGTAGTTTAACAATCTGCAAAACTTCTCGATTGTAAGAATCAAATAATGCTTTCCATTTTAAAGCATCTTCATAGCTTTTAGCAGCATATAAACAAGACAATCTTGATGGATAATCAGGATATTCTTGCAGCCTAACCATTTCCACAATCGTTTCTCTAATGGCTCTAATTGTTTGATCCATGTAATTCATAACGACTGTAGCATTTTCATTCTTTATATGTAATTCTTCATTTGTATAATGTTCTTTTAAAATTTGTATAGAATCTTTACCATTAGAATTTAAATGTTTTCTTTCAAAAAAGAAGTGGAATAGCGTATTAGTTTGATTTTTATTAAATTGAATGCTTTGTCCAATCTTCATTTTTTTCCTTGTTACGATATGATATACGAAAAATCCTTGTTCATTCATGGTTCTCCTCCTAGTAGTAATGTTTCAATTTAGTAATTCAACATTGAAATATATAAAACCTTTATAAGTAAAAGTGAGAATTTGAGTTGAAAGCAAAGAAAATATATGAAAACGTTTTAAATTTGTTCACAAAATGTTCACTTACGAAGAGGTTTCCAATATCGATATAATGACAAAGACTCAAAGAGAAAGGATGATGAATTTTGCCAACAACAAGAAAGGAAAACCTCCAATTTGGTATGATGATGTGCCTTGGGATGGTTATCGTAATGACGTTTTACAATTTACTAACGAATGGATCAGGAGGGCCAATTCATATTAAGGAGATCGCATTAGAACTACTAATTGGATTTATTATTGCGCTATTAATTGAAATATGTATCGTTGGACCTTGTGCGAAAAAAATTGTATTCATGTTACCGTTTGATAAATCGAAGAAAATAAATATTATAGTTGCGATGGCGACAGCAATGGTAATCGGAATGGTGTTCTTTATGTCATTTTTCGGAATGACTATGATGCATTTACATGGTGGGCTACAAGGGGATTCATTTGTTTCAATATATTTTACAATTTTTATTAAAAATTTCATTATGGCTTATCCATTACAATTAATTATTATGGGGCCACTTGTGCGTTTCTTATTTGCAAAGTTTATTTTGAAGAATAAAGCTGTAAAAGTAGCGTAAATAAATTTGTATTATCTAATTATAAAAATTATATAATGTTAAATGTGGTCTATTGAAAGATTGTAGCATGCATAATGAAGATAATCTAAATCATACGTTTACTTAGGTGAAAACATTATGAAAATTAAGAAGGTATTATGAGTCAAAAAAATATAAGTAGAGCTATGTGTGAAAAAGAGATTTTAAAGTAAAACAGTGACATATAAAAAGAGGGGTGCAAATGCAACCCTCTTTTTACATTCTATAAGCTTTACCGTGTCAAAGAATATGGTATATGTAAGAGTCTTGATAGGTTTATTGCTTGGATTGAACCAACTTAAAAAAGGATTGTACGTTTTGTGGGCTTGAAAAATTATCAAAGACAATAAAATCGTCTCCATGGTTCATGGTTATTTTTTTGATAAAGGGAATTGCAGACATCTCTAATAC
Source organism: Bacillus sp. FF-1 (assembly GCF_028548245.1). Taxonomy (NCBI): domain Bacteria; kingdom Bacillati; phylum Bacillota; class Bacilli; order Caryophanales; family Bacillaceae; genus Bacillus; species Bacillus sp. FF-1. Next base: position 178,448 of record NZ_JAQQGG010000002.1, read on the forward strand.
AACCCCATCCGTATGACTGAAATCTTCTATTTCAGTATATTTGAATTCCCATTTTAGTCCTTTTCCAAACATAGCATCAGAACAGAACAATAATCTTTTATTTGTAGCAGCTAAAATGCCAGATCTACTGATATAACCAAAATTTATTACGCAGTAGAGTGTAGAAAGAATATCTTCTTCACTGTTTAAGTGTTCTTTTATTGTTCCTAGATTCGCCTTCATGAGCAGGCCCCCTTATTATTGTAAGTAAAGTGTTGTTAAATTTATTTTATCATATATTAACATTTCGAAATTTGTATTATTGAATTTTAGTTGAGGGATGAAAAGGGAAAGAGAATTCTTTTTAGTTTCTAGTACAATAAAGTAAGGAGAATATGAATAGAAATTAAAATATTACTAAATATACGTAACTAATGAATACAATGTCTTTTTCAGTTATTAAGTTGTAAATCATTTTATGATAAAATCTTTTACATAATTTAATAAAGGGGTAGTATTCAATGGGTTATTTCTCAAATGGTTTATTAGTTTTGTTTGTGCTAATCGTATGCAGTTGTATATTTTTTGGTTGATAATATAATGAGAGTCTTACATAAAAGAAGTTATCTCAAGTGAGATAACTTCTTTTTATTTTATGTTGAGAAGGAATTCTATCTTTCTTATTGAAGTTTGTTCTAGTTATTTTCACGTCAATCGCAATTTTCATAAGGGGAATTTTATGAAACATTAACAAACTATAGAATAGGGAGTATTTACATGAAAAATAGTATACACTACACAAGTGAACATCCTACAAAATTTAATGAATTATTAGCTTTATATGAATCTTTAGGATGGAATTCTCTTAAATTAACAGTGAATGAATTAGAACAAATGTGTAAACAAAGTTGGTATGCAATATACGCATTTAAAGAGCAACAATTAATTGGTATGGGGCGTGTTATATCAGATGGTGTAATAACAGGTGTTATTTGCGGTGTATGTGTAATGCCGGAGTATCAGTATATTGGTATTGGAAAAGACATAGTGAAACGATTAATCCATCACTGCGAACAAAACAAGGTTATTCCGCAACTTATGTGTGTGGGAAAATTGCAATCTTATTATGAATCTATAGGGTTTGAAGCATTCTCTATTGGGATGACAAAACATATTATGAGATAGCGGTGCTTTATATTTTCAGTTTACTCGTACATATTTTCAAACTTCAGTTATAAAGGAGAATTGCTGTATGGAGATTGCTAAAGGGGTAGAAATGTTACAACTTAAATTTCAAGAATTTATCATTCACCCAATTCTTTTATGGAATGATGAAATGGCAGTTTTAATAGATACTGGTTTTCCTGGACAATTCGAAGATATACAAGTAGAGATGGAGAGAGTTGGGGTATCTGTTGATAAGCTAAAAGTTGTGATTTTGACACACCAGGATATAGATCATATAGGTAGCCTTCCTGATGTATTTGAGAATGGTGTAAGCGATATTAAAGTATATGCGCACGAGTTAGATAAGCCATATATTGAGGGAGATTTACCTTTATTGAAAGATGTACATGTAGAGAATCCACCAAAAGGAAAAGTGAGTGACACTGTGATTGACGGGCAAGAACTTCCGTATTGCGGTGGAATACGAATTCTCCATACTCCAGGGCATACTCCGGGGCATATTAGTTTATATTTGAAACGAAGCAAAATTCTTGTCGCTGGAGACTCGATGTATAGTGTGAATGGAGTGTTAGGAGGAGTTCATGCTCCAACAACTTTAAATATTATGGAAGCACGGCAGTCTTTGAAGAAGTATTTAAATCTAGATATTGAATCTGTAGTTTGTTACCACGGGGGATTAAGTAAGGGGAATATAAAGATTCAACTTCAAAATTTGTAAAAGTCGAAGATAATAATTTTTTAATAATGGATGCTAAAGTGTAGTCTAATTGTTGGTATATAAATAAAACACTTAAATGATAAAAAAGCATGTTTGAAGAAATACAAACATGCTTTTTTATTAAAGGAAACCCATGTAATTTTAACGTCCTAATCCGTTCCAATAAAAAGAAACGATTTCTTGTGCTAATTCATCTATATTTGTAAGAATAGGATTGTCATTTTCATCTTTAAAATTCCCAATTGATAATAAAGATACGAATGCATGAGCGGCAAATTTAGGGTTTCCTTTTTGGATTTCTCCAAATTGCATCGCTTTAGCGAGTGCTTTTTCTAACACTTCATACATGCTATCTTCAGCTTTTTTTAATTCCTTCAATTGTTCTTCAGATAACGACAGTTTTGCATCTTTCATAAAGTTTTTCATATCGATATCCATTGTGGCATGTAAGTAAACTTTAGCAAAGTTTAATAATCTCTCTTCTAAAGTATTGTTTGTAGAGAGTATTTGCGACATATTCTCACGTATACGTACCATCATTTGAATCATAGTAGCGGTAAATAAATCTGCTTTTGTTGAATAGTAATAGTAGACGGTTGCTTTCGTAACACCACAAACTTTTGCTACTTCCTCCATAGAAACGACTTGATAATTTTGAGTAAGAAATAACCGAGTTGCAACTTCTAAAATGGTTGCTTTTGTAGATTTTGTATTTTTATTTTGACGAGGCCTTCCAAGAGGGCGTTGTTTTTGTTCCAAATCCATTCGCTCCTGACATGTATTGTTTAGATAATTATAACATAATTTTTATTCATTCTTGATTAATTAACCGACCAGTATATATAATTAATAGTGGAGGAAAAAAGGAAGGTGGGTTTTTTATGAAAAAGCACCCGTTACATATGTTAGGGAGGCTTGTAGCAGGTAAAAATACGCAATGGATCACTTTATCGGTATGGATTCTTATTACATTATTACTTTCATTTACGTTACCACAAGTAAATAGTACGAAAGAACCGAACCCGAAAAATTTACCCGAAACAGCTATGTCGCAGCAAGCGGAAGCACTTATGAAAAAAGAGTTTCCGAATAATGCGGGGAATCCGTTGTTAGTAGTATGGTATAGAGATGGTGGATTACAGTCACAAGATTATAAACTCATACAAGACGTTTATAAAGAGTTAAAAGCTAGTCCTTTAAAGGAACAATCAACGTTACCACCATTTGATACAATCCCGGAACAAGTATTATCAAAAAGTACTTCAAAAGACGGTACATCATTTGTTACACCGGTATTTTTTAACAAGTCGGCTGGAACAGATATATTAAAAGGAAATCTTGAAGATTTAAGAAACATAGTGAATAGTAAAGTCGATGAAGATCCATTCAAACGAAAAATTAGTGACGCTGGTTTACATGTTCGATTATCTGGACCTGTAGGCATTCAAACGGATGCAGTTAGCTTATTTAGTCAAGCAGATGTGAAATTGTTAGTTGCTACTGTATTACTTGTATTGGTTTTATTAATCTTATTGTACCGCTCACCAATATTAGCGATTTTACCTTTACTTGTTGTTGGCTTTGCATACGGCATTATTAGTCCTACACTCGGTTTTTTAGCTGATCACGGATGGATTAAAGTCGATGCCCAAGCGATATCAATCATGACAGTGTTATTGTTCGGTGCTGGAACGGACTATTGCTTATTTTTAATTTCGAGATATCGGGAGTACTTGTTAGAAGAAGAAAGCAAATATAAGGCGCTGCAACTTGCAATTAAAGCTTCTGGTGGTGCAATAATAATGAGTGCGTTAACAGTTGTACTTGGATTAGGAACATTATTACTTGCTCATTATGGTGCCTTCCATCGATTTGCAGTACCATTTAGTGTTGCTGTATTTATTATGGGAATCGCTGCTTTAACAATTTTACCAGCGTTATTATTAATTTTCGGTAGAGCTGCATTCTTCCCGTTTGTACCGAGAACAACTTCGATGAATGAGGAATTAGCAAGAAGGAAAAAGAAAGTAGTAAAAGTTAAAAAATCAAAAGGTGCCTTTAGTAAAAAACTTGGAGATGTTGTAGTACGTAGACCGTGGACAATCATTATGCTTACTGTATTTGTATTAGGTGGATTGGCATCATTTGTACCACGTATTCAATACACGTATGACTTATTAGAATCGTTTCCTAAAGATATGCCTTCACGCGAAGGGTTTACGTTAATTAGTGATCATTTTTCAGCTGGTGAACTAGCGCCAGCAAAAGTTGTTGTTGACACGAAAGGAAAAGAGCTTCCTATTAAACAAGAACTAGAGAAATTTTCTTTCGTAAAAACAGTGAAAGAGCCAAAAGAGGGGAAAGAAAATAAGCAAATTAAAATGTATGAGGTTTCTTTAGCTGAAAATCCATACTCAATTGAAGCATTAGATCAAATCCCTAAATTGAAAACTCGTGTAGAAAAAGTATTAAAAGATGCTGGGGTTAGTAATGCAGAAGATCGACTATGGATTGGCGGAGAAACGGCTTCATTATATGATACAAAGCAAATTACAGAACGTGATGAAGCGGTTATTATTCCAGTAATGATTAGTATTATAGCTTTATTATTACTTGTTTACTTACGATCAATTGTCGCGATGATTTATTTAATTGTAACTGTTGTTTTATCATTTTTCTCTGCATTAGGAGCCGGATGGATATTACTTCACTTCGGTATGGGGGCACCGGCTATTCAAGGTGCAATACCGTTATACGCATTTGTATTTCTAGTTGCTTTAGGTGAAGATTATAATATCTTTATGGTTTCAGAAATATGGAAAAACAGGAAGACACAAAATCATTTGGATGCAGTAAAAAATGGTGTTATACAAACAGGTAGTGTCATTACATCTGCAGGTTTAATTTTAGCCGGAACTTTTGCTGTATTAGGAACACTTCCAATTCAAGTGCTCGTTCAATTTGGTATTGTAACAGCAATTGGTGTATTACTAGATACGTTTATTGTAAGACCACTACTTGTACCGGCAATCACAGTCGTTTTAGGCCGCTTTGCTTTTTGGCCAGGAAAACTTTCAAGGAAGAGTGAAGAGATACAAAAAGTGGATGCGTAGTTGAAAAAGCCAAGGATATTTTCCTTGGCTTTTTTCAATGTAATTAATTTTTTGAAGTCAAATCATCAGATGCAGCATGATCAGCATCTTCAATATCGGTTTCTGGCATTCCATATAAGCCGTTCATTGCTTGTTCTTCGATAGTAAGATTGGCAGTATTATTATTTTGAATAGGTGTAGCGTTTTCGATAACATTTTCTTTTTTATTTATATTTTTGTTATTCATGTATGAATCCTCCAAATTTTATTTGATTTATTTATAGTATGTGGATGGATTTCCAGAAATATGTGAATTGATTCTTATAGATGTAATATAATTAAATAAACAATTAGGGTGAAATGTAAACTGTTAGGAGTGAACAATTATGGTGAAAGCAAGGAAATTAGCCTCCTAAAATGAAGTTTCATGTAATTGATAGAGAAAATTGGAATAGAGAGCAGTATTTTGAGCATTATTTAAAGTTGAAATGTACATTTAGTATGACTGTTAATGTTGATATCACGATGTTATTAGAGGAAGTATATCAAAAGGGAGTAAAATTTTATCCCGTTTTTATATATTTAATTTCTAAAGTAGTAAATAATCATAAAGAATTTCGAACATCTTTTAATGATGAAGGAGCTTTAGGCTATTGGGAGGAAATGATCCCGAGTTATACAATCTTTCATAAAGATGATAAGTCTTTTTCAAGTATATGGACGGATTATTCAAGTGATTTCCGCACTTTCTATAAAAATTATGAAGACGATATGAGATACTATGCTAGTGTCCATGGTCTTTTCACGAAAGAAAATACTCCGCCTAATGTATTTCCGATTTCTAGCATACCTTTGACTAGTTTTACTGGATTTAATCTTAATATTAGTAATGATGCTGATTATCTATTACCTATTATAACTTGTGGGAGATATTTTAATGAAAAAAATAAAGTTATGCTACCAGTTTCATTGCAAGTACATCATTCGGTTTGTGATGGATATCATGCAAGTCGATTTATAGAGGATTTACAGGAGTTAAGTAATAGTTGTAACGAGTGGCTGAAATAAAAACTAATTTTAAATTATATACAAGTGAAAATAAATAATAGAAGAGATCATGTTTATATTGCATGGTCTCTTTTTTATTCATCTAAAGAACAGTGGAAAATATAGGTTGATTTGTAGTTTAATAATAAGTAGAGTGATTAATTTTAATTTTCTTTATTTTATAACTGTATTGTTTACAAAAATATTATCTTGTAATAATAAAGGGGAAAACAAAAATGGCAATAATATCTATAGAAAAAGCTACAATTTTAGATGCTGAAAAATTAACAGAAATAATGACAAGAACATTTGATGAAGAAGCAGAACGATGGTTATGTGGTCAAGGTGATGTTATTGACTATAACATCCAACCACCAGGGTATTCTTCAGTAGAAATGATGAGATATTCAATCGAAGAATTGGATTCTTATAAAGTAATAATGGATGAAAAAATAATCGGGGGAATTATAGTTACGATCTCAGGTAAGTCATATGGCCGGATTGATCGTATTTTTGTAGAGCCTGTTTATCAAGGGAAAGGAATTGGATCAAATGTTATTAAATTAATAGAAGCGGAATATCCAAGCATAAGGATTTGGGATCTCGAAACATCGAGTAGACAAATTAATAATCACCATTTTTATAAAAAGATGGGTTACCAAACAATTTTTGAATCAGAAGATGAGTATTGTTACGTGAAAAGAATAGGGACGAGCTCAAACAAAGAAAGTGTATTTAAAAATGAAGACATGAAAAATAGCCAATACGAAAACTGCAACTTGGAAAATACAGAGTATTATCAAGTAAATTTAAAAAATAGTTCATTTGTTGGCAGCAATATAAGGAATATGAATATGAGCAATTGTAATGTAAGTCAATCCAAGTTTAGAAATATTAATTTTAGAAGTTCTTCATATGCAGATTTAAATCTTTCTGGCAGTAAATTTAGTTTGGTGATTTTAGGTGGAGTTCAATTTAAAGATACAAGTCTTGGAGAAAATAAATATCCTATTTCATTTAATAGATGTGATTTAGAAGGGAGTACGATAAGTAGTAGTAATCTAAAAAATATGGAAATAGAAAATTGTGATATAGCCGGTATGAAAGTAAATGGTATTCCAATGGAAAAGCTGCTTGCGTTATATAATAAAGTAAAAAGTTAACCGGTTAATGTAGATAAGTTTGTTCGTAAAGCTAATATTATGCCGAAATAATTATATAAAAATAACATAAAGAAATAAAGGAGAGAAGGGGTTTCATGCGGGAGGCTAGAATGAATATATGTATTGTTAAGAATATGGAGGGAAGAAAATATGACGATCAAAGTAAGAGCAGTAGAAATACAAGATGCCAGAGCGATTCACCGTATATGCATACAAGATGACGTTTTACCTTATATGATTTTCTTACCTAGCATGCGTGTAGATGCGATGGAAAATAGAATTCGAAATTTAGCACCAAATCAATTTGAATTTGTCGCAGAGTATGATGGGGAAGTTGTAGGATTTGTTGGGTTAACCCAAAGTCCTGGACGTAGATCTCATTCGGGTGATTTGTTTATCGGGGTAGATAGTGAATATCATAATAAAGGCATTGGAAAAGCTCTTCTTACAAAAATGCTTGATTTGGCTGATAATTGGTTAATGTTAGAGAGAGTAGAACTAGGTGTTTTAGAAACGAATCCTAAAGCGAAAACTCTATATGAAAAATTCGGATTTGTAGAAGAGGGAGTAAAGATAGGAAATTTGAAAGCTCACGGAAAGTTTATTAATGAAATTATGATGAGTCGTTTTAGACCTGATGGTTTAATTGTACATAATGGATAGTGAAAGCATGACAGTATAATGTCATGCTTTTTTATTAGAATTTGGTTGTAATAAAAATAATGCAAGACCAATAAAAATAACTGTAATGCCTAGTCCTTGTTGTAAAGAAATAGTCTCATTTAATATAAAGTACGCTAGTATACAAGTCCCAATTGTTTCTCCTAAAATGCTCATGGAGATTACAGTAGCACTCATCCATTTTAATAACCAATTAAAAATCGTTTGCCCTAAAATCGTAGCAATAAACGCCAAACCAATAAAGCATAGCCAAGTTTGTGTAGAGTAATGGATAAGAGATTCGTGTTTCATATAAGCAAATATACCAAGAAAACAGGCGCTACTTCCATAACTAATGAGCGAATACGGTATAAGTGACAAATCTTTACGAACATATTGGCTAATGAAAAAGTATGCGGTAATAATTCCTGCCGCAATAAATGCTAAAATATCTCCGTATAAGGCTTCCACGCTAATTTGGAAATCTTGCCAGCCAATGATGATACTTCCTGAAATAGCAATGAGACAACCGATAATCGCGCCTCTCGTAAACCTTTCCTTGAATAAAAAATAACCACCAATCATTGAGAATAAAGGTTGTAACGTTACGATAACAGTAGAGCTTGCTACAGAAGTATATTGTAACGATTCAAACCATAGTACATAATGTGCAGCTAAAAATAGCCCAGAAATGAATCCGAATCCCCATTGTCTTCTTGTTATTGTTTTTAGTTCGTTTCGATTGTTTCGATTAAAAAGTAATAATGGCAACAGAATTAATGCAGCGAAAAATAATCGATAAAAAGCAATGATAGTTGCAGGAGCATCTGCCAATTTTACAAAAATCGCTGAAGTTGATAAGGCGAATACACCGAAAAATAAGATGCAATATGAAAGAATAGGTGATTTCAAAGTTTGTCCCTCCGATAGATTGTCTATTATAATGAACTAAATACGATAAAATGTACAAAGGTAAGTATATAAGTCTCGGAGACGATAGAAAAGGATTATTTGCCTTTGTTTAGTAAGTCAACACAAAAGCGATGCAATATATATTATGATGGACGAAGGAAGGATTTACTATGATACATGATAGGCTTGGACAAACTGTATTAAGTTATCGTAAGAAAAATAAGATGACAATTCGCGAATTTGCGGATTATGCAGGAATTAGTACTTCATTAATTAGTCAAATTGAACGAGGACATGCGAATCCCTCGTTAAGTGTATTGGAATTAATAGCGAAAGCGTTAAATGTACCGCTATTTACACTATTTATTAATGAGATTGATACAGATTCACTCATTTCTAAGAAGAAAGATAGAAAGAAAGTATATCGAGAAAATAGCGATCATATCGTATACGATGTATTAACACCAGATTTTATGAAAGCGCGTATTGAAATGTTAATGATGGACCTAAATAAACAAGCAAATACAACGGAAAATCACTATTCACATGAAGATAAAGAAGAAATTGCTGTTGTTATGAAAGGAGAAGTTTATGTGGAGTTAGAAGGCAAAGAGTACTTCTTAGAAGAAGGAGATGTTGTACGTATCCCGCCAAATGTGAAACATCGTTTTTTGAATAAGAGTGATGAATCCAATCATATTTTATTTGTATTGACGCCATCTTTAGGATGAGTATAAAGTGATTTTTTTACGGGGGATAGAAAGATGGAAAATAAAACTGTTTTAAAAGGTGGCTTGTCAATTGATTGGGATTTTGGACATGTTTTTAAATTCTCATATAGTTACTTTGATCATATTAGGAGGGCTCCAAAAGATATAACTTTAGAGAAATTCCGATTTGTTATGAATACGTAATGAAGCCTAATGGTCTGTATTAAGGTACAAAAATATAAATTTATTTGTTGTTAGTATATTATTTTAAAATATGTAAGATTTTACATGAGTATTTTACTTTTACTAATTATGTAAATAGGCTATACTAAAATACATACATTTTAGTATTGGAGAGAGAAGTAAAACGACATGGAATTAGTGAAATTGGAAAAAGTAATTGAAATAAAGAAAGAAGAACTTTTATATTTAGTATCAGATTACGGAATTCAACATGAAAAAGTATTGGCATTAAGTCAAGAAATAGACAAACTGATTAATTACTTTATGTTTTTAAAATAGGAAGAACTATGACATGATGTGAAAATGTTATAGTTCTTTTTTATTTGGAAATTCAGATGTATATTCTATATACTAATAATAGATGGAATATTCTGTTTTAGAGGAGGCGGATACATGATATTACATACGTACATTTCAGGAGAAGGGGAACCAATCGTACTTTTACATTCTGGTGGTATGACAGGTTTAGTAGAATATGAAGAGCAGGTAGCATTTTTTCGAGAACAAAATTATCAAGTCATTCGCCCTGATTTAAGAGGGCATGGAAAATCAGGGGGGACATTGGAGAATTATTTCCTACGTTCTGCAAAGGATTTATATGATACGTTAGAGCATTTACAAATTGATAGATGTCATATAGCGGGTGTTTCACTAGGGGGATTAATCGCTTTATTATTTGCAAAAAAGTATCCAGAGAAAGTGAGAACATTAACTTTTTCAGGAATCTTTCCGGTTAAGAGGGATAATTGGGAAGAGTCTCTGGAGTATGAAGCGAAGTGTCACGAGCAATTGATGAAAAATGAAGAAGTTATAACGTATATGAATCAAATTCATGAAAAAAGTGATTGGAAAGCATTGCTTGAATCGTGGCAAGTTAAAGATTGGTATCCTTTCGATGAAACTGGTGATGTAGCGAATCTTCAAATACCTACACTCTGTATTGCTGGGGGAGATTCAGAAGATGAAGTTACAGCTGTTACAACGTTCAAACAATTAAACGGAAATATTCATATTGCCGTTATTCCGTTTGCCGGTCATTTAGTACATAATGATCAACCAAAAATTTATTCGGATATATTGTCTAATTTCTTACAGAATGCGCAAGTTGCTAGTCGAATATAAGGACTTTTGGGTATAATAATAAAGGAATTATTAATTGTATCGGTTAGGAGCGCAATACATATGAAAACAGTTGTTGTCATCGGTGGAGGTATAACGGGACTTTCTACTATGTTTTATTTAGAAAAATTAAAAAAGGATTATAATATAGATTTAAATTTAATCCTTGTAGAAAAAGAAGAGTACTTAGGTGGGAAAATCCATAGTGTAGAAGAAAAGGATTTTATTATGGAATCCGGAGCAGATTCTATCGTTGCTCGTAATGAACATGTCATGCCGCTTATAAAAGATTTAAATTTAGAAGAAGAAATGGTATATAATGAAACGGGTATTTCTTACATATATTCTGATAATATTTTACATCCAATTCCTTCTGACACTATATTTGGGATACCGATGAGTGCCCGATCGTTGTTTAGCAGTACGCTAGTATCAACGAAGGGGAAAATTGTTGCTTTAAAAGATTTCATAACGAAAAATAAAGAGTTTACAAAAGATACTTCTCTTGCTGTATTTTTAGAAAGCTTTTTAGGAAAAGAGTTAGTAGAAAGACAAATTGCTCCGGTGCTTTCAGGTGTATATTCTGGTAAATTGAATGAGCTTACTATGGCGTCTACACTACCGTATTTACTGGATTATAAAAATAAATATGGAAGTATTATTAAAGGTTTTGAAGAGAATAAAAAGCAGTTTCAATCAGCAGGAAACAAAAAGTTCGTATCATTTAAAGGTGGATTATCTACGATTATTGATCGTTTAGAAGAAGTGCTGACTGAGACGGTTGTTAAGAAGGGTGTTGTAACGACAGCTGTAAGTAAACAAGGTAATCGCTATGAAGTCTCCTTTGCAAATCACGAATCAATCCAAGCTGATTATGTTGTTTTAGCAACTCCGCATGATATCGCAGAAAGTTTATTACAGTCTAATGAGTTAAACGAGCAGTTTCATACATTTAAAAATTCATCACTTATAAGTATTTACTTAGGATTTGACATACTAGATGAACAATTACCAGCGGACGGCACAGGATTTATCGTAACAGAAAACAGTGATTTACATTGTGATGCTTGTACATGGACAAGCCGGAAGTGGAAACATACATCTGGAAACCAAAAGCTATTAGTGAGAATGTTTTATAAGAGTACGAATCCGGTATATGAAACGATTAAAAATTATAATGAAGAAGAACTAGTACGAGTCGCTTTATATGATATTGAAAAGAGTCTCGGAATTAAAGGTGAACCAGAAGTAGTTGAAGTGACAAAATGGAAAGATTTAATGCCGAAATATCATTTAGAACATAATCAAGCAGTTCAAACATTACAAGAAAAAATGACGGATCTATATCCTAATGTATACTTAGCAGGTGCCTCATATTACGGTGTCGGTATTGGTGCGTGTATTGGAAATGGAAAGAACACTGCAAATAAGATAATTGCAACATTAAATGAACCGACAAATTAATATAGCATACATATATAAATAAAATGTCCCTCCAATATAACGGAGGGACATTTTATTTATTTTACTTGAATTGAGATCTTTTTATTCGTTGTATGATTCTCAGTAATCGTTAATGTTATATTACCGGATTCTTTAAATGAATATGATGAGAGTTGATAAAGCTCTTTTATACCATGTTTCTCTTTTAATTTATTGGCAGGAAGTAATGTTATGTTCGGTTTCCATGTTTCCTGTTTACCTGAAGGATAGTTTACTATTATTTCTGGATTATTTAATTGCATTGGTTTCCAAGAGGCAAAATGTAGCTTAACTTCTGTATCTTTTTTTAATAATTCTTCTGAGAAATATCCAAGCTCTCCAACGTTACCGAAAACAGTAAAGTTTTGATTTTGTAATGTGATATCTAAATGTTTAGGTTGATATGTTGCTGCGTGATAGATTCCATATGAAAGAGAAAGAGTAGCGGCGATTAAAATGCTGATTGAAAATGTCTTAAAGCTATTGCCTTTAAAACTAGTCATCATGAATGAGTTTGGAGTGAACTTTTTTGCGAATAAAAATATGAGTAATATGAGTAAGAGGGATAAGCTGATGAATATATACAAAGGAAATTTACACCTCCACAATAAAATAATGTATTGACTATATTTTACCATAAATGTATGGGGTAGGGTGTTGTTTTAGAAGGGAAAAGTGAGTATGGAATAAAGAGATGATCAATGTACTATGATCATCTCTTTATTTTTCGCATCATGTAAATGCAAGAAGGGTTACTCTTAGTTCGTATTGAATTAAGAGGGGAGGCTACTCTTGAAATATTTGATTAATGGGACATTGAGGACTTTCCTAATTATAAATATGTTTTCTGCTATAATGAATAAGTAGAAAGAAAGGAGTGATCCTATGGCATTTCCTATATTAGAAACAGAACGTTTGCGTTTAGTTGAAATAGAACAATCTTATTGTCAAAAAATATATGAAATCTTTTCATTGGATGAGGTAACGTGTTATTACGGTATGAATTCTTTTACAGAATTTGGACAAGCTTCACGTATGATTGAATCTTTTTCAAAAAATTACTTTGAGAAAAAGGCAATACGATGGGGGATTGTATTAAAAGAAACAAATACTTTAATAGGTACAATTGGATTAAATAATTTACAATTATGGAGTAAACGATCTGAAATTGGATATGACTTACATCCTCGTTATTGGGGGAATGGTTATGCGTCAGAAGCAGCCAGGGAAATTATTCGTTATGGATTTCAAGATTTAGGCTTATTTAGAATTGGTGCTATTACATACCCTGAAAATGTTACTTCTTGTAAAATGTTATGTAAAATAGGTTTTCATAAAGAAGGATTATTACGTGGATATATTCATCAAGGAAATAAGCAACATGATGCATTATTGTATTCTATAGTTCGAACGGATGTTGAAGATTTAAATTTATAATAAAAAACCCCTCTTAAATAAGAGGGGTTAAGTAAAAATTAACCTAACTTAGGTAATAAACGTTCTCCGCTTTTCATGCTACTTTTACATAAAGGGCATTTAGGCTCTTCTTCAAATGAAAAGTTCTTTCTCATCCATCCTAAACAATCCTCTGCTTCACATTCCCAGACAGGGGTTTGTTCTGGTGGTACTTCTGCTACATCGTTCTTTCGATTGCGATACATGTAACCACTCCTTTTATGTAAAAAATTTTAGTTATATATTAAAAAGGTTGTTAACCGTGCTGGTAACAACCTTTTTATTGTTTGAATTATAGCTTTACAACGTTTTTAGCTTGAGGTCCACGGTTACCGTCTTCAACTTCGAAGCTAACTTCTTGACCTTCGTCAAGAGATTTGAAGCCGTCGCCAGTGATAGCTGAGAAGTGAACGAATACGTCGTTGCCACCTTCAACTTCGATGAAACCGAAACCTTTTTCGCTGTTAAACCATTTTACTTTACCTGTTAATGTCATGGTAATGCCTCCTAAAAATTAAAAAGATTACAATATGTTCGGCCTTATTTGAATGAAAAATAAAATTTCACATATTATCAAAAACCCATAAGGAATATAAAATGTTCCTGATTGATACTTGATAATATGCAAAGAAAATATACTGTTAAATTGACCTTAATTACTATCTTACAACAAATGGTGGGAAATAGCAAGTGCTGGTAATACCAGTGTGAAATCGGATGGTAAAAGACACAAAAACATCTCTTTTATTTATATATTATTCCTAATTTTGGTTTATGCAAAATCATGTAAAAATGGAGTGAAATATTATTAATAGGTCACTTGTGGTAAAATATGGTTGTTAACTGGTGGGAATTAAATATTAATAAAGGAAAAGGAGGAAAGAGAGTGAAAAATAATTCATTTAAAATAATTGAAGCAGCAAAAACAGGGAGAAAAAAAGTCCATCCAATCTTTGCTGTAATATTAGCCATTATATTTTTGACTTTAGGTGAACTATTTATGTTGTTTATGTTATTTTTACCGAAAGTTGAAACAACATTCATGAAAGGGATTTATGATAATATTAGAATGCTGTTAACATTTGGAGGAGCTATACTCATTTTATTTATATGGATTCGTTTTGTAGAAAAAAGGCCATTTTCATCCATTGGTTTTTGGAAAGAGAAATGGATGAGAAAGTATTTAAAAGGTGCATTAATAGGATTTGTATTTATTTCAATACCAGTTATTTTGCTGTTACTAATGGGAAGTGTAAAATTACAAGTACAACATATTACCTCAACAGTAATAGTAGGTATATTAGGATCCTTAGTTGCATTTTTAATACAAGGGGCAACTGAAGAAATTATTGTACGAGGTTGGTTATTCCCGGTTCTTTCTACTAGAGGTCGTATATGGGTTGGAATAATTGTTACTTCTTTTTTATTTGGATTTCTTCATCTCCTTAATCCGGGAATTACAATATTATCTATATCGAATATAATATTAGTTGGAGTATACGCAGCTTTATACGTATTGAAAGAAGATGGTCTATGGGGAATATGTGCATGGCACTCAATTTGGAATTGGGCGCAATATAATGTATATGGTTTCGCCGTTAGTGGTACAAATGTGTATTCCACTCCGATTTTTAAGTCTATAACAAATGGACCAGAAATATTGCATGGAGGCACATTTGGTATTGAAGGCAGTATCATTACAACAATAATGCTCTCCATCGCTTCAATTGTTTTATGGAAACAGTTATGGGGGAGAAAAGCGAAACAAAGAGATTTTAGTTAATGAAAGAGGGAGAAACTATGGGGATTATAGCGTTTGAGGGAGCAAGTGCGGTTGGTAAGAGCACAACGTGTCGTGAGTTAGAAAAGAATTATGGTGCTTATATTATACCTGAAGTGAATTTATTATTTGAAAGACCAAAAAATGAACATAGAACATGGTATTTTGAAAAACAAGTAGAGCGCTGGAAAATAGCAATGCAGAAGTCAGAGCAATATGAAATAGTAATACTTGATGGCGACATTTATCAGCCGCTTAGCTATAATTGGTGTTTCCATTTTGAAATATTTGATCAGCCATTATCTTTAATAGAAAACTTTTATAAAGAAAAGCTGATTAATAGGGAAATTGGTTTTCCTGATCAATATTTTTATTTATATACGAATGATGAAGAACTTAGAAAACGGAAAGAATCTGATGAGACAAAAAGAAGAAGAAATTTTGAAAAACATTTACATATATCAAAATCGTTTCAACGTTATTATGAAAATTTAAATACTGTTACAGACGGTTACTGCAAAATAATTGAAGCGAAAAGTGTAAAAACGAATGAACTAGAAATTGTAAATAACTTAAACAGTTTACATGTGTGTGAAGAGAATCGTTTTGATGTTTCGAGGTTAGATGCGATTACGAAGTGGTTAAAAGAAAAGCGTGCATAAAAAGAACGAGTACCTTATAAGGTACTCGTTCTTTTTATGCATATTGAATATGTAAGTTCGTTTCATAAATTGTTTTTAAAATTTGTAAGTTTGCTTGTTCATTTTTCTGAATAGCATTTTTATATTTAGGTAAGAAGAGTTGAGAAGGATAAACTGGGAGTTCACCGCAAATATCAATACCATAGATAGATTTATTCATAATTAGAGAATGAATAAATTGTAAAAGTCTAGATAATTTCATGTGCCCTTGATCCCAATTGGTAATAGTAACTTTTGGATCTAAAACATCCTTATCAATGCTTACATATATTGTTTCTGTATGAATATGTGAAAGTATTGTATGTATGGATACTTCATGTGATATATCAATCGGAAAAACTTCTACGGCTGAATAATCATTAGAATGAATTGTTAGAGAAGAAGGTCCAATAATGATTACCTTCTTTAAATTATCATTATTTCGAAGAGAAAATGATACCCAAGATCCACAGGAAATAAGAGTTTGTTCATTTGCTCCCTGTAAGTTCATATCAGTATGATGATCAAATAGTATAAGGGTAAAAGGCTTGTTTATTTCTTCTAATAATAAATAAGATACATAATGATAATTTCCAGAACCTATAAAAGTAATTCCTTTATTCTTTCTACGATTTAATGCTCTTTTTATATGCATTAAAGAAGTGTTTTCGCAATATAGATTTGCGTGTTCTAAATGAGTAAAATCAATATCTTCATGTGAATAAGAATGTAGTTTATTTTGTAATAAATACGTATCATCAAAGTTTAAAAAAGTTAAACCGTTATGCAATAAACTCATATTTATTCATCTCCTTTAAATATAAGGCTATCATTTATTTTTATAAAATTAAAATGAAATGCTTTGAGTGGAATTAGTATTTAGAAAAGATAGTGTTTTTGACAGAATAATCTTTCAATTTTTAAAGAAAAGAAATACAATATAAGGAAATATGTATGTACTTCAGGAAATAAAAAATATATAACAAATGGAAATGATATTTGGAATTAAATTGAGAAAAAAAGAAAGTTGAGATTAACTATCCGCAGCAGCTCTGGTGATCCAAAAAATAACCAATATTTCGAATTATTATTTGTGAAAGGAGAATAAAGATAAGTATGAAAAAGATTATTATTTCAGACCTTGATGGGACTTTATTAAGAAGTGATAAAACAATTTCAGAGAAATCTATTAATATTCTAAGGGAATGTAAAAATAATGGAGACGAATTGATTTTTGCTACAGCAAGGCCGCCAAGAGCTATAAAACAGTATATTCCCGACGTGTTAAAGAGTGAGATTATCATTTGTTATAACGGGGCTCTAGTTCTTAAAGGGAATGATATTTTATATGAAATGAAGATTTCTAAAAATAACATTTTAGAAATCATAGAAATAGCAAACAAGTATAATCTTCATGAGATTTGCCTTGAAATAGGTGATAAGTTGTATTCAAATTTTGATGTTACTTATTATTTTGGTAATATACCATGTGAAATTATGGATGTAAGAGGTTTAGAATTTGAAAAAGCTTCTAAAGCGATTATTTGTACTAAAGGCTCAATAAACCAGAAATTTATTAAAGAATTGCCTGATGAATGCA
This sequence comes from Bacillus sp. FF-1, assembly GCF_028548245.1. Taxonomy (NCBI): domain Bacteria; kingdom Bacillati; phylum Bacillota; class Bacilli; order Caryophanales; family Bacillaceae; genus Bacillus; species Bacillus sp. FF-1. The sequence continues at coordinate 196,276 of NZ_JAQQGG010000002.1, forward strand.
AGGCAGTCATTACAGATGACGGGACATTGTGTCAAATTATGCATGCAGAAGTTTCAAAATGGAATAGTATTCAATATGTTCTACAACACTTAAATCGAGACGTATCTGAAGTTATTGCCTTTGGAGATGACTACAATGATATGGAAATGATAGAGAAGTGTGGGGTTGGTGTAGCGATGAGTAACGCTGTTGAGGAATTAAAAGCAGTCGCTAAATTTATTGCTAAAAGTAACGATGAGGATGGAGTTGCTACATTTCTAGAAAGTAAAAGTTATGTTTATGTTAACTAGTATGAAAAAAATGTAGTAAGCAGCGAAAAAAGAGATACTGCATCTGTTTTTGATAAATAGATATTATGAATGGGATATGCGGGAGGAAATAAGCAAAATGAAAACATTCTTTAAAATAATTGGAGTTATAGCTAGCATGGCGGTAATCGGAGTAGGTTTAACATATGGTATGCTGTATTATTTGAATAATAGTAAACCAGCCGCGAAAAAGGCATCACCAGCTGCTCCGGCAGCAGAAGTGCTGGCTGATAGTAATGTAAAAGCTGAAGATGCAAAGGTTTTAGAAAATGGCAATCATTCATTACCAAATAGCGGCTTTAATAAAAATTTTAAATGGACAGATGAGAAAATACAGACAGCGTTACATGAAATGGCACATCAAAAAACGAAAGCTGATCAAAAGTGGGGCTATATTTTTATTACACAAGAACGTATTGAAAGTTTACTTGATATTGTAAAGAACAATGATCTAGTACAAGGAAAAATATATGCAGATATTTTAGAGAGATGGAAACAAGGAAAATATGAAAAAATGGATGCGGATCACAATCAGATTTGGAAATTACAAAGCGGGAATTTAGGCGAAGGAACAGGAGTAATGTCAGAAGCGGAACAAAAAGAGTTGATTAATCAGGTGTTTATGCAAAAAGGTACATATTCAGGTAGTAAATTAATTGCAGGTGGGGGACAGACTAATAAATAAGAGATATGTTGAAACACCTTTGTCATCATAATTACAAAGGTGTTTTTGTTGACACAAGAAATAAATGGGAATATGATTCATATATGAAATAAAATAGAGGGGCTTACATATGAATAACAGAGAGCTTTACGGTAATATTCGTGATGTTTATCATTTACTCCAAAAAAATCTAGATAAGGCAATTGAACAATATGATATAAGTTATGTACAATTTGGAGTGATTCAAGTACTCGCAAAATCTGGGAAAGTATCTATGTCAAAGTTAATTGAAAACATGGGATGTGTTCCAAGTAATATGACAACAATGATTCAACGGATGAAGCGAGATGGTTACGTAATGACAGAGAAGAACCCGAATGACCAACGTGAAACGCTCGTTTATTTAACTAAAAAAGGTGAAGAGACGAAAAAGCAAGTAGATGTGCAATATAGTGATTTTTTAAAAGAGAATTGTGGTTGTTTTACGAAAGAAGAAGAAGGACTTTTAGAGGCTTTATTATTAAAGTGGAAGAAGCACTTGAATTAAATATAGTAAAAATGTAACATTCTGTTACATTTTTATTTATATAAATACTTCATATGTGAAATAAAAACTAGTACAGTGAAAATTAAAGAAGGGATAATAATAAATAATTATTTCATATGTGAAATAAAGGGGAGTTATATATGGAGTTAAAGTCAATGATACGTATTTTGGCAATTGTAGCTTTTTTTGTTGGATTAGATTCATTATTAGTGGCACCTTTATTACCAGTAATTACAGAAACAATTAGTATCCCTGATGGGAGTGGAGGGTTATTAATTACTATTTATGCACTTTGTTATGGAATAACTGCACCCGTATTTGGAATGATGTCTGATAGAGTTGGAAGGAAACGTATGATCATAATAGGGTTTATTATTTTTTCTATTTCTACATTTTGTACGGGATTAGCGAAGAATTTTGAAATTCTTTTATTATTTCGCGGTCTAACAGGTTTATCTGGTGCAATGATTATGCCAAGTATTTTTGCATTAGTAGGAGATAAAGTTACATATGAGTCAAGAGGAAAAGCGATGGGAACAATTATGGGAGCAATGATAGGTTCAACAGTCATTGGAGTACCTATAGGCGCATTTTTATCTGAAATAGGAAATTGGCAATGGACATTTTATAGTATAGGACTTTTAACTTTATTTCTGACATTACTAATTAATCACATATTAAGAAATGAAAAAGAGAGAGAGGATGTACATGTTTCTTTAACGGAAACGGTGGATGCACCATTGAAAATGACTGTAGTAAATATATCAGTTTTATTTGCATTATTAGCAACGTTTCTATGGACAATTGGATTACATGGCATGTTTTCATACATAGGTGTTTATTATGAGAATAATTTTGGAATTTCTGTTGGTAAAATAGGTATAGTAATTTTTTTGGCAGGAGTTGGTAGTGTAGCTGGTAATATTTTAGGTGGAAAATTAGCTGATAAAATAGGAAAGAAGAGTGTTATAGTCATTGCGAGCATTGTATCCTCAATTAGTGTAATGTCATTCTCGCTTTCCACAGAAAATCTAGTAATTGCAATTATTGTACATATTATTTGGAGTTTATTTATTGGATTTGGACAAGCATCATTAACGGCACTAATTTCAGAATTAAAACCAGCTGTGCGAGGGACTGTAATGGCATTAAATAGCTCTGCCATGTATATTGGGATGACTATTGCTTCTGGCGTAGCGTCACTTGCCATAAGTAATGGATTTCCGTTTTTTTCTTTAGGAACAATCTGTGCAATTGCTAGTTTACTTGTCCTTCCAATCATATTTGTTCTAGTTAAAGAAAAAACATCACCTAATAAAAAGAAGATGACTATATAAGTGGTAGTAAAGAAAACGTGGGTTGATATTCTTTAAAGGATTTCAACTCATGTTTTCTTTCATATTATTTTATACTTTCATAACCTTTAATAGTGAAAGAAACGACTGTACTACAGGGGAAATCCATCTAGATTTATGATAGATTACATGGCTTTGAATAACTGTTGGAGTTTCAATAGGCTGAAAACAGAGTTGCTCTTTTTGACAACTTTCTTGTACAACGATGTAAGGAAGAATTGAAATTCCTAATTCACACATGACGGATTGTTTAATGACTTCAACGTTGGAAGTTTCAAATGTTTTAGCTGGAATATTCCCGCTTTGACGTAAAAAACGATCTACCATCGGTCTATAGCCGCAGCTTTGTTCCGTAAAGATAAACTGGGTATCGTTTAGTAAATAAAATGGATTAGAGTGTGTACAGTAATGGGGTGGTAAAATCCATCCAAATGTTTCATTACTAAAAGTACACGTAATAAAATCATTATGTTCTATACTTTCTCCAATTATGAAGACAACGTCTGTTTCTCCTTCATGTAATTTTTGTAATGCTTGTTCATTTGTGTTTGTTTCAAGTACGATATTTACTTTCGGATTTTTCTGTTTGTAAGTACGTAATAATTGTGGTAAACGATATACTGCTAATGATTCGTTTGATGTAATACTCAATGTACCTTCTAATTGATCGGTATTTTGAGGGATTTCTTGCGCTTTTTCATAAATTGCAAGTAATTCTAAAGCATAAGGATGAAATTGATGACCTGCTTTTGTAAGAAGTACTTTTTTTCCTAACCGATCGAAAAGAGGAATATGTAAATCGTTCTCTAATGCTTTCATATGCGCTGTAACTGTAGATTGCACATAACCTAATGCATGAGCAGCTTTAGAAAAACCACCATACTTAACAATCGCACAAAATGTTTTAACGTGTCTCATTTCCATAAACAATCCCTCTTTTATTATCATGATTTGTGAATGATTATATCACGTATTTCAATTTTCCAAATGATTAAATTCCTTATAAAATGAAATTGTAGAAATATTTATTCATTTAACATTGGAGGAGAAAAGATGAGTGAAAAGGGCTATCATGTAGCTGTTGTTGGGGCTACGGGTGCAGTAGGTCAGAAAATTATTGAACTGTTAGAAAAAGAAACAAAGTTTAATATAACTGAAGTTACGTTACTTTCGTCAAAAAGATCGGCTGGTAAGACAGTACAATTTAAAGGGCGAGAGATCATTATACAAGAAGCAAAAATAAATAGCTTTGAAGGGGTAGATATTGCCTTTTTTAGCGCTGGAGGAGAAGTTTCTAGACAATTTGTAAATCAAGCTGTCTCTAGCGGTGCCATCGTAATTGACAACACAAGTGAATATCGAATGGCACGTGATGTACCTCTTGTTGTTCCGGAAGTAAATGCGCACACTTTAAAGGAACATAAAGGGATAATAGCAGTTCCGAATTGTTCAGCATTACAGATGGTAACAGCTCTTCAGCCAATACGAAAAGTATTCGGATTAGAACGAATTATCGTTTCCACTTATCAGGCTGTATCGGGTTCTGGTATTCATGCAATTCAAGAATTAAAAGAACAGGCTAAGTCAATACTTGCAGGTGAAGAAGTGGAGAGTACTATATTACCAGCGAAAAAAGATAAAAAACATTATCCAATTGCATTTAATGTACTTCCTCAAGTAGATATATTCACGGATAATGATTTCACCTTTGAAGAAGTAAAGATGATACAAGAAACGAAGAAAATTTTAGAAGACCCAAACTTGAAAATGGCAGCTACTTGTGTGCGTGTTCCAGTTATATCAGGTCACTCAGAATCGGTTTATATAGAGCTTGAAAAAGAAGCAACTGTTGCAGAAATTAAAGAAGTATTGTTTGATGCACCAGGTGTTATTTTGCAGGATAACCCTAGTGAACAGCTGTATCCAATGCCATTATACGCAGAAGGGAAAATAGATACATTTGTCGGTAGAATTAGAAAAGATCCTGATACACCAAACGGATTCCATCTTTGGATCGTTTCCGATAATTTATTAAAAGGTGCGGCGTGGAACTCGGTGCAAATTGCAGAAACGATGGTGGAAGAGGGAATCATTTAGTATGAAGGAAACTAGGGAACTGTTAAAGATTACAGTTTCCTAGTTTTTATTTTATAACTGTTCGCTTTATTCCAGCCGTATTTGATTTGAAAGACAGTAAAAAACATCAAGAATGAATACAATTTATTTGGTACGATATGGATAAATTCAATAAGGGGGAATTAGATGTATCAAGTAAAGGGGTATTTTTCATCGCTAAAAGGAAGTCATTATGAAATCGGTAAGCAACAAGGGGAATTTGTAAAACAACATCCTTACCTTATTCCGCAATTTATACAGAAAGAAAATTTAATATCGCATCAGCATTGGACAGAATCTAGGAACATATTACATAATTATTGTCCAGGAATTAATGAAGAGATTGAAGGGTTTTGTGAAGTATTAAAAATTTCATCTGAAAATATGATGTATTATTATCAAACACTATTAAAAGCAGGTTGTAGCCATTGTGCTGTTTTACCTAAAAAGACAGATTTAAAGCATACTTATGTATTAAGAAACTATGATTTGTCACCAGTAATAGATGATATGCGTTTTTGTTCGACTCATGTTGAAGGTGCATATGCACATAGTGGCTTTTCTACTCAATATTTTGGCCGAACGGAAGGAGTTAACGAGCATGGATTATCTGTTACATTTTCAGCATGTGGTCAACCGGTTGGAAATATTGCGGGTTTAAGAAAGCCAGCGGTAAGTGGTTTACAATGTTTTGCGGTCATTAGAGTATTATTGGAGAAATGCAAAAATGTGCAGGAGGCTAAGTCACTAATAGAAGAAATACCAATTGCTAGTAATATGAATCTAATAGTAGCCGACCCTGTAGATGCAGTATGTATTGAAATATTTGATGGATATAAATCAATAATCACAATTGTTGAGGAAAGCCAAGATTTTATCGTATCAACAAACCACGCAATTAGTTTACCTATTCAAAAACTGAATAGTAGAAGATTAGAACAATCTACAAACCGATATCACACATTGTATGAACATTTAAATCGAAATGAACAAGTGAGTATAGAGTCTTTAAAAGGATTAGTACAAAAAGAATATCCTGCCGGGCTGACGGTGCATAATTATGAAGAATGGTTTGGAACTTTACATTCCGTATTATTTGATTTGCATGAATGCACAATGAATATTTGTTTCGGGTCTCCACTTTTAAATGACTGGTACTCGTTGGAGGTTGGAGGGAGTCTTCCTTTTTCTGAGGTGAATGTGAACTTTGAAAATAAAACTTATACTGATTTTTGGAGAGAAGAGAATAATAAATTGATTCCAAAAGGGTAAATGGGGTAATATGGTAGCACCGAAGGAGGTTATTTATACTGGAGGGATTACCGATGCTAAACATTTTATTAATGTTTGTTTTTATCATTTTTTTAGCCGTTTCCATGTATATTGCGTATCAAAAAAGAAAAAAAGCAGAAATAAAAGGATTGAAGAGTGCATTAACTTCAATTTGTTTCTTTTCACTTGCAATTTTTAATTTGTTCGCATATTGGTTTCAGTTCGGCGGTATGTTGACAGTGCTATTTTCAATCGTATTATTGTTAGTTGGGGCTTATTTTACAAAATATATTCCAATTTCCAAAAAGGTACACTAAAATTTATAGTTAATACTTTATTTCATTATGAAAAGAGATTATTCTACTAGGTCGTTATGAAATGACTTCATAGGATAATCTCTTTTGTTCGTTTAATTTTGTAAAGAATGTACGGTTAGTTTCAATTGTTTAATAAATTCTCGAGTTGCAGCACACATATATTTATCTTTTCTATAAATAAGCCCTATTTCTATTATTGGAGTAGGATTTTCTATTTTAATAGCTTGAATGTTTTTATTTTGTAAAAAGTCTATATACGGTTTTGGTAAAACTGTAATCCCCATGCCTTTTGAAACCATTTGGATTAAAGATTCCATTGTACTAATTTCTAAAATTGGTTTTGGTTTAAAGTTGAATTTTTGACAATGGGATGTAATTAATTCGGTTAAAAAGAAATTTTTAGGTAAAAGAATTAAAGGGTAATTCTGCAATTCAGCAATAGATACATGATTATGTTCAGCTAATTGATGACCAGTTGGTACGACTATTATAAGTTCACTTTTGTAGAGAGGGATAGAAATAATTTCTTTATCGTGCACTGGTAGAAATGTAATGCCAATATTTAGTTCGTTTTGTAATAATTTTTCACGAATATCTCCTGTGCGAAGTCCTAATACAGAAAGTTCTATATTGGGATATAAATTATTAAAATTTAAAATAGCTGGTGGTAGTAAGTAATTTACGACGGTTAATAATGATCCAATTGTTAAGGAACCTTGTTGTAATCCGTTTAAATCTTGAATAGCAGAACGGGCTTGTTCAACTTCATGAAAAATTGTTTTACTATGTAATAATAAAATCCTCCCAGCTTCGGTTAAAGATATTTTTTTACCAATTCGATCGAAAAGGGGCATTCCAACTTCATGCTCTAATGCACGTATTTGTTGACTTAGTGAAGGCTGTGAAATATTTAATTTCTCAGCTGCTTTTGTGAAATGTAATTCTTTTGAAACAGCTAAAAAGTATTCAAGTTGTCGTAATTCGATTGGAATCACCTCAAGTATAATAATAGGATATACCTATCATTATTATATAAATAATTGAATTGAACAATGATTTTAGAGGTTTTATAATCATCTTTATAAAACAGAGAGGGTTATAAAAATTAACCGAGAGAAAATACATGTAACACCTTTAAAGGAGGCAATAGAATGGCTAATGAATATCAATTATTATCTTTAAATATAGGATTACCAAAAGAGGTTACATACGGCGGAAAAGTAATTCATACAGGCATAAATAAGAAACAAGTAAAGGAACCGGTATATTTATCTTTTGTAAAATTTAATGGGGATGGACAAGCTGACTTAGTTCATCATGGAGGAGTAGATAAAGCAGTTTGTGTTTATACTGGTGATCACTATCCATACTGGGAAAAAGAGTTGAATCAAGATCTTGTATATGGGGCTTTCGGAGAAAATATAACAGTTAGTGATATGCGCGAAGAGGATGTTTGTATTGGTGATACATTTCAAATTGGAGAAGCAGTTGTACAAGTAACGCAGCCAAGGCAACCTTGTTTTAAATTAGCTAAGAAATACAATATCCCGAAGTTACCACTATATTTTCAAGAAACAGGATATACAGGGTTTTATTTTCGCGTATTAAAAGAAGGATGGGTATCATCAGTCGATACTTTAAAAAGACTACAGTCTGATCCAAAGGGTGTTTCAGTAGCGTTTGCTAACCGTATCATGCACAAGGAAAAGCAAAATATTGAAGGGATAAAAAGGATATTAGAAGTAAATGCACTTTCAAGTAGTTGGAGAAAGTCTTTTGAAAAGCGTATAAGTGGAGAAGAAATTAATACGAAGGAAAGACTTGAAGGGATAAAAGAATAAAAATCTTTTATTATAAATAGTGTATTTCTATTAGTAAAAACGAATTAGAAAGCGCTATTTTTATATAATAAACTCATTAATATCCAAAAATCCTAATATTGTTTTATTCGACTTGTTTTCGAATAGTCGAAACATAAAATTAATTAGACTTTTTTTTTATATTTTATGATAGTATATTGATTGGTAAGACCTATTACTTTAAGAGCAGGTTCTACAACTATATCTAATTTGATGGAATTAACATATGGAGGGACAACATGGGGAATGTTGAAAGTTTTGAAAAACTTCTTTTAGAAGAACCGAAAAGAGAGCAGTTATTTCCTTTATTTGAAGAAGTGTTTGGGATTCCAAGTCAAACATTGCATGATTTTTCAGAGAGAGGTTATTGGGATGATACATATAAAGCTTTATCATTTTTACAAGAAGATAAAGCGATTGCAAACGTTGCGGTATTCTCGTTACCATTGCTAGTGAATGGTGAAAGAATAAATGCAGCAGGCATTCAATCGGTAATGACACACCCTAATTTTCGAAGACAAGGACTCATGACGCAATTAATGAGTAAAATGATAGAAGAAATCGATAAGAAATGTGAATGCACATTATTGTTTACGGAAAAACCTGAACTATATACATCATATGGTTTTAAAGTTGTGCAGGAGTATTTGATGACTATTCCATATGATAAAAAGAATAATAATGATTCCTTACTTAGAGAGCTAGATTATTATATGGAAGAGGATAGAAAATTAATACATGAAACTATAGATAGTAGCCAAAGACTTTCAAATAATTTTTCAACATTAAACTTCCATCCTTCGTTTTATTTGAATATGTACAATTCGGAATGGAATGAGAAATTGTATTATTCAGAGAAACTAGATGCTCTAATTGTGTATGAAGTAGATAATGAAAAGTTGAAATTATATGGAGTGTTTGCACCAGTAATTCCAGTTTTAGATGAAATATGTGGGGAGATCGCTGAAAGATTTACAGAAATCGAATTTTACTTCTCTCCAGATCAATTAGGGGTTGAGGATGTACAGTTTACAGAATTACAATCAAGTAAGTATTTAATGGTTCGAAGTAATAGAGAGTTGGATTTGAAAGGTTATAAATTCCCAGTATTAGTAGAATTTTAAATGTGTATATAGATGCTTTATTAGGGAGGAACTATGAAAATATCACATATACCAGAACATATTGAGCAACTTACTATAATGAATGTACCTGAATATTATAAGCTTAATAACAATCATGCGCTTATTGTCCGCTCGAAAGCCGAAACAGATTTTTGGCTTAAAACACATTATGGATTCGAAGTAATGAATGGTCATGTATTTTATACAGAGACGATGACAGACTTTCAAGCTGAAGTTCAATTGCGTATGAATCCAAATTCAAAATTCGATCAAGCTGGTCTTTTTGTTATGGTTTCGGAAAAGTGTTGGCTGAAAACTTCATTAGAATATATTCCAGATGGTCCATCTCATTTAGGAGCTGTCGTAACGAATAATGGATATTCCGATTGGTCCACGCAAGACTTTCCGACAGAATTAGCTAACGAGCAACTGCGTTTTCGAATTGTTCGTAAACGTGGTGATTATACAATATATGTGAAGAAGATCCACCAATGGGAACAAATAAGAATCGCTCATTTGATGGAGGATATAGGAAATAAGCCTATTAAAATAGGTTTTTACACGTGTAGTCCGTCTAAAAATAATGGATTTGAGACTGAGTTTTTAGAGTTTACAACTGAAAAAATATAGATGAAAAACCGTATTCTTTTCATTAGGAATGCGGTTTTTATATGTATATAATAAAAAGCACATTTATTGACCGTAAAGTCATTAATGCTTATCATTTAATAATGTTAAATATTAATTTACATAATATAATAGGAATAAGAAAGAAATTACAAACTACAGCGCTTAAATAAGGAGGGATATGAGTTATTCGGGGGTAATTTCATGGGAAAAGGAGATTATGTATGAAATCATTTCGTAAATTATTACAGTATTTAAAACCATACATGTTCTTCGCTATTATTGGACCACTATTTATGGTACTTGAGGTTGCGATGGACTTAATTCAACCGACTATTATGCAACATATTATTGATGTTGGGATAGCAAATCGGGATATGAATTATGTAATAAAAATGGGACTTCTTATGATAGGAGCTGCAGCACTCGGTTTAGTTGGAGGGCTTGGGTGTATGATGTATTCTACAAAAGCAGCTGTTAATTTCGCTACTGACATACGAAAAAATGTGTTTACGAAAATAGAAACATTTTCTAGTGAAAATCGTGATTCGTTTGGAACTGGAAAGTTATTAACGATAGTGACAAATGATATTACATCTATTCAATCGGCGATGACGATGACATTACGTGTTCTCGTTCGTGGTCCTTTGTTATTTATCGGAAGTATCATAATTGTTTTTGTGACAGCACGCGAGTTATTTCCTATATTACTCGTAGTCGTTCCAATTTTATTACTTGCCATTATATTCATTGCGAGTAAAGCGAGCGGGACGTTCAAAAAGGTGCAAGAAGCATTAGATAAAGTGAATACAAAGTTACAAGAAAATTTATCTGGAGTACGTGTTATTAAAGCGTATGTAAGACAAAAATATGAAATTAATCAGTTTGGAAATGTTAATACAAATTTAACGAAGATAAATATTCGAGCGGTGCAGCTTATTTCCTTAATGATGCCAATCATAATGTTAGTTGTAAGCGGAGGGATTGTCGCAACATTATGGATTGGTGGAGAAAAAGTATTTAACGGGACTCTTCAAGTAGGAGCTATATTAGCGTTTATAAATTATTTGAATATCATTTTAATGTCACTTATGTCTATCAGTATGGTATTTATGCAAATCGCGCGAGCATTTCCGTCTGCGGATCGAGTACAGCAAGTTTTAAATACTGAGGTTGATATTACGAGCGAAACAAATGCGCTTGTACCTAAGGAAATTGAGGGGAATATTGATTTTAAAAATGTTAGTTATAGTTATACGAAAAATAATGAATATGTTTTAAAAGATATTTCATTTCGCATATGTAAAGGTGAAAAAGTAGGGGTTATCGGTTCTACAGGAAGTGGTAAATCTACTTTAGCAAAATTGTTACCACGCTTATACGATGTTGATCAAGGTGAAATATGTATTGATGGAATAAATGTTAAGGCATACGATTTACAAAAACTTCGTGGTTCAATCGGGTTTGTACCTCAAAAGGCATTGTTGTTTTCAGGTAGTATAGAAGAGAACTTACGTTATGGAAAAGAAGATGCAACGAAGGAAGAGCTGGAAGTGGCGGCTTCATCAGCTTGTGCGACTGAGTTTATTAACAAACTGGAAGATTCTTATCAATATCATGTAACACAAGGTGCGACGAATTTATCAGGTGGACAAAAACAACGTGTATCCATTGCAAGGGCGCTTGTGAGAAAGCCATCTATTCTTGTATTAGATGATTCTACATCAGCAGTTGATGCTAAATCAGAATCTAACATTCAATCAGCATTAAGGAGAGAATATAAAGGAACAACAACATTATTAATTGCTTCTAAAATCTCATCAATAATAGATGCTGATAAAATTCTCGTGTTAGATAATGGTGAATTAGTTGGTGATGGTACACATAAAGAACTGCTAGAACAATGCGAGGTTTATCAAGAAATCTATCTTTCCCAAGGTGGCAATTTGTATAAGGAAGGTGGGAAAGAACATGCGTAATTTTCAAGGGCAATTTGCTAATAAAGGTGGGCGTAACGCAACAAAGATGGGGAAGGCTAAAAATACGAAAGGAACTGTGATGAGAGTATGGAACTATATGGGCTATCAAAAGGCTGCTCTTACGTTCGTTATATTTTTAGTATTTGCTACAACGTTACTTGGATTATTAGGTCCTTATTTAATGGGAGTAATTATAGATCAATATATTGTACCGAAAGATTTAAATGGCACAGCAAGAATGTGCATGTTACTTATCGCAATTTATGGTATTACAGTGTTTTTAACTTGGTTACAAACATTTGTCATGGTTAACGTTGCATTAAAAACGATACAAAAAATAAGACAAGATATTTTTGAGAAAATCCAAACGCTTTCTTTACGGTTCTTTGATGTACGTTCTCAAGGGGATTTAATGAGTCGTGTAACAAATGATATAGATAATTTGAATCAAGCGTTGACACAAAGTGTTGTACAAATTATTTCATCAGCGCTAACTTTTATAGGTGTGACGATTGCGATGTTCGCATTAGATTGGATTTTAGCGATTGTTACTTTAATTACAGTACCTATTATGTTTTTCGTTACAAAAAAACTAGTTGCTTATAGTGGTAAAAACTTTGCAAAGCGTCAAAAAGATTTAGGAGAATTAAATGGATTTATTGAGGAAGCTATAACAGGTGCGGATGTTACAACGTTATATGGGAAAGAAAAAGAAACCGTACAAAATTTCAATAAAATTAATGAACAGCTAAGAGTTTCTGCAACGAAGGCGGATACATTTTCAGCTTTTATTTTTCCGAGTATGAACTTTATTAACAACTTAGGTATGGGACTTGTAATTGGGACTGGGTCAGTAATGGCTTTAAATGGAATGACAACAGTAGGTGTCATTGCAGCTTTTATTAATTATTCTCGTCAATTCTCAAGACCACTCAGTCAATTCGCAACTTTAATGAATACGATTCAAGCGGCAGTGGCTGGTGGGGAACGTGTCTTTGAAATTATGGATGAAGTACCGGAAATCAAAAATAAAAAAGATGCATTCGTTGTACAAAATTTACAAGGACATGTTGCACTCGAGAATGTTTCATTTGGGTATGAGGAAAATAAAACGATTTTAAAAGAAGTGAGTCTTAAAGCGCGGCCAGGGGAGACAATTGCTTTAGTAGGTCCAACTGGATCGGGCAAAACAACAATCATTAATTTGCTAACGCGCTTTTACGATATACAGCAAGGACAAATTCATATTGATGGAAAAAACATAAAAGAATATGATATGAATTCGTTGCGAAGTAAAATAGGAGTAGTTTTACAAGATACGTATTTATTTGCTGGGACGATTATGGATAATATACGTTATGGTCGATTAGATGCTAGTGATGAAGAGGTAATCAATGCAGCTAAGGCAGCATCTGCACATTCTTTTATAAAACATTTACCGAATCAATATGAAACGAAAATTGCTTCAGAAGGATCGAATTTAAGTCAAGGACAGAAACAACTTCTTGCGATTGCACGGGCAATTTTAGCAGATGCAGATATATTAATTCTCGACGAAGCAACATCTAATATTGATACGAGAACAGAATTACAAATACAAGAAGGACTAAACAATTTAATGAGAGGTCGAACAAGTTTCGTAATCGCTCATCGACTGAAAACGATTGAAAAAGCAGATCAAATCCTTGTTATAAAAGATGGAAGTATTTTGGGAAAAGGGAACCATGAATCTCTCATGGAAGATAGAGGATTTTACTTTGATCTGTATACGAGTCAGTTTAAAATTTAAGAAGAATTTTTGATAGGGTGCGGTTTCTCTAGAAAGGAGAAACCGCATTTTTATATTTATAAAGATAATTAGAAATATAGACTTGAATTTTTTTAGATACACGAATTGTTAGCAATTACTAGCAATTTCAGTGCCAGACGGGAACAATAATTTACGAGGTATTGTAATAATCTCAAGAGCCATCTGGGCTGAATGGAGAAGTATTGGAGTTAACTCTAAAGCGTGTGTTAATAATAATATAAAGCTTGTTAGGATTGCAAAGCTTCCCCAAAAGAAACTTTTTGAAGTGTTACGGAAATCTTTTATTAAGGAAAAGAAAGAAAAAAATGCTGTAACAACAAGAATTAAAAATTTATACTTATCAGTCATTAAACCCCTCCTAAAGAACAATAACTTATATTATAGCGTATTTTTCTGTATTATTATAAAGAGATTTTAAAATGAATAATAAAAAGTAGAGGCCGCAACTTAAAGGAATGACGGATTACCTTGAGCGTAGAGGCTGGTGGTATGGAAAGTTAAGTAAAGATTTTATTTTAGTGAAACAGAAAAATCACTCGGCCTCAAAAAGAGGATACTTTTATTGAGTAATCCTCTTTTTTTTAATAAAGGAAATTTAATTGATTATAATGGAAAGCGCACTGAAAACTAATAAAACGGCCATAAGGATGTTAAATGATTTAGTATGCTTCAACAAAAGTTTTTGAAACATGAAACCGAATAATGTCCAACTAAATGTGCTCATTAATCCAACTACACCTAGAAATAATGAAAAAAGTAGATAACTTGAATATGAATTGTAGTAAGGAAGAATAAAAGTTGATACTACAGTTAGTCCGAATAGTATTCCTTTAGGGTTAATAAACTGAAGGAAAATCCCAACTGTAAATAAATTTTTATTATATTTTTCATCGGGATTTATGCTAGTTTTACTTGTGAGTATTTTAAGGGCTAAATATAGCATGTATGCTACACCTAAAATTTTTAAAGGGAATTCAATTATAGGTAGGATATTAATTAGTACAATATTAAAGAAGCTACATAAGGAAGTGAGGATGAAAAAACCGAAAGCTACTCCAAAGCAAAATTGCATACTCTTTTTTAAACCATGTTGATTGGCGTATGTCATAGCTAAGAAATTGTTAGGACCGGGTGTGAAGCTACTTATAATAACAAATAACAAAAAAGAGAATATAGGCATTTCAAAACCCCCTAATTATTTGGTGTATGTTATAATGACCGAAAATAACAATATAAAGTGTGCTTTTTATTATACATAACGGTCGTTATATTGTATATAGTTTAGGAGTGTTTCTTATGGAAGAAATTCAACTTATTCTGGCAAAAAATTTAAAAACAATACGAGAGAAAGAAAAATTAAGTTTAGAAAAAGTTGCCCAATTAACAGGTGTGAGTAAAACAATGATTGGACAAATTGAACGTGGAGAGTCAAGTCCAACATTAACAACGATATGGAAAATAGCTAATGGGTTGAAAGTGTCTTTTACTTCTTTAATTAATAATCCGCAACCGGATACGAAAGTCGTTTTACGAAGTGATGTTCAAGCATTATTAGAAGACAATGGGAGATATAAAGTGTATCCATCTTTTCCTTTTCAAGATAATAGGAACTTTGAAATCTATACAGTTGAAATTGAAACTGAAGGAAAATTAAGTTCGGAAGGTCATAAAGAAGGGACCGAAGAATTTATAACGGTATTTGAAGGGGAATTGACAATTGAAATAAATGATTGTCAATATAAATTAAATAGTGGGGATTCAATTCGCTTTAAGGCGGATAGACCACACTCTTATCATAATTTCGGAAGAACGCTAACTAGGTTAAGTATGACCATACATTATCCGGTTATATAAATTTACTATTATACGAAGAATATAAAGAAAAGTGCGTTGATAAACCATCTATAAAAGATGGTTTTATTTTTGAAATTCATAAAAAAGGACACTCGTTTGAGTGTCAACATAGTATTGCTCTCGCGTATAGGATTGGAGTTTGTTTCTCATATACGTATTGAGATGGTTCGCATTTGAGAAACTACCTTCACCTTTAATGTAACATTGGCAGAGAGCAGTGTAAATTGATAATGTATATACGGAAAATTTAGTATAGATACTTTGTACTATGAATATAGTACAAAGTGTTTCTTATTGCAAAATCACTGTCGTGAAGTTATTAATATATAAGCTTAAGGAATGATGTAATAGTTACTATTTTAGCATTTAAGAATGGTTATTATAAAAAAGAACGAATCATTTTTTAATCGATTCGTATAATTGTTAAAGAGGCACCTGTTGAACCACCCCCAACTAAATTAACTATGGATAATACGCCGAATAGTTGAAGTGAAATTGTATTACCAGCAATTAAATTAATTATTAAATTATTATTATAATTTGAAGTTGATAATGCGGGTGAAAAGATAGATCCGGAAAGTGGAGTCGAAGAGTTTAATAGTAGCGATTTAGTATTTTGGAATGGAACTATCATTTTATTATATTAATACTACTAGTTATAGTAACGGTAAAAAGTTTACTTTATGTAAAATCATTTGAGTATGAAAAAGTAGTTATGGAATTTTTCTAAAATGATAGAGGTTTTATTTTGTTAATTAGTAAACAAAATGTGAAATGAGGTAGAAAATTGAACAGCGATGAAAAATTATCTTTGAATAAAGGTATGGTAAGACCAGAAAATATTGGACCTACTTTTCCGGTTCTTCCGCCAATTTATATTCCAACGGGAGCAACGGGAGCAACGGGAGCAACAGGAGCAACAGGGTCAACGGGAGCAACAGGAGCAACAGGGTCAACGGGAGCGACAGGAGCAACAGGGTCAACGGGAGCAACAGGAGTAACGGGAGCAACAGGGTCAACGGGAGCAACGGGAGCAACAGGAGCAACAGGGTCAACAGGAGCAACAGGGTCAACGGGAGCAACAGGGGCAACGGGAGCAACAGGAGTAACGGGAGCAACAGGGTCAACGGGAGCAACGGGAGCAACAGGAGCAACAGGGTCAACGGGAGCAACAGGATCAGCGGGAACAACGGGAGCAACAGGAGCAACAGGAGTAACGGGAGCAACAGGAGTAACGGGAGCAACAGGGACAACAGGAGCAACGGGAGCAACAGGGGCAACAGGAGTAACAGGGACAACAGGAGCAACGGGAGCAACAGGGGCAACAGGAGTAACAGGGACAACAGGAGCAACGGGAGCAACAGGAGCAACGGGAGTAACAGGAACAACAGGAACAACAGGTCCAACTGGAGTTATTGGCCCCATAACAACAACTAATTTATTATTTTACACTTTTTCAGATGGAGAAAAACTTACATATATAGATTCAGATGGGCTAGCTCAATATGGTACAACTCACATATTATCTCCTGATGAGGTTTCTTACATTAATTTGTTTATTAATGGAATACTTCAACCACAGCCATTATATCAGGTTAGTACTGGCCAGCTAACTTTATTAGATAATCAACCACCATCACAAGGTTCTTCAATTATTTTACAATTTATCATTATTAATTAAAAAAGACAGATTCTTAAATAAGAAGGATCTGTCTTTTTGCTCTACATTAAAATAGTTAAAACTAAGTGACGATAAATTCGATTGTAATTGGAATTCCACCGTCTAATGCATCTCCGCCAGGAATTGTAATAGCACCAGTAGGTCCAGTAGTAACACTGGAGTTCACACTAGGTTGAAGAATGCCGTTTACATATAAGTTGTAATACGTAAAAGTCGGAAAAGCAGTTGCAGTAGTGCCAGCATCGTTTAAACAAGCTGTAGCAGCAATTGCAAAAGCTGCACCTGTTCCTGTACCAGCTCCTAATGTAGATGTAAATCTTCTAGATGCCATAAATGGTTGAATAATTGGCAATTAATTCTCACTCCCTATATTGTTTTTTGGAACGAAGTATACAATAACTTGTCCACTATATTGTATGAGAGTTTTTGATAATAGAAACGGCTTTATGATAATAGAAGGAACATAATTTAAGTAAAGATATTATTGTTATTTATTTGAAAAGGTGGTGTTATTACTTATTATTTGTAAGTTATTGGTTATATGCTAATGCTTAGTTTTAATATTTAAATTAAAATGTGCTTTTAAACCTAAGAGATAAACGTGGAAAAATAAAATAAACTTCTAAGTTTAGGTGTTTAATCTAAGCAGTCAATTATTAAAAACATATAATTAATATGTGAGTCATGAACATAATTAAATAACGTTTTAAAGTTTAATTATTATTCATGTTTCCTATTTTAAGTGAATTAAATCTATGCACAATTTTATAGTTCTTATAATAGGAAAATACTCAAATAAAAGAAAGGTAAGGAGGAAATAAATGAAACATAATGATTGTTTTGGTCATAACAACTGCAATAATCCGATTGTTTTCACACCAGATTGTTGTAACAATCCACAAACAGTTCCAATTACTAGCGAACAATTAGGAAGATTAATAACTTTACTAAACTCTTTAATTGCGGCTATTGCAGCGTTTTTTGCAAATCCAAGTGATGCAAACAGATTAGCTTTACTCAATTTGTTTACTCAGCTATTGAACTTGCTAAATGAATTAGCACCTTCTCCAGAAGGAAATTTCTTAAAACAATTAATTCAAAGTATTATTAACTTACTTCAATCCCCTAATCCAAATCTAAGTCAATTACTTTCTTTATTACAACAATTCTTCAGTGCTCTTGCACCATTCTTCTTCTCTTTAATTCTTGATCCTGCAAGCTTACAACTTCTATTAAACTTATTAGTTCAACTAATTGGTGCTACTCCAGGAGGAGGAGCAACAGGTCCAACAGGTCCAACAGGTCCAGGAGGAGGAGCAACAGGTCCAACAGGTCCAACAGGTCCAGGAGGAGGAGCAACAGGTCCAACAGGAGCGACAGGTCCAACAGGTCCAACAGGAGCGACGGGTCCAGTAGGTACTGGTGGTGCAACAGGTTTAACAGGAGCAACAGGCCCAACGGGAGCAACAGGTCTAGCAGGAGCAACAGGCCCGACAGGAGCAACAGGTCTAACAGGAGCAACAGGCCCGACAGGAGCAACAGGTCTAGCAGGAGCAACAGGCCCGACAGGAGCAACAGGCCTAACGGGAGCAACGGGAGCAACTGGAGCAACTGGTGGCGGAGCTATTATTCCATTCGCTTCGGGTACAACACCAGCTGCGTTAGTTAACGCGTTAATAGCTAATACAGGAACTCTCCTTGGGTTTGGTTTTAGTCAGCCTGGTATAGCTTTAACGGGTGGAACAAGTATCACGTTAGCGTTAGGTGTAGGTGATTATGCATTTGTAGCACCACGCGCAGGTGTTATTACGTCATTAGCAGGTTTCTTTAGTGCAACAGCTGCATTATCTCCATTATCACCTGTTCAAGTGCAGATACAAATATTAACTGCACCAGCTGCAAGTAATACGTTTACAGTACAAGGCGCACCTCTATTATTAACACCAGCATTTGCTGCAATCGCAATTGGTTCTACAGCATCAGGGATCATACCTGAAGCTATTCCAGTAGCAGCTGGGGATAAAGTATTATTATATGTTTCCTTAACAGCAGCAAGTCCAATAGCTGCAGTAGCTGGATTTGTAAGTGCAGGTATTAATATCGTCTAGTTTGCTGTAATGTCTGTTAGAAATTTGAACTGGCATTTGTATATAGCCCTTCCTAATTGTATTAGGAAGGGCTATATTTTATGGAAAGATAGGCGATAAATCAATTGAGAAAGTACTCTTTGTTAAAAAATCAAAATTTATGATTTATAATCTATTGTTTATGGAATAAGTTATAGGATATGAAAAATTATCTATAAATAAAAAAGATGAATTCTATTAGAAATAGAATTCATCTTTTAAATAAAAGGGAAGTAATTTATTTATCGTGAGTGTTAAAATGTTATTGTACAAATTAGTAATCAACTATTTGTTTTTATTACAGTTACATCCTTTTTTCTTTACATAGCCTTGATTGGCTAAGTCTCGTTGTGATTGGGAATTGGAAGATTGAGAATTCGAAGACTGAGAGGATGTTGATGAACTACTATTTTTATTATGAGAGTAGTTTTTTCGATAGTTATAATTACTCATAGTACTATCACCTCCAATTAAATATATAACTATTATATGTAGCTATTCTATTAATTGTTACGATAATAAATAGGAATGGGTATATAATAAAAAAATCTCCTACGTATTTTCCGAGGAGATAAATAATTGTCCTTTCATAATATAAATTAATATCCCCAGTAAAGAGGAAAATAATATGAATCTTGGTAATATAAATTTTGTTGTGGATTAGGAGGATGAGTTGCAGGGGGTATCGTTCCGCGGTTCTGATTACAATTTGCTGGAGGACCAATTACTGTAGTGGATTGAATAGGGGATACCGCTTGTTTCCATTGTTGCTCATCGAGACAGTAAGTATGGGCCATTATATTAGTGGGAGTTAATCTTAACATGTCAGAACCAAAAATAACTTCTGGTGTTGGTGCGTCGAAGATTGCTAATAAATGAGTGTTATCTGCTGTAGCAATTTCATAATGCCACCAAGCTTGTGGAATGTTGGCAACTTGCCCCGGTTTTATTGGTAAGTTTAATATTTGATTTGTAAAAGGATTAAGTAAAGAAACAACTGCAGAGCCTGAAATGCAGTAAACAAGTTCAGCTGCATTTTGATGTATGTGCGGCTCTACAACATTTCCTGTACTTAAATAGATATCTAATAAAGAAGTGTTTTCTAACGTATTTAATTGTTTCTCGCCAAGTACGTTTATATAGTTTTGAGCATCTTTTTGAAAAAAATTACTTTTATTTAAATCATAAGTGAAATTAATTGAGGGGGAAGTGTAGTCGATATTGGAACTCAATTGTATTACCTGCCTTTCTATTAGTAAGTAAGGTTACAAAATTAGGATATGTGTCTATTGTTGGTTGTGTGCAGTTGTTGGTATCTTATTAAATTTGCTTATTTCATAAAGAATATGGGGTGTATTTCGTATCATAAAAAACAGACCAATACTTTTTATAAGAAGCATTGGTCTATTTTTTATGATAGTTTTTGCTGAATAATTAATTGTGCTTTAGCGGTATTGGCATAATTGAGCCAATCTAATACCAAGTTTTGTTTTAAATCAAAGTAGATTTCTATGACGTCAAAATGGGATACCTTTGTTTTAAGTGGAACAGGTATACCGTTTACTTTTGCATTTTTCATGTTATGTGCAATTTTTGGAAATGCAGAGAAAGTAAAATCAATAATTGTAGCACCATCTGGTAAATAAATAGGTTGTAAATCTGAAGTATAAGCCGTTATGGTATTTTCAAATAGTTCGTACGATACTAGATTGTGGAACGCAATTGGATCTGTAGTTAATAAATTGTTATGCACAATTGTATCATTCATTATTTTATAAGATATGGATTGAATATCCATAGTTTCATTATTCAATAAAGAAAAAATACCATTATTTTTTAATCTTTTTGCAAGTTTTGTTTGAATGATAATTGTTTGTTCAGTATCATTCATATTGATTTTAGTTTTTAAATTGCTATTAAAATGGCTGTTTTCAAGTGCCATATTGTCTTCGAAATAGTTTATAGTTGGATTGTATAATTGATGTATCATTCCAAGAATTTTATAGCAATCTAGTACACTTGTAGTTGTAATACAAATTTGTGAAACCTCTGATACGTTTTGTATTTCTTGTAATTGTGAGTAAGTAGTATAAATCGGAGGGAACTCATAGTTTATTTCAAATGAAAGGTTAGTATCATAAAAAGAATGAATTGCTCTTCTTAAATCAGTTATATTTTTTTGAAGATGTGGAACATATCCCGTTAAGAATTTAAGTACCTTGCTATATCTTTCTTTATGTAAATATTGAAAAGCAAGATTTTCTAATTCATACTGGATTGTATATAATCCAAGTCGCTTTGCAAGTGGCGCAAAAAGTGTTAATGTTTCATTCGCATATGCTACTTGTTTCGCGGGTTTTTTAACATTCAAAGTTTTTATATTATGAAGGCGATCTATAACTTTAATAATGCCAACACGTATATCATGTTGAGAGGATAATAGTAATTTTTTAAAATTAATTGCTTCGTATAATACTTTGTTTTGATCTTGTTGTTTTTTCCCTTTTGTTAATCCATTTACAATATATCGAATAGTCGCACCGAAATGTGATTCGATTTCTTCTAGAGAATATTCGGTATCTTCTACAACATCGTGTAATAAAGCAGCAATCAATGTTGTAATGTCAGCTTTATAATTTAGCAGTATTTCTGTAATTGCGAAAGGATGAATAATATATGGTTCCCCAGTTTGACGGTATTGTCCATCATGTGCTTGCTCTGCAAAATATATAGCTTTTTTCAAGAGTTTTAATTCATTAAATTGTAGATAATTTGCCTTTTGTAATAATACCTCGCTCATATAAATCCGTCCCTTAAAATTATTTTTAATAGTAATTCTATATAATAGAATAAATCCCCTTTGAAATTATTTTAATTATGTAAAAAATAAAGGTGTTGAGATGAAACTATATTCGTATATCCATTCATACTTTGGATTGATGGAAAAAAGTAAAGAACGTGTTAATTTAATATTACATCAATCATTAATAAGGGGTGAAGGTTCATGTCATTTAGTGAAATGATTAGAAATGAAGTGCTCAGCTGGGCGGGTGTTTCTGAAAAACCGCATCGATTTGGCGGCATTGAAATAAATTACGGTAAGAAAGAACTTGGTCATCTGCATGGAGATAAGTTAGTCGATTTACCATTTCCAAAGTTAAAGCGGGATGAATTAGTAAACCAAGGATTGGTCAAACCACATCACGTATTACCTGAATCAGGATGGATCAGTTATTATATAAAGAGTGAAGAGGATATACCATTTGCAATTGAGTTATTTCGTATGCAATATGACCGAATAAAAAAATAATGTAATAAAATAGATGAGTAAAAATATATTTTCATGTCACATCCCTCCTTAATCGTTCGTCTTGTATGTAGAACGATAAGGAGGGATTTTATTATGAAGAAATTTGATGTAGCAATTGTTGGTGGTGGCCTTGCTGGATTAACAGCGTCTATATATTTAGCGAAAGCTGGAAGAAAAGTGATTGTTTTAGAAAAGTCCAATCGCTTTGGTGGTCGAGGGATGACTATTAATAAAAATGGGATCTGTATGAATCTTGGTGCACACGCCTTATATAGAGGAGGAGCCGCATTTTTAACTTTTAATGAGCTCGGTATGAATCTACCGGGTGGAATTCCATCTACAAAAGCACATGGAATATGGAAAGGGGATATTTTCACCATACCAACAGATTTCCGTTCAATTTTATCAACACCACTACTTTCGTGGTCTGCAAAAGTACAATTCTCACGTCTTATGATTCGTTTAGGGAATTTAGATGTAAGAAAAGTTCAAAAAGTGAGCCTAACTACATGGGCAGAAAATGAAATAAAAGATCCAATGGTTCGCAATATATTTTATGCGCTATGCCGAACAACAACATATACGTTTGCTCCTACAATACAATTAGCATCATCTGTACTAAAGCAAATACAGCTTTCGATAAAAGATGGGGTATTTTATGTAGATGGTGGCTGGGAGACGATAATAACAAAATTAAGAGACATTGCGAATCATGCCGGGGTGCAATTTTTGGATAAAAAGCATGTTTTGGAAATAGAGCATTACGAAGATAAACAAAGAATATATTGTTTTGATGATGAGGTATTTGAAGTAGGTACAGTCATTGTGACGACTCCACCGAAAGAAGCTTGTAACATAATTAAAGGTGTGGAAGGAACAAGTTTGTATAGATGGAGTGAACAATCGGTACCGGTTACTGTTGCTGCATTAGATATTGGTTTGAGACGATTACCTAATCCGACACATCAATTTGCGTTAGGGTTAGATCAGCCTATATTTTTCACGAATCAATCAAGAGCAGCTAAATTAAGTGATGATGGATCAATTGCAGTGAGTTTAATTAAGTACCATAATCCTGTACTAGAGATGAAACATACTCATGAAGATAAAGAACAGTTAGAAAGTACAATGGATTTGCTACATCCAAATTGGAAAAGAGAAGTTGTTGCGCAACAATATTTACCGAAAATAACAGTAGTATATGATTTTCCTCATATAAACCGAGTTGAAAAATCAGGTCCTAATATCCCTGAAATGCCAGGTGTTTACGTTGCAGGTGATTGGACTGGGCATGATGAAATATTAGCTGATGCTGCAGTAGCAAGTGGAAAACGTGCAGCGTTACACATTTTAAAGCAATTAGAAAGTGGGGGAGTTCATCATGGAAACGGAGCAATTATATGAAGCGTATCAACCATTATTATTTTCGTTAGCATATAGAATCCTTGGGAGTGTTATGGATGCTGAGGATATCGTTCAGGATGTATTTATCTCGTTAAATAATATAGAGGATCTTCAGTCTATAGAAAATATGAAAGCATATTTGTGTAAGATGGCGACAAATCGTTCAATTGATAAATTACGTTCGGCAGCGCATAAACGTAACGTGTACGTAGGGATGTGGTTACCAGAGCCACTTGTAGAAGAAAGTAATGAGCCATCAGAGTCATTTGTTATGAAAGAATCCCTTTCCACAGCATATTTATTACTTTTACAACAACTGTCTGAGGTAGAAAGGATTGTTTTCATATTAAGAGAGGTTTTCAGTTATGAATACGAAGAAATAGCTTCAATTGTTGATAAGAGTAGTGTGAACTGTAGAAAGATCTTTCAACGGGCACGAAATAGTATATTGGATAAGCCGAAGCAATCAACATTAAGTACGAAGAAAATGGCTGATTATGTTGAAAAGTTTGTATCATCACTACAATGTGGTGATGCGCAAGGTATGTTAGAAGTATTAAAAACAGATGCGATATTGAAAGCAGATGGTGGTGGTAAAGTTACAACTGCGATTCATCCAATCTATTCTGCAGATAGAATTATTCGTTTATTCTCTGGAATTAGAAGTAAGTTCCCATCAGCGTACAATGTTGATTATAAGATAGTAAATGGTGCCCCAGGTGTTATTGTTAAAGTGAAAAACAAAGTGACTTATGTACTTTCATTCACATTTGAGAATGAGAAAATCTCAAATATTTATATGATGGTTAATCCTGAAAAACTTATGCACTTAAATAGAATAGTATAAAAAAGACGCATTTCTTTAGAAGTGCGTCTTTTTATTATTTTTCTAACATTTCAAGAGGTACATCTTTTTCGCCAGCTACCTCAAATTTAATTTCCCCGTCTTCTTCATAAATACGTGTAATAATCGGTATAGTAATCATTAATTTTTTGTGCTGCTTTCGTTTTCGAGCAGCATCTAAGCTAATCACGTTCATTTGTAAGCATCCTTTCTTCTAGAAATATATAAACAAAGAAAATGCGTCCGGAAAGGGCGCTTAATTGAATTTGAAATACCGATTCATTTAAATGGGGTTTATATGATTTAACAACTGCAATTGAATTAAAAATAGTATGAATGGAATAATTGCACGTAGAAATTAACTTTACCAAAAAACGAAACAATATGCTATAAAAAATTATAAATCTTTGTCATATAACGAGAAAAAGGTTTTTGTTTCGCATATAATGAAAGTAGACGAGCAACAAGAGCTTTTTCATCATATTGCTTTAGAAAGGCGATGAAAAAAATGGATACATTAAATTCATTATTATTTCAACTTGAACAATATGGAGAAGAGCATGATCGAAATAAAAAAACACGGGAAGAAAAATTACGGAATATTTCTCGTGAGATGGGGCAATTTTTATCAATTTTAGTAAAAGGGTGTAGCGCAATAAACATTTTAGAAATTGGAACTTCTAATGGTTATTCTACATTGTGGTTAGCTAATGCGGTAGAAGAAACAAATGGAAATGTAACAACTGTGGAGCTTTCTTCAGAACGAGTTGGAGAGGCACTTGTCAATTTTGAAAAGGCAAACTTGTTGCAAAGGATTGATGTTCACAATCAAGAAGCAGGGGCATTTTTAGATTCACAACTAGATCATTCATTTGATTTTATTTTCCTAGATTCAGAGCGTACGCAATACATGTGGTGGCTTGAACATATAAAACGCATTTTACAACCACAAGGTCTTCTTGTTGTCGATAATGCTACTTCTCATGCGAGTGAATTAGCTGAGTTTATAAAAATGATTGAAGAAGATAAAATGTTTGAAACAGTGTTATTGGCATTTCAAAATGGTGCATTTGTAGCGCGTAAGAAGCAATAGGATTGAACGCAATATAATTATCACATTGAAAAAGGGTGTATGTCAAAAGATTGAGTACAGTAGGATGGGAAGGTCGTAATTTATATACGTAACATACGAAGAATCCGCCTTCAGCATGTCGGTCTCTAGGTCTTAAGTCTGAGGAAAATTATGTTGTTTACAGGTATACTTATAGTAAGAAACAGGGAATGACTGCATAAGCAGGTATTTCTTGAAAATTGATTTCATATAGGCTGTTTGCACATGAAATACAATATATTAGATGAAATATAGTGCACATAAATTCGCACATATAAATAAAGGAGCGATTTTGTTGACTGAACTCGAGAAAAAAGAACCCGTATCAATTGTGAAAGATAATAATGTAGAAGTAGTAGTTGATACAGTTATAAAAGATGAAGAACTTGATGAATTAAATAAAGAAGCCGATCTTTATGTACAAAAATTAAATAGCGAGCAAAATACAGATTTATCGAAAGTATTGTCTCAGCTAGGAGATTTAGGGGATAAAGAACAACAAGCAGCAGGACAAACGTTATCAGCATTAAAACGTCCTGTCACAGCGATGATGAACGGGAAAAATGAAGAAATCCCGAATACATTGTTAGAATTACGTAAAGTAGTATCAGAGCTTGATCCGAACTCATTAAAAGCAAGTGGCATGAAGAAAATTATGTTTAAAGTATTCAAGAAAAATCCACTTGAAACATACGTGCATAAATACCAATCTATAGATAAGCAAATTGAGGAGATTATAAGATCGCTTCTAATTGGCCGTGACAACTTACAAGAAGATACTGTTGGCCTAGAGATGCTTAAGGAACAATCACACGATAAAATTCACGCGCTTGATAAGCAAGTATACTTAGGGAAAAAACTTGCTGGCATGCTGGAAGCTGAGAAACAAAATCCAGAACGTCAAAGGGATATTCCATTAATTAATGATGCATTAGAAAAGATACTCGTACGTACGCGCAATATGCAACAAGCGAAAAGTGTGTTATTACAATCTATCGCATCAGTAGACATTATTAAGAAAAATAATGAAAAGTTAACAGAGGCAATTCGTAATGCAATTACGATGACGCAAAACGTTGTAACAGTTTCTGCTGCTATCCAGTTAGCATTAACAAATCAGCGTAAAACAATTGATGCAGTGAATGCAACAAATGAAGCAATTGAGTCTATGGTATTAAGTAATTCTCAGGCATTAAAACAAAATACAGAAGAAACAACAAAACTTCTTGAAAATCCTGCAATTAGCATGGATAAATTACGCGAATCATTCCAAAATGTATTTGCTGCGATTGAAGCTTCTGAGAAATCATCAGAACGTATTATCGAGTCAAGTAAGAAGTTTGTTATTGAACTAGACACATTTAATGATGAAATGAAACAAAAGCTCATTCAGCGCCCAAGAAAATAGCAGACTTTTAGAGGAGGTGAAAAAATGAGTTTCATTCAAACCGTACTATTATTACTCGGTACATTGCTTTTAATCGCATTTACGGTCGTTGTTTTAGTCGTATATTTCGGACGAAAACTGTATTTTTCATGGACGAAGCCATATAAAAGAGCACACGATTCTTTAGAAAAGTTATCGAATAAATCATTACCGTTTCTACAAGAATTTACACAACATCCACTCTTTTATCGCTGGATTCGCACGGAAGGAAAAAAAGAGCAACATACATTAAACACTCTTTTCTGTGCATCGAGCCAACGTACGAGAGAGCAAGTATTCTCAATGTTACCGAAAGAAAAACAGAAAAAAGTACATGTAATGGCAAAAACAACGAAAAAACTTACAAATGAAGATATTGATGTAGCTGCGATAAAAGTGAAAGATTTTTTAAGACAAGAAACGCAGCAAACAGTAAAACCGACAGATTTATCGTTTTATAAATTGTATTTTTATGATCGATATCCAGATGCATTAAATACAATTCAAGCGTATAAGCGTTCAATAAATCCTTCATTACAAAAAACAGTTGATGATATTACAATTTCAGTATTAAATGCACTGCCGTACTATCAAGAGCAACGTATGTTTGAACAACAACATAAACTTGAAACGTTCTTAATGAAAGATTTAATAGCGATGTTATCTTTAGTGGTGCAATTACCACCATCACAACGTCCTGAAAAAGAAGAAGAATTGAAAGTCTACTTACAAAATTTCCAAAAAGAAATGGAAGTAGTAGAGAGGGACATTCGCGACTCGATTGATCACGATTTGAATGTGAAGATGAGAGCAGCGACTGAGAAGTTTAAGAATAAATAAAAAAGACGCCTTAAAGCTATAATACTTAGCTTTAAGGCGTTTTTTTTATTAGTTGTTATTTTGCTTTAACGGTAGTATGACTAGAAGCAACACTTTCATTATGCAATCGATCAACTGCAGTTACTACATACGTATATGTTTCTCCAGAATTAACGGTTTTATCTAAATAAACTTCTCCAGGCTTTGTCTTTCTTACAGTAGTAAGTAAATTTTTCGGATTTTGTATATCCACTTCATTTTTTCCATTCGCGCGGTAAATGGCGTAATAAGCAGAATCATTCTCTCTATTATCAATGATACCTACAGCAATACCTTCATCTCTTGGAATAGCACCTTTTAAAGTCGGTTGTTTTGGTGGATCATGATCAAGCCAAGGCATAGAGGGGATTAATGCAGGATATTTATATATGTCTTTTGAGAGTCTATCTTTAATTCCTAGTGGATTGTTATTAATATCTTTTAAGCTAAAATGCATACTACCTTTTATTTCAGGATATAACCGATTTAATTCAATTTGTCTTGGGTATTCTTCTGGATCAGACCAAGCTGGGACAGAATTATTATTAATTTTATAGGCCGCCTGACCGATATATAGGTGGATCGGTTTATTATTTGTTTCTTTTACCCACCAATCTACTAATATGTCATACGCAGCAGGAGTGAAACCTATATTCCAATATATTTGCGGTGTGATGTAGTCAATGTAACCTTTTTGTATCCACTCACGTGTATCAGCATAAAGATCATCAAAGTTTCTTTGGCCGGCAGTTGTGTTAGAGCCAGTTGGATCATCAGCTATATTTCGCCATACGCCAAATGGGCTAATGCCAAATTTTACATATGACTTTTCTTGTTTAATAGCAGTATTTAAATCTCTTACAAGTTCATTTACATTGTTACGTCGCCAATCTTCTATATTTGTAAATCTACCGTTATTATATAATTCGTACGTTTTTTGATCGGGGAATTGTTCACCCGCCACTTTATATGGATAAAAATAATCATCCATATGTAATGCATCAACATCGTAATTTTGTACGATTTCTAAAGCACCTTCAGTTATAAACTTTTTTACTTCTGGAATACCGGGGTTGTAATATAATTTTCCGCCATAAGGTACAACCCAATCCGGGTGCTGTCTTGCAGGGTGATTATTTGATAATCGATTTATATCAGTATGATTCATCGTTATTCGGTATGGATTAATCCATGCGTGAAATTCTATATTTCTTTTATGTGCTTCTTCAATCATAAATGCTAGTGGGTCGTATCCGGGATCTTTTCCTTGTGTACCGGTAATATATTCAGACCAAGGGCCGTAATTGGAAGGATAAAAGGCATCAGCAGTTGGTTTTATTTGTACAATGACTGCATTCATATCAGTGTTTTTTACATCGTCTAATAATTTAATAAATTCTTGTTTTTGATTTTCAATTGGTAAGCTAGTTTTTGAGGGCCAATCAATATTAAGAACAGATGCGATCCATACAGCACGTAATTCGTGTTTTTTGTACGTAGTAGTTACTTCAGCATAAGTAAAGTGAGGGGAAATGAAAGAGAAAGGGATGAACAAGATGACGATGCAACATATCATAAATAAACGTTTAACGATCATGTATACGCCTCCTTATCATATGATTATCTAAGATAATATACGAGGCAAGGTTGGCCTTGCAATAGAGAAAATTGTATATTGAAACATTAATTTAATAGGAAAAATATTTTTAATGAAATTTACTTTCAGTATAACTAAATTCATTTACTACTTCATATGCTTGTTAGTAAAGTGAAACTTCCTTTCATTTGAAGGGGAATAAATTATAAGTATAGGAGGATTCATAAATGAAGGTTTTGTTCGTTTGTTCTGGAGGAATGTCCAGCGCAATTGTTGTAAACGCTTTAAAAAAGGAGGCGGAGAAAAAGGGTATGAACATGGAAGTGCATGCGATTGGAACAAATGAGGTAGAGGAAGAAGTAAAGAATGGCTGGGACGTTGTAATGGTTGCACCTCAAGTTAGACATCGATTTGATTCTGTTAAAAAATTCGCAGAAGAGGAATCTATCCCGTGCGGTATTATACCGCCGCAAGCATATACACCTCTTGGTGGACCGACTTTATTAAAGACTGTAAATGATTTAATTCGTTAGGGGGAACCGTTATGAATAAGTTTGTCACGTTTCTTGATAAAAACTTATCTGGACCGATGGCAAGACTTTCTGAACAGAGACATTTACAAGCAATCCGTGATGGAGTGATTTCAGCATTACCATTTATCATCGTAGGAAGTTTCTTTTTAATCGTAGCATTTCCACCATTACCGAAAGATAGTTTCATATCTGTTTGGGCATTAAAAAATCAAACAAGTATATTAATACCATATCGCCTAACGATGTTTATTATGTCTTTATATATAGCATTTGGAATAGGATATAATTTGGCGAAAAGTTATAAACTAGATGCTTTATCAGGAGCACAGCTTGCAGTATGTTCACTGCTATTAACATTAACTCCTGAATTAATTGATAAAAAAGGATTTATGCTTCCGATGACAAATCTTGGAGGTCATGGATTATTCGTGACGATGATTGTTTCTATTTTATCCGTAGAGATTTTAAGGTTTTGTAAGAAGAAAAATGTAATGATTAAAATGCCAGAACAAGTACCGCCATCTGTGTCGCGTTCGTTTGAAGCACTTATACCTGCTGCATTCGTTATTATTATTATGAGTCTAGTAACTGTCGTTTTTAGCATTGATTTACACCATGTTGTTGATAAACTAGCAGCACCATTAGTAAAAGCTGGCGATAGTTACTTCGGTGTAATGATTCCAGTGTTTTTAATTACGTTTTTTTGGTCATTCGGAATCCATGGTGTGTCGGTTGTTGGAACTGTTGCTCGGCCATTATGGGAAGTATATCTAGGGAAAAATGGAGAAGCAGTTGCTAGTGGAGCAGATCAGTTGCCATTTATTTCACCAGAGCCGTTATATCAATGGTTTATATGGATTGGCGGTTCTGGTGCGACATTAGGGCTTGTATTAGCTATGATTGTATTTGGTCGATCAAAATATTCGAAAGCATTATCAAGAACTTGTATTGTTCCGGGTATTTTTAATATAAATGAGCCAGTCATATTCGGCTTGCCGATTGTACTAAATCCAATTTTAATTATCCCATTTATCATTACACCACTTGTAACGGCAACTGTTGCATATTCTGCAACTGCAATGGGATTTGTAACACCAACGCATATTATGCCGCCATGGACATTACCTGCTCCAATTGGTGCTTATTTAGCAACAGGTGGGGATTGGCGTGCGATTGTATTAGTTTTTATAAATATAGCAATATCGTTCCTTATATATTTACCATTCTTTAAAATGTACGACAAAAATATGCTTGAAATTGAGAAGAGTGGTGAAGGCGAATCTGTTAATCCATAATCTTTATGCTTTAATTTATGAGTGATAGGTATTTTGCCTATCACTTCTTTCACATGAAGTCCAGAGAGGATGAAATGGAATGAATATAAAATTTAGTTATAAAGGTGTATTTTTATTATTATTTGGAGTGATATGTGCGAATTTACTTTTTGTGCCTTTATTAAGAATGCTACATCTATCACAAATGCATAGTATATGGCTTGTTACAAGCATTGCGGCAAGCATTTTGCTTACAGTAGTTGTTTCTTTCATTGATGGATCGTTTGCATCGAAAGCTCAGTTGTTTTTTAGATTTATATTGTTTTCGATCGGTTGTACATTTGTAACTTACATGATTGTTTTTTAGTAAATAGGAGGTCATGCATGTTATGTATATTGCAGGGGTAATGTCCGGTACTTCATTAGATGGAATAGATGTAGCGCTCGTTCGTATAGAAGGGAGTGGTGTAGATTCTAAGGTTAAACTCATCCATTTTACTACAGTTCCATTTCGTAATGATATAAAAAGTGAAATACAACAAGCATTATCAATAGAAAATTCAAATGTCCAACTCATATGTAGTTTGAATTTTAAGCTCGGTTTATGTTTTGCCAATGCTGTAAAGGAAGTTTGTAAAGAGGCCAATTTTTCTTTGGAACAATTAGATTTGATAGGTTCTCACGGACAAACGATTTATCATCAGCCGGAGCAAGATGGTAATAGGATACCTTCCACATTGCAAATTGGGGAACCTGCAGTAATAGCATATGACACGAACACGACGGTTATCTCAAATTTCCGAACGATGGACATGGCAGCAGGAGGACAAGGTGCACCACTTGTACCATATTCAGAGATTATTTTATATCGTCATCCAACTAAAAATAGACTACTACAAAATATCGGCGGGATTGGTAATGTTACCGTAATACCAAGTCAAAAAAGTGATCAGAACGTTATAGCTTTTGATACTGGTCCAGGGAATATGATAATTGATGAAGTATGTCAAAGGTTATTTCAGTTGCCATATGATCAAAATGGTGAAATTGCAAAACAGGGTAGAGTTGTAGATGAAATTTTGACATATTGTATCAGTCATCCATTTTTGAAAATGAATCCGCCGAAATCAACAGGTAGAGAACAGTTTGGAGAAAAATTTGCAAGTGAATTATTGAAGCGGTTTGAAAAGCATAGTAAAGAAAATATATTGACGACTGTCACGATGTTTACTGCAAATTCAATTGTTCATCATTATAAGAAGTTTATCTTGCCGTATTATGAAATCGATGAGGTGATATTAGGCGGTGGTGGCAGCTATAATAGCACACTTGTTGAAATGTTGCAAAATGGATTGAAGGATGAAAACTGCGCAATATTCATTCAGGAAGATATAGGCTATTCTTCAGAGGCGAAAGAAGCTATCGCCTTTGCCATTTTAGCAAACGAAACGTATCATCGTAATCCGAGTAATGTGCCGAGTGCAACAGGTGCAAAGAAATCTGTAGTTTTAGGGAATGTAACGTACCCTTCAATATGAAGAAAATGAGGAGAACGTATATGAAGTATATGATTGGAGTAGATGGTGGGGGAACGAAGACAGAAGCAATTGCCTTTGATCAAGACGGAAAGGAAATTATAAGTGGTAAGAGTGGTTTTGGAAATATATTAATAGATTTTGAAGAAGCTCTTGTGCATATTATGGAAGCGATTGATCAATGCCAGAAAAATGTAGTGAAAGGACATTGCGTTTGTATTTGTTTAGGATTAGCAGGTATAAGTGGCGCAAATATAAATGAATTAACATTACGTCTAAAACAGAAGTACGGAATACAAATTGAAGTTTTTAATGACGCAATGATAGCACATGCAGCTGCTTTAAAAGGGAAGGATGGAATATTAACGATTGGTGGTACAGGTGCAATTTGTATTGGAAAGAAAGGAAAAGTTTACGAGTATAGTGGGGGATGGGGACATATTTTAGGTGATGAAGGAAGTGGATATTGGATTGCATTACAAGCTTTAAAGAGAATGGTAAATCAATTGGATCAAGGAGTTAGACTTTGTCCATTAAGCTTAAGAATTCAAGATGAGTTTCAACTTTTGACATCGTCTCATATAAAAAGTCTAGTTTATAGTTCTGCAAAAGATAAAGTTGCAGCAATCACACCATTCGTTATTCGGGAAGCTAGAAATGGGAATGATGCTGCACATGAAATTATGATGCAAGCTGGAAAGGAATTAGCAAGGATTACAATAGATGTTTATAACAAGATGCAGTTTGATTTATCAGCTTCCATTGCAGTAAGTGGCAGCATATTGCGTTTCGTTCCTGAAATATATGATGAATTTAAGAAATGCTGTGAGAAAAGCATAGGAAAAGTTACATTTATATCACAATCACAATCTGCAGTGAAAGGAACATATTATTTAATGAAAAATACATATTTTAAAAAATAGCTGTATGAGAATTTTTGTATGATTTGTAAATATATGATGTTAAAATGTATAAAGGGATGTGGATAGAAACGTACAATATACATTGTTCTTGAATATTGTATAAGTACTCCTACGTAGAAAGTGAATGATTATATGATTAATAGTATGCAATTTTTGTATTTGGTGGCTTTTTATTTATTTGGAAACATATTGACTGCTTATATAGTAACGAAATGGAGACATAACGTTGATATTCGGGATGAAGGAAGTGGTAATCCTGGCGCAAGAAATATGGGGCGTGTATATGGAAAAGGATATTTCATCGCTACATTTTTAGGTGATGCAATTAAAGGGGCAATTGTAGTTTCTATTGCAAAATACCTTTTTGAAGATTCTACATTTGTAATGCTAACATTATTGGCTGTAATAATTGGACATATTTATCCAGTTTTATTTAAAGGTAAGGGCGGTAAAGGTATTTCAACATTTATCGGAGGACTAATCGCATTTGATTATTTGATAGCGCTTACCCTCGTTGCAGTTTTCATTATATTTTATTTAATCTTTAAAGGATTTACGAAGCCAGGACTAATTACAATTGCTTGTTTACCACTTTGCATGATTTTGTATTCTTACTCAATTGTTACGACTATTTTAAGTGCACTCATCATTGTACTTATTTTATATGTAAATCGCGAATGAAATAAACATTTAATAAGTGGGGTTAATCTCCACTTATCATTTTTTATTAAATAGATAAAGGAGATAGGGCATGGGGTTAATTTATAAAGTTGCTGATCAAGTTTGGGAATTTGAAAGTATACATAAATTGAATTATAAAACATTTGTAGAAGAAATTCCGCAACATGAAGAAACGAAAGATCGTGTTCGTATAGATCGTTTTCATGAAGAAAATACATATTTAATTTGTTTAGATGACGATAAGTTAGTAGGTATGGTTGCGTTGCGAGGAAAACGACCATTCTCGTTAGATTATAAAATTTCAAATCTAGATTTTTATTTGCAAGAACATGGAGAAAACGTATATGAAATTCGTTTACTTTCAGTAGAAAGTGAATATCGAAATGGAAGAGCGTTATTAGGTTTAATTCGCTTTTTACATCGTTATTTGCTTCTAAATGGATATGAATTGGCACTCATTTCTGCAACAACACGTGAACTACCTTTATATGAGCAAATGGGATTCAAATCTTTCCATTCGTTAGTTGGTACAGAAGCAGCAGCATTCCAGCCTATGTATGTTACCCCTGCTATGTTTGAAGCGTCGAGTGTTGGGGGAATTATGACGAAAGAGTATACGTTTTTACCCGGACCAGTAGATATTGAAGAGAATGTTCGAAAGGCATTTTCTACTAAGCCTATTTCACACCGTTCTAAGTCATTTCAAGTGACGATGGATAATGTAAAGAAACGATTACTTCAAATGACAAAAGCAAAACGTGTGCAAATCATGTTAGGAACAGGGACATTAGCGAATGATGCCATTGCTTTACAGTTACGTTCTTTAAAAGGAAAGGGGCTCGTATTAACAAATGGGGAATTTGGTAATAGATTAGTCGGGCATGCAACACGTGCAGAGTTACATTTTGATACGTATAAAAAAGAAATGGGAGAACCGTTTATTTATACAGAATTGGAAAAAATAATGGGAGCTGGACATTATGAATGGCTTTGGTTTGTTCACCACGAAACATCAACTGGAATGTTAAATGATTTAGACGAGCTAAATGTTTTATGTGAAAAGTATAAAGTGAAACTATGTGTAGATTGTATTAGCTCAATTGGAGCGATACCGATAGATTTAAAGGATGTATATTTTGCGAGTGGCGTGAGCGGAAAGGCAATTAAATCGTTGACTGGATTATCTTTCATTTTTCATAATCATAATGTGAAAGTAAACGAGACATTACCAGCCTATATGGATATTGGTATGTACGAAGAAAATGAAAGTATTCCATATTCCCATTCATGGAATTTAATTAATGCTTTGCAAGAAGCGTTGAAGAGATTTGAAGATGAAAAAGCATTTGTAAAAATTAAAGAGACATATGATTATATGGAAGAAGCTATTACTAGTATAGGGTTAAAACTTGTTTCACCTAAAGAATATGCCGCGCCAATTATACTTACGATTCAATTAAATGGAGGTCTTTCTTCTAAAGCGGTCGGTGATGCGTTAGCGTTACAAGGATATATTGTTCATTATGAATCAGCGTATTTACGAAAGAATAATTGGATCCAAATTGCATGCTTAAATCATTATAAAGAACGTGATATGAAGAGGATGTTGAATTGTTTGCAGATGTATGTATTACAGAGTGGGGTACATATATAAAGACTTTTTCATTTCGTATAAAGGAGTTGCGACTTACGAAAACTTAGGAATAGAACATTGGAAGAGGTGTTAGTATGATAACTAAAAAACTACCATTGCATATAGACGATATTAAAAAAGCTCAAACTATTTTGGACAGAAATGCTCGTAAAACTCCATTAGTAAAATCATTTTATTTGACTAGTAAAACAGGTGGAGAAATTCACTTGAAATTAGAAAATATGCAATTAACAGGTTCGTTTAAATTCCGTGGTGCGTTTAATAAAATGTCACAGCTGACAGATCAAGAAAAAGAGAGAGGAGTAATTGCTTGTTCTGCTGGTAATCATGCGCAAGGAATTGCTTTATCTGCTCATTTACTCGGTATTAAAAGTAAAATTGTAATGCCGATTTCTGCCCCTCAAGCGAAAGTTGATGCAACGAAAGGATATGGATCTAAAGTGGTTTTACATGGTGAAACCTTTGATGATGCGAAGGCAAAATGTGAGGAGATTATTAGAGAAACAGGTGAAACATACTTACATCCATATGACGATGTAGAAGTAATGGCTGGTCAAGGTACAATAGGATTAGATATTCTTGATGATATGTGGGATGTTGATACGGTCATTGTACCAATTGGTGGAGGAGGAATTATTTCTGGAATTGCTGTTGCATTAAAATCTTTTAATCCGTCGATTCATATAATTGGTGTCCAAGCAGAAAATGTTCATGGGATGAAGGCATCTTATGACAAAGGTACAATTATAGAACATTATGAGGCACCTACGATAGCAGATGGTTGCGCGGTAAAAATACCAGGCAATTTAACTTTTGAAGTTGTAAAAGAATTAGTAGATGATATTGTAACAGTATCAGAAAAAGAGCTGGAATTAGCGATGAAAGACTTATTACAACGCGGGAAAGCTGTTGTAGAAGGTGCAGGCGCATTAGCTACTGCTGCTCTACTTGCAGGGAAAGTGGATACATATATTAAGGGGAAAAAAGTAGTAGCGGTTATATCTGGTGGGAACGTAGACTTACAGCGCATATCGAGTGTTTGTGAACAATTTTTTGTGGCGAATGAAGTGAAATGAAATAGTACATTTAAACATTGTGTAATAAAAGAGGAGCTAAGTAACATTATATTAGCTCCTTTTTCATTATGTTTGTGCGGGAGTAAATAATGACTCCATTTTTACTTTGCTCTTTTCTCGAATTTCGGCGTCTGCATGGCGCATCACGTATTTATGAGCTACAGCGATCGCCAAAACATCATCTAATAAGCCAATCCCAATAATAGCAGCTATATCTGGAATAAAGTCGATTGTTAATACGAAATAGGATAGAGCGGCTAATATGATGAATTTCGCTTTAGTAGGTAACCCTTTTTTTCTCATTGTGTAATATAAAATAATACTTTCATATACGCTAGATTTACCGAGATCTGCTGAGCTTTTCTTGAATTTTTTCCAAAGTTTCTGTTTCTCCATATAAACACTCCTTTTACAAAAAAATAGATTTTTTAAAAGGATAGACAAAGAAGTGAGAGACTAATCAATTTTATAGTTTTTCTTAATGTATATTTCAATAAAAATAGGGAATTACCTGTTCAAAATAATAGAATGTTGGTTATGTAACGACTTACAGTGTATATGTTCGTTCCAAGTAAAGGTACTACGTAGATAACGTTTTGTGGTAATGCGTATTAAAGTTAATTTTTCACATTAATCTCTGCATTCGTACAATGTTGAATTACTTCTAAATAATCTATTGATGAGAAATTTAGTAATTCTTGAATAGCCCCTTTCCTCGCTGGTGATTCATAGGCTTCTAATGTGATTCTGTTATTAATCGATTAGCTGCTTCATCTAGCATTTCAGGTGTTACTTTGTTTTGAATTATTTTTTCCTCTCTTTTCTCCCATCTTCTTGAAAGTAGTCACTTCGGTGATGTTTTTTTATTTTCTCAGATGAAGCCGATGAGTTTGAGTTTTAGAATTTTATCGTGGTATTATTTATGTAACGAGGGGATGTTGTAAAAAAAAATACAATTTTTTGGGGGAATGAGAATGGGAATTTATAACTATGAAGCGAAAGAGGATTTGCAAGTAGGAGAAGTTTGTTTAGAACGAGATATTTATGAAATTGTAAATTTTTACAAGAAAGGGTCAATAGTTTTATGTGATTCAGTATCTCGGTTCAGTGCGAATTCAGACAGAATGTTTAAAGTGATAAATAGGATAGAAACATATATGCATAAAAATGAAGACTATACATATCAGGTTTCGGATAGGCCAAAGTTGATTTATGTAGTTGAACAGGTAAGATAAGGAAAGCATTCATAACGGATGCTTTTTTCTTTGCTATATAGAAAGTACACATTAAACGTAAATTTGAACGAAATGTATGTAAATGATTTAGTTTTTATTAAACATTTATTAAGTGGTATGGGGGAAGAAAAATGAAGATAATAGAACTACCAATTGAATTCGAATTTAACGAGCAAAAACAATGTATTTATCCAAGTTTAATAATAGTAAACGATGAATTAACTTTAGTAGATACAGGGTATATGAATTTTTTACCTTTAATTGAAGAGGCAATTTTAAAACATGGATACAAGATGAAAAACTTAAAAAATATAATTATTACTCATTATGATGACAATCATATAGGATCTTTATATGATTTTAAAGTGAAATATCCTCAAGTTAATATTATTGCTAGTGAAATTGAATCTAACTACATTAATGGTGATATAAAATCAGAGAGATTAGTTCAAGCAGAAGAAATGTTAGAACGTATGCCAAATGAAGAAAAAGAATTTGGTAAATGGTTTATACAACAGTTAAAAAATATAAGACATATTTTCGTCGATGAAAAAGTACATGATGGACAAATAATTTTGAATGGTGAATGTCAAATAGTAGCGACCCCAGGACATACTTCGGGACATATTTCATTATATTTTCCGGACTTACACAGTGTAATTACAGGAGATGCAGCCGTTCAAGATAATGGTGAATTAGTAATAGCTAATCCGAATTTTTGTTTAGATATAGAAAAAGCGGAAGAGTCTTTAAAGAGGATTAAAGACCTTAAAGCTGTAAAGTATTATTGCTATCATGGAGGGGAATTCAATATATAAAATAATAAAAAACCGATCTTTCTTATATAGAAAAGATCGTTTTTTAATTCATAGATTCTGCAATTTGAATTAAATCCTTGATGTTATATTTTCCTTGTATATAGCGTTTGTTACCAATTGCAATTGTGTATTGAAAACCATTTTTCTGAAAAAGGAGCTCATATGCTGAATCGAAATGAGGATTGTATAATGCTTTTATATTATTTTTTAAGCTATAGAACTTAGCGCCCCTATGTACATAGAAATTTAATTTGTTTTGAACTGGTGAAACAGTGATTTTAAAAATCCCATTAATATCTTCATTGTAGTATTGGAGGTTTAAGTAATCGTTATAGATGTATCCTTGAAATTCGTGAATTTCGAACGGGAATTTTGTAGGAGTAAGTATATGTTTCTTACACTTCATTTCATATTCTTTTACGATAGTAGCTTCTTTCATAAATGGATTCGTTCCATCATAAATTTGATTAATTCGAGATATTTTATTATTCTTTGTTACTATTTCCAAAATGAAACCGATAGTAAATTCATCATTAGTGCCTTTGAAATAAGAAATAAGAATTGTAGTATCTTCTTTTGGAGATAGTACGGTTTTAATTTCATGAATAGGTTTTTCCTTTTGGAAAGTAGGTAGTTTAACTCCTTCTGTTACATATGACTGCATTAATTCTTTATCATTTTTGAGCAAAGCATGTTTGAATTCACTGATTACATCTGTTTGAGATTTTGCCGTTATAATTGTGGTGGATTGAAAATATAGTAAGTAAAATATGCAAAAGATCCTTATGAATGGAGTTGTCAATTTTATCACCCTATAACTATATTTCCGTAACATTGAAATATATATGTACAGGAGGGGAGAAGATGAGTTTATTATTTGATGTAATAGCAGATATCATTTTATTTTTCCCTCAAAATGACATGAAATTAAAACATCATATTGCTAAATTAAGCGAATTTGAGTGGTTTCGAAAGCTACACGAAGATACAAAGTATACAAAATTAATTTGGAGTAATAGAAAAATTAAGAAGTTCATTTTGAATTCTGCAAATATGAAAGCATTAATAAATTCTGAGATAAAACAAAAAGAATTTGTCCACCTAGTACACGATGAATATAAAAAAAGAAGATAAGAATTTTTTTATTTTTCATATTTGGCGAAACAAATGGTACAATGAAAGCTAATGTGAAAAATAAGGAAAAGAAGTGGTCAATTTGAAAAACTTTTTAGAATTAGGAATTAGTGAAACTTTTAATCATACATTACGTGAAAATGGAATAACAGAAGCAACACCAATTCAGGAGGAAGCAATTCCTGTTATACTGTCTGGTAAAGATATTATTGGGCAGGCAAAAACAGGTACGGGTAAAACGTTAGCATTCGTGTTACCGATTTTAGAAAAAATCGATCCAGAGTGTAGTGATGTTCAGGCTTTAATTGTTGCGCCAACAAGGGAACTAGCACTGCAAATTACAACTGAAATTAAAAAAATGCTTGTGCAAAGAGAAGATATTAATGTATTAGCGATTTATGGCGGTCAAGATGTAGCACAACAATTGAGAAAGTTAAAAGGTAATACACATATTGTTGTTGCGACACCAGGACGATTATTAGATCATATACGACGTGAAACAATTGATTTGAGTAATCTTACAACCATTGTACTAGATGAAGCGGATCAAATGCTTTATTTCGGTTTCTTATATGATATTGAAGATATTTTAGATGAGACACCTGGTAGTAAACAAACGATGTTATTCTCAGCAACGATGCCAAAAGATATTAAAAAATTGGCGAAGCGTTATATGGATGAACCGCAAATGGTTCAAGTACAAAGTGAAGAAGTAACGGTAAATACAATAGAGCAACGTGTCATTGAGACGACAGATCGTGCAAAGCCAGATGCACTTCGTTTTGTTATGGACCGTGATCAGCCATTTTTAGCAGTTATTTTCTGTCGTACAAAGGTTAGAGCGAGTAAGCTTTATGATAATTTAAAAGGACTAGGTTATAATTGTGCTGAACTTCATGGTGATATACCTCAAGCGAAACGTGAAAGAGTTATGAAGAGTTTCCGCGAAGCTAAAATTCAGTACTTAATCGCAACGGATGTAGCAGCTCGTGGACTTGATGTAGATGGTGTAACGCACGTATTTAACTATGATATCCCTGAAGATGTAGAAAGTTATATTCACCGCATTGGCCGGACAGGACGTGCAGGTGGATCAGGTATTGCAATTACGTTCGTTGCAGCGAAAGATGAAAAACATTTAGAAGAAATTGAAAAAACGCTTGGTGCACCAATACAAAGAGAAATAATCGAACAACCGAAGATAAAACGTGTAGATGAAAATGGAAAACCGGTACCAAAGCCGGCTCCGAAGAAATCAGGCGAGTATCGTCAAAGAGATAGCCGTGAAGGTTCAAGAAGTGATTCAAGACGTGGTTCGAGAAATGGCTCAAGAAGTGATTCAAGAAATAGTTCAAGAAATGAAAACAACCGATCATTTAATAAGCCAAGTAATAAAAAAGGTAGTACAAAGCAAGGTCAGCAAAGACGTGGCCGTTAAATAATTATAATTGTAAAGAGTCGCAAAATATTGTGGCTCTTTTTTTGTTTGTATAGAACAAGGATGATAGCAAGAAAAAAACGGAAATTTCATTCACCGTATTTAAAACTTACAAAGGAAAGTTTATAGTCCAAAACCAGTAGAACAAGGGTATTACAACCATGTCGTAATTCAAGAACAAGTGCAACTTACGTATGGACAATATTTAATCGAAAAAAATCGAGAGAAAGCAATTCGTACTAGCTCCTCTGATGATGATACGAATTATGAAAAAATCAATTGGTATAACGATATAAAAACATCTTTTGCAAACAAAGAATTGGCCGATTTGGTGAAAGAAATTTGTAACTTTGTTAGTTTTGTTCGATGGGAACTTGAGATGCACAACTACCATCCTTATTGGGAAGTTACTTACTACGGCGATGAAGGTAATGTAGTGTGAAGTTAACAGAAGGGATAGTATGCGAAATAAGAAAAAGGACTAGCAGTCGTACCTGCTGTCCTTTAATAGGAGAAAAAGTAATCTTGTTTAGAACTACGCATAAACAGAAAATCTGCTTGTGATTAGTTTTACCCTAAATATAAGTGTCTATACAAAAAAAGGGATAAGTAAAAAATACTTATCCCCGGAAGGGAAATCCCAAGCACCAAAATGGCTCGTATTGGTCTGCAGGTTCAAAAGTAGTATATGTAAAACAAAAAATCTCATACAAAAAGCAGACAACGATTTTGGTTGTCTGCCAGTGAGCTCAATGAGTTAGCTAATTGTGATAATTTGCATCCCCATTGCGAGAAGAGTGAAGCTGCTAGTTCAAACAGCTTGTTCGTATTATTTTCGATTCCCTAAAAAATATACAGAGAAAGCAGATAAGTGAAAAATCTATCTGCTTCTGCTGTAACAAAAGAAAGAAGTATTAGCCGTGGACACGGCGGCTTGAAAATAGTATGTATTTTTATTTGGAAAATATTCAGGGGGTGAAGAAACATGGAATGTTTAATAAATGGTGTTTGCGAAATTAATCAACTAATTAGTAAAACAAAGTAGAAAAAGAATGAGCAAATATAACAATAAAAAGGTAAATGTTCAAAAGAGTGATGAGTATAAAGTAAAACAAAATAGCTATATTAAAGCTTGATTTTCATAAAAAATAAAGCACACATATAAGTGTGCTCTTATGAACGCTTTAGATTTGTGTGACTACATAGTCACCATACAATAAAATATGCTTGTTTGATATAAATGTGTGTCAAATCTATAACATATATTTTGGGGTGTATAAGGAATATTAAATGTTAATTAGCCAAGCATATTGTTTTTATTAACGAATTTGTGCAACTGTTAAAGCGGCAGAACGAATATCTACTGTACCAATTACTTCAACGGGTACAATTTGAATTAAATCACCAGGGTTTAAGTTTATTAGAATGACACCGCTGGATACATCTACTTCACCAGTGCCAATGATATTAGAACGGACTGCGGTTCCTGATCCTGCAATAATATTAGTTGATGAGTTTAGTGTTAAGAAAAAGCGCGCTGCTTCCGGGGCTACTGGAACATTATCGAGGCTGATTGTTAATGTATAACTGATTTGATAAATACCAGCTACTTGAATTCTAATACCAGTTCCTGTACTAATTGTATCATTGATTACAGGGACAGTAATGTTTGGATTTGGGCCCGTACTAGGTAGTAGTAGTGGCGTGAATAGTGTGGCAAATTGAGGTGAAGTAGCATTAAAAGCAAAACCGAGAGCTGGTAGTGTACTGGGGGCTTGTGCTCTACAATTAAAGTTCGTGAGCTTACGACTAGATGATCGCATATTTTCACTCCTTTCTTTCATTTAGATTGCGTGAGTAACAACCTCACGTTTTGGACAAGCACAATACAATATATGAAAATTTATAGTGAATAGTGCAGAAGTGTACTGTTATGGGTAACACTAATTGCCTATTGTACAAAGGAGATACTACGCTTACAGAAATAGTTTGTAACCTAAAGTTGAAAAAATAGTATGAATAGAGTTGAAAATGCTATTTAGAAATGAAAGGAAACATAATAAAAAGGAACATACATATAAGCATGCTCTTTGACAAGAAAGGTAGATTTTTATGAGTGGATTCCTCCATACAATAATATATGCTTGTCCGGTTAATAGTTGAGAAAGGGAGAATGCATATGGAACGAATGGAAGCGTATAACAAAATAAAGATTTCATTTTATAGTAAAGGGGAATAGATATGTGTATTTATTGGGAAAACGTAGTTAAAGAGTTCTTTAAGAGGTAAGAACTGGAACGAAATAAAAGAGCAGCTAGCAAAAGCTAACTGCTCAATACAAGGAGATACAGAGAAGACTACTTTACATGAATGTTGGCATACAGCCTACATTCAGTATTGACCGAATATTTATTTTAAATCCAATTTATTTAAAGTAAACATCCC
Source organism: Bacillus sp. FF-1 (assembly GCF_028548245.1). Taxonomy (NCBI): domain Bacteria; kingdom Bacillati; phylum Bacillota; class Bacilli; order Caryophanales; family Bacillaceae; genus Bacillus; species Bacillus sp. FF-1. The sequence continues at coordinate 241,210 of NZ_JAQQGG010000002.1, forward strand.
AACAGATAAAATGGCTGCGCCTGCTACAGAACCTAGCCAGTCTCTCCAGCTTAATGTGTTTAAAGATGCATCTATTAAATTCATAATTAAGAAGATAGCAAACATTAATACACCAAATGCTAAACATCCCCAAAATGTTTGCAAATATTTAATCATCTTATTTCGGAACTTGCTCATATAAATCACCCTTATTAATAATTTATATTTTTATAAATAAATTATCGCATGTGCAAAAATTAAAAGTATGAAATATGCAAAATTACATATTGGAACTTAACAAAATAATCCATTCATAAGTAAATAGATCGAACAGAGGGAAACCGTTTCGTATGAATCAATTGTCATTTTTTGAAGTCATCGATGAAAAGGAGATGCGTAGATTTGTGGTAAAGGAGCTGAAAAACTATAAAGTATTGTGCGTTTGAATGAAGAATCAAGAAAAATAGGATCAAGCGGGGGCATCGTTCTTTTCCTCAAATGAAAGGTGACGGTAAGAAACATGAGATACATTTTAAACAAATTAAACGGAAGTTAAAAAATAAAAATTTATAAAGGAAATAGAAAGTAGGGAGTTGTATATATACGATAATAGGAAACTTTTTACTAACTAAGCATATAATTTAAATAGACCGACAGTCGGTCTGATGGGAAGGGGAACTTGAATGCGAATAGTAAAGGAATATGAGGAGCGTAGAAAAGAAATTTTAGAAACAGCTGAACGATTATTTCTTACGAAAGGTTATACAAAAACAACAGTAAATGACATTTTAAAAGAGATAGGGATAGCAAAGGGGACGTTTTATCATTATTTTAAATCGAAAGAAGAAGTAATGGATGAGATTATTATGAGGATTATTAAAGAAGATGTTGCTAAAGCGAAAGTAATCGTCTCTAATCCAAATATACCAGTATTAGAAAAGTTATTTCGAGTTTTAATGGAGCAATCGCCAAAATCAGGGGATGTAAAAGATAAAATGATTGAGCAATTTCATCAACCAAATAATGCAGAAATGCATCAAAAAAGTTTAGTACAATCCATTATTCATTTATCTCCTGTATTAACAGAAATTTTAGAACAAGGAATTGAAGAAGGGATATTTTCGACTTCATATCCACAAGAAACGATTGAACTATTACTATCTTCAGCGCAAGTTATATTTGATGATGGGTTATTCCAATGGAAGCCGGAAGAAATGATGAGGAGAGTGAAAGCTTATATTAAAATGATGGAAGTATCTGTTGGAGCGAAAGAAGGATCGTTTAATTATATGCTGGAGGTTTTAATGAAACAGAAATAATATTTTTTCTGTTTGTTTATTATAGACCGACAGTCGGTCTAAATTAAAGAAAGGGTGTGATTATGATGTCTATTAGTATAAAACCTTCGATGAAAGATTTTTATTTAATGGTGATTGGGCAAATTATTACTATTTTAGGTTCAACACTTTTACGTTTTGCTCTGTCATTATATGTACTTGATATAACAGGGCGTGCTGATATATTTGCAGGATTATATGCGGTAACAAGTATTCCGTTTTTGCTAGCTCCTCTTGGTGGAGCGATAGCAGATCGTTTCAATCGCCGTAATGTAATGGTTATTTTTGATTTTATAAATGCTGCGATTGTATTAAGCTTTATAGTTTTGCTATTTACTGGATCTGTATCTATTCTATTGATCGGAACAATTATGTTTTTACTAGCAATCGTTAATGCAATGTACGCACCAGTTGTAATGGCGAGTATTCCGCAATTAGTTCCAGAGAAAAAGTTAGAACAAGCGAACGGTATCGTAAATGGTGTGCAAGCATTATCTAATATAGTTGCTCCTGTATTAGGAGGAATATTGTACGGCATAATTGGTTTGAAAATGCTCGTAATAATAAGTTGCTTTGCTTTCTTTTTATCTGCGATTTTAGAAATGTTTATTACAATACCTTTTATAAAGAGAGTGCAAGAAAGCCATATCATACCGACAATTGTAAAGGATATGAAAGAAGGGTTTATATACGTTTTAAAACAGTCATTTATTTTGAAATCTATGCTTTTAGCCGCATTACTAAATTTAATACTGACGCCGCTATTTGTTGTTGGTGCTCCAATTATTATACGAGTAACAATGGAGAGTAGCCACACGTTATATGGCATTGGAATGGGATTGATCGATTTTGCTACTATAATAGGTGCATTATCAATAGGTTTTTTTGCGAAAAAGCTACAGATGAAAACATTGTATTATTGGATGATTTTAATAGCTCTATTAGTAATACCGATGGCACTATCAGTTACACCAGTTATTCTTAATTTAGGATACTATCCACCATTTATTCTCTTTATACTTTCTTCTATTCTAATTGCAATGATTATGACAATTGTATCCATCTATGTGATTACTGTAGTTCAAAAGAAAACACCAAATGAGAACTTAGGAAAAGTAATGGCAATTATAACAGCGGTATCCCAATGTATGGCACCGATTGGGCAAGTCATTTACGGTTTTATGTTTGAAGAATTCAGCATGAAAATTTATTTACCTATATTAGTTGTTAGTTTCATAATGTTATTAATAGCGGTTGTGACGAAGAAAATACTATCGAATGAAGGGAACTAGCTTAATATGATTAGGAGAATGTTAAAAAGAGATTTCTCTCAAAATAAAATGATAATTACCATTTTATTTATGTTTATCATGTTATCAAGTCTTTTAATGGCTAGTGCTTCAAGTAATGTTATAAATCTATTGAACTCAATGGATCAATTGGTTAAAGTATCAAACGCACCGCACTTCGTACAAATGCATGCCGGAGAAGTAAATCAAAAGTCAATTGATTCCTTTGTAGAAAAAAATCCGTTTGTAAAAAAACAGCAAACGGCTGAGATGGTTCAAATAAATGGATCTAACATTTTTATTAAAAAGAAAAATCAAGCAGAACATAATAGTGTAATGGACATTAGTTTCGTGAAACAAAATAGTAAGTTTGATTTTTTATTAAATTTAAATAATGAAGTGGTCGATGTTAGGAAAGGGGAAATAGGTGTACCCATTTATTATATGCAAAAATATAATTTGCGTATGGGAGATAAAATATGGGTTATTAAAGATAATAATGAACTAGAATTTACGATTTCAGCATTTGTTCGTGATGTTCAAATGAACCCATCAATCGTTAGTTCAAAACGATTTGTAATAAGCAATAAGGATTTTGAAAGAATAAAAAGAAATTTTGGAGAAAGCGAATATCTTATTGAATTCCAGCTAACAGACGAATATAAAATAAATGAATTTGAAAATCTATATAAGTCATCGAACTTACCTCAAAAAGGTCCCTCTATTACGTACTCACTATTTAAAACACTCAATTCATTAACAGACGGAATAATAGCTGCCGTACTTATCATAATAAGTGGATTATTAATGTTAATTGCAATGTTATGTATTAGATTTACGATCATTACTTCGATGGAAGAAGATTATCAAGAAATTGGTGTTATGAAAGCAATTGGGATTCATAACAAAGATATTCAAAAATTATATATAACAAAATATATTGTGATTTCAGCTGGTGGATGTATATGTGGATATATACTCTCACTATTTGTTACAAAAATCTTCACTTCAAATATCACCCTTTATATGGGGGCGGCAAATAAAAGCATTTTACACAATATTGTGCCATTCATAATTACAACATTGTTATTTTTAGTCGTTATCCTGTTCTGTCGTATTATTTTGCGGAATTTTAGGGGAATTACAGCAATAGACGCTTTACAATCAAGAGATAAACTAGGAAAAAGAAAGATTAGAAAATCCTTTTCACTCAAACAAACTAAATTTACAAATGTAAATATATTTATTGGTATACAAGATGTTATAAAAAGATTCAAGTTATATCGTGTGTTAAGTATCGTATTAATAATAGCTGTGTTCATGATTGTTGTACCTGTTAACTTTTTGTATACGATTCAGTCACCGGATTTTGTAAATTATATGGGAACAGGAAAAAGTGATATTCGAATAGATTTACAGCAAACTGAAAATATAGAGAAACGTTTTAAGGGTGTTATTTCATATGTAAAAAATGATAAAGAAGTAGAAAAATATGCAACATTTGTTACGAGTACATTTAAAATGGTAAACGCTGATGGTACACATGAAAACTTAAATGTAGAAATGGGAGACTTCACTAAATTTCCATTAGACTATATCCAAGGTAGGGCACCAAAAAATGAAAATGAAATTTCTCTTTCTTATATGAACGCAAATGAATTAAAAAAGAATGTAGGGGATCATATCGTTTTATTTGTTGATGGGAAAGAGAAAACACTAACGATTAGTGGTATGTATCAAGATGTAACGAATGGTGGGAAAACAGCTAAAGCTAGTTTTTCTAATAATAATGAAAATATATTATGGTATGTAGTAAATGTAGATATGAAGCCTAAAGTGGATTTGCAAGAAAAAGTGAAGGAGTATAAACAAAAATTTAGTTCTGTAAAAATAACAGATACAAATGATTATGTAACGCAAACTTTAGGAGAAACAATTAAACAATTAAGACTCGTGACACAAGTGGCTATTTTGATTGCGATATTGATATCAGTTTTAATTACTGCAATGTTTTTTAAAATGTTATTAGCAAAAGATTCTTCGCAAATTTTAATTATGAAAAATATCGGTTTTTCTAGTAAAGATATTCGTATACAGTATATAACACGTTCTATCTTCATTGTATTATTAGGAATTGTGATAGGGACATGTATAGCTGCTACGTTTGGTGAAATGTTAGTAAGTTGGTTAGGGTCTTTTATGGGAGCTGCTCATATAAAGTTTGTCGTGAATCCTATCGTTTCTTATGTAATATGTCCAGCTATATTATGTATATGTGTGACTGCAACAACGCTTTTCAGTAGTTTTACTATGAAACAAACAAACGATGTAAAGCCAAATGGGGAGTAGGGGTGTATCACTTGAAAAAAATTTTAGAAGTAAAGCAAGTAAACAAAACATATTCAATGGATGGAAATACAAATTATCACGTGTTAAAAAATATAGATTTAGAGATTTATGAGGGAGAATTTGTATCGGTCATGGGGCCTTCTGGTTCTGGGAAATCGACATTACTATATAATATTAGTGGAATGGATCAAATGTCATCAGGAAGTGTAAAAATTGATAGTAAAGAATTATCATGTATGAAAGAAGAAGCGTTAGCGAAATTACGTCTTACTGAAATAGGATTTATTTTTCAGCAGAGCAACCTTCTTAGAAACTTGAACCTATTTGATAATATCATCTTGTCAGCATATTTAGCGAAATGTGAGAGTAAGAAAATAGTAAATAAACGTGCTCTAGAGCTAATGGAGAATATGGGGATAAGTGATATAGCGTCTCATTATATAACCGAAGCATCTGGGGGGCAATTACAAAGAGTCTCTATTTGTAGAGCGCTCATTAATAATCCAAATATTATTTTTGCAGATGAGCCGACTGGTGCTTTAAATTTAAAATCAACAGAAGAAGTAATGCAAATATTATTAAATATTAATCGTGGTGGAACGACCATTATGTTAGTCACTCATGATGTGAAAGTAGCAGCAAAAACAGAAAGAATTCTTTTTATGGCGGACGGAGAAATTGTTAGTGAAATACAGTTAGGTAAGCTTAGGAACGATGATTTAAAAGCGCGAGAAGAGAAGTTGTTAAACTGGTTAGCTGTACTTGGATTTTAAAGAGAAAAACTCCTATTGAATGTAGGAGTTTTTCTTTGTCTTAAAGTTCTAAAAGATATATAATAATTTTCTGAATATTAAAATTGGAGGGGTGCAAATGAAAAATGAAACGTTGCACACGCAAGAAGATATTATTAAAATGCTGGATTCATTATTAAGACCAGCAGAACCATTTTGGAATGAATTTTATGCGAATAGAGAAAAAGATGTTCCGTTTTTTGAAAATGTTCCAGATGAGAATCTAGTTTCGTATATACAAAAAAAGCGGGTTTCAAAAGGAAAAGTACTGGAACTTGGATGTGGTCCGGGTAGAAACGCAATTTATCTAGCAAATGAAGGGTTTGATGTAACAGCAGTAGATTTATCTATAGAAGGCATTAGCTGGGCGAAAGAGAGGGCGTTAGCAAAAGGAGTAGAAATTGAATTTATTTGTGATTCAATTTTCAATTTAGAGGTTCAAAATGAATTTGATTTTGTATACGATTCGGGCTGTTTGCATCATATTCCACCACATAGAAGAGTCAATTATGTGGATTTAATTAAAAACGCATTGAAATCAGGTGGTTATTTCGGATTAACGTGTTTCGCGGCAGGTGATTTAGATGAGCGAAATGGATCAGAAATAACAGATTGGGACGTATATAGAGGATGGAGTTTACAAGGAGGTCTTGCTTATTCGGAAGAAAAACTAAGAGAGATATTTAAAGGATTTGAAGTGATTGAAATTAGAAAGATGGAACAGATTGAACAACCAAATACTATGTTTGGAGAATCATTTCTTTGGACAGCATTATTTAAGAAGAAATAAGAATGTAGATAATTGACAAACTCATCGTTTTTATAGACAATATAATAACGAGAATGTATGTTCGTTTTTGTTAACCGATGTATATTTTGCATAAATACATAACAAGGGGTTGTCTCTAAATGAGTAACACAAATCAAAAAATTACTACGTTTTTAATGTTTGAAGGAAAAGCTGAGGAAGCGATGAATTTTTACACGTCGCTATTTGATCAATCAGAAATTGTAAGTATCTCTCGTTACGATGAAAACGGACCTGGTAAAGAGGGTACTGTCATTCATGCAACGTTTACATTACACGGGCAAGAGTTCATGTGCATAGATAGTTATGTAAATCATAATTTTACATTTACGCCAGCTATGTCTCTTTATGTAACTTGTGATACGGAAGAAGAAATTGAAACAGCTTTTAATAAACTAGCGGAGGATGGAGCAGTACTTATGCCTTTAGGTGCCTATCCGTTTAGCAAAAGATTTGGTTGGTTAAATGATAAGTATGGTGTATCTTGGCAGTTAACACTTGCTGAATAAAAAAGAAAAATTGTAGCTTATTTGTTTAATGGGTTCGGTTAAGAGCTTGAGAAATTAAATAACATTAATAAAGGTATTCCAACTGTCAACAGGTTTGTAATGCCTTTTTATGAGGATGATTTTGGTGGAACAAGGATATTAGATAAGCATATTAAAACATTTATTGCTACAAAAGCTATAAAGTTAAAGGTTGATTAAGAATTTTGACTTGTCACACGAGACGTTAGTCGAAGAAGGTTCTTAAAATAGTATATATAAAAGGAAAAGGGTGGAACTTTCCATCCTTTTCCTTTTATATAATTAGGTTATGCTTTTTATATTAAGAATTTTGTTGGCCGAATCTTTTCCCAAGTTTAGCTAGCAGTTCAGGCTGATCCCCTTGGCTCATTACAACTTCAACAAAGGTAAGTTGATCCTTATCATTACTTATTTTAGTTAAGACTTCTTGTAACTCTATTTCATTTTCCACTTTACATGTTAGGCTTTTTTCTTCTGTTCCGAATACGTTCGCTAGTTTTGTGTAATCCCACATTTGTATGTCATTATACGGTTCGTTTTGACCATGAATTGCACGTTCAACAGTATAACCATTGTTGTTAATTAAAAATATAATTGGGTTTAAATTTTGACGTAGTATAGTTGATAATTCTTGGACAGTTAATTGAAAAGAACCATCACCAATAATTAAAATGTTGCGCCGCGATAAATTAGCGAGCTGTGTACCAAGTAGAGCAGGTAACGTATAGCCGATCGATCCCCATAATGGTTGCGCTACATATGTAGTGTCGTTTGGTAAAGGGATAGCGGCACTACCAAAGAAAGGTGTTCCTTGCTCTGCAAGTAAGACGTCGTTTTCTTGTAAGAAATGGTACATTTGCTGCCAAAAGCGTTTTTGTGTAACCATTTGTAGCTTTGGATTAAACTTTTCAGTAATTAATATTGATTCTGAAATAAATGGCTTAATATCAAGCGTTTCTTCATTTCGATGTTCAATTACATCACTTAACTGTTGTAAAACATCTTTCATTACAACTGGCCCATATTTTTTATCTGTAATTTTCACAGTGTAGGGATGAATTTCAATAACTTGTTCTTTCGTAAAACCTTGTGTGAAGCCACCTGTAATAGTATCAGTTAACTTCACACCAATACTAATAATACAATCAGATTCATCAATTCGTTTACGCAAGTATGGAGAACTTACATCACCAGTATAAATCCCTATAAATTGAGGGTGTTTTTCTGGAAATATTCCTTTTCCCATACTTAACGTTGCAATAGGAAACCCTGTTTTTTCTACAAATTGATATAAATATTCTTTAGCATGAAAACGATCCACTTCAAAATCAGCTAAAATAATAGGTTTCTTTGCGCTATTTATTTTTGAAATGGTATGTAGAAGCATTTTATCCAGTGTTTCTTTATTACTTAAAATCGGTTTATGTAAAATTGGTTCTGTAGGTTTATTAATTGGTTTATTATACACATCAATCGGCAAATTAATATGAACAGGGCGTTTTTCATTCCAACATGCACGTAACACACGGTCAATTTCCTCAGCAGCATGTTCAGGGGTCAAATTTGTTTGTGCAACAGTGATTTCTCGATACATTTTGGAAAAATGATCGAACTTTCCATCACCTAACGTATGATGAACGAGTGCTCCATTTTCCATTACTTTTGTTGTTGGTGTGCCCGTGATTTTTATAACTGGTACGTTTTCGGCATATGAGCCGGCAATGCCGTTTATGGCGCTTAATTCTCCAACGCCAAAGGTGGTAATAAGAGCTCCGATTCCTTTTATGCGAGCGTACCCATCTGCTGCATATGCCGCATTTAATTCATTACAATTGCCAATCCACTCTACATTTTCATGTGCTATTACATCATCTAAAAAAGCCAAATTATAATCACCAGGGACACCAAAAATATGTTCAATTCCTAATTCGCTTAGTCGGTCTAATAAATAAGTACTAACAGTATATTGCGTTTTCAAGTGAATCATCTCCTCATTGTTTTGCTGTCTTGTAATAAACGTAGAGTATGGATTTAAAAATTCATTACGAGAATGTGGTATAATTTACATACAGGGGGAAAGTAGATGACACAACATAAAGAAGAACAGATGAATGAAGCATTAGCCTTATTTTACTTTGCATATAAAACATTTACTGAAAAGCCAGATGAAATTATAAAAGAGTATGGCATACAACGAGTACATCACCGAATTTTATTTTTTATCGCACGCTTTCCAGGTATAAGCGTAAATGAGTTATTATCACTGTTAGAAATAAGTAAACAGGCTCTACACGGACCATTACGACAACTTGTGGAAAAGGGCTTAATTGAGAGTAATGAAGCTATACATGATCGCCGTGTGAAACAGTTATCTTTAACAGAACAAGGTGCCGATTTAGAGAAAAAACTGAGCGATGTACAAAGACAACAAATGGGTGCTATTTTTTCAAAATTTGGTGAATCGTGTGAAGAAAATTGGCATCAAGTTATGAATGAAATGGCACATAGCCGATCAGGTTTTGATGCTTGGATATCGAAAAGGGAAGTTGCAATCGATCAAAAATAAAAAGAAATATATCTGTTTTTATAGTTTGAAAAAGAACAAATTTTATCCATACATTTGGCAACTATGATTTGGTCATAGAGTGAATGGATAAAAAGATACATTACTAGATACTTTATACGTGTACGCAATGGAACAATAAAATTCACATTTCCGAAAGGGGAATTATTATGATAAAACTTGTACTTATTCGTCACGGACAGAGTTTATGGAATCTTGAAAATCGCTTTACTGGATGGACAGATGTAGATTTATCAGAGAAAGGATTAAGTGAAGCGAGAGAAGCAGGAGCGATATTAAAGAAAAACGGATATACTTTTGATGTAGCTTATACATCTGTATTAAAACGAGCAATTCGGACGTTATGGATTGTACTTCATGAGATGGATCTTACCTGGGTGCCAGTACATAAATGTTGGAAGCTAAATGAAAGACATTATGGTGCATTGCAAGGTTTGAATAAAGATGAAACCGCGCAAAAATATGGTGAGGAGCAAGTTCATATTTGGAGAAGAAGTATTGATGTAAGACCACCTGCTCTTACTGAGGATGATCCCAGGTATGAAATGAATGATCCAAGATATAAAGCACTGAAAAAAGGTGAGTTTCCATTGACAGAATGTTTAGTGGATACGGAGAAAAGAGTACTTGCTTATTGGCATTCAGAAATTGCGCCGAAATTAAAGAATGGTAACAAAGTAATCATTTCATCACATGGTAACACAATTCGCTCGCTAGTAAAATATTTAGATAATCTTTCAAGCGATGGTGTCGTTTCATTAAATATTCCAACGAGCATACCACTCGTGTATGAATTAGACGATGATTTACGTCCAATTCGTCATTATTACTTAAGTATGGATGGAGAAGTACCTGAAGGGGAAATTCCGAAACATATTTCTTTTTAACATGAAAATTTGAAACACATGCTTGTCTACATATACAATGTAGATTCAAGATAAAAGACGTGGTACCTTCTAATGTATATGCGATGTAACTAAATTTAGAAGCTTGTCCACGTCTTTTGTCATAAAGAGAGTTGCTTGTGCATGTAATGATATCGTGAGTAGTTTTTGAATGGAGGGTGATGTCATTGGTGATCTCTAACATTCGAATCGGCTTATTTATTTTAGCAATCGTTTTTCTAGTACTTGTTTTCTTTTATTGGAAAAACGAAGAGTTGTACGAGGAGAAGAAGCAACGTATTAGAAAGACTTGGTATGGGTTGTTTATAATATCAGTCACCGTGTATTTCATGATAAAAGGAATTGATTTAACCCTCTGGAAAAATCTTTTAATGTTCACTGCAATGGTTATTTTCGTTGATATTGCATTTATTTTAACACCTAATATTTCAGAAATATGGGGAGCGAAATTTAGCGATATCGGCAAGACGGTTCAATCGATAAAACGGTCATTAATTGCTTCTAAAGCAAGGGGAGAAATATACACAACAATCATTCAAAATGTCAATCCAGCAGTGTTCGGTACGATGGAATGGCATACGGAGGAAGAATACACAAAAAGCTTAAACGCATTTTTAGATTCGTATGGGGAAAAGATTGGAGCAAAAATTGTTGTATTTGAAGCGGCAAAGGAATTAAATACAAACTTTCGTGGTATCCGTTCTCAATTTAGTACTATGATTCCGTTAGAGTACATTGAGCAATTGAATGAGCAGAGAGCAGTACAAGTAGAAAATGTCGGAATTATACCAGCAAAAATAGTGAGTGATGTTTTCATTGTTATTGATGGAAAGAAAAATAACCTGCAAGATCGAGATTTTGAAAATGTATATAATTTAACAATACATCATAGTTATTTTAGTAAATAAGGACAGGAATTTTTTCTGTCCTTTTTACTTATACATAAAGGTAAATCGAATTTAGACAAACCTGTATAAAATCGGACAATCATTCCTACACTAGCACGTAGAGGTGATTGTAGTGATAAAAAATAGTGACAATGATTTTTTTAAAGAAGACAATGAAGATACAACGGATTTCTCGTTAATTAAAGGGGATACGATGCAGCAAGTAGAAGAGTTAGAAGAAGAATTGAAAAGAAAATGATACATGTACAAGCTGTCTGCATTTGCTATATAATATAAATAAAAGGTTGTATCCTTTTGAAAAAGGGGAGAAGAGATGGCTGAATTAAATGTACAAAAATCTTCGTTTTTTAAAGAAAAAAAAGAAGAACTAAATACAGATTTCTCTCTTGTGAAAGGTGCATTGACTCAAAATGTAGATCGATTAGAAAAATTTGTAGAGGCAATTCCATATAAGTATATAAAAGAGGGTAATGTAAAAGAGAATGCGTAAAAACATTCTCTTTTACATTACCTCTTTATGATTTGTTTATGCGTTATTTCTTTTTTTGTTTAAAAATGACTTTATACATATAATACCCAAGGGCTGCAAAAATGAATCCAATAACAGCACCAACTATTTCTTTCATAAACAATAAGTATAACGAAGCAATAATTAGTGTAAATAAGATTAAAATTAATACATACTTTGAAATAAATTCTAACCCTTTGTACACTAGTAGAATGACACCTGAAAGAACAGTGATGATAGGTAATATCCTATTTTCGAAAAAACCTTCCTTTTTTTTGCTAGAATGCTGTTGTTTATTCAATATAAATATACTCCCGTCTTAAAGGATTAATGTTTTATTAGTTTTGCTATTTCATTTTCGAAAAGATTTTTGGTTAAATAGGTTATATCAAAGGAATCATTTATTATATTTCGAGTTAATAGCCATTGGGTGTTTGTTGATTCAATAACAAAGAATCCATTGTTAGAAATAACCTCATTCTTTTCTGTTGTATCTAGACGTATAATAGTGTAAATAGACTGTGTTGTTTTTAAATCCATTATGTGTGAAAAATTATTTTAATCAAAAATATATTAGATTATAATTACAATAAAATCTACTTTTTTATAATATCAAATATTATTATTAAATAGTAGATTAATATTGGTAATTTTATGATAATTAACAAAAATGAAAAAGAGAGAATGCCAGGTAGGAGTTGAAGATACAACAGATTTCTCGTTAATAAAAGGAGATACATTACAGCAAGTAGAAGAATTAGAAGATGAATTAAAAAGAAAATGATACTTGTACATGCTGTTTACATTTGCGATATAATATAAATAGAAGGTTGTATATTTTTGAAGAGGGGGAGAAGAGATGGCTGAAGTAAATGTACAAAAGTCTTCGTTTTTTAAAGAAAAAAAAGAAGAACCAAATACAGATTTCTCTCTTGTGAAAGGTGCGTTAACGGAAAATATAAATCGGTTAGAGAAACTGATGAATAATAGCAGTTCAAAATATATACGAGTGACAAAAACAAAAGAAAATGCATAGAGCATTTTCTTTTGTTTTTTATTTTATTTAATAGTAAACTTATCTTTTACTTTTTCAGGTAAATCTGCTTTCTGGATCTCTTCATAGGACTTTACTTCAATTGATGATATTTCCTTTTTATTATTATCATCTTGATCTACATAAAGGCGTAAAAACGCGTCTTCTTTTAGCTTTTGGTCGTTTTCTTTTTTCGTACTTCTAAATGTAATTTGTTTTTTGACGCCATCTTCATCATATGCGGGCAACGTATAGTTTCGTAAGTTTCTATCTTCTACTTTTTCGGTATCTCCTTCGCCTTTAATCTGCACGTAATATACATCTTTACCAATTCGATTTAGTGATGCTCTCTCACAGCCAATAGTAAAACTAGAAAATAATAAACATAGTGTAATAATTGCTACAAACTGTTTCATTTTCTTTATCTCCTTCAATTTGTTTCTTTACACAGTATATGATTATTGTGAAATGAGAAAAATCGATATAGATTACAACATCCTTACAATGTTGTAATAGTGTTGTACATAAAATGAACATCAAATTAAAAGTTAAAAGAAAAGTAAAATTATGAATCATGGTATAATGATAAAAGACTTACATATTATTTTGTTATTTTGAGAGGAGCTTAAAAATGTATTCTACTTTAGAACAATTAACAAAGCACCCTGTATTTTATCATTTTGCAGAAATTTCAAAGATTCCTAGAGGATCAGGTAATGAAAAGGAAATTAGTGATTTTTTAGTTGGCTTTGCGAAAGAGCGTAATTTAGAAGTGATTCAAGATGAAGCATTAAATGTCATTATTAAAAAAGAAGCAACTGCTGGTTATGAAAATGTACCAGCTATTATCATTCAAGGGCATATGGATATGGTATGTGAAAAAAATCAAGCAACCGTACATGATTTTGAAAAAGATCCAATTAAATTAAGAATTATCGGGGACATGTTATATGCAAATCAAACGACTTTAGGAGCTGATAATGGTATTGCAGTTGCATATGCATTAGCTTTATTAGATTCAAAAGATATTCCGCATCCAGCACTAGAAGTAGTTATTACTACTGAAGAAGAAACGACAATGGGCGGAGCTTTCGCTGTTGATTCAAATCATTTTGAAGGAAAGATTTTTATTAATATTGATTCTGAAGAAGATCATAAATTGCTTGTAAGTAGCGCAGGTGGTGCAAAAGCTGTTGAAACGATTCCAGTAATTTGGGATGAAGCACCAGCGAATATGGATGCATACCGTCTATATGTCGGTGGTCTAAAAGGCGGACATTCTGGTATGGAAATTGATAAACAACGCGGTAATGCGAACAAAGTATTAGGACGAGTATTACATGATTTATCAGTAAATATTCAATTTGATATAAGTGAAGTTCACGGTGGATTAAAAACGAATGCAATTCCGCGTGAAAGTATAGCTACAATCGTATTACGTACAGAAGATGTAGAGAAAGTAGAAGAAAAACTAGAATCATGGACACGAGTATTACAAGAAGAAATGCGTGCTGTTGATCCAGATGTTCATGTTACACTTACAAAATTAGATGAGAAAGTAGAAAAAGTATTTGCTAAAGAAACACAAAAGCAACTTATTTCATCATTATTCTTAATTCCGAACGGCATTCAAAGTATGAGCATGGATATTAAAGGTCTAGTAGAAAGCTCAACAAATTTAGGTGTTATTGAAACGTTGCAAGATGAAATTAAATTACGTAACGAAGTGAGAAGTTCTGTAAATAGTTTAAAACAACATATTGCAGATGAGATTAAATGTATTGCCGAATTAGTTGGTGCAACATTTGAAATCGAGTCAGAGTATCCAGAATGGCCATACAATCCGAATTCACAAATTCGTAATTTATTTGAAAAAGTGCATCAAGAAAAATACAATAAAGATGTTGAAATCTTCGCTGTACATGCAGGGATTGAATGCAGTGTATTCGTTCAAAAGATGCCTGAATTAGATGCAATTTCATTCGGTCCAGATATATTCAATGTTCACACTCCAGATGAACATATTAGTATTTCTTCTGTTGTGAATAACTGGGGATTCTTCGTTGATGTAATGAAGGGTACGAAAGAATTAGCTAAGTAATAATGATGAAATGAAAAGTAGCCTATAAAATTTTATAGGCTACTTTTTTGTATAGAGTTTTATTAGAAATTCGTTTTTACGTAAGTATTTCATTTTTGCTTTAATTTCTAGAGGAGATTGTACCAAAAATTGCTCCGGATATTGCCCCTATTAAAGTCATGAAAATTGCACACCACGCTGCAAATGACATTATTACACCTCCAAATAATACATTATTGTTTCTTAAGTTTTTTAATAGAAATGATGATTGAAACAACTACTAAGAAAATAAGAGGAGACCAAGAGAAGAAAGACATATAGCATTATCCCTTCGATATTTATATAAAATAATTATCGCATATTTATAAATCGAACATGTGGAATATGCAATATTGCATATTGAATGGTAGAACTTAAAGAAGTGGAAACAGTTATTGAGTAAAAATGATAATTTATAAAGAAAGTAAGGATTTTTTCTAATTTTAAAAAGGGCAAACAACCAAAATCTCCTCAATCTTATATAAGGTAGAGGAGATTTTAAAATGGTTTTTGTTTAAGAAAATAGTATCCAATATTTAGTTGCTGGTGAGATAAACATAAATTATTTTGAGATTTTAAAGCTGCCTCCATAATAATAATTTTCTCCAAGTTTCATAACGGCTACATATGTTCCCGGATTATAAGCCTTAGTAATAGGCGTTACAAATCTACCATAATTATGTTTTAAACCCGAGTCATAAATGGTTTTATATCTATGCAAGTTTATTTCATCATTTTCATTTCCACTCAATTGATATATTTTTACAATACCGGTATCCTTACCACCAGTATATATAGTAACATCGAATGTATCTCCATGCTTTAAGTCACCAACTGCTAACTCTTCTATAAAGTCTGCATTATGATGTAATAAAAAATAGTTTTGCCACCGCCAAGTATCTAAAAATCGTGATTCTTTTTGTGTAGGTTGCGATTCAGCAGACGCAGGTGGGAGTGTAGCAATTGTATTCGAAAATAAAAATCCTCCAACAGTCAATGCACCAATAATTGTTGCTTGCCTTAAAAGTTTCATCCTCTAAACCTCCTATTTACTTAAGGATTCAGAAATCGTTTTTATGAAAAACTAGCTGTGAAATCTAATGGATGATAATATCTTCTATAATTATATTAACATTTATTGATTTATCAGACAAATTGATAAATAATAAAACTATATCGAGGGAGTTAAGGCTAATATAAGAAATAAGTTAGTTGTATAGCTAAAATATCTTTATTATATATAATTGGGATTTTTTATTTGAAAACTCGATTGTTTTAATGTTGAAATTTCAACTCACACTTTAAGGTTTAGTACATAATTTTACAATTTGACTTATGTAATTTATCACGTTATGATTTTTTTATTATAAAAGAAAGGCTTGAATATAATGATTCGTCGTTTGAAAAAGCTAAAAAATGTAGCAGTCGTAGTAAGCTTCTAAGTAAATTGCAGAAATCTACACTACTTAGAAGCGAGGAATAAAGTTATGAAGCATCCATTATTTAATCATTGGTCGGAAACAAAGTATATAAAAGATATAGTAACAAATCCACTCATTGAAGTAGGAGAGTACTCCTATTATTCAGGTTATTATGATCATCAAAATTTTGAAGATGGCTGTGTAAGGTATTTGTGGGGGGATGCTAAGTCCCGAGCACTTTTCAATCCAATTGAACAGATGGGATGGCATCTTGATAAACTCATTATTGGGAATTATGTTTGTATTGCCAGCGGAGTAGTCATTTTAATGGGTGGTAATCACAATCATCACTCAGAATGGATTACAGTATATCCATTCGTTGAGAAAATTGAACATTCATATGAACCGAAGGGCGATACAATTATAAAAAGTGATGCCTGGATTGGAATGAATGCTATTATTATGCCTGGCGTTACAATCGGTGAAGGTGCAATCGTTGCAGCAGGATCTGTTGTAAGTAA
This sequence comes from Bacillus sp. FF-1, assembly GCF_028548245.1. Classification (NCBI taxonomy): domain Bacteria; kingdom Bacillati; phylum Bacillota; class Bacilli; order Caryophanales; family Bacillaceae; genus Bacillus; species Bacillus sp. FF-1. The sequence continues at coordinate 258,289 of NZ_JAQQGG010000002.1, forward strand.
AAATGTTCCGCCATATACAATAGTCGGTGGAAATCCTGCTAAGGAAATAAAGAAACGATTCACTGATGCTGAAATAAATATGCTAATGGAAATGCGTTGGTTTGATTGGGATAGAGAATTAGTTGAGAAGGCAATGTCTATATTATCTAGTTCATCTATTAAATTATTATATGATTTTTATAACAAAGAAGTAAAACCTAGATAGATCTGTTAGGAAAACTACGTCCGATATAGGATGTAGTTTTTTGTAGTAAAAAATTAATAGTTTTGATTATGAAAAGTTTATCCCACATTAATGGATATCCTGATAGGTAAGGGCTAATAATCAGTTGGGAAGGAATGCAACCTCGATTGATTAAAGTTTCACTTTATATTTGGTATGAGTATAGTAAGTAGGTTTTCATGTTTTGTTCATGTGAAATATTTTTATCTATTTATCCTTTTCTATTTTAAAAATCTCCTATGGAATTTAATTGAAATCGAAAACCATTTAGAAATAACAATTACGTTGTGAGCTATTGTATAGTATAAATATGGTTCATAATAAAGGGGGAATACATATGTGGAAGCGATTTGTAGCGATTGGTGATAGTTTTACAGAGGGGATAGGGGATGAAATTGAGGGAATTACATTAAAAAGTTGGGTAGATCATTTTGTTCAACTGTGTGTAAACGATATAGAATATGCCAATTTTGCAAAGCGCGGGTTAGTAACGAAAGAAATTCGCTCACAGCAATTGGAAAAAGCATTAGCTTTTAAACCAGATTTGGTTAGTCTAATTGCGGGTGCAAACGATGTATTAAAAGGACGTTGGAACCTTCAAACATATAAGAACGATATGGAATTTATGATAGATAAATTAAGTAAAACAGGTGCCGATATTATGATAGCAAATCTTCCAGATTTTACAGTAAGGCTTCCTCTTGCTTCTGAAAAAAAACGAGTAATAAAAGAACAATTATTAGAGGCAAATGATGTTATACGTTCACTGAGTAGAGAGTATAAGCTTCATCATGTTGACTTTTGGAGTCATCCGTTAGTTAATGACAATACGCTTTGGTCTACAGATTTCATTCATCCAAATTCAAAAGGGTATGTAAAAGTTGCTGAATTGATTTTTAATAGTTTGCCTGTACATGACTCTTCTAAATAAGCTTTAGAATGAGCTAAACCCTTGTCGCAAACAGCGCAGGGGTTTTTTGAAACGAAAAGAAGTATATAGGGTGCCTATAAATTATACTTTAAGTAATTCTTTTATTGTTTATATTTTTGATATTTTCTGTTGCAGAACCCTTAGTATAAGGGTTCTTTTTTTATCAAATATATACAAAAAAAGTAGAATTGGAGAACCCGAACTAAGAGATATTTTAAATGAAATTTTTAAAACAATACTCATAATAAAGTTCATTAATTATATCCGCTTCTACTGCTTGTATGAGCTTAAAAACTTCTCTCTTCTAATCCAACTTAACCATAAATTAAATTTTTAGTGTAGATATGGAACAATTTCATTACTTACATTGTCAATTAAGCGTTAAAACATTTTTCATTTTATATATAAAGAAAGAAAAAACATTTTTAACTAAGGGAGAAGATTGAATTGAAAAAATTATGGATGCTGCTTTTCATTTGTTTTGCAGTGATGTTGGTAGGATGTAATAAAAACGAATCGCCAAAACAAGCATTTGAAGAATATATAAATTTATGGAATGATAGAAAATTTGCAAATATGTATGATGATTTATCAGAACATGCTCAAAAAACAATTTCTAAAAAGGAATTCACAGAGAAATACCAAAAAATTTATGAAGGTATTGGCGTTAAGAATTTAAAAGTTAAAACGAAAGGAGAGAATATGAAAAATAAAGAACTTTTTCTTTTTGAAGTTAAGATGGATACGGATGGAGGACCAGCTTCATTTATCCATGAAGCAAAACTCGTGAAAGAAAAGGAATCTTGGAAAATAGATTGGACACCAGATTTCATTTTTCCAGGTATGAAAAAAGATTATAAAGTACGTATGCAAACAGAACAAGGAAAACGCGGGGAAATATACGATCGAAATGGGAAAGGTCTAGCAACGAATGGTAAAGCGACTGAGGTTGGAATTATTCCAGAGAAACTAGGCGAAACGGCGGCGCAAACAAAAGAAATAGTAGCAAAGTTACTGGACATGTCTATAGAAGAGGTCGATCAGAAGCTTACAGCGAAATGGATAAAACCAAATTCCTTTGTACCAATAGGCATTTTAAAAGAAGGAACTAGACAGAATGATTATATTGAATTAGAAGGAGTTTCATCTCGCCCAGTCAATATTCGGACGTATCCATTAGGAGAAGCAGCGGCACACTTAACAGGATATATAGGAAAGGTGAATGCAGAGGAGTTAAAATCGCTTCAAAAAAGAGGTTATCAAGCTGATGATTTCATAGGTAAGACAGGTCTAGAAAAAGTACTGGAGAAAAAATTACGTGGTGAAAAGGGTGGACGCGTATTTATAGAAGATGAGAATGGGAAAGAGATGAAAAACGTAGCAAAAAAAGAAGCGAAGACAGGGGAAAATGTTACGTTAACAATTGATGCTGCAATTCAAGAAAAAATCTTTAATGAGATGAGAAATGAAGCAGGATCTAGTGCAGCAATCAATCCTAAAACGGGTGAAACAATCGCACTTGTAAGTAGCCCTGCTTATAATCCAAATATAATAGTTAGAGGAACCTCAAAAGCCCAAAGAGAAGCGTGGACTAACGACGCGAAACTACCAATGATGAATCGCTTCACACAAGCATTTGTACCAGGTTCCGTATTTAAAACGATTACAGGTGCAATTGGTTTGGAAACAAACGTAATAAATCCTAAGGAAGAATTTAATATTCAAGGATTGAATTGGACAAAAGATTCATCTTGGGGAAATTATTATGTAACACGTGTGAAGGATACAAATCCAATTGATTTTGACAAGGCAATGAAGTACTCTGATAATATTTATTTTGCTCAACAAGCTTTGAAAATAGGAAAAACTCAGTATGTAAATGAACTGAAGAAATATGGTTTTCATGAAAAGTTACCAATTGAATATGAATTTCCTATTTCAATTATTGCAAGGGATGGGATAAAAAATGATATTCAACTAGCAGACACGGGATACGGACAAGGACAAGTATTAATGACACCACTTCATTTAGCATTAACATATGCACCGATTGTGAATGAAGGGAATATTCCGTCACCCCATCTTTTAAAAGAAGAAAAAGTAGCGGGGAATTGGAAAGAAAATGTGGTTTCTAAAAAGAGTCAAGAGATATTAAAGAGTGCATTAATCAAAGTCATTAATGAACCTGATGGCGCAGGGAGAATTGCAAAGGTTGATGGTGTAACGCTTGCTGGTAAAACCGGTACAGCAGAACTGAAAGAGTCGAAAGAAGCAGACGGAAAAGAACTTGGATGGTTCGCAGCTTTCGATGCAAATGCGCCAGACATGATTGTTACCATGATGATTGAAGATGTAAAAGGAAGAGGAGGAAGTAACGTTCCAGGTGAAAAAGTAAAACATGTTTTTCAGAAATAATACTTAATTATAAAGTAAATTCTTTTACTACATTCATTGTTTGCTTAACTCAAATGTATAAATTGAGAAAAAAATGAAGAATTAAGTTTCGAAAAAGCATTCTTCCTAATTGAGAATGCTTTTTCTATTTTGTTGTAGTTCTAGGGAGTTAATGCCTCATTATATTCATTGTTTAAATCAAATTCTATCGTTTTAAATGTGATATTATGGAACTTGTCATTTAAGAGAATATATTGGTGATTATTTAAGATTTCTACTATTGAAAAAAATAATCAATGGAACAAATGAAACTTGTATCTTGTCTATATATTGAAACCATAATAAAAGTGAGGGTAGTTTTACGTTTATTCAAATAAGTTTGAGGTGTGGAAATGGAACAGACGTTTATTGAAAAGTGTAATCATGATGAGCTGGACGATGTTATAAAAGACTATTGGCAAGATGTATGGAATTATTCATTTATTATTACGAAAGATCCACACTTATCAGATGATATTACGCAAGATGTATTTATAAAGGTATTTAAAAATTGGAATTCATTTCGAAAGGAGTCATCTATTAAAACGTGGATATTAAAAATCACAAGAAATACGGCAATAAACTATTTGAAATCATCTTATTTTAAAAGAATATCTTTAGTAGGATTTTTTAGTGACGACAAGCAAACTGTGTCGGCAGAACAAGAGTTTTTTAAGCAAGAAGAAATGAATGATGTGTGGAAAGTTGTATTAAAACTACCTAAAAAGCACCGTGAAATAATAATATTGGACGCAAAATATGAACTATCTTATGAAGAAATGGCTGAAACACTAGGAGTATCCATTGGAACTGTAAAATCTAGATTAAGTAGAGCAAGAAGTAAGGTTTCAAAATTAATAGGGGAGGGTAGTAGTGATGAACAATAAACAAAATCCTGACTGGTATAGAAAATTAAAAAAAGGCCCAATGGAACACCGTAAAAACGAAGAAGAATATATTTATAAAATAAAGCAATCTATATATGAAAGTAATGAGGGAGGCTCTCTAAAACAAACAAGAAGATTTCGTAAAAAAGCATTGCCAATTGTTGTGGTTTTAGCTTGTACATTTTTATTTTTTATTGTTCAACAACCTTGGCTTGATAATAATAAATCACCGGTACAAAGTAGTACACAAATTAAGCCTAAAACAAAAGATGAGTCTGCTCAAGATCCAACATTAAAACAATTCATGAATGAGTTATATCAAAGTACAAATGTAAAAAATAAAAATGAATTGTATAAAGCGTTAAAAGATGAAGTTCAATTTAAAGGGAAGAGTTATAAGAAGGATGAATTGAAGTTTGATGAAGATATTTTTCATGAGTTGCAAGTCGCACTTACAATGGGGGGAGAATTTGCAAATGATACAAAACATGTATATAAAGTACCAAGTGGATTGACAGAAAGTAACCAACCAAAGCAACCTCATTTTATATATGCAACTGTTACTGGAAATAAAACGAAAATTTTAGCTGAACCAAAGCGAGAATCACAAGTTTTATATGAAGTATCTAATGAAATGGTAAAAGCTTGGATTCCAGAAAAAGCGCAGAAGGATGAATATATAAAAATATCGACAATTAACGGTAATACTGGATATGTACAAAAAGAGTATGTTTTAACTGACATTAAATACTCATTTATGTTTGAAAAGAATAATGAAGGTGAATGGAAAATAATAAATATAGATTCTATTTGGTAAAAAAGGAAGGTTCACTTTAATGAACCTTCCTTTTTGTTTTTATTCTCTTTTTGAAGAGTATTCCAGGACTCTAAAATTTCTGATGTAACGAGAGCAGCAATGTTTTTTTCTGAATTACTTCCAGGAATAACGACAGAAACGGCAATCTGTGGATCTTCGGTAGGAGCATATGCAATGAATAGAGAATGATTGATCATTCTTGCTTGCTCATTCGGAAAACCTGTAATACCTGTTTTACCAGCGACGTCAAAGGGCAACTTTTTAATCTCCTCTATATTTTGACTCATTCCACCTTGTACGACACTCCAAAAGTTCATTGGGTAACGATTTGAACTTTCTAAAATTGGTTTAAACTTTTTTGTTTCTTTACCATCTTGACCAATAATAGCACTTGCCATTTGTGGTTTATATTTATCACCTTTACTTGCTAAAGTTGCTGCATATTGAGCGAGTTGAAGAGGAGTATGCACTTCATTTCCGCCCCACGAGGCATTTAATAAAGCGGAGATTCCATTTTCAAACTTATTAGAAGGATGGAATTCATACTGACCGTCTTCTTCAAAGGGTAAATCAATCCCGGTTTTAGAACGTAGGCCGAATTGTATTAAATAATCTGTCCATATATGTGCCACTTTTTCTATATTGCCATTATGTTGGTTAAATAATGGAAGAGCTACTTTTGCTGTCATAAATGTGTTAGATGAATTAATGATAGCCTGCCTCGGTGTAATCTCACCTGTTGGTGTTCCGGGTGCATTTGTAATGTTATTTTGATTATCATACTCAAAAGTACCGTTATCTAAATACGTATCTTCAGGTTGAAAAAGTTTTTCGTTTAATCCAATTAAAATAGTAAGTGGCTTTATAGTAGAGGCCATATTTACATAAGATTCACCATACTTTAATTTTTGAATTGCTTTATTTTGCGAAAGTGATTTTAAGTTATCTATTTTAGTTGATACATGAGTATGTAATATATTTGGATCAAAAACTGCTGAGTTGGCCATAGTTAAAATTGCGCCAGTTTTTGCATCACTCACTACAGCATAACCAGCTTTAGCATCAGGTAATTTCTTAATTTGCGATCGTAATGCTTCCTCTGATTTTTGTTGCAATTTAGAATCTAAAGCTAGCCTGATATCCTTACCTTTTTGTACTTTTTGAATGTTCCATAAGAACTCTTTGTTATTCATTTTAAAAATAAGAGTTTTACCCGGTTTTCCTTTTAAATCATCTTCATATTGCAACTCAATCCCACTTTTTCCAACTGGCATATGCTTTGAATTAAGGTTATTTTCTACATACCCAATTACCTGTGAACCAATTTCATGTTTAGGATAATATCGAATCCATTCATCTTTAATTATTACATTATTCGGTTTGTTTTTGTTTATGAATGCAAGTTCATTCTCAGCTATATCAGAGTATAACGGTATATCATGCATAGTCTGTTTTTTACAAGATTGTTGTAATTGAGATTTTATGCTCTCTGAAGAAATATCATGTTGAAACTTACTTGAAAATTGATCGAAAAAAGCTAATGTATTTGATGTATCTTGTTTCGATAACTTTTCATCATTAGAAGTACAATATAGAGACTTAACTTTCTTATTTGTAGCTAGTATTACACCATTTTGATCAAAGATTTTTCCTCTTTCGGCTGAAGAAGTTGCGATAGTAACTGAAATGAAGTTGATTTTAAATAAAATTAGTAAAATCAAACCTACAATAGAAAGAACCGCAAAAAATCCCCATTTTTTTATTTTTGTATGTAACATAAAATCCTCCCTTTTGTAGCCTACTTCATCTTATAGTTAATTATTTTTTTTGTAAATGTGGAACAACTTTATTATTTAGATTGTCTATTAAGTACTACAGCATGAAGAAAGGAATAATCAGTATGAAAAGTTACTAGCCAGCCTATGTGTAAATATAGTATGAGTCACATTGCAAGCGACAAAAAACTAGAGAAAAAAAAGGAAGGGAGATTTATCAATTACGCGGCTATACCAAAAGAAATTGATACTTACAAGGATTTAGAAAAAAAGATAAGACATTATTTATAACCGAATAATGGTTTGTAATATATAGGGAACGTTTAAGTATTAGTGAGAAGTTCCAGAAGAATTATATGGAGGATTTATGAAAGAACAAAAAGGAAAGAAGCAGAAGACATATATATCTATTCGATTAAATATCATGTTCCTTTGCATATTTTTACTATTCTCAGCTATTATTATGCAGCTAGGAAAAGTACAAATCGTTGAGGGAGAGGCTTATAAGAATCAAGTGGAAAACAGTCAAAATGCAACAACTAGCATTCCAGTTCCGCGTGGACAGATTTTAGATCGAGAAGGGAAAACGGTCGTTAATAATAAGTCTCTTCGTACAATTACGTATACCAGGGTGAAGGGGATTACGAGTGACGATATTTTAAAAACAGCAAAAGACTTGGCGAAAGTACTTGAAATGTCTGAACAAGATATTAATAAATTAACTGATATCGACAAAAAAGATTTTTGGATGCAGTTGAATACGAAACGTGCGGATACAAAGATTGCTAAAAAAGATATAGAAAAGTTTAAAGAAGAGGGAATAGAGGGAAAAGAGTTAGATAAAAAAATAGAAGATTTAAGACGAAGTCGCGTTACAGAAGTAGAATTGGGTGAGTTAACAGAACAAGATTTAAAGGTGTTAGCTATTAAAAGTAAAATGAGTTCAGGTTATCAACTAACACCACAAATTATTAAAAAAGATGTAACAGATGAGGAGTATGCGCGGATAAGTGAAAATCTTGCGGATTTTCCAGGAGTAGATGCAACGGTTGATTGGGAACGTAATTATGTAAATGGTAATTTGTTTCGTTCCGTATTAGGTAATATTACGAGTAGTGAAGAAGGTCTGCCGAAAGAAAACTTAGATTCTTATTTGGTACGCGGATATAACCGTAATGACCGTGTCGGAAAAAGTTATATTGAACAACGATATGAAGATGTATTACATGGCACAAAAGAAGAAGTGAAAAACATTACTGATAAATCAGGAAACATTATGAATACAGAAGTAATCGCTAAAGGAAAAAGTGGTAAAAGTTTAACATTAACGATTGATATGGAATTACAAAAGAAAGTGGAAGAAAGTATAGAGAAAAACTTGAGAGCTTTTAAGAGTTCAGAGCCGCTACTCGATCGAGCTTTTGTCGTCATGACGAATCCAAATAACGGACAGATTTTATCTATGGCAGGCAAAAAGATTGTAGAAAAAGAAGGAGTACTAGAGATTGAGGATTTGGCATTAGGCAATATGACAACTTCGTATGAGCTAGGCTCTGCTGTAAAAGGTGCTACTTTATTAACTGGATATGAGACAGGAGCAATACATCCAGGAGATCAATTTTATGATGCACCGATGAAATTTAAAGGTACACAAGCTAAGAAATCGTGGAATGTATCTGGATTTGGTAATATTAATGATTTACGAGCTTTACAAGTATCTTCGAATGTATACATGTTCCAGACAGCTTTAAAAATTGCGGGAGTTAATTACGTACCAAATGGCTCATTGGATATTAAACAAGGAGCATTTGATACGATGCGCTATTATTTCAAGCAATTTGGTTTAGGCGTCCCAACAGGTATCGATTTACCGAATGAAATAATTGGACAAACGAGAAAAGTAGATAGTCAACCTGGATTTTTACTAGACTTTTCCATCGGTCAGTATGATACGTATACGCCGTTGCAATTAGCTCAATATATTTCAACGATTGCGAATGGTGGTTATAGAATGCAACCTCAAATTGTACAAGAAATACGAGAACAATCAATTAAAGAAGAGGTTGGTAAAGTTATTCGCTCTATAGAGCCTGTCGTATTAAATCGGATTGATATGAAGACAGAATATATTGATCGAATAAAAGAAGGGTTTAGATGGGTATTCCAAGAAGGGGATGGAACTGGCGTAAAGCATTTCAAAAATGCTCCATATAAACCAGCAGGAAAGACAGGGACAGCCCAAACTGTGTATGGTGGAGATGATCCAATTGGTAGAAATGCAAAAGGAGAACGTATGGAATGTTACAACTTAACGTTAGTTGGATATGCTCCATATGATAATCCAGAAGTAGCATTCTCAGTAGTAGTTCCGTGGCTTCATAATGATAAAAGTGGAATTAATTCTATAATTGGAAAGGAAGTTTTAGATGCATATTTTGATTTAAAACAGCAACGTATACATGGTGAGGGTGCTAGTACAGATAGTCCTAATCAAAATTAGTAAAATTTGTGTACTTTTCTCAGGGGAAGAGACCCTATTTTATATAAAGCATTTATAAGTAAAAAGATGAGGTGTGAAATAAGGGGTAGCGTCGATCATAGTTGCTACTCTTTATTTTGTTAATAACACCGATATTAGTTATAAAATTTTTTTAGATTATGGAACAAATTTATTTTGGTGATTGTCTATTATATGTAAGTAAAAAAAGTGTTAAGAATTTGAAAGGAATGATGATTTTGAAAAACAAGATGCTGCTAAAAATAGGAATATGCGTTGGTATATTAGGTTTAAGTCTTACAAGCCTAGAAGCTTTTACAGGAGGACCATTGCAAGTTGAAGCGAAAGAAAAGACTGGAAAAGTGAAACATAAAAATCAGGCGACGCATAAAGAGTTCTCTCAACTTGAGAAAAAATTTGATGCTCGATTAGGTGTATATGCGATTGATACTGGTACAAATCAAACAATCGCTTATCGACCTAACGAAAGGTTTGCCTTTGCATCAACTTACAAGGCTTTAGCGGCAGGGGTATTACTGCAACAGAACTCTACTAAGAAATTAGATGAAGTTATTACTTATACGAAAGAAGACTTAGTGGATTATTCACCTGTTACAGAGAAACATGTAGATACTGGAATGACACTAGGAGAAATTGCGGAGGCTGCTGTTCGTTATAGTGATAATACTGCAGGGAACATTTTATTTCATAAAATAGGCGGACCGAAAGGATATGAAAAAGCGCTTAGAAAGATGGGGGATCGGGTTACTATGTCTGATCGCTTTGAAACAGAGTTAAACGAGGCTATTCCAGGAGACATTCGTGATACTAGTACAGCAAAAGCAATTGCTACGAATCTTAAAGCTTTTACGGTCGGAAATGCACTTCCTGCTGAAAAACGTAAGATACTTACAGAGTGGATGAAAGGAAATGCGACAGGAGACAAACTTATTCGTGCAGGTGTACCAACTGACTGGGTAGTTGGAGATAAATCAGGTGCAGGAAGTTACGGGACAAGAAATGATATTGCTATCGTTTGGCCACCAAATAGATCACCTATTATCATCGCAATTTTATCTAGTAAAGATGAGAAAGAGGCTACCTATGATAATCAACTAATTAAAGAGGCGGCTGAAGTTGTAATCGATGCTATTAAATAATAATCTCTTAGTTATTTCAGTTTTTTACCATATGTTGTTGGGTATATAAAATTAGAAAACGATTCTTTTTCGTATGAAAAGAATCGTTTTTGTATTTTTATTATTAAGAGGATGACGGTAAAATAAATATATATGACGTATCCGATATGAAATTTCATGTACTGTACTATATTCAATAAAAAATCAAAAATGTATCATATAATTCTGTTAACATAAAATAAGTGTTTTATAAAAATAAAAGGAGAGAATATGAAGAGAAATATTAATAGAATCATATTGTTTATTGGCATATTAGTAGCTTTTATTACTTTTTTATATTTACAGAACAATTTAATAGGTATAACTGAGGTTAAAATAACCTCTAGTAAAATACCCTCCTCTTTTAAAGGGTATAAAATTCTACAAATTTCAGACTTACACAATAAACAATTTGGCAATAAGCAAGGTGTATTAATTCAAAAAATTGAAAGCATAGACCCAGATATTATTGCGATTACGGGTGATTTAATTGACAGTAAATCATACGATGCAGAAGTTAGTATGCAATTAATACGAGAAATTGTAAAGGAGTATCCTGTATATTTTGTGACAGGAAACCATGAACAATGGTCTGGAAAGTATAACCGTTTAGAAAAAGAGTTGAAGAAATATGATGTCAATGTTTTAAGGAATGAACATGTAGGCATTCGAAAGGGGGAGCAAGAAATAAATTTGCTAGGTATTGATGATCCGGAGTTTGTAACTGGAAACCGTGATGAAGGAAATATTGTAAAAGATGCAATTTTAAAAGCGAAATTTGAAATGCCTCCAAATACATTTGATGTATTATTATCCCATAGGCCTGAATTTTTGACAGAATACGCTGATGAGCAACTAGATTTAGTATTATCGGGTCATGCTCATGGAGGGCAAGTTAGATTGCCATTTATCGGAGGATTAGTTGCGCCAAATCAAGGTGTTTTACCTAAATATACAGCGGGTTTATATGTAGAACAAAATACATCAATGGTAGTGAGTAGAGGATTAGGAAATAGTATCATTCCGCAAAGGATTTTGAATAGGCCAGAAATTGTAGTCGTGCAGCTAAATTAAGCTGTACGATTTTTTTTATACAAAAATGAGTAAAGGGGCTTTCTGTATTTTGCAGGAGTAAACATTACAATTTTGTTAAAAATTTTCTACGTTACATAAAGTAACAAAATTTGACCCTCAGTGTTTGTTATAGTGTAAATAATCAAAAAACTTAAAATTTGTCGAGTGAAAAGTGTGATAAGTAATTCATGTAAAAAACTTAAAGGGGTGTACACATGCATAAAGAATACGAAATTGAAGAGTATACGGCGATTGAGGAACAAATACATTATTATTGTAAATGTTTATTAGTAACTCATCCTGATCAAATTATAAAGTATTTAGAAAAAAGATTAGAAAAATATGCAGAAACATTACAATATGCACATTTATATCCCGACACAGTTATATTACCGTTACAGCAATTAGTTATTGAATATTCTTTAGATGTTGCTAGAATTAGGAAATATATGAATTTAAAAACGTAAAGCAAATTATATAATTTAAATGAAACAGAGTCGACTTTAAGAAAGGATATTCTAATGTCGACTCTGTTTCATTGTTTAATATTATTGACGGAAAACCATACTAATCAATGAAGTTTGACATATAATTACGCAAGAGTAAAATAAAAGTGAGTACTCACTCATTTTAGAGAAGGGGGAAGAATACGTGAAGCAGCCTGCCATTATTTTACGGACTGTATCAAAAAGTTTTGGGAAAAAAGAAGTTTTACACAATCTTTCATTACAAGTTGAAAAAGCAGAGATATTTGGTTTAGTTGGGCCTTCAGGTTCTGGGAAAACGACTCTTATTAAATTGATTGCAGGTATTAACGAAGCAACGGAAGGTGAAGTGCTTGTTTACAACACGAACATGCCTAATTTAAATGAAATGAAAAGAATTGGTTATATGGCTCAAGCTGATGCATTATACGAAGAACTATCAGCATATGAAAATGCAGATTTTATGGCAACGATGTACGGATTAAAGGGAAAGTATAAAAAAGAAAGAATTGAAGAAGTTTTTGACCTTGTACAATTATCACAACATATGAAAAAGCAAGTGCAGCATTTTTCAGGCGGGATGAAGAAGCGTTTATCATTAGCAATAGCACTCCTTCATGAACCAGAAATATTAATTTTAGATGAGCCAACAGTGGGAATAGATCCGCTTCTTAGAAAAACAATCTGGGCAAAATTTTATGATTTGAAAAAGAAAGGCACAACGATAATTGTAACGACACACATTATGGACGAAGCTGAATTTTGTGAACGCCTAGGGTTAATTAGAGAAGGAAAGCTAGTTGCGACTGGTACAACTGAAGAATTGAAAAAGCGGGTATCATCAGGAAGGATTGAAGATGTCTTTTTGTTGGAAGAGGTGGCTGAATCATGAGAGTTACCGGTGTAATCATTCGTATTATTCGCCAATTTTTTCGAGATAAACGTTCGTTAGCGATGATGTTTGGGGCACCTATGTTATTACTTTGGTTATTGTCACTAGTGTTTACACAAAAGGACTATGTACCGCATATTGCTGTTGTTGATATGCCCGCTCAGTTAGTAAAAGTGATGAAAAATCAGGAAGCGTCAATTTATGAATATAATATAGAAAAGGCAATGTCTGAGCTGGAAAATCAAAAGGTAGATGCAGTCATTCGTTTGGAAAATGGAAAAATGAATATTGTATTAGAAGGTAGCGATTCGTCAAAAAATAGTGCTGTACTTCAAATATTACAAAAAAGTACAGAGAAGAACGATATATCGATTATGAAACATGAAGTGAATTATTTACATGGCTCTAAAGACTTTACAATGTTTGATGGGCTTGGTCCTGTATTAATCGGTTTCTTTACATTTTTCTTTGTATTCATTTTATCAGGGGTGTCTTTCGTAAGAGAACGTTTAAGTGGTACTTTAGAAAGGTTATTATCGACTCCAATTAAAAGATGGGAAATAGTTGTAGGATATATTATTGGTTTTGGGATCTTTGCATTTATACAATCCATTATTATCGTAAGTTTTTCAGTTTACATTTTAGACTTGTATGTAGCTGGCTCCATATGGCTAACGCTACTTATTACATGTATGCTTTCTTTAACGGCATTAACTTTAGGGACGTTTTTATCGGCATACGCAAATAATGAATTTCAAATGATCCAGTTTATACCGCTTGTCATTGTGCCACAAATTTTCTTTTCGGGTTTGTTTCCAATTGAATCGATGAATAAGTGGCTTCAAATGTTAGGGAAATTATTTCCACTCACATATGGCGCTGACGCAATGAGACAGGTGATGATTCGAAATCAAGAATTTACAGAGATTGCATTAGATCTTACCGTATTATTACTTTTTTCAATATTATTTGCAATAGGGAATGTATTTGCATTAAAGAAACATCGAAAAATATAATGATGATACAAAGGGGCATTATAGATGAAGAAAGATTGGCTGGAAGAATTAATTGCCGCAACTAACACGGATAAACGAAATGAACGTCAAATGCGTATATTAGAGGCGGCTGTTGATATGTTTGGAGAAAAAGGATACGCTTCAACTTCAACAAGTGAAATTGCAAAGCGTGCTGGTGTAGCGGAAGGAACAATCTTCCGCTACTATAAAACGAAAAAAGATTTATTATTAGCAGTCGTCATGCCGACATTAACAAAGTTTGCTGCACCATTTTTCGTACAAGCCTTCGCAAAGGAAATATTTAAATCGGAGTATGAATCGTATGAAGGGCTTCTAAGAGTTATTATTCATAATAGATTTGAATTTGCAAAAAAGCATTTTCCAATGATAAAAATATTAATTCAAGAAGTGCCATTTCAGCCAGAACTGAAAAATGAAATACAACAATTAGTAGAAACAGAGTTGCTTTGCCATTTTAAAAAGTTAATTGCAAAGTTTCAAGTAGAAGGGGAGATTATTGAAATGCCCCCATCTTCTGTTTTACGACTTACTTTATCAGCTGTATTAGGTTTATTATTAACACGGTTTTTATTATTGCCTGAAGAAAAATGGGATGATGAAACTGAAATTGAAAATACGATTCAGTTTATATTGTACGGATTAACGCCACGAAATTAATCGTCGAAGTATGAATTACATATCTTACATTTAAGTAAAATAATAAATCGCCTTTAAAAAGGCGATTTATATTTGTTATATTTTTGATAAATAAGTACTTGTTTACTAAAAACATTCTAAATTAACGTACTTCTTTGTCTCTTCTTCTAAGACCTAATAATCCTGCTAGTCCTAATAAACCGAGCCAAGCCCAATTATTATTTCTATCACGATTATCATTTAAATCATTTGTTGTATTTACATTTCGAGTTCTTACATCATTATTAACTCTGTCTAAGTTATTGTCATTCACTCGAGTTGAAATGTCAGTGTTATTAACTCTATTCATATTAGTTCCATCGTATTCAGCATGGGCAGATGTACCTAAAAACATAATAGAAAGTGCTAAAACACTTACAATAGATGATAATTTCTTCTTCATAACGATCCCTCCTTTCTTACGTGTTAATTTCTCCAGAGTATGTGTATATTATTCGTTTCACAGTATTTAAACCGTCATTATAGAGGGCGCATTTATAGAAAATAGAGTTGAATGATTGCAAATATATCATTTGCTATATTTGCAATTATAAAATTAAAGGAATCAAACTTTGCTTAAAATGTTAATCTTAGTACAATTTATATTATACGGACTAGCATTAAGGAGGTAATGAAATGCGACAATTTGCAAAACCTACAATCGTTGTAAGTAAATGTTTAGAGTTTGATGCTTGTCGTTATAATGGAGAGATGATTCCGGATGTAACAATACGAAATTTGCAGCCATTTGTTACATTTATACCTGTTTGTCCAGAAGTCGAGATTGGATTAGGGACTCCTCGTGAAACGATACGAATTGTAGAAGAAAATGGTGAGAATAGACTTGTGCAACCGTCAACACGAGAAGATGTAACTGAAAAAATGGAGCAGTTTTCAAATGACTTTTTACAAATGATATCGGATGTGGATGGTTTTATTTTAAAGAATCGTTCGCCAAGTTGTGGTACGCGTGATGTGAAAATTTATTCTAGTTTTGAAAAAGCGCCAGCAAAGGGAAAAGGATCTGGCTTATTTGGCGGAGCAGTAATAAAAAAATTTTCGCATCTTCCTATTGAAGAGGAAGGCAGATTGTCGAATTTTATTATTAGAGAGCATTTCTTTACAAGGCTATTTACAATCGCATATTACAAGATGATTAAACATAATAAAAATATGAAAGATCTTGTATCGTTTCAGTCGGATAATAAATATTTATTTATGGCATATAATCAGGTGAAACAAAAGGAATTAGGGCGTATAATTGCAAATCACAAAAATGAAAAGATTGAAGTTGTATTTGAAAATTATGAGAAGACTTTATATGAATTATTTATGCGCACACCCCGCTATACATCAAATGTAAATGTATGTGAGCATATTTTTGGATACTTTAAAACAAAGCTGAAAAAACAAGAAAAAGATCATTTTTTAAATTTAATACAAAAGTATATAGAAAAGAAAATTCCGCTTAGTAGCTTACTTGCAATTTTAAAATCATGGGCTCTTCGATTTGATGAAAAGTATTTATTAAGACAAACATATTTCGAACCATATCCTGAAGCTTTAGTAGAGATTTCAGATTCAGGTAAAGGTAGAGATTATTAAACATAAAATTACATAATTCGACAAGAAAACTCCTATGTTGTTGTAGAACAATGTAGGAATTTTTTTGTGCATTAGTACAGAATCTGTTTTAAAATTAAATTATGACAGAATTATAACAATTATCTAACTAATGTTCTTGTCTTTTCATTCGTAATGTTTGTAGTAGAAACTCGCACGCTGTCGAAACTCAATATTCGATAAGGGGTGTGTAGCGGAATGGAATTTACTCTAACTCGCGAAAAACAAATGATTAAAGAAATGGTACGTGACTTTGCTGAAAAGGAAATCGCACCGAAAGCTGTGTATTATGACAAAACTGCAGAGTTTCCATATGAAACATTTCAAAAAATGGGCGAACTAGGATTATTAGGCATCCCATTCCCAGAAGAGTATGGAGGTTCAGGTGGCGATACAGTATCGTACGCGTTAGCAGTTGAAGAAATTGGTCGTGCTTGTGGTGGGACAGGATTAAGTTACGCTGCAACAATTTCATTAGGTGCTTCTCCAATTTATTATTTCGGTACAGAAGAACAAAAACAGAAATATTTAGTTCCAATGGCATCAGGCAAAACTTTAGGTGCTTTCGGACTAACTGAGCCGAATGCTGGATCTGATGCAGGTGGCACACAAACGAAAGCTATATTAGACGGAGACGAGTATGTTATTAGTGGTGAGAAGTGTTGGATTACAAATGCAGAGTATGCAAATACAATTATTGTAACCGCTGTCAACGGTGTTGAAGAGAATGGTAGAAAACGTATTTCTGCATTTATCGTACCGACTACTAGTGAAGGGTTAACGATCTCAAGCCCTTACGATAAGATGGGCGTACGTGCTTCTAATACTTGTGAAATCGTACTTGATGGTGTACGTGTACCGAAAGAAAATATTCTTGGTGATGTAAATAAAGGATTTAAACAATTCTTATATACACTTGATGGAGGACGTATTTCAATTGCAGCATTAGCTGTTGGTATTGCACAATCTGCATTTGAACGTGCATTGCAATATGCGAAAGAACGTCAACAATTTGGAAAATCAATTTCTAATTTCCAAGCGATTCAATTTAAATTAGCTGATATGGCAACTGAAGTAGAGCTAGCGCGTAATTTAGTACATAAAGCAGCTTGGTTAAAAGATAACGATAAACCTTTCGGTAAAGAAGCGGCTATGGCAAAACTTTTCGCATCTGAGGCTGCTAGTCGTATTGCAAATCAAGCGGTACAAATTCACGGTGGATACGGCTATATGCGTGAATATGAAGTAGAACGACATATTCGTGATGCAAAACTATTAGAAATTGGTGAAGGAACTTCTGAAATTCAACGTCTCGTAATTGCTAGACATTTAGGATGTAGATAAAAAGGAGGAATCACTATGTTTCAAAAAATATTAATTGCTAATCGCGGGGAAATCGCAGTTCGTATTATGAAAACTTGTCAAAAACTTGGCATTCGCACTGTTGCTATTTATTCTGAGGCAGATGAAAATGCCTTGCATGTAAAAATGGCAAATGAAGCTTACTTAGTAGGTGGGCCACGTGTCCAAGAAAGCTATTTAAACCTTGAAAAAATTATTGAAATAGCTAAGAAGACAAATGCTGAAGCAATCCACCCGGGGTATGGATTATTATCTGAGAATCCATCTTTTCCGGTTCGTTGTAAAGAAGAAGGAATCGTATTTATCGGTCCATCAGAAGAAATCATTACGAAGATGGGAAGTAAAATCGAATCACGTATTGCGATGCAAGCTGCAGATGTGCCAGTAGTTCCGGGTATTACTACAAATATTGAAACTGCTGAAGAAGCAATTGAAATTGCTAAACAAATTGGTTACCCATTAATGTTGAAGGCATCCGCAGGCGGCGGAGGCATTGGAATGCAGTTGATGGAAACTGAGCAAACGCTCACCAAAGCATTTGAAAGCAACAAAACGAGAGCACAAAACTTCTTCGGTAACGGAGAAATGTATTTAGAGCGCTATATTGCAGATGCACATCATATTGAAATTCAGCTTTTAGCAGATACACATGGTAACACAGTGTATTTATGGGAGCGTGAATGTTCAGTACAGCGCCGAAATCAAAAAGTAATTGAAGAAGCACCTTCACCATTTTTAGATGAAGGTACACGAAAAGCGATGGGTGAAGTTGCTGTACAAGCTGCCAAAGCTCTAGGGTATACAAATGCTGGTACAGTTGAGTTTCTAGTAGATGATCAGAAGAACTTCTATTTCTTAGAGATGAATACGAGATTACAAGTAGAGCATCCAGTTACAGAAGAAATTACTGGTTTAGATCTTGTAGAACAACAACTTCTAATTGCATGTGGTGAAAAATTATCGTTTACACAAGATGATGTAAAACGTAGTGGTCATGCCATTGAGGCACGTATTTATGCAGAAGATCCGAAAACTTTCTTCCCATCACCTGGGAAAATTACAAATTTAACGCTTCCAACAAATGTACGTATTGATCACTTTTTGGAGAATCAAGTAACGATTACACCTTTCTATGATCCAATGATTGCGAAAGTCATTGCTCATGGTGAAACGCGTGAAGAAGCAATTTCGAAATTACATGATGCTCTAGAAGAATTAAAATTAGAAGGTATTAAAACGAACACGCCAATGCTGCTTCAAGTATTGGAAGATGATGTGTTCAAAAGTGGTATTTATACAACGGGTTTTGTAACGAAACAACTTGTTAAAAAATAAGATTTAACAATACTAAGGGGGAAAAAATGATGACGAAAGTATATGCATCGATGGCAGGAAACGTTTGGAAGATTGTTGTAGGAGTAGGAGATACAGTAGAGGAAGAGCAAGATGTCGTCATTTTGGAATCTATGAAAATGGAAATTCCAATCGTTTCAGAAGAAGCTGGCACAGTTATGAAAATTAATGTGCAAGAAGGCGATTTTGTAAATGAAGGAGATGTATTACTAGAAATTGAATAGGGAGATATAGGGGGAAGCGAATTGAAACTACCTAATTTTGCTGTCATTAAAGAAGTCGGGCCACGTGATGGCTTACAAAATGAAAAAAAGATTGTTGGCACAAAAGATAAAGTAAAATGGATTCAACTACTTACAGAGGCGGGATTATCGTACGTTGAAGTTTCCTCATTCGTTCACCCTAAATGGGTCCCTGCATTAGCAGATGCAAATGATGTGTTTTCTGAGCTGAAAAGGGATCCCAATGTTACATATGCAGCGCTTGTTCCAAATCAAAATGGTTTGGAACGAGCTTTTTTGCAAAATGTAGATGAGGTGAATGTTTTTTTATCAGCAAGTGAATCTCATAATAAAAGTAATATTAATAAATCAATTAAAGAAGCATTAGTTGTAATTGAAGATATAACAAAACAGGCATTATTCGAAGGGAAAAAAGTAAGAGGCTATGTTTCTACTGTATTTGGATGTCCTTATGAAGGGGATATAAGTGCTACAGCAGTTGACGAATTATGTGATCAACTATTTTCATACGGCATTTATGAAGTATCTCTTGGCGACACAATCGGAGTAGCAAATCCACTACAAGTAGAGCGAGTATTAGAGCATTTATTAAAGAAATATGATGCTTCGCAGTTTGCAATGCACTTCCATAATACGTACGGAATGGCTCTTGCGAATGTAGTAAAGTCTTTAGAATATGGTATTACAACATTTGATAGTTCTTGTGGTGGCCTTGGGGGATGTCCATATGCACCAGGAGCATCAGGTAATGTTGCAACTGATGACTTAGTTCATATGCTCCATAAGTTAGGTGTCCAAACGAATATTGATGAAGAGAAGTTATTGAGAGCGAGTCAATTTATTCAGAGTAAATTAAATATCCAATTACCGAGTCATGTGTATAGAGCGCTTCAACATAAAACGATAAGTAGGTGAGAAGATGCTACAATTACAAAACATTTCAGTTGATTATGTAACACCGCACGTTGTAAAGATTTCCTTAGATCGTGAAAGACAAGCAAACTCATTATCTTTAGCTTTATTAGAAGAGTTACAAAACATTTTAACTCAAATAAATGAAGAGTCAAATACTCGTGTAGTTATTCTAACAGGTGCTGGTGAAAAAGCGTTTTGTGCTGGTGCTGATTTAAAAGAACGTGCTGGCATGAATGAAGAACAAGTTCGCCATGCTGTTAGTATGATTCGCACTACTATGGAAATGGTTGAACAATTACCACAGCCAGTTATTGCTGCTATAAATGGAATCGCACTTGGTGGTGGTACGGAATTAAGTTTAGCTTGTGATTTTAGAATTGCGGCTGAATCTGCAAGTCTTGGTCTTACTGAAACTACACTTGCAATTATACCAGGAGCAGGTGGCACGCAGCGTTTGCCAAGATTAATTGGTGTTGGTAGAGCGAAAGAATTAATTTATACAGGTAGACGTATTTCAGCACAAGAAGCAAAAGAATATGGTCTAGTAGAATTTGTTGTACCACCTCATTTACTTGAAGAGAAAGCGATTGAAATAGCAGAGAAAATTGCTAGTAATGGTCCTATTGCTGTTCGATTAGCGAAAGAAGCAATTTCAAACGGTATTCAAGTTGATTTACATACCGGATTACAAATGGAAAAACAAGCGTATGAAGGTGTAATCCATACGAAAGATAGATTAGAAGGATTACAGGCATTCAAGGAAAAACGCACACCAATGTATAAGGGGGAGTAAATATGATAGATCAAAAAGAACAATCGAATACATTTGAAGAACGAGTTGAAACGATTAAACAAGGCGGCGCACCAAAATATCATGAACAAAACAAAGCGAAAGGTAAACTATTCGTTCGAGATCGCTTAGCTCTTTTATTTGATAATGGTGAATATGTAGAAGATGCATTATTTGCAAATTGTGAACAAACAGGATTACCTGCTGATGGTGTTATAACTGCAACGGGTAAAATACATGGTCGTACTGCATGCGTAATGGCAAATGATTCTACGGTAAAGGCTGGTTCATGGGGCGCACGTACAGTTGAAAAGATTTTACGTATTCAAGAAACGGCAGAAAAATTACGTGTTCCGTTATTTTATTTAGTTGACTCTGCTGGGGCGCGTATTACTGATCAAGTTGAAATGTTCCCAGGGCGCCGCGGGGCAGGAAGAATCTTCTATAATCAAGTGAAATTATCAGGTAAAGTCCCGCAAGTATGCTTATTATTTGGACCTTCTGCAGCTGGTGGTGCTTATATTCCAGCCTTTTGTGACGTTGTAATGATGGTAGAAGGAAATGCATCTATGTATTTAGGATCTCCTCGTATGGCTGAGATGGTTATCGGTGAGAAGGTAACTTTAGAAGAGATGGGCGGAGCTCGTATGCATTGCTCTGTATCAGGATGCGGAGATGTTTTATGTAAGACAGAAGAAGATGCGATTACACAAGCAAGACAATACATTTCATATTTTCCAAATAACTACTTAGAAAAGACTCCATTGGTTACACCTCAAGAACCGAAACAATTCGATAAAACGTTAGAAGAAATCATTCCAGAAAATCAAAATGCTCCTTTCAATATGAAAGATCTTATTAATAGAGTTATTGATGAAGGTTCTTTCTATGAAGTGAAAAAATTATTTGCTCAAGAACTCATTACAGGTTTAGCACGTATTGATGGTAAGCCAGTAGGTATTATTGCAAATCAACCGCGAATGAAAGGCGGCGTATTATTCCACGATTCAGCTGATAAAGCAGCGAAGTTTATTAATTTATGCGATGCATATCATATTCCGTTATTGTTCCTTGCAGATGTACCTGGATTTATGATTGGTACAAAAGTAGAACGTGCTGGTATTATTCGTCACGGTGCAAAAATGATTTCCGCAATGAGTGAAGCAACTGTACCGAAAATTTCTATCGTTGTTCGTAAAGCATATGGTGCTGGTTTATATGCGATGGCAGGTCCAGCCTTTGAGCCAGATTGCTGCCTAGCATTACCGACAGCTTCTATTGCGGTAATGGGTCCAGAAGCCGCGGTCAATGCTGTATATGCAAATAAGATTGCAGCTTTACCAGAAGAAGAGCGTGATAGCTTCATTGCTGAAAAACGCGAAGAGTATAAGAAGGATATTGATATTTACCATTTAGCATCAGAGATGGTCATTGATGGTATTGTTCATCCAAACAATTTAAGAGAAGAGTTAAAAGGACGATTCGAAATGTATATGAGTAAATATCAAGTATTTACGGATCGTAAACATCCGGTTTATCCAGTTTAAAAGCCCTATTTAGGGCTTTCTTGCTCAAAAAGTCAAGGAGGGGAAAACATTGAAACAAGCAGTTTGGTTTCCAACAGAAGAGTATAAAGAAAAAACGCGTTTATATGGTTGGATGAAATCATTGGGCTATGAAGATTATGAAACGTTTTATAAAAAGTCAATCGAAGAAACAGCTTGGTTTTGGGGAGAAGCTGAGAAAGCAGTTGGCTATCAATGGATGAAACCTTATACAGAAGTGCTAGATTTAGAAAATGGTACGCCGTTTGCACAGTGGTATAATGGCGGAACATGTAATGTTGTAGAATCGGTTTTATCACGCTGGCTTGCAGACGATGAAACAAGAACACAACCAGCACTTCAGTATGAAGGGGAAAATGGAACTTCAAAATCATTTACATATGAAGAGCTTGATAGCTGGGTAAGTCGCGTTGCAAACGGTTTGAAACATGCGGGTATTGAAAAAGGTGACCGTGTCACAATTTATATGCCGATGATTCCAGAAACAGTTGTTGCGATGCTAGCTGTAATGAAAATCGGAGCAATTATTTCACCAATATTCTCAGGATTTGCGTCTGATGCAGTCATGACACGCGTGCAAGCGGCAGGATCTAAAATGATTATTACTGCAGATGGTTTTTCACGCCGAGGTAAAGTTGTTTCATTAAAAGACGAAGTAGATAAGGCTTGTGAGCATTGTCCAACTGTTGAAAAAGTTGTTATCGTGCGTCATGCAGGAAATGATTTTACACCGCATAATTATGATTTCTCATGGAGTACGTTAGAAAAAGAAAAGCCATTTGTACATGCTGAAGAAATGCATAGTGATGATCCATTAATGCTCATTTATACATCAGGTACAACTGGAAAACCGAAAGGGACAGTACATACTCATGCTGGATTTCCATTAAAGGCAGCTTTTGATGCGGGGTTCGGAATGAATATTAAACAAGGTGACCGCGTATTATGGGTAACAGATATGGGATGGATGATGGGACCATTTTTACTATTCGGTTCTCTTATTAATGGAGCAACGATGGTTATGTATGAAGGTGTTCCGGACTTCCCAGAGGCAGATCGTTTATGGGAGACAGTTGATAAATATAAAATTACACATCTCGGTATATCACCAACATTAATTCGTGCGTTAATGGCAAAAGGTGATGAGTATGTAAATAAACATTCGCTTAAGAGTTTAGAAGTATTCGCCTCAACAGGTGAGCCTTGGAATCCAGATCCTTGGATGTGGCTATTTGAAACGGTTGGAAAAAGTAATGTACCAATTTGTAACTATTCAGGCGGGACTGAAATTTCTGGTGGGATTTTCGGAAACGTCCTTATTAAACCAATTGCACCGATTAGCTTTAACGCTTCTTTACCAGGAATGGCAGCGGTTGTGCTCGATGATCAGGGCAATCCGATTCGTGATGAAGTTGGAGAATTATGTTTAGAGAAACCTTGGGTTGGTATGACGAAAAGTTTCTGGGAAGACGATGAGCGTTACGTGAACACATATTGGTCACGTTTTGAAAATAAATGGGTTCATGGTGACTGGGTGGTTTATGATGGTGAGCAATATATTATTACAGGACGCTCAGATGATACGCTAAACATTGCTGGAAAACGCATTGGACCTGCTGAATATGAATCTATTCTTGTGAAGCATAATGATGTCATAGAAGCTGCCGCGATTGGTGTACCAGATGATGTAAAAGGTGAAGTTTGTCATTGTTTTGTAGTATTAAGAGACAATGTAACATTCTCAGGAGAATTAAAGAAAGAATTAATGAGTTTAGTAAACTCTCATATTGGAAAAGCATTATGTCCAAAAGATATTCACGTTGTAGAAGATTTACCGAAAACACGTAATTCTAAAGTAATGCGACGCGTCATTAAAGCTGCTTATTTAGGAAAAGAATTAGGCGATTTATCGTCACTTGTGAATCCTGAGGTAGTTCCGTTTATTCAGGGGTTGCAGTCTAGTAAATTATAAAACTCGGAATGAGCTCTATTTAATTAGAGCTCATTTTTGTATTTACTAATATAAGTGAAGAGTAGAAGATAAAAAGAAGAGTGGAAATATTAAGGTAGAAAAGTGAGGAAACGGAAGATGGAAGTTAAACAATGAGACGGTTTATATATCTAACTTTTTAAGTATTTTGTATGTCTAAAATGACTAATATAAAGGGAATTCCACTTCTCTTAAAAATTTATAAATCTAATTAAGGTTGAGTTATGTTCGTTGTAATGCAACTAGCTAAAAACTTATCATTAAATGTAATTGAGCCTTCAACGGTGAATGGCATTTTAATTGTTAGGTTCTTACTCATATAATCAAATCCAATTTCCTGTTCACATTCGCCGCAATTGATCGAAGAAGATATTAGTGTGCCAGATAAAATATTGTAAACAATGGTTAAGCAAACTGGCTGAGTTAATCCTGGTAAAACACAAGGCATTGTATTTTAACCTCCTTTTCTATTAATTAGGAAATGAAATGTAGGGGGGTTCGATTTTGGGGAAGAGTTAATAAATTAGGTTAAAGTGTAGAAATAAAAAATATTGTACAACATGTTTTAAATTGTAAATTTAATATGGAAAAAAGTTTAGGTTTTGTTTATTAATTTAGGAGGGTGAGAGAGGAAGTAGAAGTTATACTTCTATTTCCTCTGAAAAATTACTTGGACTAAGGTTGAGTTAAATTCGTTGTAACGCAACTTGCCTGGAATTTGTCATTGAATATAAGAGTACCTTCACCAGTAAATGGCACTCTAATAACTAGATTCTTACTAGTATAATCGAATTCCGTTTCTAGAGTACAACTTCCACAATCAACAGTAGAAGATATTAGTATACCCGATGAAACATTATAAACAAGCGTTAAACAAAGAGGCTGTGTTAAACCTGTAACAATACAAGACATTCTATTTACACCTCCTATGCTACTTATTAATAATAGTAAATGTAAATAGGATAACTTTTGAAACGGTAAATGCGGAAAAATTACAACAAATAGATAGAATATTTTTTGGTAATAGAAAGAAAGTTTTGAAGTAGATTTAAATAGTAATTTGATAGATCTTTCTAAAAAAATAGCTTTAACTCATATTTTCTATAGATACATACTGGCGTCAAATTATTGGAGGCCAGTTTAAAATTTTTAAATACAATTACTAAAGAGATTTTTTTGGGAATTGTACATAAATGAAGGGTTTAAATTAAAGGCAGAAACGGTAATGGATTAGTTTTTAATTAAAATAAAAAGATTTAGTACAAAAGTTTGTTTTTTCTTTTCTATGTTTTTGCCTCATACACTTTGAAGCTAGTGGACATACTATATTAATAGAAATGACTAGGGGGTGAGATTTTGGGATCTCGTTATAGTAATTCTAGAAAAAAGTGTTCATGTAAACAGTGTTCAGGCAAACAGGATGATTGTTGGGATGTTTTTGAAGAGTGTAAAAAAGAACATGAAGAGCAAAATAAGGCATGTGACTGTTGCTGTGTACAAGGAATTAGAGATGAGCTGAGAAAGTTAGTAAACAGATCAGTGCGTATTACAACAGGAACTAATAATTATGCAGGAACTGTTTCTTCAGTTACTTGTGATGTTGTAAAGCTTGCTAATAGTGCTGGCGTAGTTACAGTAATTATTTCAGTTTGTAAAATTGAAGCGATTGAACCATTGTTAACATAGGAAACATAGCATAATTAGGTTATGTTTTTTGTAAAGCCATTCTTATGAATGGCTTTATTTTCATTTCGTATAAAAGGAGAATATATTCTATATATAGAAATAAGTTTGAGGATATATAGAATGGTGTATGAAAGGAGAATGGAGTTGATTAAATTAGAATCCTTAAAAAGATCCGATTTCAAACAATTAATAAATTGGATTGATTCCGAAGAATTTTTAATACAATGGTCAGGAAATGCATTTACATATCCTTTAAATGATCAGCAATTAGAACAATATATAGAAAGTACAAATACACTTGCATTCAAAGTAATAGATGAAGAGAGCAAAGAAGTAATTGGTCATATTTCACTTGGACAAATAGACAATATAAATAAATCTGCAAGAATTGGAAAAGTACTAGTTGGTGATACGAAAATGCGAGGACGTTCTATAGGGAAACATATGATGAAAGCAGTACTTCATATTGCATTTGAAGAATTAAAACTACATAGAGTAACACTTGGTGTTTATGATTTTAATACGTCCGCCATTTCTTGTTATGAAAAAATAGGATTTGTAAAAGAAGGTTTATTAAGGGATTCAAAAAAAGTAGGGGAAACGTATTGGAATTTATGGGAAATGAGTATGTTAGAATATGAATGGAGAGCTAAAATATAATTGTTTTCTATAATTATGTTAATTAAAAGGGGATTGGGGGAAAATGATGAATAAAAAGACGAAAATCATTACAATTGCAGCTGTTTCAGGAGGAGGTAAAACTACTGTTACAGAAGGGTTAACTCATAAGTTAATGAATTCAAAAGCACTATATTTTGATAGCTACACCTTTGATAATTGTCCTGCAGATATTTGTAAATGGATTGATGATGGAGCAAATTATAATGAATGGGTACTCACACCATTAATTAAGGATATTCAGCATCTTATACGAGATAGTAATGTAGATTATATTATTTTAGATTATCCTTTTGCATACTTAAATAGTGAAATGCGACAATTCATTGATGTAACCATATTTATCGATACACCTTTAGATATTGCGATGGCTAGAAGAATTTTGCGAGATTTTAAAGAAGATGCAATGAGTGAAATACATAATGATTTAAAGCATTATATAACATATGCTAGAAAAGCCTATTTGGAGGCGCTTCATACTGTAAAGCCAAATTCAGATATTGTTTTGGATGGAGCTTTATCTATAGATGAAATAATTAATCAAATTGAAGAAGAACTTTATCGGAGAGAAGTGATCGTTCATGGTTAAATGTATAGAGGAATATGTACAAGTTGATGATTTTAAAATGTATTCAAAAGTATTTCAAGGAAAGAAGTTGTAGCCTGTTTCAGCGAATTTAATTGGGAGAGGACTATAGATTTAGAAAACGGCTTGCACTGTAAATGCAAGCCGTTTTTTATATATAAGAAGATTTCCTAGTTGAAATCCTCGGATTTTCTTTGACGTATATGTAAGAACATTAAAATTGTTATAATGAAGAAAATCAACAATGTTTGTATAATCAAATTTTTAAACTGAAGCAAAACTGTCCAAGATGTAACAGCATCTTTAAAAGCTTGGAGTGCAGAGTATGAAGAAGGATCAAAGCCGTACTGAAGTAACTTTTTTGTTTCAATAAAAGTGCTGTTTTCATTTTCGGCGTCTAATATTACTGAAATAAGTCTAGTATCTCCTCGTTTTGCTGTACTGACAAAACTATAATTACCATTAGTTGAAAAACTAGTTTGTAAGCCATCAACACCTTGGTGTTTAATGTTTTTATTAAGGGAATATATCATTTTATTGGTGTTGAAAACTTTCGTATCTTTGAAGGTGAACTGGTAAGAGGTTAGTTTTGTAACGTTCAGTACATCTGGAAAGTCTGTTACTAATTGTGTTGCTAGTTTAGCAACTTCAATTGCTGTTGTAGTTGAAAGTTTATTTGTATCGTTATTCATTCCAGTAGCGTTTAGAAACGGAGATGATTGTGATAACTTTAGGTGTTTTGCTTTTTCATTCATTAACTGTGTGAATTTATCTTCGTTTCCAGCGATATGTTCTGCAAGGGCAAGTGCGGAACGATTATTGCCTGTTAGTAACAATGCATGTAGTAAATCACGAACCGTCGTTTTATCTTTCGAAGTTACTTGTATAGGACTCGTTTCTGCTCGGAAAACTTCGTTACTTATTTTTACTACTTCATCTAACTGTATATTTCCTTCATTCAGTTGTTCTAGTGTGATATATTCAGTCATTAATTTAGATAAAGTAGCCGATTGTATAGGAGTTTCTTCATTTTTTGTATAAACAACTTCACCTGAATGAGCATCTATTAAAATAGCTGATTTAGCTTGAATAATTGGGCCATTTACATAAAGATAAAAATATAAAACGATAAGTGCAGTAATAACAAAAGATAATAATAAAATTGTGAATTTTTTTAAGAATTGCATAAGCGATCCTCCTATTATGACATCGATAATAATATTGTAAAAAGGAATGCTTAATTAGGAAGAAAGAAAAGGTAAAGAATTTCTAAAGAATTATAAAGGATTATTAAATTTTGGATGTTACTGGAAAATAAAAGGTCCAATTTCTTATATCGTAAGAAATTGGACCTAAAATTAAGCTGTATTAACATTTATATGGTTGTAGTTTTACAGTGAATGTTGTTTTTTTGTCATCACTATACACTTCAATTGTTCCTTTATGCAATTCGACAATACTCTTTGCAATTGCCAATCCGAGTCCAGATCCACCAGTGTTTGTAGAGCGCGATTTCTCAACACGATAAAAACGTTCGAAAATATGAGGTAAATCGGTACTTGGAATAGGTTGGCCGTAATTGGTTATATCGATTGCAATCATATTATTACTTTCATAAGCAGTAATATCAATATAATCACCATCGTTACCGTAAGCGATAGCATTAATAATTAGATTTTCAAATACGCGTACTAATTTGTCTCCATCAGCTAATACCATTAACTTCTTTGATGGGAAAAAGGGGCGACAATCAATATTAGCCTCTTGAAGCTGTATTCGAAATTGAACTGTTAATTGTCCAAGAAGTTCTACAATATCAATAGGGACAGAATATAAACTTAATTCTTTATTTTGAACACGTGTATATTCAAACAGATCATTCATTAATGCATTAAGACGAGTTACTTTATCGTAAATGACTTGTATATAATGACGTAATTCCACTTCATCTCTATAATTATCATGGTGGATTAAGTTCACGTATCCAACTATAGAGGTAAGAGGAGTACGTAAATCATGCGATACATTTGTAATCAGTTCGCTTTTTGCTTGTTCTGCCTGTCTTTCTTCATCAATCGAGACTTTCAATTGTTCAACAATTTGATTAACCCCGCTTGCTAACTCTTCTAGATAATTATGGTTTACGATAGAAACTTTATGATTGAAGTTTCCATTTGCAATATAGCGAATCTCTTCTATCATTTTTTTAATACAAGTTTCATAGTAAAGCTTTCTTTCATGACGATAAAAAATGTATAGGTAGGATGAGAAAATAGAAAATAAAAATAAATAAGAGACAATCATCATCCATAGAGATTCTTTTATTCCTTTATATTTTTCATAACCAAAAATTCTAATGAATTCTTTGCCAAGTTCGCTTAACGTAAGCGAACTCTCAATTACACTCGTAACGAGGCGATATATAATTAATTCAGTAATAGGAGTGAGTGTGATAGCTAATAAGAGCCAAAAAATAAGTTTCCATTTCGGGATATCTTTTAATATATCAAATGCTTCATTTCTCAATTTTATAGCCTACTCCCCAAACAGTATGAATAAATTTTTCTCCATTCATTCCTGTTTCAAGCTTATCTCGTAAATTACTAATGTGGACCATTACAGTTTTATTTGAACCATAACCATCTTCATTCCAAACACGTTCAAATATTTCTTCAGAACTAAATACTCTTCCTGTATTACTCGCAAGTAAATATAAAATATCAAATTCAATAGATGTAAGCTTAATATATTCGCCATTTACTTTCACAGTATGATTATGTTTGTGTATTTCAGCAGAACGAATGCGAATCATACCATCTTCATTCTTTTGGGAAGTGGCATTTTGGAAAGATGATCGTCGTAGCAAAGCTTTCACTCTAGCTACTAATTCTAATGGATTAAATGGTTTAATCATATAATCATCGGCGCCTGTCATAAGTCCTAATATTTTATCCATATCTTCTGCTTTTGCACTCAGCATAAGAATAGGTACAGTATTATTTTCACGAACTTCTTGGCAAACTTCTAATCCATTTCGTTTTGGCATCATAATATCTAAAATCATAAGGTCAACTTCATATGTAGAAATCATTTGTAATGCTTCATCGCCATCATATGCTTTATAAATGTTATAGCCTTCATTTCGCAAATAAACAGCAAGTAATTCAACAATTTCTTTATCGTCATCAATAATTAATATATTTTTATTCATTATGTAGTTCCTTTCCTTACAAATCATTAACATTACTATAATATCAAACATTTATGTACTTGTAGCGATGATTCTGTATAAAATTTCATGTAACGTATTAAAAAAGGGATTACAACATTTATAACGAATACAAAACACAAGGATATTAAGATTATATATTATATTGAAAGTTAGTTTTAAGGAGGATTTACTATGTTATATAAGGAGATATATTCATTTTCTCCAACTGGAAAAATAGAAAATGATATTAAAGATTTTTTATTAAAATATAATCAGAAGCCTACATATAAACATTCAATTCGTGTAGCAAATGAGGCGAGGAAAATTGCAAAAATGTTTTATGAAGATGAAGAAAAAGCAGCGATTGCGGGATATTTACATGATATTAGTGCAATTTTTCCAAATGAAGTACGGATTGTAGTTGCTGAAGAATTTGGAATAGAGATATTAGAAGAAGAACGAAAATTCCCAATGATTATTCATCAAAAACTTTCGAGAGTAATCGCAAAAGAGATATTTAAAGTGCATGATGAAGAGACTTTAGATGCAATTTGTTGCCATACCACACTGCGTAAACATGCAACGAAGATGGATTTAGTGTTATTTGTTGCTGATAAAATAGAATGGGATCAAAATGGGACACCACCATACTTAGTAGAAGTAAAAAAGGGGTTAGAAAAATCTTTAGAACATGCAGCTTTTGCATATATTTCATATTTGTGGGATAGAAAAGATACGTTGAAAGTTTTACACCCTTGGCTAGAAGATGCATATTGGCAGTTAAAAGAAATTGTAGAATAGAAAGAATATAAAATACAGTTAAAAGAATATATGAATGAAATATTTACTGGGGTTACATTAGTACCATACATATAATAAACACTTATTTGAAGATATATTTTCAAAAGAAGATAAAGTGTTTTTAATAGCAAATGTTTATTGACTTAAAAAGGGAAATATAAAAAATCCACAGAAAATAAATATATAGTCTATTTATTCAAAAAGAGATTTAAAATATCATACAAGACAAGAAACAATACTTTTTTATTTGAAGATGAAGAAACTGACTTGTATTGTACATATCAATTTTCATTAAAATATTTCGCTGGTGATATAAAGTATAAACGACTTATTAAAGCGGCGAATCATGAAGATTTACCAGATCTTTATCCTCGTTTAGGACGCAAAAAAAGAAATTTCTTATCCAGATGTATTTCTCATAAATGCAACAAAAGATATTATCATGTTTATGCATGATGATAGAGGAAGTGAAGTAATTCCGAAGAATAAAGAAACAATACGAAATTTATATGAGAAATATAAAGAGTGGATTCCAGATTATAAAAGAGAAAGCATAGATAAATTATTTAAATGACAGTGAGGGAAGTGAAGTTTGTAATGAAACGTATTGCAATCGTAGCCGCTTGGGAACCTGAACTTACGTATTTGCATCAATCTTATCCAAGTGAA
Organism: Bacillus sp. FF-1; assembly: GCF_028548245.1. NCBI lineage: Bacteria > Bacillati > Bacillota > Bacilli > Caryophanales > Bacillaceae > Bacillus > Bacillus sp. FF-1. The sequence continues at coordinate 290,664 of NZ_JAQQGG010000002.1, forward strand.
CGCATTGAAAAAAGAGCCGCTTGGGAATTTCATTTTCATACTATAAATGATCTGGAAATTATTTCAGTTATAACTGGTGTTGGGAAGGTAAGTTGTGCTAGTTGTGTACAATTATTAATTAGTGAGTTTCAGCCGGATGAGTTGTTTATGACAGGGATATGCGGGAGTTTATCAAATAAGGTGAAAAATGGTCATATTGTAGTGGCACTGAACGCAATACAACACGATGTCACTGCTGCTGGTTCGGGTGAAGATGTTTTTAACTTATATAATGGTAGAACAGCACCTATTGAAACAACAAAATCGCTTGTAAGAAGAATAAAAAAAATACGATCTTATGATCCGATTCATTTCGGTACATTTTTATCTGGAGATCAACGTATCCGTAGTTCAGAAATGAGATATTTACTGCATACTGTATATGGAGCATTAGCGGTTGATCAAGAAGTGGCAGCTTTTGCTTATGTGTGCCAAATCAATAACAAACCTTTTCTATGTTTAAAAGCTGCTTCAGATCAAGCGAATGATAAAACGAAAGAGGAACAAAAAATCTTTAAAATGTTAGCATGTGAACGAGCGTGTGAGCATTTAATTGCTTTTTTACGTGTATATGAGATTAATGTAGTAAATCATAGATAGTAAGAGGGGTTAATATTGGAAAGTACAAATAAAATAGCTATTTTGGGTGCAAACGGAAAAGCGGGGAAATTCCTTGTAAAAGAAGCGCTAGATAAGGGGTATCAAGTAAAAATATTAACAAGAAATTCTAATAATATCAAAATAACAAATGAAAATATAGAGATCATTAATGGAGATGCACGTGATTTTGCTTCAATACGCAAATTACTTAAAGGGTGTGGAGCTGTAATTAATGCAGTAGGTCAACCCAAAAATGAATCTTATATTTTTAGCACAGTAACGAAGCATATTTTAGAAGCAATGAAGGAGTTTGAAATAAAAAGATATATTGTAATTTCCGGAGGCTCTTTAAATGTTACAGGAGATCAAAAGGGAATTGTAAATAAAATTGGAGCTACCTTATTTAAAGTTTTTTTATCAAAAATGATGCAAGATAAATATAAAGAATTACAAATTATCCAAAGTAGTAAAGTAGATTGGACAATTGTTAGATTACCATTTGTTATAGAGGGAAATGGTATTGGACGTATAAACGAGAGTTTAGTAGATATGCCAGGAATCAAAATTCAAAATAGTGATATTGCACCATTTGTTATAAAACAAATTAATAGTGACAGATATGTAGGGAAGTGCCCGTTTATTTCAAATTAAATGGTAGGATTAAAAATTAAAGAATGATGGGTAGAGTGGAGCTAGTACATTTTATGTATTTGTATGTTAAGTTTAACACGAGTAAGTGGGGGATAATTTTATATGATTCAATACAAAAGATGCAGTGAAGTAAATATAGATTTAGTGTATGAAGCTTTTAGAGATGGGTTTTCAGATTATATTATTAAGATGGAAGTTTCAAAAGAAGATTTTATAAAAAGATTTTTTGGAGCAGAAGGGAATTCGTTAGAACACTCGTTTCTTTCTTTAGACGGTGACAAGCCAGTTGGTGTAATACTTGGTGGGATAAAGGATTATGAAAATATAAAAACAATGCGCTGCGGTACATTAGCGGTTCATCCGAATTATCGTGGTGTTGGTGTGAGTCAAAAGTTATTTGAACTGCATAAAGAAGAGGCGCTTCAAAATGAGTGTAAGCAACTTTTTCTTGAAGTCATTGTAGGTAATGACCGAGCGATTCGTTTTTATAATAAATTAGGCTATGAAAAAGTGTACGATCTATCTTATTATAATTTAAAAGATATGACTAAAATAATACATAAAGAATGTAAAGGAATTGAAATAAAACAATTAGAATTCCCTGCTTTTAAAGTTGAAATTCAGAAATGGTTACACTTCCATATAAACTGGCAAAATGATATGGATTATATCGAAAAAACAAATCATACATTTTATGGTGCATATGTCGATAATGATTTAAAAGGTTCTATATGTATGAATGAACAAGGTAAAATTAGTTTTATTTTTGTAGACAAAGATTATAGAAATATTGGTGTTGGGACGAATTTATTACAAGTAGCAATTGAAGAATTGAAGTTGTCCACGTTAACTATTGGCTTTCCTAATAATAGTTTGCTAGAAGGATATTTAAAAAAAATGGATTTCGAAAAGAGTTCATTAGAACAATATGAAATGTACTTTTTATTATAATAAGCGAAAGGAGATATTCTTTTCGCTTATTATTTTTTTATTTTAAATAATATAAGAATCACATTAAAAATGTGTGCAAAGATAATAAATTTTTTAAAGTAAAATAAAATCGTAAAAAATGCAACTTGCTTTATTGAAAGAAAGGACCATATTCTTGAATAAAGAAGCAAATAAATAACTTCTGAAATGTACAATCGTTGTATAGTTTTTAAAAGGAGATTCATTTCTTATATGAGAAGGGAGAGGCGATTTTGAACTTAAAATATGAGAAGGGTATGGGCTCAGAAATAAATGATAAAGTTTATTTGAGTAAAGGATGGGGTTATGTTGCAGCTGTTTCCCTGTTACCATATGCAATTTTAAAGTCTCTTTGGGCATGGGGATCGACGGTAGGACTTACAACAAAGCAAGCTGTTCAAAGTGTGACAGGATTTGGTGAAACATTACAGGAAGGATCCTCCTTTTTATATACGCTATATACCATTGGAATAGACTTCACAGCTCTCTTAGCAGTACTTGCATCTTTATTTGCTATAGCGCTCGTTACTTCATGGGGAGAGAAGCTACCGAGATGGTTATTAATCATATCAGGATGGGCAGTTGGAGTATTCACAGTTATAGTTAGTTTCTTAACAGTGTTTCAATTTTTAGGAATACTTCCTAAAGGATACACCGAAGGATTGGCTATTTGGGTATATGTGGTGACATATGGCGGATTATTCTTGTGGGGGATAACTGTATTTATGGCGACTCTGTCGTTCCAGCATCGAATGAAAACTAAAAGGAAAAAATAAACAATTTACTATTATTGTATATCTTAAATATTTTAACTATGGAGGAAGTTTTTTATAAATAGTTGAGGCTGAAGTATTCTGCTTAGTCGTAGGCATGCAGTTTATTTATTTTTATACTACTGTTTACTATATTGAGATTTATGTTAAGTCGGATGATAAACTTTGCACCATAAATATGTGGAGAAGAGCGAATGTAGATTCGTTCTTTTTTATGTATAAAAAGTAAAATACCTATCAAATTTGAAAGGAGTGTATATGCATCTAGACTGCCGTTTTGTTTGATATGTTTTCCTCTCGTGGACATATTGAACTTTCTATTAATGAAAGAGCTTTGGTTTTGTTTATTCTTAAGTTGATTTTTAAATTATTACTTTTATGATGATATTATATTTTGTATAATATTCTTTTTTTATGTAGAATAGATAGGATGGAGGGGATGAAATGAATAATGGATTAAAGTTTAAGATTTTTGAATTGCATTCTTTCGTTCAAAGAACTTATTCTGATATGAAAATAGCATGTGATATTGCTATTTATCAAGAAAACACTTCTAAATATTTAATTTCATTAGGTTTTTTAAATAAATCATACATGACTTATATAGAAACAAAAAGATTTTATCGTGAAAATGAAGAGCTTGTAAGTGTAGAATTTGATAATTTCTTTGATACATATGATATATTAGAACAGGAGTTAAAAAAAGTTATTTCAACTGAAGATAAGAATCCTTCATTGTTACATAGTAGATTTGATCAGTTTCAGCAGAAAGTTGAAAATATAAATGACCTAATAAAAGTAATGCAAAATGCTCGTTAATGAATGCTTTTTCTGTTTTATATAGAAATTATGCATTAAAAATATATTAGGGGTATTACATATTGAAGAGGTGACTTTTGTTGATTACAGAAGTCATCTTTTTAAATTAGAAATAGATTGTATAAATTTTAGTAATTTCATATTTTAGGAAATCATAAGAGGAAAATAACATGAAAAATAAAAAAGAAATAGCTATAGTTGCATTAACAACAGGATTAGCTTTAACAAGCATAGTACCATACGAGATAGGTTATGCGGAGGAAACGGATCAAATGCAAGTTGATATTCAAGAGGATTCGTTCCGTACAGGTGAACTTACAAAACCATCACAAAAAACGCCAGAGAACGTAGTGAAAGATGCACTTAAGGAAAAGACGGAACATGCTTTATCTCCAAAACAAGTTAGTGGAGACAAAGGGGTAGATTACAAGGTTCTTCAAAAACGTGGTTCATATGATGGGACTACACTTGTTCGTATGCAACAAATATATGAAGGAAAAGAAGTATATGGACACCAATTGACTGCTCATGTAGATAAAAAGGGTATTATTAAAAGTGTTTCAGGGGAAAGTGCACAAAACTTAGAAAAAGAAGATTTAAAGAATCCTATTAATTTATCAAAAGAAGAAGCAAAGGAATTTATTTATACGAAGTACGGAAATGATATTCAATTTATTTCTGAGCCAGAAGTTAAGGAAGTTATTTTTGTTGATGAAAATCGTGGGCAGGCTACAAATGCATATCAAGTTACATTTGCAGCTGCCACACCAAACTATGTATCTGGAACTTATTTAGTGGATGCTCATAGTGGTGATATGTTGAAAAATATGGTGCAAGAGTCAGATTTAAAAGTAAGTGAAGAGCGTGTTGAAGCTATTCAGGAGAGTAAAAAAAGTAATTTTAAATCATTAACCGGGACTGGAAAAGATGATTTAGGAATAACTCGTACATTTGGTATTTCTGAACAAAGTAACGGGAAGTATGCGCTTGCCGATTACACAAGAGGGCAAGGAATTGAGACGTACGATGTAAATTATAGAGATATTACTTTTGAAGATAAATATTATCCTGGTATATTAACAACTAGCACATCAACAACATTTAATGACCCAAAAGCGGTAAGTGCTCATTTCTTAGCGACAAACGTATATGATTTTTATAAAGACAAATATAAGCGTAATAGTTTTGATAATAAAGGAAAAAAAGTAGTTTCAGTTGTACATGCATGGGATTCTGGAGAAACAAATGATCCTAAAAATTGGGGGAATGCATTTAGCGCTAATATTAACAATGTTAGTATGCTTATATATGGTGATCCAATGGTTAGAGCGTTTGACATAGCGGGCCATGAATTTACACATGCGGTTACATCTAGTGAATCTAATCTTGAATTTTTTGGAGAATCCGGGGCAATTAACGAGGCATTATCTGATATTATGGGAACGGCTATTGAGAAATATGTAAATAATGGAGAATTTAATTGGACAATAGGAGAACAAAGTGGATCCGTTCTCCGTAATATGAAAGATCCATCTTCAGTCAAATTTTTTGATGGAGTACCGTATCCGGATGATTATAGTAAATTCAGTGATTTAAACGGAGAGGATAATGAGGGCGTTCATTTTAATTCAAGTATTATTAATAAAGTCGCATATTTAATTGCACAAGGTGGTACTCATAACGGTGTAACTGTAAATGGTATTGGTGAAGATAAAATGTTTGATATTTTCTATTATGCAAATACTGATGAATTGAACATGACTTCTAATTTCTCTGAATTAAGATTAGCTTGTCTTAAAGTTGCAACAAATAAATATGGGGCAAATTCCATTGAGGTTGAAACGGTCCAAAAAGCTTTTGATGCAGCAAAAATTAAAGGAACCGTGAAAGAAAACGAAAAAACTGAGGCAAACCAAGTCCCAGAGCTAACAGTACCGCCAACAATTACACTACGTGTCGGTGATAAGTTTGACCCAATGAGCAATATAAAAGCTATTGATAAAGAAGATGGTGATTTAACAAATCGAGTAGAACATAAAGGTGATGTAGACACTTCGAAACCAGGCAAATACATTGTGGAGTACTCTGTCGTTGATTCTCAAGGTGGGAAAGCAACGGTAACACAGACTGTAATTGTAGAGGGAGATGGAGAAACATCAGATCTAAAACCTACATTAACAGTTCCTATTGCAACGACAATTACTGTAGGAGAATCATTCGATCCGATGGCAAAAGTAAAAGCTATTGATAAAGAAGACGGTGATCTTACTTCTAAAGTAAAAGTTGAGGGGGAAGTAGATATCTCTAAAATCGGTACTTACATAGTAACGTATACAGTTACAAATTCTAAAGGCCATGAAGAAATTGCGAAACAAACTGTAACAGTCACAGGTAGAGAAGAAGTTAAGAATGACATACCAATACTAAAAGTACCTTCTACAACTACAATTACTAAGGGAGATGAATTCAATCCAATGGTAGGTGTATCAGCTACGGATAAAGAAGATGGTGATCTTACTTCTAAAGTAGTATATAAAGATATTGGAGATACCACTAAAGTTGGTACTTTTGAAATAATATATAGTGTCACAGATTCTGTAGGTAATAAGGTACATGCCATACAAAAAGTATTAGTGAAGGATACAGACGCTAGCAAAGCTAAAGGTAGTACTAATAACAGTAATAACGGTAATATCCAAAACAACAGTAATTCCGATAAAAAAGAATCTACATATAAAGAGCTTCCAAACACGGGGGGCAGTACAACTAATAGTACAACAATGGGCTTATGGATGGTTTTTGCAGGTATAGTGTTCACTTTAGTTCGCAAATTTAGAAAAATATAAAAGTAGATAGTACAGCTTATTTGTTTGAAGAAGGTGTAAGAGCTGCTGAAATTTGCTATGAATTTTTAAAGCAAGAGGGGCATATGCGGTGCGGTGTTCCTGATGCATTTTTCCGAGATGAGACGTACCAAAAGATAGTTCAAATAGGTGGACCTGGCCCAAAAGATCACCCAGCAGCAAGTCATAAAATTGTTCATAATTATAAAACTTTAACGAAAATGTTTGAAACTGCTGGATTTGAGGTAGTTTTGCTTGAATATTGTGATGAAAATGGTCAGTTTTATTATAATGAATGGGATGCAAACGACGGTGTTATTTTCCGTTCGAAAAGGTATGATTCTAGAAATAAAGGTGATAAACTTGGTTTTCCATCGTTAATTGTTGATGCGATTAAGCGGTAAATCATTCAACAAAAACAGGAGTAATTCTATAAATTTATGAGTCGCAAATGCGGCTCTTTTTATTTGAGCGTAAGTCTATATTTTGGGAAGAAACGTGCATAAATGATATTTATTTTTCAAGATTATTTAAATTGATTTAGAAAAGATTAAAATTTTTCTCATCACGTTTAACTTTAAATTACTACTTCGTTTATATAAAGATTTATTTTATATTTATATTCGTGTAAAATAAATTAAGAACATACATTCTATATAGGGAGGCAATCAATATGATAGCTGAAATCGGGAAACTAACTAATGGATATATTGTAAAATTTGAACGTCATTTTTCATATTCGATAGAAGAAGTTTGGTCAGTTTTAACAGAAAATAGTAAGTTAAAAAAATGGATGTCCAATTTGCAGATTGAAAGCCTTAAAACAAATGGTGTAATAAAGTTCGACATGATGGATGGTTCATTTATAAATATTGATATTATAGAGTGTCAACAAAACTCAGTGCTTGAATTTACTTGGGATAAAGATCGGGTCCGATTTGAAATACATAAAGAGGATAATGGAACCCTTTTACTTCTCCAAGAATATATTCACGAATTAACTGATCATACACCGAAAGATATAGCTGGTTGGCATATTTGTTTAGATCTTTTTTCTGCCGTTCTAGAAGGAGAAGAAAAAGAATTTTCTAAAGATAAATGGCAACAATGGTTTGAAATATATAAAGATAAGGTTCTTGAAGTAAGAGGGTAACAACGTTAAAAGTTATATTAATTATGTAATTATTATATTATAAAAATAATTATTAAGATTAAAAATGGTTGATGAGTGGTATTGTTTGTTTGTTAATCTTTTTGTTTTATTGTCTGTTTTTTTGCATTTAACAGAAATATATACTTGAATGAAGTATATATTTCTGTTAAATTTATCCTATGGATAGAACGAGTTTAATTAAAGGGCATTTAGAAATGTGTGTATTATCTATTTTGTCAAAAAAGAAAAGTTATGGTTATGAGATTATGAAAGAGCTAGAAGTACACAATTTAAAGTTGAAAGGAGTAGGAAGTATTTATCCAATTTTAACTAAGTTAAAAAATCAAGATTGGGTTAATACTTATCAAGAAGTAACAGACAGTGGTAAAGTTAGAATTTATTATGAAATTAATAAAAACGGTAAAATACGTCTTGAGAAGAAAATTAATGAGTGGTTAGAATTGCAATCGGATATTCAAACATTATTAAAAAGCGGTTTGAAAGGAGACCTTCTGAAATGAGGAATAGATTGATAGGTAAAGAAAAGCAATTTTTAACAGACGTACTAAAAGAATTAAAGCAATACGATATTAGTTTAGAAGAAAGGGAAAATATTAAGCGACAAATATTAGAACACATTCAAGAATGTCGTGAACATGGTGAAGATAGTATAGATGATTTAGGTACACCTCAATTATTTGTTCAAGATTTTTTAGAAATAAATGAAATTGATTTACAAGTCAAAATGACACAACTTCAAAATGAAAAAGGGAAATTTAACACATTTATGTTCCGCAGCATATTCATCGCAGTTATTACTTACCTCATCTCGCAAACTACATTTTCAATATTTTTAACTGAATCATTTAATTCAATTAATAGTAAAAATACATTTAATTATAATATTTTATATCGCATATCAGAGAATCAATGGTGGAACTCATTATTAATAATGAGTAGTTTTACAATCTCTGTAGTAGTATTCATTAGTTTAGTAAATTATAAAAAAAGAAAGCTATCTAAAGTATAATGAAGAAAACTATCTATAAATTATTCCAAATATGTATTCTTTGTAATGTATTAGTATTATGTATCGTTCATCCAAAAGTGTATGCCCAGCAAAATATTAAAGCTACTTTAGATAAGTATATTGAAGAATTTATAAATGAACAGAATATTCCAGGAGCTGCTGTTGCAATTGTACATAATAAAGATGTATTCTTCACTAAAACGTGGGGGATTACTCGAGAATCTGAAAAAAAGGTAACTAGTAAAACTCCATTTGCAATCGGCTCAATAAGTAAATCTTTAACAGCTTTAGCTATTGTGAAATTAATAGAAGATAAAAAAATAAAATTAGAGGATCCCGTTCAACGATACCTCCCCTGGTTTAAACTAAAAGATTCTCAAATATCCTCAACTATAACAATCCAACATCTACTAACTCATACAAGTGGAATAAGCACATATGAGGGCTTATTATTATCAGATAAGCAATCCAAAAGTTCTACAGCATTAAAAGAAAATGTAATGAAGCTTTCAAATGTAAAAGTAACTGCTTCACCAGGTGAAAAATATCAATATAGTAATGCAAATTATATTGTGTTAGGCGCACTTATTGAAGAAGTTACAAATGAAACATATTCATCATATATGGAAAAGTATATTTTTCAGCCATTAAATATGAATGGTGTGGCAGCAAGTAAAGAAACTGCATATGAAAAAGGTTATTTAACGGGTTATCAGTCGTGGTTTGGCATACCAAGAAAAAGTGTAGTGTCCTATGATAATGCCGGGGCACCATATGGTTATATTACCGCGAATTTGGAAGATATGATTCAATTCATTATGTTTTTGAATCGCCAAGAAAATCTTCAATTTTTAAAGCAAGAAAACATGGATCTTTATCTTTCACCACTTTATAAAATAAATTCAGAAAAAAGTTATGGTTTTGGATTAAGAACAACAAATATAAATGAAAGCGAAACGATGATTTGGCATTCAGGATCAACGCCCGATGCTCGTGCAGAAATATTTACTTTAAATAAAAGTGGCTGGAGTGGTGTGATTTTAACAAATAAAAATCATGTATTAGAAGAAACCGCACTATCAGAATTGAAAAAGGGGATTATTAGTATTTTGAATGGAGAAGAACCGGTTGATATCCCTAAAAACATCCCATTAATACAAATTGTTTTGTTGCTAGTTACACTTATACTTTTCATAATATCAATTATGTTAATTAAAAAGTATAAACATGTGAAAACTGTAAAAAAGGTAATTTGGTTATTCATAGGGAGTCTATTTCTACTATCATCTATTATTTTTATCCCACTGCTTACTTATAGTACGAGTTCACCATGGCGTACGATTAAAATATTTGCGGCAGATGTAGGTTTATTTACAAGTATTATAGTAATTTTATTAGCTGTGAACGGATTATTATCAATCTTTATAGGCATAAGGCGGTATAAGGATAAATAATTAAAGAAATATAATTCAAGTGTTATAAACAGTTGACTCTCACATAATGTCATTGTTTAAGATAAAGTTGAGCTTCGAAGTAGATGTAATTTATAGGAGGAAAATATGTTTAAAATAGGGGATTTTTCAAAACTATCTTCCATTAGTATTCGTATGTTGAGGCACTACGACAAAGTGGAATTATTACAACCAGTAAAAGTCAATGAGCTGAGTGGATATCGATTTTATTCAGCAGACCAATTAAAAAAAGTAAATCAAATTCAAATATTAAAAGCTATGGGGTTTAATATTAATACCATTAAAGAAATAATAGAATGCGATAATATAGATAGCATAAAAGAGCAATTTTTAAATCGTAGTGTTCAAATTAAAGAAGACATGTATAACCTCCAAAAACAATTACGTCTCCTCGAAGACTCAATGAAAACGATGAGAGAGGATGTAGTTGAGATGAATTATCATGTTTCAATAAAAGAAATTCCAGAAAGAACTGTAGCTAGTGTTAGAAAGATTATTCCATCGTATAATTGCGAAGGTGATTTATGGAGTATATTAATGCAAGAAATTCAAATGGAGAATATTAGTATTGACCATCCGAGTTATAGTATTGCGGTTTTCCATGATCGTGAATACAAAGAAAATGATGTAGATATAGAAATACAGCTAAGTATTCTAGGGAAGCACGAAAATACAAAAGACGTTACATTTAAAAATGTGGAATCAGCTAATGTAGCTTCTATAACAGTTAATGGAAGTTATGAACAGATGACAGCTGTAAATGAAGCTGCGGCAAAATGGATTGAGACAGAGGGTTACGAATTAGCAGGTCCAATGTTTAATATTTATCATGTGAGCCCAGCGATGGAATCGGATGCTAATAAATGGGTTACAGAAGTTTGTTATCCAGTTAAATGATTGTAAAGAAAAAAGGCATTATAATATGCCTTTTTTCTTTATAAACTTATCCGTAATTGCAATTAACCAATCATAGTTATCTTTCCTTCTATTATAGTTTTCGTATCGGACTATATAAAGCAATAAAGACTTCAATTAATTTAGTAAAAGCAGCTAAAGCAAATACAAAGACAGGATTATAAGCTGAAATAATACCTCCTACTAACGCTCCAAGTGGCATAGCTAATCGTGTAAGTACACGTGAAAACCCTAAAACTCTCCCTTGCATATTTGATGGAACTGTTTCCTGGCGAACGGTGGCTACAATTGTATTCCATGCAATATTGCAAGTCATTGCAATACCGAAAGCAATTCCGGGAGCAAGCCAATATCTACTCCAAAGCGCAAAAGTTAAACCAATTGCTCCAACAAATAGGAGTAATGGAATTAGAAGACCGCGTTGCAATCTCTTTTCTAAAGGAACTGCAATCAAGCTTCCTAAGAGCCCGCCTATTCCAATTAGTAAATAATTAAAGCCACTTTGTTCCGGCGTAAGTTGCAATGTGGATAGTAAATAATACATGAACACACCTAAAACCGCACTTGCTCCAAAGTTTCCAATCATAGCTTGAAAAGATAAAGCTAAATTTAAACGGTCATTTTTGAGCCATTTACATCCATTAACCAAATCAGCTAGTACATTTTGAAGTGTATTTTTATCTTGGCATTTCTTGTTTACGGTTTTCATAGACGGTAATAATATCACAGCAATTAATGTTGCAATAAATGAAAGAACATTAATCCAAAGCATCTGAAAGCCGCCAATAAATGAAATGAAAACCCCAGCTATCATTGGACCAAATAAACTAGCCAATTGATTAACCATTTGATAGAAAGAATTGGCCTTCGTTAAGGATGCTCCAGCAATTTGCGGAATGACTGTAACAGTTGTTACATCAAAAAGCATGGACATAACTGCTAACATAAAAGTAATTATGTATAAATGCCAGATTTGTAATAGATGTAATGAATGTAGTATTGGAACAAGACTTACTAAAATAATATTAGTAATATCCGCTACCAAAAGTAACTTTTTTCGATCATAACGATCAATTATTACACCAACTAAAGGGCCAAATAAAACGATTGGCAATACGTTAATAGCAAATAAAGAACTCATAATTACAGCTGAACCGGTTAATTGATAGGCAATCCAAGGTAACGCAAAAGTATATAGTGAATCCCCAATTCGTGAAATGAGTAAACCCAAAATAAAAATCTTGTATTCTTTAGTAAAAGTTGTCTTTACGGTAAGGCTACGTTCTTGCATAAGTTTCACACTGTTTATACCACCTTTATTATAGAGAAATTTGAAAATAATTCGTCCAATACTTGTCATATATAGAATTCTTTAATTTTTTGGTTAATCCTACTTTTTACATGTATTTTAAGGAGGAAATAAAAATGAAGAATGTAAAAGCAGTCTGTACTGTTTTAAATAGTATGTGTGGTTGGGGAGAGATGTAGATTACACACATAAATAAACCATAAAAATGTTATGTAAACTATTTGTGCATATGGAATATATTTTCCTTATAATTTGTATTTTATAATATATAATAGAAAGTAATTAAGGGCGGTTATTTGAAAGGAGTGATGTTTTATGAACAAACAGAAGAAAATCAAGCATGAGGTAAAAATAAATTGAGTATGCGTATCATACCTCTATCAACTACGTTCGCTCAAAGCTAGGAGCAGCACATGATAAATATTAAAATTGGAAAAAATCAATACCCATTAACATTGGCTGAGGAGCATAATTTTGATTGGTTAAAGGATGTAGAAGTGTTTACTGTGTTTGATCAGCAAGATTCAGGAAATATTAGCTTTGGTATTATTGAAAATGGAAAACGTTATTTTTTGAAGTATGCAGGTGCACGCAATTTAGAATACAAAGGCAAGATAGAGGACGCGATCCAACGATTAATGAAGGCAAAAGAAGTGTATGAACAAATTCAACATCCTTTACTAGTTCCATATATTAATCCTATTCAAATGCAAAACGGATTTTGTTTAAGGTTTCATTGGATTGATGGGGAATGCATGCACAATCATTGGGACTTTACACCGTTTGAAAAGCACCATGCACCAAATTCGCCTTTTGTTAAGCTAAGACAATTATCAGTGACGGAGAGACTTAACATATTGACACAAATTTTTGAGTTTGCAGCCTATGTGGAGTCATTAGGATATGTCATGGTTGATTTTTATGACGGTAGTATTTTATATAATTTTGAGCAATCAAAACTTACGATCTGTGATATTGATTTCTTTCAAAAAAAACCTGTATTCAATAAAGTTGGGGAGGATTTTTGGGGAGCAGGTCGTTTCAAAGCACCTGAAGAATATGAACTGCATGCACAAATTACAAGCGAAACGAATGTGTATGTGTTAGCCGGAATTGCTTTTGCTTTTATTGGCGGGAAAAATGATAAAAGCTATGAGAAATGGGAGAGCACACTAGAATTATATAATATATGTAAAAAAGCTCTACATAAAGAAAAAAATAAAAGATATCGCACTGTTCAAGCGTTTTATGAAGATTGGCTGGCATATATAGGGGAAATTGGTGGATCTTTTTCACAAAGAATCAATAGCATAAGCGTTAATAGAGGGGAAAATACAAAATGAACGAATTAGAGTACAAAAACTTTTATGATAAAGTAGGAAGAGTAAATGGTTGGGATTTTAGTAAAATAAAATGTGAAACTGTAGGAGATTCATGGGACTTTTACGGGGAAGTGAAAGAAAGATGTAAACTTTCAGACACCCTACTTGATGTTGGTACAGGTGGAGGAGAAAATGTACTTAATATAGCATCTTCAGCTAAACTGTTAATTGGAATTGATAATTCTAACGGCATGATTGAAACGGCACATTCCAATTTAAAAAAATCAGGTGTACAAAATGTTGAGTTTTTTCAAATGAATTCTGAAGCGTTAAGGTTTCCGCCTGCCCATTTTGATATCGCTTCTAGTTGTCACGCACCGTTTATAGCATCTGAATTAGCAAAAGTAATGAAACAAGGTGCTTTTTTCTTAACGCAACAAGTTTGCGAACATGATAAATTAAATCTTAAGGAAGCATTTGGACGAGGACAATGCTTAGGTGAAAGAGATGGAACTTTAAAAGAAAAGTATATGAGGGAACTTATTAGTGCGGGATTTAAAGTCATACAAGTACGTGAATATGATGTTACTGATCATTACAGTACGTCTGAGGATCTTATTTTCTTATTAAAACATACGCCTATTATTCCTAATTTTGGAGAAGAGGAAGAGGATTTTAATATTTTGCAAAAGTTCATTAAAGCTAATAGTTCTGAAAAAGGTATTCGTACGAATTCAAAAAGGTTTATGATTATTGCTGTTAAAATATAATATATTTTAGCGTAAGAGCTGCTTTTCTTGTATGGAAAAGCAGTTTTTTTATGTGAAAAAGAATGCAACGAAAACTTAAAAATATACCTTTATTGATGATGGATATTAAATAAAAAAACTCTTGAAGCTAACATATTCATACTAAAGTTGTAGTTTTTATATGGAAAATCCATCCTTCCGTTTGATTTTATCTATTTATAAGTGTAATACAATACGAATAGATAATAAGAAACAAGGGGGAATGTAATGTGATTACACATATTACAGATATAAAACTACAAACAATTTCCATAGAAGGGGTAAAACAAGTTTATAAGGACATATTATGTTTCCCCATAAAAAAAGAAACGACATCATTTATTCAATTTGAAGTAACACCGTACACTACAATTAGTTTTCAAGAAGTATATGAACCAATTGCATCTGCGCACTTTGCTTTTGAGATTTCATATTCAAAATTTCATGAAACTGCAAGATGGCTTGAAAAGTCTGGATTACTCATTGTGAAATGGAAAGATGGTCATACAATTGATGAAGAGAGTGGCCGATTCAACTTATATTTCAGAGATGGTGATGGAAATCTACTCGAAATTATCGCACATAGTTATGTTAAAGAAGATGTACTAATACCGCATTCACCATTAAACGTTTTATATGTAAGGGAGATCGGTCTTTCTGTTCAAAGTGTACCTGTTTTTACGGAATGGTTAAAATCAAATCTAGATATGAAAACGATGGAAGATGGGGATATTTTTAACTTTGTTATAGGTGGCACTGCATACATTGTCGCAACTTGGTGGCAGCGACCTTGGATCCCGATTGCGATGAAAGCTTTACCGCCGAAAGTACATGTTTCTTTTGGAACACCAGATCAAGCATTTTTACAACGCATACAAAATAACTTGAAGAAAAATAGTGTTCCATATGAATGTAAACATAATGAAGTATCATTTATTCAGCAAGGATATTCATTTACTATCTTGCATACACCAAATCTCCATGCTGATATTCCAAGTAAATTAAACTTACCGCTTTCTATTTAATGATGGAAAGCGGTAAGTTTTTTGTATAGTCGTGAAGAAGGTTTTAGCTAGGGGTATAGTGAATGTAAAGAGAAGTATAAGATGTTATTCTAATTTATGTTAAGGGGAGAAATGAAGTGGTTTTAGGTAATCCAATTGCAAAAGGGAACACAGCGGAAATTTATCTATATGATAATAAGATTATGAAATTATTTAAAGATTACCTCCCGAATACAGAGTCTATGAATGAAGCAAAAAAACAAAAATATGCTTATTCATGTGGGCTGTCAGTTCCAAACGTATTTGAAGTGATAAAGATACAAAATAGACAGGCAATTATTATGGAATACATAAAAGGGGATAGTATTGGTAATCTCCTGCTTAATAATTTAAATAAAGCAGAGCATTACATATGTTAAACTCAATATAAATAAGGAAGGAGAGTTTAATATGAATATTTCTAGAAAAATAGAGGTTGAGCAATTACGAAATGCGAAGAGCGAGCTGTTTGATAAAGATGTATTAAACATATTGAATGGTCAAATGATGTATGAAGAATTTAAAAATGAAAAGCTAATGGGTGATTCTGATTACGCACCATTTAATGAAGCGATGTGTGTAAACCAAGTTACTACACTAGTTTTTGATAAAGAATTTATTAAGACAAGGGCAGCAGGACATAACAGTTCAGTAGAAAGTTACACAAAAAAGGTTATAGATCCATTAAAGAAACTTTTTACGAAAGAGTATAAATGTATTGTTTTATGGTTTGGTGAAGATATGTTTTGTCAAATGAACTTACTTACAATACTTTCATACCTTGAACAGTCTCGTTATGAGGGGAAGGTATACTTAAATAGCTTCAGAGAAGATGAATTTAAAGTAAATCAAATTGAACTTGAATTAGGAAATTATTCTTCGGTATACAATGAAGTATTAGTAAATCATAAAATGACTTTCTATAAGGTACCACCTGTAATGTATCAGGCTATAGATCTATATTTAAAAATGCTAAAAGAAGATAATGCTGTAATGAAATTTATCTCTAAAAATAAAGATTTATCAACTCAAGAATTATTAACAAAGTTGTTTCAACTATTTCCAACAATCGGATATGGTGATTCTCAGTATATAGAGGTGATTAATAAAATAAAGAAGAAAGCTACACCAAAAATATAGGTGCAGCTTTCTTCTTATAATTGCTCAAGTAATTCTAATTCTTTTTCTACAAATGCCATTAGTTCCTTAATTGTTTCGTTAGAAAAATCAAAACGAATTCCAGCAGCTTCATATACTTCTTTTATAGATTGCGAGCTTCCTAGTGATAATGCCTTTTTATAATTTTCTAGTGCTTGCTTGGGATCCTCTTTATATTGTTTATACATTTGTAATGCACCAAGTTGGGCGATCGCATATTCAATATAATAAAATGGTACTTCAAAAATATGGAGTACAGGTAACCAACTCGTTGCTATCCAGTTTTCGTAGCCATCAATATGTATGACGTTAGACTGATAATGTTTTTGAAGTTGTAAGTATTTTTTATTTCTTTCTTCAGAAGTATGAGTTGGATTTTCATACAGCCAGTGTTGAAATTGATCGACAATAAGCATAACAGGTAAATATGAAATAACATCTTTAAAGAAGTTAATTTTTGCTTGTTTTAAATCTTTTTTGTCTGTATAGAAGCTATTCCAATAATTAAGCGAGAATAACTCCATTGTCATACTAGCTAGTTCAGCTGTTTCAGCTGGAATTTCTATATATTGTCGTAATTTTAATGGTTTTATAAGTTCGTTATGAATACTATGACCCATTTCATGTATAAAAGTGATAATATCATCTTGTGTATAATTTAAGTTCATAAAAATAAATGATAATTGTGAAGCTGGTAAGTACTCACAAAAGCCTCCAGCTGCTTTTCCTTTGCGGCTTGTTAAATCAAGACAATCGTGTTTATACATTCGGTTTAATAGTGTTGAAAATTCAAGATCTAGTTTATTAAAGATATGAGTGCTCTTTTCAATTAAATCATTTTCATTTGCAATTGGTTTAAGTACTTTTTGATCTGGAGTTACAGCTGATACATCCCACGGGCGAAGCGTATCCACTTGCAGTTTCTCTTTTTTCTCTAGTAATATTTTATCTTTAAGAGGTACAACATACTTACGTATGGATTCAGCTAGTTCATAGCAATCTTTCGCTGAATAATCAAAACGCTCGTATTTTTTGAACATATAATCGCAATAATTCTCTAGTTGAATATTTTTGGCTTTTTGATGGCGAATTTCAATTAATTGATTTAATATGTTTTGTAGTTCTTTTTCAACAGATAAAAATTGTTCAGAAATAATGGTTTTGGCCTTTTTACGGATGTCACGATTCGAATCTTGTAAATAGGATTGTAATTCTGTTATCGTTTTTTCTTCTCCGTCCCAAATTCCAATTAATCCTCCAGTGATTTCAAAGTACTCTGTGACTAATTTGTCTTCCTTTACTTCTAATTCAATATTTTCCTCACAAAATAACTTTTGAGCATTTTTTATTTTTGCATCCAACAAACCATATACGTTAGAATCTAATTCCATTCGAAAAGGTGACTTTAAATATTTATTATCCAATAAATTTTGGTACCGCTTTAAAAGTGGCTTTACAAATTGTTGATCATGTTCAAACGTATCTTTTATTTCTTCATCATCCGTATTACATTGAAAGGCAATATAATGTGATCTTAATTGTTCTTCGATTTCCCAAATCACTTTTGACTGCTCTTTTAACCAGTTTTCTAGTTCTAGTTTTGAAGAAATCATTTTATTTAATAAAGACGAAAGAGTTTTTTCTAATTGTAGTACATTACTAATATCAATTGTATTTACACGTTGCATTACATATCCCTCACTTTTTATTTATTCATAGAGATATTCTATTTATTAATTGTAATTTCCTTGTTAAGAGGAGGAAATGTGAAATAATGTTAAAATTAAAAATGATAGAAAGGATGTATTTCTTTTTACTTTATAATGACTGTGAGAATGAGGGACCTTTTAAATACTTCTATAAGGGAGTGAAAGAATGTATAAGTATTTACATATTTTAAATGATATAGAAAAAATGATTCAACATGGAGAGATAAAAGAAGGACAGAAATTACCATCAATACGGTCACTCGTTGTGCAATATGAATGTAATAAGGCAACAGTTATACGTGCGCTTTATGAATTGGAAAAGCGTCATATTATATATTCTGTCCCTCAAAGTGGATACTACGTTGTTAAAAAATCGGGGAGTACTATAGAAAATAAAGAGATAATTGATTTCGCTTCTTCAGCACCAGATCCAGATGTTTTCCCATATTTAGATTTTCAGCACTGCATTAATAAGGCTATTGATACTTATAAAAATGATTTGTTCGTATACGGAACACCGAAAGGCTTACCATCTTTAATTCCAGTCATTCAAAAACAGTTGGCAAATTATCAAGTGTTCACGAAAGAAGACAATATTTTTATAACGTCAGGCGTGCAACAGGCACTTGCAATATTAACTTCTATCTCATTTCCAAATGAAAATGAAACAATATTAGTTGAACAGCCAACGTATCATTTATATATAGAATATCTAGAAATAAATAAAGTTCCAGTAATTGGTATTAAACGTACGAATGAAGGTATTGACTTAAATGAATTGGAACGTATTTTTCAAACAGGTAAAATAAAATTCTTTTATACAATACCAAGATATCATCATCCGCTTGGAACTTCTTATTCTAAAGACGAGAAAGAAAAGATCGTGTTATTGGCTAAGAAATATAATGTATTTATAGTGGAAGATGATTATTTAGCAGATTTAGAAACAGATTCAAAAGCCGATCCATTATATAGCCTGGATCATGGTAATCATGTCATATATTTAAAGAGTTATTCGAAAATTATTTTTCCAGGTTTACGAGTTGGTGTAGCAGTTATTCCACCGATTATTTCGAGTGCTTTCCATACATATAAAAAGATTTTAGATATCGATAGCCCAATGATATCCCAAGCTGCTTTAGAAATTTATATAAAGAGTGGCATGTTCGAACGCCATAAAAATAAAATTAAATCTTCCTATAATAATAGATCTAAAAAACTAGCAGAAGCATTAGAAAGGATGCATAGTGAAAACCCGCTTCTATTCACATATAAAAAGCAAAATACAATTGGAATCCATACTTGTTTAGAAGTACATAAAACAAGTATTTCGGACATGTTGATACAAAGACTAAGTGAAATGCAAATCAGTATCGATGCGATTGATAAAAATTATGTGAAAAGTTTTTCGAAACAAAGACTATTAAAGTTAAACGTATCGAATGTAAAGGAAGATAGGATTGAGGAAGGAATTCGTAAAGTAGTGGAAGAAATCAAACAAGTGGAACGTCTAAATTTTCAATTTAAAAAAAGAATAAAATGAATAAGGAGGTTTGTTGTGAGGCGTAAAATAATTCTCTTGTTTGTGTGTACCGTTGTAATAATTTAAGCTATAGTTGTGACTAATTATTATAAAAAAGAAATGCATTGTCGTTGGTAAGTATTCAAGAGGTATTATCATAGGTCAAAATAACGAACCTATATTTTAATGTGAAAATTTATGAAGATTCTATTAAAGGTAAGGAACGCAGTATTTCAAATGCAGAAGGTGAATTTGAAATACTAGATGGGGTATGTGGTGAGATTGTTTTACAATTCGTTACTCCAGATGGAGAAATCTATATGAGGAAATATGATAGGAAGCATATACCAAAAGTTATAAAGCTTAATTAGAAACATAAAGGTGAATAAGATGAAACCATTACGGAAAAAGTAGCAGTTGTGGTCGGAGCAACTATATATGTAACTGGATAATTATATATTTTTTAAGAGCACTCTTAGCAAAGGGTGCTCTTTTTCATCATAAATATTTACTTAGCATCTTTTTAAAGTGATTTTTATCATAATTTACATATTGTGTAGCTGTATTTCGTATTGGATCTCCCGCGTAAAATCTTTCGTATAATTCGTGTCTTGATCCTAATGGGCTTCCAATAATATCCCAGGCTAACTTAAATAATTTTGTGCGTTGTTCGGCATCTATATTTGTTCCTTTAAAGTGCTTTTTTAATAAATCAGCTATTGGACTCTGGAAATCAATCGAGCTTGAAGGAAGTTGAATGAAGCCACCTGCTCCAATTAATTGTAAAATTTCTATTGCGCGGGGATAATATTTAGAACCAAGATTCCTTGCAGTTTCGATATATTTAAAGTTTGGTAAATAAGTTTTTGTTTCATTTGTAGTACCTTCAACTTCCGCAGCAATTAAAAGTGCGCGAATTGTTTCGATTTGCATAATTAATTCTCCAAGTTTTTCTTGAACATGCAAATAAGTGTGAGCTCCAATTGCTTCAGCAATTTCAAAAGCAATCGCAGTTATAAATTCTAGCTTTATTAGTAATCGTACTATAGCTTGATGATAAGCTAAACTACTAGAAGCTGTATCTGATTTTATAGCCCAAATTGCTTCTGGATTGTTATAAAGTAAAACACGTTCCCAAGGGACAAATACATTATCGAAGATTAATAGTGCATCCATTTCATCATACTGTGAGCTAATAGGGGAATCAACTGTGCTTGAAGTTGTATTTGCATATGGTTCTCTACAAACCATATGTAATCCTGGAGAATTGGCTGCCACGATAAGAAAGTGAGCTAAATCTTTTTGAGCGTCAGTCAGTTTTGTTAATGGGTAGATTAATAAATCATTTGAATAAGGAGAAGCAGTTCCTATCATTTTCGCACCACTTAAATAAATTCCATCAGAAGTTTCCTTTGTAACTCTTAGCAACCCTAAGTCATTTGCATTTAACATTGATTCTGTTGAGCGATTTATTTGTGGATCACGTTGGACTACACTTAAAAACAAGTGATTATCCCTAGCTTTTTCGTAATAAGATGCGATTTTATCTGGAAACTGTGCATCGAACTTTTTATAAAAATCTCTTGATACGTACCAGCCAGTAAGTCTCGATCTTGCGTAATCAGATAGTCTACTCATTACACCGTCTGTAGCATAACCCCATGTTTCAAATGCAGTTCTTCTCATTAATAATTCATTATAGGAATTCGGAACTAAAAATGATTTATGAACAAAGTCTTTCGTTTTTGGGCTCACATATCCAATAGAATCTCTCTGTTTGGGATCATCAAATAACGAAAATAAATTAGAAATGGTACATAGTGTCCCCGAAAAATTGTTGTCTGTAGTTACATCTACTTTTTTTCCATAGAGCCAAACATTTCGACCATCTTGTAAGCTCTTTATATAGTGATCCTTTAAATTTTGCATATTTCCTCCTTTTAAAGACTACTCATATATTTGTACATCTTTTAATGGTGGTGAATATACATGGAATGTTATTGCTGTTGAATCTGTAGCATTATACATTTTATGCACAGTATCTTTTTTTACGGTGAAAATATTTCCCTCTGTAAACTCTTCAATCCATTCTCTATTTTTTTTCGTACGTAATATTTTGTAGCGTACCATTGACTATTAATATACATCCTATAGATATTCCGTGATCATGAATAAGAGTCTTTGCTTTTCTAGGGAAATTTAATACTAAAATCTCCACAAATTCAGACTTATAGATAACATTTCTTCCGTATTCAAGGTTAAGTGGTGAAGTAATAAAAGGAGATATTTTATGAAGTGTAATATTTAATGATTGAATAGCGGATATTAGATTTGCCGTATCGTAGTCACATAAGTTATGAAACGCTTTTTTTATGTTATGAATCAATTGCATGTAAAACTTCCTCCTAAGCATGTACATTAAAAGAAAAAGTAATCTAATATTATATAGAGCGTAGTGAATTACATAATATTGTATTGAAACATTAAAAAAAGTGACTTCTTTTACTTAGGAAGATTATTTAATTTGAAAATTAAGGTAATTACTTCCATTAACATGATATGCTTGAACTATATACTTTTTTATTGGAAAGGTGATGAAATAAATGGCAGTTCTTTTAGTGGAAAATCTATTTCAAATGTCTATTGTTTTATTACTTCTATGTTCATTTTGTTTTTATAGATATTTAAAGAAAATCAAAAGGGAAAGAAAGCTTACAGGTTTTGAAATTACGATGTATATCATGACGCAACTTGCGTATTTCATTTGGGCGGCAACAACTTTTCTTAAAATGTTGTCAGAATAGTTAATGTAGGGCTAATTGTTTTATTAAATGCTGGGCAGAAATGTACAATAAATAAAGGCAAAGGACAAGGATAGGCTTATCAATTAGGTAAATAAATATAGCCGTTATCTAAATCGATTACAATATCACTTATAACGTCTTTACAAAAAGAGTGGGGAATACGTTCATAATTATGTCAAACACAAAACAGATCGATAAATGACCAGGTATAACGAGTTGTGTAAACAAAGAAGAGGTTTTGCTTTTCCAATATGTACAAATAGTATATTATCTTTCTTAATGTACATATTAAGTAAAATGTTTCATATCATGTACATAAAAGGCGGGGTAATATGGATGAAAAAAAGAAAAATGAAGAATTAATTAGATTTAAGAAACAATGGTTTAATGAAGATAATCAACCAATAGCTGGAATAGAGTTAGCTTTACCGCCTGATATAGGCAGCATGTTAGACTCCAAATCAGTTGATGATGAAAGTGAAGAAAGTAATAATGAATAAGTTTAATCTATATGCATCCATTCGGGTGCTTTTTATTTTTTTGATAATGGAAGATGGATTATCAAATCCTTATTGAAAAAAGGTTGGTCAAAATAGATTCTTTTTCAGTATATGTAAGTTTAATTTTTACAAAAAAGTTTAATTAAAATACATTTAGAATGCTATATGAAATGGGAATGCTAGTAACATTCACCATTAAAGGATTGGGCTATTATGAATATGATTTTTGAAAGCATTATTTTAATTTTAACTGGGATTATTGCATTAAAAATGACAGGTAGTAAATCTGTTAGCCAAATGACAAGAGCTGAAATCATTATAGTAGTATCAATTGCACGTATTATTGTAGAACCGGTATTAAGTAGGAAAGTAGTCCCATCTATATTTGCAGCTGCAATATTTGCGTGCGTACTTCTTATCATTCATTTCTTTGAATTGAAATCAAAGAAGATGGAACAATTCCTAAATGGCAGTAGCATTATAATAGTAGAAAATGGAGAGATTGTAAAAGAGAATTTGATGAAGGCGAAAATGTCGGAACAACAACTATATATGCAATTAAGAGAAAAAGGGATTCATGATTTAAAAAGTTTACAGCAAGTTACAGCTGAACCAAATGGGCGGATTGGTTACCAATTAATAGAGAAAGCTCAGCCAATCACTTTAGAAGTGTTAGAAAAAGTAATAGATCAGTACAATATAAAAAGATAATTTCTTATGTGAAATGCCAATATACAATTGAAGTATTGGCATTTTTTATTTTTTCTAATTGTAAAAGCTAATATTTAGAATAGATATTCAGCCAATCTTTAAATTAGATATAGGCTTATTAATATGCTATATTCAATGGACCTATAGTGACTGTGGTGAAAAAAGCAGCGTTAAAATGGAATAGGTCTTTCATGTGATATTAAACATGAGATAAAAATAAGGAGATAGAAATATAATGGAATTTTGGGAATCAAGTTTTATTGAGAAACAAACGATGTGGGGGTTTGAACCTACAGAATCTGCAATTTTGACAAAAGATTTTTTTGTGGAAAACAATGTTAAAGACATATTAGTTCCGGGTATTGGCTATGGAAGAAACGCAAAGGTATTTATCGAAAATAGTATAAATGTAACAGGTATTGAAATTTCGAAAACAGCGATCGATTTAGCAAGAGAAAACGGACTAGAAGATGTTAGTATCTATCACGGTTCAGTAAATGAAATGCCTTTTGATAATAAACTGTATGATGGTATATTTAGTCATGCACTTCTTCATTTGTTGAATGAACAGGAAAGAGAGAAATTTATTAAAGATTGTTATAATCAGTTAAAACCTGGTGGATATATGGTTTTTACAACTGTTTCTAAAAAAGCTCCAATGTATGGCAAAGGAAAACAGTTGGATAAAGATTATTATGAGATAATGGAAGGTGTAAAAATGTTCTTCTATGATTCTGAATCTATAAAACAGGATTTTAAAAAATATGGACTAGTACAAGTTTCGGAAATTGATGAACCAAATAAGAACATGGCAAATAAACCTTCAATCAACTTTTTAACGATAAAATGTAAGAAAGAACTATAACTAAAAGTTATTAAGAATGATTGAATATGTTTATATATTAATTATGCACAAATAAAGAGGACAAGCATATAATAGAAATACCTTTTAACTTTAAGTAACCTTAACTTTCGTTAATAGGGTATCTCAAAATCCCCAAAAGAGCACTTGCGGAAACAAGTGCTCTTTTATTTTTTGTTTCATAAATATTTAAAGTTGCAAATTTCGTGCAATAAAAATAAATCTGAGAGAAATAATCATATCTTTATTATACGATTATTTCTGAACTACAAACGTAATAGCATTTGTTTTTAATTGAATATGCCTTTCATCGCGAACAATATCATAGACTAATTCTTTTATTTCAACTTTAATTTCTTTCCATTCCTTATAATTGCTTTTTAATAGATATATCATATCTTCAGTAGGAAGGTTAATTTCAATTAAAGCATCTAACTCTTCATTTGTATGTAAGTCAATTTCTTGTATGTTTGAATTAATAATTAAACAATTCATACCGCCGCTTTTTGTACCTTCTTTCATAGAATGGAGCACGTTTTTTAAATCTTCTTCTGATTGAACATGCTCTAAACTGGATACTGCAACGATATAATCATAAGTATTACGTTGAATGTAGTAGTTTTCAATTGCTACTTGTTCTATTTTAATATTATTAATTACACCATATTCTTTACTATAAGTTTGTAATTTTGTTAAAGCAGAATCAAGTAAATCCACACATGTAACAGTACCACTCGCATTTTGAATCTTTTGGGCAATGGGAATACTATTTCTTCCAACGCCAGAGCCGAGATCAAGTACTTGCAAGTTGTTTTTTCCTTCAAAATAATCCATCAAATCCATAACCGTTTTAACCGGTTTGTACAGCCAAGAACCAGTTTCAAATAGTTTATATTGTTCATAACAAAGGTCGTGATATTTCTTTTCTTCTTGTCTTATAAAATTAATGCGATTCATAGTGTTTCAGCTCCAATATTATTATTGTAAAATGAATGGGTAGGACAACCTTTTACATTTGTTTGAATTCGAAAAATACCACCAGCATGTGGATATTGCTTTAATTCGTCATCCGTCATTCTTGTTCTGGCTGTTGTAACATATAGGTCGGTTAAATTAGGCCCTCCAAATGTACAAGATGTTACATATGGCACTGGAATCGGGATACTTAATATTTGTTCACCAGTTGAAGGGTTCCATCTAGTAATCTTTGAACCTCCCCAATGAGCAATCCATAAGCAACCTTCCTCGTCAATTGTCATACCATCAGGTAGACCGTCATTTTCGGGGAAAATAATTACATCACTTGGATTACGAATTACTCCAGAGCATATATCATAATGAAAACGAACTACTTTTTTAGTAGGTGTATCGATATAGTAAAGGTATGTATGGTCAGGTGACCAAGCTATGCCATTTGATGTATTTACATGTGAAACTTTTTTCTCTACCTTTAAATTATTATTTAAACAATACAAGGAGCCAGCAGCATTAATACCGTATGTATCTGTAGTACCTGCCCAAAAACGTCCTGCCGGATCGCATTTTCCATCATTAAAACGATTTTTAAATAAATGTGGTTCAGGGTCAAAAATATGTGTCAGTTTTTCTGTTTCTACATTAATAGAATAAAAGCCATTTTCCATAGCTAGGAGTAGTATGTCATCTAAATATGGAACAACACAGCCAATTTGTTGATTGAGAGCAATTACTCAGTTTGTATTAGCGGTAGGACTAAATATGCATAATTGTTTCTCCACAATATCAACCCAGTATAAAAGTTGTTTTTTTTCATTCCAAGATGGTCCTTCAGCTAAACTTGCTTTCGCATCTAAAACTAATTCTATATTACTGTCCAAGATGTTCACCTCGCTTTATAAGATATTTATATAATTCGATAAGAATAGGGACAAACCTTTTAATCAGAAAATATTAAGATTTGTACCATGGAAAAACTGATTTTCTCGAGTGATTAAAACAATGTATAAATATTGAGAGGAAAATGCATATGATGTTTTATGAAATTGTTTGTTTTTCTTGTAAAAATATATTTCGTGTTTATGAAGGCAGTGAAAAATATAAGCGATTTAAAGAGAAACCAAAAGGGGTATATTGTTGTGATGAGTGTAGCCACAAAATTCAATTAGAAGCGATAAAGAATTTTTTTAGATAATTATACTGTTTTATTTCGGAAAAGTT
This sequence comes from Bacillus sp. FF-1, assembly GCF_028548245.1. Lineage (NCBI taxonomy): Bacteria > Bacillati > Bacillota > Bacilli > Caryophanales > Bacillaceae > Bacillus > Bacillus sp. FF-1. The sequence goes on from NZ_JAQQGG010000002.1 coordinate 317,852, forward strand.
TGACAATGAAACTATTTTAAATTATCATATGAAAAAACTAATATGTAAAATGGCATGGAAGAGAAGAGTAGTTAAGAAAGAATACGTACAGAGAGCTCTGGTAGCTGAGAAAGAGCAGTATACATCTTAATGAAAAAAGACTTGGAGCTGCGCAAGGAACTAATTTATTTAGGGATGGTGCGACGGGATCTCCCGTTATAGAGATAGGGTATAAGCATATTTTGCCGTACCTGAAGAGGTTAATATGGCGACATATTGACAAACTGAGGTGGTACCGCGAAGCTAATAACTCTCGTCCTCAAGATGAATAATCTTGGGGGTGGGAGTTTTTTTATTGTATAAAACTGAAAATCTGAAAACAAAAAACAATTGAGGTGAGTAACATATGCATTGGGCGTATGAAGTAGCACACGAATTAATTAGAAAACATCCAAACAAAGAAACTTTTGTTTGCGCATCTGGAATTAGTCCATCTGGTTCTGTTCATATTGGGAACTTTCGTGAAATCGTAACGACTTATTTTGTTGTAAGGGCGCTTCAAGATTTAGGGAAAAAGACTCGTTTTATATTTTCATGGGATGATTACGACAGATTTAGAAAAGTCCCTAAAAATGTTGAGTCATCTTTTGTAAAGTATATCGGAATGCCATACTTTGATATACCAGATCCGTATGGATGTCATAATTCATATGCCGAGCATTTTGAAAAAGAGTTTGAGGAATCGCTTCAAGTATTTGGGATTGAAGTGGAATTCATATATCAACATGCTGAATATAGAAGTGGAAGATATAACAAAAACATATTGGAGGCTTTATATAAAAGAAAAGAATATATGATATTTTAATGAGTTTTAAAACGGGAGAGTGTAGTGAAGAAGAGCGAGAGGGCTTTTATCCGGTTACATTATATTGTGAGAAATGCGGGAAAGATGCGACAACGATTACACATTTTGATGAAGTATTAAAAACAGTTCGGTATGAATGTGAATGCGGAAATCAAACTGAATTATCGGTATTAAATACAAATGAAATGAAACTGAATTGGAAAATCGATTGGCCGATGAGATGGATGATAGAGGATATTGTTTTTGAGCCGGGCGGAAGAGATCATTCATCAGAAACGGGTAGTTATAATGTATCAAAAGAAATTGCGAGAAAAATATTCAATCGTGAAGCGCCTCATTACATTGCTTACGATTTTATTGGAATTAAAGGGCATCATGAAAAAATGTCTAGTTCCTCAGGGAATAGTATTACACCTAGCGAGTTGTTAAAAGTGTATTTACCAGAAGTGATTCTATTTATGTTTGTAAAATATAGACCAAGCGCATCTTTTCATATCGGTCTTGATGAAGATGTGATTCGCAATTATACAGAGTATGAACGATTAAAAGATAGTTATAAAAATAAAACGCTCAAAAATGAAGATTTATTTGATGCAATTAAACTTTCTAGAGTTGATAGCGGATTTAAAGAATATCCGAAATTTAATCAAGTAGCAGGAACGTTGCCGTTATTAAATTTTGACTCATTTATTTTACAGGAGATATTAGAGAAAATAGATAGGAGCTATGCGTTAGATGAAATGAGAGCGATAAGTAATCGTGCAGAGCATTGGATAAGAAACTTTCAATCTGAAAAATTAATGGCGGTAAATCAGGAGAAAAATACAGAGTTTTATAACACATTAGAGGAAAGGCAAAAAAAATGGCTGGTAGAAGTTTGTAAAATACTGCGTTCAAATAAAGATTATTCGAACATAATGGAGCAATTTTATTCGATTTGTCATCATGAAAATAAAAAAATAATGAAAGAAAATCAAAAACAATTATTCAATATTATATATAAACTCATTATGAATCAATCAAATGGTCCTCGTATACCATTATTAATACATGTGGTAGGTATAGAAAAAACCATTGCATTATTAGATTTCTAAAACAAAGTTAAAAGTAACGCAAGTACCCAAAATTCTAAGTACTTGCGTTCCAAATTTTACTACCGTGAATACAATTTCGGACATTCATCACCACTAGGTTCATAAAAACAATGACTTTTAAACTGTCCTACAAATGGCTGATTATACCATTCGGGCGGACAAGCTCCAACTGGACGGAAATACCAAAGAGCCCATCGTGCAGGCCAGCGCCACTCACCTTGTAAAACTTTTCGTGCGATTTCTTTTTCTGATTCACGAGCCCGTTGATAAAAATATCCGTATTGCACTGCTTCGAATCCACCAGGGCTTTGATATACAGCATCACGTACGGTACGGAGTTGTTTAAAATCTAAGCAATCACAAAATACACGATTTACTACTACGCAGCCAACAAGTTGTTCACCTTGTCGACCTTCGCCTTCAGCTTCAGCACGCATTAAACGAGCTAGTAAATCAACATCGCTTTCGTTATATGGAATAAGGGGCATAGTGATACCACCTTTCTTTACCTGTTATAGTAAAGAGTGTATGTATGAAAATAAGCTAAGTGCTTTTCTATATGTAAATTTATTAATTATTAAAAGGAGCTTTTATGAAAAAAGCTAATTAGTAATTGTAGACAAATATAAAGAGGAGAGATAATATGTATCGAATTCAGAAAGAACATATCATTTACGCAATGTCACCAGAAAATAAACCATGTATGGAAGTGGAAATTGGGAGTCGCCTTATATTCGAAACATATGATTGCTTTGAAAATCAAATTGATTCTGAAGATGTTGTGTTTCAAGAGTTAGATTGGAACCGGATTAATCCAGCGACTGGTCCGGTATATATTAATGGTGCAGAACCTGGTGATATATTAGTTGTTACCATTGAAAAGATAAAAATTGCAGAGAAAGGCGTTTTAACTACAGGTGCAAATCTTGGTGTAATGGGTGAAGAGCTACATGAAAATACAGTGAAAATTGTCTCAGTACATAATGAACATGTTTTGTTTTCAAATGAACTACAAATCCCGATTAATCCAATGATCGGTGTAATTGGAACAGCGCCGAAAGAAGCGAGCATTTCATGTGGCACACCACATGATCACGGCGGGAATATGGACTGTAAAGAGATAAAAGAAGGGACAACATTATTATTACCTGTAAATGTTCCTGGTGCTCTATTAGCATTAGGTGATTTACACGCAGCGATGGGCGATGGTGAAATTGGGGTTAGTGGAGTAGAGGTTGCTGGTGAGGTGACGGTAACAGTTCAGATTATAAAAGGAAAGAAATGGCCATTGCCAATGGCTATTCAAAAAGAAAAAGTAATGACGATAGCTTCAGAAAAATTGCTAGATGATGCAGCGAATCGAGCTGTACGTAATATGGTGACATTTTTACATGAAGAATTAGAAATGTCTAAAGCTGATGCCACGCTTTTATTATCAGCAGCCGGCGATTTAAAAGTTTGTCAAGTTGTGGACCCGCTGAAGACTGCTCGAATGGAATTAGGGATGAATTATGTGGAGAAATTGGGGTTTACTATGAGTGAATTCCATATTAAATAAGAAATGATAGAAGAAGGATGATTTTGTATAAAAGTATCTTTTTTGATTTACGGATTATATAAAAAAAGGTAGTATTTATTTTATATAATTGAATATAAGATTGTGGATCGAAAAAGGAGTAAACACATGGTTAAAATTATGATTGTAGAAGACGATATGAAAATTGCAGAACTATTATCAACACATGTTGCGAAATATGGGTATGAAGGGATTATTGTATCGGATTTTCATAATGTATTAAATATTTTTTTAGAAGAACAACCAGAGTTAGTTTTATTAGATATTAATTTACCGAGTTTTGATGGTTACTATTGGTGTCGTCAAATTCGCGGAGTTTCTACATGTCCGATATTATTTATTTCAGCTCGTGAAGGTACGATGGATCAAGTTATGGCGCTAGAAAACGGTGGCGATGATTTCATTTCAAAGCCATTCCATTACGAAGTTGTAATGGCTAAAATTCGAAGTCATTTAAGGCGTGCTTACGGAGATTATGCACCGAAAATAGAAGAACGGATGGTTGAACAACATGGTCTTTGTTTATATCCTGAAAGGCTTGTATTGAAGCTTAAGAATCAAGAAATTGATGTAACGAGAAATGAAGCTATTTTATTAGAAATGTTAATGAAAAATTATCCGCGTGTTGTGAGTAGAGAAGTGCTATTAAATAAATTATGGGATAGCGAATCCTATGTTGATGATAATACATTAAGTGTAAATACAACACGTGTGAGAAAAAAGTTAAAAACGTTACAGATTGAGGGTGCGATTGAAACGATTCGTAGTGTTGGATATAGATTGCATATTACTTGGGATACTGGTATGGAAAAATGATAAGATTGTTTATTCGTGATCATATACCTCTTATTTGTTTTACAGTCATCCAACTATTATCCATATTTCTCGTATATTGGTTTGATGGGCATAAGCATATCGCGACGGCATTGTATGCAATGTTTTTAGGTGCCTTTTTTATGGTAGGCTATTTAGTATTTCGTTACTTTACTCATCGTACTTTCTATGAACGATTAGCAAACCCGATGCAATCTTTAGATGAATCGGTTCAAAAATCTGATTTTGCAGCTATATCTGCTGCGCTTCAAGACTTACTTGAGGTACAATATCGCCATTATCAAAATCAGCTCCACATACAAGAAAGAAAAAATAATGATCATTTAACTTTTATGAATCAGTGGATTCATCAAATGAAAACACCTTTATCTGTAATAGAATTAATTACACAGGATGAAGTCGATTCGCGTTTTGAAAGTATAAATGAGGAAACAGATAGGCTGAAAAAGGGGTTAGAGATGGCACTGTATGTCGCACGTTTAGAAGCATTTACACAAGATTTTTATGTGGAAAGAGTACAATTACATAAAATAGTGAATGATTCTGTGCATGAACATAAACGCTTCTTTATCCGGAATTTTGTATATCCAGAGCTTAAAATTGATAAGGACATTACAGTAGAAAGTGATGCGAAATGGTTACAATTTTTAATTGGACAAATACTATCAAATGCGATTAAATATTCATCTGGTAGTCGAGAGAAGATTAAAGTGAAAGCTTGTAAGGAAGGTAATAATGTTATACTTGAAATTGCTGATAATGGTGTAGGCATACCGAAGCAAGATTTGCCAAGAGTGTTTAAACCTTTCTTTACAGGAGAAAATGGTAGAGATTTTAAAGAATCAACTGGAATGGGGCTATATCTCGTATATGAAATTACGAAGCAATTAGGACATAGTGTAGAAATCCATTCAGAAGTTGGTAAAGGTACGGTTGTACGAATTAAATTTTATAATGTATAAATAAGTGATCTAGGCTAAAGAGCTTTGGAAATAAGTTTTTTAGCCTTTTTTTATAGCGGTTATATGAAATGATAAAACGTTATATTAGTATGTATAATGACACACTAATAAATACGATTGTTAAATTTGAAGGATTTAATAAAAAGCTGATAAATATTTTTGTAAGAAAAAAGCCACCCCTTTGAAAGAGATAGCTTCATGGATCTATCCTATGTATAAGTGTAATGTTCGAATACGTGATATGTTTTGTGGACTATAATACAATTAGTCTTTTGTTTTTTCATGATACAGTATTGTAATTAAGTAAACAAACTTAATAATTTATACCCAATTAATCCTAAAATAGTGATAGGAATCATCATTAAGAAAGAAGACACACGATAAGCATTAGAGCGTTCTAATACAAGAATCAAGATAATTCCGACTATCACTTCCGTATATCCAACAGGTAACATGTGACTGTAATCTTCAAAGTTTAATAGAATGTGAAGTCCGTCCGTTACAAAAACTCCACTTAAAAGTGCGCTTCCGAATTTATGAAGTGGATTTGTAGTATCTTTCCATAGAAAACCTGCAATTCCAAAGATCGTTCCTCCTATACATGCACATACAATCCATACAGATATAAAATAAATAGAGTGAGCTACATTTTTAATAACTATTGCATAACCATAATAGCCTAATACCATACCGAGTAGTGCAAGGATACCAGAAAGCATAGCTGTACGCTTAGAATAACTAAAGCTAGCCACGAAAAAGGATGGAACTAACCAAACGCTTCCTAAGTTAGCTAATGAATGCCAATTTCCTGGAAGTATACCTTGCCCCAATTTCGTTAGTATACCAACAAGTATCCCTACTATAATCGGGAGGATAAAAATCCTTACAAACATATTTAACTTTGTGATTTCTAATGTCCTGTCCATAAATTCAATCCTTACATTAATATTTTCTGTAAAGATATAATAGCTTATTACAAGGGAATAATCAATAAAAATTTATCGAAAAACAATAAGTGGTTATTGGATAACGAATAAGATTTTGTTTTTATATAAAATTTATTACTGGGGAAACCTAAAGGATGTATTACAATCAATGTAATTTGTGCTTATTCAACATGAAGTTAAGGAATGATAAATAAATCTAAAAGAAAGCAATCTTTTTAACAGCACATATAATTACATTTACTCATACAGTACTAGTATGGTACAATATGGTTATTAACGACAGAAAGGAATGATGGGTGGACGATGATTAACTAATCTTATTTTTAAATGTTGAAATTCAATACATTTCAATTTCTAAAAAATAGGATTAGTCTGCCCAATTTCCATACAACGGTATTGCTATTTATGTTGCGCAATAGCTTATTTGGGTATAAATATTTTAACGACTAATCCTGCCAAATTTATTTGGGAGGATTTTTTTATTCTCCCTTAATGAAAGGGATCGGTATTATGAAAGAACTATTAAAATTAAATGATGTTTATGTTGAAATAAAGGAAAATATGTTGTTAGAGAAAATGAATGTGACAGTAAAACAAGGGGATGTTATCGGATTAATTGGTAAAAATGGTGCCGGTAAATCAACGTTACTTCAATTAATAAATGGGAAGATTGAACCTTCAAAAGGTACTGTTGAATGGCTGCAAATGAACATGACAACAGCATATGTTGAACAAGAAAAAGAATCTTTTGTTAGTAAGGATATAATTGCAAAAGAAGCAGAACTTCTTGCGAAATGGGGCGTGCCAACGAATGATTTTCTTACTTTAAGTGGTGGTGAAAAGCTAAAAGTTCGATTAGCAAAAGGATTTGCTGAAAATCCTAATGTCTTAATATTAGACGAACCGACAAATCATCTAGATGAGATGAGTACGGAATTTCTTATTAAACAAATAAAAAATATGAAAGGTACAGTTATCGTCGTATCGCATGATCGATATTTTTTAGATGTTGTCGCGACTAGAATATGGTCAATTGAGGATAAGAAATTAATTGATCATAGCGGGAATTATACGAGTTATATGAAAGCGCGTGAACATAAAAGAATGGCGCAGCAGCGTGAATATGAAAAACAACAAAAAAAGATAGAACAAGTAGAAACTCATATAAAAGAATTAAGCTCATGGTCACAAAAGGCACATGCGCAGTCCACAAAACAAGAAGGTGTGAAAGAGTTTTATCGTGTAAAGGCGAAGCGAATGGATGCGCAAGTAAAATCGAAACGAAAACGTCTTGAAAAAGAGCTTGAGAAAACGAAAGTTGAACGTGTGAAAGAAGATTATTCGGTTGAATTTTCTATTCAAGCGAGTAAAAAAGTAGGGAAACGTTTCTTAGAAGTAAAACAATTGCGGAAAGAATTTAATAATCGAATATTATTTGAAAACGTTAATTTTACAATTCAACACGGTGAGAAGATTGCGATTGTTGGACCAAACGGTAGCGGGAAAACAACTTTACTGAAGATGATTATGGGAAACGAAACTGCTGAAGGAGAAGTATGGATTTCACCTTCAGCAAACATCGGTTATTTAACACAAGAAGTATTTGATTTACCGCTGGAAAAAACACCAGAAGATTTATTTTTCAAAGAGACGTTTGAAGAAAGAGGAAAAGTCCAAAATTTAATGAAACATTTAGGGTTTGAATCTTCCCAATGGAAAGAGCCGATTCGATATATGAGTATGGGTGAACGAGTAAAATGTAAGCTAATGGCTTATATTTTAGATGAAAAAGATGTACTTATTTTAGATGAACCTACGAATCACCTTGATCTTCCTTCACGTGAACAGCTTGAAAATACATTAGCTGAGTATAACGGAACGCTCGTTATCGTTTCTCACGATCGATATTTTCTGGAGAAAACAACTAATACAAAGCTTGTGTTTGTAAACAATACAATACAAAAGCAGCTCGAAGAACCTACGAAAACAAGAGACGAAATCGAAGAGCTACGTTTAACATTAGAAACAGAAAGACAAGAAGTATTAGGTAAATTAAGCTTTTTAACTTCTAAAGATAAAGAATATAAAGCTCTGGATGAACGATTTATGGAACTTACGAAGCAGATTAAGGAGCTTTAATATAAGTAAGGGGGATTAACATGGAAGAAGATAGATTCACTAAGTTATTTAAAATAGATTGTGGAGATCTATACCTACAAGAGTTTACGATCAGTGATGCAGAGAGTATTTATCAAATACATTTCAATTAAAGGCGTAAGTTAAAAATATAACTTCGGGAAGGAAAAGACCATTATCGGTCTTTTCTTTTTCGTATAATAAAGATAGGAGATTGTATGTCCTACCACTATACAATTATTATAAGATAGTTATGCGTTAATTTTAATTTGTAAATAATGTTATTATCAGTTTTTTTAGAAATCTTACAAGCGTGTAAGATAAATGAAAGAAGAATCAATATGAACTGTAAGACAATTCATTTACACTCTGTTATGAGACGTGCAAATGAAGGGAGAATAGAAATGGGAATTTTACATGCGAAAAATATTAGTAAAGTATATAAAGGGAAAATACCTTTTAAAGCATTAGTAGATATTGATTTATCAATTCAAGAAGGTGAATTTATAGGGATCATGGGGCCATCTGGTAGCGGGAAAACAACGTTATTAAATATGGTATCTACTATTGACTCTCCAACATCGGGAGAAATAGTAATAAATGGTACGAATCCTTTCCAGTTATCATCTGAAGATTTGGCTTTATTCCGTAGAAAACAATTAGGATTTGTATTCCAATCATTTAATTTACTTAGTACGCTTACAGTGAAGGAAAATATCGTATTGCCGATGACATTAGATGGTGTTTCTGTGCAAGAAATGAACAAACGAGTAGAAGAAATTGCAGAGAAATTAAATATTACAGATATCTTGAATAAAAGAACGTTTGAAATTTCAGGGGGACAAGCTCAAAGAACAGCAATTGCTCGTGCAATTGTTCATAAGCCGCAATTATTACTTGCTGATGAACCGACCGGGAATTTAGATTCTAAATCTTCAAATGATGTAATGGAGATGCTGGATACGCTTAATAAGGAAGAAAAGGCAACGATGATGTTAGTTACACATGATCCGTATGCAGCTAGTTTTTGCAGCCGAGTAATCTTCATAAAAGATGGTCAACTGTATAACGAAATTTATCGTGGTGAAAGTCGGCAAACTTTTTATCAAAAGATTATGGATGTCCTTTCTTTGTTAGGAGGGAAAAGGCATGACTTTTCGTCAGTTCGCATTTAATAATATTTTTCGGAATAAGCGTACATATGCTGCTCATTTTTTAAGTAGTGCATTTTCTATTATGATTTTCTTTACATATGCCCTTTTATTATTTCATCCTGATTTACAAGGGGAATTAAAATCAACAAGTGCAACAATAAGTGCATATGGTACGATGGGATTTACAATTTCGCAAGGTTTGATTTTTGTATTTTCATTTTTCTTTATCCTATATTCAGTTAGTTCATTTTTAAAAACTCGTAAGAAAGAATTTGGCATATTAATGATGCAAGGTATGTCAATGAGACAATTTAAGAAATTATTATTAATTGAAAATATGTTGATTGGATTTGGTTCAATTTGTATAGGGATTTTCATTGGACTCATATTTTCTAAACTAGTCTTATTGATAAGCGCAAGTGTATTAATGATTAATAATGGTTTGCCTTTTTATACACCAGTGAAGGCTGTATTATTAACGATTATCACTTTTCTTTTCTTATTTTTCATTGTTTCACTATTTACATTTAAAATGGTAAAAATAACGGAACTTGTGGAACTTATTCGAGCAGAGGAAAAACCAAAACCTGAACCGAAATCTTCAATTTTATTATCACTACTTTCTTTAATTAGTATAGGATATGGATATTTCTTAGTATTTCGTTTCATTTCAAGTTCCAGTTTTACTACGCTCGGAATGGGTGTCCTACTAGTAATTATAGGAACGTACTTTTTATATACACAGTGTAGCGTGTATATATTACATCTTGCTAAAAGGAGAGAATCTTTCTTTTTAAAGAGAACAAATATATTAACGATTTCTGAATTAATTTACCGTATGAAAGATAATGCAACAATGTTTTTTATAGTTTCTATTGTTTCAGCAGTTGCATTTACAGCGATTGGTACAACAGCTGCAATTGGAAGTAAAGATTTAGTAAGGATGACAAATCCGTATACATTTTTATATGAGGATTTTGAAAACAATAAAGCATTAAATAAAAATCTTTCTATTATAAAAAAACATCTTGCTGATGCTAATATTCCATATCGAATGGCTTCAGCTTCATATATATACACAGAAAGTAATGTAATTGTAATGAAGTTAAGCGAATATAACGATCTTGCTAAAGCACTTGGATATCAACAAGAAACAATTGAAAATGAAGGTGAAACTTTATTAATTCCTGGAGTCGTATCACAAAAACACGAATTTAAAAATGGCGACTATAAAAAAAGTATAGAAGTCATTCAAGGTGAATGGACAAAGACATTTCAAGTGGAAAAAGCTGTAGAAAATTTAGTTTTACCACATGATACTAGAAAAATATATATCGCTGTTCAAGATCAAGTATATGATGGAATACCTATTACTAGTGATCCAAATAATATTCATATTCCATATCGTACTTACGGATTTGTTGTAGACGATTGGATAAAAACGAAGAGAATTTCAAACGAATTAATTAGTACATTCGCGAAAGAAGAAGGTAGTTTTCAATTTCGAGCTTTAACTCTAGATTTGTTAAGTGCGAAGCAAACGAATGGACTATTACTTATGGCAAGTGTTTTAGTCGGAATCGTCTTCTTTACATTCGCTGCTAGTTTTATCTATTTCCGATTATATACGGATTTGGATCGTGATCAACAGCAATATAAAATGATTTCGAAAATGGGATTAGGTAAACGCGAGCTAAAGAAAGTTGTAACGAGACAGTTATTATTAATGTTCTTCTTACCGATTATCATTGCAGTGATACATACCGTAGTCGCTTATATGGCATTACAACAATTACTCGATTTTTCTATTATGAATAGTTCTATCGTAATTTTAATTTCATTTATTTGTATACAAGTTTTATATTTCTTTATAACCCGTTGGCGTTACCTGCAAAAGCTTTATAAGGTTATGGAACAATAGAGTTTATTAGCTTGTAAGACTATATGAAAGTATGTGAAAAATCAACTGTATGATGAAAGGAAACGCGATGAAAAGAACTCTAACTATTTTTATGTTAACGATACTACTATTAATAAGTTTTAGTGCATGTTCTAAAAAGGAGAATCTATTTCCTGCAAACGGTATATTAATCATTGGAGATGAAAATAAAATTTCACCAATTATTAATCGTTATCAGGAAATTACGAAAGAAAATGAAGTATTTTCTGTAAAAAAAGGTAAAGTTGGAAACGGACAGGTATTAATTTTAAATGAGTCTACAGCACAAGCATTGATTAAAGCTAAAGTTTTTCGTGAACGAGACAATGGCTCTAATTATATACCTGTAAATACGTTACCGAAATTCCCAAAAGAGGGTTCGCTACTGTTTGCGCAAGACGACGAAAAGACTTTGAAAAGTATTAAACTAGAAGGGAAAGAGATTCCTGTCATATACAATAGTGACGCTTGGATAGGTAACAAGCGTATTTATCCAACACAATGGTATGTGATTGTAGCAAAAAATAGCGTATATAAGGAAATAAAAGCAAATGAAACAAAAATGCATCTTCTTCAATTTAAAAAATCTATAGGTGACGAAAAACCTAAAATGTCGACAGATAATACAATGATTAATGAAAATGTCAAAGTAAAAAAGCTAATTAAAGGTTTGGAAGGAGAAGTATCTTTTCAGTTTGTAACGATTGGAGAAAAATCTTAAAAAAGAGTTCGAGCTTGATAGAAACTTTATCAAGCTTGAACTCTTTTTAGTTTATAGACTATTTATATAAAAAAGATTACATTACTTCATTTAATCGAGTCTCGTTTGTTTCCTCAATCGCATTAGTATTTTGAGTCGAATTATTTTGAGCTTCTTTTTCTTTACGAACTTTTTGTAGCATTTCAAGGATGATCCATAAAGGAACACCTTTATCTTTTAGCATCTTCCATAAATCTAATTCATTAAATTTATGCTCTGGCTGTTTCATTTCTTTTTCGGATGAACGAATATCGAACTTGATGGGATCATTTACTTTCTTACTTTCAAGTTTAGTAGAAGAGATAGTATTATGCTCAAGATTAGATGGAGTTATTTTAGTAGGTTGAGACAATGTATGAATATTTGATCCGATTTGCATGATTTTTCCTCCTTTTGAAGCAATGAGATTAGTTTTCTTATGGTTTTTAAATCTTTTTAACATGAGGAAACTATATCTAATTATAAATTCAAATAAACAGATTTACAAGATGTATTGTAAAAAGTAAATATTTATCAACATTTGTATATGTTTTCTATATATACAACGTATATAAAATACTTTACATTATGTTTAAGTTATTAAAGCATGCTGTAAATTTAAAAAATGTAAACGTTTTATTAGGGGGAGGAAGTATGGGGAAGTTATTTTTAAAAATATGTTTTTTTGCATTGATGACTGTATGTTCATTCGCCACGAAAGTAATATACGCTGAAGAGAGTCAACAAAATAATTATCCGATCATTTTAGTAAACGGATTTGCCGGATGGGGTAGAGAGGAAATGCTAGGGGTTAAATATTGGGGTGGTGTTCATGATATACAGGAAGATTTGAAACGCAATGGTTATACAGTTCATACCGCAGCCGTTGGGCCAGTTTCTAGTAATTGGGATCGTGCATGTGAATTATATGCCCAAATTAACGGTGGAACAGTAGACTACGGTGCCGCACACGCTGAGAAACATGGACATAATCGTTTTGGAAGAACTTATAATGGTTTCACGCAGAGTTGGAGTGAAACAAATAAAGTACATTTAGTTGGACATAGCATGGGTGGACAAACAATTAGAACATTGGTACAGATATTAAAAGAAGGCAGTTATGAAGAAAAAAATTATGTAAAAAATCACCCAAACACCAAAATATCACCACTATTTGAGGGCGAGAAATCATATGTTCATAGTGTTACAACATTAGCAACTCCTCACAACGGTACAACACTTGCGGATGGTAGTCTTCTACTACCGTTCGTTAAAGATTTACTCATTACAGCTGCAAGTTTTGGAGGAAACGATAATTTATCACTATATGATTTTAAATTGGATCAATGGGGGTTAAAGAAGAATGCTGGAGAGTCCTCTTTACAATATACTGATCGTATTCTAAATAGTTCAATTTGGAAAAATACAAAAGATATAAGTCAATGGGATTTAAGTACAGATGGTGCAAAGGAGTTAAATAATTGGGTAAAGACGCAACCAAATGTGTATTACTTATCCTATAGTGGACATGCATCACAAGCAGCACCTATAACAGGTTTACATTTGCCTCATATAACAATGAATAAGGTGTTAATGGGGAATGCATTTTTCTTAGGTTCCTATGCAAGGTATGAAGAAAATCGTCCATTAATTGATACTACTTGGTGGCAAAATGATGGTGTAGTAAATACAAATTCTATGATTGCACCATCATCTCATGCTACTGTAAATAATAACGAGTCATTACAGATTGGGAAATGGAATCATATCGAAACGAAAGCAAATTGGGACCATCTCGACATGGTAGGATTAAGTGTTTCGGACACGTTAGGTTTTTCTAGCATTCAAGAGTTTTATAGAGCAATTGCTGAAAAGTTATCACGTTTACCGAAATAGATAGTAATAAAGCGCTCTCGATGGAATTCGAGGGCGCTTTATATTATATTGAAAGAGGGCTTTGGTAGAAAAATATGGGGGGATATTATGAAAATTAAAGTTGTACTATCAGGATATGGAACAGTAGGAAAAGAGTTTATAAAATTATTAAACGAAAAATATTTATATATAAATGAAACGTATGGAATAGATTTAGTGGTAAGCGGTGTATTAGGCAGAAATGTTGCAATACATAATGAAGATGGAGTATCTATTCATCATTTATTAAGATATGGTGGCGGTAGCTGTGCAATTGAAAAGTATATAGAATATCATCCGAAGGAACGTGCAACAGATAACATAAGTGGTACAGTGCTGGTAGAATCAACAGTTACAAACCTTAAAGATGGAAATCCAGGGAAACAATATATAAAACAAGCGATTGAGAAACAAATGGATATAGTAGCAATTTCAAAAGGTGCGCTTGTTACAAACTGGAGAGAAATAAATGAAGCAGCAAAAATTGCGAATGTACGAATTCGATATAGTGGTGCAACTGCGGCCGCATTACCTACACTTGATATTGGTCAATTTAGTTTAGCTGGTTGCCATATTGAAAAAATAGAAGGAATATTAAACGGGACAACAAATTATATTCTGACGAAAATGAATGAGGAAAATATTACGTTTGAAGAAGCACTGAAAGAAGCGCAACGTAAAGGAATTGCTGAAACGAACCCAATATTAGATGTAAGTGGTTCTGATAGTGCGTGTAAATTGTTACTTTTGACAAACAGTTTAATGGGAACAGAGCATATGCTTACAGATATACATATAAAAGGAATTGAACATGTTACAAAACAACAAATTCGAAATGCTAAGGAACAAAATAAATTTATTAAATTAATTGCATCAGCATATAAAGATGAGGATGGCAATGTAAATTTAAATGTTGAACCGTGCAAAATAGATAAAGATCATCCGCTAGCAAATGTAAATGGGACAGAAAAAGGGATTACGTTCTTTACAGATACGATGGGCCAAGTTACTACAATTGGTGGTGCATCAAATCCACGCGGAGCCGCAGCAGCAGCTTTAAAAGATATAATTAATTTATATCGTAAAGATTTGTCACGTATTAACGGGGAGTAAAGTTACTAATTGATTAAAGTTTCACTTTATAAAACCGTACCGCCCTTTATAAAAAATACATATGTAGTGGACCTTTTAAGAATGAAATAATTATGCAAAAATGATTGCAGGGGGTAAGGAATTGTTTAAAGATTTTAAAGTTGTGAAAGATCGTCCCGTTTATATTCAATTAAAAGATTATTTAAAGAAGATGATTATGAAAGGGCATTTGCTCGGGGATCAAAAAATTCCTTCAACAAGGGAACTAAGTGAATTACTTAGTGTAAGCAGAAACACTGTACTCGCTGCTTATGCAGATTTAGAGCAAGAAGGGCTCATTTATGCAGTTAAAGGAAAAGGGAATTTTGTTGCGAAGGTTGATATATCGAACACTTCGTCTGTTGAAATAGATTGGAAAAATAAACTTAATACAGTTACTTTATTAGCGGATGAATTAGATTTAATGAAACATGGTGTTCGTTGGGAAAAAGAAATGATTGTTTTTAACAGTATTGCTCCGGACGAAAAGCTATTTGATGTGGAAAATTTCAAAAGAGCTTTTCTTACTCGTATGTCCATTGAAGGTGATGTCGTATTAAATTACGGATACGCAAAAGGCTATAGACCGTTAATGAAATATCTACTTCATTATATGGAAATGAAAGGTGTAGATATTTCGAACAAAGATATTTTAATTACAAATGGATTTACTGAAGGGTTAGATATTGTTCTATCCTCGTTATCAAAGAAATCAGGTCGAGTTATTTGTGAGAATCCAACTCACCATGCTGCGCTGAAGCTATTCCGCTTACATGGCCTTGAAGTTCATGGTATTGATATGAATGAAGATGGTATTGATACGAATCAAGTTGAAAAAAGCTTGCGTGAAAAAGAGTTTGATTTTGCGTATTTAATTCCTTCCTATCATAATCCAACCGGCATTGTGACGAGTTCAGAGAAAAGAACGGAACTGATGAGATTATTTTCAAAATATAAGATTCCTATTATAGAAGATGGATTTAATGAAGAGTTACGTTATTCAGGTTCACATTTAGCACCATTATTAACTTTTGCTGGTGCTGGTAATAATGTGATTTATATTAGTAGCTTTTCAAAGGTACTTTTCCCTGGCTTGCGTGTAGGTTGGATCATTGCAGATAAAGAACTAATTCATTATTTAGAAAGTGTGAAAAGAGCAAGAACTATTCACACATCTACTTTAGATCAAGCTGTCCTATTTCAATATTTACATGAAGGATATTTTGAAAAATATTTAAAAAAGGCAAGGTCTGTTTATAAGAAAAAATATGAGTTAGCTGTTGGGGCGTGTAACGAGTACATTCCGTTTCAAAGAATGACCGGTGATGGTGGACTTCATTTATTTATAGAGTTAGAAGAAAAAATTCATGCCCGCACACTTTTGCAAAAGTGTTATGAGCAAGGGGTTACTTTTTCTCCTGGAGATGTGTTTTATTCTGATGGAGGAGGAGCGAACACGTTTCGATTAGGATTTTCACGTTTGAAAGAAGAAGAAATAGTTCGGGGAATCAAAATAATCGGTGATACAATAAAGTGAAACTTTAATCAGTGGGGGGGTGTTCATTCCCCACTGATTATTAGCCCTCACCAATCGGGCTTTTACGGGCAGTTGATCCCCCACCTAACTGCATTGCTTCCGCTGAATTTTGAGGTGGGGGTCTTACTGCTCGTTAATGCGGGATAAAAAACGAAATTTGGAGTTGAGGAAATGAGAATTGGCGTTATTATGGGAGGAGTATCCTCTGAAAAACAAGTATCCATTATGACTGGAAATGAAATGATTGCAAATTTAGATAAAAATAAATATGAAATTGTCCCAATTACATTAAATGAAAAAATGGATTTAATCGAAAAAGCGAAAGACATTGATTTTGCGCTGCTCGCATTACACGGAAAATACGGAGAAGATGGAACTGTTCAAGGAACGCTTGAAAGTTTAGGTATTCCTTATAGCGGAAGTAATATGTTATCTAGTGGTATATGTATGGACAAAAACATGTCAAAAAAGATTTTACGTTATGAAGGAATAGAAACACCAGATTGGATTGAACTTACAAAAATGGAGGATCTAAATGTTGATGAATTAGATAAGTTAGGATTTCCATTAGTGGTAAAACCAAACTCTGGTGGTTCGAGTGTGGGGGTAAAGATTGTCTATGATAAAGACGAACTAATTTCAATGCTGGAAACTGTGTTCGAATGGGATTCTGAAGTAGTAATAGAAAAGTATATTAAAGGTGATGAGATTACATGTTCCATTTTTGATGGAAAACAGTTACCTATCATTTCAATTCGACATGCGGCTGAGTTCTTTGATTACAATGCGAAATATGATGATACTAGTACAATTGAAGAAGTTATTGAACTTCCAGCTGAACTTAAGGAACGTGTAAACAAAGCGTCACTGGCTTGCTATAAAGCATTAAAATGCAGCGTTTATGCAAGGGTGGATATGATGGTGAAGGATGGTATTCCATATGTAATGGAGATTAATACATTACCAGGGATGACGCAAGCGAGTTTACTACCAAAAAGTGCAGCTGCAGCGGGAATTGAATATAGTAAACTATTAGATATGATTATTGAAACTTCATTAAGAGTAAGAAAAGACGAAGGATTTTAAGTAGTGGTATCATGAATAACTTTTGACAGTTACATGAAGTATGTTATGATGAATACAATACGAAAATTAAATATTTTATCCACTAGGGGGGCCTATTATAGGCTGAGATCAAATTGGAATTTGAGACTCTTAGTACCTGATCTGGTTAATGCCAGCGTAGGGAAGTGGGAAAGACATTGCTGTTTCATGTATAAATACTGTCAATTTCACTTTCTTTACGCCTGTAAAGAAAGTTTTTTTGTTTTACAGATTTAATAATGGTGGGTAAATACTTAAATTTCATACATAATTGGAGGGATTTACATGACTTTTTCACAATCATTACGTAAAGAAGTAGACTCAATTTGGGAAGCTAGTTTTCATCATCCTTTTGTAAAAAAACTTGGTGAAGGAACGTTAAATTTAGCTAGTTTTCGCTATTATGTGCTTCAAGATTCGTATTATTTAAGTCACTTTGCTAGAGTACAAACTTTAGGAGCTGCAAAAGCACTAGAATTAGAAACGACAGCTCGTATGGCACACCATGCTCAAAATACATATGAAGCGGAATTATCTTTACATGAGAATTTTGCGAAGAAATTAGGGATAACACAAGAAGAAAAAGATAATTTTATCCCTGCTCCAACTGCATATGCGTACACTTCACATATGTATCGTGCTGCGTATGAAGGACATTTAGGCGATATTATTGCAGCAATTTTACCTTGCTATTGGTTGTATTATGAAATTGGTGAGCGTTTAAAAGAGTGTAAGCCAGAAGAGCCGATTTATAACGAATGGATTTCTGCTTATGGATCTGATTGGTTCCGAACATTAGTTGAAGAGCAAATTACAAGGTTAGATACTATCGCTGAACAAGTAACAGAGGCAGACCGTAAACGAATGAAACAACATTTTATTATTAGCAGTCAATATGAATATTCATTTTGGGAAATGGCTTATACTTTAGAAAAGTGGCCGATAAGTACAGAAGAGAAAAACGTAATAGGGTAAAGAGAAGAGGTATTGCTATTTACAGGTATGAATCATACTTATGTATATGATTTAACAAAAGAAGTATCGTAAAAAGACGCATCAATCTAAGTGCGTCTTTTTTTAATTTGACGAATTGTATTATTAAGTGCGACACCTAAAAAAACAAAAAACTCACCTCGCTTCGTGTAAAGTAGAAGTTACCACCCCACTTACTTACACGGAGGACGAGTATGGGCTATTCCCATGTTACTACGTTTGAATGTGGATAACTAGAAGCACTTCATAAATTAGGTCATTCAACGAGAGAAATTGGTGCCATTCTGAAGCGACATCACTCCTCTATTGCACGAGAATTAAAAAGAAACGTACAGAAAGATGGTACGTACCGCAGTGAAATAGCATTTTATTATTAGCAGTCAATATGAATATTCATTTTGGGAAATGACTTATACATTAGAGAAGTGGTCAGTGAATAAAGAAGCGAAAAAGGTAATAGGATAGTGAAAAGAGGATTTGATATACATATGTATGGTCAATACCTCTTTTATAATCTTTTGTAAAATTATTGTAAATCCCAAATACAATACGTGACTAATATTATATAATCTTAATATATTATATTTATTATATAAAAGGAGGGATATGTATGAAAATTTCTTTTAACTTTTATCAGAGTCATGTCATTAATATATAAGTCGGATAAGCAGTATTTGCTTCTCTTTTAAATAATTAAATTATGTGATGATACTTTAGTTTTTTGAGATCAAGAAAAATGAAGAAAGGAAGTAATCATTTTATGGAAAAATTAAAGTTGTTAACATTTGAAAATATAGTAGAACCTCTTTTAAACGAAAGCGTATCATTTATATATTTTCCTATTGAATGGCTCGATATTGTAGAGATACATTATAAGACATTTTTATTAACGAGTAAGTTGAAACAATTGAATGAAAGGTTATATGATATGTTTTCTGATATATTATTTATTCAGCATAATCCATATGTACTAAATGAAAATACACCATGGATTGTAAGTAAAGAACCTATTAGAAAAGAACAACTTGATTATATTTTTCAAAGTTGGTATGAGATTATTCATGATTGGAAACCTAATAAATTAATAGGATCGCCAAAATATGAATGGCATTACGATTTAATTTCTAATTTAACAGTACTACATGATAAGGAAGTATATTCTAAATGGGTGCCCGCTTTAATTTCACATATTTTTTGTGAACGTCCTGTACAATTAGAAAATATAAATGAAGAAGATATATATTTTTCTCCTCTTAGATCACAAAATATTTGTGAGGCGATGTCAGAGCCTATTAAAGATGAAAAAACACAAGACTATTTCGCCTATGTATTTCGGTTCGAATATATAACGCGCGGAGGAGAGAACATTCCATTATTAAATGTTTCAATAGGAATTCGGAGATTTTATCAAGAATATAACCATCCAGACATCCCTTTGCTATTAAGACGAAAACGGGGCATGATATTAATTTCTACTCCAGAATTTGCATTGAATAATAAGAAATTACGATTTGTAAAACTAAAAGTTCAGCAGGCTACAAACGGCATCAAATGGATTAAGATATTTAGAAATTTAAAAGATGATTTTCGTATAGGTGGAGAAGTTGAATTAGATCATATTCTTCAATATCCGAAAGATTATATGCTAGGAGCAAATCTTAGGGTACTTCTTCCATACAATGAGAGAATATATAAAGTTCAAGGTACTAAAATAAGATCTGGTATAAAAGCAAAAGAAAGAGAGTATCTATTTAAAGGGTTTCAGCAAAAATTTTCTTATTTCACATTACTACCAGAATGTAAAAAGATTGAAACAGGCAATAGGAAAGAAGTATTCCCTTTAATTGCACCAAAAGGATTAGAGACTATAACGCTAGAAATATGGTCTGAAAAAATATCGCTGGAAGTAGAACAAGCATTATTTGAAAGTGAAATGGTGTTAGCTCAAATCAGTGAGTCATCATATATATTAAATGCAGATTCTCCAGTGTTGTTAAAAATAGTAAGATGTAATATTGAAAAAGTATTGCAAAATCCATATAAGATGCAATATTGCCAGAAGTATAAAACGAATTTAGTAGAGGATGTTATGAAAGCGGTTTATGCTACTGCAGGTAAGCGTAATGATGCGACATTGGCGTTAATTGCAATGAAAAATTGTGATGGACGTGAAAAAATTGATCCAAAGCAAATTGTTAGAGAAGGATTTGCACGAACAAACCGTATTTCAGCATTTATTAATTTATTTATAGGCCAAAGTGTGTCTCGTAAAACGATTATAAATGGTATTTTGAGTTTATTAGAACAAAAAGGATTTTTAAAACGTAGTTGGAATAAGATAAATTTACCTTGTACATATGTTAATTTATCAATTGAACGAATCTCGAAATTTGATTTCTTACCCATTTTTTCAAAAATAAAAGGAAAAGAAATTTCATATAAATTATATGGGAATATAGAGTGGCAAACGATTGATCGTTTATTATTAAATGTAGATAAACATAACACTTTTTTACCGCAGCCTTCAAAAAGAAATGATATGGGCATTCAATTTAAACAATTTGTTTCTGAAACATTAGCGGAAATTTTACAACCTGCAAAAGAGCAAAATGAGCAAGTATACTTCATTATAGATGCGAATGTAAGAAAACATTGGATAAAAGAGTTACAAAATGAAAAAATTGATATAGATACTTTCCCTGACATTGTTCCAGATGTGCTAAAGGTTCCAAACTTAAATGCTGTAAGAATAAATACATCTTTTGATGTACCCAAATACGGTGTGATAGAATGTGATGACGTATTAGATAGTACGAGTTTATATATAGATCAAAAGGGAATATATTATAGCACTGGTGAGTATCTGTGTAATGATAGTGAAACATTGCATCGATATATACTTGAAATATTACCTCTAGGTGTAAAAGCTGTTGAAAGGAACTATATTGCCAAAATGGTACATTACATGTGCTGTAATTCAAGTATGCTTTTGGAAAAGAATATACACATGCCATATTCCATGCATATGGCGAAAGTAATAAAGAGCTATATGACGGATATAGATGCAAGAGAGTTTAAAGAGTTTGATGATGAATTGGATGTAGATATTATAAAAATAGAAAAGAAAGATTCAATTATTCTACTTTAAATAATAATAGACAAATCCATGGAGGATATGAGAGCCGGCATATAAGCCTTTATCGATGAGTTATACTGTTGAGGTGCTAAGAAAGTTGGTAATATGTTGGTAATAAGCCAGCATATCCTTGCGATTTTTGGCGTACATGGAAACAGGAAATGTACCTGGTATCGGTAATTGTGATTTAAATCAATTGATAGGAGGAAAGCTGCTTTCTTGGTTTACTGGAGCAGTGCAAGAGCAAGTTCAAACAACTAAACTAAATATCATCCAATCAGGAGCATTTTCAAGAGAGTATATTGAAGATGTTATGGGAGCATTGACATCGTTAAAAATGACAGCTAAGTTCATTTTACAACCTGATGGATTAGCATATTTTATTTCTGATCCAACTTCAGATGCTCAATTAAATGCGATGAAGGAGTACCTTGATCGTAGAGATTGGTGGTATGAGTATTTGAAGTAAAACAAAAGGATAGCTTAATCAAAAATAACAGCCGACTCGATATAAATGATTCGGCTGTTATTTTATTAACTATGACAACAATTCCTCTACTCCGACACCATCTATTAACAATGCTTTTAATGAAGGAGCTATTTTAATTGCTTCTTCAATATCTAAATCTCCAAAATCCACTGTATATAATCCGAATCCTTCTTTTCCATCTCCATATAATAATGCTTTTCCGCCTTCATCATCACCGATTGCCAGTGAATTTGGTATATATTTTTGAATATCATGTGCTTTATTCATCTCTATGCAATCAGTAGGGCCCCAAATACGTATGTAAAGTTCATTTTGTACATTAATCTCTGCGTTTGTACAATTTTGGATTACTTCTAAATAATCTAATGGTACATCTATTGATGAGAACTTTTGTAATTCTTGAATGGCCTCTTTACTCGCTGGTGATTCCTGAGCTTCTAAAGTGAAGGAATCGTTTAATTTTTCTAGAATATTCATTAATGATCAATCCTTTCATACTCTTGGGTGGTATGAAGTTAAGTGAGATTTACTATGTAATAGCAAATGAAACCTATGTATATGTGAAGTGAAAAAGGTTCTCTTAACTGAGAACCTTTTTATTTATCTCCAACGCCATTCTATTTCATTTGAATCAAAGTAGACGGCAGGTATTCCAATTCCCTCTAATTGATTATTTTTAGATACAAACCAATTATTTTCATCCAATAGGATTGGATTTACATCATCTAAAGGCGGATTATTTTCATCTACCATTTTGTTAAGAAACTCTTTGAAATCAGAAATGTTATTAGTGAAATTAATATTTCCATACATCCAAAAACCATCACCATTTACATTTGAAATGTCTCCTAAATGTATATCTTTAAAGTATAGTTTCATAGCGAATATCCCTCTCATTTCTTAATGTTAAAATATTTACTAGGAATTTCTCCTCTAATAAGGTATTCAGTATCTCTTTTAGTCCAATTTAAAGCGAGATTTTTCCAGTGATCTGTAGTGGCGGAATCTTGCTTTATTAAACGCTCTATTTGCTTAGGGCTTAAAATAGCAACATCTTTTACTTCACCGTCCCTAATCCCCTTTCTTAGAGCAGGTAAATCAATATCAATAATATTTTTACCATAATTACTTGCAACCTCAGGTTTTATCGAGAAACTAGTATAAGGACTATTATGTTTTGCTCCTCTGCGATATCCACCTAAGATATGTTCAGTTACAGTTACTTGTCGGCCTTTATACATCCCTTCTTTATTTGCTGGGATTAGGTTTCCGTTCTCACCAATATGTGGTTTACCGATACCATTTGGTCTTGTTGCTGCTTTTAAGTAATCTTCTCCTCGTAAAAGGTTTTTACTTTCTATTGCAGCATGCGTCATCTTAACGCCTTTTCCCACTTTAGCAAGTTTCCCGACTGGTGTAAGACCAGCTACTGCCATCCCACCCGCAAAGATTCTATCCCAGGTTGATAGTTTTTCACCAGTAGATGGATCAACACCATCCCACGCTCTTTTAATATCATACTCACCACTTATTTCACCGGCTATATCTCGAGCTAGTTTACCGCCATCAAAACCTTTTTCTTCAGAGGAAGGTTTACCACACATTGCACCTTCTTCCATTGTAACATCTTGATTATCTGCATTGCGGAATTTTTCAGCAATCCGTTTCAAGTCTTCTTCTACTTTTACAAGTGAATTGATAGATGTAAAAGCTTTTGGTCTCGCATCATTGAACATTTGAATGAACTGTTGATTAGAGGCACCAATCCACTGAAAACACAATTGATCTATTTCGTTACATAAATTATTATGTATAGATTCTAATGCGATTCTGGTATTATTTGCACGATTAGCCACTTCTTCTAGCATTTCAGGTGTTACTTTGATTTGAACCATTTTTTTCCTCCCTTTCCCAATTAAAATTATGAGATAAAAAGAAAAAAATGTAAATACGGAAATTTTAGATTAGTATAATAATATTTATGTGAACTAAAATCTGCTTAATTGTAAATAAAGCGTATGTGTATGTGAAATAAAAAAGAGCCGTCCTGTTGGGCGGCTCTTTTTTATTTCTATCAATTATTTTCTTTTAACACTTATGTCTATTCTTTCATAACCATTTGATGCAGGCATTGTGCCTAACTCCATTTTGTAGTTACCCTTATCTAAATATGCGTGATAATCTCGCTCCCCTGAATTTTTGAAAGGCAATGCAACAATATCGTTAATTTCTTTATCTAGATTTAAATCTGGATTTATTAAAGTAATCCAATTTTTTGCTAACTCTACAGTAGCTTTATCAATTATAAATGTAATCATGAAATCATTTTCATTCTCACCTACTAAATAGAGTTGCCCTTGTCCATAATCATAAATCTTTCCTAAATTAGGATTAGAGGAAAGTAATTCTACCCTTTCACCATCGCCCATCTGGCCGCCGCTGATATATACGCTTTCGTATTTGAAATCTTCATTATAATTCTTGTTTATTTTAGTAATTAGATTTTGAGCTTCTTTAGATACAGATTTTAGTAGCAACGGTGAACTGTTTATCCAGCTACTACTGTCGTAATGAAATTCACTTGTAATCATAGAGCTTGGGAGATCAAACGGTGGTAATTGATTGAATTATTACTCGTTCCAGCTGCAGGTTTGACAGTGGCATTATTCGGTGAAAAGTTCAAAAGTAAAAATGATGATAAGAGAAAAATACAGGTGTTTTTTGAGGTGGCTGGAATTGCGATTAAAAGAAATAATGAAGACAAATTGCAATATCCAAAGTTCCAAAAACAAATTGATGATGATCGTAGTACGACTTATGTATATACTTTACCGCTTGGTATGCCGAGTAAAATCATACAGAAGGTTGAGGATGTAGTTTCAGAAGGGCTAAATAAACCAGTACGTATCCAGTACGATAATTATAAATTGAACATCCGTGTGTTCCGTAGAGAAATACCGAAGAACTGGTCATGGTCAATGGATTTAGTAACGAAAGGGAAATGGCGTATTCCAGTTGGCCAGAGTTTAGAAACAATTGTTTATCATGATTTCGATGAAACACCGCATATGGCTGTAGGGGGATTAATTCGTATGGGGAAAACAGTCTTCCTTAAAAATATGTTCGCTTCCTTATCATTAGCAAATCCTGATCATGCTCATTTTTATTTGATTGATTTAAAAGAAGAAGGACTTGAATTTAGTGAATATAAAAAACTGAAACAAGTCGAACAAATCGTAGAAACTTCAGAGCAAGCACACGGCATGCTGCTGAAAGTGATGGAAAAAATGCATGAACGTGGGAAGTACATGAAAGAACGTGGTATCAAGAATATTGTTCACACGAAAGAAAAGGACCGGTATTTCATTGTAGTGGATGAAGGAGCAGTACTTGCACCTGCAAAAGGGCTACCGAGAGCTCATAATAAAATGCTGGAAGAGTGCCAATACATGATTAGTCATATTGCGCGTGTTGGAGGGGCACTTGGGTTTCGTATTGTCTTCTGTACGCAATATCCTACAGGAGATACATTGCCAAGGGTAGTAAAACAGATGGCGAACGCGAAACTCGGCTTCCGTTTACCGACTCGTACCGCATCAGAGGTTGTAATCGATCAGTCCGGATTAGAACAACTACCATCTATTCCAGGAAGAGCTATATATATGAAGGAAAGCTTCACCGTACTGCAAGTGCCGTATATCGATGACATAGTTATGTGGAAACATCTAAAAGAATATGAGGTGGAAAAACATGAACATCCAGAGCCATATGAAAATCAACCGTCAGATGGCGATACTTGCGACGATTAGGAAGCTTCAGTTTGCAACGAGAAGACATTTAATGAGTGTGCATAATATGGGTGGTATACGTAATGCAAACCGTATTTTGGGATTTAAAACCATACGTGAGTAAAACCATGCAAGGGAAAGAATATGTGTATTATCTCAATAACGAAGGGCACGCGATGTTTGGTGATGATGGTAAGGTTGTTTCGAGAGGGAAGCTTGCGCATGCGTTATTACGGAATGAAGCGTGGTTACATTTATTTTGTCCAGATAACTGGCAGATTGAAACGGATATACGTTATATAAAGAATAAAGAGAAAAAGAAAATAGTTCCGGATGTGAAGTTTCGGGATGAAGAAAATATACTTCATGCAGTTGAGGTAGATCGCTCGCAGAAAATGAAAGTGAATGAAGAGAAGATAAAAAAATATGAAGAGTTTACCCAAATTTATAAACAGAAGCATAACGGGAAAATGCCAGTGATTCATTTTTTTACAGTGACGAAATATAGAGAAAAGAAATTGGAAGAGTTAGCTGCTAAATATGATGTTCTTGCGAAGGTGTATGTAATAGAAGAAATATAAAAAAGTGCTAACAAGTTTGCAAACGAACTTGCTAACACCTATTCGGAATAGACGTAAATTATCGCTGATATGTCGTCTTTGAAAATAGCTTTAGTTAATGAAATCACACTTATGCGAAATGCTTATAAAATCATTCGTGATATGACGGATATAGATGCAAGAGAGTTTAAAGAGTTTGATGATGAATTGGATGTAGATATTATAAAAATAGAAAAGAAAGATTCAATTATTCTAATTTAAATAATAATAGACAAATCCTGTTCATTATATAGGTCAGGATTTGTCATTTTTTCATGTAAATAAGGATATCTTTTGTCATGTATCTTCTCTTTTACATATTTACTTTATTTCCATACAGGATTAAGATGTTTTTTAGAAATAAAAAACTACATCATATGGAAAAGCAATATGTATTAACTCAAAAGAAATTTGAAAGGAATGAGGAATTGTGAAGAAATTAGATGTGCTATTAATGCTATTGAGCGGCCTCTTTCCAGTTGCAGGAATTTTAAAGCAAATCCCGCTAGAACAATCTTTATATATTGGAGGCCTTTTATTTTTTACTAGTTTCGGTAGTTATTTTGCGAAAAAAATATATTCACGTATATGTAGTTGGATAGCGTATGCACCATTTATTACACTATTGTTAGTCATTTGGCATCAAGATATTTCAACTAGTTCAATAATAGCGAATGCGAAAATTGCCGCTTGTATCGCTTTAATTCCATGTTTATTTCGTTTTCGTACATATGGACTTACTTTCGGTTTATTCGCATTATGGGCCGCTTTAATATGGGATATGAAAGAAGTACAGTCGTTAGTCATACTTGAACGTATGTCTAGTTTAATGACAAGCAATTTCAAATATATCATGCTTTTAGTTGGTGGACTGATATTAGGTGGATTACTTGCGATGTTAATTCACCGCAGAGAGAAAAATGATAATAAAGAAAATATAAATCTATTTAAACAAAAAAAGAAACAGAAAAAATTATCCTTTAAGATTCCACTTCCAAGATTACCGAAATTTAGGATGCAATTATTTAAGTTTGGTGGAAAAGTATCAAAACGAAAAACGCCAGAAAAAATACGTGAGCATAATTACGAAGAACCGGCTCCAGCTGCAACATATGAACTGAAAGAGCAAATACATCAATATAAAGAAGGTACTGTTCAAGGACAAACAAGGATGGAACGTCGTAGAAATAGGTATAGTATAATGCATAAGAAACTTTAGTAAGCCTTTAATGAGTTATCATTGAAGGCTTTTTTGTAATTACATATTGATTGCTAATGAGAAATGTATCCCGCTTTAATGGGCAGTAAGACCCCCACTGATTAAAGTTTCACTTTATAGCATACCTTAAAGTTAAGGAGTTAAATAAAATAATGGGAGGACAAAATGCTTATTATTACATATATTTCTGTCTGTATATTATTTTTAGTTAGCTTTTTACATGTTTACTGGGCTTTTGGAGGTAAGTGGGCGACAAATAGTGTTATTCCAACAAAAATGGGAAAAAAGGCGTTTACACCAGGTGCAGGAATGACATTGCTCATTGCGTTATTATTAAGTATGGCAGCGATGATTTTATTACAACAAACAAATATTGTTCATTTTGCATTTCCTAATATTATTGTTCGAGTGGGATCCTGGGTGTGTATGATTGTATTTTTCATAAGAGTAATTGGTGAGTTTCATTATTTTGGTATTTTTAAGCGAAAAAAAGATACCCAATTTGCTAGAATGGATACTGCTTTATATATACTACTTTGTGTATTTTTATCTTTATCATTCTTATTAGCAATTATAGCGTGAACATAAAATAGTGGTTGTTTTCTTCAAAATAATATAAACGTGAATTGGCAAATGTAAAAGTGAAAAATCTAGGAGTAAATAAAAGGATGTAAGTGCCTTTTTACCGAATTATAGATTATTATGAAAGGCGGGTGACACTATGAAGTACGTAAAAGTCAGTATGAATGGTGGAAGTGAACACAAATTCTCGATGACTTTAGCTCGGTTTGAAGAACTTATTACTACAGAGAATGGGCTACTAGAAAATAAATTAGTTAGTATTGAAAATGTAATGATTAATCCTACTAATATATCTTCTGTAGTTGAAAAAATCGGTGTACCTGCTAAATTTATGGAAGCTTAAAAATGTGTACATAAAAAACATCCAGGAGGATGTTTTTTTATGTATATGATAATTGTACAATGGATATATGAAGTAGCTAGATATGATATTTAATATATGCACAATAAAATAAGTACAAGCATATAGTAAATAGTAGGACAAGATCTTCGTGTCCGAATCAATACTCAGAAAAAACCTCTAATCACTTTAGGGCTTCCAATAGCAGGGTGCCCTTATTTTTTATGAAAAATGTAGCTCTACAACGGTTTCATTTCAATTATAGCTTTCTTTAACTTTTGATTTTAAATTTATCTTTTACGTTAATAAATATTAAAAATAAAATGACAGCAATTATTAAATTAGACAAATAGAAATTTTGATGAAACAGTAGTTCAAAGGTAACATCAAGTGTATATAATAAAGCAGCAGCAGGTAATATACAAATAAATATAAATCTCCAATTTTTTAGATAATATTTATAATTAGTAAATACTTTTTCCATACATATAGCTCCTATATTTTTTATTTTCTATATAATTATACATTTAAATTAAAGGATTTACAAAATGTTTAGTAATTTTAGCCGTAGCAATCTGTGTAATACATGATTTGACCAAAAAGCTTTTAAAGAATGATTATAAAGTGATACACTATAATCTACGTTATTTATGAAATGAATAGAGGGAATTATATGATAGATAAAATCAAAAATGTTGTAGAGGATATGTACGAAGATGAAGCAAAACATTTACTTCAAAGCATTCTAATTCAGTTAAATTTATTAGAAGAAAACTATAGTGAAGATACTATTAAAAATTTAATGGATATTCCTAATCAACTACTGAGTAATACATCTTATAAAAGAAATGTAAAAGAAAGCTCACACATTCATATTGCATTTGATGATTCAACAGCTGGATGTTTAAAGCATATGCTAAGTCAAGAAGAACGATTGGAAGAGATGGTTATTGCTTTTTCTGAATTCTTTTCAATTGGGCCGATACACAAGTTACATATGAATAAGTGGCAACTAGCAAGACAGGAATGGTTAGTAAACAACTTAAATGCTTATGAAAATTATTTTGAAGAAGAGTATTTACCAAGGTTTTTAGAAACTATGAAAGAACTATACGCTATTCCTAGTGAAACGCCTATTACAATTTGGAAAGCCGATAACGCACATGAACATGTAGGTCTATGTTTTGTAATGGCGCAATTAAAAGATAAGAAAAGTATTCGCGTTATGAATACATCTGAAGCAAGTAAAGAAATATTAAAACTAGAGTATGTTATTCGTGGAACAGGAGAGTTACCACCTGAAAGTTTAGCTCTAATTCAAAAAAGTTTTGTAAAATTGCCGTATTTAACTGTAGAGAATCGGATGCAGTTTGAACATGAGTGGGATAGTCTCTCGAAAAGTACGGGATTTTTAAGAGTTTGGACAGACAATGAAGTGCGTTCTGTACAAGAAAATTATTTTGATCAATTTATTATTGAATGTGCGAAAAGTATAGGTGCTGATCAAGAATTCCTAAAAGCTCCTAGAGTAATTGGTGAAGCACTTGGTCTTGTAGAGCAATCAGTTGGCGATACGTTTTTAGAATATCGCTTAAAGGAATTAATTAAACAAGAAGTATTTGAATTTGAAGGTTCATTAGATGAAATGCGTTTCTATAGTGTGAAATTAAGAAAATAATACATCTATTCCGTTTATGAAGAAGCTCGTATTTTTAAAATACGAGCTTTATTTTTTGTTGAATTTAGGCTATACATAAGCTTCCCAGAGAGGGCATATCACATATGAATGGTAAAGGTAATGAAAAGAAGGTGATTTATTAATATGTATAACCAACAAAATTATCCATATGATCAAGCGATGTATTATAATCCACAAAACTACGGGTATGAACCTACAAATGAAGTGAGAGATATTGAACAAGAAGATTACAGACCAGATGATGCGGAAGATGCTCCAACGTCACCACCTCCGTCACAAGCGCCGTCGTTACCGTCTACATTTGCTTCTCCTGCACAACCAGGTAATATGAAATCTTGGATGTGTAACTGTCTAGGAAGATGGGGCTATTTACGCTTACATCGTCCTGGTCCTTTCGGAAGGGATTTATGGTTCTTCCCGACCGAAGTGAGAAGAAATGGAGTATCAGGTTACACGTGGCAAGGTGGTCGTCGTCGTAAAATAAGTTATCGCTATCAACAAATTAGTAATTTCATGTGCTTCGCATAAAGAAAAGTGAGAGAGTAGAAAGATTTTACTCCCTCACTTTTTTATTTTTCAATATACGAAGTAAGGTTTTGATTAAAAAGTTACAATTTTCACGTTTTTATTAGCGTATAATGCATATGTTGGTTGTTTTTTTTAAACAAATGAGAGTGAGGGAATACAATGTCAATGAAAAATAAAGTTGGGCTAAGAATAGAGGATGGCATCAATTTAGCTTCAGCTCAGTTTAAAGAAGATGCATATGAAATTTATAAAGAATCTCGTAAAATGCAACCTATCTTATTTGTGAATAAAACTGAATTAGGTGCAGAGTGGCTTATTACAAGATATGAAGATGCTTTGCCGCTTTTAAAAGACAGTCGCTTAAAAAAAGATCCGGCCAATGTATTTTCTCAAGATACATTAAATGTGTTTCTTACTGTTGACAATAGTGATCATTTAACGACGCACATGTTAAATTCAGATCCACCTAACCACAATCGTCTGCGATCACTTGTGCAAAAAGTTTTCACACCGAAGATGATTGCACAACTGGAAGGAAGAATTCAGGATATTGCAGATGATTTATTGAACGAAGTTGAGCGGAAAGGTTCATTAAACCTTGTGGATGATTATTCATTTCCTTTACCAATCATTGTAATAAGTGAAATGCTCGGCATTCCAAAAGAAGATCAAGCGAAATTTAGAATTTGGTCGCATGCTGTCATTGCTTATCCAGAAACACCAGAAGAAATAAAAGAAACTGAAAAGCAACTATCTGAGTTTATTACATACCTTCAATATTTAGTTGATATGAAACGAAAAGAACCGAAAGAGGACTTGGTTAGTGCTTTAATACTTGCAGAAAGTGAAGGACATAAACTTAACGCTCGGGAACTATATTCAATGATAATGTTACTAATTGTTGCAGGGCATGAGACAACGGTAAATTTAATAACAAATACGGTATTAGCACTTCTTGAAAATCCGGATCAATTACAGTTATTAAAAGAAAATCCAAAGTTAATTGATGCAGCAATTGAGGAAGGATTACGATATTATTCTCCGGTTGAGGTTACAACTTCAAGATGGGCAGATGAACCTTTTCAAATTCACGATCAAACAATTGAAAAAGGAGATATGGTTGTCATTGCCTTAGCTTCTGCAAACCGTGATGAAACAGTATTTGAGAATCCGGAAGTATACGATATTACTCGCGAGAACAATCGCCATATTGCCTTTGGACATGGTAGCCATTTTTGCCTAGGCGCTCCACTTGCTAGGTTGGAAGCAAAAATTGCTATTACTACTTTGTTTGAGAGAATGCCAAAACTACAAATAAAAGGGAATCGTGAAGACATTAAATGGCAAGGTAATTATTTAATGCGTTCTTTAGAGGAATTACCATTAACATTCTAGAATATTTATTGTAAGACATGCATACATAGAAAATGATTTACATAGAGTATGTATGTGTAATTTAAATTCGAAACGGAAGGGTGAAAACATCCCAATGATCAACTAATTCTATTTGTAAGAGATCTTCGTTAAAAAACGAAATATTCTTCTGAATAGGATTAGTCTGTACATTTATAGAAAAGGGATGTATTTCGCTCTGCGAAAATATAGTCTTTTCATATGATTTGTGCTGCCTCCTGTTCAGAACATGAAATAGGGGGCTTTTTTATGTCGACAAATGTAGAAACGAAACAAAATAATGGGGTATCACAAGTATTAAAAAACCGGTTTGTACAGGGGATTCTAGCATCAGCATTATTTTTACAAATTGGAATATGGGTTCGGAACTTTGCGGTATTACTATATGTAATGGAAATGACAAAGGGTGATGCTTTTGCTATTTCGATGATTTCAGTGGCGGAGTTTGCTCCAATTTTCATCTTTTCCTTTATTGGTGGAACGTTTGCTGATAGGTGGAAGCCGAAGAGGACTATGATATGGTGTGAGACTTTAAGTTCTTTATCAGTATTTGCAGTATTAATTACTCTAATGTTTGGAACGTGGAAAATCGTGTTTTTTGTCACACTTATTTCTGCAATCCTTTCGCAATTTTCTCAGCCATCTGGCATGAAATTGTTTAAACAGCATTTATCGGCAGAACAAATTCAATTAGCAATGTCTATTTATCAAACAATATTTGCGATATTTATGGTGTTAGGACCGATTCTTGGAACATTTATTTTTCATAGTTTTGGAATTTATATTTCAATCATTATTACAGGTATCGCTTTTTTACTTGCAGCAGCTGTGTTGTTATTTCTTCCGAAAGATCTTGAGAATGATAATGAGAAGAAAGAAATCACTATATTACAGGAAATGCTTGATGGTATTAAATATGTGAAAAAGAAAAAAGCATTAACTTTGCTAGGGCTTTGTTTTATGGCAGCAGGACTAGGAATTGGTTTAATTCAGCCGTTAGGTATTTTTATTGTGACTGAGCAGTTAGGATTATCAAAAGAGAGTTTACAATGGTTACTAACAGTAAATGGTGCAGGAATGATTGTTGGCGGTGCTTTAGCGATGGTGTTTGCAAAAAATGTTGCGCCGCAAAAGATGTTAATTATCGGTATGCTTGGTCAGGCAATTGGCATCGGTATTATAGGTTATTCCACCAATTTATGGGTAACACTCACAGCACAACTTTTTAGCGGTTTAGCTCTTCCTTGTATTCAAATAGGTATTAATACGCTCATTATTCAAAATAGTGATACTGATTTTATTGGTCGTGTAAATGGTATTTTAAGTCCGCTATTCACCGGTTCAATGGTAGTAACGATGAGTATTGCTGGTTCATTAAAAGAAATGTTCTCATTAAGTACGATGTACGAAGGCACAGCTTTACTATTTATAATTGGATTATTATTTATTTTACCTATATACAATTTAAAGCCAGTTATAGCAATAGAGAGTGAAATGAATAGGAAAGGAAGTGCTGTGCAACATGAATCCTAATCCAAATGTTAAATACCCTATCGAAGGAAATAAAAATGTTCACTTTATAAAAAATACAATAACGAAAGCTAATATACTCTCCGGAGATTATTCATATTATGATGCGAAAGATGGAGAAACATTTGAAGATCGAGTATTACATCATTATGAATTTCTTGGAGATCGCCTTATCATTGGAAAGTTTTGTTGTATTGCAAATGGAGTTACCTTTATTATGAATGGAGCGAATCATCGGATGGATGGATTTTCGGCATATCCATTTAATATATTTGGAAATGGGTGGGAGAAGTATACACCTAATTTGTCTGATTTACCTTACAAAGGTGATACAGTTATAGGAAATGACGTTTGGATCGGTATGGATACAACAATTATGCCTGGAATAAAAATAGGGGATGGTGCAATAATAGCAGCTAAATCGGTTGTGACTAGAGACGTTGCACCATATACAATTGTTGGTGGAAACCCTGCAAATAAAATAAGGGAGAGATTTTCAAATGCAATAATAGAAGAATTATTGCAAATACAATGGTGGCATTTTCATATTGAAAAAATAACTGAAAATATAGGTGCTATTGTACAAGGAGATATAGAGCCATTAAGAAAGCTAAAAAGGGAATAAAAAATGCATAACAAAAAGTATCATACCTCCGAATTTTGTTAATGATAATAGAACGAGGAGGTGTGATACTATGGCACAAGACGTTTTATGTGAAGTAAACAACTGTAAATTTTGGGCTAACGGCAATAAATGTAGCGCAGACGCAATTTATGTAGTAAGTCATAAAGGAAAACAAGCATCGACTACAGAAGAAACAGATTGCAAAACTTTCGATCCGGAAGTATAAATTTTTGAAGGGTAGCCAAATCGTGGTTGCCCTTTTATTAATTATAGTATTGATAATAAATCTCATTTTCATTCATTGTTTTTAACTTTTCTTTTATTTTTTCATATTTTCTTCATAAGTGATGTAATCCAGAGCAATTCATGTTCGATACGTGATTTACTAAATTCAATTACTTCTGTAATAAAAGGTGAACTAGCATCTAAAGATTGAATAGCAGTAAGTTGTTTATGTAGTATGTCTTGGCGTATTGTTAAAACTTCTTTTCTAGCTTCATAATCAAGCTTTTCAAAAAGCGCGATACGAACAAGAAATTCTATATTGTTTGTCGCGAGTTTTTCGGGAAACTCGCGCAACATTTCAGAAAAGATTTCTTCTCCTGTTTCAGTTATGTCGTACATATTTCGATTTGGCTTACCGACTTGTGTATGTACTTTTTTCGTTATAGCCCCCATATTCTCAAAACGTCGAAGAGAAGGATAAAGCA
The DNA here is from genome assembly GCF_028548245.1 of Bacillus sp. FF-1. Classification (NCBI taxonomy): domain Bacteria; kingdom Bacillati; phylum Bacillota; class Bacilli; order Caryophanales; family Bacillaceae; genus Bacillus; species Bacillus sp. FF-1. Next base: position 353,415 of record NZ_JAQQGG010000002.1, read on the forward strand.
TATTATGATTTAATTCAAAATTCTTACCTATTCGTTTAAAACTCAATAAACTGTTCAGCAAGGTACAAATTTACTGTACCTTGTTTTTTTATTTCTCAATTGTAAAATTTTAGTTGGTTATTTAGTATGGAAGTGTGTGAATAAGAGTAGAGGAGGATGCTTATGTTAACGTGTAATGGAAGTAAGACGTTCCAAACATTTATTAAAGCTGTAACGGATTTAATAAATAGTAATTTGTTAGAAGATCAAATTGTTTGTGGGATTGAAAAATTATTAGAAGAACTTTTAGAAAAGAAAACATGGCTTCCGTTAGAAAAACAGAAGGCGAATTCGGCTCAATATGCACGACACTTGCTTTATGAAGATCCTTTAAATCGTTTTGAAGTATTAGCTCTTGTATGGAAAGATGGACAATCGACTCCTTTACATGATCATGATGGCACATGGGGAGTAGAAGGCGTATTTACAGGAAGAATAATGGTGCAGAACTTTATACAAACGAAGCAGCTTGAAAATTCACTTGTTTATTTAACTCATACAGGAAATCTTTATTTGGGAGAAGGAGAAACAGATAAAGTCATTCCACCAGCTGATTGTCATATTCTTGAAATAGCAGAAAATGAAAGCGTTGTCACTATTCATGTTTACGGAAAACGTTTAGAAAAGTTTAAAATATATGTCCCAACTGAAGAAAAGAATGTGTACATGTGTGAGACGAAATATATTAGTTATAGTTCATAGTTTAAAATCAGAAGCTTTTCTTTAAAAAGAAAAGCTTCTGATTTTATTTTTAATTATTTCTTGACCTGAAACGCTTTTCATAAATTATAACTAAAGAGAACCTCACGAGATCAGTGTGAAAACGATACCTTGAATATAGGTAGAACTCGTGTATTTTAGAAAGTGGTGAAGAAATAATGAAATTAATAGCAATTGATTTAGATGGAACCCTTCTTTCAGGGAATAAAATGATTAGTACAGAGAATGCAAAAGCAATTCGAGCATGTCAAGAAGCGGGCCATGTTGTAGCGATTTGTACAGGACGTTCTATTGTCGATATTGAACGATTATTGTTAGAAGCTGATTTAGAGTGTCCGATCATTGCAGAAAATGGTGCACTTATATATAAAGATAAAAAAATGATGAAAAGATATCCAATTCAAAATATGCAGGCACTTAAAATAGTAGAATATCTTGAAGAGAATGGTTTATATTATCAACTTTATACAGATAAAGGCGTATATGTTCCAGAATATGGAGTGGAAAGTGTACGCAGGGAAATTGAGGATTTGAAAAATTCAAAAACAAATGTGGATATACAAGAATTAGAAACAATTGCAGCATTATACCTTGAGCATACAGCATTTCATAGTACGGAAAGTTGCAAGTCAATTGTAGAAACAGAAATACACGTGCATAAATTGTTGCCATTTTCTTATGATATAGAGAAATTAAAAAAACTAAAAGAAACATTTCTTCATAATTCAGATTTAGCAATTACATCTTCATATTGGCACAATTTAGAGATTAATCATCGAGATGCTCAAAAAGGGAATGGATTATACACCTTAGCTGAATATCTTAATATTTCAGTTGAAAATACTGTTGCGATAGGTGATGGGCTAAACGATGTTTCTATGATGGAAAAAGCGAACATTTCAATTGCAATGGGAAATGCTGTTGAAGAAATAAAAGCGATGTGTAAATATGAAACATTATCTAATGAAGAACATGGTGTTGCACATGCTTTATATAAATATGTAATGTAACATAAAAAGAAAAAAAGAATCCAATTGTTTTATTAAAAGGACAGATAATTAGTAAGTCCTATAATAAACAAGGGATTCAATAAAATGTTACACATTTTATTAAGGAAAGTACACCACTATTGAATAGTGGTGTATTTTTCTTTTAAAAGACCTCTATATGACCTCATTTACTACTACAACATTTGAGTTTTATCATAAATAATTTTATTGTAAAGTGACGGACAAGTTGTTTGAGTTACAATAAAGTCGTTTAAAAAATAGTAAAGTTGCTAAAAAAATGAGAGTCATTTTAAGCTATATGTGATAAAATATACAAATCAAATTTAGGAGGAGTTATTTATGAAGTGCAATAAATATAATTGGGTACATTTAAAGAGGGAAAGCGTATCAATGACCCTATAAACTACGTCTACCCTCATTATTTATTGGAGGGTTAAATGTGAATACATCTCATTCACAGTCAAATTTACGCCATAATCAAGTTTTATTATGGCTTTGTGTTCTTTCTTTTTTCAGCGTTTTAAATGAAATGGTTTTAAATGTTTCATTACCTGATATTGCTAGCGATTTTAATAAGGAACCAGCAAGTGTAAACTGGGTAAACACAGCGTTCATATTAACTTTTTCCATAGGAACAGCTATATATGGAAAGCTATCGGATCAGCTAGGCATCAAAAAGCTACTCCTATTTGGAATTATAGTGAACTGCATCGGATCAGTTATCGGATTTGTTGGGCATTCGTTCTTTTCTGTAATTATTTTGGCTCGGCTTATCCAGGGCGCGGGTGCAGCTGCATTTCCAGCACTTGTGATGGTTGTTGTGGCGCGCTATATCCCAAAAGAAGATAGGGGTAAAGCATTTGGACTTATTGGGTCCATTGTAGCAATGGGAGAAGGTGTAGGACCATTTATTGGTGGAGTGATTGCTGAATATATCCATTGGTCTTATTTACTGCTTTTACCACTTGTGACGATTATCACTGTTCCATTCCTTGCAAAATTAATGAAACAGGAAGACGTAATAAAAGGCTCTTTTGATACTGTAGGGATAATATTCATGTCCGTAGGTATTGTATTTTTTATGATGTTTACGACATCTTATAGAATTTCCTTTCTAATCGTTAGCATTATATGTTTCCTGATATTTGTTAAACATATTAGGAAAGTATCTAATCCTTTTGTTGATCCTGCGCTAGGAAGAAATGTCCCATTTATGATTGGAATCATTTGTGGAGGACTTATATTTGGAACTGTAGCAGGATTTCTTTCTATGGTTCCTTATATGATGAAAGATGTGTATCAATTAAGTACTGCTGCAATTGGAAGTGGGATTATTTTCCCTGGTGCAATGAGTGTTATTGTTTTTGGTTATATTGGTGGAGTTCTTGTTGATAAGAAAGGCTCTTTATTTGTGTTAACAACTGGAGTTGCATTTCTTTCTATCAGCTTTTTAGTAGCTGCCCTTTTTATAGAAACAACACCATGGCTCATGACAAGTATATTAATTTTTGTTTTTGGAGGGCTTTCTTTTACGAAAACAGTTATCTCCACCATTGTTTCAAGTAGTTTGGAACAAAAGGAAGCTGGTGCTGGAATGAGTTTGCTTAATTTTACAAGCTTTTTATCAGAAGGAATGGGTATTGCAATTGTAGGTGGATTATTATCGATAGGTTTGCTAGATCGAAAATTGTTACCTATAAATGCTGATCCATCCACTCATTTGTACAGTAATATGCTATTTCTTTTTGCGGGGATCATCGTCATTAGCTGGTTGGTTACTATGAATATGTATAAGCGTTCAAGAAGAAATAGCTGAACTTGACTGGGCCGCTATTGTTGAATAAAACTTAGATTTTCAAATGACTTTATCGTTATTTTTTTTAGTGTAGTGAAATATCTTACATCAAAAATTAAACAACTTTAAGTATAACCCCGTCCTAAATTTAGAACGGGGTTATATTTATTTGAGCTTTTAAAATTTAATAACTTTATTGTTATTTTACATTTATACAATGAAAAAAATTCCGAGAAGTTATTCTTCATTAAATAACTAATTATTTAAACATTTCAAAATGACCTGTAACCCACTTTTGATGATTACGAGCAAGGTATTGTTCCGTCTGAATAAGTTTATCTACAAGTTCTTCTTTAGATAATTTCATATATTTACTTCTTACTTTTAAAATATTGCGACTAGGTGAAATGTTTCTTATAGTCGATTCATCAAATGTGGTTTGTGGTGCAGTCTTTTTCTTGTTTTGTTTTATTTTAAAAGTCTTACTATATTGTTTGTAATAAGAATACAGTTCCTCATTTCTTTTTATTGTATTAGAATGGATACCTTTTCCTGTTACATCAAGTTCTTTTGATTTCTCATGAATGTTTTTGTATGTTACAGGAATTCCATTTGAAATGAGAGTATCAATTGTCAACATACCTAATTGAATAGAACGATTTTTTCTTTGTTCGTGAACAGACCTCAACCAAGAACGACTACCAGAAGGTGTTAGATTTGATAACTGGTTCATATCTCTGTTCCTCTCTATATTTTTTGATTAAATCAATTTCTTTTAATTCAATTTTAGCTTGTTTCCGCATTTCTTTTGCTTTTCTTACTTCAATTTCGAGCCCAATTTTTTTGAAACGTTTTTCCATGTCCTCTGCAACCTTAATAGCTTCTAATAGTTCATGTTCTTGTTCTGGTTGTGGGATTTTTGCTTTGCACCCTAAACATGCCATCTTCGTCGGACATACATAATCTGTCACACAAGTGCCGCCTAAAACGTTATTAAAAACTCCAACTTTTTCACTATACTCTGTAAGTTCTTTTTGAAGTTCTACTGGACTTCGTAGTAAAGCATCATCTATGTCAATATAGCTAGAAATTACATCTTGAAGTTCACCGACCGATTCAGCAATTTGACTTGGAGTTGGAGCCGAATAGTATTCAGTTACCACTAAGTCTCGTTGATGCAGAATTTTCGCCAAAATATCAATAGGCATCTTTTGACGTTGTACAGCTTCTGTTGCAAATGCATGCCGTAACAAATGTGTTTTTACAATTACAGGAGAGCCCTCTTGTGTTTCAAATCTTAACCCGTGTAGTAGAAATCGAATACAGGCATACACTGCATGAATCTTAAAAGCTTTATGATTATATTGAAAATAATAAGGCTTTTCTCCTGGAAACAAGTGCTTTCTATCATGACGATATTCAACACTGGGAATTTTTCCTCCATAATGATCCTTTAGCATTCGTGAAACGGTTTGGATAATTTGCATTGTTTGTTTACTCACATAAAATTCTTCTACAATATCTCTTCCTTTTGGAATCGCATAAAATGAATAATGAAGTTTTTCTTTTACCAATTTAGTTTGTATACATTCTTTCGTGTTGCTAATTTGTAATAGTTCATTTATTCTTGCTCCTGTTGTTGTAAGAATATCTATCGCCAATAAACCAAATGTACATCCAGCATAAAAAGGTTCTACATCAAAAAAAACACCTTTTACATTATTCCTATAACGACCTAAAAAAGCAGAAAAACTAATTATATCTTTATGACCACTAGCAAACGGAGGGGATTTACTTTCAGAATTCTTATCCATATACCCCCACAATTTTAGAAAGTCTTGTTTTTGTTTTATTTCTTCTTTGTTGGCCCTTTGAAATAAATTTCCTAGAACATCATTTTCAATTAAATCAGTAAACCATAATCCATCTACTTCGTCATCTTCATCTAAAGGTTCAGATTTTACAAATTCTAAAAAGTGGTGATTATTATTTTTCGAATAGGTTGATTTACGTTCTTGTGCTTGTTTAACTACTGTTTTGGGGAAGTATTCTTCGTGGTGTAATACAAATGACTGCTTATCCCATAAACGAAAATAAAAACGTTCTCCAATTCGTGTCGGTTCTTCGTAATGAAATTGCAGTGGAAGAGATAAGTTTTGTTCCTCAACACGTTCTATTGTTTTTTGAAAACTTTCCCTTATACGTTTTATTTGATTCCAGCGGAAATGGGCTTCCGATCGGATTTTGGGTAGAAAAGGAACTATAGCATCTGTTTCATCTTTCCGACTATTTTGTGCCTGTTCCGTCGCTAATTTTTCAAATAGAAAATCATTTGAGTTAAATAAAGGTATAGGAAAAAGAAATTGCTCAAAATATTCTTGTTGTTCGATTGATAATTTATGAGTTAACCACTTTTTCATTTGAGAGGAAAGTGCTCTATAATTTTTAAAAAAACTCATTCTCATAGAATTGGAATGTTCGGGATAAATTGTTCCTTTAAAATATTTATACAAATGTTCCATAACATCAAATTCTGACATCGTATTCAAGTTAAATGCTAAAAAAATATCTTGGAATCTTGGATTAGCATTTATTAATGTATTTCTAATTGTATGCGAATCTAGATTTTTATCCGCACTAGTAAGTATCCCTAATAAGAGATGATTTGCCCAAGGTTTATTAACACAAGCACTCAAGAAATACTTTAAGTTTCTTTCATCTAATTTATCTAAAAGAAAAATACCTCTTGAGTCTTTTAAGTGAAGAATTTTTCCGTCCACTTTTTCCTTTAACTTATCATACCATTCATTATTTGGTACATCTCTAATTATTGTTGACATACTTACTCCAACCCTTCTAACAGTTCTTGTAAATCATGATCTATTTCTTTTTGGACTTCAATTGTTGTATGTTGGAATTCGATGTTTTTCTTCATTTTTTTACTTTGTTCATATTCGATTTCATTTTTTTGCATATTTTCAAACATTTGGTCATGTGATTCTCGATGTTTTTCCTCATCGAAATAATGCTCATACACTCTAATGGTATCTGGATTTTTCCATTTCATATACTTAATAAGTTCATTCTTTCGTTGGTGGATTTCGGAATCATATTTAGAAATGTTATGAATCTCTCTAAGTCTAGTTGTGACAAACCAATGCCTTGCTTTATGTGGATTCAACTTAATATCGCCATTTGTCATTGCTTTGTTCCAATGATAGTACCAAGCATGATACGTTAAAGGTGTACCAAACTCTGAAAGGAATATAGGAGCTTCATCAGATAGTTGTTCATAATTAAAATGGTTTATATCATATTTCATTCTTTCGGTATTAATATATTGAAAAAGGCGTTTTACAGTGTCTTTGCTAAATCGAAGAAACTTTACCTTTCTTCCATAGCTACCTTTACTGAATGTAATGACTTCTTGATGACTTTTTCTTGAACGATAATCTCCAATTGTTAATTCAATGATTTCAGAAGCCCTAGCTCCAGTTTCAAAAAGCATTCGTGATATAACCGTTTCTCTTTGAGACCAATTTATATTTTTCCCCGCTTGATAGACTTGAAAGGGTAAGTGGGGATCGTCAATAATCTTAGGTTGCCATTCATCATTGATAATTTTGAAATAAGAATCCGTTAATCTACGATGTTCTAAAGGTTCTTCTGTTCCGCTAATAGCGGGCATGCGTGGTTTGTCCTTTCTAACACCTTCAACATGACTACGATAGTCATTGAGAATTGCTTCGGAATCTATTAATGGATTAGGATGATTATACTCGTCTAAACGAATAAGCGATTTATAGAATGATTTAATCGCAGATAAAAAACGATTTACGGTATTGGGGCTTTTGTTTGTTAGATTAACAAAGCAAAAACTATCCTTTTCACGAACTCTACATTCCATTTCGCTTTTTAAATAATCTTCAATGGCTATTCGTATAATTTCTGGTGAATCATCCCATTTCACATGTCTTTCTTGATAGTTGCTATGCTGTTCTAACCAATAAAAAAAAGGTAACAGACATTGTAAATAAGATAAAGCTGAACTTTTCGATATTCTTCCTATACTATCTTGGTAAAAGTCCGTTAAAGGCAAAAATGGTTCATTATTACTATTAAAAACTAGCAATTCATATCGACTCTCAACATCCTTCGGACAATATGCATAATAATATCCTTGGCCCATTGTGCAAATCACCTTCCAGCAACTTTAAATAAAATTAATCTTCTAACCAGTTGTAGAGTGCAATCTTTGATTGGTATGTGTTTTCTGCTTTGTTTTGCATCGCATCGTAGTCTTGCTGTGTAAGATCAGATAAGTGTTTGTTTTGTTTTTTAGGTATTTTAACGAGAAGAGTAGTTGGACTCCAATTTTCACGAATCGCTTTTTTAATAAATCCATCAGGGTTTTTCACTTTTGTAGTAGACTGCTGCATAATAAGTAGTATTTCTAAAGTACGTTTAATTCCAACAATAGATAAGACTGAATGAATTTCTTTCGTAGGTGAGGTAAGTGTAACAGCTTCGTATGCTAATTTTATTAGCGTAGCTTCTTCATTTTCAAATGACTTTATGTGGGATTCTTGATGGGGTTCTTCTTTTGTGGGAACGATCTCTGTAATATGAAGCAAATCACTTTCAAGTATCCGCCATCCTTCTTTATCACTATTGCGATATGAATTAGGCAGCTTACCAGAACGTATCCACCTTTTAATCGTTTCTTCATGCTTCCCTATGAGGGAGGACACTTCTTTGACTGTGTATATTTTCATAAACACACCTCATTAAAAGTTTTTGTTTCCAGAATATTCTATTTTAATTATACAAAAATTGAATGCTGTAGTAAATCTATTTTTTTGTTGTGGTAGCAAATGAGGTCATAAAGAGGTCTTCTAAAAGAAAAATACACCACTAGAAATTAGTGATGTATTTCCGTTAATAAAATGTGCAACATTTTATTAACATAAAGGCTTATAAAAGCTTTGTGTGTTAGAACCTACTTTAATATTACATAGTAGATTCTTTTTTCTTTTTATTAGGGGTAAGGTATTCTATGAGATTCATAGAAGCCTTATTACATTTTATTATATAGAATATATTGGAATAAATGTTTATATTTTTCATGATAATTGTGAAAATTTTATGAACTTTATATGTAATGTATTTTTATATTGCTACTAGTGTGTATAAAACTATGTCAAAACTTAACGAATGTAAGGATGTTAAGGAGAGTTCATGCAACATAAAAGATCATGATTGGCTCAGCTAATAATCAGTCGGAGATGAATAAAACTTACTAATTAGAGTTTCAATTTGCATGCATATATTTTTTGTTTTTAATTGAAAAATAAAATTTGTTCGAATAATTATTCTTCAGCTATATACCTACAGGCACATTCTTCGTATAATGGAGAAGTATGAATTTAAAGTTTGTATGAATTTTACATATTGAGGTGAAAAAGGAATGAATGCGCGGCTAATGGAACTTATTGATGTGAGTACAATAGAAACCATGGCAGAACAATTTTATCAATTAACCAACATATCACATCAACTTCTTGATGCTGAAAAAGAATGTATATTTTCATTTGGAATAAATGAAAAGAAAATATGTAAACTTCCCAAAATTGAAATCCCCATTTTTTTATACAATCAATATTTAGGATCTTTTGTTGTATGGTCTCAGAAAAGCGAAATTTTCAATTCCCAAAAATACTTTGAAATGCTTTCAAATCTAATTATAGGTGGGGTAATGAAAGGATTTCAAAATAAAAATACAACGTTACTTACTCGAAAAGAGGAGGAACTACATACAATCTTACAAAACATGCCTGTTATGGTTGATGCACTTGATTATAATGGAGATTTTGTTTTGTGGAATCGCGAATGTGAAATTGTAACAGGATATACTGCGGAAGAGGTAATTGGAAATCCAAACGCACTTCGCTTACTGTATCCTGATCATAATTATCGTCACGAGATACAAAAGAAATTTTTGACTCGTGGAAAGAACTTTAGAGATTGGGAAATGCGCTTAACATGTAAAAATGGTGAAATTAAAACGATAATGTGGTCCAATATATCAGAACAGTTTCCTGTAAGTGGATTTAGTTATTGGGCTGTTGGTGTAGATATTACACATTTAAAAGCAATAGAAGAGAAATTAAAACAACAAACGTCTGAATTGGAATTAATTTTTCAAGCTTTACCAGACTTATGTTTCTTAACAGAAGATGACGGCACAATTATTGATTATAAAGCAGGATCCCCTACAAAATTTTACGTACCCGCAGAAGCTTTTATGGGAAAAAAGTTTTACGATGTCTTACCATCTCCAGTAGCACAGCAGTTTCAGGAAGCCATTAGTCAAGTGAAGGAAAAAGGAACGAATGTAATAGTAGAATATCCACTTACACTTAATGGCAGTATTGACTTCTTTGAAGCCAGGTGCTTACCATTATTACAGGATAAAATTATGATTATCGTACGCGATATTACAGAGCGAAAAAAGACAGAAGAATTGCTAAATAAATCAGATACGCTTGCAGCAATTGGACAATTAGCGGCTGGTGTAGCTCATGAAGTAAGAAATCCGTTAACTGTAATTAAAGGGTTTATTCAATTATTCCAAATTAATAAAGAAGATCAAGAAAAATATTTTAATCTTATGCTTTCTGAAATTGAACGGATAGAAGCAATCCTTCAAGAATTTCTATCCATTGCTAAAACAGATGAAATAAATACAGAAAAGAAAAATATTTATCAAATTTTTAAAAATGTCGTATCGCTAATGAATACAAAGGCAATTATGACGAATATTCAAGTTGAACTATTTACAGATACCAAAGATATAATCATTGAATGCTCAGAAAATCAACTGAAACAAGTATTTATTAACATTTTGCAAAATTCAATCGAAGCTATGCCAGATGGTGGGAGAATTTCAATTCACATAAAAGAAATAGGCAAAGATGGTATCATTATTAGTGTAATTGATAAAGGAATAGGAATACCTGAAGAACGAATTAAAAGATTAGGTGAACCATTCTATAGTACGAAAGAAAAAGGTACCGGTATTGGATTGATGTTAAGTTATAAAATTATTGAAAGTCATCAAGGGAATATAAGTATTATGAGTGAGGTTGGCGTCGGAACAACAGTAACGATTTACTTGCCAAAAATTCAGAGTAAAAAGCCTTTATCAAATTATGATGATAGATTAGAATCAATACGTTCAATTATTAATTCTTAAATACCCAATAACGAAAAGTTAAGCTTTTCGTTATTGGGTATTTTTGTATTTAATTTAGAAAACTTTACCTTTTCTTTAGATTTGCTTTAATTTCTATTAAGTTTTTATCAATATATTAGTATTTGTGCAAAGTAATGTATAGAAAATGTGCATTACTTTTAATATATAGATTCAATTATTAATAGAAATACAGTAAGGAGGAGATTATGACAAGGTGAAAAAACAAGAGAAAAAAAGCGGTAGAGCAGTACCGATGCGGTTAAACATTTTATTCTTATGTGTATTTATATTGTTTTCTGCCATGATTATACAATTAGGTAAAGTACAAATTATTGATGGTGAGACGTATAAAAATGAAGTGGAGAAGAGAGAAAATGCAACCGTTAGCCTTTCTGTGCCGCGGGGGAAAATATTTGACCGAGAAGGGAATCCAGTAGTTGATAATAAGTCTTTACGTACAATTACATATACAAAGATGAAAGGTGTAAAATCAGAAGAAATATTAAAAACAGCAAGACAACTTGCAGACATAATTGAAATACCAAAAGAAGATATAGATAAACTAACTGAGACGGATAAGAAAGATTTTTGGATGCAATTAAATCCGACACTAACCGAAAAATTAGTATCTAAAAAAGAAATAAATAGGTTCAGAGATAAAGATATTACCGGGAAAAATTTAGATAAAAAAATTGAAGAGTTAAAAAGAAAACGAGTTACGGATAAAAATCTTCAAGATTTAACAGATAAAGATATAAAAGTGTTAGCTATTAAAAGTAAGATGACTTCTGGTTATCAAATGGCTCCACAAATTATAAAAAAAGACGTTAGTGAAAAGGAATTTACTATAATTAGTGAAGGTTTAGCAAATCTCCCAGGTGTAGACGTGTCGGTTGATTGGGAGAGAGTGTATGTGAATGATGGATTATTCCGATCCGTTCTTGGAAATGTTTCTAATTCTGATGAAGGATTACCAAGTGAACGATTAGATTATTACTTAGTACGTGATTATAGCCGAAATGATAGGGTTGGAAAAAGTTATATCGAGCAGCAATATGAAGATGTACTTCATGGTACAAAAAAAGAAGTAAGAAGCGTTGCAGATAAACAAGGTACTACAATTAGAACGGAAACAATTTCTGAGGGAAAGAGCGGTAAGAACTTAACTTTAACGATAGATATGGAATTACAGAAAAAAGTAGAAGAAAGTATAGAAAAAATATTAAAGGCATATAAAGGATCTGAATCTATGTTGGACCGTGCTTTCGTTGTAATGATGAATCCGAAAAACGGACAAGTATTATCAATGGCTGGGAAAAGACTTGTAGAAAAAGACGGGAAAACAGAAATTGAAGACTATGCATTAGGTACAATGACTAGTTCATATGAGCTGGGATCAACAGTTAAAGGTGCCACAGTTTTAACTGGATTTGAAACGAAAGCTATAACACCAGGTACTTATTTTTATGATGCACCTATGAAGTTTAAAGGTACTAGGGAGAAGAAATCTTGGAAAGAGTTTGGAAACATTGATGATTTAAGAGCGTTACAAGTCTCTTCAAACGTTTATATGTTTCATACAGCATTAAAAATTGCAGGTGTGGATTATGTGAAAAATAGTTCATTAAATATTAAACAGGAATACTTTGATAAAATGAGGTACTATTTCAGACAATTCGGATTAGGTGTTCCAACGGGTATTGATTTACCGAATGAAACAGCTGGACAAATTGATAAAAAAGATAATCAGCCGGGTTTCTTATTAGATTACTCAATTGGTCAGTATGACACGTATACACCACTTCAGCTCGTACAGTATATTTCAACAATTGCAAACGGTGGATATCGAATGAAGCCACAAATTGTACAAGAGGTAAGAGAGCAAACGTCGCAAAAAGATGAGATTGGTAAAGTGGTGCATGCAGTAGAACCAATTGTTTTAAATAAAATTGATATGAAAGAGGAATATATAAATCAAGTAAAAGAAGGATTTAGAAAGGTATTCCAAGAGGGTGATGGAACAGGAGTAAGGGCGTTCCAAAAAGCATCTTATAAACCAGCAGGTAAAACAGGAACAGCACAGACAGTTTACGGTGGAGAAAGCGATATTGGAAGAAATGAAAAGGGCGAGAGAAGAGAATGTTATAACTTAACGTTAGCAGGGTATGCGCCATATGATAATCCAGAAGTAGCATTCTCTGTAGTTGTGCCGTGGGTTATGAATGATAAATCTGGCATTAACTCTGATATTGGAAAAGAAGTTTTAGATGCTTATTTTGAATTGAAAAATAAGAGATTTACTGGAGAAAATTTACAAATAGATAGCTCTCAAGAAGGTTAAAACATATGAAATAATATAGAAACTAGAGTCATTTAATTTAGGGATAGATTCAAAATGGGTGATAGAAAGGTAAAATCATTCTATCAATTGTTCACGTTTTATAAAATAAATCATATATTGATAGCATAGGACAAGCTGAAAAGCTTATTCTAACCTCACAGAACACTCCTTATCACGGTTAGGCATCTACTTATGTAGATGCCTTTTTTAATTAAATAACTGACAATTATTTATCAATCTAAAGTAGCAAGTATATTAGGACTATTAGGGGAAGATTGACGGTAATCATTACAGTATGATTAATAAGAGTGTTGAAATGTAAGGAGTGAGAAAGAAGTGCTAAATATTTTAATGATTAATTTTCCAGCAGAGGGACATGTAAACCCGACATTAAGTTTAGTCAAAGCCTTTACTGAACGGGGGGATCACGTACACTATATTACTACAGAACACTTTAAAGGCAGAATTGAAGATTTGGGAGCTACTGTATATACCCATCCAGATTTATTAAAGGATATTTCTATTGATACTGAAACTTCATATGGATTGAACTCTTTCTTTCATGTACATGTTCAAACTTCTTTATATATATTAGAAATTACGAAACAATTATGTGAAAGCATTAATTTTGATTTCGTAATTTATGATATATTTGGTGCTGGAGAGTTAGTAAAGGAGTATTTACAAATTCCAGGCATAGTTTCTTCTCCTATATTTTTAATTCCTACTGAATTTTTGGAGACTTTACCTTTTCATCCTAATGCAGAAATACCATTCCAACCTGATGAAATTTCTGAACAGTTACTATATCGAATGGAACATGAATTTGGAGTAAAGCCTAAAAACAATCTTCAATTTATGCATAACAAGGGAGATATTACTCTTGTGTACACAAGTCGTTACTTCCAACCTAATAGCGATTTGTTTGGAGAAAATAACATTTTTATTGGACCAAGTATTTCAAAGCGTAAAACAAATGTAGAGTTTCCACTTGAATTGCTTAAAGGTAAGAAAGTTATTTATATTTCAATGGGGACACTGCTTGAAGGACTTGAACCATTCTTTAATACTTGTATTGATACTTTCTCAGATTTTAAAGGGGTAGTTGTAATGGCAATTGGTGATAGAAATGATCGTTCTAAAATTAAGAAAGCGCCAGACAATTTTATAATTGCTTCATACGTACCCCAATCAGAAATATTAAATGAAGCAGATGTTTTTATTACACATGGCGGCATGAACAGTGTACACGACGCTATTTATTTTAATGTCCCATTTGTCATCATTCCACATGATAAAGATCAACCGATGATAGCACAAAGATTAACTGAGCTGGAAGCCGCACATAGGTTATTGAAAGAGCATGTTAATGTACAAAGTTTAAAAGAAGCGGTAACAGACGTACTTTTAAATGAAAAGTATAAGCATGGTATACGAAAACTGAATGAAAGTTTTTTAGAATGTGGTGGTTCAAAAGAAGCAATTACCGTGATTACATCTCTTTTAATTAAATAGTTTAGACAATATAAAAGCATAGGGGCTCTACCTTTATGCTTTTATATGATTATCCTGCAAACTGCACAGCAGTATTTGCATGTAAAAAAGCAGTATCAAAAACAGGAACAGTAAGGTCGTCTTGGGAAATGAGCAATGGTATTTCAGTGCAGCCTAGTAGTATACCTTCTGCGCCATTTTGAATTAATGATTTTGTAATTTGTAATAGCTTTTCTTTTGATGTTTCTGAAATAATTCCTTTACTTAATTCATTTAAAATAACATGATGAATAAAATTTCTTTCCTCTTCATTTGGGATGATTGTCTCAATGTTATAGTTTGCTAGACGTGATTTATAGAAGTCTTGTTCCATCGTTTGTTTCGTACCCAATAATCCGATACGCTTTATATTCTGTTCTACCATTTCTTTAGCACTTACATCACCTATGTGAAGAAGTGGAATGGATATTGCACTTTCTACTTCTTCAGCAAATAGATGGACCGTATTGGAACACATTAATAAACATTCAGCTCCGGATTTTTCAACCTTCTTTGCAACAGTAACTAATTCGTTTTTCACTTCTTCATATTGATGATTTTGTAATAAAGTCGTTACTTCACCAAAGTCCATGCTATATAAAACAAGCTTTGCATTTTGATCGTATTGAGAGAGTGTAAGTGTATTAATATGTTTATAATATAATGATGTAGATTCCCAACTTAGTCCGCCAATTAAACCAATTACTTTCATCGTACATTCCTCCCGTAACTATTTTGAATTCATTATTTCATAATTCCGATAAGAATACAATGATTTAAATGTACTGTTAAACAAAAAATAAAAATAATTAGAAAAGTGTTGAAAATTATATTGTTTAATGCCATAATACGAATTACAAATTAATACTTATCCAGAGAGGTGGAGGGAACGGCCCTATGAAACCTCAGCAACCCCTATGTAAATGTATAGGAAGGTGCTAATTCCGCGGAGAACACGATGTGTTTTTTGGAAGATAAGAGGATTCTTAAATGTGAAAGAAAATGACCTCTTATGTAAGAGGTCATTTTTTGTTGTATAGAAAGGGAGTGTCGATGCATAATTCATTTTCAAAATAAATATAGAGTAATAAAAGTTGACTATTAAGAGGGGGGAATTGTTATGAACAAATTATCAACAAAATTAGTAGTGGCAATCGGAATTGGAGCAGCATTATACGGGATATTAGGACTTTGGGGATTTTCTATTGCACCAAATACATTTATTAAACCTGCATTAGCTATTTTAACCGTTTTTGGAGCGTTATTTGGTCCAGTGGCAGGACTGTTAATAGGACTTATCGGTCATACCGTAACAGACACAATCGCTGGCTGGGGTATTTGGTGGGGATGGGTTATTAGTTCAGGCATTATTGGCTTTGCAATGGGGTTCATTCAAAAAAGAGTTGGCTTTAGTGTGAAAAACGGGACATATAATAAGGGAGATATTTCTTATTTAGCCATTACTGGCTTAATTGGAATTGTCATTGCTATTATATTTGCTGGGGCATTCGATATTATTGTAATGGGAGAACCGTTTGACAAAATTGTTATACAAGTGTTAGGTGCAACAATTGCTGACGTTATTGTATTTTTAGTTCTTGGATTGCCAATTACAATAGGCCTAGCTAAATCAAATAAGAAACATACACATTTAAAAATTGAAAAGTAGGGATATTAAAATGCAACCAATTATTTCTTTTGAACAATTCAACTTTCAATATAAGCATGCAGCGCAGCCTACTGTGAAAGACATTACATTTCATATATATTCTGGGGAAAAAGTGCTAATTGCTGGACGAAGTGGTTCAGGGAAATCAACGTTAGCTCATTGTATGAATGGGCTAATCCCATTTTCTTATGAAGGGACTAGTACTGGTAATATTTTAATTGCTGGAAAAGATCCGAGGAAAAAGAGTGTTTTTGAACTGAGTAAACATGTAGGCACAATTTTGCAAGATCAAGATGCACAATTTATTGGTCTTACAGTAGAAGAAGATGTAGCCTTTTATTTAGAAAATGAATGTGTAAATCAGGATGAAATGAAAAAGATTGTCTCGGAGTCATTAAAAAAGGTAGGGATGCATACTTTTCATAAACAAAGTCCGCATGAATTATCTGGAGGGCAAAAACAAACTGTTTCTTTAGCGGGTTTGTTAACAACAAATGCTCCTATATTATTGTTCGATGAACCGTTAGCAAATTTAGATCCAGCTAGCAGCTTACATACAATTGAACTTATTAAAAATATACATAAGCAATATAATAAAACAATTGTAATTATTGAACATCGAATAGAAGAAATGTTAAATCTGGATTTAGATAAAATTATTTTAATTGATGAAGGGGAAATTGTTGCGATAGGGGCACCAGATGAGATTTTAGCGTCAAATATATTACCCTCAATCGGATTAAGAGAACCTATGTACATAGAAGGATTAAAAAGATTACATTTTGATAGTAATAATGACGTAATATATCCACTTGAAAATCTTCATAAGGAAAGTATTAGTGGCGTAATAAAAGAGTGGATGGAGAAAAAAGCTTTTTGTAAAGATACTCCTACAAAAAAAGAATTATTGAAAGTAGAGAATTTATCATTTTCATATCCTAATAAACAAAAAGTATTAGAGAATGTAAAATTATCCATATATGAAGGAGAAATTGTAGCACTTTTGGGCCATAACGGAGCTGGAAAATCAACATTAGCTCATAGTCTTATAGGAATAAACAAAACAAAAAATGGCAGGATTTTAATTGATGGAGTAAATATCAATTCTTGGTCTATATGTAAACGCGGTGAGATTATATCTTATGTCATGCAAAATCCAAATCACATGATTACACAACCTACTGTTATAGAAGAGGTTTCATTCACATTAAAATTAAAAAAGGTTTCAAAGAAAGAAATTAAGTTTAGAGCGGAGGAAGCGTTAAAAATTTGTGGTTTGTATCCATTTCGAAATTGGCCAATTCAGGCGTTAAGTTATGGACAAAAAAAGAGATTAACGATTGCATCTGTACTAACAGCAAATCCAAAACTTATCATATTAGATGAACCGACAGCGGGACAAGATTATTATCATTATAAACAGTTTATGTCGTTTATTAGAAAATTAGCTAAAAAGGGAATATCATTTATTTTTATCACACACGATATGAATCTCGCATCAGAATATGCGGACAGAGCAATAGTTCTACATGAAGGGGAAATTATTGCGAATAATACCGCGTCTACTGTATTAGGGCATCCAGAAACATTAAAAAGAGCGAACTTAAAGGAGAGCTCTTTATTCAAACTCGTTAAATTTAGTGGTATTGCAAATCCTGAAAAATTTATGGAACTTTATTTTAATGATATTAGGAGGGAGGAAGGTGTATAATACATATTTCCATCGCATGGACGGAGCAGTGAAATTGTTGTTATTTATTTTTGGTATGACGCTTACCTTTTTATTTTTTGATTTTCGCGTATTGCTATTCGTATTTATAATTGGATGTATCGGACTTTTAGTTGCTAAAATTCCATTTCGTAAAATTTTTATTGTTTTTACTGTTATATTTACATTTAGTTTATTAAATTCTGTCATGATCTTATTTATTACACCAACCCATGGATCTGAATTAACTGGATCGTATACTTCATTTATGTATATTGGATATGCAACAATTACATACGAAACATTATTTTATGCAGCTACACTTTCGTTAAAGTATTTTACGTTATTACCATTTACACTTATTTTTATTTATACGACTGATCCAAGCAAATTTGTGAGTAGCTTAAGTAAATTTCGAATTCATTATAAAATTACTTATGCGATAAATATTGCATTACGTTATATACCTGATATTCAGTCCGAATATAAAGTTATTAAACATGCCCAAGAGGCGAGAGGAGTAGCTTTCGAAAAAGGAGAAGCAAGTTTATGGATCCGCATGCAAAACCGTGTCTTAATTTTTTGGCCTTTAATTATTCATTCTTTAGAGAGAATCGATACAGTTTCAAACGCAATGGATTTAAGAGGGTTCGGAAAGAAGGATACACGTACGTGGTTCTATACAAATAAAGCGAAAAGCCAGGATTTCATTGCTTTATTTGTAGGTATTTTTATTTTAATTGCTGCAGTATATGTAAAGTTACATGTATTTCAAAATTTTTGGTATCCATTTTAAAGCACTCTCAAATGAGTGCTTTTACTTATTTTTATATAGACATGCTCAAAAAAGGGATATTTACATAATGTATAATACGAACCAGTTAAAATGATCAACTACCTATTAGTTTTCAAACCAAAAGGAGGAGAAAATATGAGTTACGGTGGTTCTTGTGGTTTTGGTGGAGGTTTCGCTTTATTAGTTGTGTTATTTATTTTATTAATTATCGTTGGATGCAGCTGCTGGGGCGGAGGGTACTAATTTTTAGTTAGTCTCCACAAATGTAAAACTAAAAAACATAGAAGATACTTATGTATCGAAACAGATAAAAAAGGAGCATAATTGCTCCTTTTTTATTTATTGTTAGATGCGTTTGTATTACATTTCGGAAATGTAATTGTCAAAGTAGTACCTTTATTCATAACGCTTCGGATTTTTAAATTACCTTGCATCGTTTCAATGATCTTAACAGCAACCATTGTACCTAAACCTGTACCTTTCGTTTTTGTACTAAAATACGGTTCGCCAAATCGATTTATTTGCTCTTGTGACATACCAATTCCGCTATCTTCAATTCGTATGATAACTTTATTATTACTAATAGAAGAGGAGATATTTAAAGTACCGCCATTAGGCATTGCTTCAATACCATTTTTTAATAAGTTTAAAAAACATTGCTGAAAGTGCTGTTTATTACCAACTATTGTTGCCGTAGAGAAATCTTTTGTAATATGTATTGTATTCATATTACATAAAGGTAAGATCATATTAATAACTCGATTTAATTCTTGTTCTACTGAAATCTCATCTAATTTTTCTGAAGCAGGTTTGGCAAACGTTAAATAATCATCAATAATTCCTTGGGCGTGATGTAACTCTTCGAGTATATGCTTAATATACTCGTCTCTTGATTCTGGAGTTAAATTTGGTGTTTTTAAAAGTTGTGTAAATCCTTTTACAACAGTTAAGGGATTTCTTACTTCGTGCGATATACTAGCAGCGAGTTGGCTAACAATCTCCATTTTTTCCATTTTAATTAACTTTGATCGCATGCATACTGCATCTTTTAAAACTTCATTAAAATAAACTACAAACAACATTAAAACGGTTGGTAATATTATGAAATAAATGATGTACAAATTATTCACTTCAAAATCTGATAAAGTTAATACAATTACAGTTGTAAATATTGCTAAGAAAAATGTTAAAAACATTGCATAAGCTACTTTAATTTTTCTATTATACGTATTAAATTTTGCGGATGCGAATGCTGTAATGATAAACATTGTTCCATACACTACTATTGTTAACATACTAAATCCATAAAATGAAAATCTTGTAATTAATAAAATAGCAAACAATGTTATACCGACAGGGAAGCCACCATAAAGCGTACCTACTATAACCGGTATTTGTCTTAAATCATGAATACAATTTTCATCCATATAGATAGGATAGCGCATACATAAAATAAGAGGGATACTCGTACAAAGTATAATAAGTAGTTTTTTATATTTCTTCAAATTGCGCCCGCTATCATATATAAAATAAAAAATAAATATGCTACTTAAAATGTATAGAAGGTTATTTAACACGTGTTGATTGATATACACAAAGTTCATAATATTTGCCTCGTTATTTTTAATTTCCTTTTCATATATATTATCATGATAATAGTATAAACTATATATTTGTTTGAATAATATAGATTTATATCTTTTTAGTATTCGACACGTTTACCCACTCTTCATAAAATTCTTTAACTGATGCATATCGTTCGGTTCGGTTTTCATTTACTGCGCGATACGCTATTTCATATAAATCCCTACTTGCTTCCCATTTTGTAAAGGAGCGATCTTTTCCACCACCTAAAATCGCGAAAGCCATTGCCCCCATATTAAATACATTTGTTCTCGAATCAATTATAGCGTGTAGCTCAAATTCTTCAGGAGACATAAAACGTGAGGAACCCCATAATCTTCCCATTTTATTTACGTATGGTTTTTTAGAATATAAATCAATATCACAAATTTTCGTTTCATTTGTATTAAAATTATACATAATACTACCATCATAAAAATCTATCGCTACATATTTTTTCTTTTCGACATATGTATGGAAAGAAAAAATGGAACTTAAGGATTGAACTCGTTTTCTAACAGGTAAATGCTTAAATTTATAAAATGGAGAGTTTGGATTTTTATATTTTTCAGGAGGCGGGAAACTCCAGTGCGAATGAAGACATTCACCATCAAACCAATCGAAAATTAATACATATCCAGATTGAACTGGAAAGTGTTCAATTAGTTTTATAAGCGAGTTGTGTTTTAATTCCTCGTATAGGAAAACTGAATTTTTCAAACGTTCAATAGCGTCGTTTATTGTTCCTTCGTATGCAATTGTTTGTGCCCCTGCGTATTTAATGAATTTTTTATGGCCATTTTTTTCAACACCAAAACTTATATTACCTGAATCTTGCTGGTCAAAAACTGCAAATACGGTTCCTAATTTCAATAGCCAATCAAAATTATGATGTTCTTTTAACTGGAATGTAACTTGATTTAACTGAATTTCAACTGGAATATCTTTCATATTATACCTCGCATTTATTATAATTAAGTTATATATTTCAGTATTCGACACGTTTTGTAAAAATCCTATGTGAATCACATGAAATTTATATAAATATAATAATAAATAATTATAAAAAGGTGGATAAAATGGAACAACAAATCGTTATTAAACCATATGAAAAAGAGTGGCACGAAGAGTATTTAATAGAAAAAGAGAAATTTATTTCTTTATTTGGGGAAGATTGTATTGCTATTGAACATATAGGGAGCACATCTGTACAAGGGTTAGGAGCGAAACCTTTAATTGATATGATGATTGGCGTAACAGATTTGCAAATTATCGAAAAGTGGATTGATGATCTATTAAAAATCGGATATGAGTATGTTCCAAAAGAAACACCTAATTGGCGTTTTTTTAGAAAGGGAAAATGGAGAGCAGGTACTCATCATTTACATGTTTATATTTATAATAGTGACGAATGGAAAAACAATCTTTTATTTCGAGACTTTCTAATAAAGCATGAATGGGCACGTAAAGAATATAGAGAACTAAAAGAGAGACTTGCAGCTACATATCCTTTTGATCGTGTTTCTTATACAAATGCAAAAGCACCATTTATTCAAAAGATATTAGAATTAGCTAAAACTCAAAAGAATTAACATTACAGATTTTTATCTGAAAAAATTTAAAAAATCCCTTCCTGCGTTATTTATAGGGAGGGATTTTTTCTTTTGTCATAACGATATACATCTAATTATTAGAGACAGATTAGTTTATTTATTTCGATATTTCTAGTACATTGAAAATATTAAGGGGGAATGAAGCAATGAAAGC
Source organism: Bacillus sp. FF-1 (assembly GCF_028548245.1). Lineage (NCBI taxonomy): Bacteria > Bacillati > Bacillota > Bacilli > Caryophanales > Bacillaceae > Bacillus > Bacillus sp. FF-1. The sequence goes on from NZ_JAQQGG010000002.1 coordinate 375,671, forward strand.
TATTGTACATCAATATAAAAAAGGGGTAGAGGGATTAGAATATAAACTTTCATCTGAAACAAATCCTAATGCCGGGGAAGTAAAAGTAAAGTTAAAAGCAGCAGGATTAAATCATAGGGATTTATTTATTATAAACAATAGAAAAGAAATGGATCTACCGTTAGTAATAGGGTCAGATGGTGCAGGTATTGTTACAGAAATAGGAGAAGGTGTTTCAGCTGATTTATTACAAACCGAGGTCATTATTAATCCTAGTATTGGATGGGATAATATTGCCGAAGTACCAGAGTTACCAGAGGTGTTAGGGGGACCAAAAGATGGAACGTTTGCTGAATATGTAATAGTGCCCGCTGAAAATGTAGTAGGAAAACCGTCATATCTTACTTGGGAAGAGTCTGGCGTTCTATCTTTATCGGCACTAACTGCATATAGAGCGCTTTTTACAAAGGGTAGATTAAAGCGTGGGGAACATGTTTTAATTCCTGGGATAGGCGGCGGTGTAGCGACATTTGCTATGTTATTTGCAAAAGCAATTGGCGCAAAAGTAAGTGTTACTTCAAGGGTAGAGAACAAAAGAAAATTTGCCGAAGCATATGGCGCAGATTTTTCTTTTAATAGTTCTGGAAATTGGGAAGAGAGTTTATGCGGAGGGAAAGTAGATTTAATAATTGATAGTATAGGTCCAGCAACATTCTTAAAATACTTTGATGTATTAAAACCGAATGGGAGAATTGTTAATTTTGGTGCAAGCTCCGGAGATAAAATTGAATTACCTTTACGAGCGTTATTTTATAATCAAATCGATATTATGGGGACATCTATGGGTAGCAGTGAAGAATTTAATGAAATGATTAAGTTTATAGAGAAATATAAGATTAAACCAATTATGGATAAAGTTTATTCGTTGGAAGAAGCGATTCAAGCGTTAAGACGTATGGAGCAGGGAGAACAGTTTGGTAATATCGCTCTACGTATGGAATAAAAATATGATTTAATAACCTATGTTTTTATATGTATATGTTATGTAATATATACACTTTTAGTTAGTGGGTTATATGATTTTAAAGGTTTTTCCATCATATATATTTTTAATGCGTGTAAATAGTTACATAATTGTCAAATGAAAAATAGTAACATGAATAAAGTGAAAATCTAAATGTGTGTAAATGTTGTATACTGTGTAAATCAAGTAAACTTGTATCTTAATTTCAAGTGAAATAAGAAATTATAAGGAGAGAGTAATGTGAATTACGCAGTATTTCAATGGATAAACAATTTAGCAGGTACATCTGTACTCTTAGATAAGGTAATGATTGCTATTACAAATAGTGCTGCATATGTGGCTATTCTATTCATGCTTATCTTATGGTTTCATAACGGAAAGAAAGAGAATGCGATAAGAAAACAATATACAGTGTTGTATACGACACTTTCAGTAATAATTGCATTGCTAGTAAATGTTTTTATTCATTTAGTATACTATCATCCACGTCCTTTTGTATCATATGATGTGAATCAATTAGTACCCCACGCAGAAAACTCATCCTTTGTTAGTGATCATTCTGTACTTGTATTATCGATTGCATTCATGTTTATTCTTAGAGGAGAAAAGTTAAGATATATCGCACTTTTGTGGGCAGTATTAGTTTGTATATCACGTTTGTATGTAGGTGTTCATTTTCCTTTAGATGTAATGGGTGCGGCTGTCATAACGATTTTAACAATCTGTTTATTATTGCAGAAAAAACGTATTTTTGAACCAATAGCAAAACTTGTTTTCAAAATGTATGCATTCGTAGCGAAACGAATTCGTTTTTTAGAGAAATATAACCATGTAGCTTAAATTTCATAACTAGCCTTTTATAGTTTAGGAAAAAATCCCCCTTTGGAAATTCAGAGGAGGATTTTTTGTTGTATACAAGTGAATAGATTACTTGCAATAACAATTTGAGTGTTATGTAAAAAAAGAATGAATATTCTTAAATTTCACGTACTGTATTTTAAGTATTTAAATAACTAACAATAACTATAACTAGTTTCACACTGTTTTAAAGGAATTCATACGAAAACTTCGAAACATATAGTATTGAAAGTAAAAACTACATATTTTGTAGCACATCTTTGTAGTAATTAATGGTGAAAGAAAGGAGCGAAATATGCATAAACTTCAAACGAATAAAGGCGCGCGGTATTTTATGATTGCTTTTATTGTTTTGTTTCTTATTATGCTTTTGCGTTTTTTCTATATTCAAGCAGTAGGGGTCGTGCATAATGTGAATGTAAAGGATCTTGCAACTGAACAACATAATAAAAATGGTGTTTTGGAAGCGAATCGTGGCACGATTTATGATCAAACTGGAAAAGTGCTCGTTCAAGATTCAACAACGTATCGTGTTGTTGTGAATTTGAAAGGTAATGGCAAATTGAAAAATAAAGATGAAACCGCAGCGCAATTAGCTGATGCGCTTGAAATTAATAAAGAAGATGTGTTAAAGAATTTCCATGAAGGGCGTACGCAAGTTGAAATCGGAAAAGTTGGCCGGAATTTGTCTAGGGAAAAGAAAGAACAAATTAAAAAATTGAAAATCCCAGGTGTTTCTTTTATGCCTGAGAAAGCAAGAGTGTATCCAAATGAAGATTTTGCATCTTATATACTTGGTTTTGCTAGACCAGACGATAAAGGAAATACAGAAGGGAAGTTTGGGCTTGAAAAAAGTTTAGATAAATATTTGCGCTCGACAAATGGGAATATAGAATATGTGGGAGCGCGAGGAGGTATCCCGCTTACAAATGATATAGGAAAAATAGAACCTGCTAAACATGGAAATAACGTATATCTTACGCTTGATAAACAAATTAATAGTTTTTTAGAAGAAGCGATGAATAAGGCGCAAGAGCACTATGATCCTTCTATGTTAGTAGGTATTATAGCGGATCCAAAGACGGGGAAAGTTTTAGCTATGTCTAGTAAACCTAGTTTTAATCCTAATAAAGGGGATATTGAATACTTTTTAAATGATCCAATCGCAAATGCATATGAACCAGGTTCAACGATGAAAGTATTTACGTTAGCTGCAGCAATTAATGAAGGTGTATATAACGGGAAAGAATATTTTCAATCCGGCAAGTATTCAGTAGGTTCATCTGATATAAAAGATCATAATGGTGGATTTGGATGGGGATCTATTACATTTGATGAAGGTTTTGAAAGATCATCAAACGTAGCTTTTTCTATTTTAGAAGATCAGTTATTAAAACCAAATAAATTTAAGCAATATATGAACAAATTTGGTTTTAACCAAAAAACGGGAATAGATTTACCTGGTGAAAGTAAAAATACTTTATTATTAAATACACAAATTCAACAAGTAACAACTTCTTTCGGACAAGGTTCTACAGTAACTCCAATTCAATTAATCCAAGCTGCAACCGCTATAGCAAATGACGGGAAAATGATGCAACCATATATCGTTGACAAAGTTGTAAATCCAACAAACAAGCAAGTTATTATGGAAAATCAACCGAAAGAAGTTGGCAATCCGATAAAAAAAGAGACTGCGGACAAGGTAAGAGACTTAATGGAGCGTGTTATTACGTCTTCAAAAGGTACAGGTACAATGTATAAAGTCGATGGTTACCCAATAGGAGGCAAGACAGGAACAGCGCAAATTCCGAATCCTGAAAATGGACGATATATGGAAGGAAAAGAAAATTATATTTTTTCATTTTTAGGTATGGCTCCAATTGATGACCCAGAGTTAATTGTATACTTAGCTATTAAGCAGCCAAAGTTAAAGGGAGATGAATATGGAGCTCAGCCACTCGCTGAAATATTTAAACCAGTTGTGAAAAATAGCCTTGAATATTTAAAGGTGAAACCATATACAGAACAACAAATGACCGATGTAACGAAAAAATCCCAATTAAAAGTGCAAAACTATGTGAATCAATCAATAGATACGGTAGAGAATAATGTAAAAAAAGAGAAACTCCAACCGATAATTTTAGGAGAAGGAAAAATTAAAAAACAATATCCGCAGTCTGGTGAAGTAATGAGCGAAGGTGATCGTATATTTTTATTAGGAAACAACGCAACAATGCCCAATTTACAAGGTTGGTCCATGCGTGATGTTATGTATTTTTCTAAACTATTAAAATTAGATTTAAAAACTTCAGGTACGGGTTATGTCACAAATCAAAGTATTGAAAAAGGACAAGCTATACAAGAAGGCGATATATTAGAACTAGAATTAGAACCACCGTTACAACCGTTAGCAGAGGCAAATACAAATTAATTCAGGAAATATGAAGGGTCTATATAATAGACTCTTTTTTTTATGATTCAAGTAATTTCACGCACCGTAATTTTTAGGGGAAATAATAAACTTAACAGTTACTAAAACAGAAAAACCTACATATATTGAAATTAGAACGACTGTTCAAATTTTTGTATGAAACGACGGAAGGAGTCTACATTGAATAAAAGACGATACGATAGCGATTTAGCCAAAGAAATAATAGCAGAGAAGGCGACAGAATTATTTTCCTTAAAAGGATATACAAGAACTTCAATTGATAACATTGCAAAAGCCTCTGGTTATAGTAAAGGACATATATATTACCATTATAAAAATAAAGAAGAATTATTTGTTTATTTAGCTAAAGACAGTATGAGAAATTGGCACGATAAATGGGAATTAGCAGAAAAACAGTATACAAACGCTACTGGGAAATTATATGGGATAGCTAAATTTGTACTTTATAATTACACAACGCCATTATTAAGAGCAGGACAAGAACTTGCCTCTGATCCGAGCGCGAACCCTTCTACAATTCAACAACTCTATGGTTTAGCTGTTATCCCTTTAAAAACATATCAAAAAATTTTGGATGAAGGTATACAAAGTGGTGAATTTTATATAGAAAATGTTGAGGATTCAAGTCTTTTATTAGGTTCATGGCTAGGTGGATTATGTCAATTCATTCATTCATTTGAAACAGAGAAATTAGAAGTTTTATTTAATGAAGCCATTACGATTTTTTTACTTTCTATTTCAAACAAACATGCGTAGCATTACAAGCGAATTAGAACGATTGTTCAAATCTTTACACTCGTCCGTTTTCATTATATGTATTAACAACAGGAGGTTTTTTATATGGGTGAACAAAGAGTCGCAATTATAACTGGCGGAGCTTCTGGTATCGGTAAAGCTTTAGCTATTCAATTAGCAAATAAAGATATATTTGTAATTATCGCAGATATTAATGAAACAAGTGGTCAAGAGCTTGTGAATAATATAAAAAATAATAATCAACTAGCTAGGTTCGAATATTTAGATGTTACTAACGCTGAATCCGTAGAGGAACTTATTATAAAAATAGTTAATGAGTTTGGTAGAATTGATTATATGTTTAATAATGCTGGGATTGCTATGTATGGAGAAGTATTCGATATGTCTTTAGATAATTGGAAACATATTATTGAAATAAATTTATTAGGAGTAATTTACGGGACACAATTGGCTTACCAATTCATGAAAAAACAAGGATTTGGTCATATCATTAATACTGCGTCTGCAACAGGTTTAGGACCTGCTCCACTTTGTACCGCGTACGCAACAACAAAACATGCTATCGTCGGTTTAACAACGTCATTACATTATGAGGCAGAAGAATACGGTGTAAATGTAAGTGTACTTTGTCCAACTTTTGTAGATACACCCATATTTGAAAAATCAATTGCAATTAATATGAATAAGGGCCAAATTATAAAACAACTAAAAACAAATAAGCCGATTTCAGCAGACAAGTTTGCTGAAATTGCACTGAAAGCTATTCATAAAAATAAATTAGTTATATGTCCAATGCCGTTTAAAAAAACAATGGACGTATTCTTTACCTTATTTCCTTATCTTCATAAAAAGCTAATGCGTTTCATATGCCGAATTGGTCGAAAAGCAAAAATGAGGCAACTATAAATATCTGATTATTTTGTATTTACAGTTAAAGTAAATTGTGATAATATGGAAAAAATCAAATGCAGTGAAGAGAAGAGTAAATAAGATGAATTTTTCACAGAGAGCTCCATTTAGCTGAAAAGGAGTAAAAATTCTTTATTGAACCAAGCCTCTGAGCAGCGCATCGGAATCTATTAATAGAGGGTGGTGTGACGGGAGCTCCCGTTATAGAGCTATGGTATAAGCATGAATGAAAATGCAGTACCAGATAAGGTTAATATGGTGACATATTAACAAACTAGGGTGGCACCGCGATAATAAATCTCGTCCCTAAGATTAAAAGTCTTGGGGGTGGGATTTTTTTATTGGTTTAAAACAATTTGGAAAGCGGGGGCCAAAAATGAAAAACTTAATTAAAGATTGGAAATATCCTTTATTACTACTGTCCGGAGTTGGTATTGCAAATTTAGGGGCATGGATTTACTTAATAGCACTGAATGTACTTGTCTATCATATGGGTGGCTCAGCCTTAGCTGTTGCTACTTTATATGTAATTAAACCATTAGCTACTCTATTTACAAACGCTTGGTCAGGAAGTATGATTGATCGTTTAAATAAACGAAAATTAATGATTCACCTCGATATATATCGCGCGGTATTTATCGCTATTTTACCATTACTTCCATCACTTTGGATCGTTTATGTATTCGTATTCTTTATTAGTATGCCCAATGCAATTTATGAGCCAACTGCGATGACGTATATGACGAAATTAATACCAGTTGAACAAAGACAACGTTTCAACTCATTGCGTAGTTTAATAGGGTCTGGTGCCTCTGTAATTGGTCCATCGATAGCGGGAGCATTGTTAATAGCAAGTACACCAGAGTTTGCTATATATATGAATGCCATAGCATTTCTCTTATCAGGAGTAATTACCTTGCTACTACCTAATCTTGATAAAAAACCTGATATTCATACATCAAATGACAGGTTGTCTCTAGCTGTACTAAAAAAAGATTGGACCATCGTTTTAAATTTCAGTAAAAAATCTTTGTATATCGTTTTCGTGTACTTCTTATTTCAAGGGATGATAGTGTTAACTGCCGCAAATGATTCACTTGAATTGTCATTTGCGAAAGAAGTTTTATTGTTAACAGATAGTGAATATGGTTTTTTAGTTAGTATTGCTGGAGCCGGATTTATTTTAGGAGCAATAACAAATACAATTTTATCAAAAAAATTAACACCTTCATTTTTAATTGGAATAGGATCATTTTTCATCGCAATCGGTTATATAATTTATGCTTTTTCAAATGGGTTTTTAATAGCTGCTATCGGATTTTTTATTTTATCTTTCTCTATGGCATATGCAAATACAGGGTTTAATACCTTTTATCAAAATAATGTCCCTGTCCATATAATGGGACGGATTGGGAGCATATATGGATTATTTATTGCAGGTATCACCATTTTAATTACGATTTTGTTCGGAGTTGCCACTCAATTTATTTCTATACAACTTGTGGTTATTATAGGTTCTTTAGTAATGTTATTTATTACTATCATCTTGTGTGTGTTTACTTTATTGCCATCACATTCTAAAGTGCATTCTTCTGAATCAATACATTCGAAATAATTCTCTTAGTTTTGATTTAAATCTTACGATGTTCAATAGGAGGGTTATCCCTCCTATATATGGAAATATAAGAAAGGAGAACAATATTGATAAACGAGGGTGATTTTTGTAATGAAAACAAAAGATCAAATAGATAACATTGTAAAAGAAACATATCGTCATATAGATTTCTCTGGGGTAATTTTAGTGAAAGAAAAAAAGGGCATAGTTTATGAAGAAGCGTTTGGTTATGCAAATCGAAATGAGTGTATAAACAATACGCTACAAACTAGGTTTGGAATTGCCTCTGGGTGTAAAATATTCACAGCTATCGGTGTCTGTCAACTTGTTGAAAATGGGGTAATTACTTTTCAAACAAAGTTAAAAGAGTGTTTAAGTGTTAACTTTCCAAACTTTAATGAAGATATTACAATACATCACCTTTTGACGCATAGTTCGGGTATTCCAGATTATTTTGATGAAAGTATTATGGATAACTTCGAAGATCTTTGGAAACAAACACCTATGTATTTATTAAAAAGTTTAAAAGACTTTTTACCATTATTTCAAAACAGAGATATGATGTATGCACCAGGAAGTAAGTTTCACTACAACAATGCAGGTTTTATCATACTGGGATTAATAATCGAAGAACAGACAGGACTTAAATTTACGGAGTATATAGAAAAAAACATATTTAATCCAATTGGTATGAATCATTCGGGCTATTTTTCTTTAGATAGATTACCAAGGCAGACAGCTCTCGGATATATAAAAGATGAAATTAGCCAGACATGGAGAACAAATGCTTACTCTATTCCGATAAAAGGTGGTTCGGATGGTGGAGCTTTTATTACTGCGTCAGACATGCTGAAGTTTTGGGAAGCGTTATTTAACTATGAAATTATAAGCCAAGAATATACAAAAATACTTTTAACTCCTCACATCCAAGTAAATAATAATCAATCTTATGGCTATGGAATATGGATTGAAACAAGAGAAAACAAGATATTCAAATATCATGTAATGGGATATGACCCAGGCGTCAGTTTTCGTTCGGCCGTATATCCAGACTTAGGAATTACATTAGTTATTCCATCAAATAAAGAAGCAGGACCCGAAAAATTAATGATAGAAATAGAAGGAGGTTTTTAATTATATGGATATAGAAATTAGAGCGTATAGAAAAGAGGATGAAACCGGTTGGGTACGTTGCCGTGTGTTATCTTTTTTAGATACAGCTTATTACGATAATGTATTTAGAGAAAAGGAAAGATATGAACATCCGGCTATTGAACTAGTAGCTGTATATGAAAATCAAATTGTAGGTTTAATAGATATCGAATATGAATTAGAAGAACGTACAGTTTGTTCAAGAGGAACTGGTCTTGGTGGTATGATTTGGCATATTGCAGTTCATCCGGATTTCCGTAGAATGAAAATTGGTAATCAGCTATTAAAGGAAGCGGAGAAGTTAGCGAATGAACGTAACCTAAATCGCCTAGAAGCATGGACTAGGGACAATCTATGGGTACATGGATGGTATGAAAAGAACGGATTTGTAAAAGTAGATTCCTATTTACACGTATATAGCGATCATACAGACGAGATAAAAGGTGTAATGAAAAGTAATATAGATCAGTTATATCCAGTTCAAACATTTGCTCATTATACAGGTGAAAATAAAGAAGACATAAGAAAACAATTTAAACGAGTGCATGATTGTTTTTGTTTTGAAAAGTATTTTAGTTAACGAGAAACCCTTTATTTACTAAATAAAGGGTTTTCTAATTCTGTACGATTACATATGGATATATGGATTTTTAAATTAAAAAACATTACTATATAGTTATAAATTTTAATTATTAATTCATATGAAAGGATGTGTTAACAATTTGTATATGATCAACGGTAGCTTGTTTATTATTTTAGGGGTTATTTGTTATTTAATTGTACGTGGAATATTAATTGGTATCAAAAATAAAAAACATGTGATTTGGTGGAAAGAAATAATAAGTTTTTTATTCTTGGTCTACATTTGTATGGTTGTTGCAGTAACTTTATTCCCTTTACCAATCGGTTTTCCTTCTAATATTGAAAATCTGAATCGCTCGGTCAATATAATACCATTTGCATCAATTATTAAAGACATCAATCAAATTGGTAGTGCTTATGATGGAGATGCCCTATTTATGATTGGTCTAATTATAAGAAATGTAGGCGGAAATATTTTATTATTAATGCCTTTAGGATTTTTAGCACCAATCCTATGGGATAAATATAAAAAATTCAAAAATACAATTTTATTAGGATTTTCTATATCAACTAGTATTGAATTGCTACAATTAATTCAGTCTTTATTTAGTGGAGTGGGACGAGTTACTGATATTGATGATGTAATATGTAACGTTATAGGTTGTATTCTTGGATACTTTATTTATAAAATCACTATTATGCTAGCTGCTAAATTTAAAATTCAAGTATTTAATGAGACGGATTCTAAAAGAATAGAAACTATTGATAACTAACAATTCATACGTGTTAAAGTATACATTTATTTTGAATAAAGATGATAAAAGACGTACGAGTCAAAAGTACGTCTTTTTACTTTTATAAATAAGCTTATGGCTATTACATGGTGTAACATAATAAATAGACAATAGTATAATCGGAAATGAATAATACATTAATAAAAAAGTATAAATACATTCATCCCTTGTTTATCAATGCTGTGAACGGTAATACTAAATAACATTGAACTTTTATAACAAGGGATGATCATATGATATTCATTTACACGGATTTCGGCGGAACGCATTCAACTGCACTTGCAGCAGCTTATCATTTAAATAAATTACCAACGGATCGTAAGCTAACAAAAGAAGAAATATTAAATGTGGATTACTTTAATAAATTGAAAACTGAAGATATGGGGAAAATTATTTTTCATGGAGTAGATGAAAATGGTAACCCGGTTTATACGATTGGATGCGGCGCATCAAAAATCGTTGTACCTGCGATGAAGCATTTAGGAGAGATTCTGCAAAAACATTATCAAAGTCATGAAAAGATTGTTTTTTCTAATACATCACCAACAGTACCTTTACCAATGACTTTTGGCGGTCTGTTTTCTAGAAGGTTTCACATCGACTTTATCGGCGTACCATTACTCGTATGGGGTGCAAAACTTAGCTGTGATAATGTACAAAGACTTGTTAGTTATACGAAAGAAGCCGGACGATTAACAAATGATTATGTTGTGATTTTAGATAATGAAACTTTTAAATAATGTAGGATAAAAGGAAAATCAAGCAAATTTCTTGATTTTCTTTTTAATTTGTGAAAAAGACAAGAAATATTCACATTTATCATCTATCTACTATAGCCAAAACAATAAAGTCCTGTTACTATTACAGGGATATTCTCTTTTCATAACATAAATATATAGAAAAATTAGAAAAGAGGAATTGAATTAAGGGAGGAACAACATGAAGCGTGTTGCTTGGATTACTGATAGTACAACTGCGAGTTTTACAACAGAAGGAGATAACTTTGTTATCCCAATTGAAGTTATTATTGATGGTGTGTCGTACAAAGATTGTGAAGAAGGTGTGCGTGAGCGCGTTTATAATGCTTTAAACGAAGGTAAAACTGTCACTACATCACAACCTAACATAGGGGAAATGGTAGAGTTATTTTCGAAATGCAAAGAAGAATATGAAGAAGGATTTGCAGTTGCTATTAGCGGAAAAGTAAGTGGAACCTATCAAAACATGAAGTTAGCTGCAGAAATGGCAGGTTTCCCATTAACGGTATTAGATAGTGAAACAACAAGTTATCCAATGGACGAACTAATTAGAAAAGCAAAATCGTTATACAATGATGGTATGACTTTACAAGATATACACAAAACATTAGTAGATGAAAAAAGAAGACCTTTCCACGTATTCCCGAAAAGTTTAAAAGGCCTTTATGCAAGTGGACGTGTAAAGGGAGTTCAATTTTTACTTGGAAGTTTATTAAGTGTCAACTTAATATTAGAAGTAAAAGGTGGAGAGCTTTTACTTGAAAAGAAAGTACGTAAAATCCAAAAATGTCGAGAATACATTAAAAATGAACTTGAAAAAGAATTACCAAAAGTACTTCACATGTTCCATGCTAACGATAAAGATGGAGCTGAAGAATGGATTTCAGATATTAGACAAGCATTCCCTGAAATGGATTTCAAATTATATCCATTACCAATTTCATTTGCGGTACATGCAGGTGAAGGTACAATAGCAATTAGTTATTAAGAAGAAAACCCGTGAATGATACGCGGGTTTTTTTATTTATAAATGGTGCATACCACGCCACCATCAAGTTGAAGTTTTATAGCACTCTAGAACGAAATTTGTGTTAACTCGAAACAAAAATCTTATTTTATCATTTTTGGAGAGCAACCACAATTTCTTGACTTGATTTGAGATTAAAAATATAAACCTTTTCCTACTGGCTGAACAGTTTCTAGTACAATATCAACCATTTCTTCATTAAGTAGGGTCCTTATAATCCAAGCCGATAGTTCTTGAGCAGCAAAACAACCCGCAGCAGTCGATATATTTCCTTCGTTTACGAAACTTTTCTCAATAACGTCTACACCAAATTCTTTTAGCTGTTCTACTGCTGAGGGATATGTAGTAGCTTTTTTACCAGTTAGTAATTTTTTAGCTCCTAATAGTAGTGAACCAGAACACATAGATCCTATTAATTGTCTTTGAGGATCTACATGAATGCTATTAATATATTGTTGATTTTTATATAAATCCTTTACACCTTTACCACTCGCAAAAATTACAGCGTCGGCAAAAGGGATATCAGATATGCTTCCTGTCATGGGAATACGCAAGCCAGACATAGATATATGAGATTGTTCCGTCCCTAAAAGCTGGACATCCCAATCGGAAATACCACCGACTAAACGTACACGATTTAATAAATCCCATGGTAGAAAAACATCTATATCGGTAAAGTTATCGAAACAGACTATTGCAATTTTCATTTTCTAACCCTCCACTTATGTATATCATTTTATTAATAATATAAACATCTCTTTTTTATGTTCTATATCCAGTTATAAATCCCTGTATATTACACGTATATGAAGGAGGTGTAGTAATTTTTTAACGCCTCTAAACATAAAAAGATATAAAATCTTTTTCTTGGTTTCTATCTGTTTTTTGTACAAAACCAAGATCTGTAGCAATAACTCGTAAGGTATTGGGGATGAGAATCTTTAAAATTCTCAAGGAAATAGGTGTAATTTATTACACATACAAATAGAAATAAAAACGTCATCATTTTTTATAAATTCTCAGATAGAAACACGTTTTTCGGTTTTAGGAGGGCATTTTTTCATTAGCTTGTTAATCTATATATAATATGATTTTTATAATTTCCCTAAAATAATTTTGACGTATTTATTTTTTCAATATAAAATAATATTCATCCAAATTTAACCAATACCATATAAAAGATGTATCTTTTTATATGCATAGGTATAAATCTCTTTAGTTTTAAGGGGAAAGGTTAATATGAAAGTAAAGAAACTAGTTACGCTTGTAGTACCATTTACACTATTATACGTGTCAGTTCAATTAACCGAAATTCTTCAAGGCCATTTCAGCAACTGAACGAAATCGGAATGGATATTAATTTGAAGGAAAAGTCCCCAGAGAAACGAAAGATTGTAAGAAACCCCCAAAAATGTTACATGGTATACAAGAAGGTGACATCATTTATGTTACGGACTTAACTCGAATTACTCGTAGTACAAAAGATTTATTTGAATTAATCGATAACATACGGAGTAAAAAGGCAAATTTAATATCCTTAAAAGATACATGGCTAGATTTATCAGAAGATAATCCCTACAGCTAATTCTTAATTACTGTTATGGCGGGTGTAAACCGATTAGAACGTGATCTTATCCGTATGCGATAGCGCGAAGGAATTGAACGAAAGAAAGTTTAAAGGTCGGTCAAAGAAGTACCATAAAAATCATGCAGGAATGAATTATGCAGTAAAGCTTTATAAAGAGGGAGATATGACTGTAAATAAAAAACTTATGAAATTACAAATGTGTCTAGGGCTTATTATATAGAAAGCTATCGGAAAGGAACAGTTGATGAGTTATACCAAAGATCGGAAATATATAATAGAAAATAAGTTTCATATAGAGGTGAAATTATATGCCTAAAATTGACAATATGCTAGCAATTCTATGGATGCTTCGTTCAGGTGAAAAAATCACTGCAAAACAAATTTCAGAAAAGTTAGAGATAAATATAAGGACTGTGTATCGTTATATTGATACAATTTCAACTAGTGGCGTACCTATAATTTCAGAACCAGGACATAACGGTGGATACACTTTATTGAACAATTTTGTAGAGGCTCCTCTTTTTTTTGATTTTGAGGAGCAAACTTCACTATTTCACGCTGCTGTTTTTGCAGAAGAAGCCGGATATTATGGAGGTGAAGCATTAAATAGGGCCATTTCAAAACTAAGTAAATACTCAAATCAAGATCAAGAAACAAAGATAAACCAACATTTAACTAGTCTTGAAGTAATAAGTCGATTAAGTTCACTTTCTATAAAAACTTTTTTGAAGGAGTTGGAGCAGGCCGTAGCTAACGGGTATTCAGTAAAAATTCTTTACCATAAAAGTGGCGAAAAGCAATTAAATTATAGATCGGTCGATCCATACAGAATTATCTATTGGAATAATAAATGGTATGTAATTGGATTTTGTCATCTTAGGAATGATATCCGTAGTTTTAAAGTAGATCGAATTGAAAGTTTAATACAAACCGAAAATAAGTTTAACCGGCCAGATAATTTTTCAGCAAGTGATTTTTTTATAAAAAGTCTTCTTCCAACTATAGAAGATAAGGAAAGTATTATTTCTTTGGTTATTAATGGGGATAAAAATGTATTGGCTGATATTTGCCAACATTGGTTTTTAGGACATTATTTACAAGAACGGACTTCAAATCAAGCAGTTTTTCTTCTTGAAAAAGATATGATACATAAATATGTACCTTATTTACTTTTACCGTACAATAAATCTATTAAAGTTATTGAGCCAATAAGTCTTAAGAATAGAATTATTGAAGTTCTGTCTGAATTAATAAAATTTCATCAAGTATGATAACTTCCCTGACGTTAACTGTCAGGGAAGTTATATTATAATAGCTATATAAATTGTGATTGGAGTGTTATTAGATGCAAACAAAAAAAGCTTTTTTATATGTATTTAATACAATGTCGGACTGGGAATATGGATATTTAATTGCTGAACTAAACTCAGGAAGATATTTCAAAAAAGATTTAGCACCTTTAAAAGTAATTACAGTAGGAGCTAATAAAGAAATGATAACTACTATGGGAGGACTGAGGATAAAACCAGATATTTCCCTTGATGAATGTACTCTTGAGAGTAAAGATCTTTTAATTTTACCAGGAGGGACTACTTGGAGTGAAGAAATTCATCAACCTATCTTGGAAAAAATTGACCAAGCTTTAAAGCGTGGCACTATTGTTGCTGCAATTTGTGGTGCAACTGATGCCCTTGCGAATATGGGATACTTGGATACTAGAAAGCATACAAGTAATAACTTAGAATATACTAAAATGGTATGTCCTAACTATAAAGGAGAAAAGTTCTATGAGTTGGGACCTGCGGTATCTGATGCGAATTTAGTTACTGCCTCAGGAATAGCTCCTCTGGAATTTGCAAGGGAGGTACTGAAAAAAATAGATGTATTTACACCAGATACATTACATTCATGGTATAACCTAAATAAGACTCATAAACCTAAATACTTCTTCCAGTTAATGAATTCAATAAAAAAATGAAATAACTAAAAAGCTCAATTTCTCTATTTTGATTTGCAGAGAAGTTAGGCTTTTTAATTTGGAATTCTCTTATCGATAACGATAAAAATGAACTTCGGTGTTATAAAAAACAAAATTCCCGTTTAGAGGATACGATAAAATCTTAGCTTGATAGGTATGTATTTGTACCCCTAGTATGTCAATTTTAATCTGTTATGAGAAAACACACGGATTTGTATCATCTTATGGTAAAATAAAGTTAAATATTCAGAAAAATCATTGTTTAAAACAAGCAGGATGATAATTAAATAAGATTTAAGTGATGGGGGTATAGTTAATACATGAGTAATGTACATTTTAGAGATATAGATGATACTAATGAATTCAAAGTTAGAAATATAAAATTAAGGTCTGGACAAGAAAAATTTATTGAAACCATAGATGAATGTTTAAATGAAGCTAATACCTATCATGAATGGCATCCGGTAGCTATATATTATGATGAAGAAATTATCGGATTTGCTATGTACGGTTCTTTTGGTCCTAATAAGGATACTTGGATTGATAGAATAATGATAGATGAAAAATATCAAGGCAAAGGCTATGGGAAAATTGCTATGATGAAACTTATTAATATAGTTTCAAAAGAATATGGGGTAAACGTTATATATTTAAGTGTCACTGAGGAAAACAGAACAGCTTATAACTTATACGAAAGTATAGGATTCGAGTTTATGAATGAAAGAGACCTAAATAATGGAGAACTCTTATTTAAGTACGCAATTAAATGAGAGCCATTTGAAATCGATTATTTCTTTACCAAAAGGTAAAGAAATGTTTACTATTCAACTCTTATAGGAGTAGCTCCCCATTGCTATTAAGATAGCAGAACAAAATTTCCTTAAATTAAAAATTACGCTATTCTATTTTTAGAATCATAGGAAAGGATGGCGTTTTTGTATGTTTATTCCTGTATCTGATGAATTACAATTATTTGCACAGGACATTCAAAGTTTTTTATCTCCAAATGCCTTACGGGATCTTGCTAGAGATGTTGGTTTTGTATAACGAACCAGTAAGTATCCTTTGGTTAGTGGTTTATTAAGAATAAGCTTTTTATACAGAATATCTTTGATGTTCGAGATAATATATTTAGATTTATTTAATTCTAAAGAGTCCATTTCCCACCTCATAAATTATAAAATAAAGTAAATTCCCACTTAATTATATCATCATCCTAATTGAAGATTTCGCCTTTTCCTTGCTACCGATAATGAGACGTTATGTGAGCATTATACAACCTAAAATACAGAACATATCACTTTTCACTTTACCCCTATGTAATCTTCTACAGTAATCCTACTCCAATAGTTCACCGTTTATAGGTACATTTCATTAAGTAGAAATTAATAAATTTATTGAGGTTTAATAATTCTAATACTGATAATTTGACATACATTAAACCAAAAGTTGCATGTTATATTACTAGGCACAACAATATAAATGATACCATTTGTTTATTCCGTAAATATTGTTGATAAAAAAGGTGAAAGGATTTTTAAAGGTAAAAATAGAAATCTATATAAAAAAATATTTAAATGGTAGGGATATTATGAAAATCGGTAAGTTTGGAGAAGTAAATAACTTAAGTATTGATACAATTAGACATTATATGGATCTCAGTCTTATTATTCCTGAAAAAAAGGGAGGCCACTATTTTTTTGATGAGTATTGTCAAACAGATTTAGAACTTATAATACATTACAAAGATCTAGGATTTAGCTTGAATGAAATCAAAGAACTATTTTTTTATAAAAATTTAGCAAAATCTATGAATTACGAAAAAGATATCTTTTACCAATCTTTATTCAAACTAAAATATGACAAAATGGAACAGGAAATAGAACTTTTGGAGAAGAAACGGGATAAATTAAAGGGAGTGTTACATGATTTATTATTAACAAATGAAACTTCCAATACAATTATAGGGATAGATTTAAGTATACTACATTTACTTACATGTTCTAAGTGTAGACAAAAACTAATTCTTCAAGATGGAATTATTAATAACAATCAAATTACCGAGGGAAAGTTAATTTGTAATTGTGGTGAAGAATATATAATTACTTCAGGAATAATAACTGCTGGTAAATCATTTAAAGCAAATGAGCGAACGTCACTTGAAGATACTATTTCGGATTATATTCATGAAACTGATAATGCATATTTGGAAAATATGCTTAAAGAAGGGGAATGGGCGAAAAAGAAACTAATACATTTAGATTTAAATAACAAATTAATACTAGATATAGGATCAGGACTTGGGTTCTTTTTGAGGAGCATTTATGAAGAACTACCCGAAGATTGCCTATACATCGCAGTAGATAGAGATTTCAATAAACTTTTATTTTTAAAAGACGTATTAGCGAGAAAAAATCCGAGAAGAAATATTCTCTTTATCTGTGCGGATTTTTTGAACATCCCTATTCAAAATCGGTCAGTAGATATTGTAATTGATCACTCTGGTACGAGCAATTATAGTTTTGAACATGCGGATTTTTTACTTCACGAATTAAACCCACTTTTTAAATCCAATTGTTATTTATTAAGTTTATTTATTTTATTTAAAAATTTCAGCTTAAATAGCCAAATTACAAATAATTTTCGAGCAAATTTTACACTTTCAAAAATAAAGAAAGAACTCCAAAATCTACAGTTTCAATCCATTGATGAAAGTACTTCAAATTATTTGAAACGAGGCGGAAAGTACGAGGATTTCTTTGTTCAAGGTGAAGAAATTTATACATATTCATTTTTCGGAAAAAGATGGGGTTAACCCCATCTTTTATTTATTTCCCCTTAAAATTATTCAAATCGTACATATTGCGATTGGGTTGACCCAAGAACTTACAATGTACGTAACACAAAATTAGGCAGGGGGAAAAGTTATGACAAGTTTACGGTTACATATAGAAAATAAAAAAAGAAACCAAGAACTAAGGAATATTTGTTTATATTCAATTGCAAAAACAGTATCAATATTCGGTAGCTCTATTTATAGTTTCGCATTAGGATTGTATGTATTACAAATAACCGGATCTGCTTTAAATTTCGCGATTACGCTTATTTTAGGAACGATTCCAATGATTGTTATGAATCCATTTGCCGGTGTAATTGCTGATAAGGTTGATAAAAAGAAACTCGTCGTTTGTATGGATGTACTAAGCGGATGCTTATTAATAACTGTTTATATAGTAAGCAACTATTATGGGTTAAACTTATTCATCATTTATACTACTACCTTTCTGATGACAGTATTTACAACATTTTTTGTAATAGGTTTAGAGGCTGCAAAACCAAATATCGTCTCTAAAGAGAGACTAATGAGTCTTAACTCTATAAGTAAAATTATCGATTCTATATCTTTAATTCTAGGGCCTATGTTAGGGGGCATTGTTTTTGCAGTCTTTGAGATGAACACTTTTATAATCATTAACGGTATTTCATTTATCCTTTCGGCTATATCCATATTGTTTATCAACTTTAAATTATGCGAGCAATACATAAATAAGGAATGTTCAATAAGGGAAATTAATTTTATGAAAGATATAAAGGAGGGATACTCTTACTTAATGGAGCGGGAGAACTTAAAAAATACGTTTCGTATTTTAATTTCACTTAATTTTTTTCTAGGATTTTCTGTAACTGTTCCATTGCCATACATTATGAATACAGTTCTCAATATTAGTTCTAAACAATTTGGTTTGATTCAAGGGACTTTTCCAATAGGTATGGTAGTTGGTGCAATAATAGTAAAAAAGATAACGAATCGTTTTTCTTATTCCTATCTATTGAAAAAAACAAGTTTTATGATGGCAATTTTTATGATAGTTTCAGGTGCACCTGTTCTATTCAAAAGTATTGAAGTGAATAAAATTGTATTTGTGACCATCTACTGCGCCATTATGTTCTTTTTAGGGTTAATGATAGCATTAATCGATATCCCTTTAATTTATTTTATGCAAAGAGAGATTCCAGATGAATATAGGGGCAGAGTGCTTAGTATTGGATTAAGTTTAGGTAAAATGATGCAGCCGATAGCACTGGCATTATCAGGTCTATTATTAAATCATATTCCATCCTACACGCTTCCAATTGGAGGAGGAATCGTATTTCTTATTTTAAATCAGGCTTACTCAAATAAATTGAATTTAGAAATTCATTCAAAAGGGTATAGTGTTGAACGTAATTAAATAATATCGAAATAGCGCAGGATCATCATCCTGCGCTTATCTATCGTAATTCAGCTGTTTTTCTAATAACAATCTTATCAATATCGTCTTCTTCATCACCAATAAATAACCCGCGTTCTTTTAAATACGCCTCAAAATATAAATCTGCTTCTGCACGTTCATCATATGGTTTTACAGATAGAACGAAACCTAATTTGTTTTGTTCCTCTAGATGAGAAGTGGAAATGTATGCCGGTACATTGTGGCGTAAAAAGAGTTCTTTAACCGGAATAATCATATCTTTCATTAATTTCGTTAACATACCCATTTCAAACTCGAAATTAAAACGATCTATACTACATAAATCGGCGAATACTACACCAATAAAACCTGTATTATATACTTCTTGATATTCTACTTCCTCGTTACCGTAAAAATTCTTTTCGATTAAATAATTTATAAAGTAAGCAACACCGTCACTTTGTTCAAAAGGCTTCGTTGAAAGAACAAATCCGATTTTCTTTTGTTTATGTAAATATACACATGACATGTATGCTGAAATGTTATGCTCTTTAAATAGAGAGCTTGTTGCCCCAGATAGACCATCTAATACGTGATGAACAATTTGAAGTTTTTTACGGGCGAAATAATAGGATTTCTTTTGTAACTCCAATGTATCAATAAAGACAGAGCCGATAAAGCCTGTATTTGAAATAATAGGTGTTTGCTTTTTTCTTCCTCTGCGCTTTGTTTGAGCCATTGTAAAAATCATCCCTTCATGTACAATTAAAATAAAAAAGAACATTTGTTCGTATATGTATATTTTACTATTAAAACGCTCTAAAGTAAAGGGTTTTTGACGAAAAAACAACAAAAAAGACACCTGTAAAAGGTGCCTTAAACGTTGTAGGGAAGAGGGTTCATCCCAACTATTTATATTATGATACAGAAACAATCTCTTCCGTATCTTCTACATCTAAATGACAGTCCATTGTACGAACATCTTGATCTTCATGACTTCCGAAATAAATAGTAATTTTCATATGTATCGCTCCTTTATTCTAGGAATACCTAAAATAATTACTAGTAATGTTAATATTTATTATATACCACTTTTTTCATTCCGACAACGTTATATCATATTTAATTCTTTAAGGAGACAAAGAGTGATTTATAGAGATATTTTTATAGAAATAGGTATATTTCTTATATGTTATATTTAATACTGAAAGATTCGAATTTGAATTTTTATGAAAGGGGCAAAATGAATGAATTTTAAAAAGTTACTAATAGATAATTTTACATATAAAACTTCATATATTGCGCGGCAGGCACAGGGAATGAATGTGAAAGAAACGAAGGATTACATCGCTGTCGACTGTGGTTTACCTGCAGATACATTTAATATCATTACTTTACTAAACAATAATGTAACGGAAAATATCGAGAAATTATATAAGGAGGTAGCGTACTATAATCAAAAGAAATATCCAATGAGTGTTTGGTTTTGGGATGAGAAGCTAGAGGGTAATATAAAGAATGAATTAATAAAGCTTGGATTAAAAGAAGCAGAACAAAATATCGCGATGGTAGCAAACTTACATACAATACATCCAACAACAAACTTGCCAGAAGGTTTTACAATACAAAAAGCATCTTCGTCAGGACAAATTAAAAAGTTTGGAGAAGCGTTAGCTAGTCTATTTGGTACATCCGAGGAAGGTATACATGTACAAGCATTCTACAATCAAACTGCTTCTTTCCATTTATGGAATAGTGAAAATATGAAACTATACTTAGGGTTTTATAAAGATGAAGTCGTATCGGTTGGTTCATTAGTGTGTACACAAGATAGTATTGGTATTTATGATATAGCAACGAAAGAAGAAATGAGAGGAAAAGGATTTGGTTCTACTATGTTTCATTACTTGCTGCAAGAAGCAAAGGAATTAAACGTTGCTCAATGCGTATTACAAGCTTCACCTGATGGGATTACTATTTATAAAAAAGCTGGTTTTCAATCTGTTGGACAAATGACTGTATTTGAAAATCGACATTTATTTGAATAAATTATCCAAGCCAAATTGCTTTCATGTAGGAGCTAATACATCATTATGAAAAAGATTTATATCGTTACAATCATTTGCGCCTTTCTATTAATAGGTACTTTTGTTTATCATAAAGTAAATGAACTTAAGTACACGAAAGCTATTAATCAATCAAATCACATAAAAAATATTGCACATAGAGGCGCCTCTGCGTATGCGCCGGAACATACAATACCAGCTTATACATTAGGACAACAATTAAAAGCAGATTATATAGAAATAGATCTCCAAATGACAAAAGACGGATATTTAGTAGCTATGCATGATGAAACAGTAAATCGTACTACAAATGGTACAGGGCTAGTTAAGGGACATACATTAGAGGAATTAAAGCAATTAAATGCAGGTTCTACTTACAATAAAAAGTATCCAAATTTAGCAAAGAAAGAATATGAAAATGCTAAAGTTCCAACACTAGAAGAAATAATTGAAATGTTTGGGCATCACGCGAACTATTATATTGAAACCAAATCACCTGATGAATATCCAGGAATGGAAGAAAAGTTATTAGAAATTATCAATCACTATGAAATACAGGATAAAGTTATTATTCAATCATTTAGTGAAGAAAGTTTGCAAAAGCTACATAGTTTACATGTTAATATACCTCTAGTCCAATTACTATCTTACAAAAAAGCAGTTCAATTAACTGAATCAGAAATAGAGAAGTATAGTACATATTGCATAGGTCTTGGTATGAACTACAAATATATTGATGCAGCTTATGTAAAGAAAATAAAGAAACACGGATTAGAAGTTCATCCATTTACTGTAGATAATGAAGCAGACATGAAAAAGTTAATATTATGGGGAGTTGACGGGATGTTTACGAATTATCCGGATCGATTATATTCAGTTTTGAAGTTTAATTAAAAGATACTATTTTTAACGTAATAGTTTATAGAAATTTTCGATTAATATATAATTAATCTAGTTAAAATAAAAAGGAGTGTAAGTAGGATGAATATATTAGCTGTTGTTCCACGCCTCTATGTTTCAGACTTACAAACTCATCTAGAATTTTACAAAATACTATTAAAGCAAGAAAAACCACAGGAATTTCAAATGAATGGAACGCATGTAATTAGATTTACAAATTTACTTTTAATTGAAGAATTAAATGAAACAATTAAGAATCATGTTGCTGCAACGATCGTAATTGATGATCTCAACGAAGTAAAAGAACTAATCTTAAACTATAACGGCGTAATGATTACTGAACCAATACAAGTACCTACAGGTATGAAAATGATAATTCGTCATCCGGATGGTAACATTATTGAATACATAGAGCCTACATTAAAATGAAATTCGAAAAAGAATCCAATACTTTATTGGATTCTTTTTATTTAGCTATAAGTGACTAACTTAAAGCAGTACAATTTTGAATTTATTAATAAAATATTACATTGAGTATAATGTTTTATAATAATCATCAGAAAGTAACGAAAATGTAATGAATTTTAACTACGCTTTTTATATTTTTTTGATACACTGGCTACGAGAGGAATACCGATTAATGTAGGTAAAAACCAAAACCATATAGGTGGCAGTAAATTAATTAAGGGGATATGAATGCCGACGTTTACTAAAAGTGCGGTTACCGCACCTATATAAGAACCTAACATACCTCTAATATGGTGGTGGATCCAATTTTTCCAGCGTTTTTTTCGTGCTAGGTATCCATAAATCGCAAAAGCATAAGAGAAAATTGCTACATAAAATAAATATGCGATTTTATCCCAGTTTATAATGGATAATATAATTGCAGTGAGGGTAATGACAACATAGGATGCATGATATATTTCGCCCCATTCCGTATGTTTCCCTTTCTTCTTTTGAGCAACCATCGCTACAATACCGGTAATTAAACATATTGTTCCAAATAAAATGTGGATGGTTAAAAGAACATTGAAAATACTCATAATAATTCCTCCTTTTTTATTTTTATAGTATTGCAGTATAGGAGAAAAGTTGAAACATATCGTTTATTCGTCTTAATATATTGAAATAAAGGTACTCTTAGAACAAATTTTCTTGAATTTAGTGAGTCACGTATTACGTGAAATGAAGGAGAGACTTCCATGTTTACATCTATTACATATTTACAATCAGGGAATGACAAGCAACAAAAGGTTTATGATGTTTTGAATAAACTAAACATCATGGAGGATTTAGCTTTATATAATCCCGTTCTTTGTGGGACTATACCTATAAGAATTGATACGCTTCAATCTGACTTAGATATAGTAATGGAAGTACATAACTTTGATGTTTTTGAACAAGAAATGAGATCTTTATATGGCTCTTATGAAGGATTCAAAATAAAAAAGAAAAAAATTAAAAATACTGAATCGATAAAAGTAAATTTTGAATTTGAAGGTTTTAAATTTGAATTATTTGCTCAGCCTAAGCCAGTGCGCAACCAAAATGCATATAGACATATGATAGTAGAGCACATGTTATTAATGCAACATCCACATATAAGAGAAGAAATTATTCGCTTAAAAGAGAACGGTTTAAAAACAGAACCTGCTTTTGCTCAAGTATTAAACATTGACGGGGATCCTTATGAAGGACTTATTGTGTTGGGGCAGGAAATGCGGTTGTGGTAAATAAAATACACAAAAACTCCTCTATGGAAAAAGAGGAGTTTTTATTATGTCATTAACTTACGAATTAATTCGCTTAACAATTTAATACCGTTAGTCATTTGCTCTGGAGAAGCATATCCATATGATAAACGAATGTATCGATCTGTTTCTTCTTCATAGATACGTCCCGGGTTTAATAGAATCCCTTTTGATAGTGCCTTTGAAAATAATTTCTTCATCGGAATGCTAGGTACTACCTTTAGCCATATAAAAAATCCACCACTAGGAATATCCCAGGTGGCAATATCTGCACAATACTTATCTAAAGCTTGTATCATTATTTGTCTTCGTTCTTTTAGTTTAATTCTTACGTTTGCAACATGTTCCTCATAAAAACCTTTATTTATCCATTCAGCAGCAACTCTTTGAGATAATGAACTCGATCCATAATCTGTTTGCATTTTTATATCTGATAATCTATCAATAACTGGTTCAGGTCCAATAATCCATCCAATTCTAAGTCCTGGGGTAAGTGTCTTAGAGAGACTACCAATATATAATACATGTCCATGTTTATCCCTTGATTTTAAAGGCACTGGTGGTGGTTCATCAATCCATAACTCGCGATAGATATCATCTTCAATAATAGGTAACTGTTCCTTTTCGCATATTTTTAATATTTCTTTTCTTCGCTCTTTAGACATTAATACCCCTGTTGGATTTTGAAAACAAGGGATTGAGTATAAAATATTTTTCTTCTGACTGTATTTAATTCGTTTTAATAACTCGTTAGGTAATATACCGTGAGGATCCATAGATATACCAGATAGATTTATATTTGTTGATTGAAATACATGAAGTGAATATAAGTAAGAAGGTTGTTCAAGTAAAACGGTAGACTCTCTATGTAAAAGACCAATTGATATTAATTGCAATGCTTGTAATGCACCCGAGACGATTAATATGGAACCCGGTGATGCTTGTATTCCAAATGATTTTACGTATTTACTTATTGCTTCACGTAACGGATAAAACCCTTTTTGTTCCTCATATCCAAAATAGTCTAATTCCTCACTTACTTTCTTCATAATGGACTGCATCGTTTCTAATGGAAAAAGATGAGGAGAAAGTTCGCCTTTACTAAGATGGATAAGTTTGTTATTTGCTTCTGCTTCATTTATTTCTCGTACCATTAACTTGCTTGGTTTATGAATACCAGCCTTTACATATTCACTCCAATCAGGTGGTGGATTTGTTGCTAATAATGACCATGTATTATTCGTTACAATTGTTCCTGCTCCAATTTTCCCTTGAATCAATCCATCAGCCATAAGTTCATCTAGTGCAGTTATTACAGTGCTGCGATTTACTTGAAATAATTTCGCTAACTGCCTTTGACTAGGGATCTTACTTCCAATTGGCCATTCTCCATTTTCAATTTTTTCTTTCATATAATCTACTATCTGCTGATACTTAGGTAGTTTTTTACTAGTGGTCATCAAAAAACTCCTTCGCTCACTTGAAAAATGCCAAGTGGTTGGTTTTTACGATAAAAAACTGGTTGAAGACATTGTATCAACTATTAAATATGATGGGAAGAAATAATTGGTAATTATAAAGTGGTTGGTTTGAAGGGGGAGAGAAAACATGAATTATAAAAAATGGGATTATCGAATTATATGTGCTCATTCTTTTACAATTTTAATTTGGGGAACGGCCTTTCCGGCAATTCGTATGGGCCTTGAATCTTACACACCTGAACATCTTACTTTACTTCGTTTGTTAATCGCTTCATTCATACTTCTTTTGTTTTCGTTTTTATACAAACTACGATTACCTAATCTAAAAGATATTCCAGCGATTTTTTTATTTGGTGCTTTAGGATTTACTTTTTACCACATTGCATTAAACTATGGTGAAAAAACAGTAAATGCTGGATCGGCAAGTTTAATCGTTTCAGTTACTCCTATAGTAACGGCAATTCTTGCTTTTGTTTTTTTAAATGAAAAAATGAAAGCAAATGGATGGATCGGTGGTGTAATTAGCTTTATAGGAATTGCTTTCATATCATTTAGTCAAGGGGGGGCTATTCAATTTAATAGCGGGGGATTATTTATATTATTAGCAGCCGTTTCAGAAAGTCTATTTTTCGTTTTTCAAACATCGTACTTAAAAAAGTACGGCTTCTTGCCATTTACCATATATACAATTTTATCTAGTACGGTATGTATGCTTATTTTCTTACCGGGAATGTATCAAGAAATACTGGTGGCTCCTCTTGAAGTGAATTTGAGCGTTATATATTTAGGTTTATTTCCAACAGTACTCCCGTATATTGCATTGGCCTATATTATATCTCATACTGGTGCTTCCGAGGCAACAAGCTCTCTATATTTAACGCCAGTAATTGCTTGTTTTATAGCTTGGGTATGGTTAGGTGAAGTACCTACTTTTATTTCGGTAGTTGGTGGAGTAATTACTATACTTGGAGTTTTAATAGCGCATGTATCATTAAAGAAAAATATTCGAAGTGAAAAGTACAGCGATATAACTGGATAGATTTTTTAGAAGTGATAATTCCCTGTTTCTTAAAATTAAGAAACAGGGAATTATTTTATTGCGTTGAATATATAAATACATTCTTTTTATAAAGGAGCTTACCATATTGAATATCCAGTTAAAGGTTGTTACGAGAGAGAATTGGGAAGATGCATTAAAGTTACAAGTTAAAGAAAATCAAAGGAAATTTGTTCCGGCTGTAGCAGTTTCACTTGCTAAAGTATATATAAAACCAGATGGGGACGCTGTAGAATACCAACCATTTGCGATATACAATGGCGATCTAATGGTTGGTTTTGTTATGCATGCTGTTGTAAAAGAAACAACTGATATGTATTGGATAAACGGATTTATTATCGATCAAAAGCAGCAAGGTAACGGTTATGGAAAAGCAGCATTACAAGAAAGTATATATTTAATAAAAAATACGTTTAAGGCGTGTAAAGAAATTAGATTAACAGTACATAAAGATAATATCTCTGCAAAGAAACTATATGAAAGTTACGGTTTTCAGTCATTGGGACATGATTATGATGGCGAGCAAGTATATCGCTTATTCGTTTAATTATTATGTAGCAAAGGTGTGAAATGAATTATGCAATTTACTGAAGTCAAAATTGAAGTATTTATCCCTGAAGAATACATTGAAATGTTGAGGAATGAGTTAAATAAAATTGGTGCTTGTAAAACGGGAGAATATGATCATTGTCTGTCCTATAGTTCTGTGAAAGGATACTGGAGACCGTTAAAAGGTGATGCGCCTTTTAACGGGGAAATTGGTCAGATTTGTGAAGGGCAAGAATGTAAAATTGAAATAAAGTGCAAACGGGATCTTGTAAAGGATGCACTTGAAGTTATTAACGAAATTCATCCGTATGAAACACCTATGATTTATATTATCCCGATATTAAATGACTATTTTAATCAAATATAAAATAAATGAATGGGAGGAATAGCAATTGAGCAATAAATTTCATCATATTGTACGAGCTGTTATGATTAAGGATAAAAAATTGTTAGTGGCTGAATATATTGGCCATCATTATTTTTTACTAGGTGGTCATGTTGAAGTTGGCGAATCAGCTGAGAATGCATTAATAAGAGAACTAAGGGAAGAGCTCGGAGTAAATTGTAGTATAAAACAATTTTTAGGAGTCATAGAAAACCGATGGCAAGATCGAGAAGTTCTTCACCATGAAATCAATCATATTTTTGAGATAGATTCACAAGAGCTACATATTGATTTCATACCAAAATCTAAAGAATCTCATTTGGCGTTTCACTGGATAGATTATAATCAAGAAGCTTTACATACTTATAAAATCATGCCAGAACCTTCAGTTAAAGAGTTACTAGAAAGAAAATTAAGTGATGAACTACTAAACTGTTGGATTAGTAATTTTTAAAAACCTCTATTAATAATAAATTCGTCCAGCAAAAAGTGATTAAGAAAATAGGCTGAAAAACAAGGTACATCACCTAGTGTAAGTTCATATTTTGTTGATGTACGTATTCAAGTATATAGCCATTTGTTTCTACTTTGTTTATTAAAATTTATTAACTTCAATATGTGGACGGAATTTATATTTATAAATGGAGGGGTTTCATAATGAATCAGTTTCAACAAGAACTACAATCATTAAACCTTAATGATTATCAAACTGGTAATGTTGTGTATTGGGATCAACAACAAAGTCAATATCCATACTACTACATTCAAGACGATGCACGTCGTTGCGGCGGATGCGGAGGTTGTGGTGGACGCTGTGGCGGATGTGGCGGCAGATGTGGTGGTTGTGCAGGTCGTTGCGGCGGATGCATAGGATGCGCTGGATGTTTCGGTTGCTTTAATTGCTGGAACTGGTGGATCATTTAAGTATAGAACATCAAAGATATTTTGCTTGAAGGAAAGGTGTGAAAACTATTTTGCACTTTTCTTTCAAGCTGTAATTTTTATGTGTATTAAGGGGGATTTATTTGTATACATATGATAAGTTGATTTCTTGGGTAGAAAATATAAAAGAACAAAACCATAGCTCTGCAGCAGCGCTTTGCATAATGAAAGATAACAAAATTGTACTGGAGCATTATAGTGGCTATCACTCAAATACATCTACAAGCAAGAAAGTAACAGCATCTTCACAATTTAACGTTGCTTCTGCTAGAAAAAGTTATTTAGGATTAATGATAGCGTATGCGCTTTACGAGGGGAAAATAAACTCTATTGATGATGAAGCGATAAAATATTTTAAAGACTTTGATCCTGTATTGCTTAGTAAAACGACGATAAGAAATTTAGTAACACATTCGCACGGATTAGAAGAAACGAATGACGGGATAATTTTTCGTGAATTTGAACCGGGGCAAGGATGGGCGTATAGAGATATTAATGTAAGAATGATGACACGTCTTATTTATCAGCTATATAACAAAAGTTTTCCTGAATTGTTAAAAGAGCGTGTGTTTAAACCTGCTAATTTCCAAGAAACAGGATGGAGAATACAGCAAGATGATAATTTAGTTGCAGTTGTTGATGATCCAAATAAAGACGCAATTAGTGAAATTGGTACAGTAGATGACGGTACTGAAAAAAATCTGTTTGTCTCCGCTAGAGAATTTGCACAGTGGGGCAACCTTCATTTAAATCAAGGTATGATAGATGATAAACAAATTGTTCCAAAAGAAGTTATAAAAATCGCTACGAGTTTGCAGAGTCCAACATATGCAAATAAAGAGCTACCACAAAATGGCTTGTTTTGGTTCGTTCAAAATGAACCTGCACAATTAAGTGAACTAGGCGAACGTGTACCAAAAGGCTCGTATCAAATATTAGGAATTACGGGACCAACTATATTAGTAATACCTGAATATAATGTAGTTGTTGCGAAAATGTATAATAAAAGATACAACTACGGCGGTGATAATTATTTATATTATTTACGTGAATTTAGTAATTTAGTCGTTGATACATTTCGTAACAGTAATAGGGAATAATTACTCCTATAACAAAAAGGAGTGATTGAAAGTGAAAGATAAAGTGAACAAAAATAAAAAGCAAAATATAAAAGATGTAAATACAGAACAAAATGCAATTTATAGTGATCCAAAAGATGCAGCTAATATGCAAACGGTACCGCAGCCGAAAGATTTTGATGAAATTGAATATTAATTTTTCGTTTATCCGACTATATGATGAATGAAAAATACATCTTAAGTCCCATCTCATGACAGAAATCTTTTGGTATTCTATATACATAAGCATTTGAAAATGTCTTATCTTAACAAAGCTTTCTTTAAGTAAATCTAATATAACCTGCAGAAAGACACTTCATAATGGAGTGTCTTTTTGTGTACATGAATTCAATTTCCATTTTTCATGCAGTATCTTGCTTTTTAGGATGGTTATACTAACTGTGAAAATTCATGTCACGATAAAAGAAGGGGACAGTTAGTATGAAACAAACTTCTATAAATCCGTTACTAATTGTTCTAGGTACAATCATTGTTCAAATTGGCCTTGGAACAATTTATACATGGAGTTTATTTAATCAGCCCCTTGTAAGTAAGTTTGGATGGAACCTTAATTCAGTTGCTATAACTTTCTCCATTACAAGCTTCTCTTTATCATTTTCAACATTATTTGCAGGAAAGTTACAGCAAAAATTAGGGCTTCGAAAACTCATCGCTACTGCAGGGATTGTGCTGGGACTCGGTTTAATACTAAGTTCACAAGTTTCCTCCTTACCATTACTATATTTATTAGCTGGTGTAGTAGTTGGTTATGCCGATGGAACTGCTTATATCACATCATTATCTAATTTAATTAAATGGTTTCCGAATCGGAAAGGGCTTATTTCAGGTATATCTGTATCAGCATATGGAATGGGCAGCTTAATCTTTAGATATATAAACGGAAATCTGATCGACAGCCTTGGTGTATCACAAGCCTTTTTATATTGGGGGATTATCGTCTTACTTTTAGTATTAATCGGATCGTTCTTCTTACGTGAAGCAATAGTAAGTAACACTGTAGCTGAGACTTTACACAATGATTATACACCTCGTGAAATGATGCGAACGAAACAAGTATATCTTTTGTTTTTTATGCTATTCACATCGTGTATGGGCGGTCTATATTTAATCGGTATGGTCAAAGATATCGGAGTGCAGCTCGTTGGACTTAGCGCAGCAACCGCTGCTAATGCCGTCGCAATGATTGCGATTTTTAACACTGTAGGTAGAATCGTTCTTGGAACGTTATCAGATAAAATAGGTCGAATGAAAATCGTTTCTGCAACGTTTATTATCATTGGATTGTCAGTCTTTACATTAAGTTTCATTCCGCTAAATTACGGCATATATTTCGCATGTGTAGCAAGTGTTGCCTTTTGCTTTGGCGGTAATATCACTATATTCCCAGCTATTGTTGGAGATTTCTTCGGATTAAAAAACCATAGTACAAATTATGGGATTGTATACCAAGGTTTCGGATTTGGTGCACTTGCAGGATCATTCATCGGGGCGCTTCTTGGAGGATTTGAACCAACCTTTATTATAATCGGCGTTCTTTCTGTTATCTCTTTCATTATATCTATTTTAATTCGTCCACCAAAAGCAGAAAAGAAAAAAGAAACACAACATTTATATCGAAAAGTAGCTTAAGTTTAAAAAGAGTCCTCATAAAGGGCTCTTTTTATATTACACAACATTTAATTTTCCCTTTTTAGCCATTGTGTAGGAAGAATACACTTACTTAATTTAAAATGAAATGAT
Organism: Bacillus sp. FF-1; assembly: GCF_028548245.1. Classification (NCBI taxonomy): domain Bacteria; kingdom Bacillati; phylum Bacillota; class Bacilli; order Caryophanales; family Bacillaceae; genus Bacillus; species Bacillus sp. FF-1. The sequence goes on from NZ_JAQQGG010000002.1 coordinate 407,391, forward strand.
TTGAGAAGCAATAAAGTTGTTTATTTATTAACGAATCAAGTAGCAGATAAGTAAAATATTCATATTGTTTTATAAAAGAATCAAAATATTGATAAAAAACTACAGTTAATCCGCTTCGCTAGTAGGCATACATTTCATTATAAAGGTAGTTGGCTTATTTTGGTTACAACTATAATTTCTTCTTTTATTGCATTTACTTCAACAAATATTGATGATATTTTTATACTCCTTGTTTTATTTTCACAAGTAAAGACAGGAGTATGTAAGGAAGAAGATAGAACTTTCCAGGGGAAAACTAAGATAAAAGAACTTTATATTGTTATTGGACAATATTTGGGGTTTAGTGTAATTATTTTTCTAAGTATTATTGGTTTCTTAAGCTCTTTTTTCATTCCTATATCGTGGATCGGATTATTAGGATTCGTGCCAATTTATATGGGGATTAAAGGACTATTCTCGCTTCGTTCTAACAAAAGTAATGAAGTCATTGATAACACTTCTGGCTCATTATTTAAAGTAGCTGCGATTACATTAGCTAATGGAGCTGATAATATCTCAATTTATATACCAATGTTCACTAGTCAATCCTTGGAAGCAAATTTCGTTACATTAATTATCTTTTTTTGCATGATAGCAATATGGTGTTTTATTAGCTACACATTGTTAAGAGCTCCTATTTTAGCTAAAGTACTTGAGAGAAATTGTCATATTATCGTTCCAATTGTTCTAATTGGTTTAGGAATGTTCATTCTTTTTCGCAGTAATACAATTGAATTATTGTACTAATACGTTCAAACTAATGGAAGTTTTAAGTAAAAAGAATCAAACGCGGTAAAAAGCTGTACTACAAATAAAATGTAGTACGGCTTTTTTAAATTTTAGTGAAATGAAACATTGCACTACGACAATTAAGTTAGACAGGATATTACGATTATTAAATTGAATAGATACTTTAAAAGGAGCGTGATAATTAAAATGAAAATAGTAAAACAATGGGTCCAAGAAGATAGTGATTACATAAGAGAAAAAGTAATTGAATATAATCAAAAACATATTTCAGATGAAGAGAAAAAGCCTTCAGAAAAAATTAGTTTTATAGTGAAAAATGAAAATGAAGAAATAGTAGGCGGAATAACTGGAATTACATTTTGGCACCACGTACATGTTGATTTCTTATGGGTTTCTGAAGAATATAGACACGAAGGTTATGGAACCAAGTTAATAAAACTTATTGAAGAATTTGCACTTGAAAAAGAGTGTAGCCTAATCAATTTAGATACTTTTAGCTTTCAGGCACCTGCTTTTTATAAAAAACATGGATATAAAGTAATTGGAGTAAGTGAAGATCACCCTAAAGGGCATAATCGATACTATTTGGAAAAAAGGTTAGAAAATATATAGAATCCCAAAATGAATCAATCAAATCATAAAGAGCGTACGTTGAATAATTACTTTCAAAATACGTTCTTTTTATTTAGAAATGAAGGGGGATCAATTATTACCTTTACTAAGGGTAGATAAATGAAATACTCTATTAATTTTTTTATATTTTAAAACGATTAAATGGTAGAATGTAACAAAGACAGAAAATTCTCGTTATTGAAGGTGGACTTAGATGAAAAAAGTAAATGTTACATATGCGCTTTTATACGATAAAACAAATGAAAAGATCTTAATGGTAAAAAACAAAGGGAAGAATGGTTCTTATTACACACTACCAGGTGGTGCAGTTAAATTAGGAGAAACGTTAGAGGAGGCAGTCATTCGAGAAGTAAAAGAAGAAACCGGTCTACATATAACTGTAAATGGTATTTGTTACATTAGCGAAGCTTTTTTCGAGGAGAGAGGACACCATGCAATATTCTTTAATTTTTTAGGTGAAATAATCGGCGGGGAAACAAATATAACAAGGCCAAAAGAAATTGAAGAGATTACTTGGATGGAATTACATAGAGCAGAACCGCATTTACGTATACCAGAACACTTATTAAATATATTACAAAAGAAAGAAACAGTACCTTACTTTTTTAACGGAACAATCATTCATCAATCTTCATAAAACTATCATTTCATGTAAGGCGGGGAAAAAATGGAGTTTATCGTTAATCATAAACATTTCACTCAAGCACTTTCAGAAGTAAGTAAAGCAATATCTACGAAAGCTATAATTCCTATACTATCCGGTATAAAAATAACTGCAGATCAATCTGGAATTACTTTAATCGCAAGTAATTCAAATATTTTCATCGAAAAATTCATCCCTAGTTCCATGGATGACGAACAAATTACGACTACCTTAAAAGCAGGAACAATTGTTGTACCTGCAAAATACTTCATTGAAATTATAAAGAAAATGCCAAGCGATATAGTAATAAAAAGTAAGAATGAGCAAACAATTACCATACAATCAGAAGAAATCACATTAAACTTAAATAGTTTTCCAGCGAATGAATTTCCTAACGTACCACAAATAGACGATCATGCAGAAATACAAATAGAAACAAAACAATTGATTGATGCGTTTAAACAAACAGTCTTTGCAGTAGCGAAAAATGAATCTAGACCCGTTCTTACTGGCGTACATATCGAGTTAGACCACAACAAATTAATATGCGCTGCAACTGACTCTCATAGACTAGCTATACGTGAAACATTAATTTCTACTAATGTGAAAGCGAATTGTATTGTACCAAGTGCAACCATTAATGAACTTTTAAAATTAATGAACAGCAATTTAGAATTCGTTTCTATTTATCTATCAGAAAGCCACATTATTTTTACATTCGGCACAACTACATTATATTCAAGATTAATTGAAGGGAAATATCCTAATATATCTAGTTTAATTCCAAATGAATTTCAAACAGTCATTAACATAGATAGACAAAGAATGTTACAAGGGGTAGATCGATCAAGCTTATTAGCAAGTGAATGGGCAAATAACAATGTTAACTTAGAAATTGTAAATGAATCTACAATTAAAGTTTCTTCTAATGCTTCTCAGATTGGAAAAATATCTGAGACACAACAGATAGATGTAATTCAAGGTGAAAAACAATTCAATATATCTTTCGATGGACGATTTATGTTGGATGCTTTAAGGGCAATAAAAGAAGAAACGGTTACTTTAAGTTTCAGCGGTTCTATGAGACCGATATTAGTTGAAGCAGGGACACACTCTGCAGCAATCCATCTTATATCTCCAGTAAGAGCTTATTAAAAACGGAGGAAGGAATCACGTTATGTACAAGCACACTTTATGTTTTATAAAAAGAAATGAAGAGATACTTATGTTAAATAGAGAATATGATCCGGTAAAAGGATTATGGAATGGTGTAGGAGGAAAGATAGAAAAGGGCGAAACACCTTTAGAAAATGCCATTCGTGAAATAAAAGAAGAGACTAATATAAAAGTTACGCATGATCAAATTCAATTTAAAGGCATTATTACATGGGAGGATTCTTCATATTCTGGCGGAATGTATGTTTATCTAGTAGAGTTACTTCATGAATTTATATATCACACTCCAAAAAAAGTCTCAGAAGGAATTCTAGATTGGAAAGAGATTTCTTGGATTCTTAGTGATTATAATTACGGCGTAGGAGAGATGATACCTAAATTTTTAGTTGAAGTGCTCCACAATGAATTCATATTAGAGCATAATTTTATTTTATCTAATCATAAATTAATAAATTATAGGAATCAGAAATTGGTTAAGCAGGATAGGTTACTTACTTCTTTATATAATACTATTCGCTTATAAATAACAAACTAAGAGAAAATGAAAATTTCAGATAGGAGATTCGATATGTGGACAACAAATATTATCAAAACTCCAAGAGGAAAGTTTGAATATTTTCTAAAGGGAGAAGGACCTCCACTTTGCGTTACTCATTTGTATAGTGAGTATAATGATAATGGAAATACTTTTGCAAACCCATTTACTGACCATTATAGCGTATATTTAGTTAACTTAAAAGGATGTGGCAATTCAGATTTGGCTAAAACTGATTCTGAATATAGTATGACCGAAACGATTAAAGATTTAGAAGCGATTCGAGAAGCTTTATATATTAATAAGTGGGGGTTTGCTGGTCATTCGACAGGAGGGATGTTAGCTCTTGTATATGCGACTGAAGCACAAGAAAGTTTAACGAAAATAATTGTTGGTGGCGCAGCGGCGAGCAAGGAATATGCATCTCATAAAGATAGTATATATTGTAGTGAAAATGTAAAATTTAATAGAATCGTATCAATTATGAATGCATTAAATGATGATAGTACAGTACAAGAAGAAAGAAAAGCATTAAGTAGAGAGTGGGCACTTATGTCTTTTTATTCTGAAGAAAAGCTTGAAGAGGCATTAAAATTGCCAAATAGCGGAAAGACAGTTGGCAATCGGTTAAATTATTTTAGACAAGTTGAATATAAAGATTATGATGTTCGTCAGAAACTTAAATTCGTAAAAATCCCAAGTTTTATATACTGTGGTAAGCATGATGCACAATGTCCCTACATATTTTCTCGTGAAATAGCAAATTTAATCCCGAACGCAACATTAACTAAATTTGAAGAAAGTAATCATAATCCATTTGTTGAAGAAATAGACAAGTTTAATCAGTTTGTCAACGATACATTATAATCAATAAGTAAAAAGCGAATCTTTTATATAAGACGATTCGCTTTTTATTATAATTAGACTTTTTGCCACCAAGCATACCTAGGATAGTCTGTAGATTTTAACGTAATAGATTCGCCAATTTGAGGTGTTGTAATTTTAACTCCTAAACGGTTAGCTTCTTTCGTAACACGTTCTATCGGGTCACTCCATTCGTGTAATGCTAATGTAAAAGCACCCCAATGAATCGGAAGAAGTAATTCTCCTTGTACATCAATATGAGCTTGTACTGTTTCTTCAGGCAACATATGAATTGCAGACCACCTTGGATCATATTGCCCGCATTCCATTAACGTAAGATCGAATGGACCGTATTTTGCATCAATCTCTTGAAGATCTTCATGCTCTAAAGAAAAAGCACCACTATAACGTTTACTATTAAACAGAGGAAACGGGGAAGAGGCATCTCCAAACTGTGGCTATTTGTAGTTTAAACGAAATCATTTTACCTTTCACCGTAATTGCAGTACATTTAATAAATTTGTCAAATTCATTATTCTTATATACAAAATAAAAACCATGCAGCAGCAGATAAAACGAATACTAAGTAAATGTAAATTGTTTTAATTTAGTAAATTTCTTCTTACAAGTAACAAAGAACATACGTTTTGTTATATGTTATAGAAGAAAATATGTCCCTAATTATTAAAAGGAAGGGGAGGATGTAAGTGCAAATAGAGAGAAAAAAGAAATCAAAATGTAAACTATCAAAATCTGAAATAACGCAGCTATATACAGAAGGGAAGAGTACCTCAGAAATAGCTACGCTTGCTAATGTGTCTGCAAGGTATATTCGTATGGTTCTATCAGACAGCAACGTGCCAAGGCGCACTATAGGGAGCTGGAAGAGAAAGTATGACATAACAGAAGATTATTTTAAAACGTGGTCAAATAACATGGCTTATATTTTAGGGTTTATAGCAGCTGACGGTGTTATACCAAAAGAAAATCAATGCGTCAGTATATCACAAAAAGAAAGTTATATTTTAGAAGACATAAAAAAAGAACTAAAAACAAATCAGCCGCTATACCAAAACAAAAAAACAGGTGTATATATGCTAAATATTAATAGCAAAACAATAAAAGATGACCTTATGAACATACATGGAATTATGCCATGTAAATCTTTTAACATTGAATTCCCTTTCGTACCAGAAGAATATTTACATCATTTTGTTCGTGGATATTTTGATGGGGATGGTTACGTCAAGTATGAAACTTATACAGTAAGCTTTGTAGGAGGATCATATAGCTTTATGAATTCTTTAAATCAGGTACTACAAAATCATAATTTACCAGCCGAATTACTAAATCAAAATAAACATTATCGCGTCATTTTAACCGGAAGAAAACCAATACAACTATTTCCAAAGTGGATTTATAAAGATAAAGATATTTATCTGCATAGAAAATATAAAGAATTTCAGAAAGAAAGTCTAAGTCTAGATCAATTAAAAGATCGAAAGCTAAAAAGAACTTAAGCTGCTGTTAAGCAGAGAAAACAAAATTTCCTTAAGGAATATATGAAAAATAAATGTATCGCTAAAACTTGTTCCATTTTAGAAATAAAAGAACCAACTTTTAAAAGTTGGTTAAAAAATGATAATCAATTTAAAAAAGACTATGAAAGAATTCATTCATTATAAAAATGTAAGGAACCTTAGTATATCTATGCTAAGGTTTTTAATTTGGGATTATTAGAGGACACTCATTTTCGTTTATAGAACTTAATAAATACATAGATTTTATAATGAATTTATTAGTAAGGGAGAGAATATGAAATGTTCACTAATAATAGTCCGGAGAATATATTACATACAGCTTATGAAGCAAAAATGATTTCGTCTGGAGATAATTCGCCATCTATAAAAATAAAAGGAACGAAACTTCAATATTTACTTGTATTGATTCATCTTGGTTTTGAGTCAAATGCTATAAAAATGATGTTAAATTGGACGAATGATGAATTTGAAAAGCGCGTTAATTTATTAGAAGCAGAGGGGCTATTGAAACAAATAGGAGGGAGGTACTATCCAACGTGTATGATTATAACAGTTTGTGAAGGAGAAAAGCTTTATAATCTTTGTGAACCTCTAATTAAACCAACACTTAAGATTTTTGAAAACTATTCAAGTCATATTGAAGATATTTCAAAAAGAATCGACACGTTTAATCATTTATCTAGAGAATCTTATAGTCTTTTATTGTATAGTGGTGTGTTATTAGATTTTGGACAAATAAATTACATTGAAGAAAACTATTTAAAAAAGAAACGACCTTTAAGAAATAAGAAACGATATTATTATGCTATTCAAGAACAAGAACTAACAGATATAGAGGCTTTCGGGATGTATGGTAATACGTATTTAGATTTAGGAGAAGTTCAAATTGGTCTTTATGGAAATTCTCGATATTCAACATTAAATTTAATAACAGCAGATAACGAAACATTTAAAGAATATTTTCAAAACAATAGTACCGATATTAATTATAAGAAAAAACAATTAGTAAAAGGTTTCGTAGCAGCAGATAGACAAAAAGACTTACATTTAAACGTAGTTTACGAAAAATTAGGCTTATATCAAAATTCACAACCTGTTATCCCTGTATTTAAACCAACAGACTTATTTATACTTAACGAAATTGCAAACACAATCAGTGAAGATTTAGTCTTATTATTCAATGAAAACGATAAACCTTTAAAACAATACTTTGCCAGCAGCAGATACTCAAAAGAAATTACTTATGAAGAGTTTTTTATCTGGTGGTATCACTTTTTCTATACAAAAGTAACTGAAGAATTAATAAAACAAGGTGTAATTATAACAAGCACACAAAAAAATCAAACGTACATAATCCATCAATAACTTTAAATTAAAGTGTTAATATACTTTTACAAATGTAGCAGCTGAACGGTAAAATTTGAATTTAAAATCTAATATAAAGAAAATAAGATATTCAAAGAGGAGAAGAGCCATGCAAAAGAAATTTATCAATCCAGAAACGATGCCACCAACTTTTGGATACTCACATGTAGTGGAAGTTAGTAACGCTAAACGAACGATTTACATATCTGGACAAGTAGCAATTAATATAGACGGTCAAATTGTTGGAATTAATGATTTAGCTACACAAACACGACAAGTATTTGAAAATATTAAAATCGCATTAGAAGCGTCAGGCTTAAATTTCAATGATGTAGTAAAATTAACATTTTTCTTAACAGACATTTCTCAAATGGCCGTTGTTAGAGATATTCGAGATCAATACATTGATACTAATAATCCACCGGCAAGTTCAGCTGTCGAAGTTAGAAAGTTAATTAACGATAACTTATTAATTGAAGTCGAAGCAATTGCTGTAGCAAACTAATTTTAAAAACTTATTATGAATCATATCCATGCAATTCGTTTAATGTGTTCATTTAAAACGAATTGCATTTTTTATTGTCTTAAATATAATTTATATCTGGAGACATTATCATCAACAACTCATAAAACAACAACAAATAAGCACACAATTGATTATACAGAATGAATCTGATGAAAAGGGAAGCGTAACAATATAAACTAACATATAATAAGTTTATTACTTTTATCCAGTTAACATAATATATATTATAGGCAGTTATAGAAACGAAGTAATACCAGGTATCAAAACCCAAGTAAACTATACTTAATGAGACGAAACAGAGATTTTTAGTGAGATTCACATAAAATCTTCTTTAAACGCATTTATACAGTTTTTTATCTTTTTTTTATTTATAAATTCATCACAGCAAATCTTAATCGATTATTGATTAAGATTTAACGAATCAAAAACATTTTTGATCAGTAACAATTTTTTTATGCGGAAAAATCTTTTTACAAAATATAAATTAATAATTTTATTTTATGTTGTACTTTATAAATTTATTGCTATTTACACACGTTTTACAACTTTACATTATTTCTTGTTATTTCTGTTATTTACGCTTGACTTTTATTATTCGTATTATCTTACACTCTAGTTAACATAACGTTTATTTTTAACATAAAAAAATCTCCCTCACCTTCAGGAAGATTTTTTAGCTTGCTAGTATTTCATTTATATCTTTTTAGTAGCAATCCCAGTTGTAAATAACATTGGAAAAATCTAGATTTAACAAATCTTCTTTTTTAATAAAGAAATTAGCAACACCAGAATCTCCCCACATAATATTTAATGAGTCGTCTGTATCGATTTGTAGTAATAATATATCATGTTGTTGGTATTTTTCTTCCCATTCCCTTGGATCTGTCTGTGTAAAAAATGGATAACCACCAATTTTATGTCCGAAATCTTTACATAAATCATCATACAGTTCGCCTAATTCTGTATTATTTTCTTCATCAACAATTTCTTCCCAATCAATATCCTCACTAAACATCTTTTCAAATCGATAATCTCTAGATGTTATGGGTTGATAATCTAATTCAAATTGTAATTTTGCCGCTTCAGGTATGATAAAGTCTTCTATTTCTAAAATGTTTAAATAACTAAAATCAGTAATTACCTTATTTAAATCTTCAGTAATTGTAGAATGATAAATAATTCGAAAGTCTTTTTGGATTGTTGGGTGATCAAAATCTGCTCCATAAAGCTCATCATCAGTACTTACGAAAAACTGCAATATTCCTTTTTGGGGCATATATTCAACATGCGGAATTTCTTCAAAGTTTAACTGTGCAAGTAACATCATAGGTTGTCCATTTGAATCTTTAGGATGCTCTTGATCTATAGGTAAATACGGATAACCACCAAACTTACTTTCAAAAAGGGTTGTCTCTGCTAATGTTCCAGACACTTTAATATACGGTTTTACACTTTCTTCTAAAATACTACGATACTGCTCTAGTTCTTTCGGAATTTGAAGTTGATACGTATTCTTCATCACATTTGCCTCCCTTTCATAATGAATTGAAAATGCCTTACTTAATTATATAGCAAGAGATAGCTTCATGAAAAATTGTTAAAAGTCCGTTTTCACCCTCGTTTTTTGCGCACTTGCTGGACAAAGTAAATTATGTTCTAAAACCTTTTTATTAATAGTCCGAATTAAATTCGCTGCTTCTGCAGTATTTGTATTTTCTTTTAGTTTTTCTTTTAAGTCATCAATTTCCTTTGAAATCTCAATCCACCTAGGTAAAACATGATTATTTTTCAAAGTTCTATACAGTTGTTTTTCAGGATTGTACGAAAGATCTTTATCAAGATTCAGTGGTTTCCCTTTACCAGGTAAATTATCAAAAGACCCTTTCTTTTCTGCTTCTTTAACGATAGAACTAATATGATCCTCATACGTATAGGACCAAACTTTCTCATCTTTTACTAAAATCTCTTGCTTTTTTAGTTTTTTATCTAGTTCTTCTTGATTCATAGATTCTCTCTCCTTTTTATTTTTTAGTGTCGTTTTTGTAAGTTCTAATGCCCTTAATCCATCGAATAGCTTTTCTCGCCACCACACGCTATCATGTCCGCCTTGAAACTCTTCATAAGTGGTTTGGTATTTCTTTTCTTCTAAAGCTCTATATAGCCGTTTATTAGCCGTTAAAAGAGGTTCGTTTTCAAGTTCACCTACTGCTATGTAAGAATTGAGATGAGTCGTATTAAAATCTATTGATGAAATTTGATTTTCAATCCAAGGAATTGTATTTTCGTAATTATCCTTTTCCCAATGTACGGATCCAGACATTGACAACACATTTCCGAAAATATATGGATTTTGAAGTGCTGCATAAAAAGCTGCTAGGCCACCAAGACTGAAACCTGCAATTGTTGTATGTTTCGCTTCTTTATGCACACGATACTTAGCCTGAATCCACAGAAGTAATTCCTTCCTTAAAAATGTATTCATTTTATCGTTATAAGTTAGCTCTTCTAATCTATCAACAGGATCTATGGCAACAGCAATACACGATGGGATTTCTTTTTCGTAAATTAAATAATTAAGTGTTTTTATGATTGAAAGGTCATTAATGAATGAATTCCCATCAAATACAATGAGAAGTTCTTGAAGATGTGAAGTGTGAGAATAATCATGAGGCGTATAAATATGAATTTTACGTGTGTTATTTAAAATCGAACTATAAAAAGAATATGTTTCAATCTTTCCGGATGGATAATCATTTGAAGGAAAACGACTGCTATACTGCACTTCCATATCTATTTTTAACACAGACGCTTTATTGGCACCTTCTCCAAATACATTTTCATTGAATGGGTCTAGTCGGTACTGTTCACTACGCTTTCTCCAATCATTTTTGAAAAAATCATTTACTGTAAAATAATAAGTTGAAATGAACCTTTTATTCGTCCTAAACGTAACATACCAAATATCTGTCTGTAACAATCGTTGTAATTGATTTACAGACAGATCCCAACCAGGAAAACTACCGACTACATAAACATTTTCAGTATTTTGATCACCTAACCATATATACGTTATAAGTTTATACTGATTATCTATAGGACATTGTTCTACTAGTGGTGTATGATTTGACTTGATTTCATCCAAAAAAGTATAAAGAGCTTTTTCGTTTCCATTCTTTAATTGATTTTTAAGCTTCTCTAACTTAGGACTGATTATTGTAGTCACCTCTCTTCCTCCTTTGTAGTATTCTATATGTAGTTTTTCATTAGAATCCCTATATAAAAGTAGTCGTAAGTTATGTGTTTAGAGAAGTTATTGATTAGAAAAATGATCAATTGCTTGAATAGAAAGTTCCAATGATTTTATTCTTCTTTCTAAAAGAGTTCTTTGAGGACTCCCGAGCTTTGACTTAACATAAATCTTTTCAATTGATGGAAGCAAACCAATTAGAACATTTCGAGCGTCTGCTAAATCCTCTTGCGTGTAATGATGGGTTTCTTGATTCCAAATACTTTCTAACATAGCTAAGCCGATACTAGCTGCTTTGAGTCTTTTTTTCACTAAAGTAGTGTTTGAGCCTTTTTGAGTCATTTGAGATAGCGCATTTTCAAGTTTACGGATTGTTGACTGTAAAGATTTAATTGATTCTACTTTATCTACATTTGATATGTTTTCCATATTAAACCTGTCCCTTCTTCGTTTCTAAATTAGTTTTCTTGATATTTGATAATACCATTTAGAAGCGAATTTTACTCGAAATATTTGAGTTGGACATGAATTGAAAGGAAAACAGCTAACAAACTTCTATCTCCTCCCTCACACATTCTCTATATGTACTTCTTTTTTCTCGTTAAAATACCTACATGAACAAGTTGTTAATATTGAATATTTTATGAACAAAAAACGTACAAGTAGCACCGCTTGTACGTTTTTAATCAGTAAGGTAATAAAGTAATAACTTTCGAGTCTTTTCATAATTCATGAAATCTCTATACAAAATGGGATACTTCATAATCTCTGTTTCTAAAAAACGATATTGTGGAAACCATTCAAACAAAGATTTCCTTAGCCACTTTATTTGATTGAACACAATCTCCTGTTCATTATTATTAAGCACGTAACTTAAAGTACCTGCTGTATGCATCCAATAATAATTTAAATCAGCGCTTATACAATCATCTTCTGTAAACATATTATTAAAATCTTTTCGTATTTTTCGAATGTCACAATTCGGAAACGGTTTATGCAGTGGACTATGCATTTTCTGCAATTCATTAAAAATAACCCTTTTTCCTAACTTCAACTTTCCACCCCTTTAGTTTTCTATCCAATTTAATAAGTTTTCATAATGATATTGAGCATCTGTATAGCCAAGATTATATAAATTAACGAGCTTTTCTTTACTTCTTTCTATTCCGCTTATTGGAAGCTGTACGCTAGGCTGAATAATATAAAAGTTGTCTTTTTGTTCTATTTGATTCATATAAGATATCGTCTCATTATAAAAACGATAATGTTCTACTAAAGATTGTGCGATATTCGGATATTTCCTATATAAAATTTTAGCTAGGCTAGAAAATTTATTTCGTTGCTTCTCATATCCTTCTGGTTTTGTCATAATTACAACGTTCTTTTCATAACCATCAGTTTGCGCTTTTAAAACCGGAATAGGATCTATAATTCCTCCATCTAGTAATTTTCGATTATCATATTCTACAGCAGGCGCTATAAACGGTACTGAGCTAGATGCACGAATGATTTTTAAAATATCATTTCCGTGTTCTGCTTTATTATAATAAATAGCTTGTCCTGATTTGCAGTCAGTCGTTCCTATAACAAACTGTTCATTTGAGTTTAAGAAAGTTTGAAAATCAAACGGTACAATTTTATTCGGTACTTCATCAAATAAAAAATCCATTCCAAATAATTCACGTTTTCGAATTAAATTTCGATAAGATATATAGCGATGATCTGCTACTAACTCTGTATTTACTTTTTTATTTCTCCCTTTTTGACGTGATAAATAAGTTGCTCCCATACAAGCTCCGGCGGATACGCCCACTACATAAGGGAAAAATAAGTTCTTTTCCATAAAATATTCGAGTACGCCTGCAGTATATAAACCTTTCATTCCTCCGCCTTCTAATACTAAACCGATATTTTTCATGCTATATCCCTCTGCTTCTTTTTTCTTACTTACATATTAGCATAAGATATTAAGATGAGGTTGTATAAAAGGATTACAACAATAGCCAGAAACTACTAATGTAATATCATAACTTCACACCGAGTTGCATGGTACAATATAAGTAACACATTCCACAAATAATGGAGGAGGAATTTCCTATGGGTTTATTTAGCGGTATTTTAGGAAATGCATCAAATACGAGTACAGAAAGTGTAGAACGTGATTTAGAGAAGATTATGTTAGACGATGAGAAAGTTGAACATGCTTATAAATTAATTCGTGATTTAATTGTATTCACAAATCGTCGTCTTATTTTAGTAGATAAACAAGGAATATCAGGTAAAAAAACTGAGTATCATTCAATCCCTTATAAAAGCATTACACAATTTAGCATTGAAACAGCTGGGCATTTTGATTTAGACGCTGAACTTAAAATTTGGGTATCTAGTTTGAGCACGCCAATTACGAAAGAATTTAAAGGTGACGATAGTGTTTTAAGCATTCAAAAAGCGTTGGTAACATATACGACGAAATAGTGCATTTTTGCATGTTTATTCATTTTAAAAATTACTAATCCGATTATTTTGGAAGAATATACATTAAAATTGTATATTTAATCTAAAATAACATAAAAAGGTAAAGCGTATTTTAAACGCTTTACCTTTCTTTTTTGTAATAAATAAGTGTAGTTTTATCATTTAATTTCTTAGTTACTTCTGTTCTTTTATATCCCATCTTTTCGTATAGAAAACAATTTCTTTCTTCTTCTAAAATCGTAGCAAGTTCAAAACTTCGTGCTTCTGGAAACATCTCTTCAATTAAAATAAGTACCTTCTGAGCAATTCCTTTCCCTTGATAGATTGGATGAATAAACATTGGACTGATCCAAAATTTATAAGGTAGTTCTTTTTGGGATATACATATCGCTCCAACAAGTTTCGAATCTATTATCATCTTATAAAAATTACTGCTGGGATTATTTATTCTAAATATAGTTTTTTCAATAGATTCATTTGCTGGGTTTGTTTCATAGTCTTTATATTTATGTAATAAAGGGTTAAATGAGTCTATTTGCATTTGAAATAAAACTGCTGCATCACTTTCTGTTGCCTTCTCTAATGTAATCTCCATGTTACCAATTTAGTCGTTTTCTTAATGAAGTTATATGAGCTGTATGATGACGACCATGCCATGCATATAGTCCAATTGCAGCAGCAAGTTTTGTTTCACCAGTATCTGGATGGTTAAATGTCTTTTCTAAATCTTCAAGTTCTAAAGAATATAAAAGGTTAACCCATCTTTTATGTAATGACTCTAACATTACTAATGAAACATCTACTGGTAATTTAGAATCAGGTAATTCTGCCCACTTTTCTTCTTTATATGGTTTAATCGTTGGATTCTTTTCTGTTAGTGCTAATTTAAAGCGTATGTAGCTATTCATGTGGCTGTCAACAACGTGATGGACTACTTGACGAACTGTCCATCCACCAACGCGGTACGGTGTGTCTAACTGCTTCTGATCTAAATCTTTAATAGCTTTCGTTAGTTCATTAGGTAAATCTTCAATTTCTTGAATCCATGTATCTATCATGTCTTCCGTTATAGGACGTTTGTATGTAAATTGCCCAATTGGATATCGTAAATCATTCATGAATAAGTCCCCCTTCTTATAAGCGCGAAGTATTTCTCCAAATATAATGTACAAAATTCACCTGTTCCCCATTCAATTGTACAGATGTTGTATCTGCTTCGTTTTGATAAGAAGAAAACCCGCTTTTTTCTAGTACAATTTGTGATGCAAGATTATTAGAAGTTGTTTTAGCATGAACCTCATTAATTTCATTATTTTTTGCTACGTCTAAAATTAATTTTACGGCTGCAGTTGCAACTCCTTTTTTAGTAAATTTTTCTCCGACCCGATAACCTAACGAACTGATTCGAGTCTCCGAATCTATATCTATTAAATTTATTCTTCCTACAATTTCATTTTCTTCGTTACGAATTAAATAAAAATAAGATTCTCCATCCGCCTGTTCTATTAATAAATCATCTAGTAGTTTTTGAAAATATTCAAAATCAAAATATTGCGAGCCACGATTAGGTACCATTGTTTCAAAAAAAGACTTATTCGTAAGTTCAAACGTAAATAAATCCTTAGCATCGTGTTTCTTTAATTGTTCTATGTATATTTTCATTTCGATTACCCCTTCTATATCTACTAACTGTTATATATTCTTTTTTAATCAACTATTTTCCTGCTATTTCTTTCGTTTTAATAACACAGCAAGTAGCACTTTTGGATGAAATAGGTGAAATGGATTACGAATTAAATTCATCACTCGTACTAACCGAATATAAACATCAGAATTACTTGCGGATAGTCGATATATTTGTTTCGTATACCATAGCTGAAATTTTTGTTTTGTAGTTAATTCTCTCTGTAGCTGCGGGTGACGTGATATTTCCGTTGTTGTCATATCCCAAGGGGTTTCTATTATAGTAGCTGCCTTTTTATAAAATTGTTTTGTAAATGTTTTATCAAGTTGTTTTCTACCTTGCAGAAGTAATTGCAACTGGTGAGCTTCCATAGCTGCAACGGAAACACCTTGACCGAAAACAGGATCAAAACGACAGTGTGCATCTCCAACGACTAATAATCCTTCTGGCATATTTGTAGTGAGATCAAATCTCCGACGTACTTGATAAGGAATTTTATACGTTTTGATATCTGAAATTGCCTCCGCTTTATTTAGGAAATCTGTAACATTGGAGATTGATAGATTTTCAGCAAAATTATAAAATTCCTCATCTGTTTGTGGTGCTTTCTCACTTGCATACCCGCTGAAAGTAACAAAATAACGATTATCCTCAATCGTTTGAATAAGAACACCATGCGGATTGTCAGGGAAACTTGGAGACATTAGCATATTACAGCAGTCTAACTCCTCATTTTCTTTAAGTTTAAACATTTTCGTTGCGTAAAATAAATTAATACGAACTTTCTCTTCTTGTACTTCAATTTCGTATTCTCGTAGCCACTCTATACTTTTTGAACTAAATCCACTTGCATCAACAACAATATCTGCATGTATTTCTTCTTGTATGCCTGTCTCTAAACATTTAACTTTTACTCCACATACTTTGTTAGCCTTTCTGTCTACTATTAACCCTTCCACTAGTGTTTTAAATTTACTGGTGATATTTGAAATTTGATGTATTCGTTTTTGAATATGCCATTCAAGCAAAAACCTACTTTGTTGAATCATATGTACTTCTCCTGTGAATGGCTGTTTCCATAAACCAAATTGATGCCATTTTAAATCGCGAGTAAAGTTATTTACGATACTACCTGCTTCTATTAATTCGTTCGTAATATTTGGAAACAATTCCTCAATGGCGTTTTCTCCGCCTTTTAATAACACATGAGGATGATTACTTTGTGGAACTCTTTTTCTCGAAGACTTTCCATCCCATCTTTCACCAGCTTCTATAATGATTATTTCTTTAAAAGAAGTTGATAATGCTTTTGCTGCGAGCTTTCCTGCCATACTTCCACCAATAACGATAGCCTTATTAAACATGTTTTCCCCCTTAATAAAAAGAGATCCTGCCTTGTATGAATGAAACAGGATCTTAAACTAATTAACTTCTTTATCATTATACTTAAAACACATCAGTAAATTGCAATGTTAAAATTAAAATACCTAATCCCCATACATAATACGCGAATACTTTTAAGGAATGATTTTTTAGATATTGAATCATCCATGAAACGGCTATGTAACCGAAAAACGCAGCTGATAACGTTCCGACAATTAAAGATGTACTAGAAATAGATTCTGCTTTCCCTTGAAAAACATCTGCAAATTGCAAAATGATAGCTCCGACAATAGCTGGCGTTGATAATAAAAAGGAAAAGTAAGCAGCGGTTTCGCGGTCTAACTTCCTCCATAATGCAGCGACGATTGTCATACCAGAACGAGAAATAGCCGGAAAAATAGCCGCTGCTTGAAATGAACCGATGATAAATGCATCTTTATATGTAATGTCATCCATTTTTTTACGACCATTCTTTTGTTTATCCGCCATGTAGAGGAAGAATCCGGTCACTAAAAACTCCCAACCAATCGTAATACCTGTTTTTGAAATATCCTCAAAAAAGTCTTTAAATAACAACCCTATTACAACCGCAGGTATCGTCCCAACAATAAGTAGTAGCATCAGCTTTGAAAACGGATTTTTGATTAAATATATAAATTCTTTTTTGTAATAAATAAACACCGCAAGTAAAGTCCCAATGTGCAGCATCGTATCTAAAAACAATCCTGCTTCATCTAATTGAAACAAATGCCTTCCTAAATAAAGATGACCTGTACTACTTATCGGTAAAAACTCTGTTAAACCTTGTATGATCCCTAATATAAAAGCTTCTAACCAATTCATGATGGGCCCCTTTCTTGTTTGCTTGTACCAATATATGAAGGTTAAATTTTCGATATGAAAAAAACTATATTTCTCTATGAATTTACTTTCAATTCATGGATATATATGTAAAAAGGGATGAGGAGGCTTACTATGCGGAAACATACAAAATTCGGCAATGTATTACTGTGGATAGGACCTATCCTTGTATTTGTAGGGTTATGTATGACAAATGTTATTTCTGATATTCCTTTCTTTTTTGGAAAACATAAAACAATTGGAATTGTACTTATATGTATAGGTGTAGTTTGTTTTATTGCTGCTAATCATTTAAAAAAAGGAGAAAAATATGAGGGCTAAATCTAACTAAAAAAACAATCCCAGTATATGTGCTAGGATTGTTTTTTTATTGCTTATTTATAGAATACTTTATCAACGTTATATTTTGCTTTGTATTCGTTAATGATATATGTTTCGTAAATTTCTCTTTCAGTTGGATCTTCTACGATACATGCATCAATGCGGTATACTTCATCACGGTGGTTTTTGATTGGAGAAACATTATCTTCAAAATGCTTCTTAATACGTTGTCTAATTTTACGAGCTTTACCTACGAAAAGTAGTTCGTCATTAATATTGTAAAACATAAAAATGCCGCCTTTATCTCTAGGGAACAAGTGGAAATCGATAAAACCATTGATTGGCGTAATTCTTGGCTCGTCTCCTCTAATAACTTGTTTACGTTCAGTAATTGTAACATCAACTTCAGGGATACTAATTTTAATCAAGTTCATTCACGTCCTCTTTTATTATAAAGATAAATAATAGCATACATATGTAAGAAAAGCTACGTTCATAGCCATATTTCATTTTATAATTCAAATATTATAGGTGTATCATATAAACTCTTCTTCCAAATTATATGATCACTTGATTCTCCCCAATAATTTTTCAGTACATAACTAGGCTCTCCAAACTTCTTCGTCCATATACTTTGTGCTTTTTTGTAGCCACTATCTAAACAGTACTCTGTTATACCTTTGCTAAGTAACGTAAGAAATATTGCATTTAGTAGTAAACTCCCGATACCCTTTTTTTGATACTCCGGCAGTATAAAAACAGTTCCTATTTCATACAAATCTTTAAGTACACCGCCTGTACAACTATTAATCAACGTACTTGCTGGACCAACTTCAATTGTTCCGATGATTTTATCGTTATTTGTATCAATTGCTAATAAAAAGTAACGTTTTTCTCCATTACTATCAAAATCTGTTTTCAAATATTGCTTTTTCATGTCAATTTCATTTTCTATGTCATCCAATAGTTGTGATAATCCTTCGTCTTTATATGTATTCGTAATAACTATACGGAAAAATAAGTGTAGTTCCTCTAAATCATCCGAATTTGGTCTCCTAATTGCAACGTTATACATGTTTTTAAGTCTCCATTCCATACAAGTGTTAAAACCATACTCTATATACTCTATTCAACAATATTCTACAAAGCCCTGCATAGATCCAGCAGTATAGAAAGCTCAGTATAAATATTGATAAAATAATTTTTATATCCATAGTTGTATGAATAGTAGGACCAAGTACTGGAAAACGGAAAATATCGAGAACTATCATAATTCCTATAAGTAGACAAATTGCAGAAAAGGAAACAACCCAAATTCTCCTCTTGAATTGTATAAAGGAAAGCCCTAAGGCTATACCTAATAAACCTGTAGTAAAAGGAAAAACAATTAGTTCACTTGGCTCAATAATAAATAATAGGAGAATAGTAAGGAAATAAGAAAGTACTCCCTCACGAATAGAGTAGCAAATCGCCAAAAAAATTGGTAACGTCGCAAAAGGGCTAATAAATAACCCTATACCAGGAATTAAGTTACCTGCTGCTTGAAACATGGTGGCCAAAGCACTCATTAAAGCTGTAATGACTACTTTATTTGCTAGGGATAATTTTCTTTTATGAACAAAGTCCCCATTATTCTTTATCATAAGTTGACACCAATAACGTACAAATCGATTCATCAAAATACCCCCTAAAGATATCTCATCCATCACTTTCTATCTTATTCATACACTAGTGGTTTATGAGCTGTGTTCTACTTGTAATGAGTTACTATACAATAAAAGGCTTTTAGGGGGAGAACTTGTACGTTTTAAAACAAAGGGAATTCCTTGTACGATTAAACTACGAGTGTATATCGTATTAAGGGATAATTTCAAAAATGGTACCTTTGTTAAAATCAGTTACTTTCATAGAACCGTAAACTCCTAAATATAACCTAGTTTGATCCAAATTTGTTCCTAAACTCATATAATAAGCTGATTGCGTACCAAAATCATAATCAGTTTCAATAACATGAAAATCAGTATGTTTACCATCTGTACCTGCTCTAGTATATGCTAATACACCTTTAACTGGCGGCCGAGACTCTTCTTTTCTAGCAAGGTCAGTAAACACAACACTACCATGTAAATTCGGGATTGCAGTTCCCATATATGGTTGAACGCCTGTTAGTGAAGTTCCTCCAAACTTATCCGGTCTTGGATCTTTATGAAAATAACTAATGAGTGGCTGAATTCGCTTCACTGATGTTTCTATTGTTTCATTATAATAAGCCATTGTTCTCTCATCAAAAGTAGGATTTTCAGAACAGTGTTTTATAAAAGAAGTAGGCAATTCTCCTTCCCATCCTCTCCAACCAAAATTAATAAATCCATCTTGATTGGGGGTGAGTCTCATTACATGCATTTGAACAAGTTCGGTAACCCGGATTGGTTTATATTGAACAAATGAAAAAATAGACTCTACAATATCCTGTCCGACATTACCTGTATATTTAATATACTGATTATAAAACCTTTGGAATGAAATACCGGTTATATTACGAACACCTTTCGCAATTACTGTAAGTGTTTCTTGTATAGATAGAGGAAGTTCATTAAAGCGTGTAACGACTGGAGGATTATTTATGAATGTATTTTTACTTACATCGATTTCAATAATTTTACCTGCTATTTCTAAATCATCTTGGCTTAAATTGAACGGATCATAACCCGAGCCACCATCTCCATTTGTAAAAACAAGTTTCCCCGTCTCTGGAGAAAAGTTTAAAGTATTTACTCCATTATGATTAAAAAATGGGCGTTTTATATTAAGTAATGTTCTACGTTTTTGAGGGTGACCGTTTGATTGTAAAATCCATTCTTCAATTGTATCGATATGATCATATTGCGTATCTCTATTTAGCCATTTTAAATTTAAAGTTTTCGGGTCACAAGGATTCGGTTTAAATTGTTCAGAAAGTGCACTAGGTCCTTGAGTGCCAGCGACAGAATAATGAAGATAAAATAAACCGTTTTGATAAAATTGTGGATGAAATGCTAGTCCTAGCAATCCTCGTTCATCATAACCACTACTAGAGACACCTTCTTCAGATGTGCCTAATTTTATAATTCGCGGACGAATATTTAAAAATGTTTTTATGACGCCATCTCCTATGTAGAAAACCTCTCCTAATTGCGTTGCAATAAATAGCCTTTCAGCCGATTCACCTGGAAGAATTGCTGTTTTTATTACAGTGGGTAAATTGATGTTATGAACAATGGGTCGTAAACGAACTTTAACTTTTGTCAATTAACTTTACACCCCTTTATATTCTTTTTAATAGAAGAGTATGATTAGAGGGATCTTATTAGTATCAAAAAGAGAAATTCCTTTTTATTACAATTTTGTATATAATATAATTATAAATAAACTAGGAGGGCTACTTATGACACTTTTACTACAAATCATCTTACCGCTTATATTTGCACTATATTTATTTACCCTCTATCGTAATACAACTATTGGAAAAGCTGCTTTTCTTTTAGCGGTCATTATTGGGATTTTTGGATTAGAGAACATTTTTCAGCATGCTAATCTAACAGATCATGCTATTTATCCATATTGGGGCAGTTTGAAGGTTGTTGTTATTATTTTATCAGTCGTATTTCTATTTAAAAAAGATGGTTTAACAGGAAAATATTGATTTATAATGCTGTACATATTTTATTGTTAAACTGCTTTTAATTTATAAAAAAGAAATGTTTATGTAAAAACACGAAGGGATGTGTTACATATGTCTATAAATATTATTTCTATAGTTTCTATAATAATATGGATTGTGTTGATTACAGAACTTATAAAACCTTCAAAAAAACAGAATGGACGAAAAATAGTAATGTTATTAACTGCTGGTTCCGCATCAACACTTATTTTGACGATTTCATTTATTCAAAATATCTCGTTTTGGGATTGATAGTGATATAACTAGCAAAAATATGTATGCATAAAAAAGATTAGGACCGTACATCTCTAATATGTACGGTCCTTTTGTTTACTAGCGGTTCACTTATAAGTATTACAACTTGAATTTCTTTTTAAGATTCTTATATTTTCTATACGAACGTCTAACAATGTTTAACATAAAATACGGAATTTTAACAGGGAAAGGCAATTTATAAATGAAAGGCAAATAAAATGTAAAATATGCCTTTTCTAGATCTCTCCACTTACTATCTTCATTTGTTTTTAAGAAATCAGATACATCGACTACATATCCCCTTCCTTTTTCCATCATCACATTTTTCCCGTGAACATCGCAGGGGGTTAATCCTTGTTCTCTTGCATACTCTAAAGCTTTATTGATATCAAGGATCACCTGCTTAGGGATTTTAATCCCTTTATGAACAGCATCGTATAAGGTAATTTCTTTTAACCGTTTCAATACTATGAAATTTTCTCCTTTATAAATAAGCTTTGAATAAGAAGGATGGTTTCCGATTCTGCGGTATACTTCTGACTCTTTTTCAATGCCTTCTCCTTCGCGCGCGTATACTTTCACTACCCAATCTTTGTACTCTTTGTGCATGAATACCGCGGCATAATTACCTTTCCCTAAACACTTCCAAAGTCTAGGAATATCTTTAACTACTACAGGCTCGGATTCATCCTCGCTTCTTATGCTTATCTCTTTTAATAATTCATTCTTTATCAATCCCACAAAACAATTTATACTCATCATTTCCACTCCGGTTTTGCTAAAAGTGGGCCTGCCCACATTTTAACGAAAATATACACTAAGCGAATTTTAGCATAAAACTGGTCATCTTTCTTCTTCAAATAAAAAGATGACTCGTTTTATTTGAACTGTTGAATACTTAATATGTATTCCGCTATTCAGAGCCAAAAACCATACAACAAAAAAATATTTCTAACTATTTTCATTTTTTCAGAGGCAACTGTATAGAGCTTTTCTTAGTGCAAGTTCTCTTGGTTCATTGGTCATGCCAAATCTATATTTGATTTTTTTAAATTGTTCAATTCTTGTTCTACTACTATCTTTGTTAGCTAACACTTTTATTGTTTTAATAGTCTTTTGTTTAATTCCCACAATGCTGTTTTGTTGCTATCCCACTTCAAATACGTTACGGCTTCCTCAAAGCATAACCATTTATAATGTAAGTGTTCTTTAGATAATGAGATGTTTTTTGTAGGTACTTTAACTCCAAACGAAAATTCTTTTATTACATAAACGTCATCTCCCCAAAGGAATTCTCCAACTACATCCTCTACTGGTAGTGAAGACACAGAATCTAATTGTATATATGAACATTCTCTTGTAATACCAGCCTCTTCAAACGCTTCACGTTTTGCTGATTCAATAGGAATCTCACCGTCTTCTCCACCACCAGCTATTCCTTGCCAATAACCATAATCACTTCGGTTGAAAATCGCATATTGAATAGAATCGTCAGTTTTTATATAAGGAAATATTAATACTTGATATGGTGCTCTCATTACTTAACCTCCTCTCAAAAAAAGCTTTAAATAAATAGAAATAAAGAGCAAACATCACAATTCTACATTAATAATGCACGTTCATGGTGTCGGCTCTTTATTTTTAAAGAATTTCATTTTTCGTAAACAGTCTTACTCTGAACGGAGAAAAAACTACTTATTTCCTATCGAATTTGCTTAGTGTATTTTTTCATACCCGATGTTATTCAATTGCGCCCGCAACGTCATAATCATTTAAATCTAACTCAATTGGTTGTCCCAGCGCTAACTTAGCAAGTTCTGATCCTAAATATGGACCTGCAGTTAAACCTGAGGCACCTAATCCGTTTGCAACGAGAATACCTTCAAAGTTAGGAAGCGGGCCAATTACAGGTAAGAACCCTGGTGTGAATGGTCTAAATCCAACTCTCGTTTCAAGCATAGTAGCATTTTCTAAGCCAGGTGCAACTGTTAATGCTTTATGGAATACTTCATTTAAACCACCAGCCGTTACACGGTGATCGAAACCAGTATCATTCTCATGTGTTGCACCAATTACGACATGGCCATTGTCAAATGTTAAAATGTATTGATCATTTGGCGGCATAACAACTGGCATATTTTCTGTTGCTGTATTTTCCATTTGCAAATGAACAATTTGTCCTTTTTGGAATGTAACTAAGAAGTTAATTCCTAATGGGTTTAAGATTTCGTTCGCCCATGCACCAGCCGTTACAATAACCTTCTCTGCTAAAATTGTTTCATCGTTTACTTTAACTCCCGTAATTTGACTACCTTCACGGACTAATACTGCATTGCCTTTTATAAAAGTTGCACCATGTTTTTTCGCAGCACTTATTAATGCATTACGTAATAACCTTCCATTTACTCGTGCAGCACCACTAATATGAACAGAACTAAATTCTTCTGATAATGCTGGGAATAATTTTTTCGTTTCTTCAGCTGATAAGCGATTGATTTCACCAATCTCTGGGGCATCTTCACGACGTTTATACGCTCGCTCTTCCATTTGATCTAGTTTTTTCTCATCAGTATGTAAACTAATTGCACCTACACGGTTGTAACCTGTATCCGTTTCACCGTCGTCTTCTAATTGCTGAATTAACGAAGAATAGTAACGTGCACCGCCTTTAACGATTTTATACCATGCTTTATTACGACGTTGCGAAAGCCATGGACAGACAATACCTGCTGCTGCATCTGTTGCTTGACCTACTTGTTGACGATCCACGATAGTAACGTTCGCGCCAGCCTTAGCAAGATGGTAAGCAGTAGACGCTCCTAAAATACCAGCTCCAACTACAATATACGATTTCATTTCAAACACCTTTTCTCTTTTGCTAATTATATAAATATAAGAACATCCCTTAGTATAATGGAAGGAATACTTTTTTCAATGTACTCATCGCAATTAATTGTTGCATCATTGTGACTTTCCTAATCTTATTTTTTCTTTTTGCGGAATAAATCAATTGTTTTATAGCCTTGTGATAGAACCTCAATCATCTTTTCAAAACGTTTTTCACGTGTTTTTTCTTGTTTGACAGAAAACAGATTACGTGCCCAATCTTTTTTGTATCCAGGTGTTAAACTTTGATAAAACTTAAGTTCATTTGGATGATTAGCTAATAAAGCTTCAACATCTTGAATTCGATCTGCATAATCAGCTACACATTGGCTCATTGCAGGCGTTTTCGTCGCTTTTTTCTTCTCACGCTTTAAACCTACAATAGTAAAGATGTCATCCATACTTACCATTCGCGCAAATTTAATATCGCTTTCTCCCACATATCCATCTTCTCCAACGTTTAATGCTGGAAACATCTCATCACGGTGAATAAACGTACTGTAGCGAGAATTTCCTTTTTTCGGATATGCGAAGAATATGTATCCTTTTTCAATTAATAATTCTTCATTACTAATAATATAATTCGTTTGTTTCACCATTTCATCCAGTGTTTCTACAAAAATAAAAATAGCATCGTGTTCTTTTGAAAATGCAGTTTCTTTCCCAGTAAAAATGTCATAATCACTTGGTTCATTAATTACGACCATATTTGAATACTTATTAAGCTTTAATTTATCGATTATTGACATAAAAATCTTCCTTTACATTTAAAATTCATTGTTTATCCTTTTTTATACTGTTCTAGTGTATTATATCTATTAAGAAAATCAAACTTTAATAATTGTTTTAAATTAAAATAACCGATTCTTCATAAGAACCGGCTAGCTATTCGCGTTATCATAACTCAATAGCAAATAAAGTATTTAAAAGCTCTCTATATTGCTCTTCTGTAATTTCACGTTTCGCTTTTTCGCCATGAACTATTTCAGTGAAACTAGTATTGGTTAAAGAGACATGACCAGATTCCGTCAATTTCACTGCAATTGGTCCTTTATTGAAAATAGATTTCTCATCTTCTACTACTCTTTTTTGAACATCATTCACTACTATTTCATCAATGATACGATTATAAAAAGCATGACATACTTTCCACTCACCGTTCGTATCTTTTCTTTCTAGAACGTAATTCCCTTTACTCGTATCTTTTCGTCTCACTCGATACGTACCATTTTTAGAAGAAACAGCCTCACCAGTAAAAGGCACAGGGACTAGAGGTACTAATGAAGCAATACCTACATCAATTACGTATCGTACGTTATCATAATTTAGAATAATCGTTATATGTCCATTCTCAAGTGCCCATGCGTTTTGATCGCTTAAATCAACAAAATACTGAAGCTGCCACATTTGGCTCTTTTTAGCTTGGTTGCTAACAGGGGTATCCCAGATCGGATAAATCCTCATAGCCATCTTGCCTTTTTGATTTTGTGTTCTCAAGATTTTTTCTTTAAGAAGAATATCTTTAGGGAAAATAAATTGTCCTAGTTTGTTATCATCTATACAAGTAATAATTAATAAGTCAGGAGCAGCGTCATAAGAGAATGCTTGATTTTGCATATCGTCATCTTTCTCCCAAAAAGAAACAAATTGACCAATTTTATTAGGAGTAATTTTTGATTTTCTAAAACGAATGGTTTTGTTATTTAAGTGAAATATACATCCTGCATATTCTGCGTTTTGCTTTTCTTCTTTTAGATTCGTAATTATTAAATTGTTAGGTTTGTAAACTATATTGTTTAAATGTCGGATTGTATCATTAAAATTGTTCAAGAAAACTCCCCCTTTATTCATTTCTTAGTTTACCACAAACGTCAGTTCTTCTATATCGTATATAATCATGAACTAAGTGAAATCGGGGGATTTAGCAAGATATAATTATTACTTTAATGTACTTAGTTTTTCAATTGCTTGTTGTTCAGTTGCTAAGTAAAAAATATCTTTACCTTTATTACATTCATAAATAAAATCCTTTAAGCTTTTACTAGTATACATAGAGAAATCTCCAACAATAGCAAATTTCACCTTGTAGTTTATAAACTTTTGAAGAATATCGCCCGCAAGACGTGTTTTTAGATCAAAGAAATCTTCACTTATTAAAGATTTATGGATAATAATATGCTTCGCATCTACCTCATATTGAACAGTTGCCATAGTATCTAATGCAGATTGAACATCGGATATTAATACCTTATCATTTCTAATGACCGCAATATTGATTCCATCGATTACTACTTTCTTTATTTCCATAGTCTCACCCCTTTATAATTTACACAGTATAAGTAAAATTGTTTTACAAAACTTCGTATGAATCATAGATTAAATTAACCGCAGCTATTAAAATCGCCTCTATTTTTTATTACTAATACGGTCAATGAAATTAATTTTACTTGTTAAAAAAATATTGTGGCGTAACATAACTTAACAAGCTATCCAAAGTGTTAATCTCAGCATATGGTTGTATTTTGGTAGTATTCTTGATTTTCTGAGGGTTAAACCACACACCTTTTATATTTGCATTTTGAGGACCAGCAATATCCTTTTCTAAGTCATCTCCAACAAATAATACATCTTCTGGTTGCACATCAAGTTTATTTAATGCTAGTTCAAATATACGTTTATCCGGTTTACTCAATCCTACTTCTTCAGAAATAATGATCGTATCAAAGTAATTGTTTAAATTTGTGTTAATTATTTTAGCCTTTTGCCTTTGAGTTGAGCCATTTGTTATAATTCCAACTTCAAAGTGCTTCTTTATATGATTTAAGAAATGAATAGTATTTTTGTCTATTGAAAAACATTTAGGGAAATTTTCATTCCAAAAATCTTGGATATAATTGCGTTGCAACCTATACTTCGGCGAAAATTCATCAAACAACGATTCTAAAACTATTGCTTTATCACTCATGCCGTATTCCCTTTTATCATATTCTTTAAATTTCCGTAGCATATTGTTTTTAACTGTATCACTAACATCTTCATAACATTTTTCTAAAACAAATAAAAACAATGTATCTACTGCCTTATCCCTATTAAGTAACGTATCATCTAAATCAAACAGCATAGCTTTATAACCCATCAAATAAATTCACAACCTTTCTATATTTCTTAGTTATCATCAAAAGTAATCAAAAAACAATTCATATCAAAAAACTCCTAATAGAACGCTATTCTAAGAGTTAAATCAAAAATCCTTTTTCTGTTTGTTAATTGATGTGAAAGTACATAATTTCAACTAAGGTAGTAGGTGAATTTTTTAATTATAATTTATAACTTTCAGATTAATTTGAAAGTATTTTGTGATAAGCTGTACGTAAAGATTAAATATAAAGGATGATTCGTATGCAAATTAGACCAAAGGCAAGTGAATATAACTCTTATTATGCTACGTATGTTAACTTAGTATCAGACGGAAATATCATACAAATTTTAGAACAACAAATAGAGGAAACGAATCTTTTATTAAAAGACATTTCTGATAGTGAGGGACTTTTTCGATATGCTCCTACTAAATGGAGTATAAAAGAAGTAATCGGCCATATTGCGGATACAGAACGTGTTATGGCGTATCGCTTGTTATCTATCGCTCGAGGCGAGACAGCAGAACTTCCAGGCTATAACGATGATATGTATGTTCTTAAAGCTGCTTTTGATAAGCAATCTATGCAAGATCTTCTTGAGAATTTAATAGTTGTTCGCCAATCTACCGTGCATTTACTGAAAAACTTAGATCAAGACACTTGGTTACAAAGAGGAAATGCGAACAAATCCGAAGTTACAGTTCGTGCATTAGCATACATCATAGCTGGACATGAGCTTCATCATCTACAAATTATAAAAGAACGTTATCTTGGTTCTAATGCATATCCAGTAAGTTAATACTTGAAGAAAAAGAGTCCCATTTATATAGGACTCTTTTTCGCTATTTATAAAATTCACCACGCAAGATGCAAACGAGCCCTTATACATAATTTTCTTCAGACTGATATACTATAAACACAATAGTTCTAGAAAGGTGATGATATTATGTATGAACAACAAAATAATAGGGATAGAGATCAAAAAATGATGTTTTTTATGCAAGGAGTTCCCACAAATAGAGTTAACATGAATCAATTGCCAAAATGGATTAGAATCTTCGGCTATTGTGCGTTTGGTTGGATGATACTATTTAGTTTCATTATGATTGTAGGTTTAATTCTGCAATAACGATACATTCAAAATGTTAACGGAACAGCATTTAGATTATACATCTAGGTAACAAGCTATTTTATTACCTAGATGTACTACCCATTCCTTTTCATCTTCATGAATGTAAATAAGTGCATTGAACATTCAACTTGTGAAGAATAGTAATGAGGGTGATAAAGGTCTATACTCACAATCCTTTTGATTTGTTTTTGGATGGTAAAACATGTTTCTCTACTCTTTCATATTGAGTAAGTAATTGCCTAATTAAAGATAATTTCGGTACTAACCAATGCGAAAATACCGCCGAAATACATCCTATTAAAGCCCCTACTGCAACATCAAAAGGATAATGAACCCCTACCCAAATACGAGAGATCGCTATACAAAGCGCAAGTATAAGCCATAGCCATCCAGTTTTTTTACGAACAAGCCAAAACGAAAAACAAATTGAAAAAAAGAGAATCGTATGGTCACTAGGAAATGAATTATCTACAGCATGGTCGACAAGTTTATTAACATGAGGCAATACTGCAAACGGTTGATAATTCAGATGGAATTTCCCTGCTATTTTTCCAATCACCTCAGCAATTACAAAAGCAACCATCGCTTGAATAACCATCATCCTACTTTTTCTAGATCCAATAAACCAATAAGTTAAAATAATTAAAGCTAAAATATATACCATATATTCTGCCAAAAATACTATGGCCGGGTTTAGGAATGAATATTGTTTACCTAAATCATTAATGGCTCGAAAAATATCGATATTGAATTGAGAAAAAGACATTTCAAATCCCTCCTTATTAGTAAGGTGTCTTACTGATTGCCATATACTTTTATTACATGGATAGTGTTGGTTATTGTACCCACCTAAAAATACCAACCTCTTATGACACCGCTTTCTTCTTTTTCACTTTAATAAAAAAAGAAAAAGGAAAACATCGAACTTTCTTACAATCATTCATGCATTCTTACAGTTTTGTCATTTTCTCGTCACTTTGAAAATAGATTCATCGTCTTGCTTTTTGCCATATTCACAACCACGGAAAAGATAATTACATATAAAAAAGAGAAGAACCTTGGTAAGTTCTTCTCTTTTTTTATTAAATTGTAATATAATTACAGTATGTGAAATTATACTATTTTAACTTTAAAAGCGAAGCGAAAACAATCTTTCGTTCGCTTTTGGCATTTATTTAATCGGTTTCTCTGTTTTTAAAACAAATGAACTTAATGCAGGAACTTTAATTTTATTGTCATGGACAACAGAAAGTGGTTTACTTCCCGCCTGCTTCCCGTCTACTAGTACTTTCCAAGGACCTTTCGATGGAAGTGTTATTTCAACAGCTTCTCTATTTGCATTGTGAGCCACCGTAAAGTATTCATTTTTATTCCCCTCTATTGTATAAGCTACAGTATTTTTCGGAGCATGAATAAATGATATATGTGTTTTTATTTGCTCTGCAGATGTCATTCGAAAAGCTGAGTACTTTTTGCGTAATTCTATTAAACCCTTCATATAATCTACTTCATTATTAAACGTTGCTCGGCGCAGCCAATCCATCTGGTTAATTGAATCTGGAGATTTGTAACTGTTATGATCACCATATTTCGTGCGCATAAACTCTTGTCCCGCATGTAAGAACGGAATACCTTGTGATGTTAATAAAATCGAAGAAGATAATTTATGCATTTGTTTTCGCACTTCTTCACTGTCACTTGGATTAGTCAACTCAAGTTTATCCCATAATGTATGATTATCATGCGCTTCCACATAAGTTAGCACCTGCTCTGGATCTTGGTAAGTCGACGAATTTGTATCGTAGTCAATGCCTGCGGTAATACCTTTTTTAATACGGTCTTCCATGTGTTCCTTTCCATTTACAAACCCATTTTCTTTCTCTTCAAATACACTACCTTTTAATCCATCACGTATATTATCGTTAAAATGAGCAATCCCTTTCATTTTCTCTGCATTTTTTTGATTTGCTTTCAACTCTGCTGCAAGAGGTGTATTTAAATCCCAACCTTCTCCATGCAGTATAATAGAAGGGTCAATTTGATTAACAGCTTTACGTATTTCATTCATTGTTTCATAATCATGAATACCCATTAAATCAAAACGGAATCCGTCTAAATTGTATTCTTTTGCCCAGTATGTTATTGAATCAATCATAAATTTCCTCATCATTTTTCGTTCTGAAGCAGTATCATTTCCTACACCAGTGCCATTTGCAAATGTTCCGTCTTCATTGTAACGATAATAATAACCTGGAACTAACTTATGAAAATTAGATTCAGTAGCATTATACATATGGTTATAAACTACATCCATAACAACGCGAAGGTTATTATCGTGCAATGTTTGAACCATTTGCTTTAATTCAGTTATTCGAACAGTTGGCTCATATGGATTTGTAGAATAAGATCCCTCTGGAACATTGAAATTTTTCGGATCATATCCCCAGTTATATTGTGGTTCGTTTACATTCTCTTCATTTACTGAAGCATAATCAAATATCGGTAAAAACTGAACGTGAGTAACACCAAGGTCCTTTATATGATCAAGTCCTGTTTTTACACCTTCTGGCCCTTTTGTTCCTTTTTCTGTTACACCTAAATATTTTCCTTTCTGTTTAATGCCACTTTCGGGCTGAATAGAAAGATCACGTACATGCAATTCATAAATAATAGCATCTTCCGGATTTTTTAATTTAGGCTTTTTGTTAGTGTTCCATTTTTTCGGATTTGTTTCTTCTAAATCAATAACCGCACCTTTATCTCCATTTACAGAAGCAGCACGTGCATAAGGATCAACTGCTTCTGTCCACTTATCACCAATTTTTACCTTATACGTATAATAGAGACCTTTTTGATTCCCTTTAAGTTCTGCTTTCCAGGTGCCCTTTTCACCTTGTTGCATATTTATTTCAGTACCTATTTTATCGTTCCATTTTTTATATGTAACTAACTTCGCTTCACTCGCAGTAGGAGCCCATACACGGAACTTTGTATGTTGCGCGGTATATGTATTTCCTAAATCGTTACCACCATAATAAAATAAATGATCAAATTCCTCACTACGAATGACTTTACCAATTTCAGTATTCGTATCAGCTAAGTTTTCTATTTTAACTTTGTATGTTTGTTTTAAATCAATTTTCTGTTCCGTAATTATTTTCACCTTATTCGTAATATCTCCACTGTTTATATCATAAGGAGTAATATTCTTAATTTTAATACCTTCAATTTCAATTTTCTGTTCCTTAATATGAAATGGAACATTCGTCGTTACAGTGATTTCATTGAAACTATCAATAGTTGCTTTTTGAATTGATAGATCCGAAGAAGGCTTAGCGTTATATACCTTTTCATCACCAGAAAGAATCCATACTTCAGCACGACCGTCCTTTATATTTTCAATCCAACGATCCCCACCATCTTTTTCCCACTCATTTGTACGAATGATGAATCCTACACGATTATAGTCACCATCTATATTAATCTTAGCGTACTTTCCAAATTCATCTTCACCAGTAAATTCATAAGATGTACCATTTGCATTTTCTCCCCATAACCAAAGATTCCAGTCTTTTGTATTTCCAAGCTGCTCTTTGTAATGAATGATAACTTCAGTTGTTTTCGAATTTGAAACTGCCTTTACACTTTGAAACGAGAAAACAGATGATAACATAACGATTATAGTAAGCAATAAAACTGATTTGTTAATTAATCTTTTTGTCATTTGCACTACATACACCCTTTCTTTAAATAGTACGGACGATTTATTATGCCCGTACTGCATTACACAATTTAAATTAATCTAGAAATCTCTTTTGCTTCCCCCCGTATTGGTTATTTTCACATATGTATTTCAATGATCTTTCCAATACGAAAACGTTTGCATTGATTGTTAAAAAAATAGTTTATTTATGTCTTCATATATCTGTAAATACGAAAAGATCAGGGAAATTATTTTAAAGCAATCGTTTGTTATCGCTTTCATTTTATAGCACTTCCCATTAAGGGGTCAATATATTATTAATTTTCTGTTTTTATATACTATAAACCTAAAATCTTTGTCGCAACTTCTTAAAGGTAGAGTACCTAATTATTGCTTAGTAAGTTTATTTTTCAAATACATTGGTATGAAAAAAACAGCTAATATCCTTAAAACGACATTAGCTGTTTTTCATAATGTAATAATATATGAATAAGAACTATATTTCTAACTTACTTAATTTTTGCTGCATCAAATGCCTTTTGTACTGTTTGAACTTCAGCTGAATTTGCACCATATTTGTTAGTTGCCACTCGAATACATGCTGATCTTAATTCTTTGAAATTAGAAGTCATGTTTAACTCATCTGTATTTGCGTAATAGAAAATATCAAACATTTTATCTTCACCAATTCCTTTAACAGTTACACCGTTATGAGTTCCGCCTTTTGCGATGAGATACGCAACTTTATTGATAATGCTTGAATTAAAATGAACGCCACCTTGATCCCATCCATTAAAATCATTAAATTCACTGTAATCATCTGGATAAGGTACTCCAAGTGAAGATGGAACAGAGGCTGGGTTTTCCATATCACGGAAGACAGATCCAGTTTGTTCTCCCATCGTCCAGTTAAAGCTTCCATTATTTACGTATTTCTCAATAGATGTTCCCATAATATCAGATAGTGCCTCATTAATCGCACCAGATTCACCGTAATATTCAAGATTAGATTCACTAGAAGTAACAGCATGTGTAAATTCATGGCCAGCTACGTCATATGCTTTGACGATAGGATCACCATATACAAGCATACTTCCATTATTAGCACTCAATGCATTCTGCCAATTTTTCGGATCATTCGTCTCTTCAGAATCCCAAGCGTGTACAACTGAAACTACCTTTTGTCCCTTATTATCAAAGCTATTACGGTTGTATTTATCTTTATAAAAATCAAAAACTTTTGTTGCTAAGTAATGAGCACTTACTGCTTTTGGATCGTTAAATGTTGTTGAAGTACTAGTTGCTAATGTACCAGGATAATAGCTTTCTTCTTTCGTAATATCTCTGTAATTCACATCATATGTTTCAATTCCTTGCCCTCTTGTATAATCAGCAAGAGCATATTTGCCATTACTTTGTTTAGAAATGCCAAATGAACGAGAGATACCTAAATCATCTTTGCCAGTGCCTGTTAATGACGTAAGACTGCTTTTTTTACTATTCTTTAAAGCGCTAACTAATTTGTCACTGGCTTTTAAGTTAGACTCTTGCACCATATTTTTTAACATATCACCATTTTGTGCATTTACTAAATATGTACCAGAAACATATTTTGGTGTGGCAGCTTCAAATGTAACCTGGTACGCATTGCTAGCTTGGCCATTATTTTCATCAACAAAAATAACTTCCTTAACTTCTGGCTCAGAAATAAAATTGATATCATTCCCGTACTTCGTATAAATATATTGTTTCGCTTCATCTTTTGATAGATTGATAGGTTGTTTCAATTCTTCTTGTTTTAAATTTTGCGCGCTATCACCTGAAACACTTTTAATAACACCGTTATGATCTACGTGTGCAGTTAATTGATGGCCATATACTTCTTTTCCTTCATATGTTTGCTGTATACGTACAAGTGTAGTCCCATCATATGAACCACGTTTTTGAAGAATTTTATAATCTACTCCAGTTTCTCCATTGACTTGCTTTGGAGAAAGAGCTTGTTCTGTTTTCTCCTTCAGAGCATCTTTTACTACATTCTCTGGTGCCTTTTGTGACGGTTGTGTAAGTTCACCTGAACGGAATGATTCCTCCTGAATTTGAACTTGTAGTTGATCTGTTTCCTCTGCATGACCTACTCCGTATGGTGCTACTGCTGTTAAAGCTAAACCTGTTGTTAATGCTACCTTAGTTAACGTCTTTTTGTTTTTCATTTTTTCACCTCGTATAATTTTGAAATAGAAAGCTTGTACAAAGTATACTTGCTGTTCCTGTCGAAAAAAAGGGAAAATACACAATTTATGTAACATTATGCAAAATTACATAATATAAGGACGATGATTCAAATTAAGAACAACTTATATAAGTGCATGAATTTCAATAAAAAAAGAGCACTTTAAGGTGCTCTTCAAATACGATTATAAATTATGCATTGTGTCATTTATTAGTATATGCTCGTCTCATTTAATTGTTTATTTAATGTTTTCTCTACCCAATAATCTTTTAAAAATATATCATCCAATACACCGGCATCCTCCGTTACTATTTGATTAGCAAATAAAAAATATAGTAAAGATAGTGCTAGATAGAAACATACTACTTATTTGCATTCATATTTATTGGTACTTTTTTAATTGGCACAAATAAATCAACCTTTAACTTTCCTTCTAAATCTTCTGCAACATTATTTAAGCAAAACTCTAAATTATCTCTATCATAATCTGCATCATACTCACTATTTGGTAGCCACTCTGCGTACATGTATTGATACGCTACACTTAATTTATGAGGTTCATCATAGAATTCGTATAGAGCGTATAGACCTCCATCTACACTTTTAAATTGCACACCCTCATGTTGTTCTTTCTCAAAGTTTTCAGGTATGGTCACGCAAGCATCATGTCGGCACATATGGCTTGCAACAAGTTCAGGATTATCTAATGAGATTCCGATAAATGATTGCTCCGGTGGATAAAGCTTATTTTCAATAGACCATTTCAATAACTTTCCCCAATGATCTTGTGGTTCAAAGTAACTACCAGTTCTTCTTATGAATGCCACTTCTAATGGTCGTAATTCTTTTACAACTACTTTCATCTATATCATCCCCTTATTAAGTATCTATTCAATTTATTTATCTTTCAATTTGATAAATCCCTTTTAAATAAACAAATTTCTTAATTGCATAAATCTTAATTGAAATAAGATTATTTACTACTAAAGTTGTATGTACTTTCATACTTTTACTCGATTCTATATTCTTTTTTAACAGCTATAGTAATGATAAGAAATTGTAAGAATAAAGGAGGATTTAAATTGATTAAAGGAATATACGAAGCACACTTACCGGTTAGCAATTTAAGAAACTCAATTGAATTTTATGAAAAACTAGGGTTGAAATTAGCTTGGAGCGATGAATCAACAGCATTCTTTTGGATTGAAGAAGGAATGAGTTGGCTGGGGTTATGGGAAGGTTCTGAATGTGAAACGAAATATCATCCTTCTTTACGTCATATTGCATTTAGAGTTTCATATGAGGATTTAAAAGAATCATTAAATTGGTTACACTCACTTCAAATTAAAGCTGTTCCGTTTGGGAGTAATGAATCTATTGCACCTTTTGTCCGTCCACATCAAGGTAATGCATCTGTTTATTTTATTGATCCAGATGGTAATAGCTTAGAACTTATTTGTCATATTATTGTACCTAATGCACTAAAACATATAACTAATAAATTATCCTTTAAAGATTGGGAGAAACTATTAGCTGACACATTCGAATGAATATTAGCTATAAATCATAATGTCTCACCTTTATTTTTATAACATGTATAATAATCCCTAATAATAATGTCCTATCAATTTATCATTAAATAAATGTAAAAAATGACCCTATTTATTCATTTTTCATGCGTATGTATGTACATTTGTTAATTTATTCGATATATTATGTGTATTGAATGATTACGAAAAACTTATAGCTCGCTAAAAATACCTTATATTTTTATATCCGTGAAAACTACAAAATGTATAAAATTCCATTTGTCAAATGAATTTAATGCGGAAGGAGGTTTGTGGTTACTTCATCGGGATATAATAATCAGTTTTAAACTGATAAAAATATAGGAGGCGATATAATGTTTCGTACGATTTCAAATTTCATGAGAGTAGCTGAGATAAGAAGGAAAATCCTTTTTACATTAGCGATGTTAATCGTTTTTCGAATTGGCACGTTTATTCCAGTTCCTCATACTAACGCAGAGGTATTAAAAGTACAAGATCAAGCTAACGTTTTAGGTATGCTAAACGTATTTGGCGGAGGAGCATTGCAACACTTCTCAATCTTTGCTGTAGGTATTACACCATATATTACAGCTT
The DNA here is from genome assembly GCF_028548245.1 of Bacillus sp. FF-1. Lineage (NCBI taxonomy): Bacteria > Bacillati > Bacillota > Bacilli > Caryophanales > Bacillaceae > Bacillus > Bacillus sp. FF-1. The sequence goes on from NZ_JAQQGG010000002.1 coordinate 444,624, forward strand.
CCATTATAGTACAATTACTACAAATGGACGTCATACCAAAATTTTCGGAATGGGCAAAGCAAGGAGAAATGGGCCGTAAGAAATCAGCTCAATTTACTCGATACTTTACAATCATTCTCGCATTCATACAAGCCATTGGGATGTCTTATGGCTTTAATAATATAGCAGGTGGACAATTAATAACAGATCAAAGCTGGACTACATACTTATTTATTGCAACAGTTTTAACTGCAGGTACTGCATTTTTACTTTGGTTAGGTGAACAAATTACCGCTAACGGAGTAGGTAATGGTATTTCGATGATTATCTTCGCAGGACTTGTAGCAGCGATTCCAAATGTTGCGAATCAAATTTATTTACAACAATTTCAAAATGCAGGCGATCAATTATTCATGCACATCATAAAAATGGTCTTAATTGGTCTTATAATTTTAGCGATAGTTGTTGGGGTTATTTACATTCAACAAGCTGTGCGTAAAATACCGATTCAATATGCAAAAGCTGTTTCAGGAAACAATCAATATCAAGGAGCAAAAAACACTCATTTACCTCTAAAAGTAAATAGTGCTGGTGTAATTCCAGTCATCTTTGCTTCCGCATTTTTAATGACGCCGCGTACAATTGCGCAGCTCTTCCCTGATTCAAGCGTATCAAAATGGTTAGTTGCAAACCTTGATTTCGCACATCCAATTGGAATGACCCTATATGTAGGTCTTATCGTTGCTTTCACATACTTCTATGCATTTATTCAAGTAAATCCTGAACAAATGGCAGAGAATTTGAAAAAACAAAATGGATATGTACCTGGTATTCGTCCTGGTAAATCAACAGAACAATATGTAACGAAAATTTTATACCGTTTAACATTTATCGGTGCAATTTTCTTAGGTGCAATTTCAATTTTACCGCTTGTATTCACAAAGATTGCTACATTACCACCTTCTGCACAAATTGGTGGTACAAGCTTACTGATCATTGTCGGTGTGGCACTTGAAACAATGAAAACGTTAGAAAGTCAGCTTGTAAAACGTCATTATAAAGGGTTTATAAAAAAAGCGAATTAAGTAAAAAAAACACAGTTGGTTATTTTTCCAACTGTGTTTTTAATTCTACTGCATCTAATTTTTCTACTAATGTACCAATGATCTTTTCCAAGTTCATTATTTTTTCTTCTAGGGCTCGAATGCGTTTATTGCTCTCGTCTACATCGTTATATTTTAAACTGTTATTGGATACTTTGAACTGCTCCCCTAATTCGGAAGTGATATCTTTAATAGTTGATTTTTCAGCATTACCTAGTGCATTTGTATTTGATTTTAATTCAAATTGAAGCTTATATGTATTTCCAGTTAACTCTTTTGCTATTTGCGAAATTAAATCTTTATAAGACTTTTTAACCCACTCTTGTTGGAATTCGTTTTCAAAATAAATGATTAATGAATCTTCATTTATTCTAGCTGTCGTTTCTTTGACCCATGTTTCATATGATGGTCTCGAAATTGTTAATTGCATTTTTTCTTTTATTTTATTCCAAATTGTACTGGATTCCTCTTGTTCCGAAGTAAGTTGATTCTTTTGCACATGATGAATCTGAGCTATTGAAGTAGCATTTGATTTTATTTCAAACCAAATTTGATATTCTTCATTAGAAAGTTTCTGTACGGTACTTGAAATTATATTTTTATACTCACCTTCAAGCAAATCACGATGAAACGCATCTTCACAAAAGATTATTACTTTATTATCTTTTATCGTAGCGTTTGTATTTCTAATCCATGTCATAAATGTTTTCTCTGCTATTTTAGGTCTTAATGCTTTCTTTACTTCATCCCAGCTACTAAGCTTTTCTTTTTGGACATCTTTCAAGTTAGATGGTTCGCCATTACATAGATCAAACTGAATTTCAAAAGTCGTATTAAACATTTCTCTTAATGTATTAAATACTAATTCTTTATAATGAGATTCTAACCAGTCACGTGCAAATTCATTTGGACAATAAATTGTTAATATATCATCCTCTAAATAAACAGTAGTATTCGTAAACCAAGTTTCATATGATGGTTTTGAAATTTGCGGTCGAATTTTTTCCTTTACTTCAGTCCAATTTATTTTCATAATAACTCCCCTCTTCTTACAGATCTCTTTCATATAGCTTAATAATATTACGCCTTTCCAATAAATAAAGTCAATCCGTATCATGAATAAAATGAAACATGTTTATATTCACTCAAAATATAAGCTTCTCTAACGCCTTCTTCATTTTAATACCTCGTTATTCTTAACAACTGGTTTTAAAACTGGTCTGTCTTTTCATTCTTCAACACTACTATATTGATCTATAACAATTGCTTTCATGTCCTCTCCCTTGCTGTTTATTTTAATAACATACAATTATTTCTCAAAATTTTTCCCCTTAAATTATCATAAACTTATTTTTGAGGGTAATTACGCAAAAAACAAAGCAAATCTAACACACAACTTAGAGTCATTCAAAATTTTATGTTTAATTACATTCAAAAGAAATGGAGAGAACTCTATGACTGAAAAGATATTTAAAATAAACGAGATTGATATATGTACAGAAAGCTTTGGAAACCCTAAAAATCCAGCTATTTTATTAATTATGGGTGCTACGTGTTCAATGGTTTATTGGGATGAAGAATTTTGTGAACAGTTGGCTAACACGGGGAAATTTGTTATTCGTTTTGATAACCGTGATGTGGGACGCTCTGTCGCATATGAACCTGGAACTTCTAATTATTCCGTTACGGATATGGCTGAAGATGCAATTGGGGTACTAGATGCTTATCATATTGACAAAGCGCATCTATTTGGTATGTCTTTAGGCGGTATGATCGCTCAAATTGCTGCTGTAAAACATCCCGAAAGAATATTAACATTAACATTACTAGCTACAAGTGTGATAGGCTCTGACAATAACACACGTGACTTACCCCCGATGGATGAAAGAATTTTAACACATCACGCAAATGGCACGCATTTAGATTGGACAAATGAAAATATTGTAGCAGAATATTTAGTTTCAGGGTCCCGTCTATTATGCGGGTCCAAACGCACATTTGATGAAAAAAGAGTCTATAATCAAGTAAAACAAGAAATTGAACGAGCTAACAATTTATTAAGCATGTTTAATCACGCTTTACTTCAAGGCGATGATGCATATGAAGGGGTGCTTCACTCCATACAAGCACCTACATTAGTCATTCACGGAACAGACGATACCGCACTCCCTTTTGAACATGGTCTAGCACTTATCGATGAGATTCCTAACTCAGCTCTATTAACTCTTGAAGGCGCTGGACATGAGATTCATCCTGATGACTGGGAAGACATCATTCATACTGTTACTGAACATACAGCCAAAATAATAGAAAAATAATGAATAGGAGGGGCACGCCGCAATTTGTGTCCCCCTATCTTTACATGTAAAAACGCCCATCACTGTATCCGTATGTATAGTGATGGGCAATATTTATATTTTTCTATGTTTAAAAAAACGGACAATCTAATTGATCAACAGCTTCCCATGTTTTTTTTTTTATATTATCGGTGGATTTATTTGCTTCTAGTGGTAAGCTTTTAAAAGGATTAACTTCTACTTTTAATAAAGATGATGGCTCAACGTATAACGAGAAAACATGGCTACTTGGTATAGCTTTTGACACATCAATATCTCCTACTTGTTTAAAAAGTTGCTGCGCTGCAAAGAAAAAGAAGTTGGTTGGATTTGATTGTTTATTCAGCCATGCAAGCATTTCAGGTGATACTGACTTATGAATATTAATTTTTACTCGGTCACCACGTTTATATCGCCTAGATCGCATACTTCCACCAACTAACTTATTGTTAAGTTTGTAAATCCTAACTCTTTTTGCTTATGCTCTCTATATTTTGGCGAACAAGTGTAGACTAATAATCCACGTGCATTTGTAAATAATGGATTATCTACAAAGATTACATTTGTTAAACGCCCTTTTTGTTTTAAAATCATTTTCAGGCTATTTTTTATGATAACTGCGCCCCCGCCATAAATAAAAACATATGGATCGTCTTTCATATCATCAATTTTGTTAATAATATCCGTTGCAACGCGCGCTGCTAAACCTAATAGTGCTGGTTGTGATTCCTCAACTAATAATGCATTTCTAGGGTGTTTATCGTTTAAATAAATTTGATTGAATTCTGTAATACTATCAATTGTCTTTGTTGGATACTTCCGGTTCCATCTCGTAATAATTTGTAGTAACGTTTCTTTCACACCGTACGATAAACCCTTACTTAGTTGTGGTCTAAAGTTTACACCTAGTGAAACGACTTCTTCTGTCGTTCCTGCACCAATATCAAAAGATAATAATGTTTTATCAACAAAATCAATTTCTGACACTTTATTTTGTTCACATTCTATTTTATGTTTTACAACATTTCCTTCTTCATCATATACAATGCCCCACGTCCCAGAAGCACCCTCAGGTAGGCATTTGCAATATTCGATGGAAATATTAATTGTAACATCACGTCCGTTTGGATAATGGAACACAACCTTATGATTCCCCATATAACGTTTCGCATTTTCCGCCGCTATTTCTTGTGTAATAAGCTGCATAGGGAGAGCAACAGATAAATCATATCGAATGTTAATGTGGCTAGAAGTTGGACTTTGACGCATAGCACTTACCGCTAAACCAGATAGAATCGTAATAACCATTAACTCATCAGTTGACTTATTCGATTTCTTCTCAACCTCAGTACCTTTTAATTGATCTTGAATGACTTTTTCTCCAACGATATACCGCACATTATTTAACATTAACGATGGAGAACTAATGGTCACGTCAATGTGATTTTCTAATTCAGATAATGAAACATCTCCCTCATCTAACAATCCTGTAGGCTCTCCTATATATAAAGCATATATACTCGGAATAAAAATAGGATCTTGCCCTTTCACCATTAACTTCAAACCGTTATTTCCTGCATCAGCACCAGCTTTTAAAAGAATAGACATAACTACCCCCTAAATTAATCTGACATCCCTTCCAAATATATGCGAGCCCATTCTTTTACATTCAAATGTAATGTAATTTTTTATTAATCATAAAAACAAAATATCATATTCTCGGCTCTATATGTAAAAAGTATTTGACATGAAACTTTTCCAATTTTATACTATAATTGTAAAGAGTTTTTTACAACAGTGGAGGTGCCATTTTTCATATGAATCGCAAAAAATTCATTTTAATAACAATCGTTTTATCATTACTTGGAGTGCTTATACACGGGGCTTATAAATACATCGCTGAAGGTGCGATTTTAGGTGGAACAATTTTCACAAGCGCTTTAATACTTAGCTACCTTATCAATCATATTACATGGGGAGATCCTCACGGTGTATCAGAAGAAAGTCAAGATGAAATGGGACAACAAATTACATATAAAAGCTCTAAAATTGCATATTTTACGCTCGTAGTTGTAATGTTCCTTATATTACTCTTCTCTGAAGGGTTTTCTATGGGAGCTAATTTAAATGGGGTTAAAAACTTCCCTCTTTTTATTGCACTGTGCTCTTCATTCTTTATTCACCCTATTGTCGAGCTTATAGTCGCAAAACAATATAAATAAAAAGATGAGATTTTCTTTATACAGAAAATCTCATCTTTTTATATTTACATCCCCTCAACTATCACTTTTAATTTATTCACAGTCCGCCAATTTCTTACTGTAGCTGGTGTATGCAACTTCTGAAACTGGTTCATTAATTTAGAGTTTCGAATGCTATTTTTGAAAAATAAATACACAACTTTTTCATGTATATAACAATCTTCAGTCTCATTTTTTTGCATAAGTAGCTGATCTTTTTCTGTTTTAGAAAGTTCATGTGCTAAGAAGGCAATATGTATACTTTCGCCTTCTCGCAATGAATTGACTTCATAGGGGCATCTTTTTGTAATGTTTATAAATTCCTCATGTGTTCTTAACATAACCGGAACATCAAAACCAAAAACATTTTTAATTTCAGACTGTATTCGTTCCTTTAGAAATGTTATATCTTCCTCAGATTTGAATACGATATTCCCACTTTGAATATATGTTTTCACTTGTTTCAACCCTATTGATTCAAACGCTTGTTTTAAATCAGCCATTTTGATTATCTTATGCCCGCCTACATTGATTCCTCTTAGTAATGCAATATAAATTGTCATATCAATCCTCCGCATTTTAATGAACTGAGCAATTAAGTTGATTTTCACTCTCATATTTCTCGAATATTTGTTTTAATTCCTCTAACATATCATGTATAGATAATATCTCAAATAAAATGATAGATTCACTTGAAAAATGATGATGATATTGATTCGGTTTACAATGTGCTAAATCATTTTTATTAGTCCAAAATTGCTTATCTAATTCATCAATCAGTTTAAAATGTTCCTCATCTATTTTTTCACAATGATTTCTTAATATAGAAATTATAGAATGAATTGTTCGTCGTAAAATTTCTTTTTCATTTTGTGACCAATCACATGTTTCAATTGGTGCTCGAGCTAAATTATCTATATGATAAATAATTTGCTGTAATAAATGAAGTTGCTTTTGTACAAGTAAAAAGCTTCTCATTTCTTTTTTTGTATGTCGATGGTATTTCCAATCTTTTTGCTCATATTGAACAAATTGTACTGCTTTATGTAATAATATAGTTAATTTAGAAAGAGTATAGGTTGTCTCCTTTTTTATAACTTTCCCATCCATTAACACAGTAAGCCATTCCTCCATAACATTTGCCGTTTTAACAAATAGCTCTTCTGTACATCCCGAAATTGTTTTAACATAGTGTGGTGGCAAAATAAAAAAATTCACTACAGTAGACACTATAATACCAGTAGATGTAGTAGCTAATCGAATTAAAAATGCAGTAAAATAATGATCTGCCGTAATGGGAATCATTGCAACAGCAGTTAAAGTTGCGACTAACGTTCCTGCGTGTAGCCTTAGTTTTTGACATGTAACGATTGTAAACATTGCCGCTAACGCATAAGAAAGCGCCTGATGACCTAGGAAAAATGTGAAAGTCATTGCATACGCCGATCCAATTGTTGAAGCTGGAAAACGAACTAGTCCTTTTTTTATAGAATCCGTTGCGGTTGGCTCAATTGTTACAATTGCTGTAATAACAGCAAAAATAGTTGGGATATTGAAAAATTCACAAACTAGAACTGTAAGAAAAACTGCAATTCCTGTTTTTATCACCCTTCCACCAATAATATTCCACTTTTTAACTTGATTCATTTTGTATTTCCTTCATTTCTATTTCGTTTATTTATATATTCTACATCATATATCGTATTAAATAAAAAAACTTACTACTTTGTTATGCAAGAGTAAGTTTTTCTTCTCATTATTGTATGATAGGTAAATGCATTACGATTTGTTGACCAATTGGTCCCATTCTTCTAAAACCTTTATCTTGGAAGCCAACTTTTTCGTATAAATTTTGTGCTGGAATATTTTTTTCATTCACAGCAAGTACAACTTCATTTTTCATCGAAAAATAACGTTGTACAAACTCTTGTAATAGTGCCAGTGATTTTTTAGCGTATCCCTTCCTTTGTCTATTGTGATTTATAGAAAATGAAGTTAAAAGTAAAGCGTTCTCATTTTCTGTGAATTCCTGTACTCTATCTCCTGTTTGCAATGCAAAAATACCAACAGGTACCCCATTGTAATCTAAAATAACAATGACATTTTTTGTACGATCATTTTTTGCTTTTTTCAATAATTCAGCTGGGTCCGACGTAAATTGAACTTGTTCACTTGGTAAAGTAAATGTTTCTATAACTTCTTTATATTCCTCTTTATACGGAACTAATTGAATCTCCCCTGTATGTATGTTCATGATAAACTCTCCCATTTTTTACTTATTAACTTAAACCTTGCTGCACTTTAGAATGTACTTTGCCATCTAAAAATGTAATTTCAACTAATGCAGTTGGATTGCTTCCCTTCCAAGCAAAAATTTGCTTAATTTGTGTAGAATGTTCCACCCCTTCTTCTATGAGTAAATCCCCTTCAAAACCAATTAAATCTTTCACTTCTTTATAAGTCATTCCTTCATTTATATTGGAGAAATGATTTATATTGATAGATTCTTTCTTCTGATTTTCCATCACAGTAGAAGAAGTCGCTGTGTGCTTTTTTACTTCTTTCTTCTGTTCACACGCTGTCATACTGAAACCTAAGCATAAACTACATAATATTAATGTGCTTTTTTTCATCATAACAGTTGTCCCTCCCATCATAATTAAACCATATATTCCCTTAAAAATAAACTGAATATTTAATATTATATTGAAAAACCCTGTACAATTTAGTACAGGGTTACTGTTAAATTTATTTATTTAAATGATTATTTGATTGGTCATTCTGTTCTTTTCTCAGTTCTTGCTCTTCATCTTTTGGTAATTGTTTATCATTATCTTGAATTGGATTCGTTTCTTTATTTTCAATCATGTCATTTGGAACTTGTGGCATTACACGGCCAACAATTGCTGCTAACTCATCCAGTATACCTTCGCCTGTTTTTCCTTTTTTAATTTGCTTTCCAATTTGTTTCAGTCGTTCATACGTATCAACATCTGCTACAACAACTGCATTAGCACCATCAGGATCGTTTTTCAAACTTTCTGCAACAGAGTATTTAATGGATTCAACACGTGTTCGATCTAGTTTCGCTTTTACATCAATTCCTACGATAGCATATTTCCCAACTACTACCGCTGTCGCATCATTCACACCTGGCACACTTGCCGCTAAAGACGCTAAATGGTCCGCTGCTTTTTCATTTGGCTTATTTGACTTATTTGTATAATTAACATTTTTCATTGAAACATTTTTTTGCTCGGGCTTTTCGTTTGGATTATCCTTTTTTCCAATACTGCATCCAGTTATTAAAAAACAAACCATCAACATATATATTAAAATCTTCATTATTCTCACCACTTTACCATTAAAGTTTAATCATAAATTTTTTCAACAGCTTGCATTTTCTTCACTTTTTCTTCTGCTCCGCTATTTGCATTGATGAAAATTTGGTACGTATCTTTCCCTAAAGTACCTACAAATTCATAGCAAAGTACTTCGTTATGCAAATCGTTTACTACCATTGCTTTTCGTTCTTCCATTACCTTTACATCAGGGTTTATTTTCTTTCTTGCTTCTGCTGCAGTTAGCTTTGCCGAAGGGATTGTTCGTTTTTGATGTGATGCTAAATATTCTTTCGCCGAAAATCCGACGATAGAACCGTCATCTAAAGCAATTTTCATTTGAATTGCCTCTGGATAAATTCGTACGCCATTCTCATTTACTACATACGTAAATACTCCAACATTATCATATTGTGAGCTATCATAAAGCTCCATATTATGAAACTTATGGTCCTTTAAGAATTTCAAACCTTTACTTCCTGCATCGTTTAAACTAATTTTCTGTTCTTTAATTTCTCGATTATTCATAACCCAAATTGGATATCCGCCTTTTCCGGTAATATCCATATAAAACTCATTATTCGTTGCCTCGTCTTTAATTTTCACACTATAGAAAGATTCTTTCGCACCTTTTCCGCTTTTCTCGACTTCTACTTTTTCATTTCCTTTTAAATTTAAAAACGATTTTGCAATTTTCGCCGCTTCATCTTTTGAAATTGCTTTTCCTTCTGCTGCAAATCCACCTTTTTTATTTTTTTGTGCACTTGTAAAGGTCGGTCCGAAGTTTGTAGATGAATACGATGTTACATTTTTTTCTACTGTCTTTAATCCGTCAATAATTGTATTGTCTGCAGGATCACGATTTGATGCGAGTGCCATCTCAACATCCATCCAGCGTAAATTGTTTTTCAAAACAAGATGTTGCACTTTTCTTAGTTCATCTTGTATATTCCCTGCATTGGAATATAAAGTTTGCAACGTTTTGTATTCTTGATCATTTAACGGTTCTTTTTCTAAATCACGAATGGCTGCACGGTAACTAAAATCACCGATATTCGCTAAAAATTCTTCCGTTTTATTAAAAGGCATTAATGTTAAAGGAAGTTGTCCTACATCCGAACGAGCTTCCGATGTTAATCTCCATACATCTGCTAATGCAGGCGATAAAGATGCGCGCGAATTCATCGCAAGCGTTGTTCCAATTTTATCGTGCAATAAATCAACCTCATACGCTAAATCATGAAACGCACGTTGATAGCTATTTTCTGCTCGAATTAATACTGCATTCTTTTCTTGGTGCTCTTTATAGCCCCAGTATCCAGTTCCAACTACACCAACTGTTAATAATACGATTATAATACCTCGTAACATAGTTCCACCTCCGCTCTATTTACAGAAAATATGTTTCCCGATCTTTTTAATTTGTGGACGAGTCCAAATCCATTTACTTGTTGCAGTATCTGGATTGAAATAATACAATGCGTTTCCTGTTGGATCCCATCCATTAATTGCATCTAATACAGCTTTTTTCGCTGTTTCATTTGGTGTTAAATATATTTGTCCGTCTGCTACCGCTGTAAATGCTCTTGGCTCAAAGATTACACCTGAAACGGTATTTGGGAATGATGCACTTGTAACACGATTTAAAATAACTGCAGCGACTGCAACTTGTCCTAAATACGGCTCACCACGTGATTCTCCGTATACTGCGTTTGCCATGAGCTGAATATCATTTTGAGAATAGCCATTTGGAACATTTGTCCCTTTATTTTGAGGTGGTTTATTCTCTTGTGCAGTGCCACCACTATTTCCTTTATTCGTTGTCGTTCCTTTATTAGCAGTTGACTTATCATACTTCGTTGCCTTCACGAGCATTTGCTTCGTTTTAGCTCCAGCTAAACCATCAACCGGTAAACCAAATTTCTCTTGAAAATTCCGAAGTGCCCAGTATGTACCCCATCCGAAAACACCATCTACTTTTCCCGTATAAAATCCGTTATATTTCAAACGAGATTGCAGTTCAATGACATCTTCACCAGATGCTCCCCTTTGAATGACTTGATTAGAAAAGGCTTCTACATTTTTTAGTTGTATACTACTGACCATGAAAGACAGTCCTATGAACGCAAGCAAAACTGCTATTTTAAAAACAGGTTTTTGGCGCATAATTTTCCCTCCTTAATTATGTAAATGATTTCTTGGTTATGTTTTGTAAAAGGCTCGCTTTTATGTAATGAAGACAAAAAAATCCAAACTAATATCGTTGAAAAAGTATGTAAACAATATAAAAAAAGGTAAAAGGAGTTCATTATGAAAAAATTGTTAAAGCGTGTCGCACTCGTTATTCTGTTCCTAACAATATGTTCAAATGTATATACAGGCTCAGCAATTGTTCATGCACAGCCGCCGTATGCGAAATGGGGTAAGCTTGCTGTAGAAAAGACGAAAGAACAATACCCGAAAGCTGATATAATTGATTATCTTCATATAGGTAGAAAACCGAAAACCGTTCAAATAACAGTTGAAAAATTTAAATTATGGTTACGTGAAGATGGAAAAGAATACGGTGTTTTTGTTGATGTAGAATTTGAAACGAAGACGGAGAAATTTATTAAGGTGTCATTTCAGAAGACGAGTAGATAAAATGAAAACCTCACTGTTTATAATATAAACAGTGAGGTTTTCATTTCTAAATTACTTTCAATTGTGAAGAAATGAAACAATTGAACTGGATTAAATGGATTTACTTGTGCCCTTACTGAAAATTACAATTCTCTTGTATATGTTCAATAAATAATTTTAATGGAACAAGTCCACGTTTAGGCATATGACTACTTATTACAGCAGCTACCTCTAACTGCGGAATGATAACGATATATTGCCCGCCATATCCCATAGCAAAGTACATACAGTACGGTATGTGAAATCTTTCGTTATTCAATACCCACCAGTGATATCCATACGCCCCGACATGTTCATACGTTTCAAATAGAGGTGTACTTGATTCTTCTAACCATTTCGATGATACAATTTCATTCCCCTGCCAATATCCATTTTGTAAACATAATATTCCTAGCTTTAATAAGTCTTTTGACTTCATTTTCATACCGAAGCCGCCGACATGTATTCCTTGTGGGTCTTGTTGCCACTCATATTCGGTAATTTCTAATAGATCAAATACATATTTTTTCGCAAACTGTTCTGTCGGCATTCCAGTAGCTTTTTGGATAATGTAACTAAGTAAATGCGAAGAGCCTGAGTTATAATTCATTTTTGTAGCGGGTTCTTCAATTATTGGTTTTTCTAATATATATTGCACCCAGTTCGCTGATTCTACAAAGTCATTCGGGAATACTACTCCATTTCCAAACTCTTTCCACTCCTCACCAGTAGTCATTGTTAATAAGTGATAAAGCGTCAAATCATGTTTTCCCTCAGGTACATTTTCAATCCACTCTGTAATGGGTGTATGTATATTATTTATATAGCCTTTATCAATTGCAATACCTATTAATATAGATACAATGCTTTTTGTAATCGAATTTATTTTATATAAATTACTTGCACATTCAGGTGTTTTATAATACTCAGTTGTTAATTCCCCTTTTTGATAAACAAGAAATGTATTTACTTTTTTCTTTTCAAATTTATTTTCTAGCTGCCTGAAATCCAATACTTTACCTCCAATTAAATCATTACCTAATTTATTATATCTTGTAGCTTTAATTAAAACATACTTGTGTTCAAATAAAAAACAAACCTGCCAGTAATGAACTGACAGGTTTGTTTTTTATAATTTTGTGCGAACATTCCAAAGCTCTGGGAAGAATCGTTGATCAAGTACTCGTTTTAAATAAGATACACCTGAAGAGCCACCTGTTCCCATTTTATGTCCGATAATGCGTTCTACTGTTTTCATATGACGGAAACGCCATTGTTGTAGCCAATCTTCAATATCAATTAATTTTTCAGCAAGTTGGTATAAATCCCAATATTTTTTTACATCCGCATACACTTCAAGCCATGCCGCTTCTACTGTTGCGTCTTCTTCATAAGGCTGCGTAATATCACGATTCAACACATCTTTATGAATAGGAAATCCTTCTTTTACAAGTGCTTGAATTGCGACATCATATAAACTTGGTGCATGTAGCGCCGTATGAAGTCGAGCGTGTAATTCTGGATCTTTTTCATAAATTTTTAAGGCATGCGGCGTTTTATAACCAAGCGCATACTCAATCATACGATATTGATACGATTGAAAACCTGAAGCTTGACCGAGCGAGTCACGAAACTCAATGTACTCTGACGGCGTTAATGTCGCAAGAATATCCCAAGATTGAATGATTTGTGATTGAATTTTTGATACACGTGCTAACATTTTAAAAGCTGGTTGTAATTTGTCTTGTTTAATAGATTCAATTGCTGCGTTTAACTCATGTAAAATAAGCTTCATCCAAAGTTCGCTTGCTTGGTGAATAACGATGAACAACATTTCATCATGGTGGTCTGATAATCTCTTTTGAGAAGATAGTAAACTATCTAATTGTAAATATTCCCCGTACGTCATATTCTCTTTAAAGTCCGTATGAATCCCTTTTTCCATAATTACCTTTTCATTTTCTTTCATATTAGCAAAACGCCCCTTTATATATATTTCTACTTATATTGGTCTAATAACTGCTCGAACTGGACTTCCATCTGCATCTGATAAGGCAAGTGGTAATGCGATTAGTTCGTAATCGCCATCTGCTACATGATCTAGTACGACATTTTCTAAAATGTGTATACCATGTTTAAACAATTGATGATGCGCTGCTAATTCTTTATCATCTAATGGATCAACTGATGGTACATCCACCCCGATTAAACGTATACCTTTTTCTGAAAGAAACGGTGCTATATCCGCACGTAAATGCGGGATTATATCTGGGAATTCATTCGCTTTACCATGTGAAGATGTGCGTAACAACAAGCGTTCTACGCCTTCTAAATGAAATTTCTCTAATTCCTTTTTCCCAATGCTTTCAAGATTAGAAACGTCAATGATTCGCGTAGGTCCGACATAAACTTGGATATCTAAATCTAACACTTTCTTTCCATCATTATCAAAATGAAACGGTGCATCAATATGAGTACCTGTATGAATACTCATCGTTAACTTTCCGACATTTACTGAGCCACTCTCTTCTTTTGACCATGATACTTCATACGAGAACGGTGTATCCCCTGGCCAAGTAGCAATATCATTATTTAGCGGTTGTGAAATATCAATCCACTCTGATGTTTTCATACTTATGCCACAACCTCTCGCTTATTTTCAAATTGCTTATACTCTTCATCTTTCATGATTTTCTTTAAAATCATAACAGACTGCCATACTTCTTCGTACGTATTATATAAAGCAACTGGCGCAAGTCTCACTCCATTTGGCGCTCTAAAATCTGGAATTACTCCATTTGCTTTTAACGCTTTACATATACGTGCTGCTTCTGCATGCTCTAAATAAATATGCCCGCCTCGTTTTTCATCCTCAAATGGATTTCCAATTGTAAATCCGAAATTTTTTAATTCATGATCAATCAAATTAAGCATGTATCTTGTAATATGTAATGATTTTTCGCGTAAACGTTCTATACCAGCATCTTTAAATATTTCAAGAGAACCGATTAAAGGTGCAGTACTTAATACGTGTGGTGTACCAATTTGATAAGCACCTGCATGATCAGCAGCTGTTAATGTATGTTCCATATCAAACTGCTTATCTTTTCTAGAACTAAACCAACCTGATAATCCAGGAAGTCTATTAAAATGCTTTTTATTCACATAAAGCCCTGCAACGCCACCAGGTCCCGCATTTAAGTATTTATAATTACACCAAATCGCGAAATCAACATCCCACTCTTTGAAATGATGCGGAATAGAACCGATTGAGTGACATAAATCGAACCCGATATGAATACCACGCTTATGCGCTTCCGCTGTTAAACGTTTCATATCAAGAATTTGGCCGCTTCTATATAGTACAGAAGGTAATAAAATTAACGCGATATCATCTGTCATTGCATGAATAATATCATCTTCAGAAAGTGTTCTACCATCTCGGCTCTTCACTCGTACTAAATGCTCATCTGGATCTAATCCTTTTAAACGAATTTGACTTTGAAGTGCATATATATCGGACGGGAATGTCAACTCATCCGCAAGAATTTTTGTGCGAATTCCTTTCGGCTCATAGAAAGTTGCGATTACTTGATGAATATTCGTTGTCGTGGAACCGGTTACAATAGTTTCTTCTGGTAAAGCTCCAATAAGAGGTGCAGTCAATTCACCTAATTTCTCCGAAAGGAAAAACCACGGATGCTCACCCTCGGTCCAGCCGTCAATACCGTACTCTTTCCATGAATCTAGCAAAGTAAGTAACGATTTCTCTGCTCTTTTTGAAAGTAGCCCTAATGAGTTTCCATCTAAATATATTGTTCCTTCTTTTTTATAAAATTCAGTTTGAAAATCTTTCAGTTCATCATGTTTATCACATTCAAGCGCATACTCATAAGTTGGTTGAAATGGTTCTGTATACATGGTGTCACCTTCTCTTAATTTTCTTTTTATTCTAACTAATTGAAATATATCACCTTAGTTGATATAACGTCAATGATATTATGTCAGTTGACTTTATATATGAATTTCTTTTACAATACAGTTATATTTTCAGATATTTCAGTATAAAGAGGTGATTCTTTGAAAAACACTACTCTTTCATCAAGAAAACACCGCTCCTTAGAAACAAAGAAGAAACTATTACACTCTGGTTACACTATTTTTATTCGTAACGGATTTCAAAAAACGACAATTACACAAATTATTAAACATGCAGAAACTGGTTATGGCACGGCATATGTATACTTTAAAAACAAAGATGATCTCCTCATCGTTTTAATGGAAGATGTTATGAATCAATTTTATGATATTGCTGAGCGCTCTTTTTCGCCTCAAACGACAGAAGAAGCACGTATAATGATTCAAAATCAAGTTAAAGCATTTCTACAATTAGCAGAGAAAGAACGAGCAATTTTACAAGTTGTAGAAGAAGCAATTGGGTTATCAAAAGAGATACGTCAAAAATGGGACGAGATACGGGAACGCTTTATAAACAGTATTACGCAAGATATTACATACTCTCAAGAAGGTGGGTTAGCACATTCTGAATTGAATAAAGAAATTGTAGCACGTGCTTGGTTTGCGATGAATGAGATGTTTCTTTGGACGATTGTGCAAAATGATAAAAAGATCGACCTAGAAGAAATTGTGCATACATTGACGAAAATGTATACGACTGGTTTATATAAATAGCACACCTTCAATACATAAGGTGTGCTATTTTACATCTATAAAAATATATTATTTGGGTATGGTAGCGCTAAAGAAGGCTTTTCAGATAATGAGAAATATTGTAGTTTTAAAGATTCACCATCTATTGATTTTAGTTTTCCACTAGTAATTTCACATTCAAACACAACAACAATATATTCTACTTGATCGCCATTCGGATATGTATGGCGATACTCTTTTCCTCCAAACACCCCTTTTTGTTTTTTTACTTGCACTTTCAATCCTGTTTCTTCCCACACTTCACGAACTACCGCTTCTTCTGGAGTTTCTCCAGGCTCAATTGCTCCAGCTGGCAAGCTCCAGTATTCTCCACCAGGATATTGAAATAAGATTTCCCCTTGCTCATTTTTAATAACAGCAGCTACACTCGGTATAAAAATTAGTTCATGACCTAATTGCTCACGGATTTGTTTATAATATAGCGACATCGACATATAATTCTCTCCCACTCTATTAATAAATAACTGTATTTTCTGATATCTATTGTATAATAATACCAAAAACGATTTCTATATAGAAAGGATCAGAAAATGTCTCAAGAAAAACTAGTAAATAGCTTTCTATCATTTTTAGGTATGACAAAACAGCCTACTAGCTTAAAGTTTTTAAATGAGCTTATTAAAGCTCATCAAGAAAAAATAAAATGGGAAACCCTCACTAAAATAATTGAC
The DNA here is from genome assembly GCF_028548245.1 of Bacillus sp. FF-1. Taxonomy (NCBI): domain Bacteria; kingdom Bacillati; phylum Bacillota; class Bacilli; order Caryophanales; family Bacillaceae; genus Bacillus; species Bacillus sp. FF-1. The sequence continues at coordinate 461,686 of NZ_JAQQGG010000002.1, forward strand.
TGGGAAAAGGATAATGAAACAGGTAATTATTTCCCTTCCATTGAGACATACATAAACCGTATTACAACAAAAGGTCTCGGGGGTACTTGTTGGACGCACTCAATTGGATTCCATTGGTTATTATCAAATCTTGGTTTTAATGTTCATTATATGTATATGGATCCCGGACATTTATGCTTACGGGTTAACTTAGACCAACCTTATTATGTTGATGTTGGTTATTGTGCACCTTTATTCCAAGCTTACCCACTTTATGAATCATTTCAAGTAAGTAATGTAAGAGAAACTTTCACTTATGAAGTCTCAAATAATAGGATTAAAATTACTAGAGATCCAGGTCCAACAAAAATCTTACATACAGATCCAATACATTTATCAAGTATGAAAGAACTCATTACAAAGTCTAACGATTGGTATACATCCCCTGTATTAAAGAAAATTCAGATTTTCGGTTATATCGATGGTATTCCAACTTCTATTAATGATAATGTTTTAAAACGATATTTCCAAGGTAAGAAAAGAGAACAAATCATTACATCTTCTGAACTTAATTATTGGATAACAGAAAGATTTTGTGTTGATAAAGAAATATATGAAAGAGCTATTGAGATTTTCAATAAAAAATCTTCAAACAGTAAAAGCGTTACTCACGAGATTGAGTAACGCTTTTACCTTAATATATTTTTAATCTTAATCTTCTTTCTGATAAGCAGCTTCTACACATTCTGCTAGACGCTCAATTTGTTCCATAGTTAAACCTCGTGAAATCCAGCCTGTTAACTTATACATAATTTTATAGTAAAGATTACTAGGTTCATATTCTGAAATTAATGTAAGTGCTGTACCCTCCTCATCTTCTTCTAACATATAAGTCATTGCCGAATAACCTTGCTTCATTTCACTGCCAAGTGAAATAATATAGGGTGCATCGTATTCAAGAATTTCTACTTCTGCCTCCAATATTTTCTTACCGACTTTTTGAACAGTAATATATTTATCTCCTACACGTGGATTTTCTTTATCCATATTTGAAGGATAGCGATTTTCTATTATAAACGTATTCCATTCTTTTATTTTTTCATCTTCTATTATGTAGTCACATACAACATCCATTGGTGCTTTTATTACTATTTCTATTGCAAAACTCATTATACTGCCCCTCTCAAATACCCTATCCATTTCTATTTTAACTAAATCATTATGCCATATTTTATATAGTGAAATACAAGTAGAATTTTAATTTTTTATTAATTTAAAAACTTATTCATACAAAATATTTTATTAAAGATACAACAATTAAAAACAAAGCCACAAGTAATAAAGCTATCCCTATACTTCTATTTTCTTTTTCGTTATTTTTTAAATTTTGCACCCCTAAGCTAACTAATATAAACCCTAAAAGCGTTTGTAAAATTAGCATACTCATTTCCGAAGTATCATTCCAACTATAAATGGAATACCCCATTATAATAATTGCAAGTAAAACCGTTACGATCCTATTCATACGAAAATCCCTCCTATTAAAAAAGAAACCGCTAAGTTTCCTTAGCGGTTTTATTAACAATTTATATTTAGTAAAAGTGCTTTTCATGAATTTGATATAAGTCAAAAGAATTTCCTGTCCAATATAACTACGCATGTTAGCCCACTTTTTCTTTATCCAGTCTACTTACAATTCCAACTATAAATTTATATTCAATCCTCCTCTTCTTAACTTTTTTAAACCCTTCTTTCGTATCAAAAATTAAACACGTTTTTCGAAACCACACTCGTACATATAATGACTCAAAATAAATAGGTTTTATAATTCCTCGTTCTTCAAATTCAGTTCCATCTTTATTTTCGGTTTCTGTTCGAACGAACCACTTATTTCCGATGCCAATTTCAATATACTTCACATAAGTCCTCCTTCTGGAAATTAATTTCTAACTATTCTATTATTTCCCCGGTAAGCGCACATTCCGACAGAACATGAGCCCACAAAGAAAAAGTAGATTACAAAAATCTACTTTATAACTTATATTTTTGCATTCGTTTATAAAATGTACTTCGAGGTACATCTAAAAGTTTTGCAGCTAATGAAACATTTCCATTTGTCTTTTCTAACGCTTCAATCATGCTATCACGCTGTATTTTTTCACGGAAATTTAATATTTTCTCTGTTTTATTTTCTGCTTGCAATTCAAAATGAGGTTGATTTCCCATCATTGTTTGTAATAAAAAAGAGATTTGTTTTTCGCATATTTCTCGTCCTTGCGACAAAATGTATATGCGTTCTAATACATTTAATAATTCTCGAATATTTCCGGGCCATGTATGCTGAGAAAATTGATTACAAATACTTTTTGGAAATACAACATTCCAATTCTTTCGTTTGCAAAAATGTTTTATGAAGTACGGAATATCCTCTTTTCTTTCTATTAACGATGGGACATATAGTGGATAAACATGTAAACGATAATATAAATCTTGACGGAATTTCCCTTCTTCTACTAATCGCAATAAATCTTTATGTGTCGCAGTAATAATACGAATATTTACTGGTATCTCTTTTGAACTGCCAATTGGGTTTACTGTTCGTTCTTGTAAAACACGCAATAATGCTACTTGCATCTCTGGTGGCACTTCACCAATTTCATCTAAAAATATTGTTCCTCCGTCTGCTTGTTCGAATTTCCCTTTATATCCTTGGCGCCGTGCACCTGTAAACGCTCCTTCAGCATAACCGAACAATTCACTTTCCATTAATTCTTTCGGTAATGAACCGCAGTTAACAGCTATAAAAGGACCATTTTTTCTTGGACTATTTTCATGAATCGCTCTCGCTACATATTCTTTTCCTACACCTGTTTCACCACAAACATATACACTTGCGTCAGTTGGTGATACAAGCTTAATTTCTTCTAAAGTATGTTGAAATGCACTACTTGTCCCAATTACTCCAGGAAAAGTGATGCCATTTATAAATGAGGACGTTGAAAATGATTTTACTTGTTTATTTCCCTTTACATAAATACATTTCCCAATCATTCTATTATTACTGTATACTGGCACTTCTAATTTAGTTTTCAATCCATAGTGCATTAAATCTTCAAGTTTCATCCGTGACCAATTACATACTCGTTCCCGAACCCTCTTGCTTGCAGAAACGATAACATCACGATGATTACAAATTACAACTTGTTCATCACTGTCAATTACATCTAAAAAACGATGGATTAACTGCAGTTCATTTTGATGTACTCGAATACTACATTCACGTTCAATCGCATGTGCAATCGAAGTTACCATACCGAGCATATATGGATGCGAAAACTCAATCGGACAAGAGAAATCTAGAACGCCTATTAATTTCCCATCATCATTATGAATAGGAGCGGCCGCACAGCTCCAGCTATGAGATGCGACAGAATAATGCTCTGTACCACTTATCATAATAGCCTCTTCAATCTCAAGCGCTGTTCCTATCGCATTTGTACCAACAGCCGCTTCCGTCCATTTCACACCTTCAATGAAATTAATCTGTTTCGCTCGTTGCAACGTTTGTTTATTTCCACTTAACGATAGAACGTAACCGTCTGGATCGATTAATAATGCCATCATTTGCAGTTCATCAATGGTTTTTCTCATATTTTGTATTTGAGGTATTGCTATATCTAGGAAGATTTCACTCTTTTTCTTTTGGTCTTGAAAAATATTAGAAGACAAAATTTTCTGACCTTTATTCATATGAGGATTCACATTTGCTTGTTTACATCGATGCCATGATTCTGAAATTCTTTCGTTTATACGGTTCGAATCAAGGACACCTTCATCAACAAACTTTTTCCATGTATGTAAGTAAAACGGTGAAGCTAGCATTGTATCATCTCCCTATTCATTATTTTGGAGATTTGTAAAAACATACTTTTATTATAAAACTGAATAAAAGCGTTTTCAACAAAACTAGAAAGACGACACAAATATGTTAATAATTTGAATATCTTAATGCACTTCTTTATTCTTTTTTAGTAGCACTATATTTTGTATAATGGAAGCAAAGAAAATACATAACCAAAACCACTTTTGTGGATTTCCATTTATAAAGAAAACACTCACGGCTATTGCAAATAAAATTGTGGATGCTACACTAAAATATAATTTTGTTTTCATTCCCATTATCCATCACCTCTCTATCACTTTACAGTACACACTAACTCTTCATTTTTCATCTCTACTATGTACTCCTGTAAAACATATTCTCTTCCGCCATGTTTTTCATACCATTCATGAATTCTTCTAGCATGTTTCTCGTCATTTCTAATCTTTGATTCTATTTCTTTATACTGTTCATAACTATCATATTCCCATATGGCAAACACTTCGGTCGTACCATTCTTATTATCTTTCATCCAGCGTCCTATTAGCCTAGAGCCATGCTTTAACTGATTAGGTAAGTTCGTATGATTGAAATGATCATTAAAAATTTTAATAAATTCATTTTTTACTATATAGTACTTTCTTCTATAAAACATACATTTCCACCTCTTTAATGAACAGACTCAAATACACCTTCCCATTACAACCGTATTATAATACTTCCCATCCGACAGCCTTTTATCATTTTTTAAAATACCTTCTACTTCAAAACCTAATTTTTTATATAGCTGAATGGCTTTTTCGTTTGTCTCTAATACTTGTAATGATATCTTTTTAATCTCATTTTCATCAGCCCAATGAATAGATTGTTGCAATAACCTCTTACCCATTCCATATCCCCAAAACTCTTTTAAAATACAAACGCCAAATTCTACTTTATGAGATAACCTCTTCAGATTTGAACCTTCGCACCTTGAAAATCCAACGATTCGGTTGTGCACTTCTGCAACTAAAAACAGATTCTTACTCTCTTCACTATCTGTTTTTATTATTTTTTGAAACCCTATCTTATCTATAAATCCCTCTCCAGCTTCTCTATCCATATTTTCAGTTTCTCCATCGATCTGAACTCTAATTTCCGACAACTGTTCCGCATCTGTTTCAGCTGCAGGACGAACTGTATAAACTAATCCATTTATGTGAAACTCTTGCCCTTTTATAATCATTTCAAACTCCTTTTAAATGCAGTCTATTGATGATATTACAATTTCTTTACCTTGTTTCTCAAATTCTTGAATTGTTTCTTTACTAGCCTCCGAATCTGTTATTATAAGGTCAATTTCAATCAGTGACTCTCCTTTTATAAAGTAGTCTATTCCAAGTTTATTATGAGGAGCTAAACAAATATTTCTTCTAGCAATCTTACTTACTGTTTTACTAAAAAAAGCAACTTCCGGCGTTGCAGTACTTATACCATTCAATGAAATGCCACCACCTGTAGAGAAATTAAGATCAATAGAAAATCTACTTATCAACTCTGAGGCAAGTGTATCTGTCATATTTCCTGATGGTTTCACCATTCCACCAATTAAGTACATATCAATGTTCTTATATTCCCGTAACGTACTAGCAATTTCTAAAGCATTCGTAATAACTGTAAATGATGTTTCAGGTAAATATTTTAACATGGCATAATGAATGGAAGCTCCACCAATAAAAACGGAATCTCCTTCTTGTATATAAGAAGCTGCGATTTTTGCAATTGCGTCTTCATATACAGAACCATTACTATAACGTTTCAATGGCTTGGTAGCTAAATTCCGTACTCTAGCAAGTTCAATTGCTCCTCCATGTGTTCTTTTTAACAAGCCATCCTTCTCCATAATAGACAAATCTCTTCTTATAGAATCGATAGACATATCGAAACTTTCCGCAAGATCCTTTGCAATTACCCTTCCATTTTTCTTAAGTAACTCTAAAATTTTCTCTCTACGCTCTTCAGTAAACATGTGTCCACCTCTGTTATTGAAGATTCTGAAATCTTATCCTTATTTTAATTATATGCATGTCTCTTCCGCTTTACAATATTTTCACTTCTTATTCACTCCGTTTTATTCAGCTTTTTCCCTCTTTCTATTCCATTAACTTGACAACAAAATAAATGTACATTTGCATATTCCGCAAATATACTTCCATTTCCTTTCCTATTCATGTAAAATTATGCCTATGTTTTACTTTTTAACACAGAAAGGAATTATTATGAAATCTATAATGAAAGTAACTTGTACAGCATTATTATTTACAGGGATAATGGCAGGATGTAGTGGAAATGCTACACCAAAACAAGAAAAAAGCGCTCTAGCAAAAAATGCAATGCACTATGGGGAAATCTTTAAAAACGAATACTATAGAGCAACTGTTGAAAATGCTAAATTTGAAAAAATAGACAAAGAGTGGCGTCTCACAGCTCGCGTTACTATAAATAATGCTCGTGTTGACGGACAAACGATAGATCTTTCAGAAATAAAATATTTCATAAAAGATGAAAAAACGGGTAAAAAATACAAAGGTAAAGTTATACAAAATGAAAATGCTAAAAAGGTTCCATCTGAGTTTTCTTTAACTACCGACATTGTATTTAATATGAAAGATTCTCCAAAAGATTTAAATAATATGTATTTATACATAGATAGCAAAGCTGCGCCATTAACAGATACATATTGGAAACTTGATAATTTAGCAATTAAATAAAAAACAGTCAAATACGACTGTTTTTTTGTTTGTAAAGTAATCAAGTTTACTAGTAATCTATCTCCAGCAATACATCTTTTGCACAAATCGTTACTTCTTCAGCTTCCCTCCTAAAACATTTTAACATCCAACAAAAGTGATATATCTATTTATTATATCATTCTAATAACTATTTTTTCTAAAGAAAAAATGCAAAACTGTAAATATTCCATCTTTTATTTCTAAAACTTCAGAATATTTACAATAGTTGATAATTAGAATACATTTTACTAGTACAAAGATTCACCTGTACAAAAATCTAAACTAAAAGGGATGGTTATATGTTGAAGAAATTAGTAGCAGGTACATTAGTAGCGGGATTTGCATTAACTGGAGGACTAGGAGTAGCAAGTGCTGAAGAAAAAGGTAATACAATTAAGTCTTTTGATTATTTAAAAGTGGATGAACAGAATGTTAATTCTCTTACAAAATTAAGTGATCAAGATAAGAAAGACATCCAAATTACTATGGTATTACCAGAGCAAAATGAAAATGGAGATTGGCTAGCTTATGGTTTTACTAGCCGCGAAACATTAGATGCTTATATTGAAAAGGATAAAAAAGTACTTAAAAATAAAATTAATCCTTTAGGTAGCGGTGCTGGTAGTACTGATTTTTATGAACATAAAGATAAAGGTGGTCAATATATTTACTGGAGCAGCGGCTTTAAAAACTTACCATCTAGCTGGAACGACAGAATTTCCTCTGTAAGTACAGCATCACCTTCAGCAAGTTATTCAACGACACTTTGGGAGCATACTTCAACACAAGGCTATGGAAAAGGTGTTGTATTCAAACATGCGGATTGGTACGGTAAAACTGCTAATTTAGCTGCTGATTGGAACGATATTACTTCAGCGATTGACGTAAAAAAATAATAGGATATTCAATTTCTCCCGTAAAAATTCAAACCACTATTCTCTTATTCATTTAGAGAATAGTGGTTTATTATAATTCCATTTAAGCGTGTACAGCATGTCCTACCGCTTGCAATAAAGCTTCATGAATCGCTTCAGATAAAGTTGGATGCGCTGCAATATAATCTCTCATAATATCGGCAGTAACTTCCGTATGAATCATTACAGTTCCTTGACCAATTAGTTCTGTTGCACGAGGACCAATAATAGAAATTCCAACAATTTCTTGATATTTAGGTTCCACAATAACTTTTACTTTCCCCGTTTGTTCTCCAATAATAAGTGCTTTTCCATTTGCTGTAAAAGGAAATTCTCCAATTTGTATGTCACCGTACTGCTCTCTTGCATCTTTTTCTGTTAAACCGACACTAGCAATTTCTGGAGCGGTATAAATACAGCGAGGTACAGCATGGTAGTTTACTTTTACATCTTCTCCACTCGCGTGTAATGCTGCCGTCGTTCCTTCATGGAATGCAACGTGAGCAAGCTGGATTCCACCAATCACATCTCCTGCTGCATAAATATGTGATACATTGGTTTGCATATGTTCATTCACAGAAATTCCTTTATTTGAATATTGAATGCCTGCTTTTTCTAAATCTAATTGTTGTACACGTGGTTTTCGGCCGACAGAAACGAGAACAAATTCTGGATTAACTTCTTGGATACTTCCTTCATATTCAAATGAAGCCTGCTTCTTATAATTATTTAATCCTTTTAAAGCTGCTCCTGTAAATATTTCTACACCATCATTTTCTAGTTTCCCTCTTAAAATGTGTGCGATATCTTCATCTTCACCTGGTAATAATTGCGGTGCCATTTCAACAATCGTAACTTTTGTTCCAAGACGACTATAAATACTTGCAAACTCGCATCCTATTACACCACCGCCAACGATTAATAATGATTTTGGTATATAATCTATGGACATTACATGGCTACTATTTAAAATCCACTTTCCGTCAAATGGAGCAAAGGGTAATGCAGTCGGTTCTGAACCTGCCGCTATAATGAACTGTTCTCCATCTACTACATCTTTTTTATCACCGTATATAACCCGCACACGATGATCCGTTTCAAAGTTCGCTTTACCTTGTATAACTTTTATTTTATTTTTCTTCATTAAATATTGAATTCCTTGAACGAGCTGCGTTACAATTTTTGATTTCCTCGCCTGCATTTGCTTCCAATCAATTGATATACTTCCATTATTGAGTGTAACTCCATAATGATTCGCTTTTCTTACAATGTCATGCACTTCTGCACTTTCTAACAATGATTTTGTAGGCATGCACCCAACATTTAAACAAGTCCCGCCAAGATCAGCTTCATCAATAAGAGTGACATCTTTTCCATTTTGAGCTGCGGTAATTGCCGCTACATAGCCAGCAGGTCCGCCACCAATAACGACTAGTTTACTCATTCTCTCACCTTCTCTTTATAAAAGAATTGTTACAGGTTCTTCTAAATAACGTTTAATTGTGCGTAAAAATGCAGCTGCTGGTGCACCATCTAATACACGATGATCGAATGTTAAACTTAAAGGTAACATACTGCCTTTTTTTATTTTCTTCCCTTTATATACTGGAACATGTTCAATTGCACCTACACCTAAAATACCAGTTTCAGGTGTATTTAATACTGGCGTAAAATATTCAATACCGAAGCTACCTAAATTACTAATTGTAAAGGTTGTCCCTTGCATATCATCACTACTTAAACTACCTTCTCTTGCTTTTTGTGCAACGTTTTTAATTTGTTTAGATAACTCTACTAAAGATAGATTATTAGCAAAGCGAATAGCTGGAACGACTAATCCTTTTTCTAATGCGACTGCCATGCCTAAATGAACATGTTCAAATTGATGAATTGTATCATCCATATAAGCACTGTTCATTTCTTTATGCTCTCCAAGCGCTAATACAACAGCACGAGAAACGAAATCCGTAATAGTTAGTTTGTTATCGTATCGTTTTTGTACAACTGCCGCTATTTCTTTATGTAAAGCAACTAAATCTGTAACATCTACTTTCATCGTTAATGTTAATTGCGCACTATTTTGTAAGCTTGCATGCATACGGTTTGCGATTGCTTTCCGCATACCGGTAACAGGAATTACTTTACTTTCTTCTTGTTCCAATACTTCTGGAACTGTCACTTTTTCTTCAAGCGCTTTTAATACATCCGCCTTCGTAATTCTTCCGCCAGGGCCTGTACCAACTAATGCTTTGATATCTAGATTTTCAGACTTTGCAATTTTCTTCGCTACAGGTGAAATTTTGATTCTTTGCTTCGCCACTTCTTTCGCATATGGTTCTGGATGTTGGACCTTTTTAGGCTCTAGATTAGGTGCTTTTTCTTCTACAACATTTATACTTTCATTGATTTCTACTTTTTCGTTCAGCTTACCGATATAGCAAATGACAGTGCCAGGTGGAACTCCCTCATCTTCACTAACAGCTATATCAAGAACAGTTCCATCAGCTGGTGCTTCTATTTCCGTTTCGATTTTTTCCGAATTAATACTAGCAATTAGTTCACCTTTTGAGACATGATCGCCTGCTTTAATATTCCAGCTCGTAATAATACCTTCTTTCATCGCCATACCTAACTTCGGCATTACAACTTCTACAGCCATGCTTCTCTCTCCCTTCTCATCTTTTTATTACACATGTAATAAAGTTTGGTCTCCGATCATTTCTGATACAGTTTCAATTACTTTTTCCGGCGTTGGTAAATATAACTTTTCAAGTGGTGGCGAGAACGGAACTGGTGTATGTGGTGCTGTAATTCGTTTAATAGGTGCATCTAACAAATCAAATCCTTTATCCGCTACAATTGCCGCAATATCTGTTGCGATACTACATCTTGGGTTTGCTTCATCAATAACAATAAGGCGATTTGTTTTTTCAACTGATGCTAAAATCGTATCTTCATCAAGCGGTGATAAAGAACGTGGATCGATTACTTCTACTTCAAGTCCTTTTTTCGATAATTGCTCAGCAGCCGCAAGTGCTGTATGAACTTGTTTTCCAATTGCGACGATTGTTACGTCAGAACCTTCCCGTTTAATATCCGCTTTTCCTAATGGAATTGTGTAATAACCTTCTGGCACTTCACCCTTCATATTGTAGAGTGTTTTATCTTCAAAGAAGATTACCGGATCATCATCTTCAATTGCCGCTAATAGTAAGCCTTTTGCGTCATATGGAGTAGAAGGAACGACAACTTTTATACCTGGAATGCTCGTAAATAACGCATACAAACTTTGTGAATGTTGTGCAGCTGCGCTAAAACCTGCACCATGCATCGTACGTACTGTAACTGGCACTTTCGCTTTACCACCGAACATATAGCGGAACTTTGCACCTTGGTTTAATACTTGATCAAGACAACTACCGATAAAATCATTAAACATTAATTCAGCAATCGGACGTAGTCCTGTTGCCGCAGCTGCCATTGCTGCTCCCATGTAACCCGCTTCTGAAATTGGTGTATCTAAAATACGATTTCGACCAAATTCTTGTACAAGGCCTTTCGTAACACCAAGAACACCACCCCATGCTTCATCATCTTGCAAGTGATCAACTTGTGCACCACCTGCAACGTCTTCTCCTATTAAAATTACATTTTCATCACGGCGCATCGATATTTTCATCGCTTCATTAATTGCAGTTGACATACTTACTGTTCTAGTCATTATTTTTCACCCTCCTCTTATTTGTAAGAAACGTATACATCTTTTAATAACTCTTCATCCTCTGGATATGGACTATTTTCACTAAATTCAATTGATTTTTGAACCGCTTCATCTACTGCCTTTTCCATATCTACAAGCTCAGATTCAGTTAATAAAGCTTCATGAATTAAATGCTTACGGAAATTCACAATCGCATCTTTTTCATTTAAATGTTCTTCTTTTTCTTCTGAAGTTTTATACGTTTGTGCTTCACCTTCGAAATGACCGTAATTACGATATGTCATACATTCAATTATTGTTGGACCACCGCCGTTACGCGCACGTTCTACTGCTTCTTCAGCAGCTTTATATACAGCTAGCAGATCTTTTCCATCCACTTGAACACCTGGAATGTTATAAGCTTTCGCACGATCCGCAATAGAATCACAACTTGAAGCATATTCAAATGTCGTTGCTTCACCGTAACCGTTATTTTCAGCGATAAAAATAACTGGTAACTTCCAAATCGCCGCTAAGTTAACCCCTTCATGGAATGTTCCTTCATTATTTGCTCCATCACCGAAGAAACAAACACTTACATCTTTCGTTCCTTTATATTTAGCTGTTAATGCCGAACCGCAAGCAAGCGGGAAACCACCACCTACAATGCCATTTGCACCAAGCATTCCTTTATCTAAATCAGCAATATGCATGGATCCGCCTTTACCTTTACATAATCCTGTCGCTTTCCCGAAAAGTTCAGCCATCATACCGTTTAAATCACAACCTTTTGCGATACAGTGTCCATGTCCTCTATGCGTACTTGTAATACTGTCACTATCCGTTAAGTGGGCACATATACCAACTGCTACCGCTTCTTCCCCAGCGTATAAATGGACGAAACCTGGCAGAACGCCTTGCGCGAATAATTCATGCACCTTATCTTCAAACTTACGAATCTCTAACATTTTTTCGTACATCCAGCGAGCTTGTTCTTTCGTAATTCCATTCCCTTTACTTTCAGTTGTTTTTAACATGTTCAGCCCTCCTATTTTCTTGTTCATCTTTTATATTGCAAGTACCGTGCCAATTTCAAATCCTTGATTTAATAGGTTTTCTCTCTATGTTGAAAATAAAAAAGTGGACAAAATGAGACATTAGTCTCGTTTTGTCCACTTTTGTTCACCTAATTTGAAAATTATTATCTTATTCACCATCAAAACTCTTCTGTAATTTTCGGATGTAAATAATTTGACCGATATGATATGCATTATGAGTAGTTACATTGGCTAGCACTTCCCACCACTTTGCAGAAACAGGAAATCCCACTACATCGCTTTCAACCCTTTCTTCATTTATGAGATTTTGCCATAGTAACAGTTTCTCTAGTAGTTTTTCTCGTAATTCATCGAAAGTTTGATTATTTGAAAGCATAAAACTTTTGTTATTATCTCCAATAGCGGGCACAGCATTCACATTCGATTCTTTATATCTAGTTTGCCACGTAGAATTCCAATACAATAAATGTTGTACAATTTCAGCTATACTGTTACTCTCTTCATTCGGTTTCCAGAAAGCTTCCCTCTCAGATAAACCCTTAACTGCATCTGAAAACGGAATATACCAACTAGGATCGTTCGCATTCGCTAATAACTGATCTGCTAATACATCCTTCACATGGGCCATTATTCTTCCCTCATTTCATAAACGTATTCATACTCACTTCTCTATATACGCTGAGTCCGTATAATTTCCTCTTTTAAAAATCTCATAGAATATAGAATTAACGGGTAATGCTCTCAAAACGAATGTAAGAATAATAGATTTTCTTATCATAACTCGTTATGATAAAAGAAAAAGAAAGCTGGCAGAAAATGAACAAAAAAGTCGCAATTATTACAGGATCCTCAAGTGGATTTGGACTATTAACTACACTCGAACTCGCAAAAAAAGATTATTTAGTTATCGCTACAATGAGAAACCTTGAAAAACAAGCGAACTTACTATCTCAAGCTACTCAACTAAACTTGCTGCACAACATAACAGTCCAACAATTAGATATAACCGATCAAAACTCTATACATACCTTTCAATTATTTTTAAAAGAAATAAACAGAGTAGACCTCCTTATTAATAATGCAGGATATGCTAATGGTGGCTTTGTAGAAGAAATTCCAGTAGAGGAATATCGCAAACAATTTGAAACGAATCTTTTTGGTGCTATATCGATTACTCAGCTTGTTTTACCTTATATGAGAGTACAAAAAAGTGGGAAAATCATTAATATAAGCAGCATTAGTGGTCAAGTTGGATTCCCTGGTCTATCTCCTTACGTTTCTTCCAAATATGCATTAGAAGGATGGAGTGAATCCCTTCGTTTAGAAGTGAAACCTTTTGGAATAGATGTTGCTTTAGTGGAACCTGGTTCTTATAACACGAATATATGGGAAGTTGGTAAACAACTAGCTACAAACCAATCTGATACTACTTCTCCTTACAAAGAATATATGGATAAAATACAAAAACATATTAATAGCGGCAGTGATACATTTGGTAATCCGATAGATGTTGCTAATAAAATTGTAGAAATTGCTGAGTCTAAGCGTACGAATTTACGTTATCCAATCGGTAAAGGTGTAAAATTTATGATCTTTGCAAAGAAAATTCTTCCTTGGAGATTGTGGGAATATCTTGTTTTGAGAAGCTTTAAGAAAATGTAATTACCTTTATTGAAAACCATTTTGAAAGAGGTGCTAATTAAATGTTAGGTTTACCCTATGGTAAAGTGTTTTTAGTTCCATGGACTGAAGAGTGGGCAATTGAATTTGTAAAGGAGAAACAATTCATTGAGGAACAAATTGGCGAACATATTTTAGCGATACACCATATTGGTAGTACTTCTATTCCACATTTAAGTGCAAAGCCCATTATTGATATAGCAATTGAATTAGAAAATTATAGGGACGGTATACATTGTATTAAAAAATTAGAACTACTAAACTATAAATATAGAAAAGATGTATTGCCTGAACGATATTATTTTAATAAAGGTGAGCCAAGAACTCATCAAATTCATATGTATGAAAAAGGGAATACACATGTAATAGAACAATTGCAATTCAGAGATTACTTAATAGTCAATAAAACTGCTCGTATACAGTATGAACAGTTGAAGATTCAACTTTCACAGGCTAATCCTAATGATAAACATCAATATGCAGAGGATAAAACAAATTTCATTAAATCCGTATTAGCGAAATTAAATGTTTAAATTGAATAAGAAACCATTTAGCAGTAAATGGTTTCTTATTTATTAGTTATCTCATTATGTATAATCAAATTTTTAATTATACAGCAGGTGGAACGAAATAAAATAGTATCGAGAGCATCAATATAAAAGAAACCATTCCCGTTATCGAAAGTATATATTCTTTTGATTTTCTATCATATTTCCATTCCATCCATGCTCTTAAAGTCCATGATATCCCTAAATAAGTGAACATGACATAAGCCATTTTAGCGTTTTCAAATTTAAACATATAATAACAACTACTTATTACATAAATAATAATAAGACCTATTTCTAATTTTACATGTAAACTATTCACATGCTTATATCCAAAGAAGCCTCTTTTCTCCATATTTAATTTTCTTCTTAAAAACTGTTCTAAAAAGTAACCACCTATACCCAGTCCAATAATAATAATTAAAATTGTAGAGATATCCATTGTTATCCCTCCAATTACTTTATATATTTTTAGAAACAAAGTGGACTATATTATGGTTATTCTCTTCTAAATAACTTACAATTCCTTCAGGATATGTTGGCTTCTCCTTTAATTCCTCTATGCTCTTCCATATTAATATAATATTCTCATGTTCTTTATGCCTTATTTCATTTGTAACCATCTCTTGAACAGTTCCCCAATATATCAATGTACAATGATGTCCTTTTTCGTTGTTCCACTCGAAAATATGCTCATTTACAACAGCTAGCTCTTGGACATCAATTTTCAAATCGTATTCTTCCATTAATTCTCGTATTATCGCTTCTTTTGCTGGTTCACCAAATTCAATAGAGCCTCCTGGAAAACGATAAAATGATTCATTTTCATCGCATTGAACGAGCACTTTTGAGTTATCTCCATTATAAATAATAACTTCTACACGTAATACAGATCTATTCATTATTTTCCTCCTTTAAATCTTTAATTGAAAATTTATTAAAGAAAGAAGTATATAATTAATCCAGTTATTATTAGCGCTGTAACTGCAAATAATGAAATCAAGAACTCGCGCGATTCCTTATCATATTTCCACTCCATATATGATTGAAATCCATATAACGTGATAAAAAACAAAAGAGGTACATACCCCATAAATATACGGTTTGGAAACAAAGCACTTATCGCAATAACAACTATATAAGAGAAAATAATAATTCTATTCCCCCATTTATGTGTTTTATTCACATATTGATTATCCCATCCCTTTTGTTTCGGGATGTTTAATCTTTTTCTTGCTATTTTTTCAAAAACGAATATACATAGTACCCATAAAATTAATAGAGTTATTTTGGTAATTGACAGAAAACCCTCTCCTTTTATTTTCTTACTTTTATTTTCTCTGGCTGATCACTCGGATAAGTAGCCTTTCCTTTATTATCAATGTCCCAACTAATAATTGTCGCACTATCGCGTCCGAATTGATGATGAACGTGCTCTAATACATGATGAACACTTTCTTCAAGTTTTATATTATTTCTATTCATATCACTATACAGATTTACAGGAGTTTCATACCGACGTTCCCCGCATTCTAATACTCCATCTGTCACCATTACAATTCGATTCTTTCCATTACGTAATTCACGAATGCCTGTTGAATAACAAGGAACAGGTAAATCAAATGTGTTTACATTTCCAATCCATTCGTAAAAATGACGTTGATTTAATGCATATTGTCCTAACTTATGTAACTCTTCATGAAATACATAAACTAAACAGTCTCCAATAGATAGCCACCATATATAATTTTCTTTTCTTACACATAGTAAGCAAGCTGTTTCACCTTTAATTCTTTTACACTTTTCCTTAAATGAAGAAGATTGTAAGATTGTAAGAATATGATTTTCAATAGATCGAAATACTGTATCAATCGATTCATTCATCATTTCTTTTATATTTTCATATTCTTTTTGAATTGTATTTACTACTAAATCAACACTTTCTGCACTATTATGTCCATCTAATATAGCTGCAAATTCCCAATCACCATTTGACCAAACTAACGCACCATCTTCATTCTTTTTTGCTCCGGCACTAATATTCCCACCATATGCACCGAGCACGATATCACCATATTGCTTTACCGAAATTTCGTCTAAACACATTTCTCTACTTCCAATCCATGAATGTTGTCTATTATTTGTTGTATGCATATTCACTCACCATATACTTTCGTATTCTTTCGCATAGTTTTTTGATTTTTTCTGTATCACTATAAGGCGCACCGTTCCATTTCTCTACTTCAGTCAGTGACCAAAACTCTTTTGGTGTATTTGCATAACGCGGTATGATGTGCATATGCATATGTGGTACACCATTCCCTGAAACAAAAGTGTAAATATGTTCGGCACCTTCACTTTCTTTTAGTGCTTTACTTACTCTACTTGATATAAGTCCGAACCTTTTTGCTTCTTCATCTGTTAGCTCAGCAAGACCAGGTACATATCTTTTTATATCTATCATTACATAACCAAGATACGTTTCTTCGCTATCCCAGTGGACATGTCCAACGTAAACGAGTTCATCTTCGTAAATAGCTCCACCTGGAACTGTAATATTTCCTTTATGGTTTTCACAAATGAAGCAGTTTTGTTCTTCTTGATTATTTGTTGGCATATCCATTACCATCCTTTTTATATATAATATCATAAAAAAAGGAAAAATAGGATTTATATTCCGAAAATTCATTCTTTTAATACGAAAATTTTGAATTGAATTTACACCTCATTTTTTCTTCAAAACCACAACTCCAATTACAATCCCAATCACAATTCCGATTACTAAATTATTTGTAAAATAACCTTGGACTACACCGATTACAACCCCTATACCGACGCCTATTGCCAAGGCATCATTGCTTTTGTTCTTTTTAGACAAAATAGCATCTCCTCTCATAATTTCTTCCAAAATACTATCTATTTACATGAAGTCACTGTCTCCTAATATATTCGCTATTCCACTTAATAATTTCCAAAAAATGTACTTTATTACTTATACTTTTCCACCACATAATCCTCTTCTTAAGAAGAGATTTTCAAGTCGCTGTTAAACAAACATATCGTTATTCATCGAAGAATTAAATCAATGAAATAAAAAAACAAGTTTTTGCGTCAGCTGACGGTTCTGTTATCGTTCGAATATAATCTATTCAAACAAAAAACACACTTTGTATAATAAAGTGTGTTTTCTTGTTATCTTCTTTTTTGGTGAAATCCTTGTGTAATACGATCTAATATAATCGCAATGACAACAATGGCTAGTCCCGCTTCAAATCCCATCCCGATATTAACTTGTGTCACAGAGCGGTATACATCAACTCCAAGACCTGGAGCTCCTACAAGCGATGCTGTTACTACCATTGATAAAGAGAGCATAATACTTTGGTTCACACCAGCCATGATCGTTCCAGTTGCGAGTGGTAATTGTACTTTAAATAATTTTTGTGATGCGGTAGAGCCAAACGCATTCGCTGCTTCTATTAAATCTTCTGGAACTTGTCTAATTCCTAAGTCAGTAAAACGAATTGTCGGTGGCATTGCAAAGATTACCGATGCAATAATCCCAGGTACTACTCCTACTCCGAAAAATGTAATCGCAGGAATCAGATATACGAAAGCCGGCATTGTTTGCATAAAATCTAATGTCGGTTTTAAAAATTTTGAAAACCGTTCATTTTGCGAAGCTAAAATGCCAATTGGGATACCTACAATAATTGAAATAATAACAGATGTAAGTACAAGAGCTAATGTCTGCATCGTCTGTGCCCAGTAGTTAATATTCAAAATAAATAATAATCCGATGAGTGTAAAAATAACTAAAGATACTTTTCTCGTTGTGTACCAAATGAGGAAACACAAAATAATAATCATCAATATAGCCGGTATTATTGTTAAAAAATTAGTGAGTAAATCAACGAATCCACCGATAATATAAGAGAATCCTCGGAATAAGCCTTCAAAGTGCTCATATAAACTTGCAACAAATGAGTCGACCCATTCCCCTAAAGGAATACGTGGTATACTATTCATCGTCTTTCACCTCTTCTTCAATATTACCTGCAAGAGCTTGAATGACACTTTCACGTTTAATAATTCCTCTTAGCCTTTTCTTCTCATCAATTACTGGTAACGGATATTTCATCTCCGCCATTTTCGCATAAGTTTCTTCCAGTAAAGTATCTAAATACACGTGCGGAATATCGGTAAGTAATAAATCAGCAATCGGCCATTGCTTTTGTACTGCTTTACTCGCATCATCTGCCGTTAATATTCCTAAAAACTCATATTTTTTGTTAACAACATACACTGTAGAAACGCCGGCATTTCTCATAATTTGAAGTGCTACACGTGGTCCACGGTCAATTAATAACGTCTCTGGTCGTTTTAATATAGATTCCGCCGTTATTACTTTTCCTAAATTCACATCCGCCACGAATTTCTCTACAAATTCATTCGCAGGACTCATCATAATTTCTTCTGGCGTTCCAATTTGGACAACTTCTCCATCTTTCATTAACGCAATTCGATCACCAATTCGAAGGGCTTCATCTAAATCATGCGTAATAAAAATAATTGTTTTTTCCATTTTATCTTGTAATTCTAACAGTTCATCTTGCATTTCTTTTCGAATCAGTGGATCTAATGCACTAAATGACTCATCCATAAGTAAAACATCCGGATCATTCGTAAGCGCTCTCGCAATGCCGACACGCTGTTGCATACCACCACTCAGTTGACTTGGATAATTATCTTTATGATGATCAAGTCCAACTAACTTCAAGGACTCTAACGCTTTTCTCTCTCGTTCCTCTACTGGAACTCCTTGTATTTCCAACCCATATGCAACATTTTGCAAAACGGTACGATGAGGGAATAGAGCGAATTTCTGAAACACCATGCTCATCTTCGTTCTTCTCACTCTTCGCAACTCTTCTTTTCCCATCGTTGCGATATCCTCTCCATCTATGTATATATGCCCCGCTGTTGGTCTAATCAGTTGGTTTAACATACGAACTAATGTCGATTTCCCGCTACCAGACAATCCCATAATAACGAAAATTTCTCCCGTATATACTTCGAACGTCGCCTTTTTTACGCCAACGTTCATTCCTGTCTCTTTCAAAATTTCCGATTTACTTTTTCCCTCTTTTAATAAGGTAAGCGCTCTTTGCGGGTGTTTCCCAAATACTTTTGTTACGTTTTCAACACGTACCTTTGTATTATCCATGTCACTACTCCTTTTCTACCCATCTATTCACATAGTGTTGCGATTTTGCAAAGAAATATTACATAAAAATAACATTTATAAGATTTCTTTAAAATTCTTTTTTCCGTTCATAATAAGAATGCTTACTTATACATTTATTTAAAAAGCAAACGTTTCTTAGGAGGTTTTTAATGAGAAAGAAAATATGGCTCATATGCCTTGCATTATTTATTACTATGATTTTCTCTTCATGTAATGCAACAAATGCAAATTCGAAAGGAAAAATTAAACTAGGTGTAACAAGTTGGAAAGAAAACATTGCAACTGCAAATATGTGGAAGGTACTACTAGAACAAAAAGGCTACAAAGTTGAACTCATGTATTTAGAAAAAGCGGCAATTTGGACTGGTGTTGCTCGCGGTGATGTTGATGCTAATTTAGAAGTATGGCTACCCGTTACGGATAAACCACTAAATGATCGTTATAAAGATGATATTGTCTTAAAATCAAAATGGTATGAAGGAACCGGACTAGGTTTAGTTGTCCCTTCTTATGTGAAAAACATAAACAGCATTGAAGATCTAAATGCACATAAAGATGAACTAGATAATAAAATTGTCGGAATTGAACCTGGCAGCAGTCTTATGAATTTAACGAATAAAGCGATGAAGGAATATGATATAAAGCTAAAACTTGTCCAGTCTTCTGAAGCTGCTTTGATGAGTGAACTAAAAAAAGCATATACGAAAAAGAAACCAATCGCTGTTACGCTTTGGAATCCACATTGGGGTTTTTCAGAATTTGACTTAAAATATTTAAAAGACCCTAAGAAAGTATATGGTGAAAAAGATGACATTTATTACTCCGTTCGTAAAGGTTTCGAAAAAGATCATCCGGATATCATAAAATACTTTGATAAATGGAAAATGAACGATGAACAGCTTGGTACATTAATGGTCGAGTTAAATAAAACGAAAGATCCCGAAGAAGCGGCGCGAAAATGGATTAAAAAGAATCAAGCGTTAGTCGATGAATGGATAAAAGATTAATAAAACAGGCTAGAGAATATACTTTACTCTCTAGCCTGCTTTCTGCTATTTTTTCGTAACAACATCATCTACAATCCCATATGCCTTTGCTTCTTCTGCGGTCATAAAATAATCTCTTTCTGTATCATGTGCTACTCTTTCAATCGGTTGCCCTGTTTTTTCTGCAATCATTTTATTAATATCATGTTTTAACTTTAAAATTCTTTTTGCTGTGATTTCAATTTCCGTTGCTTGCCCTTGTGCACCACCAAGCGGCTGATGAATCATAATTTCACTATTTGGGAGTGCAAACCGTTTTCCTTTTGCACCTGATAATAATAGCAATGCACCAAATGATGCTGCAAAGCCCATGCATAGCGTTTGCACGTCTGGTTTGATTAAATTCATCGTATCCAATATGGCAAAACCTGCTGTCGTTGATCCGCCTGGACTATTAATGTATAAAAATATATCTTTCTCTGCATCTTCTGCTTCTAAAAATAATAATTGAGCTACGACACTACTCGCTACTTGATCATTTATTTCTGAACCAATAATAACAATACGGTCTTTTAATAACCTTGAGTATATATCATAGGAACGTTCTCCTAATTTCGTTTGTTCTACAACATATGGAATTGCATTCATTTTAAATCCCTCCAATAATTGTTATGCTGCTAAAAGCATACAACTGTAGGAAGAAGGTTGTTTCACATTAAATAATAAGACTGGCTGTTTAGATGGTAACTTAGTAAAATCTATTGTTGGAAGCAGTTTCGTTAATAATTCCGGTCTCTCTTCTCGAATAGACGTTACTACAACTTCCATATCGTCTGTGAATTCAACTATCTCTATCCCTTCTTCACTTACAGTTTTCAACCTATTTCTACTCCGAAACAAAGAAGCTTTTACTGCCCCTTCCGATACGGAACATACTTTAGCAATATCAGCGATACTATATTGAAAAACATCCTTTAATAATAAAATCGTGGATTGCTGTACATTTAATGAAGATAATACTTTCCCTACCATTTCATGCAAATCTGCAATTTTTTCATGTGGTTCTTCAAAAGTAATTTGGTCTCTTATTTTTTCATGAACTGATTTTGACTTTATTTGATCTAACCAACGATTTCTAGCTATTTTATATACGAGCGTCATACAAATATCTTTATTACTATATTTTTGAAGTACTTTACAAACCGTTTCTTGGGCAAGATCTTCGCCATCCCATTTATTTTTCGTTAAAAATGTACAGTATCTTTTCAACTCTCCGTATTGCTCAATTAAAAAAGTTATATTTGAATGATTCATATCGATATGATTTTTCAAAATATGAGTTACTTTTGTGCACAAAATAACCACTCCTTTTCAGCGCTTACTTAATTAACGATTCAACAAATAAAAAAGTTACGGGGCATATAAAAAAATTATGTTTATGTTCAATAATTCGCGGTCATAAATATGTTATGTACAATTTTACGTGAGGAGGAACAAATTTGCCAAAATTAACAATTGAAGGTGCGGGAACTTTTGATGTAAAAGAAGGCACAAAATTAGTATTAGCAATTGAAGATAACGGTGTAAACATACTCCATCGTTGCGGCGGAAAAGCACGTTGCACAACTTGTAGAGTAGAAATTATAGCCGGTGATTTTTGTGAAGCGAGTGCGAATGAAAAAAACGCGATGACAGAAAAAGGAATTGAAGATCATTTACGATTATCTTGTCAAATGCGTGTACATAAGGATATAGTAGTTCGTCCAGTACTTACAGTTGAAAGTTCAGGTCTTGATGCTGGACCACGTCCGGCGGAGTAAAGCGATGGATTTAAAACAGATAGCTGGTGAATATGCTGCAACCTTCGTAAAAGATGGTATGAAGATTGGTCTTGGTACAGGATCAACCGCATACTGGACGATACAAAAATTAGGTCAACGTGTAAAAGAGGGATTATCAATTCAAGCTGTCCCAACATCAAAGGAAACGGAAGCATTGGCACAGCAGCTAAATATTCCGTTGATTTCGTTAAACGACGTACAAAGTCTTGATCTTACAATTGATGGCGCTGATGAAATTGATTCTAATTTACAGCTTATTAAAGGAGGCGGTGGTGCATTACTTCGCGAGAAAATTGTAGCCTCCTCCTCGAAAGAACTTATCATTATCGTTGATGAATCAAAAGTTGTGACACGTTTAGGGACTTTTCCATTACCTATTGAAATCATACCTTTTGCATGGAAACAAACCGAAAGTAAAATTCAATCTTTAGGATGTCAAACAACGTTACGCTTAAAAAATAATGAAACGTTTATAACCGATAATAATAACATGATTATCGATTGTATATTCCCTAATCATATACCTACTCCTTCCGATTTACACAAAAGATTAAAAATGATTACTGGTGTAGTTGAAACCGGATTGTTTGTTAATATGACTAGTAAGGCGATTATTGGAACAAAAAACGGGATACAGGAATTATAATGAACGCTGACTCTTACAGTCAGCTTTTTTATATTTTCTCGTTATTACGTAACATTATGATATACTATGAAAACAAAAGCACATTACACTAGAAAGGATTGAACAATTTGCACTCCAAACTCATAACAGAACTTACAGATTTAGAAACTGCCTTTCATATTCGAAAAGAAGTATTTGTAAAAGAACAAAATGTCCCACTTGAAGATGAATTCGATATGTTTGATGAAATCGGGGAGAAATGTAAACATATTTTAGTTTATTATAACGAGCTTCCTGTTGGTACAGGTCGCATACGATTTGTTGATGGAACTGGAAAATTAGAACGTATTTGTATTTTAAAAGACTATCGTAAATACGGTTTAGGAAAAGTAATTATTCAAACGTTAGAAGAAATTGCTCGTGAAAAAGAATCTACAAAAGTAAAACTACACGGTCAAACACAGGCTGAAGGATTTTATAAAAAACTAGGTTATCAAACCTCTTCTGATGTATTTATGGAAGATGGCATTCCGCATATACTTATGACGAAAATGTTATCATAATAAAAAAGGCAGTATATGAAACTACTTTACGTATTCATATACTGCCCTTTTTTATTTATAGAAAAATGAATTCTCAAGATGTCCTTTTGCATCAAAGCCCATTATCTCTTAGTTCATACCAAGGTAAAGCTTACACTGTTTTCCATAATGATAAGGCATAAATCCAGTTTGGATCCCCATTTCCTTTATAACTTTGGACTGCTTCATATACTTTTCCCTCGTGTAGAACTTTATCTCCCTTTTCATATGCTTTCTTTGCATCCCATTCTTCATATGAAACGCTTTCAGTTTTTGTAGTAATTATGAATATATCACTCTGTACAGATTCATTTCCAGCTACATCAACAGCTTTCACTACATATTTATAAGTAGTATTAGAGAGTAAATATTTATCCATATAAGAAGTCGTATTGGATGTTGCAATTTTTTCCATTGATCCTTTTGTTTCTCTATAAATATCGTAATGGTCTACACCAATATTATCGTCAGAAGGACTCCACATTAGATCCACACTTGACGCTGTCGTTCCCATACTATGTAATCCTTTTGGTTGTGTTGGTGCTTCTGTATCAGGAGCCTCAACTGTTGTTTTCACTGTAAGCGTTGCACTTTCTTTCGATACATTTCCAGCTGCGTCAATTGCTTTTATAGTATAAGAGTATTCTGTACTTGGTTGTAATTTTTTATCAATAAAATGAGTTCCTGGTACTGTATCAATCATCTCTCCGTTACGGAAGATTTGATACCCTTTTACCCCTACATTATCCGTAGAAGCGGTCCATGCTAGTTCTATACTATTCGCTGTTACTTTTTGTGCCTGAATTCTATTTGGAATGCTTGGAGCTTCTGTGTCTGGTTTTACGTCATTGATGAGATTAACATCAATTACATTATAGAATGCATTTGATGTATCAGCTACATCCCATACTGCTAAAATTACATGATACCCACTTCTATCAGTAGGTACATTGATTTTGTGAGTTAAATGATTTGAGGCTGCAGAACCATCATGTTGCACAGTTCCAATTGGTTCAAAATCTGCTCTTGTGAGCGCTTTATTTGGATTCCATCCTTTTTTTGTAATATAGTAATGCCATTTGCTCGTTAAGTGAGGCGCTGTATATTTCCACGTAAATGTATTTTCCCCGCCTGTAATTGTATTTTTAAACCAACGATCGGCAGTTTGTTGATCTAAAATACCACCAAACTTACCACCTGCAGAAGCGATTTGACCATCAACTGGGCCAGTTTGCGGGAACCCTTTTGGAGCTTCCAAACTTTGTGGTTCATACATAACACTTCCGCAGTTTACATTTAGTGCACCATAAGTTGGACTACATAAAGCAGATCGGCTGCTCGGCTTTTCAACAAAACCGTGCGCGTATGCGTTTTGAGGAATAAGTGTCGTGCCAATAATTCCAGCTGTTAATGCAACAGCTCCTAGACTTTTTTTGTTCATTTTCATGTTTTGTAGTTGTTTTAAAAATTGATTCTTCATGTTCCTGTCCCCTTCTTGTTATAATTCGTAGTGTAATGTGGGCTTCGATGTAAAAGAATAACAAGAGACAATCTTGTAACGATGTATGTGTTATGCATACACCGCAGTGAAAATATATTTCATTTCTTGTGAAATATTTCACTTGATGAATATATCATGACATAGAAATCATCAAAGTATGTGCAGAAGTTGTGCAGAAATGATGAAAGCATTAGTAACACGTAAAACTATGGTCCGAATTTACAAAACAGAATATTTAACATTTCAAAACAACGAATTCTCCGCTTCATATAAAAAAAGAGTGTCTATATCATTTCATATAGACACTCTTCTCATGTATAATTTTCTATTTATTATTGACCTATAAATGTAAAAATCTCATCAGCAGCTTCCTGATAGCCACCAGATTTCAGGAAAGATTCCTTCAAATTCCATGCAACTTCTTTATATGATGGATTATTTAATACCAGTTCTACACTTTCACGTAGTTGTTCTACAGTTAATTCTTTCATAGATAACTTAATCCCAGCTCCTAGATTCTCCACTTGCTTTGCGATTACTGGCTGATCTGCACTTTGCGGAATTACAATGAGTGGAATCCCGTTATATAGCCCTTCATGTGTACTGTTCATTCCACCATGTGTAATAAACAACTTTGTATATGCAAGTAGTTTCGTTTGTGGTACATAGTTTTTCACAATGAAGTTTTTAGGAATTTCACCTAAATCACTTATGTTCGTTTTATTACCAATAGACATTACAATAGTATGCTCGCTATTCTCGAACGCCTTCATACAAAGTTTATAAAAATCAAGCGCTTCATTAAAAACAGTGCCTAGCGAAATGTAAATCGGGCTTTTTTCTTCAATTGAAGTAAAATCAAAGTCTTCATTTTTTACTTGTGCAGGGACGGATGGACCTACAAATTTAAATGTTTCATTAAACATATCTCCAAAAGGCTGGAACTCTTTTATTGTATATACAATAGTAAGTGACGCTGGATTACAGAAAACTTCATATGGTGAGTTTATTTCAACACTATACTTTTCCGCAACCTCCTTAGTTAATCTTTCAAAATCATTATGTATCCTCTCCTGAACTTTCACTGGGATACTTTTAGACAAGTGATCTAACATTTGTTGAAATGATTTTTCATCTTGTGCAAAAGATGTACAGGAATTTATTGCCGGAAGCTTTAAAATTTGAGCAATTATACGGCCACAGCCAAACATCGAATCATGAATCATATAATCAAAATGTTCTCCTTCAATTTGTTCAAGAACACTTGGTATAATAACATCTGCTGTATGTAGAAGGCCATTTATTCTTTCCTGCAAATAATTTCGGCCACCGGAAAGAAATGCTTTTATAAACCTTTGTTCGTCAATTGTTCTTACAATAGCCCCTGTTTTTTCAATACGTTCTCTGAAAGCTTCTATTGAAAAATAAACTACCTCTTCCCCACGCGAAACTAATTCTTCTACAACTTGCAACGTTGGATTTATATGTCCTTCTGATCCAGCATTAATGAATAAAACACGTGCCACTTAAAACACTCCTTACTTTAAATCTTATCTATATTATTTTGCTCTTATAATTTTTCTAAATGGACTTAGCGAGCCTAAATCCAAGGTCATCTATGTAAATTACAACTGGTTTGTTTTTATCTTTGGATAAATTTGATGTATGATTCGTAATCGCATCATATAATTCCATCGTTACAACATACTTTGCAAGAAGAAACGAATTAACTTGGGCTTTCCATTCTTTCTTTATTCGATCATCTCTTAATTCTACTTTTCCTGCTGGAATTTTCACCATATTAGAATCAACTAGCCTAATAAATCTATCCAATTCTATACCCCCAGGTTATTTCTTTTTATAATCTAACCATTTATAGCACTGTACTTCTCTAAAAATAGTCTTACTTCATTTGTAGATTTTAAAATAATAACATCTTTATCCTTACTCAATTGATTTAACTTCTTTAAAATTGTAGGTCGCTTCGTCTTAGGATATTCCCATATCCATTTAAAAAATTGTAAATCAAATCTTTCCTTACATCCCGCGCCCATATCTGGTCTTGTTTTATTCCGATATTGTATAACTCTTTTAAAAGCACGATAAACACATATTGTTCTATGAATATCAAGAAAAATAATTGTATCAGCTGCGTTCATTCTTATGTCCATTGTCCCGCCATAATTCCCATCAATAATCCACTCATCTTCTTTCACTAATTCATTCTGAACCGTTCTTTGCTCTTCTTTCGGTACTCCTTCCCAATTCGGTTTCCAAAATAGTGCATCAAGATGATGTACTTTAATATTTAATTTATTGCCTAACTGCCTTGCTAATGTAGACTTCCCTGAACCACCAGAACCTATTAATATTATTTTTTTCATATTTGTACACTACTTTCTATTAATTCTTCAATAGTTTCTTTATTAGCAAAAATCCAGAAAAACATCTCTTCATTTAACTTTAATAAATCTTTTAACTGAACAAAATAAGTAATAAAGATAACTTGAATCGAAAGCATGACATACCAAATAGACTGTAGTTCTTCTTTCATTAAAATGTTTTGTTTATTATATCCTTCAAAGATTGTGCTGATAATATGTTGCCACTTCCCTCTTAATACTTCATCACTATATAACTCACTCAAAATACTCGTACAGCAATAGCATAAATCGAATACTCTTACATTACTTTCTAATAGTTCAAAATCTATAAAACCTTGAAATTCATTATCTTTAAAGATTACATTGGATAAGTGCATATCACGATGAATAATTTGCTCTCGTAATGGGTGAACTATTTCTTTGAAAGCTGTATGTATTTGATTCATTTTTCGAATTACATCCTGATGAACATACTCATTCTTTTCTAAAATAGGTAAAGCCCATCCGTATACTACTTTATACAAATCTCTTTTTACTAACCCATTATTATTCACCGAATTAAGTACTTGATGTAAATTAGCTATTTCTTCTCCAATTGTACTTCCTAGCTCCTTCAGATTTTCTGTATCTTTTATTTCAAGTCCACTTCCAGCAATATATTTGTACAAACAATAATACTTCTCTTTATAAAATACATACTTTTTACTATTACTCGTTTTCACTAATTTTTGTACTTTAACCCCTTTTTCCTCAAGCTGTTCTAATACATGTATTTCAACTAATAGTTGTTTTATCGATCCCTTTTCCTTCAAAATATAGGATTTATTATTACAATGAATCTTTGTTACGTTTGCTTTTATTTCAGTAGCTGTGACATCTTTATCTTCAAACCAAAAATTCACAATTTCTAATATATCCTCCATAATAAATACCTCCATTTAAAATCGCTTATTCGTCCTTAATATAAACTCAAAAAGAAATCCTACCCCAACACCAATTGTATAAGCAACTAAATCACTCCACAAAAATCCATAACCTAATACGAGTCCACCTAAAGTCGTTGCACGAATACTATCTATCCATTCAGCATGATACAATTGGCTCACTTCAATCCCGTAGCAAAACATTAAACTAACAAAAGCCAATTTCTTCATTTCTATTTTATGAAATAAAAATCCAAATCCAATAAAAATCATTAACGCCCATAAAGCATCACCTAAATAATCATTTAATAGAGCCGGCAGTGCAAAAGCAAACTTTCTTGAACTAAGCCCTAAAATAATAACAAGGATTGTAAACATTGCGTATAGTAATCTATTTCGTTTCGTATTCATTTCAAAACTCCTAATTCATCATTTATAACTGCAAAATAGCTAGTAAAATATAATCATTTTACTAGCTATTTATTAACTGCTTTAACAATAAGAAAATGTGGATTTGTATTTAAATAGTAATAAGATTTTTCATTTACTTCTTTCATCTTTTCAACTGGCCTTGGTTCGACCATTTTTTCTAACATAAAATAATTTGTTGTTTCATTAATAATATCTTGAAGTGACCTTCTAAAAAATTCAACTTCAATTGTAATATTAGGTTTAATCCAAGTATCTACTAATAATTGTTTTTCAAAATAATTTTTACAAGTAAACTTTGTAAAATCCATAAAAGGATGATGAATAGAGTATATAAATTCTCCACCTGGCTTCAATACTCGACGAAATTCCTGAAATACTTGATTCCAATTTTGTAAATAATGAAGAGTTAACGAACTTACAATTACATCAAAAGTATGATCTTCAAACGGTAATACTTCTTGCAAGTCATGACAAAGAAACGTTGCTTTATCCCCCATACTATCCTTTGCAGCTTTTACCATTTCATAACTTACGTCAATTGCAGTAACATTTGCTCCTCTTTCTACAAATTGAGAAGTATACCATCCAGCTGCACATCCGGCATCTAGTATACTCTTCCCTTCTAATTTCTTTGGAACCATCTCCATCATCGCTGGTCTTTCATAATAGCTGTTATATGGATTTGCCACATCTAGATTTTCTTTATATGTACTCGCTAATTTATCATATGTATCTTTGATCGTGTCTTTCAATACATCCACCCCTTATACATATTAATCTAATAACTCTTGCTGCTTTCTCTTTGAAAATGATTGTAGAACTAAATCATACGACCAATCAATCATCTTATTAATTTGCACTTGTTCTACATCTTTATGTATATACACCGTATTCCAATGTTTTTTATTCATATGATAACCCGGAATGATTGTTTCTGGATACTCTTCTCTTAATCTTAGCGCAAGTTCTGGATCACATTTTAATGTTATTGCCGCTTTTTCGCCTTCTTCATGGTTCAATATCGCAAATATTTTATTATTAAGCCTCATACACGTTGCATTCCAACCATCTGGTGAATCTTCTGTCGCTTTTCTTTTCGATAAACAATATTCCCTTGTTGCATTCATTCTAATTCTCCCCTTATTCTTTCACTATTTGATTACGATGCATCACAATTTGTTTCGTCGCTTGAAATTGTTTTTGACCATAAAACTTTATAAGCTTCTCTCCACAAAATAAGCTCACAATATCGATATGAGATATTTCTTCAAGTAACATTGTAAGCATCTTCTCTCCAATACCTTTATTCCTTACACTCTCATGCACAACAACATCTTCTAAGTACGCTCGAAAAACACCATCTGAAACAACTCTAGCAAAACCAATTAACTCATTTTCTTTCCATACCCCAATTGCTATACTATTTTTTAACATTTTTTGAATATCGATTTCTTTTCTTTCTGGCCACCAACCGACAGAATCGTAAAGCCTCTTTAATTTTTCTGAACAGATTGGTTTCTCATCTTGTAATTTATATGTATACATTTTCTTTCTCCCATTTAACATGATATAAATTATTATAAATGATTTTATAAATTTATAATATGGATTTTACAATTGCAATATAAACAATTCTCTAATACCTTTCCTATCCCCTCTATTAAGTTAGATTATTTCAAATTAACGAATTTATGGAAATACAAAACAACTAATAAAATATTTACTTATTAAACTTTGAATTACTTGTAATAAATGGTAAAGTTAATAAGGTAAAAAATACATTAAGTGAGGCGATTTTTTGAAAAAGTTTAGTTTATTACTAACAACATTTGTCATGATTTTAACATTGTTCATTCCAAATCTTACAAGTGCTAAAGCTTTCCCAGATGTCCAATCTAATCATTGGGCAATTAAGGAAATTAACTATTTATCGGATAAAGGTATCATTAATGGTACGCCAGAAGGAACTTTTAAACCGGGTGATGATGTAACTCGTGGACAAATGGCCTTAATGCTAGATTTATCATTAAAATTAGAAAAACCATCTAGCTATAATCATATTTTTTCCGATGTAGCCAAAGGTATCTATTACTATGATTCTGTACATAAGTTAGCACATAATAACATTGTACAACGTGAAACAAACTATTTCCCTGACCGTTCATTAACTCGTGCAGAAATGGCAGTAGTTTTAGTTAAAACTTTTAATTTGCAACCTACAGGTGCAGACGTCAATTTCCCTGATGTTCCATCTACTCATTGGGGTTACAATTTTGTCAAAATTTTAGCTCAAAATAATATTACAGCTGGGTTTCCTGATGGTACATTTGGTCCAGACGTAAAAGTAACTCGTGAACAGTTCGCCGCATTTTTAGCTCGTGTATTAGAACCTAGTTTCCGTCCGGCTCTTCCTAAGCCTAAAGGAGAGTTAGAAGTTCATTATATTGATGTAGGACAAGGTGATGCTACTTTTATTAAATCTCCAAGTGGCGAAACGATCCTTATTGACGGTGGTAACAACGGAAAAGGTAAAGTAGTAGCAAATTATTTAAAAGGATTAGGATTCCAAACTATCGATTATATGATTGCTACTCATCCTGATGCCGATCATGTAGGCGGATTGGATGAAGTACTTTATGCTATGAATGTAAAAAACGTTTACGCACCTAAAGTAAGCCATACGACACAAACGTTTCAAGACTTTTTAACTGCAGTAGCTAACAAAGGGTTAACTATTAAAGAAGCGAAGTCTGGAGTAACTTTACCAATCAATGGTTTAAACTCACAATTTTTAGCTCCTGTTAAAGAATACGGTAACGATCTAAATGAGTGGAGTGCTGTATTAAAAGTAACACATGGCAGCAAATCTTTCTTATTTACTGGTGATGCTGAATCTAAAAGTGAAAAAGATATGGTTGCAACGTATGGTTCCGGCCTAAAATCCGATGTATTAAAACCTGGCCATCACGGAAGTAAGACTTCTTCTTCTCAACCATTTTTAGATGCAGTGAAACCAAGTATCGCTGTAATCAGTGCAGGTGCAGGTAACCGATATGGCCATCCCACACAGGAAACTTTAGCAAAGTTAAATGCAATGTCTGTTAAAGTATATAGAACGGATTTAAATGGAACTGTAATTATTACTAGTGATAGTTCTAACATTTCTGTAAGAACGGAGAGATAATTATGAAGAGAGGTATTATTGACCGTTTCGAAGGCGAACTAGCAGTTATTGAAGTGAATAACGTAACAATTGATGTACCTAAATCCAAACTCCCTTCCACTGCAAAAGAGGGTGATGTTCTCATAATAGAGGATGATACGTATACAATTGATAAGGATGAAACAGATAAAAGAAGACGTGAAATACAAGATTTAATGAATAAGCTATTTGAATAGTAAAAAAAGAAAATCCTTGTAATACGAATCGAACTATTTCTTCGCATAATTGCATCAGATGGATTAGTTTCTATAAACTAAAAAAAGCATCGCCTTATTGGCGATGCTTTTAAAAAACACTTTTCTCGCAAAACACGAATACTATAACCTCTTCTCTAAAAAGTGTTGACTATGCCCTTTCGGATGATCTTCAACAACACCATATTCTCGGTAGCCATGCTTTTTATAAAATTCTGGTGCTTGAAAACTAAATGAATCTAATAATATTAATCTACAACCTTTTTCCTTCGCAATATCTTCAATTTTATGTAATAGTTGACTACCATAACCATCATGACGAACTGAATCATCAACCCATAAAAAATCTATATGAAGATGATAAAAATACATCGTACCTGTTACGCCGCCAAAGATTTTCCCAGCCTCATCTTTCACAACAAAACTTACTTGTTCCATCGGCTGTTTTGCTTCATCAGTTAAAATAGACATGTTATATTGAATGACTTTATTTTTTATGTATTCTCCTTCAGCGCGAGTACCATTCTCTATGTGTTTCATATATTCCTTCCTTTCAACTTAGTAAGTTATCTTTAATTTTTACTTTTCCTCTTTAAAATACTAATAAATACGAATCCACCATATGTAACAAAGCATGAAAAACCAATTATCCCTGGTACAGAGACATAGCCTATTCTTATATAACTTATAACTGCAAAAGAAGCAATAGATAGTAAAATAGATGGCCAAAATAAAAGAGCTGTTTTTTTTCGTCTCTCTTTCTTCTCAGAAACACGTGTACCAAAAAGTAATACAATACAAATGAGGATCGCTGCAAAATAAATAGTATCTAATGACAAATTGTGATCGTATAGTGCGATACCCACTTCAAGAGCAATAATCGTTACAATTAACATAATGATTGTTGATGTCTTTAAGTTTCTTTTCAATTACTCACTCCTAGCATACTTTGACTATATTCTTTGTATATGTACTTCAAAGCTACCACAAAAGCTTCATCTACCTCTTTATTTTCAAGTCGATTAGGTAAATCTTTTCCCCCAATAACATAAAGAAACGGAAATTCGTTAAATATTCCTATTATACCAATATTTATTGCAGCTGAAGATAGCCCACCTGTCATATGAGCTAAGTGATATGAATGTATTCCTTCATATTCAGCTTGCTGTCTTACCATGCCGCTAATAATTGGTTCCCATAATTCTGCTTCTGATTTATAACCCTGAAAAATATGTACTAAAAGTGAAAGAACTTCATTTAATTCTCCAACATTTTTCTCATCTCTAGCGTCCTCTTGTATATAAATTTTTGAAAAGTACGTTTGGGCATACATTTTCACAGCATCCCATCCACCACAGTACATTACAACTGACTGTGCAACGTAACTATCATGACATGCTATCATCACTTCTACTGCTTTACTAAGTGTTAAAGTCCTTCTTCCTTGTAAATGTGGATACAACTGCGCACTATCTTCATTTGGATTAAATTTAACATGATGAAGTATATCATGCCAATTACATTTATTTTCCTTCACCATCTGCGCTACTACAAATCCTATTGTTACTTTTGCTGCCGATGCTAACGGAATATTTAATTCACTATTATATGAAGCAACTATGCGATTACTTTTTGTAGAATAAATAGCTATCCCAACATGATCAGATTGTATCTCTTTCATTTTTTGAATGACAGTTTCCATTTCCCAGCCTCTTTTCCAAACGTTATATTATTTTTTAATAATTCAATATATAATATGAAATCCCTTTTTTAGATAAGCATTCTTATGATTACAATAAGAAAAAGGTAGCATGAATAACTCCATGCTACCTAAGATACTAATTTTCTATTCTTCTAAAGGATTTTTAGGACCATTAAGCTCCAATTGATAAAAAGCTAAATCTAGCCATTTATTAAACTTATAACCAGCCTTTTTAATCGTCCCTGCATGAACAAATCCATAGTTTTCATGTAAGGCAATACTTTTCTCGTTTTCCGCATCAATTCCAGCAATTAAAGTCATATATTCTCTTTCTTTTGCAATTGTGATCAATGCTCTCATCAAAGAAGTTCCAATCCCACATTTTCTATATTCCTTATCAACATACACAGAATGCTCAATTGAATATTTGTAGGCAGGCCAAGCTCTAAACGGACCGAATGTCGCAAATCCTACTACTTTATTATCTAGTTCGTATACAAAAATCGGATAACCATCAGCCTTTTTTTGTTCATACCAATCTATTCTATTTTCAAGGGTTACGGGTTTATACGTATATACAGCAGTTGTATTCAGTATCGCATCATTATAAATATCTAAAATGTATATTACATCTTTTTCCGTTGCTTCCCTTATCATCGTTTTCTTCCTTTCATATACGTTCTCTTTTTAACTACCTATTTGTTACACGAACACTAGCTTTTCGAAAGCCATCATAAATGTTTAATGCAGCAGATAAAACATAAATGAGAATACCCCCACTAATTAGCCACTTTTTAAGTTCTTCCGGAGAAATAGTGAACACATTTGCCACAAACGTAATAAATCCATCGGTAAATATGTGCGGATTTACTACAATTATAATGAATACTATCGTTCCAGCTATTTGGAGAATAGCATTCCCGATTGCCAATCTTTTTGTCCATTGTCCCTGTACTAATTTATAAAGAGATATCGCTATTTCAAAAACAATTATCATCACAACGATTGGCCAATACTGAAGTAACACATCTTGATTAAACGTTGGCGCGACAAACTTCAATCCACTTCCCGTACCACTGTATACGCCAACGAGATGATTCGCATAAAAATAAAGTGTACCCCATATTGCCGTCCACATTAACCCTCCAAAAACTTCAAACTTGGAGATTGCTTTTTTCTTCGGAATGTACGAAATATTTTTCAAATCATCTGGCGTCCACTTTTTTAAACTTGTCGTCAACGGCTCGGTATCTTTGTTTTTATCCGTTCTTTCTAAAATAGCAAATACGAGTGTTAACCAGAAAAATACATGGAGGGCTACTTCAAAAATTTCTCCAATGCCTTTACCTATTACTTGTAAAATAACATTTAATACTGCTTGATCACCAGTATAACTTAAAAAATTTTCTGCAACCATTGCAATGAGTGCAATAACAACTGCAATTGGAATGATCATTTTTAATAATGTCGTATATACATCAAAATAACGCGGTCCAATTAAATGCATCGGTCTATCCAAATATCCATTAGCTAATGAAACCGGACTCCCCAATTTTTCAAGAACCCTTTTTTCATCATCTTCATTATAATCATCAGGCAACATATCCTCAACTGTTGACCGTAGCTCAAGAATAATATCTTCACGATTTTTTTCAGGTAATCTCTTCGCTACTTCCTCGACATAAATATCAATCAAATTCATTCTTGTCCTCCTCCTTTAATAAGTTATAAAGTTTTTTCGAATCCTTTATCCATTCCTTTCTCAACTGCTGGAATATTTCTAATCCGTATTCAGTTAAAACATAATATTTACGAGGTCTACTCTCTGTTTTATCCCAACTACTCGTCACTAGCTCTTGCTTTTCTAACCGGCGAAGTAGTGGATATAAAGTACTTTGATCGATTACGATTCCTGATTTCTCTAATAATTGGACAAGTGAATATCCATACTGCGGCGTTCTTAATTGGCTTAAAACCGCTAATGTTAATGTACCTCTTCTTAGTTCAGTAATTAATGAATTTAATAAAGCATCCATGTGTTCACCTCATTTTCATTACTATATGTCATACAGTATATGTTTTATACTATGTATCGTACAGTATTAGTGTGACAAAAACAACAATATTTTACCAAAAAACGGATAATAAAAAGCACAAACTATATGATTTGTGCTTTTCTAACTAAATTATTTACTTGTAACACGCTTACCTTTGTAACTCTGGTAATATAAATTCCCCGTTTTCCTTAAGCAATGGAACAACATCTATAATTGCATCTATATTAATTGCTCCGTAAACATGCGGATATTCTTGGCCGTTAGAAGCAAGTTCATATTTTATTTCTGCTTTTAACAGAGTTAGATCAATTGTTAGTAATAAAACTTCTTCTTCATGACTAAAATGTTTTTCTGCGACTTTTAAAGCTTGTTCAAAAAACGAACAATGAATAAATCCCTCTTCTTTTAATGAGGCTTCATTAATTTCTCCCTTTATCTTTGCGATTTCCCAATTTCTTTTCGTTATTACTTTTGTAATCATTGTTATTCTCTCCCCGAACCTTTATATGGAAAAACAAGAGGTCCTTCTTTTTGTTACTAGAAAAGCCTCTTGCGTTTCATTTTTATTTTAATCCGTTAATTAAAGGCGATGCTTCCCCACTATGGAAAATCCATAAATCATGAAGTGATCTCGTGCATCCGACATATAGTAACTTCGCATCGTGTTTTGTATTTTTGTAATGTTCTTCATCAACATCAATGAGTAGCACAGCGTCAAATTCTAGCCCTTTTGCCAAGTATACAGGTACTACTGAAATACCACCTTCATATTTACTTTGATCTGCTTCAATGACGTTTACAGCTACTCCTGCCTTTGTTAATTTCTCATATATATCGCGACATTCATCGTCTGTTCTTCCTATTACCGCAATTGTTTTCACATCATCATTTTGTAAATGTTTTAACGTCTTCATAATCTCATTAAATTGATCTTCTGCTTGAATTACTTTGACCTCTTCACCACTACGAAAAACTGGTGTCGCAAGCCCTACTGGAATCTCGGCGTTTTTAATTATTTCGTTCGCAAATTCAATAATTTCTTTTGTAGAACGATAGCTCCTCGTCAGTTCATAATAGCCTGTTTCTTGGAATACTTCCTTAAAAGCACTCCAATCTTCAATCCCTTGGTAATCATAAATCGCTTGAGATAAATCACCTAATATAGTGAAAGAATTACCTAATGTAATTTCTTTTAATACATAAACTTGGAATGGTGAGAAATCTTGCGCTTCATCAATAACGACGTGATGAAATTTCTGCCCGATTTCAATACCTGTTATGCGATGATGTATGTAAATTAAAGCGGGTAAATCTTCTACATACACTTCTTTTTTACGACAACTCTTCTCAGTTTCTTTCACAAGTTCCTCGGGTAATACTTCGAGTATTTCTTTGCTTTTCAATATTGAACTATATATTGAAAGCGAGCTCATTTTCGGCCAAAACTTCATATAACTGTTCAATCTCTTTGTCGCTTCTTTTTTTAATAATTTCTTCTCGTTTGTTTCGCCATACTTTTTTAGTTCAATTTCAATCCAGCGCTTCATTCGGCCAACTAAACGTTCTCTTCTTTTCTTTAATGGATAATGTTTATACTCAACTTGCATCCATTTTTTTATATCTTCCACTGGAATAACAGCTTTATCCCATGCCTCAAAATTACTTGTTGGCACTAGTTCTTTTTCAAATTGAACCATTTGCTCTTCAATAAAGGACTTAAATTCTAGCGTACCTTTCAATTTACCAAGCATAACCTTTCTTTCATCACGATTAATAGAAAATGCTTCTTTCAACTTTTCTTCTGTCTGCTTCAGTTTCACCGAATCATCTAACGTACGTAATGCCCAGTCCGGAAATGTTGTTTGACTAATATTCCCAACACCTAATTCAGGAAGCACACTCGAGATATAGTCTAAAAACAGACTATTCGGAGCGAATACAATCATTCTTTCAGCTTCTAGTTGCTCACGATATTCATAAATTAAAAAAGCAAGGCGATGTAAAGCGATCGTTGTTTTACCGCTCCCTGCAACCCCTTGAATTAATAATGGCAAGTTTCTTTCCGCACGAATAATATCATTTTGCTCCGATTGAATCGTCGAAACAATATCCTTTAGTTTATTATCTTTATTCTCACCTAATCGATATAGAAGAAAATCATCGGCATGCGAGACATCTTCATTTCCTTTTACATATGTATCAACAACACGTTCTAATTCTCTTTTTCGAATAGAGATATTTCGCTTTAAATAAACATCACCTTCTACTAATCCATCCGGTGATTGATAAAACGCTAATTCTTCACCGCCGGTAAATGAATAAAACATACTTGCGACAGGTGCCCGCCAATCAATTACAATTGGCTTCATCGTATCTTTATCTGAAACACCAACTTTACCGATGTAAATCGGCATAACTTCTCCCTTGCCATCCTCTTGAAAATCTAATCTACCAAAGTACGGTTCTTGTACCCCAATACGTAAGTTTTGTCTATTAGACTCCCTCATACTTTCAAGAATTTGCTCTTTAAAATCATCGCCGTAATAAACTGGAATTTTTTCAAGCTGTTCTAATTGATCATCCATCGTACGTAATGTATCTTTCATTTTTTGTAACTCTTCTTCAAAAATGTTGTTCATTTGATGATTCCCTCCTGTCCGTTCTAATTTTTCAGTCGAAATATAATTGTATTAAAAATCCAATTATAAAGTCAAGGACTTAATTTGTTTTTTCTGAAAAAACTTACTTTTCACCTTTCTAATATTGAAATTCAAATGATATTTTTACATGATAAGAATATATAACATCTAAATCATACAACTACACATATAATAAAGTGATTTATACAAAAGCCGCTATTTTCTATTGATTAAAAGGACTTTATACTATCTAACTAAGTTCCCCTTACATACTCTCCAGCTTCTTTTCTAGTTATCTATTATTTCATTGATAAAATACCCAAGGTCACAAAAGTCAAAAATAAGAGTAAAGGAGTCTATTGAAAATGACTGCTACCAAAAGAAAAACCCTTAAGTTACATTTACTTATTTTTGTGTTCATTGTATTGGCAAGTGGCTGGATTGGCGTAATTCTAGATTCTTTTCTAACAGATCAGCCTGAAGGAAACTCTTTAGGCATGGGACTGTGGTTAATATTACCTTTCCTCTCATGTATTTTCCTTAGAGTTATTAGCCGAGATTGGAATGATTTTGGTATAAAACTAAATTTGAAGGCAAACTTTAAATGGTACTTCGTTGCGATACTAATTTACCCGTTCGTTACAGTAATAACGATAAGTTTAGCACTTATTTTTGGAGTAGCAAACATAACTAGTTTTGAAATATATTCGTTATTGTCACTCATATTCATGTCTACTATTGGTAACTTTATTAAAAATATTTTTGAAGAGTTTTCATGGCGCGGTTATTTAACTCCTAAGCTCATTGAACTAAAGTTAAACGATTGGTTTATTTATATTATTTCTGGTTTAGTTTGGTCTCTTTGGCATGCCGCTTATTATTTAGTTTTTTTACCAAATGAATATTTCGAATCTATTTCAAGGTTAAATATGCTTTTATCCGGTTGCATACTTATGGTTTCTTGGTCTATTATGTATGTTGAAATATATAGACTTACAAAGTCAGTATGGCCATGCGTTATCATGCATGCAATTGAAGATGCTGTTCCTACCGTTTTAGTTACAATAACAGGGATTATTACACTTACCAAAGGCAGTGATTTTTGGTTAAACCCTATTAGCGGAGTCGTTGCTACTATTGTATTTCTTGGAATTGGGATTGTACTAAGATCTATAAGAATTAAAAAAGAACGACAATTAAATACGAAAAACAGTCAATGATTCACATTATAAAAGCACAAAAGAGTAAGGAATTAATCCCTACTCTTTTTTTATTTTTATTCGATATGATAAACATTCATTTAAAGACGCTTGCTCTTTATATTTCCTCTCTTCAAAGTCATACGCTCCTCCTGGGAAAATCCCAACTATACTGAAACCCGCCTCTGCACATAAATTACTAATCTCATCTATCGTATAGCAACGTAAAGATTGTGTCACGATATCATTTGAAGAATCCTTTTCCCACCAGTGGTCCAGCATCCTAGCATTCTCACTATCATATTCATATTTTCGCATTGCAGAATAAATCGGCATTTCTTGTCCATTTGCTTTTTCCCAATATAATGGTTGATAAATATCAATAAGTGCACACCCATCATCTTTCAACCAATTATGGATTCGTTTTAATAAAACCAATTGTTCTTCATCTGTCCCTACACCAAATCCATCTAAATAACTAACAACATCAAACTTTTCTTCAAAGTTAATTTTATAAAAATCAGCGCAATGAATCTCAATATCACTAGTAGAATGTTCTTTAGCAAACATAACTAACTCTGGTACAAGCTCAACAGTAGTCATTTTTACATCCAAATTAGACATCGCTCTTGCAAAACCACCATTTCCAGCTCCTAGTTCTAACATCGTTTGAAATGAATATCCAATTTGTTCTTGTACTTCTTTCGCAACTTCCTGCAACCAATTTTCATTTTTTATATTATAGCTTAGTAATTCAAATTGTTTTTTATAAAATTCTTTTACATTTAATTCGTTCATTATTATTCTCCTCCTGTACGTTATTTTTCTACTACAGGTGAGAAACTAAATTTCTGATACCCATGAAAAATCCTCCTTTTGATTTCCCTACATTTACATTTTATCTAAATAATAAGAATTTTTAAAGTGCCAAAAATAAAAGAGCAGATAATGGACAATTCCACTATCTGCTCTATGGCTGCTATTATTTCCCTTGTTGATACTTCAACCAATCACCAGAAATGATAACTTTCTTTAGCATATTTTTATCTTGAGCGAGATATACATATGCCTCTATTTCCCTATCACCATCAAATACTATTTGTGTGATTCGTTCATATAAATCCGTCTCTGCATTACCTGTATATTCTTCTAGTTCGTCTAACTTATGCAATATGTCATCATTTACTTCATAAACTTCTCCATACACCTTTTCTTCATTCGAATAAGTCATCGCCGGATACCCTTCGTTTGTATCAAATAATTCCCCATACGTCCATGCTTCGTCTGCAATGCATATTGCACCTTGCATATAATGAGCATTCGTTTGCTTTTTTCTTAACGTGCCATACACAAAAACGTGATGCATTAATCCCTATCCCCTTTACATGTCACTACTTTCTAATTTGTAAATAAGCACGAATCATAAAGTAACTCACTTCATTCGGAAGTTGTTCCTTAATCGATTTCAGACCACCATCAGCATTTTGCACAGCAGTTTCAATCAGTTGCTCGTATTCTGCAGGAACAAAACTGTTCCAGTCTACTTCCATTCCATCTTCAAAACAACGAATTAAATGATTTTCAATCGTTTGTCTTGATAATCCACGTTCTTTCGCAATTTCATCTAGATTAATACCTTGTTTATACATTTCATACGTTTCCAAATGAGAATTTGCTGAAGCTTTCCCTGATTTCTTCCGTTCTGTCACCACTTCTGTTTTAATAGTTTCAGCATAGTTTGGGTTTTCCTCAATAAAGTGCTGAACTGCTTGTAAGAAGTGCGAACCATACTTCACAAGTTTGTGTTCACCAATCCCTTTCACAGTTAAAAGTTCAGAATCGCTTTGCGGCATTTTTGCGCACATATCTTTCAACGTTTGGTCAGAG
The DNA here is from genome assembly GCF_028548245.1 of Bacillus sp. FF-1. Classification (NCBI taxonomy): domain Bacteria; kingdom Bacillati; phylum Bacillota; class Bacilli; order Caryophanales; family Bacillaceae; genus Bacillus; species Bacillus sp. FF-1. The sequence continues at coordinate 503,638 of NZ_JAQQGG010000002.1, forward strand.
AAAATAACGAATGGAGGTACCCCTTCTCCTTGCGCAATTTCTTTACGTACTTCGCGAAGTACTTCAAATAAAGGATGATCTTGAACGATTTGTCTTGTCTCTACTCGTTCTTTACGTAAAACATTCTCTTTACCAAGTAACACTTCTTTCCCTTTTTCCGTTACTTTTAGTGTCGGGTAAGTACCATGTTCAACTGCAATTAGCTCGTCTGAAATTAAAAACTCAATAAATTCACTCACTTCTTTTACACTACGATTTGATAAAAGTCCGTAAGTTGGCAAAGTATGAAAATTAAATTCAATGACTTTCTTATTTTTAGATCCAGTTAGTACTTGTGCAATCATTTGTTTACCAAATCGTTGGTTCGTCCTAATCATACAAGATAAAACCATTTGCGATTCTCTCGTCACATCGATACTTTCTCGGTCGTCTGTACAATTACCGCAGCGGCCACAATCTTCTTTTGGTTCTTCTCCAAAGTATTGCAAAATAAATGATTGTAAACATTGTTCTGTATGACAGTAGTCAGTCATATTTTGCAGTTTTTCAAGTTCGTTTGAAAAACGAGACTCTCCTGTCGATTGATCAATTAAAAAGCGTTGTACTTGTACATCTTGAGAAGAATAAAGCAATATACATGCACTATCTAATCCGTCACGGCCAGCACGTCCTGCTTCTTGGTAATAACTTTCCATATTTTTTGGAAGTTGATAATGGATAACGTAACGAATATTCGATTTATCAATACCCATCCCAAACGCAGATGTGGCTACCATTACACTCACTTCATCACGTAAAAAGAGTTCTTGTTGCTCATTTCGATCGTTATCACTCATACCGGCATGATATTTTGATACAGAAACTCCCGCTTTCATTAAATCCTCATACAACTGATCAACTACTTTTCTAGTAGCTGCATATATAATCCCAGATTCCTTTTGATTTTGACGAATATAATCTGCTAAATATGCATTACGATCTTGTCCTTTAATAACAGAAAATGATAAGTTCTCGCGCTCAAACGTTGTCATAATCGTGTTTTCTTGATTAATTCCAAGCGTGTTGCAAATATCATCACGAACTTGTGGTGTTGCCGTAGCAGTTAATGCTAATACGAGCGGCTTTTCTGGAAGATAATCTAATATACGGTGTATATGTAAATAACTCGGACGGAAATCATGTCCCCACTGCGAAATACAGTGCGCCTCATCAATGGCAATCATCGGGATTTTCATATCGATCAGTTGGTCAACAAACTCCATTGAATCAAGTCGCTCTGGCGCTACATAAAGTAACTTATAATGGCCCTGTTTCGCTAATTGAATTCGTTGATTCGCTTCTGTAATCGAAATAGAACTATTAATATATGTAGCTGAAATACCATTTTGTACTAATGTATCTACTTGGTCTTTCATAAGTGATATTAAAGGCGATATAACTAACGTTGTTCCTTCAAATACTAATGCGGGAATTTGATAACAAATTGACTTACCACCACCTGTAGGCATAATACAGACAGTATCTTTCCCATCTAATACATTTTTAATTGTTTCATCTTGTCCTCTTCGGAATGACGAATAACCGAAATAAGACGCTAAAAGTTCTTGTGCTTTTGTAAACAAAAAAGAGTCACCTGCTTTTCTTTATCTTTCATCTACTCCTATTATATCATCTCTTATGCATCATGAAAGTGATGAATACATGACTATCAGCCTGCTTTTTCATTATTTTATGCTTCTTTACGTTTTTGAGAATTATTATCAATTATAACGAATTTCAAAATAAATACACATTTTATTAATTCTCCTTGAATACTACTAATCTTATACATATGAATTCAGGAGGTTACTATATGAAGCACTGTAATATTAGTTCCATCAAACAGAAAACCATATCGAACCAACTCCAATTCTCAAATAATGAAGCGTGGAAATATGAATCATACTATAAGTACCAACCATTATTTTCTTATAGAAAGCTTTTTCATTTTCTTTCTCAACTTTTTAAACGTTAATACAGGTGCGAAATAGATCATTCATAATAATTTTCTCAATATAACCCTTATAGACTTACTGCAATACAGTTGGTATTATATGAAATATTCTGTTGGATAAACCCCTTAAGTTGACCTGCTTATATAAGCGGGTCTTTTTTAATTTATATATATTTCATAATACTTTTAGATGTAATTATAAATCTTATCACCATTTTATAATCTTAATCCACTCACTACAAATGGTCATAATTACAAAAGGTAAAATATAAATGCTTAACATTTAATTATCTAATTCTTTTTTCTCAATACACAAAACGAATTTCACTTGTTACTATAAAGGTACTCCAGATGAGTTTTTGCTCATCGACATTATCTAGTGAAAGGGATCTGCCGCGGGAAGCAGGTCCCTTTCACTTTATTAAAGACTCACTTTCAATTGGACACATTTACCAGGTTTTTTTAATAGAATTTTATGATAATATTACGTAGTCGAGTCCGACATCTCGGCAATACCCTTTTGAGGCTCTGCAACTTCCCTTGCAGAGCCTCTTTTACTTTATATTCAATTTATTTGTATATAACGCAATAAAATTCCTCATCTTTTTCCATAGCAATTTTTGAAAATAAACGAGGACACGTAACTAATTATAAATTCCTATCATACTTTGAGTTATACATGTTCAAAGGAGTGTTACCGTTTATGTATTCTTATCGGCAATCGTATTACTCCCCCTATCATAACCATTATCTACACTTTGATACATCTGTACGTAATTACAGAATTAGTAAAAATGAGAACTTTTTAAAAGGTTATATGCGTTCCTTTTGGGAACAACATGTCGCTTGGACGAGATTAGCTATTATAAGTATTGTCTTTCATTTACCAGACGTAAACGTTACAGTTAAACGTCTTCTTCAAAATGCAACACATATGGGACTATCTCTTGAACCATTCTATGGTGAAGATGCAGTAAAAAAATATAGTGCATTAATTAAAGACCACTTAGTAATTGCAGCAGATCTTGTTAAAGCCGCAAAAGCTGGTGACCAAAACGCAGCTGTCGCTATAGAGAAAAAATGGTACGCTAACGGTGATGAAATTGTAGCGTTTCTTACTAGCATCAACCCATATATACAAAAAGAAGAATTTACACAAATGTTTTATGAACATCTAGCATTAACAAAAGCAGAAGCACTGGCATTTCTAAATAAAGATTATGAAGCAGGAGTAAAATTGTACGATAAAGTTGAAAAAGAAGCTTTAGAAATGTCCGACATGATAACAAACGCAATCGTAAAGCAATTCCCGCAAGTATTTCAATAACAATAAGCCGATTTGAAAACCAAATCGGCTTATCGAACTTTCTAGCAATGATATTTCACCTGTCCTCTTTACATTTAACGTATATCGATATATTTTATTAATATCCGTTTTTTATAGGAGGAAACAGTTTGATTAACGCCATTGGTCTCGTATTTATACTTACAAATAAACATGAGAAAAAGAAGAAAGTTTATCTAAATGAAAAATTCGCATTAATAGACATTATTGATTCTAAGGAAGTAATTGATGATGAAGGGAACTCACTAGTAGAACTAACATGTAAATACAGTATATATTTAGATGAAAAATACTACTGTAAATCTCTTGATGATTATACTGGACAAGTCTTTCCCTTTTTAAGTGCTAAAATAGGAAAAGGGCTTCTCAGAAACTTAAATTATTACTTTTCTTACGTTGATGCCTATGATAAAAAACCACCCGTTAAAGAAATTAGATCACTTATGAAACAAGTAACGAACAGATAGTGAAAATACTAAAAAGAAAGCATCTCACTTCAGATGCTTTCTTTTTTATCTAGAACTCTTTAAATTCTATCCTTCTTCTAAAAATATGTATTGAGGCATACTTTAAATTAAAAACATTGGAGGATTAAAGTGAATGAAATACTCAGAAACGATAGTTAGTAAACGCCTTCGAACACTTAAAATATGTAGTATGTTTATCATGCTAGTTTTAATCGCATGGATTGGATATACAAAATTACTTTATGAAAACGGATTTCTTCAAGAAAAAAAGAATTCAGTAGAAGTAATGAATACTAGCATTACAGGAGAAATAGAGCAGCTTTTTCATATAAACTTGCAAGGTTATCGAAAAACAAGCCTTGATGCTGTTATAGAAGCCAGTAAAACAGATCCAAGCGAACTATCCCTAATTGAACTAGTCAACAAATCCTGCTCGCGAGATTGCATAGGCGAACCAGTCACATATGTAAACTCAAACAATGGATATATCTTTTATAAGGAATCTAATGGAACTAATGTAGCTATAACGATTAAAAAGAAAGACACATGGTTAATTGTAAAGAAATCTGTTCAAGATGGAATATAATCACCCCAAAAAAGAGTACGTATCGTACTCCTTTTTATTATTAATACCTTTCCTCTTCATGCCTACAATGGCATTTCGCTTTTGTTTTACATAGAATTAAAAGATTACATAAAAATAAAAAAACGTCACATGACGGCTTTTTATTTAGCAAACTACTCTTTTGTATAAAAATATTTAAGTCCTTTAGCATCTAACCACGCTGTCGCTCGATCTAATTCATTCCCTTGGCGATATGCTGTTTCAAATCTAACTAATCCTTGTTTATCTCCATATGAGATAATACGAGATTCATACCCCAGAGCATCCATCATTCCTAACATTTCTACTACTAACGCTGTACCAAATTCATACGTAACAACTTTACTAAATTTATTCACTATAATTCCAACTCCTTCTTGTTTTGTCGATTGTTCAACAGTTTGATTAGTAAACCAAACTAACGGCTTATTTCCCATTAACTTATTTAAATCACATTTTCCTATGCCAGCTACATTCCCTATTTCTGTGTATTGCCAAATATCACATGGGTAGGCTGGTTTGTTACCACCATAACGAGGAATCCATACAAAATCACAATTGACATTTGCCATTCCAAATGGATCATACATATGATGAGCAATATATAAACCAACCTTCTTAGCTCCTAATCTGCGTAATTCATCAATAAAAGCTTGTGCACCCGCTCTCATATCGTTCATTGTTTTTACTTCTACGTCAGCTACCCAAACTGTTGCATTTTTATCACCACGGTTCCAAAAGTCTCTCGCCTCTATCCGTGCATCCTCTACTGAAACGAAACGACAGAACGCATAATTACCAAACGGAATATTTCTTGCTTTCATTGCTTGCACATAATTTTTATATAAAGGATCTACATAATTTGAACCATCTTGCACACGTGCAATTACAAAATCTAATTGTGGTGCTGCGATATCCCAGTTAATGTCGCCATTCCATTTCGAAATATCTACAATATAACCCATTATTTCACATCTCCTTTTTCATTATTATATTCAAAGCTTGTTTTTTTGCTATTATCAACTAATAAATAGTATGAAAGGTAGTGTATTATTGCGTAATATTTTAAAATTCAGCTTATGTATTGAGAAAATAAAATATTATTACAGGTTTAATAAGTAAAGACTTACAAAGCTCTAAACTATAATCAGTAGGAGGCCACAAGCAGTGCAATTCCCAGCTAATTTCTTAGCTTCATCCGAATTTTGAGGTATGAATTTTACTGCCATTAAAGCGTGATACACAAAACCACCTTTCTGACAGGTGGTTTTGTGTACTAATTTACATATACATTGTTCATGTTTTTATAGTTACATAATTATTAGTTACTTAATATACTTGTTAACTAAAAATAAGACAATTTTTCGTTTTATCTCACGTACTCATAGTACCATTTACGTGCATCTAACCAAGCTGTAAATTTATCGATATTTCCGGACGGATAGCCATTCGTTATAGCATAACCAATGCCATCTTTCTGAACGACAATTTGTCCATCAATACCCGCATCTACCATAGCTTGAGCCAAATCTTGTAAATTACTAAATGCTACACCGCCAGTTTTTACTTTGAGCAAGTCCGTTGCACCTCCTCCAGTTTGTCCTGTAAGAGCAAATACAATAGAATTAGCGATTTTATCAACATTCCATTTTGCCATGTCGGATTCATTATCAATAAATCCTAATTCAATAAGAATAGCCGGTGCTTTCGTTCCATTTAATACTGCTAAATCTGTACGTTGTTTCGCACCTCGATCACGCCATCCAATATCTTTTGCTAGTTGAGCTGAGATTTTAGCCGCCAAATCTTTCTGATCATAATACAAAACCTCAACACCCTGTCCATTTCCATCACTTGCATTAAGATGAAAAGAAATAACTAAATCCACAGCATGGGAATTGCTATTCCGAATGATATTATTTAAATTTTGTGATTGAGTTGTCCCTACCTCGTCCGTATCGTCATAAACCGTGTGTCCTAGGGACCTTAACTTAGTCGCCACAGCATCTTTAACTTGCCTATCTAGAACGTGTTCTTTCCGATTCCCGAAATTAGCACCTTGAACAATACTATTGTGTCCTCCGTGCAAACTATATCTGGCCATTATTTATCAACATCTCCTTTCTTAATATCATATTCAAAACTTGTCTTATTGCTATTCCCACTTACAATCTTAACTGTACCCATACATCCTACATTTTCTAAAAGTGAAGGCAATTCGTTTTCGTTATAAAAAGTGGTGACACGAACAAAAAGCATCACCTTTTTGGCGATGCTTAAAAACTCTATTTTACGTTTTAATTCCCTAAAAACAGTTTAAGCTCATAGTGACCGAAACTATACTTATATTTCCTCCTCTTCCTTCACTGCCTCTTTCAACCTCTGCAACATATATCCAATGCCTTTACATCCTTCTAACGGATATGTAATCATTTCTTCTGGATATAGCTTTGTTACTACTTTTTTATGCTTTTGCCCTGCAAGTAAGACGATTTCGTCAAACTGTAGTAAACTTTTATCTACCATCTGTTTTTGTAATTGCTCTATACTTATTACCTTATCGCTCTTTGAATCAAACCCAAGATCATAGTTTTCTAGTACAATATCATTTGGCCTTAAAAATCCATGCTTCGCTGATAATATAACCCAATTCTCGAAAAACATAGTTGCATAAGATTGACATGCTTTTCCGAACGGGCTAATATATACATCTTTTGCTTCCATTGGTCCATAACCTGGATACTTATCCCAAATTTTCTTCTTTCCGCATGGAATTATGCATAACCTTCTCATATATTTCTTACCTCTTCTCCTGCATAAGTAAAGTTAATTATTTTATACATTTTGCCCTCAACATGCTATATAATGATATTAAATATAAAAATTACATCTTTTACCATATAGCCATCTTTTTTACTAATAATTCACTTTTTTAAGATTTGAACCCCCATTACCCTATTTAAACATAGTACCCCTTGTAAATATTATAATACTATAAACAATAGTATATTTACTTTTCAAAGCCCTTAATAATAATTAAAGTATATAAATAACCAAATAGAATATCTTTAGAAGGAGGTGAACAAATGAAAAATATACTCCCTGCACTAGTACTCTATATTATTGTTTGCGTAATCGCTATGATTGCTCCAGCATCTCAAAGTTATAATCATGCGGGCTGGAAGTTGTTTGTTGGGCAAGCGTATGCTATACCTATTTTTCTCATTACAGCTATTATTACATTTTATATAAACAAGAAAAAATCTACGAATAAACAGTTATAAGGATAGCGAATGCTATCCTTATTTTAATTCATTGATCACATCCAAAATAACACTTGCAGTACTTTCTATCCTTTCTTCCGAAAAATCAAACGTGACACCTGTTTTTTCATATATTTCTTGTATAGATAAATTCCAATCTGCACTCGCACCTTCTTTAAAGAAAGCAATCGCTTTTTCTGGGTCTTCCCAGTAAATTTGAAACAATTGCATTGCTCCTATTTGTGCAATTGCATATTCAATTTTATAAAAAGGAAACTGAACATAGTGAAATGACTCTATCCAGCTTGCACCGATTTCATCCTCTAATCCTGCAAGGTCGACTGTTGAATATTGATATCTTTTGCATAGTTCGGCGTGTTTCTTATCACGTTCTTCTGGTGTATGGTTTGGATTCGCATAGATCCAGTGCTGGAATACATCTCCTGCAATTGACGACATTAATAAAGACAAAGCACGATATATTTGTAGGCGTTGCACTTCTTTATATTCATCCTCTTGCTTATAAAAAACATTCAGCTTATCCATTACTAATAACTCAAGACTGAGGGAATAAAGTTCAGCCACCTCTTCGCGCAGATATCTTTCCTGCATACTACTATCGTTTTTAAATTGTTTATAAAAATGAAATGCATGCCCCACTTCATGTATAAGTGCATTAATTGCATAAAATGAAGGACTAAAATTAGAATACACAAAAACCTCTTTACTATGAGGCAAGGTAAAACAAATAGCTCCTGGTGCTTTATTTTCACGTTCTTCTACGTCAATGCATCCAGCTTTCCTTATATGAATAAATTTCTCATAAAAATATAAATCTGTCTTTCGAAATATTTCTTCCACACCATTTAATAAATCAATCACATTTTGGAATGGGACTTTTGGTAAATTACATGGAGAAAGATCCCAAGGGCGATACGTTTTTACACCGAGATTCTTTTTGGAAATACTTCCCAACTGTTTCCAAATTGGTACAACATACTTTTCTATAGATTCATGGAGCTTATAGCAATCATCAATACTGTAATCTCTGTTTTTTTGTTTAAAAGCATATTCACTATAATTATTAAACCCTGCATTTAAAGCTATCTCATTCCGCAATTGTATAAGTGCATTCATAATACGATCCACTTCTGGTTTCACTGCACTCCTTGCTTCACATAAAGCGTACCAAGCTTTTTCGCGAATAGCTCTATTTGGGTTATCTAGCTTTGCTTTAACGTGTGCATACGTCTTTTGCTCGCCTTCCCAATTAATTGTTATGTTAGACATTATTTCTCTATACTTCGTAATGCACTCTTGCTCTTTAATAGAAAGAGCAATGTTTTTTTCATTAAACATTTTACTCTTTACAAATCTTGCTTTTTTCATAAATGCATATTTTCGCTCGTCTAATAAGTTAGAAAACGGACACTCTATAAATTTTTGGTCAAACTTTGCATTGTATCTTTTTAAAAGTGGTTGAATTGTATTTTGATTATACATATGTAAATCATGCATATTTCTGTTACCTGTATCTCTATACGTGGCGATTAAACTACTTGTTATCTTCTCTTCTATTTCAGCGTTTACACGCAATTCATCGAAAAGCCAATTTTCTAATTCTAAAACAGAAGTAATATTTCGCTCTAAAAGTGACTGTAATTTACTCTCCAAATCATTAAACATACACAACTCTCCTTTTAAAAATCTAATTTTCTGTTTTTTAGAGAAAGAAAAAGACAAGTAGCCAATCTGACTACTTGTCTTTTTGTTAAATCATACTCAATAATATTACGCTTGGAATGCTTCTGTTAATACTGGTACGATTTGTTTTTTACGAGATACTACACCTTTTAATGTAGCAGTATTGTTTTCTAGGTATACGTTGTATGCTTTCTCAACAACGTTTGCTGCTTTACCGATCGCAAGACCGACAGAATCGTTAGTTAAGATATCAGTTACAACGAATAAGAATAGGTCTAAACCTTTTTCTTCTACTACTGCAGAGATAACTTTTTCAAGTTCAGCTTGGTGTACAAGAACGTCATTTGTATCAACAGCGTTTACTTGTGCGATTTCAACTTTCGCATTACCCATTTGGAATTCTTTAGCGTCAAGGGAGATTAATTGCTCCATTGTTTTTCCGCTTAAGTCAGCACCAGCTTTTAACATTTCTAAGCCGTATTTGTCAGCATCTACACCAGCGATTTCCGCTAATTCACGAGCTGCTGCTACGTCTTGCTCTGTGCAAGTTGGAGATTTGAATAGTAAAGAATCTGAAATGATTGCAGATAACATTAAACCTGCAACTTCTTTACGAATTGTAATGCCGTTTTCTTTGTACATCTTGTTTAAAATTGTAGCTGTACAACCAACTGGCTCACAACGGTAGTAAATAGGATCGCTTGTTTCAAAGTTAGCAATACGGTGATGGTCAATAACTTCTAACACACGAACAGATTCGATATCGTTAGCACTTTGTTGACGCTCGTTATGGTCAACTAAAATAACGTTGTCCACTTCGTTTGCTACTGTCTCAACAAAACGCGGTCCTTCTACTTTAAAATAGTCTAACGCAAATTGAGTTTCACCGCTGATTTCGCCTAAACGTACAGGCTCAGCATTCATTCCTAATTCTTTTTTCAATTCTGCATAAGCAATTGCAGAACAAATTGCATCTGTATCTGGGTTTTTATGCCCGAAAACTAGTACTTTTTCCATGTTTTCCACCTCTTCATGAAAAGGATATCTTAAAGAAGCAAATATGACAATATTTAAAGCATAATTTTTTATAAATAATTGCACTTTCTTCTATATTTTTCATCGTTTTTCGTAAAAAAGATCATCTAAAATGAATTAGATGATCGAAATGTATACTTTATTTAAAATAAAGTAGGAACTTGCACTACATGATTTAGCACGTTATTTGATGCTAAACCGTTATTTACAAGGTTAACATCTATAACTTGATAAAATGCATTTCCAGTATCTGCGATTTCCCACACAGCTAAAATAAGGTGATATCCATTTCTATCAGTTGGCACATTTGCTTCATGTGTTACGGAAGTTCCAGGTCTAGCTCCTCCATCATTTTTTACATAGAAAGGCACTAAATCTAAATCAGACCTCGTTAAAGGCTTATTCGGATTCCAATCTTTCTTCGTAATATAATATTTCCACTCTTTCGTACTATGAGGAGCCGTTAGTTTCCACTTGAATGTATTCGTCCCACCGTTTAACGTAACTTTCTTCCACCTATCTACAGTCTGTACATCTAAAGCAGGGAAATGGCCAGCTCCTGCGATTTGACCATCCGAAGGTCCTAATTGCGGGAATCCACCTATTCCTTCTACACTTTGCGGCTCATATTGAATCGGACCGCAGTTTACATTTACCCCTTGCTTACATAAATAAGAACGGCTCGCTGGTGATTCTACGTATCCATGAGCTGAAGCTTTTTCTGAAAAACCGAAAGTTAACAATCCTGTAAGTAATATCCCACCACTTAATATAACTTTCTTCACCTTCTGTAAACCTTTCGTTTTCATCTCGTCATCCCCTTTCCCATAATAAAGCGAAAATAACTATAGTTGCCTAGTCATCTTCTCTACATCCATTATAAGTCGAGGAACATTACGAAAAGAACCCTCTAAAAACTTTCTCAAATTCAATTAGCACATTAATTAAATTCAAATAACACCGCTAGAGAAATATAGACGGTGTTAAAAATCAAACTTTATTATTTTAAGCATGACAGCATTTTAATCATCACTTATAAAAATTTATAATAAATAACTGTTGCATCTAAATTACCATTTGGAGAAATTGCGTATTCTGGTATTTTTCCAGCTTCTTGATAATCTAATGATTTATACAATTTATTCGAAGGATCTCCTTCTCTAGTATCTAGCACTAAAAGAGTCCTGTTTTCTTGCTTCGCTCGTTCCTCTGCTTTGCGCATAAGTGAACGTCCAATGCCATTACGTCTAAAGTTTGGATGAGTCATTAACTTACAAATTTCAGCTCTATGAATCCCATTAGGCTTTGTAACGAAATGTAATTGAATACTCCCTGCCACTTCATTATTTATTTTAGCAACATATAAGATCACTTCTGGTGCTAAAACAGTTTCCCAATACTTCGCTGATTCTTTTTGATCCAGTGGAGGTAAAAAACCAATTGACGCCCCATCATTTACAACCGTTTTCAAAAGTTCAGAAAGCTCTTCCATATCATCATTTATTTTCTTAATCTCTTCAATTACTAAATTTTGCATTACTAATCCCCCTTTTGTTTCATTGTACCAATTTTTAAAGGAGGAATAATGATATACTAAGATGAAATTCTTTAAAACATGCTTTTTTAGGGAAAGGATAACGATATGAAATATATAGTAGATAGAACATATGCAAAAGAATTACTCGAATGGGCATATGAACAAAACCCCGGTCCTTGGTTTGAACATTCAATAAATGTTGCTCAGGCAACTGAAAACATAATTATAGAACTTATTAAAAATGGGTATAACCTAGATGCTGATATAGCATATAATGCTGCCCTTTTGCATGATATCGGAAGATACAAAGGTTTTACCAAATCGGTCATTCATTCCTACGATGGTTATATGTATATGAATGATTTAGGGTATACAGGAAACGCTGTTATTTGTGTTACACACTCATTCCCATGCAAAAATGAACATATAGATATCGCAGCGGAGTGGAGTCTCGTTCCTGATCATATGAGAATCCAGTTAGTTGAAATATTGAATGAACATTGTAACTACGATTTATACAATAAAGTAATTACTCTTTGTGATGCTCTTGCTGACGCGGATGGTTTTACTACGCTGGAAAGAAGATTGATTTCCGTTAGTTTACGTCACGGTACAACGTCTCATACATCATTACATTGGAAAGGGTTTTATGCAATTAAGAAAGAATTAGAAGCTTTAATCGGTAAAAGCATATACACAGTTCTTCCTGATGTAGAGAATTCGATTTATGAAGATATAAAATATTAAAGTGAATACAAATGTAATTTCACATAAAAAACGTTTTAAACATAAAGTTTAAAACGTTTTTTTCTATTCAATGCTTATGATTTTTCAGTTCTGTTAAACACTCTTGCACTAAAGTTACCGCTTGACTCATTGCAGCTCCACCAGCAAATGCTGCTGATACACCACACGCTTCCAGAATTTCTTTATCTGAACACCCTTGATCAAGACACCCTTTTGTATGATAAACGGTACAATATTCATCTTGCGTTGCTAGACTAATTCCTAATGCAATAAGTTGTTTTTCTCTTTTTGTTAAAGAACCCTCTTGAAAACAAGCTTGCGTGAATGCATTATATGTTTCAGCAATTTCAGGAATTTGGTTTGTAAAACTACCGATTCCTTCTTTATAATGATGTAGAACGTCATTTACTGAACTATGATGTTGTTCGTGTTCCATCTTATTATTACCCCCATTCAAATTATCTGTACCTACTGTAGTATGTGATGAAAAGAAGGCAATATACCTCGTTCAATAGAGTGAATGTTCAGTTTATTTAAACTACAGTTTCAGACTATCATCCACTACCTCTTGTTCTTTAACATTTTTTCTTTGAACCTCTTTACTTCTTTCTTCCCAAAATGTTAAACCTTCAATTCCTACATTTTTAGGATCAAATACTGGATCTTTCCCTTCTTTTTTCTGCACTTCATAATCTTTTAACACTTTTAATGCGATTTTACTTAATAGTAGAATCGCAATTAAGTTTAACCATGCCATACTACCAATTCCTAAATCCCCAAGATTCCATAAAAGCGACGCTGATTCTATGCTACCGATGTAAACCATAATTAAAAATCCAATTTTCAAAACTGGTTTTAACCAGCTATATTTAAGCTCACGATCTAAATAAGTAAGTGTCGTTTCAGCGATATAGTAGTATGCGAGTAAAGTTGTAAATGCGAAGAAGAAGATTGCGATTGAAATGAATAATGGACCAAACCCAGTCATAACAGTTTCAACTGCTTGTTGTGTATAGATTGGACCAGCATCAACATTCCCTATATTTTTTACAATAGCGCTTTTCCCTTCCGGTATAACATTATACATACCTGTTATTAAAATCATAAGAGCTGTCGCTGTACATACGATAATTGTATCAATGTATACAGAAAAGGCTTGAACTAACCCTTGTTTTGCTGGGTGAGATACTTCAGCCGCAGCAGAGCTATACGTCGCTTCTCCAACGCCAGCTACATTTGAAAATACAGCGCGCTTTACGCCCCATGCAATTGCTGCACCGACGATTCCACCAAACATTTCATTTATACCGAAAGCACTAGAGAAAATTAAAGCGAACATACTTGGAATTTCCGTTACATTCGCAATTAATACGATACATGTAACAATTACATATCCAATTGCCATAAATGGAACGAGCATTTGTGAAACGCCTGCAATTCTCTTTACGCCACCAAAAATGATTGCCGCTAATAATATGACTAACAATATACCAGTTATATATTTGCTAATACCATTAGAGTTTTCGAATCCAACTGCGATACTACTAGATTGAATACCTGGTAATAAAACACCATATGAAAGTGTTACAACGACTGCTACAATGATTGCAAACCATTTCATTTTCAATCCTTTTTCAATGAAATATGGTGTACCACCGCGATATTCATTTCCAACTTTACTTTTATATACTTGAGATAATGTTGATTCAACAAATGCACTAGCTGCTCCTAAAAGAGCCATTACCCACATCCAAAATACAGCTCCAGGCCCGCCGAAAGCGATAGCTGTTGCGACCCCTGCAATATTACCTATTCCGACCCTACCTGATAAGGCTAAACAAAATGCTTGAAAGGATGAAATTCCCGTCTCCGAGCTCTTCCCTTCAAATAATAGTTTAATCATCTCTTTAAAATAACGAATTTGTAGAAAACGAGTTGCAATAGTAAAATACACCCCTGCCCCTAATGCGAAAATAACTAGCCCTATACTCCATACTTGCCCTACTAACCACTCTACTAATTGCTCCATCCAAATCCCCCTTATCATTCTTTAGAACACTATTTTATATATAAGAAAACGGACAACTATTATTAAAACTTCCAGTTGTCCGTCTATCTCATTATTTCATCTCTCTATTACTTTATATTTACCCAAACACTTTTCACTTCTGTGTAATTATCAAGCGCATATGAACCTAACTCACGGCCGATACCAGATTGTTTAAATCCACCAAATGGTGCCGCTGCATTTTCTAAGTTATAATCATTAATCCATACCGTTCCTGCCTTTAATTTATTGGCAACTTGATGTCCTGTTTTAATATTTTGTGTCCATACGCCTGCAGCGAGTCCGTAAGAAGAGCGATTTGCTCTTTCGATTACTTCTTCCGTTGAATCAAATGGAAGTACAACGACAACTGGACCGAAGATTTCTTCCTTAACTATCGTCATATCGTCAGTAACATCTATGAATACTGTTGGCTGTACAAAATAACCTTTTTCAAATGCACGTTCACCACCAGCAGCAACAGTCGCGCCTTCAGCTTTTCCTTGTTCAATGTAATGTAGTACACGCTCTTGTTGCTTTTTAGATACGAGAGGACCCATTTCCGTTTCCTTCTCCATACCTGCTCCAAGTTTCACGTTATTCGCCATTTTTACTAGTTCATTTACGACTGTTTCGTAATGTTTTCGGTGAACGAACACGCGAGATCCAGCACTACAATTTTGGCCGTGATTATACATAATACCTTGGAATGCACCGTTAATCGCTTCTTCTAAATCAGCATCTTCTAAAATGATATTTGGTGATTTACCACCAAGTTCTAACGTTACATGTTTAATTGTTTCTGCAGATTGACGCATAATATATTTTCCTGTAACTGTTGAACCTGTGAAGGCTACTTTATCAATATCATGATGGTTTACAATTGCAGCTCCCGCTTCAGGGCCGAAACCTGGCACAAAGTTTACAACACCATCTGGAAAACCTGCTTCTTTAAAAAGTTTCGCTGTATATAATAACGATAAAGGAGTTTGTTCTGCTGGTTTTAATACGATCGTACAACCTGTTGCTAGTGCAGCTCCCATTTTCCAAGAAGACATAACGAGCGGAAAATTCCAAGGAATAATTTGACCTACAACGCCAACAGGTTCATGGCGTGTGTAATTTAAATAATCTTTTGAAATCGGAATGGTTTGCCCGATAATTTTCGTAGCCCATCCCGCATAATAGCGATAATTTTCTACAGTCGCTGCAATATCATCATCCAGTGCTACTTGATATGGCTTCCCATTATCTAAAGCTTCTAACTGTGCTAATTCTTCTCCATGCTCTTCTATTAAGTCTGCTAATTTATAAATAAGATGTGCTCTTTCAGCAGTAGTCATTTCTGCCCAAGGTCCTGATTCAAATGCAGATCTTGCCGCTTTTACTGCGACATCGATATCCTCTTCTTGTGCTTCGCATACGATAGCTAAAATATCTTCAGTTGCTGGATTGTATGTCTCAAATGTCTTTCCACTAATGGAAGGAACAAATTCACCATTAATAAACATTTTAATTTCTTCATTTAAAAACGCTTTCACTTTTGGTTTTAGTTCAATGTTTTTCGTTAACATTTATGCTCTCCTCCTTATTTAAACAGCTGCATGAGCTGCAATTTTTGAAATAATCGTTTGAAGTTTTTGATCTTCTTCTTCAGTTAATCCGAGTCTCGGATAACGTGAAGGTCCTCCAGCTTGCCCGTGTAATTCCATTGATCGTTTCACAATTTGCACATACTTTCCTGATCCTTCAAGAAACTCGCAAAGGGGTAAAATAGCGTCGTTTATTTCCCAAGCTTTTTCTAATTCACCATTTTGGAAATGCTCATACATTTTCGTAACAAGTCCCGGTACGATATTACCTGCTACTGAAACCCATCCCGTTGCACCAACTAAATAAGATTCCATAACTAAATCTTCAGATCCACAGAACACTTGAAAAGCATCTTCGCCTTGTCTTACTAAATCTCTCGCTTTTCGAATATCTCCGCTAGATTCTTTAATATGTGTAACATTTTCACAGTCTTTTCCAATACGTAGCATGAGGTCTGTACTCATATCAACACCAGATGTAAACGGGTTATTGTATAACATAATTGGAATATTTACAGCGTTTGAGATTTCTTTAAAATGAAAATATATTTCCTCTTCTTTCGGTTTACAATAATACGAATTTATAATTAATGCACAATCCGCTCCATGCGCTTCTGCATGTTTCGTATATTCAATCGTCTCTTTCGTCGTCTCCGCAGCAGTTCCAACAATAACTGGTATACGACCATCAACTTCTTTTAATACTGTTTCTACCATTTTAAATCGTTCTTCTTTTGATAAACTAACAAACTCTCCTGTGCTTCCATTAATAATAATGCCAGCCACTTTTTGCTCAATAAAGTAGTTTACGTTTTGTTTTACACCGTTCCAATTAATCTCTTGAAACTCATCCATCGGTGTGATTAATACTGGAAATGCCCCTTTAATATTTTTCATATTTATCTCTCCCTTTACTATTTTATTTTAATAAAAATCCTGTCGGAAACGGATCTGTAGGATCTAATAGAAACGTCTGCATCCCTGTAATAAATCCTCTACTTTCAAAACGGAAAATGTAACCTATTTCTTCCTTCTTCACTTTTTCAACAGTTATAAAGCTATTACATATACTTTCATTTATAAAAGGTTTATCCGCTATATAATTATTTTTAAATAACGCGTGAACATAAGACACAATAGTAGAAACAAAACCTGGCGATCGTACGATAAAGTTATCTTCATGAAAGGTAATCGACTTTATATGGTTCTTTTCTTTTTGCGAAGAATCTACTAAAATAAGCCTTTTTATTAACGACTGTTTTTGTATAGCTTGTAGTGTACTTTCTCCCCATTTTTTCAATTCAGAAATGTTTTCAATATGAATTTCTGGTGAATACGCATCTTTTTCTACAACTGCGTATACTTTATCTGCCTGTATGAGAGAGTAACTTATATGTTCAACTTGTAAATTTTTCTCAATCATATAACATACTTTACTTTCAAACGAAACAGATACAACTTCATCATGCTCTACATACGCATGAACTAAAAATATGCCAGATAACGTTTCGATTTTGTATTGATTCGTCTCTCTCTTTTTTAAATATCCGCTTTCTAGTAACATCGTTATGACTGCGACAATACCTCCGTAATGAAGAGGTATTGACCCTTCATGATTAAAAAATAATACAGCTGCATCGATTTCCGGATGAATAGAAGGAACGACGATACATCCATTTAAACCGATAAAACCACGCGGTTCATTTAATAAAAGCTGCATTTCTTCCGCTAATTCACCTGAAAATTGTTCGTTTAATTGTTCTAAATTGTAGTAGTACTTGCATGGTACATCTTTGATTACACGGAATACCTCGCCATTTACGTGTACGTCTACTGCTGTATACATTTTTTGAATGTTCATTTTACATCCTCCGTTTCATGTTCCATCGGCGGAATTAGCAAAAAGCCTTCTTTCAGTGGATCCTTTTCATTGTAAAAAAATCTATGCATCCCCATAAGCCAAGCTGAACCTGTAATTTTCGTTACGACAGCTTCAATATTTTCAACATTTGTCGTATTTATAACGCACCCTTTAAATAAAGAACCAACGATACTCTCGTGAACAAACTCTTCATCAATCTCAATTTTTTGGTTAGCATATAATACCGCTAACTTTGCTGATGTTCCTGTACCACATGGAGAACGATCAATTCCTCCAGGCGGAACGACAACTGTATTTTTCACATGCGCACTTTCATGTGTAGGATCTGTATAAAACTCCACATGGGTTAATCCTCTAATAAACGAATGCTCTGGATGAATGATTTCAAATTTCTCATTAATGATATTTCTTATATGAATTGCCTTATCTATGATTGTAGATGCGTTTTCTGGTACTAACTCTAACCCTACTGATTTCGCATCGATAATGGCATAAAAATTCCCTCCATACGCAATATCAGCCTCTACAGTTCCAATGTCTTCGACGTTTACAGTAATGTGTTTCAGTAAAAAAGCTGGTATGTTACAAAAGGAGACTTCTTTCGCTTTTCCATCTTGAACAAAGATATCCACTTCAACTAACCCGGCTGGCGTGTCTAACTTTAACGAGGTAATCGGTTCAACTACCGGAATTAAACCTGATTCAATTAAAGCTGTACATACACCAATTGTATCGTGACCACACATCGGTAAATATCCACCTGTCTCTATGTAAATAACACCAATATCTGCTTCAGGATGACACGGATCTGTTAATAGTGCTCCTGACATTACATCATGACCACGCGGTTCATTCATTAACAATTTGCGAATCCAGTCATACTCCTTTTTCATATGTAACATCTTCTCTGCCATCGTCTCGCCTATTAACTTAGGTAGACCGCTAATCAATGTTCTCGTTGGATTCCCACCCGTATGTGTATCAATCGTCGTAAAGACTCTTTGTGACCTCATCCGTTTAACACCCTTTCTGTAAAACGACTCAAACGAAGTGGTTCAATAGGAATGATTGTTTCTTTTTCATTTAATAACTCTTCAATCACTTTTCCTGTAACTGCGGCAAGACTAATGCCATCCCCCTCATGCCCTGCTGCTATAAAGTAATTTGGGATATGTTCCACACGTGAAATAATCGGCAAATGATCTTCTGTCCACGGGCGTAATCCAGCATAGGAACGAATCACCATCATATCCGCCATTTTCGGATAAAAACGTATTGCTCTGTTCGCAATACATTTAATAACCTCGTTATTTATCCTCGTATGAAACCCTACAAACTCTCTACTACTACCAATTAAAAAATTTTGGCTTTCTGTCGGCTCAAACACAAGAGCTACCCCATATTTTTCAGTTAAAGCATCCACTTTTCGTTGTCCGCCAAATTTAGAAATTAAATAACCAAATTCCATTACTTTACGGCAACCAACGTGTTGTTGCCTTGAAGCTACAATAATATGCCCTTTTCTCGGTTCAATTGGGATATTTATATCCAACATTTGTCCGATTTTCGGAGCCCACACACCCGCTGCGTTCACCACTTGCTTCGCAGTAAACGTCCCATTTGTCGTTTCTACAATAAAGGAACCTTCTTTATCTCTTTTCATTTCTTTTACTTCCGTATGATTAAAAGCCTTCGTACCATATTTCTTCGATTCTGCAAGAAGTGAAAAAGCAAGAAGATATGGATTTACAGTCGAATCTGTTGCGCATTCTAACCCGCCTAATAAATCATCTGCAAAAAATGGCGATTCTGCTCTTATATCTTGCCTATCAAGCATTCGAAACGGTAAACCCGCTTCTTTTTGACGATTCACCCATTGCTGCGCTGCTTCCATCTCTTCATCCGACTCACATACAAGAATACTTCCTGGTGCCCTATATTCAAATGAGTGCTCTAACTCTTCACTTAAATCCGTTACTAATTTTTGACTTACTAACGACATTTGACTATCAAATCCTGGGTCTTTATCAATAGCCAAAATATTTCCGTCACACCGTGAAGACGTCCCGCTGACAAATTCTCCTTTTTCAATGATTGTTACGTCTCTTCCGTATTTTGAAGTGTAATAAGCGATCGAGCAGCCAATAATACCGCCGCCAATTATTAAAACGTCGCAGTGCCTCACAAAATACTCCTCCTTCCCCTAAAGCTCTCACTTTCTTTTATGCAATTGACGTGCCAACTGTACATATATACAATTTTTATAAATAATATTTTTATTTGTAAAAATATTTTAAATTTATCGCAAATAAGTGTATTATTTTTTTATCACTGTCAAAATTTTTATACATAATAGGAGGACAATATGGCATTCTCATTTCCCACAATAAAAGAATTTCTAAAAATTTT
Organism: Bacillus sp. FF-1; assembly: GCF_028548245.1. Taxonomy (NCBI): domain Bacteria; kingdom Bacillati; phylum Bacillota; class Bacilli; order Caryophanales; family Bacillaceae; genus Bacillus; species Bacillus sp. FF-1. The sequence continues at coordinate 524,263 of NZ_JAQQGG010000002.1, forward strand.
ATCCATTAATCATACATACTGCTTGCAACATATTGAGCAAATTAACGGAAAGTATTATTACCGCCCTTCTACTACAGAAAAATATAACTGCGCAGTAATATATGAAGATGAATCATTCACCGCTTTAATTGACGCGTTTTCCAATGAAATAGTCGTTATCATAATGAACGAAAATAAAGAGCCTATATGCTGTATAACAGCTCAGCAAATCATCCCGTTTCTTGTTAAGTCATACAATGAACTCCATTCTTTTTATAACACCGTAATACAAACAACGGATTCTTCCGTTACAGTCATCGATGATAAAGAACGCGTTTGCACCTGGACAGATGGCGCCGAGAAGATCTTTTCAGTCAAGCATAATGAGATTATTGGGCAACCTATCACTCGTTTTTTTGACTATAAAGATTTGGAAATTTTGCAATCATTACATGACGGAAAAAGTATAATCGCTCAGTTCCATCAACCTCGTCCAGATTTGTTCGTATTAATTAACTCAAATCCAGTTTATTGTAACGGTGAAATTATAGGAGCAGTCGTTTCAGAAACTGACGTTACAAATCAAGTCGCATTAAATGAAAAACTATTCAATATGTCACATGAAATGCACCGTTTAGAACAAGAAGTAGCAAAGTATAAAGATGAATCCGACCCTTTCCTTACGATGAATGGAAAGAGCCCCGTTATACAAAGAACGATACAATTAGCTAGAAAGGTTTGTTCGGTGAAATCAACTGTTTTAATACTCGGCGAAAGTGGTGTTGGAAAAGAAGTATTTGCGAAAGCAATTCATGATGCAAGTGAAGCAGCTAAAGCTCCGTTCATTTCAATTAACTGCGGCGCAATTCCAGAAGCATTATTTGAAAGTGAATTATTCGGCTATGAGCGCGGGGCGTTTTCTGGTGCAAATAGTAAAGGTAAGAAAGGTAAAATAGAGCTCGCCCAAGGTGGCACATTATTTCTTGATGAAATAGGAGAAATGCCGCTCGATATGCAAGTGAAACTTTTACGTGTACTACAAGAACGAAAATATTACCGAGTTGGTGGAGAAAAAGAGATTCATATTGATTTCCGTATTATCGCTGCTACCAATCGTGATTTACAAGAAGAAATGAGAAAAGGCACGTTCCGAGAAGATTTATACTATCGTCTAAATGTAGTTAGTTTGCATATTCCACCGCTGCGCGAAAGACGCGAAGATATCATTGAATTAACCTACTCTTTCTTAAACGATTTTTCAATCAACTATAACAGACCCATTCGCGACTTACCGTCCAGCATTATGCATGAACTGCTTCATTACAATTGGCCAGGTAATATTCGCGAGCTCCGTAACGTTGTCGAAAGACTTGTCGTATTTGCGACTGACGGTATTATAAAACAAGAATATTTACCATTTCATACAACCGAAACTTTAGATAATCATGCGGCTCATTCCTTATTACTCAGCAACAATAATACAATCCTCTCTTTACAAGAAGAGATGGAGGAACATGAGAAAAAGGTCATTGAGAGGGCTTTACGCATTTTGAATGGAAATAAATTAGAATGTGCGAAACAACTTGGTGTTACGAGAGCCACTTTATATAACCGTTTAAAAAAGCTCGGGTTACAATAAACCTTACCTCCTCTATATTGGCATAGTTTTTGCATTATATAATTTGTGCAAACCGAACTAGAGGAGGAATACATATGACGAATAAAGACCACTTAATTGTTTGTCGATGTGAAGAAGTTACATACGGTCAACTTCAATCGACAATTGCTGAATATAAATGCTCGGCAAGAGAATTAAAACTAAGAACACGTGCTGGCATGGGATTTTGCGGTGGCCGCACATGTAGAATGATGATAGATCGAATGATTGAACATGCAAATCCAGGCGTAACTACAAATGATATTCCATTGAAATATCAACCACCGGTACGAGCAGTTACTTTTGGATCGGTAGGTGAAAGTAAATGAGTAGAATTACACATCACCCTATTTTAGGAAGTTTACATAATAGTAATCGCATTACTTTTCAATTTAACGGTCAACAATATGAAGCATATGAACATGAAACGATTGCGGCCGCTTTACTTGCAAACGGAATAAGAACATTAAGAGTGCACGAAGATAACGGAACGCCGCGAGGTATTTACTGTAATATCGGACATTGTTCTGAATGCCGCGTCACAGTAAACAATCAAGCAAACGTACGAGCATGCTTAACTGTCGTTGAAAAAGATATGGTTGTTGCTAGTGGTAAACAGCATCCAAATATCGTGAGAGAGATGGTGAAAAAGCGATGAATGATGTCATAATTATCGGAGCTGGCCCAGCGGGTTTATCAGCCTCTATCTCTTGCGCTCGATTTGGACTGAATGTACTTGTTATTGATGAATTTATGAAGCCTGGCGGAAGATTGTTAGGACAATTACATCAAGAACCTACTGGAGAATGGTGGAACGGGATAAAAGAATCAAAACGCCTTCACGAAGAAGCACAATCTCTTTCAGTTAATATTCAATGTGGCATTTCCGTCTATAATTTAGATAAAGATGAAAGTTCTTGGTACGTACATACGAATATCGGTACGTTAGAAGCACCGTTCGTTTTACTTGCTACTGGCGCTGCTGAGTACTCCATTCCCCTTCCCGGTTGGACACTTCCAGGAGTCATGTCAATCGGAGCAGCCCAAGTAATGACAAATGTTCATCGCGTTCAAGTTGGGGAAAAAGGAATCATTATTGGTGCTAACATTTTGTCATTCGCTATTTTGAATGAATTACAATTAGCAGGCATCAAAGTTGAACATATCGTACTTCCTGAAAAAAGTGAATTAAGTCAACAGGCTGGAGAACCAGAAGAAGTTTTTAACTCTCTTTTAAATGCGGCTCATCTCGCTCCTTCTGCTTTTCTACGCATAGGTAGCCATTTTATGAAATATGGCTGGATTCGAAAAGCCGGATTAACCTTCTATCCAAACAGCGGAATGAAAATAAACGGTACACCTCTTCACCTTCGAAAAGCAGCTCTTGAAATTATCGGAACAAATCAAGTTGAAGGTGTACGCATTGCTAATATTGATACGAAAGGAAATATCGTAACCGGATCGGAACAAATATATGAAGCAGACTTCGTTTGTATTGCCGGTGGCTTATATCCTCTCGCTGAACTAGCCGCTGTAGCTGGCTGTCCGTTCCGTTACATTCCGGAATTAGGCGGGCATGTTCCTCTCCATTCCGAAGCAATGGAAACCCCTCTTTCTGGTTTATTTGTAGCCGGCAATATAACTGGCATTGAAAGCGGGAAAATTGCCATGGCACAAGGGACTGTTGCTGGATATTCAATTGTAAAACAGGCAAATAAAAAATCCCATTCTGTGGAACAACAATTGCAACAAGCAATCCAACATGTACATGCGGTACGTCAACAAGCTGCCATTCAATTTAACCAAGGTGTTGATGTCGGTAGACGGAAAATGAATGAAATTTGGCGTGATTATTCCCTTGCATATGCACATACTAAAAAGAGCTGCTGAGAATACTCTCAACAGCTCTTTTTCCTACTCATCTGAGTTATTAAATTTCGCTAACGCGTAAATACCTTCTTCATCATCTAATTCAAGTTGTAATCTCGCCGCAAATGAATTGACATTATATTCTCTGTCAAGTAATAAGCGTAGTGCTTCGATTAAGTTCGCTTGAATTAAAATTTGCTGGCGACCATTTACCTCTACTTCAGCAGAAAAACCATAGTCATCGTCGTACATAAGTTCAACTAAAACTTCTTCTGGACCAACTTGTCTTTTTTCAGCGATATATACGCAAAGGGCATTGATCAGTTCTTGTTCAGAAATTTTTATCGTTTCCATGCTACTTCATCTTCCTTTTTCTTACGTTGATCTTTGAAGTATTTAAATGCACGAATTGCTAACATTACGATACCAGCCATTACTAACATATTTACCATAAATGCTAATACAGAACCAAGAGCTCCCATATTTGCAAATAAGCTACCCATTAGTAAACCACCGAGACCACCTAGTAATAAACCTTTCATAAAGCTTCCTTTATTACTTTTTGGTGCTGTATTTGTTGCTTTTGTTTTTGAATCAGGAGTCGTTTTTTGAGAATTTACATTTGAGTCTTTTTTGTTTAAATCAACTTTTGACTTTTGACCTGAACTTGGTGTAAACGACTTTTTACCAGATTTGTAACTCTTCGCTGCTGCGTGATCTACAAACATGAAGCTACTAGCTCCAAAGATAACCATGAATGCTGTCATGACTGCTACAAGTTTTTTCAACATATTATATCCATTCTCCTTTTATATAGATATATGTGAAATCTACCTTTCTAGTAAATTCAGAATGATAGATTTATTTTTAAAAACATTTTAAAGGTTCTTATGAACTTATTATATGAACTTTTGTCGAAATATGCAAGTGTTATTTACTTCCGACAGTTTAGTGACAAAGGAAAAATTAAGCAAAACAGAATTGACTTTAAATGAAACAAAACATATTATAGGTTCATAAGAACTTTTTATTATTTATGGAGGTGAAAAGATGGAAACATTTCATCTCACACGAAACGAAATGGCTACCCTTCTTCTATCATTAAGAGGATGGAATACGAAAAAGCCTCTCGGTATTTTACAAGAAGCTTGGGCAAAGTCACATAAAAAAGATATTGAAAGCGGACAAAGCGTAACTGCTTTTATCACTACCGCACTTTCACCTATTTTTGAAAAACTGATAAAAATTGACGATACAGACGTCGGTTTCTCTTTAAATGAAATAGTCGCGCTTGGCAATCAGATCGAAAACACAAGTTTCTCTGTAACTGCCATGCAAAACTGGGTGAAACGAGATATAAAAGAAATGATTGGCTCTCCTCAAAAAGGAAAAAAATATTCAATTGAACAAGCAGCCTTACTATTCATTGTTGAAGATTTAAAAACAGCACTTGATTTTGAATCCATTCGTAAGCTATTACGCCTTATCGTAAACGACCCAGCCGATCGAAGTGATGACTTAATCAATCCTGTTCATTTATATGGAGCATACTCTTCTCTATTTGAAGAACTCAATCAAGGGAATTGCTTACAATTAAATGCAACAGATACAATCCATACAATTGAAAACATCGTAAAAGAAAGAGCTGATAAAATTGCAAGCAAGTTCGATCAGGTTAATAACGAACAACGTGAAGCAATCCGTAACGCCATTATTATCGCCACACTTTCTGTACATACCGCATATGTACAAATGTTAGCGAAACGTTACGTAACAGCAACTTTATTTCTACAAAATTTAGATGTGAAGCCGTAAAAAAACAAGCATCCCCCTATCTTATATGTAGAACTGGGAGATGCTTGTTTTTTATATCAATATAAGATGCAAAAATCGTTTACATATAAGTTTCATTTTACAATTGCTCTTGATTATGTAATTATCATTACTAATCTATAATTCATTCAACAATCTTCATTTCGTGCTACTAAATGCCTATTAGATTTTCTCGATAAACTTAATTACATCATCGTTGTAATTGTATTTATCATTAATTTCTCGCAATAATTCAATATCGTGAGTATGAGTTTTTCCAGTCTCGAGCAATTCGCGATATAAATCAATATAAGGAAGATTTTTACTAATAGCGTTTTTTAATTCCTTTTCTACATCATAAGAAACTTTTTTAAATCTCACCTCCGCAATCCCTGCCTCATCAATCTCAAGAATTGCATACTGAGCACGTAAGTCAGAGTTTAGCTTATTCCACTTGTAAAAAGGTTGTCCAACTGTTCCTGGGTTAATAATTAATTGATCATTGCTACTATAGCGCAACAATTGATGGTGGGTATGAGCGTAAATCGCAATATCATATTCACGATCAAATAACCGATCAAACTGTTCCTGATTATTAGTGGGCCACAAATCTCCTCCGTAATTTTTATTTTGTAAATTATGACTAATACTGATTGATAAATCATTAACCTGTTTTATTATCTGTAATGGTAAATTTTTAATATGCTTAATATAGTTTTCATCCAAGTTTTCACATTGATACTGAACTAATCTAGAAACATAAATATCAGTTGCGTTATCAATATCAATGTTTTTATTAAGAACATCAAGAAAGCTATCTTCCCAGTTTCCTTGTACATAAGTATCAACGTTAATACTTTCTAACATTTCAAATAAATCATTCGATCCAGGACCAGGCATAATTAAATCTCCTAAAAACCAATACTCAGTCACACTTTCTTTCATAGAATCTTCGATAACTGCTTTTAAAGCAGTTGCATTTCCATGTACATCTGCCAGTAATGCAATTTTATGTTTCATGTATTTTATTCACTCTCCCTAATTCACGCTATATTCAGAATTAAATACACACGCTTTTTTCTTTCTATACTGTTTCCTCTTTCTTAACTCTACGCATTTCGTACACTTTCACTTCATTCTCCACATACGATTTTACTTTTTCAAATCCAGCTTTCTCATAACAACGAATCGCCCTCTTGTTATCTTCCCTAACTTGCAATAGAACTGCTTCTATATCAGGGTCTAAAAATGATTTACTAATAAAATACTTTGTAATCTCCGTTCCAAGCCCTTTTGAATATAAATTCGAAACGCCAATGAGAATAGAGTATTCCATCACATATATATCATCATATTTCGTCTTTTTTAATCCAACTCTACCTATTACTTCATCCTTCACTACTATTACATGATAACTTGCATGAGACCGCGACAATTTTTCGGTCCAGTACTGACGAAGCTCTTCGATTGTATATCGCTTAAATGGTTTTATATCCGCTATGTTATGTAATTTTTCATCGTTATACCATTCTAATATAACTGGTAAATCATCCATTTCTAAAAGGCGTTCTTTCCACTCCACATTTCCACCTCATCCATTTTATGTTTTCAAACTAATTAAATTGAATATGCATATTCTTTTTTAGGTAACCTTACTATCTCTCGAATAAAAGGGGATTTTTCTACAATATCCTCTAGCTGCCCCTCACTATAGACGTAAATACCACCTACATATGAACTGTACGCCTTTTTCTCAATTATTATTGCTAAATTATTATTCTCCCTCTTAAAATCACCCTCCAGCCCTTTTTGAAATGATAAACTTTTAGTACCTGAAAAATAAAGCTGAATTAACGCCACTAATTGTTTGTCCTCTGATTTTGCAAAGCACTGAACTTCATGTAAAATCATTTCATCTTGTAATGGAAGAAAGTCCTCTACTAATAAACCCTCTTCTTTATAAAAGAAATTTTGTAATTCAGGAGTATAGAATTTAAGGTTTTTTTCAGTTATCTTTTGAAAAATGGATTGCAACAATAAATCTTTTCCTATTACAAACGGATGACCAAAGCCATTATTATAAAGTCCTTCTTTCATTTTCATTAGTTGTTCAATCAAAGGGATTCCAGATTCTTCAATTACAAGTTTACCATTAATAAAACGCATACTAGCAATCAGTTCTTCAATTCTTAAGCCCTCTAATTCAAGATTAGAATAATATAAATCTCTATTCCAAAAATCTAATTGATCCATGCCTAATGAATTAAATAATAGTTCATCTATAATTAGAAAAGCACCATCTTCTGTTAAAGCTTTCATTACATCATCTAATAATCCAGGGGTCTGATTTAAAATCGTGCGTATTTCTTCGTCCTCTTGAATGATTCGTATAGTCCACTCACCATGATCTTCACCTGATATTTGTTGAAAACAATGCGAATACGGACCATGGCCAATATCGTGTAGAAGTGCTACAACAGATAATAATTCCCTCTCATATTCTGATAAATGAATATCACCAATATTCGTAAGATGTTCTATCACTTTATTTACAAGTACATATACACCTATTGAATGTTCTTTCCTCGTATGTATTGCGTTTTCGTGTAAAAAGTATGTATGTCCTTGTTGTTTTATATCCGCCAACCTTTGAAATGCTTTTGTATTTATCAATTGAAGAATATATCTATCCTGAATAGATATTGGTCCATAAATCGGATCTGTAATATACATATGTTCTCCTCCTATTTTTGTAAATTAAAGACCTCCACTATTATACTTAATTTTCAGTCTATTATCATTAGAATATGAGGAATTTTTAATAATCTTTTCATTCTCTCTTCATGAAAATTGAACTTATATACTTTACTATAATCCTTATAAAGAACATAAAAGAATTGAAATAGCAATCCCCTATACAAATAAGGTATAATCTACACATAGTGAATCTTTTATATTATTAACTATAAGGTTCACCTATTCAAAAATACATAAACTAGAAGGTGCAACAATGGTAAGTAGTTTTATTCACTCAGTATTAACATTTTTTGAAGGGCTAGGTTATTGGGGCATTATGCTTGGACTTATGATTGAAATTATCCCAAGTGAGATTGTCCTTGCTTATGCGGGATACTTAGTATTCAATGGTAGTATCTCATTTTTAGGCGCAGTTGTGTTTGGTACAATTGGTGGTGTTATTGCTCAAATCTTTATTTATTGGATTGGCCGATACGGCGGACGCCCTATATTAGAACGTTATGGAAAATATATTTTCATACATAAAAAACAAATAGATGCTGCAGAAGATTGGTTTAATCGTTACGGAACTGGCGTCATTTTTACAGCACGCTTCATTCCAGTAGTGCGTCATGCGATTTCAATTCCTGCTGGTATTACAAAAATGTCATTCCTACGTTTCACTACGTTAACAGCACTCGCAATCATCCCTTGGTCTATCATTTTCATTTACTTAGGTGAAAAACTAGGTGAAAATTGGGAGAATATTAATGATATCGCTGGACCATATGTGAAATCATTCGCAATTGGTGGCGTCATACTTATTGTTTTATACTTCGTTATAAAAAAATGGACAAAAAAACGTAAAAATCTTGCGTAAAAATATAAATAAAAACCGCTATACATTCATTACGAATGTTAGCGGTTTTTATTATAGGCTTAATTTTGTATTAGAAATTGCATTATTTCTTCTTTATGCTTTAAGTCATGTTGAATGAGTGATGAAAAGTAATGATTTAATTTCACTTTTTTAGTGCCAAATTGGTAGTCATTATAAAAATATTGGGTGGGAATTCGCCCAATTCCATCCACTAACTGTTTACGAGTAACACTAAATTGATTTAATAGTTCTTCTTTTGAAATACCAGATCTTGCATATTTAATTGCTCCCTTATTCATTTCCTCAACATCTATTGGAACATTTGGTACAGATTGTCCACTTATAAAGTATGGAATTCTATCCTTTATTAAAAACACGTCCCAAACGATAAAATGTGAAATCACATCCGCAATTGCCCATGAACCTTCTCTTAATGCCTGAAACCATATATCATCAGGTACTTGCTGTAATGTTTGACACCATTCTATTATATTTAACTTTTCTTCTAAAATATTTTCTTTCTTCATTATGCATTCCTTTCTCGCACTTGTAATTCATTCATATGAATATCTTCTAGGAATTATATAAAAAGCCTCCATAATTATGTGGATAAGCAACAATTCACTCATTCATTTCGTATATTATCTCAAAAAGGAGTGATTCCCCTATGCATTGGCAACAAAAAATACAATACTTAATCGGACGCCCTATCGGTATTTCCTTCATAAATGGGCAAGGAACCTCTGGTGTATTATGTTCAGCACATGATGGTCAATTATATGTGTATGAATACCTTTATCAAGCGCAGTTCGCAATGAAGCATTATGATTTTAGCCAAATTCAAGATATACATGCCTTTCCGAATTGCCCACATCAAAATCCTCTATACTAAAAAAAGGAACAGCTTATAGCCGTTCCTTTTTCTCCACACTTATTTCTCAGTATAAAAGTTTTGCACTGCTTCATCAAAGTAAATCCAGCCTTTCCAACCTAAATGAATTGTATCTTTTAAGAAATACTTATCATATTCATGGCCAGAGAAATCGACTACTGGATACCCAGCTTTCTCAACTTGTTCCCTAACTTTTTTATAATACACTTCACGGCGCTCTTTAGGGAAACCAGCGTAATCATACCACGGTCCATTTACAGGTACAGAAATAAAGAGCGGCTTGACATTTTTCTCTTTAAAAATATTTAAAACAATTTGTAAGTCATCATATTCTGGTGATTCGTCATATGATTCATTTGCTCTAAAGTTTTTTAAACCTTTTAACTTTTTCTTCAAATTATGTTTATAGTAATATGGATTTTCAATTCCGAATGTGTTTGTAGTAGATTCCGCTTTCCCTTCTTCTTCCGCATGTTTACGTGCATCTACCCAAGAAATTGAACGTAGTCCCACATTTGTTTTTTCTTTCATCGGCTCAATCTTAAATATGGAGTTAAATAAATCCCTATGATCTAAAATATTTCGATGCATATAAGCAAGTGGTTTAACTAAACCCGCTTTTACGTTATGTTTCGTATCATTAAATACAATACCTTCTAAGGAATTTTTTAATATATCATCTTCTTGAACAACTTTATAATCTAAAAGTCGTTTCGCAATTTGCTTCTTCATTTCTACATTTATTTTATCATTAAAAATAAAATGATATGCTTGTTGTTTAGAGAAATTGTTCGTAAAATCCCCCTGCGATACACCAGTCTTTGTAAACCATTGTGGTGATAAAACAAAGACTACTTTTTTACCTTCTAACTCATCCATTGTAGATGTCATATTTAATATATGAGCTAAACTTTGTGTACCGCCAATCCCAATTAAATATGGCGTAAAACCAGCGGGATTTACTTTGAAATAATTAGACGGATGATATGCATCCATTCGTAAAAATTCAGATGAACCGTACATCGGTAAATACTGCGAATTCTCTAACATTTTCTGTTGCAAGAATACACTTTGTAATTTTTCTTTTTGTAAGGAAGTTGCCGCATCTGCTACCTTCTTATCACTAATCAGTGATACTAAACTTTTCGATGGGATGAGTATGATAATAAAAAAAAGCACACACGCTAAAATTATGGGACCAAAGGCATGCTTCATTTTCATTTTTTATTCCTCTTCCTATCACAATTAAATTGTAACCCTTGTCTTTGACACGTCATCATTTCTCTCCTTTTTCTCTATACATGTTCCATTCTATTTATCTATTATATACATGTATGTATTTCTTTCCTTGTTCTATTAAGACCCATATATAGCGCAAGAAAATGATTCCATAGAAACACGTTAATTATACAAGATTCTACATACATTTCACACTGAAATTTTAGTAATAATTTTATTTTTTAACAATGAAAAAACATATGAAATGTCTAGAATTCTTCGGATGATGTATTGAGTTCAAAATATGATAATAAGCGCCCGCTATAATCAACTTCATGAGTATATATAAACCCTAGATTTCGTAAAAGTTTTTTCGAGTTCTCATTTGCTACTTTTACTCTAGCAATTATTCTTTTTACATTCATCATCTCTTTTGCATATTGAATGGAAGCCTTTGCTGCTTCTGACGCATATCCATTTCCCCAATATTCCGGATCAAGTAAATACATAATTTCTATTTCACCTGTTTCATCTATTTTTCTTAAACCACAATGTCCTAAAAGCTCTCCTGTATTTCTATTAACTAACAACCATACCCCGAAACCATACTGTTCCCAATGTGATATTAGTTGCATAATATAGTCCTTCGCTTCTTCCTTTGACATTCCCTTTGATTTAGCAAGCCATTTGCCAACAGCCTCTTCTTTTACTATGCTATAAAATTGATCAACATCTTCTATAATGGGCTTTCTCATGAATAACCTTTTTGTATGTATTACTTTCTTTTCTTCAAACATAAAACTTCATTCCCCTCCAAAATTTTATACAGACTAGTAAATTATACCATGTACTATTTACCCGACTTTAACTAAAAAACAGACTACCACAAACGTGGAGTCTGTTTTCTCATCCTTTATTTTTGTACATCTGCCCACTTTAAACTTGTTGCTGGTCCAAATTGATGTACGTATAAATCTTTCACATACGGCTTTTGTAAGTACGATAATCCGCGCTGGAATACTGGAGCAATTACCGCATCATCCAGCAACATCTTCTCAGCATCTTGCAATGCTTTCCAACGGTTTTTTTCATCATTACCTAATTCTGTTTTAATCTTCTTAATTAACGCATCATATTCTGGATTTGCATATTCAGTATTGTTTACACTGCTTCCAGAAAGGAATACTTCTAAGTAAGTCATTGGATCTGGATAATCTGGTAACCAGCGTGATAACGACATTTCATATTCTTTCTTCTTCTCTAGCGCTAATTTTTGCGTGTGTGGTTGTAATTTCACATTTACCTTTAAGCCAGGTAAGTTTTTCTCAAGCTGCTCTTTAATATATTCTCCTACTTTTTTGAAGTTTTCTAAATCATAGTTTAATAACTCAAGCGTTACTTCATTTGTACCTGTTTCTTGCTTCGCCTTTTCCCAATATTCTTTCGCCTGTTTTACATCCGTTTTATTAAACTCACCTGCTGTACTTCTAAAATCTTTTTTATCTGGACCTTTTAAAAATCCTTTTGGCACGTAATAGTTTGCAGCAACCGAACCATCATTTAAAAATGAAGTCGCAAGTCCTTTCTTATCAAACACTGTACTTAGTGCAAGACGTGCATTTTTATTTTTAAGAATCGGTACATTTTCATTGAATCGGAAGAAGTACATAACCGGATCTGTATATTGTTTAAGCTCTTTATTATTTTTATATTTATCTACGAATTCAGTTGAAATGACAGCTCGATCAACTTTATCTGTTTCATATAAATTTACCGCAGTTGAAATTTCTTTAACAATTTGATAATTTACTTCATCTAGCTTCACTTCTTTTTTATCCCAATACTTATCGTTTTTCTTCATCGTAAAACTAGCTTCATGCTTCCAATCAGCTAATGTAAATGGCCCATTATATACCGCTTTATTTGCTTCTAATCCGTATTTATCACCTTGTTCTTTCGCATATTTTTCGTTAATTGGATAGAACGATGGTAAAATAAGTAATTTCGTAAAATACGGTACAGGATGTTCTAACTCTACAACGAATGTTTTATCATCCGTCGCTTTCACTCCTAATTCCTCTAACCCTAGTTGTTTCTTATTTATTTTCTCCGCATTTTTCACATCGTACGCAATGTATGCATATTGAGAAGCCGTATCCGGATTAATAAGCTGCTTCCAAGCATATACGTAATCTTGCGCTGTTACTGGATCTCCGTTAGACCACTTCGCATCACGCAAGTGGAATGTATATGTTTTCCCATCTTTACTCACTTCATATTTTTGTGCTCCAGCCTCAATCACTTCATCGTTTTTCGATAAGCGGAATAATCCTTCCATGACGTTATTTAAAACGTTAAATGATACTGCATCTGTTACTTTCCCTGAATTTAATGACGGAATTTCACCCGTTTCTAGTAACTGTAATACTTTCTTCTCATCTTTCGGCTTTGTCGTTGTTTTTTCTTTTGCGCAGCCAACTAAAATTGAAGAAACGAATAGAGTACTAACTAATGAGTAACGAACAACTTTTTTCATTTGAAAACCCCCTCTATTTTTTAAGGTAAGTAACGACGGGCGCCAGCGTATTCTTCTATATATCCTGGTGTATTTAGCGGTATAATCTCTACCGATCTTTCAGCTCTCGGTGAGTGAATCATATTTCCATCACCAATGTACATCCCCACATGATGAACACTGCCTTTCCCTTGATCATGTGCAAAGAAGATTAAATCTCCTTTTTGTAAATGTTCTTTATCAACTGCAACTCCATTTCTCGATTGCGGACCAGAATCTCGTGGAATTGTAATACCGTGCGATTTATAAATCGTATGTGTAAATCCAGAGCAATCAAATCCGAAGCCACTTGTACCAGCCCAAATGTACGGTAATCCTAAAAACATTTTCCCTGTGTTTATTAGATCATCGGCCGTCGGGGTTGGAATATCATTTTGAGAACGGTAAACTGTTCCATCATTTTTTCGTAGCCAAGCTTTCTGCCCATTTGGTAGCAACACGCGGTATGAAATCGTATCTTCACTAAGTAGCGGCAGTCGCGTATTATAGCTCACTTCAAGCGATTTATGTTTTTCAGAAGGATTTATATATAAAATGGCTGTCGGTTTCGTTACTAATACGAAAGGTTCATTTGTTTTATCTGCAAATTCTTGATTATATGTTAACTGTTTTTCAGGCATCCATCCTGGGTAGCCTTCTTCATTTCGAGGTGTTGGCTGACCATGGACTAACACTTTCACCCAATCCCCTTTTTTATCTACAACTGTTACTTCTTGGCCTAATAACGCTTGCGTTTCTAATTTATTTGCACTTGTTAACCAAAGTTTCTCATCCAGCGTCATCGATTTCGTCCACTTCCACAAATCAACTGGATTTGTAGCACTTGGTGCATCAATTGGCCGTAATGAATCAGGCGTGGTCCAAAGTGTTGCGGCAGATACATCGATAAACGCCTTACTATCTTTCTTTTCTTCAGCATTTGCTGATGTAAACGATGAAAATATAAATAAAGTTGTTAAAAATGCAGTTCCTACTTTTTTCATACATATCCCCCTTAAAAGATAATTTACTAGTCTCTTCTCCTAAGATTTACTATTCACTGTCGATTGAAGGTTTACCTTTGATCCAGAATAAGTCATTCCTTCCGGTTCTTCCATTAACCAAAGTGGCGCATCAAGATCGAAGTAATGAATATTAGGATGTGCAGCAGCTAAATGTGCAACAGCGCTAACAGAAAGAGAAGATTCCATCATGCTTCCTACCATACATTTCACACCAGCTGCTTCTGCGATATCAGCAATACGCCACGCTTCACGTATGCCTCCACATTTCATTAATTTAATATTGATTAAGTCTGCATATCTTCCTTGCACAATTTTTAATGCATCACTCGCTGAAAATATGCTTTCATCTGCCATAATAGGTGTTTGTACATGATCTTTGACGTACTTTAATCCATCCCAATCTTTCGCATGAACAGGTTGTTCAATAAATTCAATATTTAAATTGCGATTTTCCATCTCTTTAATGATAGAAACTGCCTCTTTTGGATTCCACCCTTGATTTGCATCTAATCGTAACGTCGTATTTTTTGGTACGCTATTTCGAATCGCTTCAATACGTTCTAAGTCTAAGTGTGCAGATTTCCCCACTTTAATTTTTAAAGTTTGAAATCCTTTTTCTACATGTTGCTTTGCCTCTTTCGCCATAATGAACGGTTCATCTACACTTACAGTAATATCTGTGTGAATTTCTTTTTTTCCACCTAATAATGCGTAAAGTGGAATGTTATGATATTGACAATACACATCATATAATGCGATATCTACCGCGGCTTTCGCACTTGGATTTCCAATGCAACTCATTTGGATGTGCTGTAGTAACTGCTGAAATTGAATGATATCTTGACCAATTAAATTGGAACGCATCGGCCCTAAAATTGCTTCTTCAATCCCGTTAGCGAAATCCCCCGTAATAACCGGTGTTGCAGCTGCTGCACCCTTGCCAACAATTCCTTCATCTGTATGAATATATACATCTATACTTTCTATTTCGGTTACGGTACGAAGCGCGGTTTTAAACGGTGTATGAAGATTTACACGTCTACGATTTACTTTTACATCGGTAATTTTCATTTTGTTCATCCTTTCGTTGTCTGGCAAAACGGATCCTTAATTCTCAACTTTTTTGGAGCAAAAGATCTCCGTTTTCGCTTACTTTTCATATAGAAGGTAAATGTGAAATAAAAAATCCAGCCATAAGAAGATTCTTACGGCTGGATTTTGTCTATGAATGGGTAGACAAAGCAGCGATTTGATTATATTTTTTCTGTGCATCTTTTAATGCTACAAGTAATGCTTTTTGAGACGAACCGAAATAACGATCTTTTATTTCCATTACTAATTCTGGGTCATTAATATTTTTATGTAGAAATAAATATTTAACGAATTGAGATGTTAATGCAATTGTCGCTGAGCAATCTGCATCTACAATTTCCCCAGTCTCCTTAACAAGTACAAACGCTACAAAATAGCTTTTAAACTTTTCGGTAATGGGATTATTTTGAGGTGCTTTCGCATCCCCTACGACATAAATTGTATTTGAAGCGTACACAGCTCTCTTCCTTTCTAATACGGGATAACGGTTTTCTTAATAGTCGTATGAGTGATAAACTCAACATGGATTAAAAAATGTATCCGCTTACCTTGTATTATAATACAATTGACAGAATTTTAACAACATTTATTTTCGTATATATTCCATAAGTATAAAAACAGCTCCAGCTCTTCATTTTTACAATATGTAATTGTTTCTTGTACCATGACATTCCTACATGAAAAAACAGCTAGCTATCGCTAACTGTTCTATTACACTATTTCGGCAACACAAATATAGTTTCATTTGACTTAGAAAATTGATATTCTTTTCTCGCAAACTTCAAAATTTCTTCATCATCATCTGTTAAATTTTCTATGTTAGTCTTTAAAGAAGCCTCATCTTTCTTTAAAGAAACCAATTGTTTTTTTTGATTCGTAATTGTATCTTTTTTTTCTACAATTATTTCTTGTTGTTTCGTTAAAATAAATTGAACGTACAAAGTAGCCGCCGCAATAAATATAAACATGAATATAAATCGTCTTAGTTTTTTCTTATTAATTGCTCGATTTTCATTAGACTGTGATAGTTGTTCTTGTATATTAGGAACATTTATTCGCTTGAGTTTCCTCATTATGAAATCCCCCTAACACATATATTTTCACTACCATCGGCATGATTTCTTATTAACTTTAATTCTATTCTTATAAAATAAGCTCCTTCACAAAAATATCTCACTAATTAACCAATTAAAGATAGCATTCGACGACATTTCCATATTTACATTGCATTTTTTTATGTATGCTGGCATAAAATAGTAGTTTCTGTTATTCTTTTTCTACTATTGTAGAAGAGTTTTTTTACATACAAAGTTCTCCTTGTTTTAACATGGTTACAAGGAGAAAAGAGATGCATTTTCGTACATTCGATAAACTAGAATGACTGTTTAAGAGCTTAAGTTTAGAGCATAGATCATACCTATATACACTCAAAATAAGAAAAAAGCCCAATTTGGGCTTTTTTAATTTTGTAAATCAATATCATATTCCATATTTTTGGCCGTTTCTTCAGCGATCTCCACACCTAGCAAATTTTTCACAATATGAAATGACATGTTAATACCAGCTGAAATACCTGCCGATGTAATAATATGTCCTTCATCTACAAATTTCACATTCTCCATTACTTCTACATTCGGAAAATCTTTTTTGAAAGTTTGAATACTAGCCCAATGTGTTGTTGCTTTTAACCCTTCCAGTAAACCAGCTTTCGCGAGTAATAACGCTCCGGTACAAACTGAAGTCATTAGCTTTACTTCTTTCATTTGCTGACGAACCCAATTTATTACAATATCATTTTTCACTTCATTTTCCCGTGCGCCTTTACCACCTGGAATGATTAATATATCAACTGGTGGTAAATCTTCAATACTATAATCAGGCTTTACCTTTAATCCGTTCCTTGCTGTAATCATTTCTCCATTTTGGCTAACTGTATAAACAGTAAATGGTTTCTCTTCATGTACTTTAGTGATAGAAAAAACTTCAAATGGCCCTGCAAAATCTAACACTTCCACCTCATTAAATAAAAATATCCCTACACTCCATTTATTCATCACACGTTCACTCCCTGTTGCAAATAATGTAAAAGGTGAGTATGACCTTTTTCTAAGGCTATATCATAGGCTGTTTTCTCATCATCACACTCTTCTATATGTTCTGTTGATTATTATATATTCCTTTTTTAATTATAGTTTACATAATAATATTATCTATTTAACATTTATCTTTTATTTTAAATATTAAAATTTTATGCTAAAATAATGCTAATCATGTTTAGTATGGAGGAGAAATTATGTTACACGTAATACCTTTAAATAGTGAAGACTATGATTTAATTAAAGCTGCTGAAAAAGTAATCGAAAAAAACTATAAATATGGTCGTCATCATATCGGTTCAGCTGTACGAACTAAAACGGGTAATATTTATGCAGCAGTGCATGTTGAAGCGAATGTTGGAAGAATAACAGTATGTGGTGAAGCTATGGCAATAGGAAAATCTATTTCCGAAGGTGATCATGAATTTGATACCATTGTAGCAGTTGCACACCCACACCCTCATGAAGATATAGAAAAATGTTGGGTTGTTGCTCCATGTGGGATGTGTCGAGAATTAATAAGTGATTACGGAAAAAATACGAATGTTATACTCTCTTATAATGGTGAACTTGTAAAATGTAACGTAATGGAATTATTACCTGAAAAGTATACAAGTGAAGTAGAATAATTATTCCTGTGTTCCATTCATCTTATAATATTATTCCAATAAAAAACAATCCGTTTTAAAAACGGATTGTTTTTTTATTTCTGTTTTATGCAGTTTATTTTATTTTTCTATTTTTTAAATAATTAAATTATCATTAATAAAAATGAAATTAAAAATATTTAAGTTTATTACATTTTTTCATTTAAAAACAAAAATGCGTTTTCTCCTTACATTCGATAAATATTAATATAAAATCTCTAAAATCAGCAGTCTTATCATACCAATCTATAACAATTCTGTCTTCTTCCCTTACCTGTTTCCTTTAACACATATGATTTTAATACAAGCGACGTTAATGAATCTGTTAATGTTTTATATGATAAATTAGATAATGCCAATAGATCGTTCGTATATAACATTCTATGCTTCTCTAATAATAATAGTACTAATCGTTCAGACGGTTTTAATGCCTCATCACTTTCTAGTATAAAGTCTATATTTTTCATTTCTCTAATTATTACTCCTTATATAAAAAAATACTTACGCAACTAATTTAATATAAAAATAATACATAACAAAATTTGAAATATATTAAAATAACATTGTTTTAAAACACTATTATACTATAACATAGAAAAAGCATTTCCCGAAATAGGAAATGCTTTTTTATTGCTTATAGAATTCTTCAAACCATACATTATATTTCAAATATTGATCCGTACAATTCCCTACAAACTTCTCTGATCATTCAAAAGTATTTGTAGTACATCAAGTTCTACTAAAATGAGTTAACCATTTTCCGGCATTTTGTTCTACCTTAAATATTTCTTGCGATGTGCGGCTTACTGTAATGACTTGTTCCACCACCGCCTACTACTACTTTACCGCCTTGTTCGAAAATTAATAATTTACTTGAACCATCTGCAAGAAGTACTATTACTTCAGCATTATTACTTGTTGCTACATAAATTATATAACCACTTTTTGATATACAAGTTTCCCAATTCGCATCAAATTCTGATCTTACTACACGATTTGAATACACTTGATTTTCAATTCTATCTTGTTCTTCGTTTGCCAAATTTATCCCCTACCTCTCTAAAATATCATTTATAGAAACATTACAGTTCTATTTAAAATAGTGACTGTCTTTAATATAAATAGTATATGTAGTTAGTAGAAGGATGCTTGGACAATGAAAACGTAATAACATGTACGCAATATAATATACAATTAAAACAAGACAATCGATATTGTATCGATTGCCTTGTTTTCTTACATACTTCTTTATTTTTCTTTTCGCACAGCTTCAAAAGTAAACATTTGATTTGCATTTGACGGTTTTTTTTCAAAAACATAGTCAGCAGAGCAAGTAATATTAGAGAAACCAATACTTTCTAAAAGAAGTTTAAACTCTTCTATTCCATACCAACACACCGCAAAGCGTTGCAATTCCGTTTGTACTAACTGCCCTTTACTCCATTTTTCATATTTTAAATAGGATAGAGTAACTTGGTTCAGCCAATCTATTTCAATTGATTTATTTTCTAATGTAATTCCGTCACCATTTGGTAAAGAAAAAGTCGATGTATGAATCTCCCCCGTCTTCCAGTCATACGGAAGCATAATATCTACGATTAATCGTCCGCCTGGATTAAGGTGTTCATAAAAACATTTCAATGCATTTATAGAATCCTCTCGATTTTCAATTAAGCAAAAAGAACCAGTAGGAATGATAATTGCCTCATATTTATGCGGAAGTGAAAATTGTTGTAAGCTTCCTTCATATAAATTAGGGTGTAAGCCTCTCTCTTTGCATCTTATACGGCACGATTCTAGCATCTCAGGTGAATAGTCAATCCCATCTACTGTAAAACCAGCCTCAAGAAGCGGGATGATGACACGCCCTGATCCTACTGCTGCTTCGAGAATTCTTCCTCTACAATTTTTTAAACGTTTTTCGTAATACTCAATATCACCATTTAAAGAATAACCGACAGGCTTTGTGTAATCATAAAGTTCCGTGCAAAGTGTACTATAAAAACTAAACATTTATTTTCTCCTCCGTTTTTTACGTACGGAAGATTTCCATTCAACTAATCTTCCTGTACCTGTATTTTTAATAAAAATTCGAAAGAGCTGACTGTCATACTATATCACTCACTTTCCATAGAATATAATCATATTTTATAATATTTCCTTTGAAATGCCAATGTAAATAATGAAAATTCAAACTCTTTACCGAAAGGAGGATATGATGAATTCATTCATTATATTTCTTTTACTTCTTATTGCTTTTAATGCTCTAATTTTCTTTATAGCGAAGAAATATAGGCAAATATGGAAAATATCTAGTGGTATTTTCATTCTTGCTGCCCCCATTGTTTTCTTCGCCACTTTGCACATAATTGGCGAAAAAGTAGGCGATGGATTCGCTGGAGGTTTTGCTGGGCTTACATTTAGTGGCCTATTGATCATAAATGCAATTTTTTTATTTATTGTAAGCCTTTTTGTATCTACCAATAAACATTCACATTAAACTCTCCCTTTCAAAATGTAAAGAGGTTGTCTCATAAGTCTCTTTCGAAGTAAAATCACATGAAATTGAAAAGGAAGAAACGTTATTAAATCAACGTTTCTTCCTTTCACTTTCTATTCGGTTTTGGCTAAAAAGCACCTTTTGGGACAGCCTCTTTATCCATAACTATTTATTTCACAATTGGCAATGTCACTTCACTTAATTTCACTGTAAGCTTCGTGCCCGCTTTCGGTCTAATTGTATAATCATAGTCGCTAGCAATTAAAACGACTCCTATTTGATGCCCAGCTTTAAAGACATAATCATCTGGCTGCATGTCCCATGTAAATGTATAATCTTTGCCTGGTTGAATCGCTGTTGAATTTTCTATACTTTTTACGTTTTGTGGATCCATCCAGCCTCGTGTTACGATTTCCGGCTTCGTTCCTCCATAATCAACAAGTAATGCTGTTAAATTTGATACAGATCGATCAATATTTCCTGTAATTGAAATCTTTGGTGTACCACTTATACGCGTATCTTTTTGCAGTACAGGCATTGTATACACTAATCGATTGGCTACTTCTAATTCTGGATTTGCTACTAATTCGTTTGATTTCATTTTTGCATCATCTACGAATGAAAACATCTTATTAACAGAACCCATACTGAATGGTAAATTAACTGCTTTATTACTTAAATACATTCGCACTTTTGACGGTACAGCTGCTGAATCTGGCCAGTTTTTTAATTTTTCCCATGTTTTATTTTCACGTTGTACATCAACCATTGGCTCATTCATAATCCCATTTTCAATTCCATATAACCAATAATCGAACCATTTATTTTGTGTTCTTTGCCAGTCATTCGTTGATGTTCCACCGTGTCCACCTTGATGTAGCCACATTTTACGAGGAACATCATTCTCTCCAAGCGCTTCCCACCATTGCGCGAACTGCTTCGTTTTTACATTCCAATCATTTAAACCATGAACAACAAACACACTCGCTTTTATATTTTTAGCATCTTTTACATAATTTCGTTTATCCCAAAAATCATTATAATTACCAGTTTTCCGGTCCTGTCCGGCTGTTAGCTCTTTTATTACTTGTCCGCAAACTTCAGGGTTTTCCCTTGTTAATACTGCTTCTGCCATATTATCTGTATCTTCTCCTTGGTATCCACCTGGCGCAATCACTGCACCGTTTGCACGATAATAATCATACCAACTACTAATCGCTGCGATTGGAATAATTGTTTTCAACCCTTCAACACCAGTCGTCGCAACAGCATTTGGTAACGTACCATTATAAGAGACTCCTGTCATACCGACATCTCCCGTTGACCAATCAGCTTTAACTTCCTCACCATTTTCTTTATATGCTTTCGCACGTCCATTTACCCAATCAATTACAGATTTCGTCCCTAATATTTCTTGCTCATCCCCAGTCGTCGGACACCCATCTGATTTCCCAGTTCCAATACTTTCACCTAAAATGACTGCATAGCCTCTTGGTACATAATAATTTCCATACGAACCAAGATTAACAGCTCCATACGGTTTCCCTTCATACGCATACAATTCTTCATCTACGTTATATACAGGTACATCTTTTAAGCCAGCTCGATATGGACTCATTTCATATATAACAGGAACTTTCACATTCGAATCAGTTTTTGGACGCATAACTTTTACCGATACACGATCCTTTTTTCCATCTCGATCACTATCTACTTCCGTTTCTACAAATAAATTTTCAATAATTGCTTCATCAAGCGAATAAATCGGTTTTGTCATCCCATTTTCTAATTCAATTTTCGTACTTGAACGTAACGCATCTGAAACAATTCCATTTAACTTCACGTCATGCTCATTTATGTAGTTTGTTTCTTTATTATCTGCATACGCAGTCATACTAGAAACTCCTGACGTAATTGATAAAGATAATATTGCTGATAATGTTGCTATTTTCTTTTTCCCCATATCCTTCCCTCCCCATTTATGTCTCCTTTTACTATACAATATAATTACTGAAAATTCAGTTTATTTTTTTTTATACAGCAACTTGAGAAATTTGTAGAACACTCTTCCAACGGGCTTTCAAGGTTATATATTCTGATTTACTGCTCTCATATAATCAATAAAAAACATCACCTATTAATAGACGATGCTTCTAATTGTATTGAATTAGTCATTCTTCATAGTAATATAAAACCGTATTTCTCCCTCTTTAGTAGATACGCCATAGTCAAAACCATGCCTTTCTAAAATACTTTTCACTATCGCTAGTCCTAATCCTGTGCCTGATTTTTCTTTACTTCGTGAAGAGTCTAAGACATAAAAAGGTTCCCAAATTTTATCGACATCTTTAATTTGTTCTGCATTAATCCCATTTTTAATTTGAAAATATACACTTTTATTTCTCTCTTCTAAAGTGATTATTATGTTTTGATTTGTTGTATATTTTATTGCGTTAGAAATTAAATTTTGAAACACCATTCCCATTTTATTTAAATCCGCATAAATGACCTGATTTTTAATATTACTGTTCGTCTGCAACTGTATTTCTTTCGACTCCAGTTCAATTTTATGCTTATCTATTATACTTCGGACTAATGGTTCAATAGGGAATTCTTCTTTTTGTAAAACATCTCTTTCTAACTTCGAAAATTGTAATAGTTCTTCAATTAAGTTTGATATTTGATCTGTTTGTTTAATAATTGTATCTACGTATGTCCCATCATCTAACCCATCCTTAATTCCCATAGAATATGCTTTTACTAATGCAATTGGTGTCTTTAATTCATGCGTCACATCACCCATAAATCGTTTTAAATGTTCATTACGATCTGTTAAATCTTGATGTGCTTCATGTAGTGTATCACTCATGATATTAATACTATCGGCTAACTCCCCTATTTCATCGTTCGTTTTCACTTTTGTTCTTTTAAACTTCAAATGTGAAATGTCCTGAGCTACATCACTTAGCTCTTTTAATGGAGTCGTTATTATTTTTGAAAGTATCCACACAAGTAAAATAATAAGAAGGAGTGAGAAACAAAGAATGTATAAATAAAATGTATTTAACGTTTTTATAATTTCGTTAGAATGTGCAATAGAAGTTCCCATTAAAATTATTGTATTATCTTTTGCAATATATTTAGCGAAAAAACTTGCTTTTAACTTCTCTTGATCATATAGTTTATTCGATTGCCCTTCCACTTTCACCTTCATGACTGCGTCTTTCGTAATCCACAGTTTATTTAAAACTACTTTCTTTTTCGTAAGTTGCATGCGTAACGATTCGTTCATATCATCTTCTGACTGATTGATTGACGTATATGCAAACGTAACGTTATTTTCGCTTTCAATTGTACGAATTACATCTTCTAACTCATTTACAGGTGTATTTTGTATTTGCACTGTAAATTCATTCAAGTTCTCTCTCGTTTTGTAAATATTATATTTCGGTAAAAGATAGTTAATTATTAATAAAGAGATCGTAAAAATAAGAATAACAGTTAAAGAAATGCTGAGAAATAGTTTTTTTCCAAGTTTATTCACTCTGCTCCTCCAAACTATACCCTAAACCACGATGCGTCTTTATAATATTTTCTCCTACTTTTTTACGTAACCTTCTTACATGTGTATCAACAGTTCGCTCTTCTCCAAAATAGTCAAATCCCCATACGATATCTAACAATTTTTTACGAGTCAAAATCATGCCTTTATGACTTAAAAAACACTTTATTAATTCTAGCTCTGTTTTTGTAATATCTAACTCTTTGTCATTTTTATAAACTTTATTTTTCGTAAAATCTATTTTCAAATCTTGAACTTGAATGACATCATCATGCTGTATTAGCTTTTTCGCTCGAGTAATGAGTACACCTGGATGAAATGGTTTTTTTACGTACTCATCTGCCCCGCTTTGAAGAGCTGCTAATTCATCTTCACTTTCACTTTTCGCCGTAAGCATTAATACTTTTACGCTTGAGTTTTTCTTTATTTCCTTACAAACAGTAATACCGCTATGTTTCGGCATCATCCAATCTAAAATAGCTAAATCAATTTTTTCATCATAAAATATTTGAAGTGCTTCTTCTCCATCTTTCGCTAAGAAAACTTCGAAGCCTTCTTTCTCAAAATAAGCTTTTAAAATCCTTAGCATATCTTGTTCATCATCTGCGATTAATACTTTCATACATTATCCTCCATTGCTTTTAAACAAAAATCAATTGTATCATACAACTTCTTTGTTACATAAATGTGACAGAAAAATATTTGAAATTTTTAAGGGTATAGTAAAGACGAGGTGTTGTATTATGATTAAAAAAATTGGAGTCATTACTCTTCTTTGTTTCTTATTATCGACAAATGTGTTAGCAAATACAAATCAACAAATTGAAGTATTTGATTGTCAAAAAGAAATGGTCATTCAAAAACAATCTTTAGATCCAGCTATTCAAAAAAAAGCTGTTCAATTTGCTAAATCCATTACTGGCGCCTTCAAAAACTTAAATGTCGTTCCAAAAGATGGTCACATGATAAAAATCCCTTTATCTAAACCAGTTTCTATTACAAATCAATGGCTACAAACAACAATTGATGAAGTACTTATTCTTCTCCCTCTTAATCAAAAACCTTATATTATGCTTTACGACGATGAAAATAATCCACATTTTTATTATGTAAAAGGTGATCCGAAGGGACTATTGAAAGAAATGAATGTTAAACATAATTGACTAGAAAAAAGAGACTTCATACGCTTATTTTTCGAAGCAGAGGTCTCTTTTTTTACTAACATAATACTTTATAGTGACTAGAGCCTTTATATACCTGCCCCTTCACAAATCCATTTGCACTATAAAATGCATCACCTTGTTTTGTATCTGTATGTAAAACAACTACTTTAAAATTCTTTTCCGCATGAGATAATAGTCGCTTTAATAACAAGTTCCCTAGCCCTATACGACGATAGTCCTTTGAAATATAAAATCGCCTTAATCGGCCAATCTTATTATTTTCTGTATATGGATCCTCATTTAACCCTCCTATTCCAATTAACTTTTCCCCTTGAAAAATACCATATAGACATTCACCCGTTTTATTAAATGTGTTTATTTTATTTTCATATTCACTTATTAGTTTTATTAGGAAATAAAACCCTTCATCTTTGCTTTCCTGAACAAGATAATCGGATTCGTATATCATTAAATCTTCAATTTGTTGAATATGTATATCTTTCAAGTAAATCCCCCCTTAATATAGAAACACATAAAAATGCTCTAGAATCATTTATTCTGAGCATTTTTATGATTGTTATCTTATTCAATTCGTAGTATGTGTATTCTTCACTTCAGTTTTAAATCGATAATATAGTTGTTTAAGTCTTATTGAACTAAAGTAGCTGTTTGCTTAAATGAATAGATTTACATTTATAATGTCTCTCAAATATAATATCAGTTTATAAATTCATCATTCTACTCTAACATTGTTCAAGTTAAGTTATAATTTGTTAATCTATAAGCTTTTGTAACCACAGTTCAAATATCTTTAACTGTTCTTCAGTATGAAAATAATGTTCACCTGTCTCCATGACTTCTAATGCACAACGATGTTTTTTTGTAAAATCGTTAATAATTTCAAATTCACACAGTTCATCCTTAGCTCCGTACATAATATATGTATCTATATTCCATGTATTAATAGGATGTTCTTTTACATAGCATAAATAATCCCAATATAACTTTTGACCAATTGGTGTCTCTATAGTCATTTCTTTTTGCAAAAGTTCTGGTGTTACATTAAACCATTTCATCATATTTTCGATAATTCGTTCCATATTAACTACTGGTGATAAAAATAATGCCTTTTCAATCACATCATTTTGATAGGCTAAAAGGCTAAAATAAGCTCCTATACTACATGCAAACACACTTACTTCTTTCCAATGCTCTTTTGCGTAATTCATAATTATAGATAATTCACTAACACAAAACTGTACTTTGCAAGGAGTATTATCATTTGTTCTTTCTCCATGCTCAGGTAAATCAAAGCTTAATACTTGATAACCTTTTTGATTAGCTTCTTCAGCTAATATTTGAATAACTGCATCTTCCTTATTTGACATATTTCCATGTACTGCAATAAAAACTTTTTCACTTTTATCTCCCCACAAAACCGTGGGAATATTATTAATGTTAAAATTATCTTTAAGCATATTTCCTCCATAGAATAAGTCATATAGTACTTGGCAAAAAACGCACACACTTTATAATCCAAATCAAACCATTACTAATCCATCACAAATGAATACCACTATCTCTACCTCTGTATAACAGAGTCTACTTTGTATTTAACATCTTTCTTTTTCCATTTCTTCAGAAGCCACAAGTACTTATTTTAATTCCCCACTAAGCAATTTACTCCGTTAATGGAAGAAAGATTTTTAAACGACTTTATTATTTTTAGAATGATTATATTGTAATTTAAACAACTTCATTATCTCTGTATAGCAGGCAATATCCCCTTCAACTCCAGTAAATCATCTATTACTATATCAGCTTGGGCAAGTTCATCTTCTTGTGCAAAATCAAAATTACATCCAATCGCAATCAAGCCATTATCTTTAGCTGCGTTTATATCAGATAAACGATCCCCGACTACAGCTGCTTCTTTTATATCATATTTGTTCAAAATACTTTTTACTAAGTCGCTTTTATTAAGTGAGTTTATTTGTTCAATACTAAACGTTTCAGTAACCCATTGATCTAACTCATAATAAGATACGATTGCTTGTAAATATTCAGTTAAACCATTACTAGCAATATAAATTGAACAATTATTTTCTGTTATATATGTAAAAATTTCTTTTACATTCGGATATAAAGCACCTTTTCCGCTCTTAATGTTTTCAATTAATCTTTCTAAAAAATATGCATCTGTTTGTTCTCTTATTTCAAGAGAATGATCCGGTAATAAAGCTTCCCAAACTTTCGGTAAAGGTACACCCATTATTTCACGGTATTTATCAATAGGCGTTACCGTATCCCATAATTGAAGGGATCTTAAGTGATCAAATGTATCATCTAACGATAATTCTAAAATTTTATCTGTTTGAAATAACGTTCCGTCCATATCAAAAATTAATGCTTGTAACATTTCATTCTCTCCTTTTGAATTATAATACAGTTTTACTTGATATATTTTTCAGCATCTCAACGATAATTTCTGAACAATAGTTTGCGGCCGTTTTCGCGAAGTCATCATAAGAAATTTGTGCTTCATCGTCTGCACTGTCAGAAATACATCGCATTACGAGAAACGGTACTTCATTTATGTAGGCAACATGTCCAATTGCTGCACCTTCCATTTCTGTACAATGCGGTGCATATTCATCTATTAATTTCGCTTTTAGGTTTGAATCTTCAACAAAACATTCACCGCTTACGATTCTCCCTTCATGAACTCCAATATGTAAACTACTACTATTGCATGCAGTACGTGCTAACTCCATTAATTTCTTACTTGCGTAAAACTCCTCTTGGAACGGGAATAAGTTTTTCATTTGAGTCTTACTTACATCATGATGAGTTACATTCGTTGAAATAACTATATCGCCAACTTTTACATCTGGATGTAGCCCGCCAGCAACACCTGTATTGATGATAGCATCTACATCAAATTTATGAATTAACGTTTGCGTACATGCGGCTGCATTAACTTTCCCTACACCACATCTTGTAACAATTATTTCTGTTCCCATGAATTCCCCAACGTAAAAAGGCATTCCTGCGATTGTTTGTTCTTCTTGTACAACTAATTTTTCTAAAAGTAAGTCTATTTCAATTTGCATTGCTCCGATAATGCCGATTGTGTTCATATATGTAATCTCCCTTTTCTTATAAATCTGCCAATATACTATGTAATGCACCGTAATTTTTAGCTATCCAATTCATTTCATCCGCGAAACGTGAAGGTGGTACACTATGCTGATCCATATTGGCATGAATCCACCATGTACTCTCCATATACCAAAGCATTTGAATTGCCCGAACAATATTCCCTACTGGAAAGTCTAATTCATTGCGGTACCCTTCTAAAAATGATGCAACAAGACTCTTATTTAAAACCCCATCATGTAAGGAACAAGATATAACCGCACGTCCAATATCCAATTTCACATAATCATAATCCAGACGATCAAAATCAAGAATTGCCGAAACCTTATCGTTATGAAATAAGAAATTATCTACCCATAGATCACGGTGCACCCATCCCTTTTTACTATTATAAAATTGATCTACATTTACCAATTGTGTTGCCTCTTGTTGTAAATTTATATAAGGAAGAATGTGCTCTTTTCCTAGCCTCTCTGCTTCTCTCCTTTTCTCTTCCCAATGTGTCAACCGTTCCTCTTTAGTAGGCGGAACGAATTTAGGGATATCTCCTTCTATTAAAGTGCCGTCATTTAATAATTTATGCATATGACCTATCGTCTGACCAAGAGAGTGGATTTCCTTTTCATTCACCTTTCCTGGTGAGACTAGATTACCTTCTTTATGTTCTAATACTATAAATCTTTCATCAGTTTTTGATATATGCATTACATTATTTTTATAAGTTAACAATTTTGGGCATCTTACACCATTATTATGTAATCTTTGCTGTTGTTGTAATGCTTGCAATAAAGTCAATGGGTCATATAACTTATATCGTTCTTTATTATATTGCTTTAATACAAAGTTCCCTACATCCGTTTCGAGTTTCCACTTTAAGTTTAACCAACCACGATGAATTGGAATTACTTTTTGTATTTTAAATTCAAATAAAGATTCGCACTCTACTTGCAGCTCTTGTAATATCATATTAGCTTTTTCATTAGATAACGACTCTATCATCTTTTTTGTCCTTTCTTAACTTGCTGTTCTTTTCATTCTCTCTACCAAAACTGAAATTAAAAATTTCGGAAGTACAAGTTGTCTCTTAAATCTTTTCGGCTGCGAAAGTAACCTATACAGCCATTCAGTTCCTGTATCCCTCATAATTTTTGGTGCTCTTTTTACAGTACCAGATATTATATCGATCATACCTCCGATACCTATAGATAGTGGAATGTTTAATGTTTGTATGTTTTCATAGATGAATTCTTCTTGTTTTGGTGAACCTAGTCCTACTAGCAGTAAGTGCGGCTTGAATTGCTTTATTTTCATTTTTACTTCTTCTATTTCCTCACCATTTACAAATCCATGCTGTCCTTTAAACTGTGCTCCCGGGAACTGCTCATTTAATTTTTCTAATGCCTTTTTATTACTTTCTGGAGCAGCTCCAAAAAGAAAGACGCGGTATCTATTATCGTTACAATATTTTATTAAATCGTGAGTGATATCTGCCCCAGTGACGCGTTCTTTCAGCGTTCCTTTTAATATTTTCGAGCCAATTATGACACCAATTCCATCCGCTGTTATTAAATCCGCAGATAGTAACATCTTTTTAAACTGTTTAGATTTAGCCGTGCTTTCCTTTGCAGACATCACAATTTCAGGATTTGCAGTTACTACAAATCTTGGTTTCTCTTGTTTTTCATGTAGCCAACCTTTTAATAAACTTATAACTTGTGCATATTCTAAAGTTGAAAAAGGTATTCCCTTTATAAGTTGGTGATTCACTTTACTCTCCCCTTACATAAGTTGCAAATATTCATCAATATCTTTAGAAATTTGTTTAAAAGCTTTATCCCAAAATTCATAGCTTGTTATATTTATTTCAAAATGTTTTTTCATAAGTTCTTCCACTGAATTTTTTCCTGTTTCTCGTAAAAACTCTTTATATTTCAAGTGAAAAGTACTTTTCCTTTCTTTAGCTATTTCTAATAAACTAAAACTAGCTAAATACCCAAATGTGTATGGATAATTATAAAAAGGAACATCTGCTAAATAAAACTGAACATATTTCATCCAAACAAACGGCTGATATTCTGATAATGAATTTCCATATGCTTTTTCTTGCGCTACTATAGATAATTTCTCGATTTGATCAGCACTTAAAGGACTTACTTTACATTTTTCATAAAAGTTCTTCTCAAATTCGAACGATGCTCGAATTGCCATTATATAATTAAAACAGTTTCTTATTTTCCAGCTAAGCAATGACTTTTTTATATCTATACTATCTGTTGTTTGAATTAGATAATTTATAAGCAATGTTTCAAAGAAAATAGACGCTGATTCAGCTGTACTCATTGGCAAATAATCATCTAAAAAAGAAGAGGATTGCTCAAAACTCATATTATAAAAATGCCAAGCATGTCCTAGTTCGTGGGCAAGTATCCTTACACTATCGATACTTCCGTCATAACGCATAGAGATTCGAGATTCTTTTTCACTGAAAAAAGGAGCACAAAATCCACCTGGGGGTTTATTCTCTCTCGGTTCTGCATCTACCCAACCACTTTCTATCGCATGACGTGCAAATTCTGCTAATTCTTCATCTATATTTTTTAATGCATCGTATATGTTTTGTACTGCTACTGAAAAAGGAATACTAACCTCATTATTCTCCTTTACTGTCATAAGTTCATGCCATGTAATCGAAGCTCTACCTTTCTTATACACGTTTAAAGCACTTACTAATTTATCTAGGTTTTCTTCTGTCGCATTCCATATTTGTAATAATACAGTTTCTGAAATACCATTCGCATGAAGGGACCTTGCTAAAATCTCTCTATCTTCTAATTCATTACCCTTTGTATTACGCAATCTTCCTATTTGATTTAATACAGTAGCAAAAATTTCTTTCTCCTTATGCAAAGCACATATTAATGACTCGAATACTTCTAGTCTTTCCTTTTCATTATCACTATTCATTGCAACATGATTTGCTTGTCCAAATGATAATTGCTTATTATTGTGCTCTATTTCTATCCTATTCCTTAATTGTATGTACATATTTTCCCACGCATGTAGTTCATCTTTTATTAGCCTAGTATTATCAGTAATTTCCACTTTACTTTGCTGTATGACTTGCTGCACTTCACTTTTTAGTTCCTTTACTTTCATAGTTAATCTAGTAATGTCAGATGAAACACTTTCTTCAGTCAATCGACAGTACAAATAGTATTCTGCTTTTTCAATAGCTTGTATAAGATTTGAAAGAATCCCTATATCTTTTGTTACAAAAAATTGTTCTTTTAACTCCAATATTGGAGTTAGGATATCTTCATTCGAATACAATGAATCTAAATCCCACTTAGCAATTTCATGCATTTTATAGCCGCCCCCTTTTTTACAAATAGTTACAAATATTCCCCCTTCACAATTATATATGAAACGAAAAAATTTTAATATCTTTAAATATTTAGATTTCTATAATCTCATTCTTATTTATCTTCTGTTACGAAACCGCAAATAGCATAAACATATGAATGATACTGCCAATGGAATAAGTATTACTCCCCCAATAAAAGGATAAACCACTATGCAACATGTAAAAGCTACTACAGAAAAAACTTTTCCTAACTTGTTTTTTATTAATTTCATTCCAGCCGCAGCACCGACTATATATGTAATAATTCCTAATGAGTTTGGTATTAATACGATGTTCTCTATACTAATTTGAAAAACGAAACTTATTAGCAAACCAATTATTGCAATACAACCTACCACTTTTACTGCATTTGTTGGGTTTTCTCTTTTTTCATTAATATGTGCTAAATAACGAGGTGCAATTTCTTCTTTCCCTAGTGAATAACCTAAGCGCCCCATACTTGCAATAAATGCATTTGTCGTCCCTAAACAAATGATAAAAGCTACAAATCCAATTATCCACGCAAATTGGGCACCTAATGTTTGCTTGATTACAAGCACAAGAGCTGTAGTATTATCAGCATTGATATAATAAGATTTCGTTCCAATTACTGATAATGCAATACCTATATATAAAACTCCAATAATAACAATCGCAAATCCCGTAGATAAAATAATATTTCTTTTTCTAGGTGATTTAAATTCAGGAGCTAAACTTGCAATAGCTTCCCAGCCGAAAAAAGACCAAAAAATTAATAAAGATGCCTCTAAAATTGGATTTATTTCATGCATAGAAATATGTACATTTATATTTTTTATTTCAATATAAGGTAGTGAGCTAATAATTGTTATTAGCAAAATAAAGAAAGTTAATACACCTATACATACTTGAAACACTCCACTCATTTTTAACCCATATAAATTGAAACCGATTGAAATACTTAAAATAATAAGCGCTATAACGTAAGAAAAATATGATGATAAAGCAAATACTCTCACTATATACATTCCACCAGTCATTGAGACAACAATTTGCCCAACACTACCTGCAATAAAAAAAGACCAACCTATAATGGCGCCTATATTTTTGCCGAAAGCTTTCTCTGAAAAAGTAGCAATTCCACCAGCACTTGGATATTCAATTGATAAAAAAGCAAATGTGAATGCAAGTGGAATACTAAGTGAAATCATAAAAAGCCACGAAACAATTGCATTCCCTTCTGCTACACTTGCTGTCATACCAGGTAATATAAGAATTCCTGATCCTAAAACCGCTCCGACGTATAAAGCTGTCCCTTTTTTAATAGAAATTGTTTCATTAAAATGATTAGACATTACATACACCTCCATTTATATTTTAATTATAGGAACTTATCAGTCTATTCAATATACAAAAGTGTATGTAATTTAATATAAGATTTTATATTGTGTATTTATTTCAGAAATTTACTTTCAATTTTGTAAAGGAGCATAATTCATGGATGAAATCGATAAAAAAATAACCCTTTTATTACAAGAGGATGCCAGAATGACAATTACAGAAATGACTGATCACCTGCACCTCAGCCGCCCTAGTGTCACAGAAAGACTAAAAAGATTACAAGATGCAGGAATAATTGAAAAGTATACAGCTCGAATATCACTTGATATAATTGGAAAATCAATTCAAGCATTTTTAAGAATCGAAAACTTAAAGATTCCATGCAAAAAATTTGAGGAGAAAATATACGAAGAACAAAGGATTCTTGAATGCCACCGAGTAACAGGTGAAAGTAGCTATTACTTAAAAGTGGCAGTTCACTCTATGAAGGAATTAGAGGAATTGATTGATATTGTTATACCATTTGGAACAGTTAAAACTTCTATGATTTTATCTTCACCAATACCATATCGACCGGTAATTATAGAATAGCAATAAAAGAGGTTATCCAAAAAGTATAAAATACTCTACTCTTTTGGATAACCCTTTACAATTTATAAGAACTTTTAACTAAACTTCTTTATAAATCCATTTTATTTTCAGCTGATATTTTAAAATATTTCGCAGATAATTTATAAGAGCGATTTTCATTATAAAAGTTACCTAATTCATAGGATAATTCAGCAACTAAACGATGTTGGTTTTTTTCTACTCCCACTTCAATTGCCTTTTGCATATTTTTCTCATATTCATAATAATCCCCACGTATTTTGAATACTTTAGCTTTCAAACCATATAGTTGAACATGTGCAATTGGTACATCATAAATTGATAAAAAATGAAATGCTTCATTCATAACCTTATTAACATTTTCCCAATCTTTAAGTTCTATGTAAACCTCCAACATGTTTCGTAACGCATATACTTTTTGATCTTTCTGTGATAAAAATTCACTTAATTCCAAAGTTTTTTCGTAGTATTTAATGGCATTCGCATAGTCTTTCAAACCTTGATAAATTTTCCCGTAATCATAAGAAATTACAGGTAAATACTTTGACTCACCATTAATAGCCAAACTATTTTCTACTTGCTGTAAAATTTCAAGTGCCTTTTCATATAATTCATCCATAATATACAATATTGCAAGCATTAAAAGTGTATTTACTACGTTCTTCTGCATACCATTTTTTCTGTATATGTTGTAAGCTTTTAAGGCATACAAACGACTAATACTTTTATCTTTATAAAGCTCCTTATATACATGACATAAATTATAGTATATATGACCATGTTGTTCAGTTTCTTCTGCTCCAAGTAAACTCTCAGCCTGTACATATATATCATGAGCAGCACTGTAGTCTTGTTTATTATAAAAATATAAACCTCGAGCTTTTAAATAATAAATATAATCTTCAGGATCTTGCATTTCAACCTGACTTGGTATCATTTGCGAAGCTTGAACTATAAGCGACTTCACATATAACATATTTTTTTGCCGGGCATGATAGTATATAAGTACACCATATACCTTTAGTAATAAAGGTATATGGTGTACTTCACGAACGTATAATTCTAACAAAGATAAGTCAGCTTCTGTAATACTTTTATCTTTTTTATATTTATTACATATATTAAAAATAGTAATCTTTATTTCCTCATAATTTCCATTTATAAGATAATCGCTATCTACATCTAACTTCTTAGAAACTTTTTTTATAAAAGAAGATGACGGTTTTATTTTTCCACTTTCTATTCTACTTAAATATGTTATTGAACATATTCCTGATACGAGCTCCCCCTGTGTTAATCCTTTATGCATTCGAACATAGCGAATACGTTCCCCTATTTCCATCTTTCTACTCTCCCTGCTTAACCATTTCTTACTTTTTACCAAATCAGCCATTATGCATTTCTTAATCTTTCATATTAAGAAAATGTATAATTTCACAAATGTAAAAAAATGTCTCACGCATTTTAATTTTACATTCATACTATGATTATTTCTAGATGGCTTGTTAAATTTTATGGTTAAAATTTGGGTTTTTCGTCCATTTTTTTCATGAGATTTTACTACTTGTTATTAACAAAGACAGAGTCATATACTTGAATTACGATAAACTTAATGAAAAGGATTTAACTACATGTAAACTATTATTATTCATTTAAGATAGTTATAGTTCATTACATTTGTCTAGTAGATAGAAGATATCTATTGTAAACAAGAAAATCAAATAAATTTAATAGACGGATTATTAATATCAAATCCTAGAAATTAGTTTGTCGAATTATTTAATAAATACGAAAGGATGATACACATGTTTGTAAGACTTAAAGATGCATCTTCACGAAAAATAGTAAGATATGTTGGAGGCGCTGCTTTACTTTTAATATTCGCTTCTTTCATTTTTCAGTGGAAAAACGACTTAGTAATTGATCAAACTGAACGATTCGGCTTTGGACTAGCGATTATCACTTTCCTATCTACCTTCTTACCTTTTAAAGAGAAAGTTAATAAATAATTACATATAAAGTGAAACTTTAATCAGTGGGGGTTTTGTTCATCCCCCACCTAACTTCTTTGTTTCCGCTGAATTTTGAGGTGGGGGTCTTACTGCCCGTTAAAGCGGGATAAATTAGATTAAAAAAGGATTGATCAAATGATCAATCCTTTACTCTACTTCATTTAAGAAAAACAACGTTATAACGCCAGGTCCTGTATGTGCTCCGATTGCTGCACCAATTGTATTTACGATAAATACTTCACAGCCAAATCTTTCTGTAATTAATGCTTTTAATGCTTCAGCTGTTTCTAAATCGTCACCATGAGTTATACCGATTGTTTGACCTTTAAGTTTTTTTCCACGCTCTTCCATTATATCGACAATTCGGCCAAGTACTTTCTTTTTCCCTCTTACCTTTTCAAGTGGTACAAGTTTTCCTTCTTCCACGTTTAAGATCGGTTTAATGTTTAGTAAACCACCGATAAATCCTGCGACTTTACTTAAACGTCCACCTCTCACTAAGTACTGTAAGTCAGCTACAGTGAAGATATGTTCCATATGGTTCATTAGAAAATCAACACGTTTTAAAATATCTTCTTTTGATGCGCCGTCTTTCGCCATTTTAGCAGCTTCTAAAACAACAAGACCTTGACCAAGCGAAGCACATTTCGTATCAATAATTTCTAAATCTAAGTTAGCATATGTTTCTTTTACTTCCTCTTTAATGAGAACTGATGATTGATATGTACCAGACAGTTCAGATGAAAAAGCTAAATATATACAAGGATTACCTTCTTTTGCATAAGAAACAAATTTTTCTTGGAAAGTTTCAAGTGAAGGCAATGACGTTCTATAAACAGCGCCTTCTCTCATTTTTTGCAATAATGTAACTGACTCTAATGTTACTCCATCTAAATACTCTGTTTCTGATTCATCATAAACACGGAGTGGAATTAAATCAATATCATATGCTTGCAGCAATTCTACTGGTAAATCCGCCGCACTATCCGTAATGATTTTAACACCCATTTTTAAACCTCTATTCTGTTATAAATATAAAATAATAAAATAAAAATAGTACCTTTAAATTATATACGTAAAACTTAAATGAAGAAAGGAAAACACTTTATATTGTATGCACTATTCTTCAAAACTTGAACTGTTAATACAAATGATTCTATTTTAAACACCTTTTTCTTATTATTTTTCTAAAACACGAATAATTTTATAAGTATTTTGTATCATTATATTTTAATTCTTTATCTTAATATAATCTTTTCAAATTCATACTGTTTAAAATTTAAAAGCCAAATCCAATAAAGGAAATGGCTTTTAAATTTTCATAAAATAACCAAACTTCATTTTCCATCACATTGCTCTCATTATTATTTTAGCGATGTTAAATATTAGTCCAGTTATGATTAATATTTATAGCCTGTACTATAATTAAAACAGTAAAAGAATCACTAGATAAAAAACAAGTTAAACACTTTATAAAATATTCAATTTAACTAGTAACGCTAATAAAATTTGGAGAAGAATTTGAACATTTACTGCTATGTCTGTATCAGTAGTCGTAACTGTAACATTTCTAGAATTTCTAATAACAGTTTCTTGTTTATTAATTTGTTTAATAGATGATTTTTGAAACAATTCTTGTGCAACACGATCAGCTTTTTCACTATCTGCTATAGAAATACTTATTATAACCACGATAGCTGCTTGTAATGCCGCTTGAATAGATAACGCAGCTTTTGTATCTGTAGTAGTAACTTCTACATCTGCTGAATCGACAATTGTAATTGATTCTTCAGAAATTTGGTAAGTTTTACTTTCTTGCGCAGCTGCTTCTGAAACACTAGCATTTTTAAAAGATGGATGAGGATTTGAGTAATCTAATGCACTCCATTTTTTATTTTCATCTGAATGACATGTTTTGTCCATACGTTCACCCCCTTTCAATCTAAATAATTATTAACTTGTGATTGTATTTCAGAAACAATACTTTTAATTTGCTGCTTTTTTTCTGGCGATAAATTTTTTAGTTTTTCTTCATTTATCCCATGCCTATTAAAAATATCTGAGAGTAAAAGGTCTATAATTATATTCTTTTGATCCTTATCAAACTTAAAGGAAGAAAATTTGTTTAAATCATCCATTTACAATATTCACTCCAATCAATTTTCTATAAAAATTTCAAATAACTAAGAGCATTATATGTAATTTAATAAAAATTGCTTGGACAAGTAACTTAATCTTCTATTTTCCACTTCTTTTTACTAATAACTTCAAAAAGCTGGCTTCTAATAAGAAGTCAGCTTTCTTTCCTTCACTTCACATAAATATAAGTTTCATTTACTGTTAAATAATGTATTTCAACTTTATTTGTAGTTTTCCACACTTGCTTTTTCATTTATCTTGAATATTAATTCAGTCATAATAAGAAGTCCAAGCTTGTACCATATGTTACAACAAAAAACGTTTACTTAGAGTGAAAACTTATAGCTAAATATCAATAGGATAGACACTTTATAAAATGTTTAGTTTAACTAATAAAGCTAATAAAATTTGAAGGAGAATTTGAATATTCACTGCAATATCTGTATCAGTCGTTGTTACGGTTACGTTTCTGGAATTTTTTATAAATGTTTTTTGTCTATTAATTTGTTTAATAGCTGATTTTTGAAATAATTCTTGTGTTATTTTATCTGCCTTTTCACTATCTGCTATAGAAATACTTACTACAACCACAATAGCTGCTTGTAATGCCGCTTGGATAGATAGCGCAGCTTTTGTATCTGTAGTAGTAACTTGTACATCTGCTGAATCAACTATTTCAATATATTCCTCAGAAATTTGATCGATTTTATCTGTTTGTATAGCTTCCTCTAAAAAATTTGTATTTTTACTAAACGAATAATAATTTAATGATTCGCAATCTTCTTTTTTTGGCTCACAATCCTCTTTTTTTGGCTCACAATCCTCTTTTTTTGGTTCACAATCCTCTTTTTTTGGTTCACAATCCTCTTTTTTTGGCTCACAATCCTCTTTTTTTGGCTCACAATCCTCTTTTTTTGGTTCACAATCCTCTTTTTTTGGTTCACAATCCTCTTTTTTTGGTTCACAATCCTCTTTTTTTAGCTTAGGAGCTCGTTTTTTCGGCTCACAATCCCGATTTAATGGATCTCGGTTTTTCTTTCTTCTACAAACTTCACATTCACACATAAAATCACCCCTTTTAGTCTTAAAAGTTAGCAATATTAAAATATTGACTAACTATTAGCATTTTATGTATTTTTTAAAGATTTGTTTGGACAAGTAACTTAATCTTTTATTTTACTTCTACTTCTTTTTCTAATAAAAGAAAGCTGCCTTCAAATAAGAAGACAGCTTTCTTTGCGACTACTCTGGAATAGATTTCATACAATATAATTGTTCCTTTCTTATAACCTGAACTCGTCACTTTAGTTATAAAAATGTGAGTATATCCTATAACCTTTTTTAGGGATCATCCATAATTTATTTCATAAAAAGTGCTTTATTTTACTGAAAGGTGGTTGCGGAAACAACCGCCTTTTTATTCGGAACAAAATACAAAATAAAACTTTTATATAAAAGGCCCATAATTAAATACACTTAACTTCATATGATATATTGCATCCTTTCTTTTTAGAATGAGTAGTCGTTACTGAAGGGCACTTTTCGAAGTGCTCTTATTTTTAAATCCCTTTTCTTTTTCAGGAGGTTTTTTTTGCTAAATCCTAATACGATTTTTATCACTCAGGCTGGGGATTATTATATTTCCTTACTAGTTCCAATAATATAGTAGCTACACCAATTAAAATAAGCCTATAAACTCTATACGCTTAAATAATAATGCGTTACCAAACACAAGAACTAGTTTTACACTAAATTCACAAGGTTCTTATCCTCTTTTAGTTGAAATTATCATTTCAATACCAGCAAATCTACAACTTCAACTAATAAATTTTGCAAATGTGCTATATCAAGGTTCTTTTGATATAGCATCTTATGTTTTATATAATAAAGATAGTGCTAGTATTCCGAAGGAGGATGTCTATGAGTATCCAAATGGCTACATCTAATGATTTAGAATGGATTAATAATCAATATGACTCAATAGGATTTGTACGAAGTGATTTAAAAAGAGACAAAGTTGCAATTATTACATACAACAATGAGTATGCAGGTGTTGGACGATTAGTCCAAATAGATGAAGATACTTTAGAAATGGGTGGAATTTATATTCTTCCTCAATTTAGAGGGCTACAATTAGCTGGGGATCTTGTTTCATTTTTAGTAGAAACTGCGAAGAAATTACAAGTTCCAAATGTATATTGTCTTCCTTTTGAGGAATTAAAAAACTTTTATAAGAAATATGGCTATACTGAGGTCGATACTCCGAAAGAAGTTGTTCATCCAATTATTCTAGAAAAATATAATTGGTGTTTGGATCATTATGAAAAGCATGTTTTATTATTTAAGTTGTAAAAGTACCTAAAGTGAGTATATATAAATATTAATTATACTTTTCCGCATAGATAATAACCCTAATTTATTTGGTCAACATCAGCTTCTACAAGATATACTATTACTTCTTACGCTGTCTTTTTTCTTAACCTTACTTTTGTATAAATGATTAGTTTGTTTAAAATTACCTTAAATCGTATTCAAATAAACTAATCGAAAGGACAATTCCTATATAATACAATTAAGTAATTAAAAGGAGCGTTATTTATGATAGATGTAATAAGACTCGTTATCTTTACTGTAGTTGCAATTGGTGCCATTATTAACATATACATAGAATTTAAAAAACCTAAAAAAAGTATATTCTCAATCGTTTTTTTATCAGTACTCTTAATTGGATCCTCAGGATTAATTAAAAATATTTTATCTCAACTTTTATAGAAGATTGATTAAAAATCAACCTCCCGTCAATAATGTAAATAACATGATTGTATCTCTCCATTCCCCCTTTGGAGAGGAGCAGTTAGCTTTGGCTAACTGCTCTTTTATTTGAACTATTATCCACAAAATAAGTATCATACGCCTTATCAAAAACATATCCTAGTTTTTCAGCTAGTTTTGCAGATGTAGTATTCGCTGCAT
The DNA here is from genome assembly GCF_028548245.1 of Bacillus sp. FF-1. Lineage (NCBI taxonomy): Bacteria > Bacillati > Bacillota > Bacilli > Caryophanales > Bacillaceae > Bacillus > Bacillus sp. FF-1. Next base: position 565,560 of record NZ_JAQQGG010000002.1, read on the forward strand.
CCCAGTTTGGATATATCCCTTTTTCTAAACAGTCCAAGATTAGTGCTGCACTAACTATAGTCGCCAATCCTTTTCTTCTATAATTGTGATCAGTCGCAACTTCAATTTCAATGCCATTATCATAAATGCTATATGATGATGCACCGCATACAACTTCTCCTTTATACAAGATACAATACCCTATACCTCGGTTTATATAATCTTCTACTGATTGAAATTGACTTGTAAAATCTTTAGAGACTTTATGTAATGTAGGGTTATTTACGATATTTTCATCTATTCTTCTTAACTCGTATCCTTTTGGAAGCGCTGATATAAGAGATTGTAATTTTGAACGATCAAAAACTTCTGCATTACGTTTAAATTTATAGCGTAAAAACTTATCTATTTTTCTTTCGTAAAATGTTTCTAGACGCTTTTTCCATTCTACACTATTTACGATGGCTAACATTCTATCAGGAATGTTTCGAAGCAATTCTTCTGTTTCTTTCACCTTTGAATCCCCAGCATAAAATGTAAAGATCCCTACCGTAATTTGCGCTACTGTCGGATTTTCAAGATCATTTACCCAAGCGGTACCCATATGTCCTTGTAAATAAGAAAGTAAAACAACGTTATTGAAATCTTCGAACATAGTAACTAATTTTTCTCTTGTATGTATATTCGCTTCATATATCATTACATTCCTGCTTTCTTTAGAATTAATGTACTTCTACTCTTTTCTACATATAAGCAAACGTCTACTACATTCCATATAATTATAAATTATTCATAAATATAAAATTATTATAACATTTAATCAAAAAGTAAATGACTTTCTAGTGTATAGGTTTACAGATAATATACTTAATAAAAATTCACAATCTATAATCTTTTATTATGTAAAAACCCTTAACATTAGTTTAAGGGTTCATTTAAAAATATATGTTATAACTCCTTCTTATAAACAAATGATTCTCTTCCTCCGTTTTTATATACTTTAGTCACTTTAACAACTGATGTGTACGTATTATCGTCATTTGATATTATCTTTTTCATCTCTTCTATTTCAGCATTACCAGTTCCACTCTCTATCCTCAAACAATTCGAAATGTTGAGGTATCCACTCGATGCGAAAAGAATAATAAACGTAAGATCAGGGAAATTAATGAACAGTATTCCAAACTTTAAAGGATTCGTAGCCGTATCAGATAATACTAGTCGGAAACTTAATGAATCAGGTACTTGAACAAAATCTTTAGAAACAATTGCTTCACCTATTATAGTAATTTGTTTTACTACATTTCCCATCTCATCTATAAACCCAGTACAACTAGGCGCATCAATTGTTTTTGCTTGAAGTGATAAATTCAATTCTGAATTGTGAAAGTCAAAAAAGAGTGTGCTTCCCTCTGTTAAACATTGCGGACAAACGTTTCCAAGTAGACTGAAATCCTCTTCAATAAATTTGACTTTCGTTTTACAACTACAAACTTTTCCTATTCGAATTGCATCAATCTTAGAGCAATCTACAAAAATAACCTCATCGTCCTCTTGTACGAAGGATACGACACCATTCTTCTTATTAAATGAAAGAAAATAAGATACAACAATTTCATTTCCGGCAATTACAATACTCTCAACTTTTGTAAAAGGCTCTAGACTTCGCAAAAATTCACAAATACTATTTTGACAACATCGATCATTTCGTTTTGGCTCACAACCCACTTACACTCCATCCCTTCTCTATATGTTTTATCTCATACACATAATATGAGGGGGATATGAGAAAAGCTTGGACAATATAACTTTAACGCAGGAATATATTTGCCTACTTATCGCATTAAAAATGAGTACTAACACATAAATTTCCCTATAAATACATATAACAATTTCATCTTTCATGAAAAAAACGTTATAATGAAGTGTAGCCTCTACGATTACGTTATAAAGGAGATTAAAACAATGGCTAAAATTAAAGTATACCAAGCAAAAGAAGAAAATATGGAAGCAGTAAAAAACATCATTGATGTTGAAGAACAAAATCCAACTGCTGAAAACTTACAAAATCTATACGCATGTGTATTAGATACTGAAGATATGGCATTGCCTGAATCATACATTGAAGAAGATATCTTAATTGATTCTATTGAAGTTATGGTTAACGCTTCTCAAAGCAAAATAAGAGACTTAGGTGCTTACGATGTAATCGAAGTTCAAAACAAAGGTAAGAAAACACAAATTTTATTATTAGCAGACGAAGAATACGAAATCATCGAAGGCTAATCTAAATCCGTACATACGAAAAAGCTCCTTTCCAATTGGAAGGGAGCTTTTTCATTACGCTTTTGATGTTTCGCTCTTTTTATTCTTTTGTTGTTTTTTAATTACCATGCGCTCATTTCCCATAAAGAAAATAAATATGAATGCTAAACCAGCTGGTACCAATGCCCACATAAATGTTTGGACAATTGAGCTAGAAAGAGCATCAATAATTTTATCTAATATTTGCGGTGGAATTTGAGATCTTGCCGATTCTGATAAAATAGCTCTTGAATCTCCTAAAGCGTTTGTATTCATTCCCCCGTTCATACCTTTAAATGCTTCTTCTAATTGATCTTGGAAACCTGTTCTTTGGATCATTCCGAAGATTGTAATACCAAGCGTCATGCCTAATGAACGAATGAAGTTACTCGTTGAAGTCGCAGACCCTCGCTGTTCCATACCAAAGTTGTGGATAGCCGCCATACTTAGTACAGAGAATGAGAAACCAACTCCAAATCCAATAATAATCATATACACTGTTAATAATACACGACTTGTTTCTGACGTTAATGTGCTTAATAAAAATAGTCCAATTAGCATAATAACAGCAGAAATAATCATAATGTTTCGGTAGCTAAGCTTCGTCGTTAAAAACCCACCTAATTGCGCTGTTACAACTGATCCTAACATCATCGGTAATAGTAATAACCCTGAGTTTGTTGCGGTACCTCCGTATACACCTTGAATGAATAACGGAATATATACAGTTGCTGACATAAACGCAGCACCATAACATAAAGCAATAATGGTACTCATTCCGAATAAACGCTGCTTAAACATCTCAAATGATATGATTGGCTCTTCTACTTTTCGTTCAATAAAAATAAATGCAATAATTAAAATAGCGAATCCACCAAATAAACTTAAAATAAAGCTAGAATCCCAATCATATTTTTGTCCGCCAAGTTCAAGTGCAAACATTAAAGAAACTACTGCACCAACTAAAGTAATTGCGCCAAACCAATCAATTTTTTGTTTTCTATGAACTCGTGATTCTTTATAAAAGAATGTAATAAAAATAAGTGCTAAAATACCAAGCGGTAAGTTAATGTAAAATACCCAGTGCCAACTAATATAATCTGTAATATATGCGCCAAGTAATGGCCCGAAAATACTTGACAATCCAAATACTGCTCCGAATAAACCACCCATTTTCCCGCGCTTTTCAGGAGGGAAAATATCAAACACGATAGTAAATGCAATCGGTACTAATGCCCCGCCGCCAATACCTTGAATCGCACGATAAATGCCTAACTGTGTAATGTTTTCAGCAGTACCACAAAGTGCCGAACCAATCATAAAGACGATTAAACCAAAAATAAAGAATCTCTTTCTACCATACATATCTGATAGTTTACCGAATATCGGCATACCTGCCATTTCTGCGACCATATAGGCAGAAACGACCCATACAAAGTTTTCAAGACCTCCTAAGTCACCAACGATCGTTCCCATCGCTGTTACGACAATGGTATTATCCATTGATGCCATTAAAATACCTAGCAATAAGCCCGCCACAATAAAGCCGAGCTTATTATTCTTCTCAACCATAACCTTGCTCTCCCTCATACTACTTATATTTGTTTATGTTCTTTTACGACTGTATTACCCTTTTGATTAAAACTAGTATGATATTCTACAACACTAATTTCACACCCAGGGCCAATTGTAACGTTGTTTCCTCTCACTATGTCAGCAATCGTATGTTCTAAATAAATATCATCTCCTTCAACAATTGAAGTTTGAAGGTTTCCAACATGACTAATAAAAGGAAGAAATCTCGCTTTTTTACGAATCGTAATTTTTTTACCACCAATTTCTCTTACCTTACTTCCTTCATAACGAAGTGAGATTTGAATATTTTCAGCATTAAGTAATCCATCACTTTCAAGACCACCAGTTAATGATAAATTTTCTACTTCAATATTTCCCCTCACATTTAAAGCACCTTTTACATCGACAAAATCACCTGAAAACTTCCCAGCAATATCTATCATACCTCTAACTTTTGTTTTTTCAATATGTGCATCACCATGCATTTTTGTATTACCATATACTTTTACATATTCTGCATCGACATTTCCTTGTACTTCACTATCTCCATACACAACATAATTTTTTACTTTCATATTCCCCCGTACATCACTCGTGCCGTACGTTTTAAATTCATTACAGCTCATATCATTAGAAATCGTTCCTTCACCGCGAATCTTCACTTTATTATAATCTCCGCCTGCTGAATTACCGGAACCATTTACTGTGAGACTATGTGGATGTTCCATATTACTTTCTCCTTCCCATTAAACCTGCTTAATTTCTTTTACATTTGCGCTTTTATCAACAGTAAGAACACCTGTATATTCAATGAGTTCAATCTCACAGTTCGGTCCTACTGTAATATTGTTTCCTCTTACCGTTCTTATGTGAGCATAATCAATATCAATATTGTCACCTTCTAATAGTTCAGCTTCTAACTGCAAGCCAAATACTGTTTTAAATAGCCTACTTAATGTACCTGATCTATGTCTTACTTTAATCGTTTGACCACCAATTTCTTTCGCGCGACATGTACCGTGAATATTAATATTTATTTCATCAGCGCTTAATAATCCGCCAATTGTAAATTGCCCTTCTGAAGAAAAAGTATCCACTTCACAATTACCGTCAATTGTTGCTTGACCATTGACTTTAAATTCTTCACCTGTGACATTTCCGCCTATCGTACCTTTTCCTGCAATTTTCAAACTGTTTGCCTTTACATTTTGCGTAATTGTAGCTTTCCCATCAATCCGCATCGTTTCAGCATGAACTGTGCCATCGACTTTACCAGATCCGCTAATTCGTGCACTGTTACTTTTCAAATCGCCAGTAACTGCTCCGTAACCGTTACATTCAAATTGCTCACATTCGACATTTCCATTCACAGTTCCTTTTCCGTTTAATTGCACTTTATGAAACTCACCGCCATTCGATGAACCGTAACCATTTATAATCAAATTATCTGTACGCATACTTTCTCCTCCATTACAACAATTTAGTTTTTAATGCTTCGGTATGTTTCATAATCGCTTCGCGTAAAACGATTTTGGTGCCTTTTTCAAAAATTAAGTCGTCCACGTTTGAAACTAATAAACATGTAGAAATACCTAACTTTCGGATAATGATTAAGTCACACGTTTTATGTTTCATTGCTTCATAATTTTCACGTAAAACTTGCAAGACCATTTTTCCTTCTTCTAAACTAATCTCTCCCGATTGTAGTAATTCTTCTAACATGTACACATAAAGAATATCTACAAATTGAAACTCTGCTGTTTTATTCGTTTGTTCTATGAAAAATTGTAAAACTGGTTCTGATGCAATCCCTTTACGTAAAACGTCTTCCTTTGTTAAAAGAATTTCTCTCACACTCGGTGAGAACATATTCGCTAGTTCATCAAGTGATAGATCCTCTTTCATCGTTTGGATTTTATCAATTCGCTCTAAAATCTTTTCTTTCGGAAAAAATGTCTCCTGACCCGTGAATGTAGACTTTCGTACAAACCAATCTTCCGGTATTAAATTTTTTCTTTTCCACCTATATAACTGTCCATATGAAATACCAGTAAGTTCTAATAAATCTTTTTTTGAAATTAAATCTGTACTCAACTGTATAACACTCCTTCCTGATAACAATGTAACATAACACTGTTACGCTGTAAATAGACTTTTATCACAAGTAGCGTAACAATGTGTAAAACAATCCTGTTTCACACAAAAAAAATAGGGTTCTCACGCATCTTATAAAATGCGTAAAAACCCTTATATATCAACATGTAAACCATATTTCATAAAAATCAATCCACCCTTGTGAATTAATCATTATATTTTGTACTTTTTCATGAGAAGTTACTTGTTGTTTGTTACGGTATAAAGGAATAACTTGAACTTGACGTAACAATGTCTCCTCAATATCGCGTAACAGTGTAACTCTTTCCTCTACTTGTTCTTGTTTAAAATAAGGGGACAATAATTTATGAAAATCCACGCTGCTTTGCCCATGAATAAAACTGTTTTTTGTAAGAAACATATATAACAAACTATCTTCTATTCGTTCGCTAATTGTTGCGCTATCATGCATCATATCAGCCTTTTGTATCGTACTAATTTCTAAAAGATCTTCTATTTCAAGAAAATTGGTTTCTACACGAATCCCGTACTTCGCACACTCTTTTTGTATCCATTGTGCATCTTCAACGTGATCTCGTCCTGTAAATGTGTATAGTTGTAGCACTTCACTATGATACGTACTCCTTTTAATTAAACTTTGGATATCTTCGTCAATATCTACTATACTTTCATTTGCTAATATTAGTTTCTTTGCCACTTCTCCACGTTCTCCGCCGAGTTCTTGAACGATTTTATCACCATGAATAATTTTGTATAGCGCTTTTCGAAACAGCTCATCTTGCATTGGCCCTTTTTTTACAAGATTACACGTTACATATGTCACATTCGATTCAAGCCGTGAAAGTTCTTTATTAAGATTTTCTTTATCTTTATACTGTGCCTTTACTAATACGTCATATGTATTTACATTTTGCTCTACATTCAATAGTTCAATTCGGTCAAGAAAAGGTCTTTCACGATAATATAAATCATGTACTTCTAATGCAAATAAATGTGTATTCTTCTCTTGTAATATAAAAGGTCCTGTACCTATGAAGTTTCCCGCTTCATCTTCCTTTACGATAGAACATTGTTCTGCACTTAGCATATGTAAAAACATCCTATTTTCCGTATGTAATTGAATTTCAACAACAAATTCATCCACTGCACGGAAACTTTCAACATGTTGTAACATCCATGCATGTGGGTTGTTTTCAGCTTTCATAAATCGTTTTAATGAATGTATGACATGATGTGCAGTAAGTCGTTTCCCATTATGAAGACGAACGCCTTTTCGTAAATAAAAAGTCCATACCTTTTCAGCATCATCATATTCCCATTGAAAAGCAAGCCTTGGTTCTATAGAGTTTGTTTCCTCATTTACATATACAAGTGTATCAAAAATATGTTTAACCATATGACATTCCGATCGCATCGTAGCGTAAACCGGATCTAAAGCGATATCTAGATTCATTTGTACTTGCAAACGAAGGACATCTCTTCTCCCTTCAGATGTCATTTCTATTTTATGACCAAATATTGAATCAATCCATGACTGATATTCACTCTGTACGGATGAAAATAGCGAGCTATAGCGTTCCACAAATTCGATTCCGCTCCTCACATCCCCTTTTTTCGTTATTTCTTTTCCCTTATCTAAAATTAATGACTTCGGATGCTTTCGAAATATTACTTTAGAACGCCTCCCTCTCCCTCGTCCTGGAAACCAAGCAATCCAATTTAACTCATCTAATTTTTTTATAATCAATTTACTATTACGTTCTGTACAAAATAATGTTTCGGATATATTTTGGACTGTTATTTCTAATTGTTCTCCTTCTTTTTTCCCTTTCCCATAGGCAACCCATAGTTCAATGTATTGATCTAAAATAAACATCATATTCCCCCTAAAAGGTGAAAAATACTCCCTATTCTTTTTACCCTTTTTCCATTTCTCCTTTCATCTTATCATTTCAATATAGAAAGGAGGAAATAATATTGAATCATCTCTTATTACGTTACAATAAACCAATCATCATTAGACTGTGCGGTGAATTATTAACTCGAACAACAGAATCCATGTTAGCTATCATTATGATTATTTACGTTAATAAGATGCTAAACGGCAATATTATGATGACTATGCTTATTTTCGGGTTACAACCGCTTTCGGACATTATATTTACACTTATTGCTGGAAGAGTGACTGATAAATATGGGCGAAAGAAAATTATGTTACTCGGCTTACTGCTGCAAGGCGTTGCAATCGGCAGCTTCATCTTTGCTCAATCCGTTTTTATATTTGCTTTGTTATATGTCATAAATGGGGTTGGCCGTTCCTTATATATTCCTGCTCAACGTGCACAAATAGCTGATTTAACAAAACAAAATCAGCAAGCAGAAATCTTCTCTCTTCTGCAAACGATGGGAGCAATAGGTACCCTAATCGGCCCTTTAATTGGTACTATTTTTTATAAGACTCACCCTGAATATGTATTTACAGTACAAAGCATTGCACTTATAGTATATGCAGTCGTTGTTTGGACGCAGCTTCCAGAAACCGCTCCGGCAATGACAACACCAACGCAAAAATTTGAAGTAACATCTCCAAAACAATTTGTACACAAACATTACGCAGTATTTGGACTTATGATTTCTACACTTCCTATTAGCTTTTTTTATGCACAAACTGAGACGAATTATCTTATTTTCGCGAAACATAATTTTCCGGATTTCGAACCCACACTCGTTTTTATTTCAACATGCAAAGCTATTATGGAAATCTTTCTGCAAGTTTTCCTCGTGAAATGGTCTGAAAGATTTTCTATGGCGAAAATTATTCTTATTTCTTACACATGCTATACAATAGCTGCAATTGGCTACGGGCTTTCAGCAACAATCGCGTCACTATTTTTTACATTACTCTTTTTAGTCATTGGTGGAAGCATCGCTTTAAACCATTTACTTCGATTTGTTTCAGAAATCGCCCCTACAGATAAACGTGGATTGTATTTTTCAATTTACGGGTTACATTGGGATATATCCCGAACGTGCGGTCCTGTACTTGGTGCCGTTTTATTAAGTAAACTAAACGGTAGCATGCTATTTTATATTTGTGCTTGTTTCTTAATAATTGGGGGCATTATTCAAGCTCTTTTTGTTCAAAATTTAGAGCGTAATAAAATAAAAAAAGACATTTCGGAGCATACTCCCCATGTTTTATAGGCTGCATTCCCCACCCTTTTAACAGTAAAAAGAAGGATGTCACAAAAGTCTCGATGACCTTTGTGACATCCTTTCTTTATTACCCTGCCATTTTATTAATACTATCCTCAGGCGAAAATACCGAAATATGATTTACCTTACCAGTCGATTTTGGAATGATGAATTTTAACTCAAACTGATTGTTTACTTTATATACATATATTTTATCTTCACCATTTCCTTTAACTGAGTTTGGTTTTCCTAATGCCTTTTCAATTTCTTGTAATGTAATTGATTTTAGTTCTGCATGATAGGAGCGTACATCAAAAACTTGTGATCCTTTATTAAAACCGAAGGAAACATTTTTATTTGTAAAAGTTGCGTACATTCCGTTTCCTGCTTGTTCTGTTTTATCTGCTTTCCCCCACGCTTTTTCTATTTCTTCAATATCTCCTGTATGCGCTGCGAACGGAACATTAGGTACTTTTCCTTCTTTCGCTAGTTCAAATAATTCTTTAACGTGGTTAATTGATTTTTGATTGATTACTGTATCTTTCGTGCTTGGATCTATCTTTGGTTTTGTTGACCCTGCCTTATTTGATTTTTCATCAGGCTCTTTCTTTTCTTCAGAAGTATTATTCTGTTCATTTTTACTATTTTCCGTTGTTGGATCTGTTTCCTTTTTTTCGTCCGTTCCTTTACATGCTACTAATGCAAAAATACATGTAAAAGCGAGAAATAACATACCTATCTTTACATACACTCTCATACATTTCAGCCCCCTATCATAATCTGATTCATTTCGATAACCAATCCATTACACCTCTTTTCAAATTGTGTTTGTTCCAAAAAGTAAATACTTCACTCTCGCCCAATGCTTGTGCAACATATTCTACAAAAGCTGTTCCTAAAAAATAACCGAGTCGGTTGTATCCAAAATATTGTCCGCCAGATAACCGAAACCACTCTTTCTCTTTTTCAAACGTCCATCCTTCTATATAATCTTTCAAAAAACGTTTCTTTATTTGTTCTTCATTTTCTATATAATATTGTAACCAACGTTCACCATCATCGTCATATGAGTAATACACGGATTCATTTAAACCTTTCACAATTTGCTTTGATACGTATGTTGCAACACCTTCACGATACAAATTAACTGCCGCATCGGTCCACTCAGCTTTCTCCCAATCCATTCCATTATTTTGTAACATAACATTATGATATATATGCCCTATTTCGTGAGCGACAATAACACGAAGGTGATTTAAATTTGGAGATAATTTTTCTGCGGCAAAAAACATATCTCCAATAATCTCTCTTTCTACAAATGCATTTGATCCAAATCCTCCAACAAATAAATGAAATTTCATTTTTACATCAAAGTTAAATTTATTATGATATGCATTTGTTACCTCTTGGATAATGATTGGTAATGTTTTAGTAATGATACGAATGTCTTCTATTTTTGCGGGATATTGTTTTATGGCATTAGAAAGACGTTCATTCGTATTAGGACAATGATACTTAAAGTATTCTTCAAATATCTCTGGATGCGAAGTGAAGTATTGATTGAGGACTGCTAATTCTACGTCGGTGCTTTCCCATAATTTTAAAAAACTTGGAATTGTATTGTTTATCATTTTTCCATCTCCTTATATATCCCTTCTCGCCATTTACACTGCACTCCTTCCTTAAATAGAAAAAAGCTGCCCAAAAAGGACAGCTTTACATATGTATTTTTACACTTCGATTGACTTACCATCTTCAACAATATGGTAAAGTAAGTGAGCTAAATGATGAATTGGACCATATTCTTCCTCTTCCTCATCCGTTTCGCCTTGGAATTCAAGATCATTTAAGTATAGTGCTAAAAATTGATAGTATAATTTTAAGTCAAATCCGTAACACGCAGTTGGCTCTTCATGATCTCCTTCATATTGTAGCATTAAGTATTGATCATTTCCTTCTGCATCTTCTGCGTCAAAGAATACGAAGAATCCAACGTTTGTATCTAAATCAAATAGATGACGAGTACCTTTTTCTGTCGCTTTATTGAAGTCCTCTTCACTTAATTTATGTACTGTTGTCGCTTTAGCATTATCTTCTTGATGAAAATTTACTGTAAATGTTTTCAATGCTGACACCTCCTGATTGTATAATACTAGCATAACATATAAAAAGGACTGCTTACAAATGTAAACAGTCCTTACATTCATTTTCGCATTGCTCGCAATAAGAAACTTACGATGAAGATTAAAATAATCGCACCAATTAAAGCTGGAATAATTGCATATCCGCCGATTACTGGGCCGAAACTACCAAGTAATTTCCCACCAATCCAAGAACCAATAATACCAGCAATAATATTACCAATTACACCGCCTGGTACATCCCTACCAGTAATTAAGCTAGCAAGCCACCCTAATATACCACCAACGATTAAAGACCAAATCATATGATAACCTCCTTTATATTTCACCAATCAAAATATAATTAGAAACAATTGCTTACCATTAGTTATGTTACATTTTTCATAAGTTATTCATGGAGCATAACTGTATTTTTTTGTAAAAATAATACATGTTAATTAACTTTTTAGACTAACGATTTATGCAGCTTGAGATATTACACTTATTATGGACAATCGGGCTTCAATATTGTCCGCATAAACTCTTCTTTAAATGCAGGATAATTAAAACCAACCGCAATTCTTTGTATCGGCCGATCATCAAACCTCGTCGGCTCAGCTATTTTTCTAAAGTCAGCCACACTTTGTCCTCTTGTTACGTCATTTGTCGTACTAATCCAAACTGCAGATTTTTTATATTCAAAAATATCATCATTTATAAATGAAATGAACGGAAGCAAATCGTGAATCGGACTTCCAGCAATACCCGGGTATTCTTTTTTATAAAAGTTCTCATAATAAAAATCAATCATTGGTTTAATAAGCTTTGCCTGCCCTGTTCCTTCTTTATTAATAATATCCACCATTTCAGGCGTAATTAGGGCCTGTTGCGTTACATTTAATGGATAAATAGTCGCATTCTTTGCGTACTTCATTACAATATTTGCAGCAATTGGATCTCCATAAAAATTTGCCTCCGATACAGGAGTAACGTTACCAGGAAATAAAAACGCACCGCCCATAATATAATACGAACATATTTTATCCATTACATTTGGATATAATAAAAATAATGTTGCCAACGTTGTTAATCGTCCTGTCGCTACGATAATAATATCTTCTGGACAAGGCTCAATTAATTTAATTAATTCACAAAAATTTTCTCGTTTACAAATCCTCATTTCAGGTGGAATAATGGGACCTAGGCCGTGCTCTCCATGAATTTCAGGAAAAAACAAAGGTTCTTCAGCTGTCATCGGTCTTGCTGCACCCTCAATGATTTTTACTTCTGTAGCATAGTATCTTTCTAAAAAATACACATTTTCTGTTACGATTTCTCGCGATACATTCCCATATTCAGCAACAATACCTAAAATATCTAATTTACATGTTTTATTTGCATAAATTAACGCCACAGCATCATCAATACCAAAGTCTCCAAAAAAGATGATTTTCTTATTAACTATACTCACCCCTCTTCAGCATTATCTACTATTATTAGTATGTAAAAAAGACAAGGCTGTGAAACGGTGCAAACTAAAAAAGCCGCCTATTTATTGGCGACTTCAATCTTTTTATAAGATAAATATGCTAGCACATTTTTACTTGAATCATACTTTGGATTATTCCCTTTTCTTGGTTCTCTCGTATGTGTTTTTTCAAATCCAGGAATATCCGGCATTTTCTCCATAAATTCAAGCATTTCTTCTTCAGTTCCTTCAATACGTACGCGAATCATTATTACATTTCCTCAATTCTCATTTTCTCTGTTACTAAGTATAACGTACTTTGGAAAGACTGCAAGAAATTTATCTTTTTAATGTTAAACTTTTTCTACATACAAACAATGCCATTTCAGTATAAAACGATATAATTTTATTATTTTCATATTGAATGTTAAAGAATTCTTGCATTTCAACTGATGTTTTCATCATACATTCTGTTAACTTCACCCGCTTCTGCAAAGGTACATTCATCATATCGCACCACCAGTCAAAATCAAATTTCTTGTCAAAAGTAAGACATGACTGCATTTGCAAACCATTTTTCTCTAATAAGGTAATCCATTCTGTTTTTTTCAAAGCCCGTTCATGACTCGGATCCCGCTTTTTTTCTATAAAATTATAAAATGTATCGTATTCATTATTTTCCGGTGAAACATTATCTATTAAAATAAACAATCCATTATCTTCTAACGTACGATTTACTTCATAAATAAACTGAGCTGGATTCGTAAAGTGATGTGCTGCAATTCGGCACGTAATTGTATCAAAAGAACTATCAGAAAACGGTAAACTCTCAGCGTTTCCAGCAACAAAAGACACATTTTCATGGCTGTTACTTATAATAAATTTTTTTGCATTCTCTAACATTTTTTCTGTTAAGTCTAAAGCAACTACTTCGTTAAACAATGGCGCTAATACATTTGCAACATGTCCTCCGCCAGTAGCAATATCAAGAAGACGATTATTATGACGAGACTCAACTTGTTGAACTACATATTGTAAATCCGGTCCTTTAGCATGAATTTTACTTTTTACATACTTCTCCGCATTATTACCAAACTGTTGTTTCACAAGCTCTTCTTTACTCATTTTATCATCTTCTTTCTATTGTTATTTACATATAGAATTCATATAATAATTAAAGTTCTCTTTATGTATTTTCAAATCCTCTTTTCAGCTCACTTCTTATCATGCTGTCCTATCATCAACATAAAATCGATTTTCCGTTTACATATAAAACAAAAAAGGCTACGGGAACTTGTCCCCTAACCTGACCAAATATCAATTACATTTTTACTTTTTCATATACATCTATATAATATAAATCCTCTTTCAAGTTCATAATAACGTCTACTTCGTTATAAGTAGCCTCACGAGCATGTAAACCAAATTGATCCATACCAATCCATATCCATCCAGGTGTATGATAGAGAACATCTATGTTAAAATACTCTAATTTAGTAAGCTCCGATTTAATAAATTTATCTTTATTAGCAATTTGTTTATCTATTAAACCATATTCTTTTCCATTTTCCAATAGCGATATAATTTTTCCTACAATCGGGTGTTCACGAACAATAAAGTGATATTCCTTTTCCTCCACATTCGCCACAATTAAACGAAAATCAGATAAATTAGCCTCTAAATTCGACATCTTTATTTATTCACCTCCTTTATGAGTTTCATAAACATAATAACAAATGAATATTCAAATAATATTAATATAATGTAAAAAATAAAAAAGCTGACTTCCCTTTAGAAATCAGCCTTTATAGTTTAATCATCTGTATACTTTTACAAACTATTATAATGTTTCTTTTTCCTCATCCTTTCCAGAAACTAAATTCCCAATAGCATCTGCTGTTACTTCCACCACAAATTCACAAATTCCTGCTACAACTTCTCCAATCACTTCATCCATCATTTTTACCCCCTTATTTTATGTAACTTATTTGTAGTATAGAAGAGATTGGTTATTTTTAACTATCGGAAAACGTGACAACAACATTACAGTTTTGTAAGCTTTTTAATTTGTTTCGCTTCTATACTTTGAAACTTCAAGTATGATTCACAAGCATATAGGTCATCATAATATTAAGTGAATACTAATTTTGCTAGAGGAGGCGTGTAAAATTTACTACGTAAAATTAATTAAAGGTCAATCCTTCTATGCTTTTAATCATCGTTTCTTAATGTCTGAAGAAGAAGAGGTTTCCGAGAAAGTTTATAATTACTTACGTCGTAATGAATTTTTCGAAGTACGCAAAGAAGAATATTCGGCCTAAGTACAAAAGCACCAAGAAAACCATCACTGTATTGTGATATTTTCTTGATGCTTTTTTGTGAATTACTCCTTTTCAACAATTAATGTCGACTCTATTATTTGTCCAAGCTATTTCATTGCTATTTTCATATTTTAGTATAAGAGGAGGTGACAAATATGACTCATATCATTGATTACCAAGCTACTCAACCTATAAGTAAAACGGGTGAAACCACTTTTGCAATTCCAGCTTCTCCAAATAAAGCAATTCTAGCAAATTTGAAAGTAAGAATTTCAAGTAGAAATTCACGTAATAATCGTGTAGAGTTAATCGCTACAATTGGTATAGAAGGTATATCTGGGACTTCACAAGTTTTATTCCGAATTTTCCGTGATAACTTTGAAATTTTCAATGCACAAGCAGGTATTGAATCTACAGATTCTGAGCAATTCTACACTCAAACATTTCAAGCTATAGATCAAAATGTTAGCAGTGGAACACACCAATATTCATTAACTGTAGAAAACCTTACTAGTGGTGCAAGCGCAGAAGTTGTTGGTCCTCTATCTTTTAGCGCTTTAGCTATTGGACAAGAGCGTAAATCCTGCTAAGTGAATCTAATGTTTAATTTTGCAATTGAGAAAAGCGAGACATAGTTATATGTTCTTGCTTTTTTATTTTTTTAATATTTATCCCTACTATTCATTATGTTTTAATCATTTAGTATTTACATTTTGATTTGCTTATTTTATCAATTAACGAATCGATTTTTTGACAAATCAAAAAAATTGAAATCCACTCATGAAACACGTAATATAGACTCTGACTCTAAAAAAGTTCGTTAAAAATAATACATAAAATAAGGAGGTTTTATATACGAGTTTTTCATTTTAAAAGACGGAGAGGTTTTATATTATGTGGCGTAATAAAAATGTTTGGATTGTTTTAATTGGGGAGTTTATTGCTGGTTTAGGGTTATGGCTTGGAATTCTTGGCAACCTGGAATTTATGCAAAAATATGTCCCTTCTGATTTCATGAAATCAGTTATATTGTTTATCGGGCTATTAGCAGGTGTTCTAGTGGGACCTATGGCTGGTCGTATCATCGATCAATATGAAAAGAAAAAAGTCCTTCTTTATGCTGGTTTTGGTCGTGTTATTAGTGTTATTTTTATGTTTTTCGCTATCCAATTTGAAAGTATCGCCTTTATGATTGCATTTATGGTTGCGCTTCAAATTTCAGCAGCATTTTATTTCCCTGCATTACAATCTGTAATTCCACTCATCGTACGTGAGCATGAGTTATTACAAATGAACGGTGTACATATGAATGTAGGTACAATCGCTCGTATTGCAGGTACTTCACTAGGTGGAATTCTTTTAGTTGTGATGAGTTTACAATATATGTACGCCTTCTCAATGGCAGCATATGCTTTATTATTCCTCTCAACTTTCTTCCTACAATTCGAAGATAAGAAATCAACAACACCTAGTAAGCAAGCGGCAAAAGATAATAGCTTTATGGAAGTATTTCGTATTTTAAGAGGAATTCCGATTGCTTTCACAGCACTTATATTAAGTATTATCCCTCTATTATTTATAGCTGGATTTAATTTAATGGTAATTAATATTAGCGAAATGCAACATGATCCAACGATTAAAGGCTTTATATATACGATTGAAGGTATCGCATTTATGTTAGGTGCCTTCGTTATTAAACGTTTATCTGATCATTTCAAACCTGAAAAGTTACTATATTTCTTCGCTGTTTGTACCGCTTTTGCACATCTATCATTGTTCTTTAGCGATATAAAATGGATGTCTCTTACATCATTTGGGTTGTTTGGTTTTAGTGTTGGTTGTTTCTTCCCTATTATGTCAACAATTTTCCAAACGAAAGTGGAAAAGAACTATCACGGCCGACTCTTCTCATTCCGTAATATGTTTGAGAGAGTGATGTTCCAAATTGTCTTACTTGGCACAGGCTTCTTCTTAGATACGATTGGATTGCAATATATGGTTCTTATTTTCGGTGTTATTTCATTATTCATTATCTTCATATCGCTATCTAAACAGAAACAGTATGAAAAACAACCTTCGCAATCTGCGAATTTATAACATAATTAAAGAAGCATGGATTTAGTAGTATTAAACTAATCCATGCTTCTTTGTTTTATATAATCTTATTTATTACGTTTATTGAAATTATTAAAAGGAGTAAACACTCTTACCTTCGAATACATTATATAAACTATTATCTACAACAAGGCGGTGTAGGAATGTCTGATGGTATGCAATTATTTATTATCTTTATTTTTGTAATAGTTATGTTTAGCATCCTAAACTTTTTAGCCATTTTCCTTTCTCAGCATAACTTTAAAAGAAGAATTGTCGCAGGTTTTATATTTTCACTACTGACTCCCCTTGTCTTTTTGACTACCACAGCATTCGCTTCTATATTTGATAAAGCTGGATTTGTCGCAGGTACATTAGCCTTTATTGTTGCAATTGTATATATTTTAAATGGAATTGTGATCCTACTTTCCTCTTTATTCTTCCTCAAAAGAAACATCACATAAACTATTGTACTCGGCATGAATCTGACTTTACACTAGATTCATGCTTTTTCAATCCCCCCTAAATTTTTATATGAAATTAAATAATTCTTTATAAAAATTTAAACTTTATTTATTACAATGTTCGTATCGTATTCGCACGTTTATTGAAAATGCAAAGAAAGGAGTACAAAATGAAAAAGATTCTATTACTTATTCCATTATTCATTATACTACTCAGTGGATGTAGCAATAATGACATATACGGCACTTGGGAAGTCGTTGACAACAAAAACGGTCTTTGTCCTATATCGTATAAATTTGAAACAGTTGTAAAAGAAGAAAAGAAAGAAAAAATCATTCAATATTTAGTAAAGATGCAAACAACGAAGAAAAAAGAAGATTTATACAAAGGCTCATTTGTTAAGGATTCTAATGTATATCACATTGATTATGGTAACTCATTTACATCAGATCAAACTTTAAAAGTTGTCGATGGCAAATTAAACGTATACTTTTATGCAGTGGAAAAATTATGTACATATAAAAAGAAATAATTACACTTCATATCAAACGCAGAAAATGTTTTCTGCGTTATTTTGTATTCCATCTCTTTATCCTCCCTCTAAATTTGTCAATCATTTTAATTTTCACAAAAAAGTGATAAAATGTAACCATGTGTTTTCAGAATAATTAAAAATGCAGAAAGAAAACACTGTTTTTTAGGAGGGGTTTTGATGACTTACACGTTAGCAACTAGAATGAAAGCATTCCAATCTTCTATATTTAGTGAATTAGGGGCCTATAAAAAAGAAAAAATTGCAGCAGGTCACAAAATGATCGATTTAAGTATCGGGAATCCTGATATGCCACCTGCTGATTTCGTAAGAGAAGAAATGGTACATACAGCAAATCAAAAAGAAAGCTATGGATACACATTAAGTGGTATTCAAGAATTTCACGAAGCTGTAACTGAATATTACAACAACACTCATAATGTTATATTAAATGCCGATAAAGAAGTTTTATTATTAATGGGGTCACAGGACGGACTCGTTCATTTACCTATGGTTTATGCGAATCCGGGAGATATTATATTAGTTCCTGATCCAGGATATACAGCTTATGAAACAGGAATTCAAATGGCTGGAGCAACATCTTACTACATGCCTTTAAAAAAAGAAAATGATTTCTTACCTAACTTAGAGCTAATTCCTGAAGAAATTGCAGATAAAGCGAAGATGATGATTTTAAACTTCCCAGGGAATCCGGTTCCAGCAATGGCTCATGAAGATTTCTTTAAAGAAGTAATCGCATTTGCGAAAAAGCATAACATTATTGTTGTCCATGATTTTGCTTATGCTGAATTTTATTTTGATGGTAATAAACCAATTAGCTTCCTCTCTGTACCTGGCGCTAAAGAAGTTGGCGTAGAAATCAACTCTTTGTCAAAAAGTTATAGTTTAGCAGGTAGTCGTATTGGATATATGATTGGAAATGAAGAAATTGTCGGGGCACTTACACAATTTAAATCTAATACAGATTACGGAGTGTTTTTACCAATCCAAAAAGCGGCATGTGTTGCACTAAGAAATGGCGCTGCTTTTTGTGAGAAAAACCGCGGTATTTATCAAGAACGTAGAGATACTTTAGTTGATGGATTCCGAACATTTGGCTGGAATGTTGATAAACCAGCTGGCAGTATGTTCGTCTGGGCCGAAATTCCAAAAGGCTGGACTTCTATAGACTTCGCTTATGCATTAATGGATCGTGCGAATGTCGTTGTTACGCCAGGTCATGCATTTGGACCTCACGGAGAAGGCTTTGTACGCATTGCACTCGTTCAAGATAAAGCAGTGTTACAACAAGTTGTTGAAAACATTAGAAATAGTGGCATTTTTTCTCTTGAAAAAGCAGAAGAATTAGTTAAAAATTAATGATAACTCCCCTGCTTAACTATAAGCAGGGGTATTATTCATTGGAGGTACTTAAATGCATATTAAAGACACTCTTCCTCATCGTTATCCATTTTTAATGATTGATAAAGTAACAAATGTAAAACAAGGTGAATCCGTTACAGGATATAAACTCATTACAAATAACGAATGGTTTATAAATGATAGTCAAAAACATATGCCTCATATGTTAATTGTAGAAGCACTTGCTCAGCTTAGTGCATTTGTACATACAAGTGATTCTAACGGACTAGGCTTCCTTTCCTCGTTAGATGGGGTTACGTTCCATGAAAAAGCATATCCCGGTGATAAACTTAATTTGCATTATGAGTTAACTCGCAATCGCCGAGGTTTTGTTCTCGGTAAAGGTACCGCAACCGTTAATAATCAACCGATTGTAACGATAGAAAAGCTATTAATATATCAAGCAGAATAAAAATCATGTAATTCAACGGGGGTGTCTATCTCCTAAAAATTCGTTTCATCAACATGAACAGAGTAAATAAATCACTTGGTTAGGAGCAGACAAATGGAAAGTACTATTGGTATCGATGCTGGAGGCACATTAACGAAAATTGCTTATTTGGATGAACAAAGACAATTAGCTTTTGAAAAATTTTATTCAAATGAACAAGATAAAATAATAGATTGGCTTAAGAAAAACACTGGTAAAAAGCAAATATGTATTACAGGTGGTAAAGCGAAAGAATTACAGCAACTACTTTCAAACTCATATAAAATAGTAGAACTAAATGAATTTGAAGCTACTCTTATAGGCGTCCGATACATTTTAAAAGAAGAGAAGTATGATATAAACAACTTTATTTTAACAAATATCGGTACAGGTACTTCTATTCATTACGTTTATAATGACCAATATATTCGAGCTGGCGGAACTGGTGTTGGCGGTGGTACTATCATGGGACTTTCAAAATTATTAACAAATCTAGATCATTTTGAAGATGTGATCCCTTTAACAAAAGTAGGAACTAGAAAAAAACTAGATATTACGGTTGGAGATATTTATGGTGGTATTCTCTCCCCTATTGATAATAGTTTAACTGCAAGCAATTTTGGTAAAGCCGCTATGACAGAATCAAATTATAATAGCTCAGATATACTTGCTACTGTACAAGGACTTGTCGGTGAAGTCGTTACTGCATTAAGCCTTCAATTCGCCGAAACAAAAAACATTGACCATATTATTTATATTGGTTCGACTCTATGTAATAACATACATCTTCAAAATATTATTAGTAGCTACACAAAATACCAAAATAAAACACCCATCTTTTTACGAGATGGTGGTAATAGCGGTGCGATTGGTGCTTTACTTTATGCTACGAATAAAAAAAGCTGACTTTTGTCAGCTTTTTTGCAACGGTACTTCAAATTCAATAATTGATTCCCCCTTTTCTCCAATTCGCTCTACACTAATTCTATCAATTACACATTGTAACTTTTCAGGGAAACTATGAATATCCTTGGCTACTTCAGCAGCTAACTCCGCACTTTCTTTTCTCCCGACTGTTACATGCGGTATGTACGGAATATCTTCTTTCAAAAATTGTAATAAAGGTCCTGTATACAGGATATCATGTAGTTTAGTTATTTGTTCTTTCCCCCGCTCCACTTCTAAAAACAAATAGTTTCTTACATGAGTGATACAATTTGCAAATTCAATTTCAATTTTGCCTACCCCTCTTGATAAATTCAAAATATGAGATTTTAATTCATCATTTGAAATATCACTCTTAAATGGAAATACAATTGTTATATGCGGTGGAATTAATTCAAATAAAGGATCATGTTTTTGTCTAATGTTCTCTATTTTATCGATGGACATATTATTGAGAAAAACTAAAATTGTACGCATTTTTATCCCCTCTACTTTTCCTTATTTTAATATGTATCATATTCTATAACAATCTTGCACTTCAACAAATTATTTTACTTACCTATAAAAATAAAAAACTTCTCAAATGAGAAGTTTTCATATAGTATGATTACTATTTTCCCGCCAAACTTTCCTAAACTTTATATAACAAGCAATTCTCCACGGAATGATATACGATACTGCAACTACGTAAAATAATAAACCAACCGTTTGTTGATCTAAATCTACAATAAATTGTCTTGAACCATATCTTAAAACGACAAGTGCAATAAAAGTAATTAAAAAGACAGCACTTTTTTTCGTATAAATATTCCCATCATCTCTTCGTTCATAATTTGTTAATACTATAAGCGGCACAGAGAAAAGTACCCCAATGAATACCGCTATAACTACTTGTAATATAGCTGGATGTACTGGACCAAAAAACCATACAACACCTGGTGTTAAAAATAATAACGGCCATAAAATACGTTTTCCTGATCCCTTTATTGGCTTATGCATGGAGCGATAACGACGCCAGAATATTAATAGTGCAATGCCTAAAAAGACTGTAATGAGTGAAGATGTGTCTCCCATTTGCTATCCTTCTCTCTATAGTAATCTAATAATATTTCAAATCGTTTTTTCGAATGATACTTTACGAATAAATATACTACTAGTTATGATATAAAGGACAGTTAATCCAATTGAAATAACAGTAAAATACGGTATATTTACTAAAGATCCATCACTCGTAAATAATAAATTGGTTACCCCTGCTTCTCCATAAAGTACACTATTTGTTGATAAGAAAAGGGTCCCACCAATCATAAGACCGATCCACTGAAATCGTTGTTTAAAAACTACTACCACTTGAAAGAAACATGCTGTTGTAACATAAAATAAAAATTGCAAAATAAATTGTTGCACCGATTGCTCCCCAAAACTAACATTTACTAAATTATATTTTATATCTTGTAAAAGCATTATTTGAAGAAACGAAAACATTGCGGATTGCAAGATGATATAACAAATTGCTCCGATGAAATATTGAATTCTCGTTACACCAAATGAAACAGCTAAACGAAATAGCTCATCTTGAATGATGAAAACACTCCCTACTATAAACAACATAATTGCTATTGACGGGTTATTTATAATTTCGGGTAAATAACCAATGTTCACTCCATTTAAATGCGCAGCATTTAAAGCTCCTTTTATTAATAAGGCTACAATCCAAAATATTAAAATTGCTTTATAATGAAAATTAATATGTAACTTTAACTGCTTCATTAACATCGTCATTTCACTTCACCACCAGTTATATGAATAAATAATTTTTGCAATGTAATTCTATCAATTGCTAAACCTTCTTTTTCAAGAGAGTAATAATCTTCATTAGAAAGTTCTTCCCATATAACAGCAATACCCTTATTTCCATAAACTTCTCGATTTAATACTTTTTTATTGATCAAGAACTCGTCCACTTTATCCTTTTGCCCTGAAATAATCTGAACTTGTTGTAATAAATCTTCCACCAATGATTGAACAACTAATCTTCCTTCTTTTATGATTATCACATCTTCAATCACATGGGTTACTTCTTCTACTAAATGTGTTGATAATATAATTGTTCGTGGATACTCACCGTAATCTTCTAGTAGTAGACTATAAAATAATTCACGGTGTGCTGCGTCTAAACCTGTAGTTGGTTCATCAAAAATAGTAATTGGTGCTCTACTTGCTAACCCTTGAATAATGCCGACGACTGTTTGCATGCCGTGTGATAATTTATGATATTTCACTGTCATATTAAGCTGAAATTTATTAGCGAGTTCTTCAGCATACTTTCCATCCCAGTTTTTATAAAACATGCTGCACATCTTAAAAATTTCTTTTACTTTAAAACTTAACTGAGCTTCTTCTTTTACTCTAACAAAACAAATATTTTGCATCGCTTTACTATTCTCAAAAACATGTTCGCCAAATATTGATACGCTTCCACTACTTGAAGTAATTTGACCTGCAAGTAAATTTAATAGTGTCGTTTTTCCTGCTCCGTTTCTACCGAGCAAACCATATATTTTATGCTCTTCCAATGAAATCGTTACTTCATTTACTGCTACTTTCTTTTTGTATTTTTTCGTTATATCTTTCGTTTCAAGTGCAATCATCCCTCGTTCCCCCCCTTCGTAATTTTTTGAATCATATCTATCAATTCATCTTTGGATATTTCTAATACTTTCGCTTCTTCCCACACTTTAGGTAAATATTCGGTCATAAAAGTATTTTGTCTTTTTTTAAGTACAACTTCTTTCGCTCCCTTTGCAACAAACATCCCGATCCCTCTCTTTTTATATAAAATCCCTTCATCCACTAATACGTTTACCCCTTTAGCTGCAGTAGCTGGATTTATTTGTAACATCTTCGCAAATTGATTTGTTGATGGAACTTGTTCTTCTTCAAGTAATATGTCTTTTAAAATATCAGATTCAATCGTTTCTGCAATTTGCAAGTATATTAATTTATTTTGCTCCAGAGTAGGTTTCATAATTTCACCACCTTAGGTTCATAGGTTCATTACTTATGTAATTAACCATATCACATAAAAATGTATATTTCCATAAATTTCTTTTATAAAAAAAGAGAGTCATTCGTTTAAGAATGACTCTCTTTCTAAAATTTTGAAGTTTCAACTCTAATTTTTAAATTCTTTTCATTTATACCATTTTGACAAAAATTAAATTGTTGTCCCTTTATAGACTTTGTACGATCTACAACTTGCCCTAAATGATAACTTGTGTGCTCCACTAAATGTAATAAACTATGAAGGTCAATATGTCTTTTTTCTCCACATGCTTGTATATATTCTGTTCCCCATTCATCAAATACGTCTTCAACGTACTGTAGCAAAAGTTCAGTACGTTGTCGCTTTACTGGAAAATACTCCTCAATTCCCTTTTCAAAGACTATATTTGGATTTTTATAACGACTAGTATTTCTCTGTATATGTTCACAAATATGTAGTACGATTCCACCAATTGAATTCACAGAATCCCCTTGTTTCCATAAATCTTCTTCACTAACGAAGCTAATTGCCTGTATTAACTTAGGTAAATAATGATCTTGCATTCGATGATAAGTAATTTTATATACTAACTCCACCTATTTTCCTCCCATCATTTCAACTGCTGTACTGGATACTTTACAAATAAAGCATTCCTAAACTCTTTATCATTCATAAGCATTGTAATTTCTTCGTTATTTTCGTTAAGAAACTTTACTACTTTCTTTTTATCCCATATATCATTTTCTTTTGGGGAATTATCAAACTTTTCATACAGGATTGATAGTATTTCTTCTCTTTTTATCGTGAAATTTTTATTTTCTACTTGCAACTCGTAACCTTTTGCATTTGGTACTAAAATCGCTAAATAAATAACGTTAAAGAGAAAATTCTTCTCCATCGTATCCTTACCATCAAACCAATACGTCTCAACCATGTCTTCTGTCAAAGTTCCATTTCCTTTTGTACCATAGTTCACCTTTATACTTTCATTCTCTAAACTTACACTTTGAAATGTTTCACCACCGGGTAAACGATTAACAATTGCAACCACATCTGAGTTATTCCCAACATATGTCCCAGCATATTGCTTAAAGTCACCAGGTTCAACATCAGATATTTCTTTTATTCTTTCTCCGCTAGAACAAGCAGTAATACATAAAAAAATTGTTAGCATAACAACTACATTACGATGCATATATTTCATTTAGCATCCCCCATTTTTATCGATATTTCGTTAATTACAATACACCTTCTCAAAACCCTTTAAAATATACGCATTTTAATCAAAATTAAAAATTTTCATTTTTTATGTTTACAATTATCCATTAATTGTATATACTTACTAACGTAAGAAAAATATTCTAAAAGGAGGTCGAAGGAAATGATGAAATTACAATTACATGCTTTAACTTTAGCGTTAACTGCACCTGTGTTTTCTGGACAATTAAATATGAATTCGACCACCCTAATGGAGAATTGAAAATCGTACATTATTTCGATTAATTCATAAATTCGCCACAGGAGGTCGTATGCTTTCCTGTGGCTTTTTCACGCCCTGCCATAGGAGAACTATATCTTCCTGTGGCTTTTTTGTGCGATTTTTTAGTCTCTTACATTATTTTTTAAAGAAAGGAGCAACATTCGATGACTATTAGCGTATTGTTTTTAAGTATTACGATTCAAAGAAATACAATTTCCAAACATGAAATTTTTCATAATGAGCAAATTGAAAAAGCTATGAATGATGTTAAGGAGCGCCAAGCACTTTATTGTGATCACATGTAATTCCTTTTCGAAAGGAGGAATTCATTTATGACTTTTCATATTTTCTTTTTTACGACTGTACTTCAGAAAAATACTTTATCTGAAGGTGAAATCATTCGTAAACAACAAATAAAACAACTGACTGATAAAATGACTGACATTAAAAGTTCATATTATACGCATATGTATTAAAAATATATTTTAAAGGAGCAATACCTTCATGAAATTTAAAGCATTCTTTTTAACTATCACCATTCAAAAACGTAAGCTTTCTCAAAGTGAGATTTTACGTGAGCAACACATTCAAACTATTATGGACGAAGTAAAAGAGCGTCAAGCTTCTTATTACAGCCGTCTTTTCTAATAAACTTATAAAGGGGTTTTATCTAATGAAATTTAAAGCATTCTTTTTAACTATCACTATTCAAAAACGTAAACTTTCACAGAAAGAGATTTTACGTGAGCAACACATTCAAACCATTATGGACGAAGTAAAAGAGCGTCAAGCTTCTTATTACAGCCGTCTTTTCTAAATCAATTATAAAGGGGTTTTATCTAATGAAATTTAAAGTATTCTTTTTAACGATTACCATTCAAAAAACTAAGTTCTCGGACAGTGAGGTATTGCATGACCATCAAATTAATAAAGCTATGGAAGATGTAAAAGAACGTCAAAGTCACTACTGTAGCCATCTATAATTCCTTTCGAAAGGAGGAATGTATCATGACGTTTCATCTTTTCTTCTTAACAATTACAATCCAGAAAGAAATCTTTTCTGAAGATGAATTAAAACAAGAGCAACAATACAAAAAGATTATGGACGAAATTCGAGATCGTAGAAGCAAATACTACACTCACCTATAATCCTTTAAAAATATAAAACTTGAAAGGAGTCGATTATGATGTTGATAGCACGTTGTAAGGAAATGATTTGGATAGTTCAGAGGGATTCCACATAGTTTATTGGGGGCTATATCATACAACTTTACCGTTTTATTTGATATGTAATAAATATATAATAAAATTGCATTCGTACACTTTTTAACATTGATTAATAAACAAAAGATACACCACTTAAAAAGTGGTGTATCTTTCTCAACATATACTATTTTCGATTACTTCGTTTCGTCTTAAACAGTCTCACTAAGTTCGATACAACTGTTTTCGTTACTGCGTACACTGGCACCGCCAAGATCATTCCAATAATTCCCGCAAAGTTACCTACCCCTAAAATTAAAATAATAATTGTTAACGGATGGATATTTAATTTTGAACTCATAATACGCGGTGAAATGATGTTACTTTCAAATTGTTGTACAATTGTTACGATAATAATTACGTACAACGCTTGCATCGGAGATACGAACAAACCTACAATAACAGCTGGTGCTGCACCGATAAATGGGCCTAAGTTAGGAATTATATTTGTAAATGCAGCTATAATTCCTAAAACAAAAGCGTACGGTAAATCGATAATTAAATAACCGATAAAAGTAAAAGCACCTACAAATATACAAACGAGCGCTTGCCCTTGAATATATGCAGATAATGTTTCGTTCGTTTCCTTAATGATACGAAGCCCTTCTTCACGGTATGACTCTGGTAATAAGCTTACTGCTTTTCCTGGAAACGCATGTCCATCTTTAAACATATAAAATAAAATGAACGGTACTGTAAAAATAACTAATGCGACGTTCGTTATGATACCAAATAAAGCCGTTGCACTCGACGTAATTGTGTTTGGTATATCCTTTAAGTATTCAATTGCATTTTTTTCAATTGTTTCAATGGAAACATAATTTTGTGTAGATAACCATTCAAACAATCTATGATGGGATAAATCTTGTATGTATAGTTTTCCCTCTTTTATATAGCCTGGCATATTTTTCACTAAATCCATTAGCTGTTGTGAGATCGTTGGAACAACTACCCCAACGCCAACCGCAGTTAATGTTATGATAAAAAGATATAACAGTAAAATCGCTAAATTTCTAGGTACTTTTTTCTCCTCTAAAAAGACTAACACCGGATTAAATATGAAGTATAAAAATAACGCGATTAAGATTGGGAAAAACAGCGTTGATATGAAGATACCAATCGGTTGAAATAGAAACGATATTTTTGTGCAAATAAATATGATCGCTACAACCATTAGCACTTCTAATGTCCAAAAGTGCACTTTCGATTTCAAAAAAACGTCCTCCTTTAAACTAGCACTTCTCTTCATTGTACCAAAATAAGTAACAATTTCACATAATATTTTCCTTTACAATATTCCAAAATACCAATAAATACACTACAATGAGATTACATACAAATTTGCAGGTAAAGGTGATAAAAATGACACAATGCATCATTTGCAGAAAAGATACGAAAGAACTTAGTGAACAATATGTCATCCCAGAAATATTATGTGGATATTATTTCACAAACTCAATTTGTGATACTTGTTATGAACAAATGACAACAAATATTGATCGCCCCTTAATTCGGCATAAATTAAGTCAGTTTAAGATTGAACATATGAAAAAACAGATTGACTCCCCGCTCTATACGAATGAGCATGGTGAGGAACTTGCGGCCGCTGAGACAGATGTTGTTGAAGTAAGTGACGAAATACTTTATTCCAATGCATTAATTATGAAACTATGTAAAAAGCACGATATTTCACTACATAACGAAATCTGGAAAGAAGAACGTGTAACGAAAGTAGCTAGCTCTATTCAACGGGAATTACTTTTAGATAACCGTAAGTATAAAATGAGTGTATTAAAAATGGCTTATACTTTCGCTGTACAAGCAGTCGATGGCTATTTTGAAGATCCAGATGCGATTGATATTTCTAGCATCCTATCGAATGCCGACTTCATGGAATTAAAAGAAAAGAGCATTGTTCGTGATTTAAGCAAAAGTTCTTTATGGAATACATTAAATACAAATAGTGAAAACCATTACTTTATTTTATTAAGTGATAAAGATGGCCTGTTCTGTTTCATTCGTCTATTTGATATTTTTGATGTTGTCGTTCATTTATCAGAAAAGAGATATGAACTTCCATCACCAATTGTCGGCGTAAATGATGTAAATAAGCAAAAATTTTACGTTCAAACTTTAAAACAGTATATGGACGGGCTCTTTAAAGAAAAATCACCTTCTATTTAATTAGAAACAGAACATACGGTCTCCTTTCTTGATGAAAAGACACTGTGTTATAATAAGTATGAAAAGAACAATACAATCACATAAACCAATTATAAATTGTATATAAATAAAAAAGACTAGTGTGCGGCTACACACTAGTCCACGTAACTTAGCAGATTGGATTGTTCATTTATCCTATTTGTTTCTTACAAACAAAACAACCCACATTCTATTGGCATAGGTGGGTTGTTATTTTTTGAGCTTGTCTATTAAAACGACGACGAATGTTAACAGTGCAACGAGAAACAGTCCACCTTGCAGTAACAACGCTATTTCACTCACTTATTATCACCCCCCTCCTACTTGGAGAAGTGATAATTGAACAACCAACCGTACCTTAAGTTACTATTTAATTTTACCATATTTTCTGATAGTTTACGATGAAAACCCGCAAGTGATTTACTTGCGGGTTTTTTCTCACTATTTTTTTAATGCATATGCATCAGCTATCATTTCACCAACAATTTTATTTTCTTGTTTCTTATCTTCTTTTAATAAAGGAAATAACAGTTCTGCCACTTCATATGCCTCTTCTAAATGAGGATATCCCGATAATACAAACGTATCAATTCCTAACGCTTCATATTCTTTTATTCTATCTGCTACTGTATGCGGATCTCCAACAAGCGCAGTACCTGCACCACCTCTTACAAGCCCGATGCCAGCCCATAAATTAGGACTTATCTCTAACGACTCCCGTGTACCTTTATTTAAATGGGTCATTCGCTTTTGACCAACTGAATCATATCTTGCAAATGTCTTTTGAGCAAGTTCAATTGTCTCATTATCTACATATTGAATTAAACGTTCTGCCTCTTCCCACGCTTCTTCTTCTGTTTCTCTTACAATTACGTGTAACCTGATGCCAAATCGCACTGAACGTCCCTTCTCTTCTGCCAGTTTTCTTACTTCCTCTATTTTCTCCTTCACTTGCTCTGGTGGCTCGCCCCACGTTAAATATACATCACTATGTTCTGCTGCAACTTCCTTTCCAGCAGCGGATGATCCTCCAAAATATATAGGAGGGTATGGCGTTTGCACTGGCGGAAACACAACTTTACTTTCCGTAACTTTAATATGTTTTCCTTCTAAAGAAAATGTTTCACCTTGCAATGTCGATTTCCAAACTTTTAAAAACTCATCAGCTGCTTCATATCTTTCATCATGCTCAAGATACAATCCATCTCCTTGTAATTCAACTGGATCTCCTCCAGCGACTACATTAATAAGTAACCTCCCGTCTGAAATTCTATCAAATGTAGATGCCATCCTTGCTGCAACTGTCGGTGACATTAGTCCCGGTCTAACTGCTACTAAAAATTTTAGCTTTTCTGTCTCAGCTGCAAGTGCCGATGCTAATACCCATGGATCTTCACAACCTTGGCCAGTTGGAAGTAACACACCTGTATATCCTAAATAATCAGCTGCCTGTGCAACTTGTTTATAATAACCATACTCAGCTGCTCTTCCTCGTTTTGTCGTTCCTAAATATCGTCCATCTCCATACGCCGGAATAAACCATAATAATTCCATACCTTTACACACCCCTTATTTATTTTGAAACGTACACTAAACTACTCTATATAAATTACCCCTAATAATTTATATGTTAAT
This sequence comes from Bacillus sp. FF-1, assembly GCF_028548245.1. NCBI lineage: Bacteria > Bacillati > Bacillota > Bacilli > Caryophanales > Bacillaceae > Bacillus > Bacillus sp. FF-1. Next base: position 596,151 of record NZ_JAQQGG010000002.1, read on the forward strand.
TTCCTATCTCGCCTTTAAAATTATCTCGCCATCTTAAAAACTTCACTTCTAGTAAACGTACGAGTGAATCCGAAAACTTCCCAACAAATGCAAAAATAATAATACCGACAAATACAATATCTGTATTTGAAAATTGCCTTGCATCCATAATCATATAGCCAATACCTTCTGTAGATCCCATAAGTTCTGCTACTACTAAACTCACCCATGCTACTCCTAATGATAATCTTGCCCCAAGTAATAGGTTTGGCAATGCTGCCGGTAAAATTAGTTTTGTAATTAATTTTCTTTTACTAAACTCTAACACTCTCGCAACATCAAATAACTTTGAATCTACACCTCGTATTCCTAGAAACGCGTTTACGTATAAAGGAAAAAATGCACCATCTGCAATTAATAACACTTTTGATGTTTCCCCAAAACCGAACCATAATACGAAAAGCGGTGCAACAGCTAAGTGAGGCACAGTTCTTAACATTTGTACTGACGGATCTAAATATTGCTCACTTCTCGTTGAAAATCCAACAATTGTTCCTAAAATAATTCCTAAACTCCCGCCAATAAAGAAACCAGCCGCAGCCCTGAATACACTAATACTTACATGACCGAATAACTCTCCTGTTTTTATAAGTTCTTGAAAAGCTAAAAATATATCTAGCGGCGTTGGTAAAACTGTTTTAGAAACTAGACCGAATACGCCGGCCAATTGCCAAATTATTAATATAATAATCGGTATAGTAATTGCCCTTATCAAAAATTTGATATTCGTCTTCTGTACTTTCTTTACATTGTTTTTCTCAATCGTTATACTCGCCCTTTTAATAACTGCTTTCGTATTCTCCAATTTATACAACCTCTTTTCACTTCGCCTTTAACGCTTTTTCTACGAAAGAATTATCTACAACTTTATCTGTCTTAATTTCTTTCTTTATAGAACCAAGCTTATATTGAAAATCTGCTGTCTGTTGCTGTTCTGCAACTATTTCTTTCGTTACCGGAACTAAGATGGGTTTGTCGTGATTAAACACTTCTTTTACAATATCTGCATCTATTTTCTTTGCAGAAGTGTATATTTTTATTGCTTCATCCAAGTTTTCATCTTGCCATACACGTGCTTTTTCATATACTTTAAGGAATTTCTCCACTAATTCTGGATGCTCTTTCGCAAATTTTGTTCTCGCAATTAAAAACTCTGGAGAAGATACATTTAATTGTTCACCATCTGTAATCACCTTCGCTCCTTTATTTACCGTATGTAACGATATGAAAGGATCCCAAATTGCCCATGCATCTACTGATCCTGATTCAAATGCTGGCTGCGCTTCATCTGGTTGCAGTTGAATAACATTTACATCTTTCGCATTGATACCTTCTTTATCAAGCGCTCGATACAATAAATTAAATGCGCTACTTCCTTTTGCTACTGCGATTTTTTTACCTTTTAAATCTTTTACACTCGTAATCTTGCTATCTTTTTGTACAAGAATCCCTGTTCCTTTTCTCGCATAACTTGTATTAGCAATTTCGGTAAATTCAATACCTGCTACTTGCGCGGAAATAACTGGAGAATTGCCAACTTCACCAAAGTCTAATCGATTTGATGCGATTGCCTCAAAATAAGGAGGTCCGCTTTGGAACTCTGTCCATTTCACCTTAACTCCTTCTTTTTTAAACTCCTCTTCAAACCATCCCTTTTTCTGCGCGAGTAATAGTGGACTTAATCCTTGCTGAATACCAATTTGTACTGTTACATCTTCCTTCTTACTACTTGCTGTACTTTTCTCACATCCGAATAAAAATAAAGAAATAGCTAATGCAAAAGAAAGAACTTTAAATTTTTTATACATAAATACTCACCCTCTCCCTATAAACTTGTTTGAATCAATCCTCCATACTCAAACTGCTGTAATACTTTCTTTCGAATTTCTTGGAATGACTCCGAAGTTTTACTACGCGGATAAGGTAAATTATTTTCAATTACTTTATGTATTTTTCCAGGCTTTGCACTCATGATGACAATTCTGTTTGAAAGATATATTGCTTCGTCTATATCATGTGTAACGAATATCATTGTCGTCTTTTTTTGTTCCCAAATGTTGAGCAGTACTTCTTGCAAATGACTTCGGGTAAATGCATCCAATGCTCCAAATGGTTCATCAAGTAATAATACATTAGGATCTCTTAGCAACGCTCTTGCAATCGCAACACGTTGTGACATCCCGCCTGATATTTCTTTCGGATATGATTTTTCAAAACCGTCTAACCGAACAATTTTAACCCATTCCTTTACCTTATCCTTCACATACTTATCTTTTAATGACAAATCAGCTGCAATGTTTTCTTCAACTGTTAACCACGGAAACAGACGATGCTCTTGAAATATAAATCCTTGCTTCTTACTCGGTTTTGTTATACGCTCCCCATCAATAATGATTTCACCTTCAAAATCGTTGTCTAAACCTGCAATAATTTTTAATAATGTACTTTTTCCACAACCACTCGGACCAATTACTGTAACAAAATCCCCTTTTTCTAATTGAAAATTAATATTCTCTAATACTTGAACAGTACCAGTTTGCTTCGAAAAATATTTTGATACCTCATTAATTGAAACAGTCACTTCTTCCCCTCCTTGAAATGATTCATCTAAATGAATAGATTCAGTATTTATGTAATAAAAAAACCAAAGGCATTTTATCAATAGATAAAATGCCTTTGGTTTCTCCAATCAGCAATACGTAATAGAATTAAGTACATATTATACAAATATTTCCGATAAGTCAACTAGGTTTTATTAAAAAATATATATGATTCGTTTAAATACCCTTATTGTTATTTATATAAAAATTATTTTTTATGTTCCTTAATCCACTGTAACCAATAAGAAAACTCACATGCCAAATGCATTTGATGCGATTCAATAAGACTATTAGGACAAAGTGCCGGAAACTCTACAACTAGACTTACTTCTATACCAGTATCTGTATCTTTGAATTGATGTCGAACTCCACCAATAGTAGTACCGTCTTTCATACGTGCAACACCTGTTGATTGGTATTGATAAGACTTATCTCTAGGTGTCTTTAATCCTGTTTCGTCACCAAAAACAATAAAAAATTGAACTGGAAATGGAGAATTATCAGTAGTTTCGATAACCTCCAATTCATTTTCCCCAAAGGGTCTTAGTACGTAGTGATCTGGACAGGCTGATAAATTCACTTGATTATTTTCATCTGATTGTTCAAGCATAAAACTATCAATTCCATTTATCGCCTCTTCTGCTGTAATCCCATCTAAATAAATATTTGTTTTTGAAAATTTTCGTCTATCACCAGATAAAGCAGTACAAATACGCATACCCATTTCACTTAATTTAAGTTTAGATTTTAACTTATCATACATTTCATTGTATGAATAATTTAATTTTAGTTCTGTTAGTTTTTTTATCATAACGTCTGTATCATTTAATTCTGGCTCTTTATGTCCTAATGTATTGAAAACTTTTTTCATACGTTCTTTTTTCCACTTTGTAAGTTGTTCATTCGAAATATTGTTTCCATCAATCATGATCTTCATATACATTCTCCTTCTCTTTGATCATATCGTAGTGTATTTAATACTAAATTAACCATTTCTCGCTTCATGTCTAGATTCAAATTCACCTCTGAATGAGCAATACTGCTAAGACCGTATAAAATAAATCCTGATGCTAATAATGAGTTATCAATATTAAAAATCCCAGTTTTCACCCCTTCTTCGATTACTTGTCGAATTAATGGCTGCATTCGCGTAAATAATTTCTGTTCCAGTTGAAAATGTTGTTCCGTCTGAAACGAACTCACATTTTTATAAGGCGCTAATTTTTCGATAAATGTCCAAAATATATTTAGAGAATCTTTCAGCTTTTGCATGACAGACCGTTCATTAGAAACAAGTATTTCTTCAATTAACTCCATATTTTTCACAATAAAATCATTTAATACTTCATCAACAAAATTCTCTTTAGACTTGAAGTAATAATAAAATAAGCCCGTTGCTACACCAGCATGATTCACAACATCTTTTATGCCAAATCCTTTCATACCATTTTTCATATATAGTTCAAAACCAATATCCATCAACTCTTGCCTTCTAACATCTGGTTCTTTCGATATTCTTTTCATATGTTATCTCCTATTATGTTTTTTCTGCGACTGAATATAATTCAATCATAAACGACTGAACTGTATTCAGTCAATATTAATTTCCACAAAAAAAGAGTAATCCCAAGAAATATACATCTAACCTTAGACTTATCAAAAAAGTTAGATTATATAACTTGAGACTACTCAATTTCATTAAACACGTATTCTATTTTCAAATCGATTACAATTTAGTTTAACCTCACTCTTTCTGTCTCTACAATCATTTGAGGAAGCGTCTTTTGAATTATTTCCTCTAATACATTAAGAGCTTCATTCACATAACCATCCTCAAACTCCTCTAAAGACTCAGGTAACTCATCCTCATCTAAAATAAAATATTCTCCACTTGGAAGTACCAAAATATCAATAATTAAGTCTTCAAATGACACTAGTTCATCTGTTATTTGCGTATTTTTTACAACATTAAAATAAGAGCCTAAATACGTTCCATTCTTATCTCTCCATATGTATAAATTGTACGGACGATCTTCCCAATAGTATGCAATGGTGTAACTTCCTTTTGGGATTGTTAAACTCGCAAGATGTGCAGTCATTGTAAATGAATACTGAACCTCATGAAATAGCACGATACTTTGCAACTGCTTTTCAAGTAATAAACAAGTGTGTTCTACTGTTGTCGAGTCATATCTTATTTTTCTTTCTATAATTTCACTTTTTGGTGTTAGTAATTTATTCATTCTTTGTTTCCCCTTATGCTATTTCTAGCTTTATTATATCCATTTATATAGTGATAAAGAAGTGTTTGGTCTCCAAATACACAATAAAAACTCCCTCTTATTTTAGAAGGAGTTTTTCACTGTCCATGTTTCATATTTTTTTACTTCTAATGGAAGCTCATTTGTTTTCAGCCACTCTACTGCACTACATACAAGCGGAGATGAATTGTCTTCTGTAATGCTTTCTATAGAAACCCATCTCGCTCCTAAAGAATCTTGACCTTCAAATTGTTTTGGTACTATGATTTTCCCTGCACTCTTTTCAACTTCATACAAAACTGCAATATGGTGTACATGTGTATAATCTTTAAACTTTGAAGGGTATTGAAAATCAACCGTTCCTACTTGCTTTATAACCTTTACTTCTAATCCAGTTTCTTCTTTACATTCCCTATGGAGTGCCGCTAACAGCGACTCCTCTTCATATAAGCTCCCACCAGGTAGATCATATCTATTCTTATATGGACCTTTTGATTTATCGATTACTAATATATTATTATTTTCGATACAAATACCGTACACACCAAACGCACGATGAAAATTAATAGCATTACCCATGTTTTAATTTCTCGGTAACTGCATCATAAAATTTCCGTTCCTCATCAACATTTAAGTGAACACGACTTACTGTTTTAGAAAATCCATATAACAATTGTGCTTTTATTGGCTCTTTAAGTATTATTTCAAATGTTGGAGGTTCCTTTATAAATTCCATCACCGTTGCGTCAAGAAGCTCTTTCTCTTTTTTTAAAAGTTCTCCTTTATAAAACGTAATCTTATCAATTTGTGTAAACGGTATAATGATTTTCTTCCCTAATCCAATTTGAATAATTACCTGTTCTTCCGTAACAATAATTGGATTTTTACGCATTGCTTGTATTTCAGCTAAAAAATAAAACATTGCATATACGTTTAAAATAAGTAACACCCATGCTACAACTGGATTCCATTGATGAAACAAATAATGAAAACCGATACTTTCTATTAAAGTCGCATGGATGATCATAATATATACACCTATTGCACCAGTCTTTTTGTGATATGAGTATACGCATTCACCTTCTGGCACTTTTTCACGCCACGATAAAAATGCATAATAGATTAACTTACACTCTGTTACAATGATATCTACTAATTTATTTCTTTTCATAGTGGTGTCAAACGCTGCATCAATTGCATAAGAAAATGAAGAATACTCACTTTTATATTCTTTATATTTTTTTCTTATTGTAGGAAGCATTCTAACAATTTTATATAGAAGGAATAACTCAAAACATACAAAAGCAATTTCCCCTGCAACTATAATATAAGAAACGTATGAAAAAGCTTGTAAATAGTCGCTTGGAATAATAAATCTTGCAAATATATAACCAGCTATTACAACAGGAAATATATACGTTAACGAGTACCTTTTTCGAATAATAAAGAAATACGTAATGATTGGAATTACAAACATACAATCTAATATTGACCCAAGGACAACTTCTTTCGGAGCAGCTGGTACAATCGGAAGAGCATATAATAAATAGTTTGATAACAAGATTAAAGATACGAGTCCAATCCATATACCTTTTCGCCTTCGCGAAAGTGTGACACTCATATGTTCACTCCTCTATTTAAAAACCTCATTTAAATGATCTTTATAAAATGAAATAGCACGTTCAAATTCTTTCACTTCTTCTACTTTTACGACTGTTTCAAGTAATAATTTCATCGCGGATTCATGATCGTTTACGTTATATTTCGCTAATGACAAAAATACTTTCATCACATCATTATCTGGAAACTGCTGTAATCCTGTTTCTAAAACAGTAATTGCTTTGTCATACTCACCTATACAACGATATGTACTACCAAGGCCGATATAAGCTCCGCAAAGTGACTCACCTTCAAGACCGTTTGCAATTGCCTGTTCATAATACGGCATAGCTTCTGTTTCCAGCCCCATTACATCATGTATCCAAGCACATTGATAAAGTACTTCTGCATCCCTCGTAAAATTCGTTAATCCAATGAGTATCTCTTTAGACTGCGCATATTTCTTTTCTTTCCGGAGTTTAATAGCTTGCTTTAATAAATGTTCCATAGAATTCACTCCTCACCAATTATTCTATGTATCCATATTGAATGGTTAACGTTTGTATCAAAGCAAAAAGTTTCGCTTACCAATATATACTATGCGGATTCACTCTTATCCAAATACTTGAAATTATGAAGCAGTAACGCGATTACATAGTACCTCTAACCTTTTGACAATTTCTTTCGCTGTTTCATCTTTTCCATTACATAACTGCCCTTTACCGTCTTGTCCAATTACGTAGTGCATTGCTCCGCGCGAATATAAAGAATGTGGTGAATTTGCAATCATTACACTCGCCTTCGCTTCTTCCATTCTATTTTTCGCTCTTTCAAACAATTCTTCTTTATTTACGTCACTTTCAAGTTTAAAGCCAACGAGTACAGTTTCTGGATCCCACTCTTTTATTTGTTTTAATACTTTCGGTGCCTTTTGAAAATGTATAATTGGTGCTATATCACTTGAGATTTTTCCATTCATATCAAGAACATTACCCTCTTGATCACAAATCTTGTCCACAATCCAATCAGATCCAGCCGCTGCCATAATAACCGCATCGACTTTTTCATGCGTAATGATACTTTTCATTTTATCTTGTAAATCAACAATTCCTTCAAATGGATGTAATTCTAATTGATTGTTTATATCATTCGGTTTCTCCGCAAAATAACCATGTAAATATATAACATGGGCCCCTTTACTTATAAGCTCTTCGGCGATTATTCTTCCAATTGTTCCTTTTGCCATATTTGTATGGCCGCGTACTTGATCCCATTTTTCTAAACAACCACCGCTTGTAATTAATACCTTTTTCCCCTTCATCGTAACCATCCCTTACTAATTTTTCTTACGAAACCATTCTGTTCCAAAGTCAACTATATCACGTTGTTTCATAAGACGGCACTTTGCGTTTCCTATTTTCCCCATTGTTACGGTTCCTTTTTGCTCAAACTCTACACCAATTTCTACAAATTTGTCAGAATCGTAATCCATATCAACAAATTCTTTCCATACTCTTTCACCATTTTCTATAATAGGTGCCCCTACTTTTATTAACTCACATGCACCAGAACGTACTTCTGATAAATGTACAGAAGTATTCGAATCATATCCAACACCAATTAATAATATGTATCCGTCTAGATCGTATATTTTTCTTAATGGAGATTCTTCTCCTAAACTCATCGATAGTGACTGATTTACTGTTATTTCTTCTGCATGTCTTCCCCATGCAGCAAAGCTTCCTAATGGATGGTTACTACGTACTACATTCGGATATGTACGAAAACATTCAACTACTTTTCCCATTGCCCTTGTTGGTGTTATATGTGGCTCAAATGCTGGAACGTTATCCCGAATAATTTGCCACCATTCTTCAGGTACAGGTGGTCTTGACCAATGTTTCGGATCAGATAAATCCGAAGACTGAGTTGGCATAATAATCGTTCCCTCTTCTGTAATAACCTCCATTAACGCCTCTACTACTGCAACTGCTCCGCCTGATACCCAGCCAATGGAACTTAACGAAGAATGTACAATAACTGTCATTCCTTTTTCTAATCCTAATTTTCTTAAATCATTTGTAATTGTTTTGATTGTATTTGGCAATTGCGTACTTGCCACTATGTCATTCATTTTCACTATTGTTCCCCCATTTGTTTTAAACTACTACATACATATATTATCATATTTTTCTTAATTTTTAACTTAATCATTTTATCTATGCAAAAAATGAAGGCGTTACATCAAAAACATAAAAACACTATATACAAACAAAGAGCTCACCAAAAATGATAAGCTCTTTGTTTCATTTATCCTTCAATTGTAACTCCAGTAAACATCGATAAATTTCCTGTTATTTTCTCACCTACACGTAAAAATAAACCAGCAGCTCTCCCGCTAATACAGTGTGAACCAATTAATAGTTTACCAGTATACGGACCGTCCCACGTGTCAATTGTATAGCCTGGCATTTCTATGTATTGCTGATATATTTTCCGCTGTTCAAAGTAATACTCTGTTTTATCTTCAGCTAATAGTTCATTATTTTCGTATATAGATACTCCTCCGCCTTCACGGCCGTATAAAGGTTTAGAAACATAGGATTCATTTCTTTCTATAAACGGTTTATTTGTAAAATATGTTGGTAGGAAGTATTTCTGAATGATTCCTCGCTCCTCTTCCTTAAAGAAAACTTCTTCTTCGTAAAGTTGCCAAATTAATGCGAGTACACTTTTATTTTGCATAAGAAAAGCAGCTGGTGGATTAATGATTTTCACTCTGCCTTGCGCTATATGATCTAAAAACTGGAGTCCAATTCTTTTCCCGCTTTTATCAGCATCTGAAACTAAATATTCAATTGGATATAGTCTATATAAATAATGAATTCTCTCACCATTTTGCGTATATATACCATCATCTGCAACAACGATATCTTGAATACCTATATAATCCGTTGACTGATCTAAACAATAGCTTCTTAAAAATTGAACTGTTTGATGGTCTTCATCATGCCAATCATAACTCGTAAAATAAATCGTTTCTCTAGGATCTATACTATAGTCATGTTTAATTTGTTCCCACGCCTGCACAATATGCTCCTCTATATGATTTGGATGATTTACATCGTGATAACGGCATAACACTTCATTTGCGACAGATGGCTCTAAATAACCTGTTGGTGTATCACAATTTACTTCTATTAACTTTATATCTTCACCATTTACGATAAAGTCAAACCTTGTAAAATATGAAAATAAACCTGTATGTTTCATTCTCGCAATTTCCCACGTTTCAGCTGGAAATCCTAATTTTTGAAAATCTTCTGTCGTATTGAGAATGTATTGATACGTTCTATATAACACATACATAATTTCTTCTGTCGCTTTTGAAATAGCAGTATAAGTTTTTACTGGCATACGATACATACCTGTTGCCATATATTGATTCCATTCTTCATTTTCTAATAGACTCGGCCAAGTAAACCCATTCCGACCAGCCTCTTCTGCAAGTGAAAACCATACTTTCATATACTCTTTCTGTTCTTGTTCTGTATACATGATTCTATTATCCTTTCGTGTTATGATCCGGCTGGCGCTTTTGCATTCCCAATTCCACTAGAACCAGAATTCACTTTCGGCGTTTGTGTCGTAGATGATTTCGGCGCATTTGTATCTGGTGTTACTTTATTTGATGGATTTGGCTGCTGTTTATTTAAATCTACTTTATTGGAAGAATTACTATTGTTACTGTTAGTTCCGCCGTAATACCCGCCACCACCGCTGCCTCCAGTTCTACTTTGGTCTTTTTCACGATATGGAATAATGTTATTTGCATACGGTTTCTTCATTATATTCGGTTTTACTGCATAATTCATATTTGAAGTTCTGCTTGCTAATAAATATCCTGCAACGAACGGCAGTATCGGTAAATGTGAATTTTCATGATAAGAAGAAAATGACGGATTATTTTCCTTACATAACTCATCTTTTTCTACATTTTCATTAGTTGGAGCTTTATCATCACAATTTAATCTTTCTTGTTCATTTCCTTGTTTTGCACCATCTGTTTTAACAGCAGTACTTTCTTGCTGGGCAGTATCTTCTTCATAATCGCCACAGCCCGTTAATAAAAAAGATGACACTCCTATTGAAGTAGCAATTTTTATAAATTTACTTTTATCCATTCTCATGTGTTATACACCTAATTTCTATTATCTATATTTTTCCAGATACCTTTATTATATAATGTAAATATCACTTTTTTCAAACTAAACATAAGATGTATATTTATATATTTTTATACTACATTTCCAAATAACAACAAAACCTTTCAACCCCCGGATATTTTTCTCCTAAACTTTTAACCTGAAAACCAATTTTTTTATAAAATTCTACCGCTTCATCGTCTGTCTCTGCCTCTAGATACATCAATTGATGCATTCTTAATACTTCCTTTATCATTTGCCACGCAATTCCATTATGACGATATTGTGGAACGACTGCTATATGACAAATTCTCGCTTTCTTTGCTCCAATTATTTCAATACCTATGCAAGCCTTTTCTTCATATCTATGCAAAGTCGCTTTATTCCTTTCATAAAATAAAACTGCTTTCTTTAAGCTAGTTTCACTTGGTCCGACTGCATACTGTAGTACATTTAAAATGGGATCTTTCTCAATTTGTTCAACGCGTTGCAAATTCATATCATCATTCCTTTCTATGAAAAAAGATTAGCTCTTTATATAAAGAGCTAATCTCATTACGCCGTTATTTTTTCTTCTTTCTTCACAACGACCGCTACATAACTATGTAGTATCATTCCAATAATAACTAGACTCATACCAATCCAAGATAAAGATGACGGAATTGGTGCAGATAACAAGATAAGTTCTCCTACTAGCGCAAATAAAACCTCACCGGACTGAGTTGCTTCCACTGTTGCTAGTTTTTGCGGATCATCTTTTACAAGATCTGTCGCAAAGAAGAATAATACCGTTGCGATTAAGCCAGAACTAACTGCTACAATAAAACATTGGAAAACTTGGCTACTTGACGGTAGACCACCTGTTGATACTTCATAACCAGATAGTAAAAACCAAAATGGTAAGCTTGCTAATGTCATACCGAGAACTCGCTGAAATACATCTAATTCCCCTTTACAAACTTGCATCATTTTTCGATTTCCAAGAGGGTACGCAAACGCTGCAATAAGTACAGGAACGACACATAAAACGGTTTCACGAATTCCTAATGAAGAAGCATGTTCTACTTGCATAAGTACAACACCACATAAAATAATACCCGACATAACTAATTCCTTCATTGGGAGTTTTTTATGTAACGGATCTACTGCAAAAAATGGTGTTAACAAAATCCCTGCTACGATCGTAATTTGCCATGTTGATGCAACGAGCCAACCAGGTCCGAAAGCTCCAGCAAAACTAAGTGGTGCATAGAAGAGACCAAATCCAACGATACTCCACACTAACCATTCTTTCGGATTGTTTTTCATATATTGAAAGAGTTGCTTTAAATTCCCTCTATACATGACAATAAGTAAAAGCATTGGAACCATAAAGTAGTACCGTAATGATGCACTCCAAATCCAGCTTCCACCTTCTAGGTCCATTACCCGATTTAAAACGAAGGTAAAGGCAAAGAAAAATGATGCCAATATCCCTACTGCAATAGCTTTCATTATAAAACCCCTTGTTTAGTTTCTTCTTATACTATACAACAAATTAAATATAATTAAAATTCGAAATCTTTATCTTGTATGCATTCTAGCTCTATATAGTTTTCTTAACTGACTAATATGAGCTTGATGGTACCGATTATGATCAGCTATATGCCATATTCCCCACCTTATAGTCGCATTTTCTCCCTTTTCATAAAAAACCTCTCGTGTTAAATCATTTTCTGTTAGTTTCAAACATTCCTCATAAAACATATGTTGCACTGCTTCATAATCTTGCATTAATTGTTGCAATGTATGTTTTCTTAAACTGGGCAGCTCTCCTGCTTCATTTAACATAGGTCCATATATATTATCAAGTGCCAGTGGAACGGGTTCTCCTTTTAAGCGGTATACCCAATGCAAATCGACAACTGCTAAATGTTGAAGTAGTTGTCCAATACTATTTTCATTATTTTTTAACCCTTTAAAAGACAGTTCTTTCTCATCGGTACCCTCTACTAACTTTTGCAACCGTTTAAATGTATCGGCAACTGTCGCATATAGAATTGCTACTTGCGGGTTCATATTTTTTTCTAAATAGAGATCTTTCATAGTAAACTCCCTCTTTTAAAGGAACAAAACCATATGTTCATCATCACTATACACACCATTCATCTTTATAGCTCTCTTTTCAATCCCATACGTTTTAAAGCCTATTGATTCATACAACCTTTTTGCTGGCTCGTTAGTGGATACAACACCTAATGTCAATTGTTCCAAGTTCATTTCTCTTGCTTTTTCGATTGCCTTACGTATTAACTCACGTGCAAGGCCACTTCTTCGATTGCTTGCATCTACATACATCGCAACGATATGGCCTTTATGTTTATACGCCTCTTTCTCTTCTGTTAGTAAAGTAACAACTCCAACTAATTGATGATCTTCATTAAAAGCACCAAATGTACAACTAGTAGCAGCTGTTAAATTACTTTCCACTCGCTTAATCGGATTTTCTTGGTGAATCGCCTCTTCATAAGTTGTTACAAATGCCTCTGGATTTACTTGTAATGCTTGTAAACGTAAGTCCCAATATTTTTTTGCATCTTCTTTCGTAAGTAATCGAATCATATTTCTCTATCTCCTTTTAGTTAACATAATATTTTTACAAACTACTAATTAAAGATTGATATTCTTCTCTTAACATACTATAACGATAGCGATGAATGAACTGACCTTTACGTAATCGATCATTTCTCATTAACCCTTCGCATACAAAACCAGCCTTTTCATAGCTCTTTCTAGCTTGTAAATTATCTTCATCTACACGTAGCCATACTTTTTCTAATTCAAACTCAAAGAATGCTACATGTAACATACTATATAGGGCGGCTATTCCATACCCTTTACCCCAGTATTCTTTATTACCAATCGCGATTCCCAATTCTGCATTTTTATTTGTTTTATCAAAGTTTTTAAGATCTACCCATCCAATATGTATGCCGTTCTCCGCAGTGATAGCTCTTTGTTCGTAACCATTTTTTCGATTTATACATGCTTCAATCCATTTTTTTGTATCTTCACGAGTGAACGGTGGATATTGATCTGGTACAACTAAATGTTTCGTTACTTGTGTATCTAATGACCATTGATATCGATCTTCTACATCATCTAATGTCAGTTCTCTTAATTGAACAAATGGTACATTCATTATGCTATCCCCTTTTTATTTTCCTATAGAAAACCCTTCGAACATTCTTCCTCCATACTGTTCTAGCGTTTGTTCTACAAAAGTAATTAAGTTTCCTTTCTCTCCCGTTGTATAAAAATGATCGAACGCCGCTACAAATTGATCTGCGTATTGTTCATCATATTTTCTAAGTACCCTTATAAACCATTTTGAACTTCCAAGCCATTTCCCATTTACTCTTAATACATATTCATGTAATAAATCAGCTAATAAATTCGCGATAAACAACTCTTCTTCTCTTTTTGATGCACCAATAAAATCATCCAAAGTATCTGTAATAAAATACCGCTTCTGCTTCATCATTTCTTCGGTCCATTTTGCTGGTCCTTTATTTAGTAAATTATTTGCTTCTCTTTTTAGTTTTTCAACAATTTCATTTTCACCTTTTAATACAACACCTTCTGCAACTAATTGTGGTAACGAAGGTCTCCCGCGATCGCAATCCATTTTAAAAAAGGTTTTATACGTTTCAAAATTATGTACAAACACTTCAACTGGCCATCCATTACTATAGAAAGATTCTCTATAACAAGATGACAAACTAGGATCTATTATTACAATGTCCAGATCAGATGTTTTTGTCGCTTCCCCTCTTGCAACGCTTCCTCCAAGTAAAGCTACATCACAATTCGGAAAGTGTGATGTAATGATGCTTTTTGCCGCTTCCATTGCTTTCATAACCGTTCCCCTTTTCTTATTTCACTTTCTTTTTTGCAGCTCTTTCTCTCGCTTTTTTTATATACGACTCTGCGTCTGGTGTTTTGCATGACGTTGCTCCGTGATCAACGTGTACTTTTCCAATTTCACGTGCAATTTCAATCGCTGCTTGCTCTAAGTCTTCATTACGAATTCCTATCGCAATTAAAGCACGATTCATTGCTTCTCTTTTTCTATTTTTTTCATTATGTATATTTTCTTTAATCTCATCTAGATAAGGAGAGAAGACATCATCTTGTAACGTTTTATTTTTAATCGCTATATTTGCTAATAAAGCCCAGCCTGCTCTTCCAATCCATTCATCATCAGACTTTGTCCAGTCTTCCATTCTTTCTATCGCGATTGGCGACGTACAAATAGCTGTCATTAAAACGTCCATTAAACAATAATAATCAACTTCCTGTACCCATTTATTTAGTAGTTCTGTCGTAACTTTTTTTGGATCTAATATCATTGTTGCTAATGTCATTGCATCCATATTTTTTGTTTCCCATAATGAAATTGCTAAATCATGATCTTTTTTTATCTTCTTTTTTAACAATTTTAAATTAGCAAAACTAACTCCGAATAGTGGTTCTTTCGCTCCGTGGTTTTTATACGTTTTACGATTTTGTTCTGTTCCATATTCCTCTAGTTGCTGCATTACTTCTTCAAGTAACATATACCCACCTCTTTATCTTTTCTGTTGACTTCATATATGTATGTACGATATATTCTACATTACTTTTTGGTTTTCCTATATTTACTTTTTAAATTCGGTATGTGAAATTTTTTAGTTGCTACAAACATCTAAAACCACTACGAAAAACCTGTACATTTTACATATACAGGTTTTCGTTTCATCGATTTCCTATAGTGTAAGAAATAGAATATGAAAGAACTTTTAATGGTTTGATTCTCTCCTTATTTTTGGTAAGCTCTTTACATCTGACCACTCTTCTATGGACCCTGCGTCTGGAAAAACTGTAACTACATTAAAATCAGAACCTTTTTCTCTCCCAATTTGTTTAGCGGCTAATAAATTCGCTGCCGCAGACGTTCCTATTTTCATACTAGTTTCATTATAAAAACGCGCCATTTCATACAAGGTCTCTTCATATGAATAAGTCCATTGTTTTTCTATCAAATTGTCTTCCTGTTTCCTTCCTAAGCCGAACCCACCTGATCCAGCATATTTCTTTAAATCATTTGGTGGTTGTTCAGAACCATAAGGCAATTCAGCAGGCATTACTAAATGTAGCTCAATTTTTTTGTATAATTCTTTACTGCTTTATACCCCCCATTAGAGTTCCACCAATACCAGCAGATGCTACCCATGCATGAATTGGTTTCCCATTCATTTGTACAATAATTTCTTGGCCTGTACCTTCTATATGACTTAATACTCTATACTTTTTAATAACTCCCTTAACTAAATCTTCTTATATAAAAATCCCTACAAATGCTGTAGGGATTTATGACTCAATCATTTTGTTACACTTCATTACATACGAAAAGAGCTTCTTTATTCAAATGCGTTCATTAGCACAATTCTCCAACCATCTGGATCCTCTATTGTGATTCCTTTCTCTATCCAATACGGATTTTCTGGTTCCACCTCATGATAGCCCATATTGCTTAATCGATTCACTATTTTTTCAATTTCATCTTTATTAGGCATATAAAAAACTAGTAAATTATCTTTTGTCGGTGCCGGACAGGGACTTCCGTTAACATGCGTTGTAAACTCCAAATGATACTCGGCATCCGGTACTCCAAACATAACTCCATCATATCCTTCATGATTGTGAAATTCTCCTATACGCTTTAATCCTAACCCCGTCTCATAAAAACTTATAACTTCTTCAAATTTATCTGTTGGTCTTGCAATTCTAAATTGAACCCAATTCTTCATGCAAATCTCCTCCTTTTCATTTTCCAAAGATTTACAGTCATTATTATAGGTAACATATATTTCCTTTAACATCCCTCATTAGTGTGAGAACTACTTAAGTTGAAAGGCCTATTAGTTTATAAATAGTAGGCCTTTAGTATTAAATTCATATAAAATTAATTATATGGATATCAAGATAAAATAAACATTTCTTCCTTTTTGTATAAATTGCTATTTTGCATAGTTTCTAATGTTGTCCATGACTGTCCAATTGGATTCACATATTGTCTTTCTTCATTACAAATTTTCCAACGAGAAGGTGCTTCTTCATTTTAGGAATACTGTACTCCACATGTATTGCAAATATAATTAGCCATATTCCCCCTCCCTTTTCATTTCATTGTTTCTTTACCAATATCTTAATAAAAAACAAAAATATTCGAATCAATAATTGGAACGAAAATGAAGTGATACGAAAGTATGAAATCTTGCATACTTTTGGACAAACTTTTTTGCACTTGTAAAAAAGTTTTTTTGCAATTACCTCCCTATAATTGCTAATATAGTAGAGTAGAACTTTTATAGAGAGAAGGAAAATTATGCACAATGGAATTCGAATGACAACTTTAGTGAAAAGGGCTATTTTGATTTGCGCGGGGGTATTATTTACATACGAAGCGGCTTTAGGATCAACACATACTGCTCTAGCAAGTACAGAGGATGAAGCAAAATCTGTTCAACTTGTAAGTGAAATTCAATCGTCTCTTGCACCGAAAGAAGCTCCAAAACAATACAATGGGCAAGTTAGAAAAGTAGCTTATTTAACATTTGATGATGGTCCTGGAAAATACACAGCTGAGCTTTTAGATATGTTAAAGAAAGAAAATGCAAAAGCAACATTCTTCCTTATTGGTTCAAATGTAAAAGCTTTTCCTGATCTTGTAAAGCGTGAAGATGCTGAAGGCCACTACGTTGGGATGCACAGTATGACTCATAACTACAAGAAACTTTACACAGAAGGTCATTACGTAGATGAGATGAAAGAAGATCAAGGATTAATCGCTGGCGTTCTAGGTAAATCACCAGTATTAACTCGTCCTTCTTACGGCTCAATGCCAGGATTAAACGAAGCGCTTCGCAACAAAGTTGTTGAGAATGGGCTAAAAGTTTGGGATTGGACAATTGATTCATTAGACTGGAGATATAACAAAATGCCGGTTGACGCTGCATCAGCTAAAATTGTAGAAAACGTTATTAATGGTGCAAACAAGCCAACAGAAGTTATCCTTATGCACGACATTCATCCACAGTCCGTAAAAGCAGTACCTGGTATTATTAAAGGGCTGAAAGAAAAAGGATATGAATTAGAAGCCTATAGTGAGAACGAACACTTCCCATTAAACTTCTGGCACGATAATCGTATGTAATAAAAAAGACTTGATTTCCTTTAGGATATCAAGTCTTTTTTATCGTTTTGGAAATTTTATTTGTTGTTCTTCAATCAAACGAATAATATTTTTTCTATCCTCTTGCGTAATAGTAATACAAAATTCGTACTCTTCTTCTTTACACCATGAAGGATTTAGTTCTATAGATAAACGAACTATAATTTGAAATATCTCTTCTTTTTCTCCTATAAATTCAAACGACAGATTAGGTTCTATGAAGTCTAGTCGGGTATACGTAGGATTCGGTAATGTCTGAAACCATTCTTTCATGTGTTGTAATTCGCTAGTTTGTAAAAAAGGATCCATCGTTTCAAAAACTTTATTTCCCTCTGAAAGTTTCACTTTTATTATTAGCCAATTACGATCAAATGTATCAAATGCATTGTTAAACTCGTATTTTACAGCTTCTAAATGTAATGATACAATTTCATTAAAAAAAATCATAAATTACCTCCTTATTATTCAAGTATAGAGACTATCCAATTAATATTTAATAATGTTTTTCAAATTATTTTATCATAATTTTTAAATTCATTAATAAGATAATAAAAAAGACTTGCATTCCTTACAAGAATCCAAGTCTTTTTCATCTTATCTATTAAAAAATATATCCTACTAACTTCACAATTTCACTAATTAAAATACCTACAACTGCAAAATCAGAATCACCAAATGTTGTAT
This sequence comes from Bacillus sp. FF-1, assembly GCF_028548245.1. Classification (NCBI taxonomy): domain Bacteria; kingdom Bacillati; phylum Bacillota; class Bacilli; order Caryophanales; family Bacillaceae; genus Bacillus; species Bacillus sp. FF-1. The sequence goes on from NZ_JAQQGG010000002.1 coordinate 614,794, forward strand.
TCTCAAATCCTAATCCACCTAATATAGGTAATAATATTGCTGGTAGGAATGAAATTAGTAATCCATTTACAAAAGCTCCTAGTATTGCTCCTCGTCTTCCTCCAGTTGCATTACCGAATACAGCTGCTGTTGCTCCTGTGAAGAAGTGAGGAATTAACCCTGGCACTATTACACTTAAACCGATAAATGGAAGTATAAACATGGAAAGTAATCCAGCGATAAAACTTGTTAAAAAGCCAATAATAACTGCATTTGGTGCAAATGGGAAGATTGTTGGACAATCTAACGCTGGTTTTGCATTTGGTACAAGTTTATCTGCAATCCCTTTAAATGCAGGTACTATTTCTGCAATTAACATGCGGACACCCGCTAAAATAATATATACTCCTGCTGCAAATGTAATTGCTTGCATGAAAGAATACACAAGATAATTTTGTCCGTTACTTAATTCCGTTTCGATAAACTCCTTACCCGCAAATGGTGCAACAATAAAGAATAATACAGCCATCGTTAATGACATAGAAACTGATGTATCACGTAAAAACCCTAGTGACTTAGGTACTTTAATTTGTTCTGTTGATTTATCCTTATTTCCAAATTTACTCCCAACAAACCCTGCCGCTAAGTATCCAACTGATCCAAAATGACCGATTGCGATATCATCCATTCCTGTAATTTTTCTAACATATGGTTGTAATAATGCTGGAAAAATCACCATGAGTGACCCTAAAATGATTGATCCAACAGTAACTAATGTAGCACCTTTCATTCCGGTAGTTGAAAATACCGCTGAAATTAAACATGCCATGAATAATGTATGATGACCAGTTAAAAACACATATTTAAATTTTGTAAAACGTGCAATTAGTAAATTCACAATCATACCAAATACCATAATTAACGCTGTTTCTTTTCCTAATGTTTGCTGTGCTATTGCAACTACAGCTTCATTATTTGGTATAATCCCTTTAATATGGAATGCTTTATCAAATATTTTACCAAAAACATCTAAAGCTCCTATTAATATAGTGGCTCCGCCTCCTAAAACTACGAAGCCCATAATTGTTTTTAAAGTCCCTGAAACCGTATCAGCAAAATTTTTCTTTTGCAGTAGTAAACCACACATAGCAAATAATCCGACTAATATTGCGGGTTGTCCTAAAATATCCTTCATAATTATATCAAACATAGCACTACTCCCCCTTCATTGTTACTACATTAGGTGTTTTTGTAATGCTTCTCTAATTTCATTTAAATCTAAAATATTCGTTAATCCAGCAACTGTTCGATTACCATCTTCAAGGTTACAAATAATATCCTTCGAACCTAAATATAGATCTGCTTGTTCTGATTTACTTGATGCTAAATCTGTGTGTGATACTTCTGCTTGTAATCCTAATTCACTTAAAATTTTCTTCACATTCATTTCTACAATAAAACTACTTCCTAATCCATTTCCACATACAACTAATACTTTTTTCATTTTAATCTCCCCTTTAATTAGAATATTTAGCTATCATTTTTAGCATTTCATCTATTGAATTTGAATGAATTAACATTTCCACATTTTTCGGATCCGATAACATCTCACTTAATTGTGCTAATGCTTTCAAGTGTGTCTCATTATCAATCGCTGCCAATACAATAATTAAATTTGCAGCATGCTCTTGTTTTTCTGAAAATAGAACACTTTCTTTTAGTTGTAATAAACTCATCCCCAATTTTTTGACCCCTGCTTCCGGGCGAGCATGAGGTATTGCAATTTTAGGTGCAATAACAATATAAGGACCTAATTTTTCTACATTTACAATCATTTCATTGATATATTCTTTAAAGATGTATTGATTTTGTAATAACGGATCAGCCGCTAATCTTATCGCATCTTTCCAATTATCAACACGATCTTCAAGCTGAATAAATTCTCTAGTTAAAAGTTCGTTTAACATTGGTTTATACTTCTCCTCCTTCTCAAAATACGCCGGACCACTCATAAATTCAATCAGTTCTCTTTTTAAAGATTCTTCATCCACTACGTCAGCATATTTTTGAATTATCCCCATCACTAAATCCACAGAATCTTTTTGATTCTCTCCATACAATACTCCATTTACTTTTCTTAATAGAGCTGCTTTTTCAGAATCCGATAAAATTGGATTCACCTTAAAAACCGGCACATTCCCTTTTTCAATTTCAGTAGTCGTAATTATACAATCTACATCAAATGTATTTGATTCATATTCCCGTTTTGAAATTGCATTTAATATATCTATGTTTGAAAATAACTTCTCTAATTGATACTGCAACATACGTGATGTGCCAATGCCATTTGGACAAACAAGTAATGCTGTTTTTCGTGGATTGGGAACGATTCCCTCTTTCCTCATCCAAGCTCCAAAATGCATAGTAACATACGCAATTTCATCATCGGAAACAGATTTTCTCACATATTCTTCAAAATGATGAATTACCTTTTTCGTAAGAAAATATACCTCTTCATAATTTTCTTGAATTGTATTTCGTAATGGGTTTTCAATTTCTATTCCATACTTCACACGATAAAATGCAGGTTTCATATGCAAATATAGATCTGTAAACAACCCATTAAAGTCTTGAAATAAAACACAAGCATAGTGTTGAAAATCTTTAATCATACAGTCAACAATTGAATGTATTTCATCCATGTTATTTTTCTCATAAACATTTTCCTGATAATTTACTTTTGCACCTAGCAAATGAGTCGTAATATAATAGATTTCATCTATTGGAAATTTGACAACAAACGCTCGTTCAAACTGCTTTGCTATATATTTCGCAGCTTCAAATTGCTTTGAATCTTTCAGAACATTTTTTTCAGCTTCTTCCATCTCGACGCACTTACCTTTTAGAATACGTCTATGGAACAAATACATGTAAACGCTTAAATTTTCTAGTACCTCATCTGTATATTGGACACCTAAAAACTCTTCACAATTCGCAAGAATTTTTTTTATAATATACAATGTTTCTCTTGCAAGTGTATCTGTTTCACTTCCCATATCACTCATAATATAATTTACTTGTGATATTAAATACTCCCAGCCATTTTGAGAAATAATTTGAGAGAGGCTTAAAATTAATAAATTTCGTTTACTCTGTTCATTTCCAACAATTTGATAGCCTTCCTTACGAAAAGAATGTAAAGATAAATTATACTTATTCAACTCTACTTTTAGCTTTTTCAAATCTGCAAGTACAGTATTACGACTTACCTGCAAAAGATTTATTAAGTCTTTCAATAAAATTCTTTTTTCCTGTATTAGTAAATATAATATTAACCATATTTTTCTTTCTTTCGGAGAATATTCATATTGATTATTCATACACTCATTTAATTTTTTTACTATCATTTGTTTCGTTTCTTTATTTAAGCAATAACCTAAGTGTCGTATATATTCAATAGAATGTAATCCTTCCTCTTGTAACCAATCGTCAATTTTCTTAATATCGTAATAAAGCGTTCGTTTGGAAACTTGAATCACATCAATTAATTGATTTATAGACACATAATCCTCTGCTTGAATAATTTGTTGCAAAATATTTATACTTCGAGTATCTAATATCATATTTGGTGTACACCCTTTCTATACTTGTTCACTAATTGACTTGCAAGTATAGATACTAACTTTGCAAAATTAGATTTTTTGAAATCGCTTTCTATTAATATAATATCTATTATTGCTTCTAAATATAAGTCCAAATTTTTGTTTCTCTGTAGTGCAAAGATTGTGCTTTGAAAATTTCTTAAGCTTATGTTTAATGCTATTATTCCCCTTCATGTTCCTTTTCAATAAAACATGAATATTACCCTCAGAATTTTTAATACTGTATAGTAGCTTAGCACATATTACTCTTAAGGAGTGATATGTATATGGATTTCCTTTCAGCTGAATATTTGTCAGCCTTACTTGCCATTATTGTAATTGATTTAGTGTTAGCAGGTGATAATGCCATTGTAATTGGGTTAGCAGCAAGACGATTACCGAAAGATCAACAAAAGAAAGTTATTATATGGGGAACTATCGGGGCAATCGCGATTAGAGCCCTCGCTACTTTAGTTGTCGTTTGGTTGTTAAAAATACCAGGGCTACTTCTAATTGGTGGTGTACTCCTTATATGGATCGCTTACAAATTAATTGCTGAAGGCAAAGATCACGATATTAAGGCGGAAGAAGGTTTCTGGTCTGCTATTAAAACCATTATCATTGCTGATGCATTGATGGGAATTGATAATGTTCTCGCTGTTGCTGGAGCTGCGCATGGCAACTTTTCTTTAGTAATCATCGGGCTATTAGTTTCAATTCCAGTAGTAGTTTGGGGCAGTACATTAATTTTAAAATGGGTTGACCGTTATCCTATCATCATTACGATTGGAGCAGCTGTTTTAGCTTATACCGCTGCGAAAATGATTGTAGACGAGAAATGGTTCGCTGCATTTTTCGAAAGTAACCCTTTCATAAAATGGGCATTCATCATTATCATTATTGCCGGTGTAGTTTTCTTCGGAAAGGCAAAACAGAAAGCAACAGATGGTTCTATCTCATGATGATGTTTTATTTACAAACAAAAGGCACTATTCATAGGAATAGTGCCTTTTGTTATTTATTTAGCTTCCCCTTCCGGAGTCGTTTTTACTTTCGTTTTGTTTTTATCACGATTGTTATAGTTATACTTCGAACGATCTATCGGTGTAAATCCTTCCGGTGTGTAGAATCGTAATAAGTCACCATTTACGACTTGGTCAGAGTATTTTAACGAGTTTTGAACCATTTGTTCATTTTGTTTTATTTCATCTGTAAATTCTACTGGTTTTCCAGTCGTTGTATCATAGTATTTGCCGTTTAATGCAGTAACTGTTGGGCTTACGAAGTTGCCGTTACGGAACGCAACAACTTGTTTATGATCTGGTGATAATAAATCTGAACCAAATTGAACATAATTTTTTGTATCTGTTCCTAGTAAGTGTAAAAGAGTTGGAAGAACATCAATTTCACCACCATATTGATGTTGTACGCCACCTTTCACACCTGGTACACGAACGATAAATGGTACACGTTGTAACTGTGCATTTTCAAATGAGTTAATTTCTTTACCCATTACTTTTGACATTGCTGCATTATGATTATCTGAAATACCGTAATGGTCTCCGTACATAACGATAATAGAATTATCGTATAAACCAGATTGTTTCAAGTAATCGATGAAACCTTTTACAGATTCGTCTAAATAACGTGCTGTTTGGAAATACGTATCTACAGACGAGTCACCTGTGTTTGCTGGTTCAATTGTCGCTTCCTCTTTATCAATCGGATACGGGAAGTGATTCGATAACGTAATAAACTTCGTATAGAACGGTTGTTTCAATGTTTCTAATAACGGAATGGATTCATTAAAGAATGGTTTATCTTTTAATCCATAGTTTACTACATCTTTTTCGTTCATATCATAGTATGAAGCATCAAAGAATTTATTAAAACCAAATGATTTATAAATATCGTCACGGTTCCAAAATGTTTTATAGTTACCATGGAATACAGCTGATGTGTATCCTTGTTGTCCTAAAATTGCTGGTGCTGATTGATACGTATTATGAGATTTCGTTGTAAATACAGACCCTTGTGGTAAACCAAACATAGAATTCTCTAACATAAACTCCGCATCAGACGTTTTCCCTTGTCCTGTTTGATGGAAGAAGTTATCAAAATAAAGCGTATTCGCATCTTTTGTAAATGAGTTTAAGAACGGCGTAACTTCTTGACCGTTTAATTTATAATCAATTAAGAAGTTTTGGAATGACTCTAAATGAATATAAATTACGTTCATTCCCTTACCTTTACCGAAATACTCAGGATTCGGACTAGCATAAGTTGATGTTAAATAATTTCTTACTTCTGTCATATTATCTCCATCAGCTAACGCTCTTTCCGTTGATGCTTTCGCACTTTGAATTCCATCATAAATTGTGTAGTTATACGCCCCTAAATATTTCACAATATAATTTCGGTCAAACGTTCTTGTTAATAATTCAGGACGGTCAGATTCTGCAAGTCCTAAGTTAACACTGAATAATAAAATACCTGCTACAAATACTAGTGATACTTTATGCTTCGCAACACGAATTGGTTTTGGATTTGCAAATTTCGTTGCTACTAACACAATTAAAATAATTGTATCTAAGAAGTATAGCGGATCGTAAAGATGTAGCAACGCAACAATACTACCACCTAAATCTCCAAAGTTATTCGTTTGTGTCAACGTCGGGAACGTAATAAAGTCACTGAAAAAGCGATAATATACGACGTTTGCATATAAAAGAATCGACAATAACAAGTTGATAACAATTAACCAAATATAAGATCGTTTCCCTTTTGCAAATAATGCAAGTCCTAAAAATAGCACTGCTGAACTAAGCGGGTTGAAAAACAGCAAGAATTTTTGGATTGTATTTGAAATACCTAAATTAAATTCTGTTACATAAGCCGCATATGTTTTGAGCCAAAATAAAATAACGGCAAACAGAAAGAATCCAAAATGATTGCTTAGCACGCTTTTGCTCTTTAATAAGAATTGTTTCATTTCTCCACCTCTTTTGATCATCCAAGGCTTATTTTTTTATAAGTCTGTCTCTCTATTCAATTTTTTATCTTCAAATAGATTCTATTTATTTAACTATATGAAGAATAATAGTAATTATAATTTGAAGCTAGTATTTATTCAACTATTTCTTTCTATACATTTTGACCTTGGTTTCTATTTAACAAAATAAATTTGTAACATTTTCTGTTTTCTCCCAAGATTCATCCACTAATTATGACATCACATACTATATACCTTTATTCCCTACTTCGCAAATAAATATGTCTCCAGTTCTGGAACATTAATGTAATATAATTAAATTCACAATAGATAACATTTATTTTTAATGTATATTATATTTCTTCAGTTATTTATGCTTCAGCCATTCTTCTATGTACAACATTCAAATCCCTTTCCTTCAATAAAATTATTTTTGAATAATTATTCACAATCCATAAAATACAATTTATAAAAAAAACCTCGCTCCAAAACGAGAGCGAGGGTTTTCATCATTTATTATTGACCTTTGTACATTGCATCTACTTGTTTTTGAAGTTCTTCATTTTCTAAGAACTCATCGTAAGTAGCCTCTTTATCGATTACACCGTTTGGCGTTACTTCGATAATGCGGTTTGCAATTGTTTGTACGAACTGATGGTCATGTGATGTGAATAAAATTGTACCTTTAAATGCAATTAAACCATTGTTTAATGCAGTGATAGACTCAAGGTCTAAGTGGTTCGTTGGGTCGTCAAGTGTAATAACGTTTGCACCACTTAACATCATTTTAGATAACATACAACGAACTTTTTCGCCTCCAGATAGTACTGAAACGTTCTTCTTAACTTCTTCGCCTGAGAATAACATACGGCCTAAGAAACCACGTAAGAAGCTTTCTGACTCATCTTGTGGAGAGAATTGACGTAACCATTCAACTAAGTTGTAGTCACTGTTCTCAAAGTATTTAGAGTTATCTCTTGGGAAGTACGATTGAGATGTTGTAACGCCCCATTTAAATGAACCACTATCTGGCTCCATTTCACCCATAAGGATTTTAAATAATGTCGTCATCGCAATATCGTTACGACCGATAAATGCAACTTTATCACCTTTATTTAAAGTGAAGTACACATTATCTAACACTTTTTCACCATCAATTGTTTTAGAAAGACCTTCAACAGTTAATAAGTCATTTCCTACTTCACGTTCTGGTGTGAAGCCAACGAATGGGTAACGACGAGATGATGGCTTAATATCATCTAATGTAATTTTATCTAATAATTTTTTACGAGAAGTTGCTTGTTTCGCTTTAGATGCGTTTGAGCTAAAGCGCGCAATGAAGTTCTGTAACTCTTTTACTTTCTCTTCTTTTTTCTTATTAGCATCTTGTGTTAATTTTAAAGCTAATTGGCTTGACTCATACCAGAAGTCATAGTTACCAACATAAAGTTGAATTTTACCGAAATCAAGATCAGCCATGTGCGTACATACTTTATTTAAGAAGTGACGGTCATGGGATACAACGATAACTGTATTTTCAAAGTTCATTAAGAAGTTTTCTAACCATTGAATCGCTTTTAAGTCCAAGTGGTTGGTAGGCTCATCTAGTAATAGAATATCAGGTTGACCGAATAAAGCTTGAGCAAGTAATACTTTTACTTTCTCTGCCCCAGTTAATTCTGACATTTTCTTATCATGAAGGTCTTCACCAATACCTAAACCTTTAAGAAGAATTGCAGCTTCTGACTCAGCTTCCCAACCGTTCAGCTCAGCAAACTCACCTTCAAGTTCAGCAGCACGCATACCATCTTCATCACTAAAATCTTCTTTCATATAAATGGCATTTTTCTCTTGCATTACTTTGTAAAGACGAGTATGACCCATAATTACAGTTTCTAATACTGGGAACTCTTCGTATTCGAAGTGGTTCTGTTTTAATACTGCAAGACGCTCACCTGGCGTAATATGTATGTCACCTGTTGATGGTTCGATTTCTCCAGATAAAATCTTTAGAAATGTTGATTTACCAGCACCGTTTGCTCCGATTAAACCGTAGCAGTTACCTGGCGTGAATTTTATGTTAACATCTTCAAACAATTTGCGATCCGCGAAACGCAAACTAACGTTACTTACTGTAATCATTTGTGTCCTCCTACTAATACCGCTTATTTCAGCGTTTTCTCACCGATTGTCTTAAAAAATCGCATATTACGACTCAATTATTGTAGACTATAGTTATTATATAGTAGAAGCTGGATGAATAGCAACGGTTGATTGCTATTCCTTTCTTTCCAAACTTGAATAAAACCTTTGTTTTTAATTATATTAAAGTTACATACACACTTTAAGGGGGATTCATTTTGAAAACAATATTTATGATTGGTGCATTATGTTTATCTCTTATTTCCTTAACTGCATGTAGTAATAACAATGGAAAAACACCTACTGAATCAAAACAAGAGAAAAAAGAAACGAAAGTAACTGTCGATTCAATTATCACTGAATTTAAAAATGCTGGTCTCCAAGCAGAAAATCCAACCGATCTTCCACAAAAAGAATTTGGTAACCTTCGAAAAGAAGGTAAGCGTATTGTCGTACCTGCTCTTGGTGAAGATAAAGGCGGTCGATTATTCGAAATTACAAAGAAAGAAGACCTAGAAAAAGTAAAGAAATATTACGATGAATTAGGAAATTCTGCTCCTATGTTATTCTCTCATACACACGCAAAAGGCAATTTTCTTCTACAAATGAATGGCGATATGAAAGATGAAGAGTTTGTAAAATATAAAGATGTGATGGACAAGTTTGTAAAATAAGGAAAATCACCTTTTAAAAGAACGGGTTCAATTTAGGGAGAGAAAAATGTTAATACCCATTATAAATAACACAATAATTTGTATGCATTTCACACCACGTTTCGTATTATAAAGAGCAAACTAAAACGCTCAGAAAATATTCTGAGCGTTTTCATTTCCTTCTCCAACTAAAGCACCAGGTAGTGTAAAAAGCTATTTCACCATTTGTATTATTAACTTATCTTTTAACATTGACCTATACGAGTCAATTTCATATTTTGTATTATTGATTTTTTCTTTGTTCATTTTTAACATATCAAATATTTCTAACTCTAAATTCCTTCTAGCTTCAAGAACTTTTATCGTTCCTTCTACACCTGAATGGTTATGTTCTTTCCCATAGCCTTGGTTCGTGTAATAGTCGACAAATCCTGTAGACCATTCTGGAGTTCTTTCTTTTAATGCCTTCCTAAATGAAAGTTCAAGATTATCTTGTTCTACATAGAATAACATTGGATTTAGATTCTCTATGATTTTTGCAACTTTCATTACATAATTTATTATTTTTTCTTTTTGTTCACCGTATTTAATCATCCCAATCGTTAATGGATTTTGTATGAAACAACATTCAAAAATATAAACCTTATCATCTTCTAGAGCAATTTCAGCAAAGTCATTCCATTTGTCAGCAATTAATTCAACATTTTTATCGAATGGTAATTCATATATATCGTTTCTTGAAATATCGTTACATAATTCGTCCGAAAACTGGTCACCAAACTCATTTTTTATCTTTCTGTATGGTAATAAATAATTGCTTCCTTTTTTTAAAACTCTTTTAAGAAGCACTTCTTTAAAATCTCCACTGTTAGATACTAATCTATCGAATTCAAATTTATTAAAACAAGATACACCATCATAGTCGGCGGGGTGGTTCAAATTCCCCTCTAAAAATAGTTCAACTTCAATTTTATTTTGGCTTAGAATTTCATTTATTAGCTTTGCAGTGGTCGATTTTCCGAATCCAGGTAAACCTTCTACTATTATTAGTTTTGCATTCATATTTATAAATCCCTTCCTTCAAAGTATTTAACCAAGATTTAAAAAATTAATTACTCCACTGCAATCACTCCTTCAAAATATGATATTCACCATTTCCTTTGAAAAATCCTTCTTAAAGTATCCTGACCGTTAGTTTAAGAACATTTTTTCACAATCTCTACCATTATTTTAACATAAATTTTCCATTTATCTTTTAAACCAAATACTTTGTCAGTAATCCCCAATCGTTGCGCTGCTGTTTTTACTGTTTTCTTTTTCTCTTCCTTTGCAATTTTACTATATAAAAGTACTTAAACAATGTAATACCAATTAAAAAAGGGATGCTAAATCATATGTGATTTACATCCCTAATTTGTGTGTTATTTTATATGTTCTCTCCCATAACTGAAACAGTTACTTTTAAAAGGCGATTCTTTTATTTCCTTTCACTTAATTTCTTTGCATAATTCTTCATTTTACTCGTTAAGCCTATTAAAGCAGGTAGCAATATCGGCATCACAATAATAGCTAATAGTAACAATGCAACACCAACAACGGATGCTACTTGTATAAGCGTTAATACACCTGAAGGGATTAATGCAGCAAATGTACCACCTAAAATAAGTGCCGCTGATAATACGACTCCTCCGATATGACGAGAAGCAGTTACAATTTTCGTCGCTGGGTCCTCTTCTAACTCATTGTATCTCATCATTACAAAAATACTATAATCCACTCCTAAAGCGACAATCATTATGAAACTAAAGAATGGAACATTCCAGCTTAGTGAATCTACGTTTAGTAAGTGTGTACTAATTTGTTCACTTATACCAAGTGATGCAAAATAAGCTAATATTAAAGATCCAATAATAAAGATTGTGTTTAATAATGAACGTGTAATCACGATTAATACGATTGCAATTCCAATTAACATAATTGTAGCTGTACGTAAGAAGTCTTGCCCTGTTACTTCTTTTAAATCAACGTTTCTAGCTGTTGTTCCTCCAATTGCTGTTTTCGCATGATTTAATTCCGTCCCCTTCAAAGTACCATCTATCGTTTTATTGATTTCTTGAATAATTGGCATGGCTTCTTTTGAATACGGATTTACGTCTAAAATGATTGTCATTTTAGCAGTCTTTCTATCATGTGACATGTACGTATTCAAAGCTTTTTGGAAATCTTCTCCCTCCAAAACTTCTTTTGGAATATAAAATTTCTCAGAGCTTTTTGATTCATTTAGTTCTCCTAAATATTTCTGAGCATCCCCTAGGCCGTTACTTACCTTTTCAAGGCCTTCTGTACTTTTAGATAGTCCTGATTGTAATTGTCCCATCTGTTCTTGCAAGTCTTTCAGTCCGGTTAATAGCTGACCTTGCCCATCGTTTATTTTCGTTAATCCGGTTTGTAACTCAGATGACTTGTTTGCAATTTGTTTTGAACCTGTTGCTCCTTCATTTAATCCATTTTTAAGATCAGCTGCTCCTTTTTGTAACTTAGTAACTCCATTGCTCATTTCTTTTAAGCCGTTATCCACTTTCAATAACGATTGATTCGCTTCTTTAAATGATCCCATCGCCGCATTGTGCTGCGCTGCTAATTGATTTAATTCATTTGACAGCCCACCTAATTGCTTTTGAGCCTCTTTAGCAATTCCTATCGTCTGCAGAATGTTAGGATCATTTGCTAATTCTGGTTTCGTTTGAATGAAATTGGTCATTAACATTTCAATTTGTTCATAACCTTTCTTCGCACCGTCAATCGCTTGAGAAATACTTCCGAAGTATTGATCGTAAGAACTTAAACCTTTTTCTAACTGCGTATAGCCAGCATGAAGTTGTGAAGTTGCATGAGATAATACACTTATATTTTCATTTACTGAAGTTAACCCACTCTCAATTTGCTGCGCACCTTTTGCTCCGTCATTTATGCCATTTGATAGTTGATTTAAAGCTGTTCCTAATGCCGATACACCATTTTTCGCTTCATTTGTTCCATCAATTAACTTTTGAACGTTTGCAAGACTATTTGAGTCCTTATTACCCATCTTATCTTTCGCAGTAGTTAATCCATCATTAATTTCCTTTATACCACCATTGGCATCTCCTAAACCTGTATTTAGTTCTCCTGCTTGTTTATTTATATATAATTCTTTTATCTTACCTCCAGTTGGACGTGTCGGTGCATATACCTCTGAAACACCTTTCACTTTCGAAATTTTATCAGTTAACTCATCTAAAGTTTGTAGGGACGTTCCTTCATCTAATTTTTTGTTAGATTGAATGACTAACGTACTTGGTGAAGAAAAACCAGGTGGAAAATGCTCTTCTATTACGTTAATCCCCATCTTTGATTCGTACTTATTGTCTACTTCAAATAAGTCATTGTAATTAAGTGTATTAGAATATTTTAATACGAAAGGAATCGATATCACGCATACAATAATTAAAGCTACAAATGGTCTTGCTACTGAGTTTTTCGCAAAGAATCCCCATAAGCGACTATCTTCATGACCTTTAAAATTTTTAACTGGATAAAACATTCCTTTTCCCAATAGCACCATGAAAAATGGATTTAATGTGGTTAAAACGAGTAATAATACGAAAACACCAATTGCTACCGCTGAAGTAGATTGATATAGTTTAAAACTTGCTAAAGCAAGAGATGCAAAACCAATTAGTACTGCTATCCCGCTATATAAAACAGTTTTCCCTGCCGATTTAAATGTTTCTTTCGTAGCCAAAAATGCGTTTTCTTGTTTACTTAATTCTTCTTTAAATCTCGTAAATAATAAAATGTTATAGTCCGTTCCTACCCCAAACAGGACAACAACGACAAACACTTGTGTAAAGTTAGAAAATGGAAAATTAAATTGATCTACAAGATGAGCAATAATCCCCATTGAAACTAAATATGATACCCCAACAGTAAGAAGAGAAACAATGGGAACAATCGGTGAACGAAATACAATGATTAATATAACTAGAATGAAAATGATTGAAATAACTTCAGTCTTTTTCACGCCCTCTTGAGAAGATGTAAGAAAATCACCCGCGATTAAGTCACTTCCTGTTAAGTACGTTTTTACCCCTTTCGTTTTCACTTTATTATGAAGATTATTTGAAACTTTCGATATTTCACCATGTTTTTTATCTATCGATATTTGCGTTAAAATAGTCGTATTATCTTTAGAAACGAATTGTTTCTCTAATTCTTTATTATCTAAATGTGAAACAACTTCTTTAATTCCTAATTGTTCTTTTTCATTTTGCAAAGCATTGATTGTTTTTGTTATTTCCTCTTTTTGTTCAGTCGTTAAAGCTGTTTTACTACCACTATTAAAAACTGCTATAATCTCATACTTTTCTGTCCCGTCTTTATTCATTTCTTTTATCATTTTGTCAGCAATACTACTTTGTTCTGTATTAGGAATCGTAATGTGCCCTTTTTCTTTCACTAATTTATCCATATTAGGCATCGTAACGATCATTGTAATGGTAATAACTATCCACAATAGAAAAGATAAACTTCTCCAATTTCTCAGCTTGCTCATTTGCATCATCTCCCACGATTAAAATTTTACGTTAGTTACGGAATGAATATTCATTCCTGTTATTTTGAAAACACCCTTTCGGAATGAACGTTCATTCCTCTCGTTCTATTAATTTACTTTTTAGCTCTATTAAACTATGGATTTCGGAATGAATATTCATTCCTTTAATTGTACAGATTGATCATCTCCTACTTTTCTTTTTCACACCCTCATCGGAATGAATGTTCATTCCTATCCTTATAACGCTATAGAATCAAATGATTCTAATAGCATTCCAACAGCTTTCTTCCAGTTCTTTTACCAATTCTTCTGTATATTCTAATTGGCCTGTTTCCATTACTTTAATTAATTTTTCAATCGGTTGATATACAATGATAATTAACGCAATTGGTGGTAATGGACGGAGAAAACCTTTTTCGATTCCATCCTCAATCAAGTCCATAAAGAAACCCATAAAATCCTCGAATATTTCATTACTATGTTCATCGAGAAAATAACTATCACAGTGAGAATTCGTAAAAAGAAAAGCATCTGCATTTTGTCTTGCAAATTCAAATAAACGGTTGTATGTATGGCTAAACTGTTCACGAATATTTGCATTGACTGGAAAGTCGGTTTTTATTAACTCTGATAGCTGTAAAACACTTTTCGTAAATAAAGAATTAACAAGTGCTTCTTTATTTTCAAAATAACGATAAATGGTACCAGCACCTACTTTTGCTTTTTCAGCAATCATCGGAATTGTTGTACCATCATAACCTCGTTCTGCAAAAAGTTGTATTGCCGCATCAAAAATGTCTTCTTGTTTATTTTTAGCCATTTTTTCACCTCAATTTCAGGAATGAAAATTCATTCCGTTTTTAATTATAAATTACATCGGTTAAAAGTCAAGTGTGTGACAAGTATCATTGCGTTTTTAATCCCTTGTTTTGTGAAAAAATTTATATCAGCGATTATTAAAATATATCAGCGATTTTCAGGATATATCGGCGCATCTCTAATTATATCAGCGATTTTCAAAATATATCGACTTACCGACAAAAACTGACAACATTTGAAGAAGCTATTCCAAATGAAATTTTAGAATAGCCCGATTTCAAATATGCAGATTAAAAGAAATCATAAATAAACGGCTTGTGCACTGGCACTACATTCTCAAATGCCCGTATTTCCTCTTCGCTTCCGCTAATTAATTCTAATTCATTTAGTTCTAATGGGCGTTTGTATCCAAGCAATATTGTAGATAGTGCATTTATATCTAGCTTGATCCCTTTATCCATCGTTTCTTCTATAATTGTTATTTCATAATTTGCAAGTCTCACTGATACATTATTCCACGGTGCAAATGAATCTGTAATGTGTAGAATGACTTCTTGTTGTACATTGTTCCAGTTTAACTCATACTGTTTTAAGAAATGCTCTACATCTACAATTCTTCCCATAAAATATGGTTTTATTTCTGTTTTCACACGTGGTTCTTGCAATGTATATAACAACTGTTCGTTTTCACTTACTGTCATTTCAAGTTCTTTAATCATAGAATCATGTTGGCAAATAAAGTTCCATAGACCATTTCGAGCTTCATTATGCAGTGGTACGAATTCTTCTACAGTCATTTTAGATTTTTCTATTTTATATAACATGTAACCTGCTGCAGTTTTATTTTCATCGTAGTAAATTGCTAATGTTAAATCCTCATAAACAGCTTGTAACCACCATTTTTCATTGCGAACAAGCATACCAGAAAAACGTTCTGCAAATGTTTCATAAAGCTTCTCGACTTCTTCTGGGTGATTTTCTTTATTGAAACGTTTCACAGTACCATTCACTTGTTTTTTCATAACTAAATCACTCTTTGTCAAATGACATACGAGAAGATTCGCACAAAGTTCCCAGCCGTATTTACGGTAAAATGTAACAGCAAATGGATGTAACATTGATACTGTATATCCGTCTTTTTTCATCGTTTGAAGAGAATGTTGAAGCAATTCTTTCACATATCCGCTTCTTCTGTATTCTGGATACGTCGCTACCCCTGCAACGCCACCCATTTTAAATTTTTCTTTTCCTATGTATATATGAAACGGAATAAGGTGTAGTTTTGCAGCTAAGTCATTACCTTCCATAATACCGTATACTTCATGACTTTCCTTCATTCTTGTAAGTTGCTGCTGCATTCGTTCTTCTTCAACTTTATATTGAAAAGCGTATTCTGATAAGCGTAATGCTTCTCTAAATTTATCTTCTTTTAATCGTATAACGTTCATAAATTTTCCCCCTTCTTTATTTGAATTGTACCATAATTTAAAATATTACAGTGCGGTGAATGAAATTATATAGACTTAACGACACAAATTCAATATAAAAAAGCAGATACATCCTGTATCTGCTTCTCATCCATTTATTTAGTTAACCTTTGAAGTTCTTCGAAGAATGTAGGGTATGATACGCCTACTGCTTCTGCGTCTTCAATTGTTGTTTTTCCTTCTGCTAGACAGCCGGCAATCGCAAGCATCATTCCGATGCGGTGATCACCATAACTATTAACTGTATTTCCTTTTAAAACTGATTTCCCGTAAATAATCATCCCGTCTTCAGTTGCTTCTATGCGAGCACCTAGTTTCGTTAATTCCGCTACGACTGTATCAATACGGTTTGTTTCTTTTACTTTTAATTCGTGTGCATCTTTAATTACTGTAATTCCTTCTGCTTGCGTTGCCGCTAATGCGATTACAGGAATTTCATCAATTAATCTAGGGATAATATCTCCGCCGATTTCGATTCCTTTTAATGAAGATGTTTCAATTGTAATGTTTGCAGCTGGTTCTGATGCTCCTTCGTTAATTGGCTCTACAGTGAACGTAGCACCCATTTTCTCTAAAACATCAATAATACCTGTACGTGTTGGATTCATACCTACGTTTTGTAATACTAGTTTACTATTTGGAATAATTGCACCTGCTACTAAGAAAAAGGCAGCTGATGATACGTCACCTGGTACTTGAACATCCGTCGCTGTTAACTTTTGTCCACCTGCTAGTTTCACTGTCTTTCCTTCGCGAGTTACTTTGACGCCAAATGCTTCAAGCATTCTTTCCGTATGATCGCGAGAAATATGTGGTTCTGTAACAGCTGTTACACCTTCTGCACGAAGTCCTGCAAGTAAAATAGCTGATTTCACTTGTGCGCTTGCTACCGGGGAAGTGTATTCAATTGCTTTTAAATCCCCACCACGTATTGTTAGCGGTGTAAACGTTCCTTCTTCGCGGCCATCAATGTTTGCACCCATTTGTTTTAATGGATTTGTTACACGTTTCATCGGTCTTTTTGCAATAGACGCATCACCTTGTACGCAAGAGAAAAATGGTGTATTTGCCAAAATTCCTGACATTAAACGTATAGTTGTACCAGAATTACCAACATCTAATACAGCTTTCGGTTCTTGTAAACCTTCTAATCCTTTACCAGCTACAGTGACTTCATCACCGTTTTGTACGATGTCTACTCCCATTTCTTTAAAACAAGAAATCGTACTTAAACAGTCTGCACCAGGCAAGAAACCTTTAATTGTTGTTTTTCCTTCTGCAATCGCACCGAACATGACAGCGCGGTGAGAAATCGATTTATCTCCTGGAATTGTAATATTGCCATTTAATCCGTTATTAACAGGTTGTATTGTTCTTTCCTTCACGTTTTCACCTTCTCATTTAAATTGTTTCATACGTTTGGTATTTTTCTTCTCCAAGCGCTAGCTTTGCTTTCATACGATCTTCTTCTCGTTGGAAGCTAATACGTAATACCCCAAGCAATCCTTCACGTGCTTCTAATATTTGCAAGTTCGTAATACTAATTTCTTCGCGCGCTAAAATACTTGTAATGTGAGCCAATGCCCCTACTTTATCTAAAACATCGACGTATAAGTCGTGATAGGCAGGAATCGCCCCTCTCTTTCTTACCGGTAAAGAGTCACGGTATTCTTTCGCATCCGCAAAATAGTTTTGAATCTCGCCTGCATCTCCGCTAGAAACTGTATCATATAAATCTTCCATTTCAGAGATCCACTCTTTTAATAATACCATTAAATGCTCTCGATTTTGCTTAACAATATCACTCCACATTTTCGGACTACTAGATGCGATACGTGTAATGTCTTTGAAACCTCCAGCAGCTAGCTGATGGATAAGTGGATTATCTCCTGCATGTTTCTCCACTTGCTTTACTAATCCAGCGGCAATAAGGTGCGGGAAATGACTAACGATCCCTGTTACATAATCATGTTC
Source organism: Bacillus sp. FF-1 (assembly GCF_028548245.1). Lineage (NCBI taxonomy): Bacteria > Bacillati > Bacillota > Bacilli > Caryophanales > Bacillaceae > Bacillus > Bacillus sp. FF-1. The sequence continues at coordinate 633,075 of NZ_JAQQGG010000002.1, forward strand.
TTCTGTATTTAAAACAAGGAAATGTGACCCTGTTCCTTTTAACCAATCTTTTAACTCTTCCACAGGTTCATTTGGCACATGATTCATTGGCGTTAAAATATAAAATGCATTTTCAAATAAATGCGCTTTTGCACTTTCAACTCCCGTTTTATGAGAACCTGCCATCGGATGTCCACCAATGAAAGAAATTTCCTTTGAAAATAAAGCTTCCGCTTCATTCATAATTGTTCCTTTTGTGCTACCAACATCGGTTACAATAACATCTTTTCGTAAACGAAATGACGCTAATTTGTGTAATAACTTCTTCGTTTCTTCAACTGGTGAAGCAAAAACAATTAAATGTGCCTCTTCACATGCATGTTGTAAATCTACTGCTATTTCATCTACTACGTGTAATTCTTTTGCACGCTCTACTTGTTCTTGAAATATATCATAACCTGTTATCGTTACATCGTGCTCTTTCTTAATTGCTAATGCGAGAGAGCCTCCGATTAAACCAGTTCCAATTAATACTACCTTCTTATGCATTTGCCTCATCTCGAGACTTTCTTTTTTTATTTTCAAAGTGTTGTTGTAACACTGAAATCACTCCTTCATTTTGCTCCCTTGTTCCGACTGTAATACGGACGCCATTTGGGAACGGACGAATAATAAATCCTGCGTGTGCACAAGCTTCATAAATCTCTCCAGCATTCTCAACTGGCAAAAAGATGAAATTTGTTTGCGATGGATAAAATGGAATATCATGTTCCTTACAAAAGCTCTCGTATTGTTGTAATCCCTCTGTATTTACACGAACTATTTCCTCAATAAACTCCTCATCACCAAAAGCAATCGTCGCTGCTTTTTGTGCTAATGAAGATACGTTAAATGGCAAACGTACGACATTTAATTTTTCGATTAACTCTTCATGTCCAACCGCATATCCAACGCGGAAAGAAGCTAATCCGTACGCTTTAGAAAACGTTCTAAGTACAAGAATATTTTTATGTTTTTCTAAAAGCGGTAATGTCTCTGGAAAATCTTTTGCTGTTACGTATTCATAGTACGCTTCATCAATGACAATTAACGTATTTTCACTAATGCCTTCAATAAATTGAGTCAATTTTCGGTCATTCACATATGTGCCTGTCGGGTTATTTGGATTACAAATCCATACGATTTTTGTATTGTTATCTACTACTGAAGAAATTTCGTCTAAGTCGTATACACCGTTATTTAACGCAACTTCCTTCACTTCGCAACCTTCTATAATTGCATGATGACGGTACTGCGGGAATGTTGCTCCAGCCGTTACGATGTTATCACCTACTTTTAGTACTGCACGGCTTATTATTTGAATGACTTCATCTAAACCACTACCGCAAAGTACTTGTTCCATTTGCACATGTAACTTATTTGCAATTGTTTGACGGAGCGTTGTAGCACCTCCGTCAGGATATAAAGCATGATCCAACCACGATTTTTGCAACTCATCTAAAACTCGTGGTGAACAGCCGAATGGATTTTCATTCGATGCTAATTTAACAAACGAATGATCTCCGTACACTTCTTTCATTTGTTCAGGTGATTTACCTGGTTTATATGGTTGTAATGATGATAGTTGCTCTTTTACTTGCATGTTAAAACCACCTTTTTATTAAAATTCTTTTGCGTATTTATTATGTTGCGTAATGTTTTGTTGAATTAATTCCATACGATCTTTTCCGAATTGTTCGACTAGTGCATGTGCAAGTTCCCATGCTACAACAGATTCAGCTACTACACCTGCTGCTGGTACTGCACAGCTATCAGATCTTTCAATACTCGCTTGGAATGCTTCTTTCGTATCAATGTCAACGCTTGCTAACGGTTTGTATAATGTAGGTATTGGTTTCATTACACCTCTTACGACAATTGGCATTCCCGTTGTCATACCGCCTTCTAAACCGCCGGCATTATTCGTTTTTCTCGTGTATCCTTGTTCTTCATCCCATAAAATTTCATCATGCACTTTACTTCCTGGCTGTCTTGCCGCTTCAAAACCAACGCCAATTTCAGCACCTTTAAATGCATTAATACTCATAATCGCACCAGCAAGTTTTGCATCTAATTTACGATCGTAATGAACGTAACTACCGACGCCAATTGGCATACCTTCTGCAATAACTTCAACTATACCACCGATTGAATCTCCGCTACTTTTTGCGTTATCAATCGCATCCATCATCTCTTGTTCTACTGTTTTATCTAAACATCGAACTGGTGAATTTTCAGTAATTGTTTGAATTTCTTCAATTGACAAGTTTGAAATATGTTTTGCTTTTACTCCACCAATTTCAAGTACATGCCCTGCTATTTCTACGCCTAATTCTTTTAAAATTTGTTTCGCAACTGCACCAGCAGCTACACGAACTGTCGTTTCTCTTGCAGATGAGCGCTCTAGTACGTTTCTTATATCACGGTGACCGTATTTAATTGCCCCGTTTAAATCCGCATGTCCTGGACGTGGTTTCGTAATTGTACGTTTCATTTCTTTACTTTCTTTTTCCGAAATTGGCTCTGCACCCATTACTTTCGTCCAATGTTTGAAATCATCATTTTTTACGATTAACGTAATGGGTGAGCCAAGTGTCATCCCATGACGAACACCACTTACAATTTCAACTGTATCTGTTTCAATTTGCATACGTCTTCCGCGTCCGTGCCCTTTTTGTCTTCTTAATAATTCTTTATTAATATGTTCCGCCGCCAGCGTTAAACCTGCTGGTACACCTTCTAAAATAACTGTTAACTGCGGTCCATGTGATTCTCCAGCTGTAATGTATCTCATTTCTCTTGCCCCTTTACTATTTTTTTGTACAAAAAAGTCCCTACTGAGCGCTCAGTAGGGACGATGTTCATCGCGGTACCACCCTAGTTGTAGACTTCTTTCGTCTACCTCTCTTCTTCTTTAACGATCATTAGACCGTCTTTCCCATCAAAACTTGACGAAAAAGATGCTCCAAGGCTGTAATTCATGCTTACCTTTGTACTGATTCACACCAACCATCAGCTCTCTTTAACAGTGAGATAAGCACTACTGTTTCCTCTTCAGCGCATATATGATATGGAATTAAGATAATTTATTTTTGAATCCTTTTAACTCTTCCATGAATTTATGGAATTCTGGAATATCCATTTGTTGTGCAGAATCTGATAATGCAACTGCAGGGTCTGGATGTACTTCAGCCATTACTGCATCTGCGCCAATTGCAAGAGCCGCTTTCGCTGTTGGTAATAATAAATCTCTACGTCCAGTTGAATGCGTTACGTCAACAACAACTGGTAAATGTGTTTCTTTCTTTAAAATCGGTACTGCTGAAATGTCTAATGTGTTACGTGTTGCTCTTTCGTATGTGCGGATACCACGCTCACATAGAATAATTTGGTCGTTACCTTGTGCAATGATGTATTCTGCTGCATTAATGAACTCATCAATTGTTGCTGCTAATCCACGTTTTAATAATACTGGCTTGTTAACTTTACCTACAGCTCGTAGTAAATCGAAGTTTTGCATGTTACGTGCACCAACTTGAATTACATCAACGTAGTCTAATGCCATTTCAACATCATTTGGATTTAAAATTTCACTAATGATTGCTAAGTCGAATTCATCTGCTACTTGGCGTAAAATTTGTAATCCTTCTACTCCTAAACCTTGGAAATCGTATGGCGATGTTCTCGGTTTGAAAGCACCACCGCGCATTAATTTTAAGCCTTGGTCTTTCATCGCTTGCCCTACTTGGCGAACTTGTTCTAAGCTTTCTACCGCACAAGGTCCCATGATGAACGTTTGTGTGCCGTTACCAATCAATTCACCTTTTACATCAACGATTGTGTTTTCTTGTTTCTTTTTACGTGATACTAGTAATGCTTTACGGTTATCATCTTCTTGTAATTCTAAGCTAGCTTTGAAGATTGTTTTGAAAATATGTTGAACCGTTGACGTTTCGAATGGTCCTTCGTTATTCTCAGCGATCATATCAAGTACTTCACGCTCACGTACTGGATCAAAACGTTTCGTACCTTGTACTTGCTTTTGCTCCCCAATTTTTTGAACGATTTCACCACGTTTGTTTAAAAGGTGTAATAGTTGTAAGTTAATTTCATCTACCTGTTTACGTAATTGATCTAATTCATGATTTGCCATTTGGAAATCCTCCTCTAATGTTTTAAAAGTATAGTAAGAGAATGAAAAATTCTCTATTTTCTGAACTGGTCAATTATACAAATTTAAAGTGGAATCGATACCTCTTCTTATTTTAAACTAATCATTCGTACAAAGACACTCTCTACTAGTTAAAAACCCACTTTTTTTGTACAAAAAATCCCTACTGATGCAATCAGTAGGGACGATATTTATCGCGGTACCACCCTAGTTGTAGACTTCTTTCGTCTACCTCTCTTCATTGTTAACGATCATCTGACCGTCTTTCCCTTCATAAAGATATATACTATCTTTACTACGAAAAAGATGCTCTAGGACTGTAATTCGCTCTTGTTTTTGTACTGGTTCACACCGACCACCAGCTCTCTGTTACAGGGAAACAACAACTACTGCTTTTCCTTTCAACGCATACATATTTAATTTTCAAGTTGGGCCACTAAAATACAAAAAGTCCCTACTGAATAAATCAGTAGGGACGATATTTATCGCGGTACCACCCTAGTTGTAGACTAAATTTCTGTCTACCTCTCTTCACTGTTAACGATCAATTGACCGCTTTTTCTTCATAAAGACAATACTATCTTTACTACGAAAAAGATGCTCCAAGACTGTAATTCATGATTATCTCTGTACTGGTTCACACCAACCACCAGCTCTCTGTTACAGTAAGACTAACCACTACTGTGATCTCTTCATTGCACTTTGTTTATTCAAATGTTTTTTGAAATTGAATAAGTATGATTCGTATTATAGAACGCTTTTCAAAACACTGTCAACAACTTTTTATATATTTTTTTAAATTACATTTTTGCCCTACATTTCTTCTTGTAAATTCTCCAGAACAATTCCGATGCGAATTATCTCATTATCTATTGCATTTATTACACATTTTTCTACTCTATATCCAATTAATAATTCTTTTATTTGAATGATTTCCGTTTCAAGTAAATTAGCTTCCTGAAGCGTTTGCAGTAAAGTAAAAAATACGTTTGCATACAACTCTTTATACATTTTTATACTCTCTGTCTTCTCAAGTATTTCATGAAATAACTGTTTTAACTCCGTTTGATTCCCTTTTCCACCCACGTCCAAAAATGTTTTACAAATGATAGATAATCCTCTTTCTACTATTTCATCCATAAATAAAATAATACGTAAAAGCATTACATATTCTCTAGCTGTGATTCCCCCCATTTTCGGTCGCTCTCGCAAAAATATACTGAGCCAAGCTGCCCAAAATTTTTGTTGTTCTTTTGCACTTAACGTTTTGACATAATAGCATAAGAACTGCATAAATTTAATTTTATTTTCTTCATTTTCTCGTATAAGTAAAGGGTATAACCAGTCTGTTTTTTGTTCCCAATACAGTACACATTTAATAAATACAAAACTGAGCCATTTTAAGAAAGCTTCCCTCGTATGCGGATGTAATACTTTCAAATGTTCTACCGCATACTTAATAAATCGCTTCATTTCTGTAAATAAAGGTAAATTGATTTGTGTGTAACATAGGCCAGCCCATGCATATTTCGTAATCTCATTTTCCTTCTTTAACTCTAAGTACGGTAACAAATATTTTCGGCACCATTGCTTCTCAATATGATAAAGAAATGTAATATCTGCTACTAAACGAGCTATCATAAAATTTGTTCGTTCTGTACTAATTCTTACTTGTTCTTCAAACAAAAATAAATATTCATACACATTACGATCGTATAAATGATCATATGATAACAGTTTTAATAATACTGCTGTCATTTTCCCAACAGGATGCTGAATCGATTCATTGTAAAAATCTTGTTTTGCCAGCTTAAAATCCGTGTCACTTTTCATGACTTGAGGGAATACCGAAAAAGCAAACCGCTTTACATTGCGTATACTATTTTCCTCTAACTCTTCTAATCGATTACTAATTTCATATAGAAAGCTACTAATTAACCAATGAAAAGCTGTATTTCTAACGAATTTCTGTAATAGAGGAATAACTTTTTGTATTTGTTCATTTGTCAGTCCTCGGTTATTTCGCCACTCCCTAATACAAACAAACCATACTTCATTACTTATTTCGTGCATTCCAACTAATTGATATGCAAATGAAATACTCCATTCTGTATTCAATTTACATGCTTTCGATAACATCTCTAAAAAATGACGTTGTTCAAAAACACCATCTTGAGAAAATTGCTGAACTTGCTTCATAATTTCATCGTCTTTTAGTTGCAATAATCCATCAGCTGTCACATTACAAGTAATACTTTGTTCTGCCGCCTCTTTCTTTTGTACACTGTATCGCTCAGAATGAAAATGAGGATGTTTTTGCTTCATTAACTCGTAACCTTTTGCCGTAGATGGACTATTCGAATCACAAGTGAATAATAAATCCAACACGAAACAAACATCAAATGCTCTTTCCTCCGCAAGGTCCTTTAATACAATTTGAATGACTTCTTCCTTTGTTTTTTCTAAAGAGAGTGCGTAATGATTTTTTATAAGTTGAAAAACTTCGTGTTTATACGTGACGTCTAAAAGAATTCCTTCCTGTAACAACCATTTCATTTTCTCATCGGCGCTAACAAATACATTTTTATTCATCGCATCAATTGCAATTCGATTTTGAAGTACGCTGTTTGCTTCTATCATTTCTGTAATATAATAATTTGCTTTTTTCTCATCGTTTTCACATAGATAGGTTAAACATTCTTTTACAATTTGAATTAAAAACGCTAGATCATTTTGCTGAAACTCTTTTTCCACATTTTCCTTATCCCTTTTTTTCAGTGCCGCTTGCCTTAGTGATAACATCCGCATCTTCTCTATTCCCATCATCATAATTGGAACGGCATAATAGGAAATATGCGGTTTCATCTTTTTATTCCAAATTTGCTCCACAAAAGAAAATGTAGACACGGGTAAACGACTCGATTCCTCAAGTTCTATTGATTCCCCGGTATCATTTCCCCACTTTCTTTCACGCTTCAACTTAAGTTTGCCGTCCAAAATAAACGTTAGTAACAATAAAGCGATTTCTTTATGCTCAGGAAAATAACATTTTTGCAGTAAGTAAGAAATTGTTTCGATCGATTTACTATCTTTTTCAGCTGTTTCTAATAAAAGCAGTGTCCACCTTGCAAACAACAACGGGTCCATTTTCATTTTCGTTTCGTTTAAGTAGCTACAAATTGTTCTCCATAATAACGGAGATAGTTTAGAATGATTTTTAAAAATTAATTGAAATAATTCTTTTTGATGACTAAAAAGAAATTGTTCCACTAACCATTTTGCAAGTAATTCATCTACCTCATTATAGTTTGATGTAATTAAAAATAAATTTTGTAATTTCCCTTCCGCTTCAAGCCATTCCACCCATTCATAATCGTGAGCAAATTCAACGAAGTAGCGGACTGTTTCAATTTTTTTTATAGATTGTTTTATGTATGATAATTGTTCCTGCTCTACTGACGGCGGTACTGTTACTATGTCACGAATTCGCATTCGTTTTGTAATATAATTATCCCCCATTAACTCCGCCCATCGTTTTACTGCTTTAACGAGAGATTGATGATTATTACCTTTATTCGGATATACAATCGGCCGTATTCCTAAATGCTCCCAGTGGTACGTATTTTCCCCTTGTGCGACAAATGCATAACGTCTTGTACTTGGTGGTAAACCAGTTGCTAAATATTTCATTACTGGGTCATTATGGCTATATCCAACGAATAAAACGGTATAATTCGAGAATAAATCAACTAAAAACCTTCTTGCCCATCCTTCTGTCAAGTAAGCCCTTCCAAAATCACCATCTGTTAAAATTAACGCTTCTTTTTCTTGTTCTATATTGCCATGTATGTAAGCAAGTCCTTTAAACGCTCTACCTGTAGGTAACGCAGGTGCGTAATATACGTTTAATTCTCTATTCATTTCTTTTATCGCAGTTGTAAAATGTCGATCAAAATTTGTTGTTACAATGCGGACTTCTGTATCTAAAGGAAACAACCTCGGAATCGCATAATGAAGCGGATTCGGCTTTGACTTTTCAATATGAACTAAATCTCTTGCAACTTGGTGTACATCTTTTGTTTTCGCAATTTTACCAAGATAATAATCATGCGGTTCTGTAATTTCACGTTTTTCGACATATAACGTTTTTGCAATTTCATCAACTAAATCATCAAAATTCGGTAAGTTTGATTTCCCTTTCATAGAAACTCCCGCTCCAACAAATAGCACTAACTTTCCTTTTTCAAGATGATCAATTAACTCGTCTGGAATTTCTACTTCTGAAGTAATCCACACCGAGGATTCCCCCTTACCTAAAAATGTCATATACTCTCATTTTACTATAACATTTTCCCTTTGTTTTTTTAATATTTAGACAAATAATTGACATGAAAAAGTTTTATGTAAATATATCCGTTACAATGTATGAACTCCTATATTTATTGCAAAACTATGGATAAAACGGAGGTGTAAATTTTGAATGATTTCACAGTAGTGCTTATCAAGTTTATATCGTGCATTATCGCATTTAGTATCGGACTCGCTTTATTTTTCCCAGCAACGTTCGTCCAAATTATTTCGTTCAGTCTCTTTGTTACAATCGTATCTTATATGTTCGTTGATAAAATCATATTAAATCGAATCGGTAATACCGGTGCTATTATGTCGGATTTCTTACTAACGTATTTAAGCGTATGGATTTTCGGTAATATTTTATTAGACAACTACATGCAAATTGCATGGGGAAGCATCCTTTCCGCAATTGTCTTCACATTATCAGAAGTAATCGTTCATCGCTTCTCTAACTCTCATACAAAGCACCACAACGATAATATTCGTATTAATCGTCGCTTCGCATATGGTACGGAGTTTGCGGAAGAACAGAATATATTGGATAAAGATAAGAAGAAGTAATATTTTGATACAGGAGCGCCCTTTTTAATTATGTGGTGCTCCTTTTTTGTGTTTTCATTATGGTACGTGAAATTATATGAACGATTTTTCAAATATATCAACGATTATTGCAATATATCGACGTTTCGACAAAGGATATCGACTTACCGACATTATTTGACACGATTTCCTCTAATAAAAAACTGCCTCTTATTTAGAGACAGTTTCTTTCAAATCTTTTAACGTAACAACATTAGCAAACGCTCCAAACACTACGTTATGATGCTTCACAATGTCTTCAGCACGTAACACCTCTGTATCAAACGTACTATGTGCATCGCTCACTAACGTTACTTTATACCCTTCACTAAACGCTCTTCGCGTTGTCGTATCCACACAGTACTCCGTTTGCATTCCTGAAATGATAACATGATCGATTCCCTTGTCTTGCAATACTTCTTTTAGGTTCGTCTTGTGGAATGAATCTGGAGTCGTTTTTTCAACCACACACTCCCCTTCTAGTGGAGCAATTGCCGCATGGATTTTCCACCCGTCTGTACCTTTTTCTAACGGATGGTCTTTCGGTCCATTATGTTGCACATAAATTACCGGAATATCATTTGAACGGCATTTCTCAATAAGCTCTTGTAATGTCTCTAAAAACTTTTCCCCATTATGTACTGGCATTCCCGCTGTATACATACCTGCTTGTACATCGATTACTATTAATGCTTTTTTCATATCGCGCAGCTCCCTTTTATTTATATTCCATCATCCAACAATCTTCTAATACCCCTTCATGCAGTTCATGTTCCTTTAAAATCTTCACCTTTTTAAATCCACATTTTTCATAACACTTTATTGCACGTTCATTATTTACTTTCGGGTCCATTGCGATTGCTTCTGCTCCTATTTCGCTCAAAATGTATGTAATTGCGGCCTTAACAAATTTTGTTCCAATTCCTTTTCCCCAATAAGTTGGTTCTCCAATAAATTGATCCATCCCCCATACATTTTGTGATGCTTCATAGCTATATAAAGTTTTCCACTCCGAATCAACTGGATACATTTGAATATAACCGATCGGCACACCATCAAACTCTATTAAGCATCTTTTTTCATGACTATTTGGATTATGTATAAAATGCTCCAGTACCATTTCTACTGATTGCGGGTTATCTCGTCCTTCGTAATATTGAAGTACTTCTTGGTCTGTTAACCATTTTGAAATGATTGGTGCATCCTCTTCTACTACGTACCTAACCGATACATTATCTTTTTGAAATAACATATAGTACCTCTTTTTAATTCTTTATATTTTTTCTTGTAGTGAAATCTTTCATTACACCTATTAGTGCGTATGGTAACAATGTAATGGCAAAAAATGCTGTAAACACATTAAAATGAGGAATTTCATATGGAGTGAACCATTCTGTGAAAAATTGAGAATTTAATACTCTATTAAAGAATTCTCCGCCAGGTCTAAAGTTTGGTGCCCATGCAGTTACTTCACAAATAATAAACAACAATTGTACAATTATAAATACCCCAAGATAGCGAAACCATGTTCGTTTCCAAATTGGCTGCGCCTTATTTAATTTCGCTTCCATTTCGCCCCACCTTTTTTATTTACATCATATTAATTATACACTTTCTACGTTTCATTTGTTAAAATTTTCTATATAATCATTCACGTTGGGGGAATACATTATGTCTAATCCTATAAAATCAACATTAATCATCCTTAGAGGAAACTCCGCAAGTGGTAAAACAACAATCGCAAAGCAACTACAAGAACATTTCGGACAAGGCACACTTTTAGTATCACAGGATGTTGTACGTAGAGATATGCTTAGAGTACACGACACGATCGGTAATTTATCACACGATTTACTATTTGAAATTACAAAGTACGGAAAAGAGAAATGTGAGTTTGTTATTTTAGAAGGTATTTTAAACAGTCGTAGATACGGTGATATGCTGAAAGAATTAATACATTTTTTTGAAGGAAACGCGTATACATATTACTTTGATTTATCGTTAAAAGAAACGATTCGACGACATAACACAAGGGAAAAGCGGCATGAATTTGGTGAGGATTCCCTACAAAAATGGTATAATCCGCACGATACAATTGAAGTTACTAGAGAAACTATTTTTACAGATAACTTCACACAAAAAGATATATTTGATGCAATTCTTAATGATGTGATGGTATGAAAATAAGACCGACAGAATATGTCAGCCTTATTTTCATTATGTTATATTCTAGATTTATTATAAAATCTTCACTTTAACTGTTTGTCTTCCCCAATTCATCGCTTTACTTTTTGAACCCATTAATACATCAATGCGATTACCTTTAATTGCACTTCCGGTATCTCCAGCGATTGCTTCTCCATAACCTTCTACCCATACTTTAGATCCTAATGGGATTACTTTCGGATCTACTGCGATAATTCTCATATTTGGATTAGCCGTTAAATCATGCCCCATCGCAGTTAAAACGCGTCCACCATATGTACCATTCTCACTCGGATCAGCAGTATATGCTGTCGCCACCACCGTTAATTCACGTTTAGCAGACTGCGCGTTATTTTTAGACTCTTCTTTTGCCTTTAGTGCTTCTCGTGCTTTTGCTTCTTCCTTGGCTTTGGCTATTTCTCGTTCTTTCGCTTCTTCCTTAGCCTTTGCTATTTCTCGTGCTTTCGCCTCTTCCTTAGCTTTGGCTATTTCTTGCGCTTTTGCTTCTTCCTTAGCCTTTGCTATTTCTCGTGCTTTCGCCTCTTCCTTAGCTTTGGCTATTTCTTGCGCTTTTGCTTCTTCCTTAGCCTTTGCTATCTCTTGTGCCTTTGCTTCTTCCTTAGGTTTTACTACTTCTTGCACTTTCACTTCTTCCTTAGGTTTCGCTACTTCTTGCACTTTCACTTCTTCCTTAGGTTTTACTACTTCTTGCACTTTCACTTCTTCCTTAGGTTTCGCTACTTCTTGCACTTTCACTTCTTCCTTAGGTTTCGCTACTTCTTGCACTTTCACTTCTTCCTTAGGTTTCGCTACTTCTTGTACTTTCACTTCTTCCTTAGGTTTCGCTACTTCTTGTACTTTCACTTCTTCCTTAGGTTTCGCTACTTCTTGCACTTTCACTTCTTCCTTAGGTTTCGCTACTTCTTGCACTTTCACTTCTTCCTTAGGTTTCGCTACTTCTTGCACTTTCACTTCTTCCTTAGGTTTTATTGTTTCTTTTGCCTTTGTTATCTTCTGTGTTTTAGCTTCTTCCTTAGCTTTCACCGATTTTTGTACTTTCGCTACTTGCTTCGTTTTCTCGTCAGCCTTTTTTTCAATTGGTGCTTTACTTGATAAGAAAGAAGCATTTACATAAGCTGTTTTTCCCTTATACTCAAATTGTAGCCATCCGTCTTTTACTTGCTTCGTTGATTCAATTACATCATCTTTTTTCAGTCTGCCAAGAATTTTTGATTCTGTGTTTGATTCAGAACGTACATTTAACAAATCTGCTGTTACATGGTAAATATCTTTCGTAAACTCCGAGCTTACAAATACTTCTTTACCATTTAACTCAATTTTTGACCAGCCATCTTCGGTATTGATGACTTTTAACTCTTCCCCGTTTTTTACTTTTTCGACCACTTTTGATTCTGTAGTCGGTTTTTCACGTACGTTGAGTACATCTGCTGTTACGATCGTTTCTGCAGTAGCAGTTGTAGTAAATGCTCCCAATCCGAAAACAGTTGCTGTTGCTGCGCCAATTACTTTTTTCATATTAACCTCCATTATATTTTTTGAATTCTATCAAATACTCCCATTAAAATAAGAGATTTAATGAAAGCATTCACAACAGATATATTAATACGACTTAATATACTGTTATTAAAACTCCTTACTCCAATACTATCAAATTCTTATTTCTAATTCTATATATTATAACTTTCTATATCCCCTATAAACGTTTTATCCCCTTCTTCATACTTAATAGTTTTCTTTCAATTACTAAAACATATATAAAACCAACCTATCCTCAATATAGCCAAAAATACATATATGACATGTTACGACTTAGTAATGAGCGTACCAATGAACTTTTAATACATTACAACATTCAGGGAATCTTACATTAGATGGAGCGTGTTTTACTGAAAACAACGGTTATGGTAGTGTAAGTAATAGTGTTAAAGACAATCTTTTCTGACGACCAAAAAAAATTTTAGTTTGGAGGAATACTATGCCAAAACTATATTGTAATTATTGGTCCGAACAACATCCCCTCGCGCAAAATTTTACTAAATATAAGTTTTACATCCAAGAAAATTTGTGAGGTTGATGGATTACCTGGGTTTTGATTAAATACATATCACTATAAAAAGGCTGTGCTCTATATGACGCACAGCCTTTTTCTTTATTCAAACGATCCTCTTCTTTTCTTCTCTAATAAGACTCTTCCTATATTAAAAATAAATGCGATAAAAAATATAGTTGCGCCCATTAAAAATGCTAAATTATAACTACGAATTATTCCTTGCTGATATTCCTCCTTTACTTGTTTGTAAATTTTTCGCTCTCCATCAGATTTTAAGATGATTTGCTGTTTTTTATTTACCGCTTGCAGTACTTCCCCCCTTTCTAAATTTGACAAATCACTTTTTTTAATCACAGTTACTACTTCCCTATTTACCTTCTCTTTTTCAACTAACAATTGATGATTCAGAAACATCACAAGTATCGCAACCCCAACAATACTTCCAACTGTTCTTGAAATATTACAAATACTTGCAGCAACACCTGACTTTTCAATAGGCACACTTAAAACTGCCGTTGTTGTATATGGTGCTAATGTGCACCCAGTTCCAATTCCAACGATTATTAGCCTCCAAATATAATCCCATGTAGTAAAGTTTGAATCTATTTGACTAAATAAATATGACGCTACGATAAATGTTAATAGCCCTATACTACCTATTAATGAACTTCCCCGCTTTGCTGCAAGTGGTGTTACTATTGCTGTAACAAGCATCGAAACAATCGCTAGCGTGCTAATTATTAAACCTGACTGTAATTCAGACATACCTTCTACTTGAACAAAATAAAAAGCAAGTATAAATAAAAAGTTCATTAGTCCCATTCCAACAAAGAATAAAGAAAAATTCGAGATTGAGAACTCTTTATTTGTGAATATTCTTAATGGCAACATTGGATTTTCACTTTTCTTTTCAATGATAAAAAATAATATAAAACCTATGAATGAGAGCATAAAAAGAAGTATTAATCTTATCGTGCTTAAATGATTTGTATTTACTTGTATGAGTGCATATACGAGTAAGCATAGTGCAGATGCAGAAGTAATCATCCCTGCCCAATCTATTTTAGAGCTTGTAGCATGATCATACGATTCCTTAATACAAAGAATCACGAAGATGAAAGATAATATACCCACTGGTATATTAATAAAAAACACCCAACTCCAATTTAATTTGTCAGTTAAAACACCTCCAAGTGAAGGGCCAATTGCCGCTGCTAATCCCCCAAAAGCTCCCATGATGCCTCCTATCATACCTTGTTTCTCTTTCGGTACTAAATTAAGGCCTAATGGCATAGCAACTGGTACGATAACTGCGGCGGAAATTCCTTGTATTATCCTAAAAGCTACTAATATATGAAAAGAATTGGCTATACCACACATAAATGAACTAACAGAAAACCCCAATAAACCAATAATATACAGTTTCTTGCGACCAAACTGATCCGCCAGGCGTGCTGCAATTAATACAAACGATACAAAGGCAACATTATAACTATTAGCAACCCAAGAAATTGTATCAATTGAAGTATGAAATGTCTTTGTCATTTCTGGTAATGCAATATTCACAATATTCGAATCTAAAATTGCCATAAAAAAACCTGCAATTAAAGCTATTAATGCAAATATATTCCTCATTTCTGCCACCCTTATTCGTTTTATTTATTTAAAATCCCATTCATAAATAAATTTACACATGTCTCTATATACTCTTCTAATTGAATTTCTTCTTCCGATATACTTACATTCATAATGTATAAAAACAGTTGTCCATAAAACATATTCGCTATCAAACGGTAATTACAGTTGGAAATGTGTCCCCTCTCACCAAGTTGCTTTAAATATCTTTCTAAGTGATTCACTAGATGTGAATTCAACTCATGTAGTAATGCTTTCATTTCACTATTTTGTCTTGATTCTATTAACGCAGCCCAAATATAATTTAGCTTTGGTAAATTGGTTTGAATATATGTTTCCGCCACTTTCGTAAGGTCCTTATGTAAATCACCAGTAAATTGCTCTTCTATTTCCTCTAGCAAAGCAACTGGTGTCGTCCGTAAAATAATACTCTCCCTAAAAAGATTTTCCTTATTTTTAAAATTACGGAATATCGTTAATTCGCTTACTCCTGCTTTTTCTGCCACTTCACGAATGGTTGTCGCTGTATACCCCTTTTCCCCGAATAATAGCGTAGCAGCTTCCATAACTTTTTCTCGTGCTGTTAATTTCCCCATTTTTATTCCTCCATTCAATATGTAAGTAAGTAATTACTAACATATTATCACAAAAGAAAAATGAAAGTAACTAGTCACTTTCATTTTCTGGAATTTCATTATCTAATTTCTTGAAAATAAAAATTTCTCAAATATTAACAAAGCATCTCATTCCCAAGTTTCCAGCTAAACCATCTCCCATGCCCTTCTGTTTCTCCAACCGTTTCACGATATTCGTTTCCGTTAATATAATAATCAATATGAAGGTCCCGGTCCCACATGTTGTTATAAAGATGGAATACATCACGCTTTGCACCGATTTCTTGGATTTGTTTTTCCAGCTTACGTTTTACTTGTTCTGGTATTTGATTGGCGACGTGTGTATGGAAAATGCAGATAACAGCATCTTCACTTATTTGTTCAATAATAGATGGTAATAACTCTACACCGTCTCCTTCTATTAATTGAACAGATTTATTTTTTACTAAAGATGCAGCTTTGTCAAACAGTTCAAGCCTTTCTTTATGTTCTGGCCAAATGAGTGCACGTAGCCATAAATAATCTTCATCACTATGTAAATCGTTTACATGTAAATCTAGTCCAATTCTTTCTACGACAGGTGGACTTTCTTTTAATAAATGAGGCACATTCTCCCCTCTTATTTCAGAAGTTACATGTACATTCGAGTTTATATTTCCGTATGTTTCATCTGTACCGTACGAATAGCTATATTGGTCCCAAAATAATTGTAATCCAGAACTTGTCCCAATTTCTATTAACGCTAACGGTTTATTCACTTTGTTAAATATGTAACTGAAACTTGGATATAAGTACGCACATCGTCTTACTTCATTCGTTTGAACGAGTTTCGTTTGTAATAAATTAATCATTTCTTCTCTGTACATTTTACAGAAATCTTTAAAATGATCAAAAGCTTGATCTAAATCCGTATTAGCATGTTCAACTAAGCTACTATAATACGTTTTTACATGATGTTCTTTCCCTGCTAACAATAAATAATGTACTGCACCTAATAATAAGTTTGGGACTGGTTGACCTACCTGAGCATAGGACGATAGTGTAAGTACTTCCTCATCTTCAGCAATTTTCATTGATAAATATTCATATAAGTCACTTGACCCTTTACATTCCTTTATTGAAAAATTTCCAAATAAGTTTGCGATTTGTTCTTGTGTACGCATGTGTATCCCTCCTTTTAACTTTCAGAATAATCATACAATAGGTTTTGAAAAAAGTCCCATAAAAAGGTATCCTTTCTACCCACTTTTGGATACGTAAGCTTTTTCGAGATAATTTCAAACTGTAATTTTTTTCTATTTATCACCTTAAAAGAGCTTGTTAAATAAGATTTTTGGCGAATAAAACGTTAAATAGTTTAAAATTATCAGATAACACTAGATATTTTAGTCTATTAATTATTATAATAGAGTATGAGATGGTTATATAATTGAGACAAAAAAGGTAAATACCTAGGTGGGGCCTAGGCGGTGTTTTCTTTTTACGGCTTAGACACAGTAAACACCTACTCTTTTTTGCCAATATAGGGGATGGAGAGATTATCATGAGCAACATGCAGCAAAAAACAGACGTTATCTTAATTGGTGCAGGAATTATGAGTGCAACGTTAGGCTCATTGCTAAAAGAATTAGCACCAGAATGGGAAATTAAAGTTTTTGAAAAACTCGCAAGTGCCGGGGAAGAAAGCTCTAATGAATGGAATAATGCAGGTACAGGGCATTCTGCGCTATGCGAACTGAACTATACTTCCGAAAAATCTGACGGATCTATAGATATTAGTAAGGCTGTAAAAGTGAATGAGCAATTCCAGCTTTCAAGACAATTTTGGGCATATCTTGTAAAAAGCAAATTAATTCGTAATCCACAAGATTTTATTATGCCTCTACCTCATATGAGTTTAGTACAAGGTGAAAAAAATGTGCAGTTTCTAAAAAACCGTTTTGAAGCGCTTTCAAAAAATCCGCTGTTTCAAGGAATGGAGTTTTCCGATTCTCCTGAAACATTAAAAAAATGGCTTCCACTCATTATGGAAGGTCGTACATCTAATGAGCCTATGGCGGCAACGAAAATTGACTCTGGAACAGATGTTAATTTTGGTGCATTAACACGAATGTTGTTTGATTACTTAAAAACGAAAAATGTCGAGCTAAACTACAAACATAGTGTCGAAAACATTAAACGCACGAAAAATGGTTTGTGGGAAGTGAAAGTACACGATATGAATAGTGGTAAAATTGAGCATCACACTGCTAAATTCGTCTTTATCGGCGGCGGTGGCGGTAGCCTACCCCTACTTCAAAAGACTGGTATCCCTGAATCAAAACATATTGGTGGATTCCCGGTAAGTGGACTATTTATGGTATGTAAAAACCAAAAAGTTGTAGAGCAACATCATGCGAAAGTATACGGTAAAGCTAAAGTTGGCGCTCCGCCAATGTCTGTACCTCATCTAGATACGAGATATATAGACAACAAAAAAGCTTTACTGTTCGGACCATTCGCAGGGTTCTCTCCTAAGTTCTTAAAAACTGGTTCAAACCTTGACTTAATTGGTTCTGTAAAACCAAATAACGTCTTAACGATGTTAGCTGCTGGTGTAAAAGAAATGGGACTAACAAAATACTTAATTCAGCAAGTTATGTTATCACACGAAAAACGTATGGAAGAATTACGCGAATTCATTCCGAACGCGAAAAGTGAAGATTGGGATATTGTAGTTGCTGGTCAGCGTGTACAAGTAATTAAAGATACTGATGCTGGCGGTAAAGGAACACTTCAATTCGGTACAGAAGTTGTTAGTGCGGCTGATGGATCAATCGCAGCATTACTAGGTGCTTCACCGGGTGCTTCTACTGCCGTTCATGTTATGCTTGAAGTATTAGAAAAATGTTTCCCAAGTCGAATGGTAGAATGGGAAGGAAAAATAAAAGAAATGATTCCTTCTTACGGCATTTCATTAACAGAAAATCCAAGATTATTCCAAGACCTTCACACTTCTACAGGTCGTACCCTTGGATTAAATGAAAAAGAAACAGTTCATAATTAATGAAGAAATAAAAACGTCCGATACATTCGGACGTTTTTTCGTTACTAGAAATTATATTTTTCAATATTATCCTTTGTAAATACAACTCGCTCTGGCAATACGATAATTCCGTTTCCTTCTGCCTCATAATCATATCCTTGAATGGAGTTTGGCTCTACTTTCACTTTTCCAATTCCTTTTACTTCGAAGCTATCCCCTACTTTTAACTTCTTCCCTTTTACAACAATTTCATTTGCTACATACGTTGCGAGTGCACCTTGTTGTTTTACGTCCCATAATCCGAATTGTTGTACAGTTCCTCGTTTTACGTAATCACGCATAACGTTTGGTGTAGAGAAGCCAGTTACGACAACCTTTTTATCCATTTTTAAATTTTCAGCTGCTTGTGCCATTGCCGGAAGTGCCGTTGCATCTGGACAAATGACCGCATTAATATCAGGGTACGTTTTTAAAATATTCTCCCCTACTGACAGAGACTTTTGCGCATTATTTTCACCGTACTGCGTCGTTACAATTTCCCAGTTCGGATATTTCTCTTTAATAATTTCTTTCGCTTTCGTTACCCATTGGTTTTGATCTGTTACTGTTGGGCTAGAATAAAAAAATGCTACTTTTCCTTTATCTCCAATTTGCTTTGAGGTCATTTCTATTAATAAATTAGCAAGTTGGTCTGGTGTTCCTTGGCTAATATAAAAGGAACGGTCTTTCGGATTCACATCAGAATCCCACGTTAAGACAGTCATTCCTTTTTTCTTAGCACGTTGTAGTGATTGCGATAAACCATCAACTGATGTAGAGGAAACCATAAGTGCCTCATAGTTTTGGTTAATAAAATTATTTATATACTTTACTTGCCCTGATACGCTCGCTTCAGACGGTCCATCATACTTCACTTGCACGCCTAACTTATCTCCCATCTCTTTTGCCCCTTCACCACCCGATGTGAAGAAACCAACTCCTGTTAATTTCGGAATAAATGCAAATTTTACATCATCAGCCTTTTTCTTATCTGCCGTTTGGCTAGAACACGCAATTAAACCGATTAAACAAATACATACAATCAATACAATCCCTAGTTTTTTCTTCATGACATTTCCCCCTTATGCAAATTCCTTCTTTTCTCCGCTAAGAATTGATGTAATTTGAAATGTCTCATAATAACTGAAAGAATAAGGATAATACCTATTACTACATTGGATTGTTCATTTGTTAAACCCGTCATTTGCAAGCCATACTGCATGAGCCCAATAAAAATACTCGCTAGTACAGTACCAATAATACTTCCTTTTCCCCCCGTAATAAGTGTCCCGCCTAATACGACTGCTGTAATGATTGGTAAAATTGTTTCACTTCCCATATCAGCACGTGCGGAACCAAAATATGCGGTTAAGAAAGCACCTCCTAATCCACCTCCTAACCCGGAAAATATGTAAGCGATAATGACTACTTTTTTCGTTTTAATCCCGGTGTATTTTGCAGTATTCTCGTTCGCACCTGTTAATTTTACATGGCGCCCGTATATAGTTCGGTGAAATAATACAGTACATAAAACTGTTAATACGATCAGTAGCCATAATAAATTCGGTATTCCTATAAAACTACCGTTTGCCAGTTGTACAAATGTGTCAGGTAAACCGCTTATTCCTTCGTACCCAGAAGCACCTGCTCCTCCTGAAATGACGAGTGCAATTCCTCCGTATAAAAACATCGTTCCGAGTGTAACGACGAGTGGTTCTACATCTGTCATTTTTATAATGAGTCCGTTTATAGCGCCTGCTAAACAACTAATTATTAGGGCGATTATGACAGCAAACAAAATAGATATTCCGTTCATCCAAAGTACACCGATCAAGATCGAAGTGAGACCCATTATTGAGCCGACCGATACATCAATTCCTCCTGTTACAATAACAAAAGTCATTGGTATCGCCGCAATTGCGATAAATAGGAAATCATTTGTACTAAAAAGGAGATTACTTATATTTAAGAAATCACTATTTATCAAACTAAAAAGGATGAATTCTATAAGAAGTAATACAATTAGAACCCCTTCCCATCTGTATACATACTTCATAGATTCATCCTCCTTTCTGCTTTCCACTTTTTCATAACACTATCTAATATGATGATAAGTAATAATAAAAAACCTGAAATAGCATTATTCCAAAATGCTGGTATTTTTAAAAAGACGAGTGAGCTGCTTATTGTTTCTAAAAATAACGCTCCTAATGCAGCTCCAAATAAAGATCCTGTTCCGCCTTTTAGATGAATGCCTCCTAGTACAGCGGCAGCAATTACTTGTAATTCTAATCCTGTACCCGTTTGATTCGGAACGAAACCGATATTCATAACAAATATGCACCCAGCGAGCGCAGCACTTATGCCTGAAATTATAAACGCATATATTTTCACTTTATTAACAGGTATACCAATAAGTCTCGCGCCATCTTCATTATCACCTACCGCGTAAAAGTATCTTCCAAATGGCACTTTCCTTAAAAAGAAGTATAGTAGTAGTAAAATAATAAGAACGAACCATACAGTTATAGGTAAACCAAGAATGACGATAGATGACAGCTGCTTAAAATCATTTGGAATATCTTCTATCCACTTACCGCCTGTGAAAATTAACATTGCACCTCTAATAATTCCTAACATGCCTAATGTCATAATAATGGCTGGTACCCGAAACTTCGCAACGCCAATACCATTTACGAAACCGATAATGGCCCCAAGTATAATAGCAGCAAATATCGACAAGGATGCACTATATTCATTTGTTAGCAACATTCCGCAAACTGCTGCACTTAACCCCATGCTTGAACCAACTGATACATCTATATTTTTTGTAAATAAGACGAACGATTGGCCGATTGCTAACACGACTAAAATAACGCTAGATTTCATCATTAAAGATAACGAGTTAAATTGAATAAAACTAGGATTTATCATTCCTACAATAGCTATATACATTAGTAGTAACGTTATGATAGACGTTTCGTGCATTTTTAATATGCGTTTCATTCCGCTACACCTCCGTATGCAAGGCGTGTAACTTCATTCACACTCAGTTGTTCTTTTTCCATATGAGAAACAAATCGCCCATTTCTCATTACATATACACGGTTTACTAATTGAACAATTTCTTCAACATCTGAAGAGATTAATAAAATTGCGAGTCCTTCCCTTTTCATTTTTCCGATCGTCTCATACACTTCAAGCCTTGCTTTCGCATCAATTCCACGAGTCGGCTCATCCAGAATAATAACTTTAGGATTACATGCGAGATACTTTGCAAGCACGACCTTCTGCTGATTACCTCCTGATAAAGATGCCAGTTCTTCATTCATATCCTGTACAACAATTCGGAACTGTTCTATAAACGAATTAACTAAAGCGCTTTCTTTTTCTTGGTTTATAAAAAAGCGATTATTTTGCTGTAAACTTGCTGCTGCAATATTTTCTTTAACAGAAGCAATTGAGAAAATGCCATTCCTCGCCCTATCCTCCGGCACATAAACTAGTCCTTCGTCTAGCCTTTTATGCAAAGAACATGTATCAATTGATTTCCCATCTAATAAAATAGACCCTGTTTTTACAGTTTTCAATCCAAATATCGCTTCTGCTAATTCCGTTCTGCCCGATCCAACAATGCCAGCAATACCTACAATCTCACCAGCATGTACAGTGAATGAAATATTTTCGAATGCGTGACCATTTATATCAATCACTTCTAATATTTTTTTCATCCTTGTGGTCTCTTGAACTACTTCTATTTTCTCTTTCTGTTTATACCCTTTTGGCAATAGCCCTTCCATCAGCATGTCATATGTATAGTCACATACATCTCCTTGACTTACAATCATTCCATCACGTAGTATTGCTACTTTGTTGGCAATTTCAAAGATTTCTGGAAAACGATGCGTAATATAAATCATCCCTATTCCTTTTTCTTGTAAACTTTTCATCAACACAAAAAGACTCTTAATTTCGTGAGTTGTTAATGTCGATGTTGGCTCATCTAGAATAAGAATCTCGGCTTCTCGTATTAATCCTCTCACAATTTCTACTAACTGTTGTTGCGCAATCGATAATGATCCTCCTAGTTCATTAAGGTCAATATCCCACCCTAGACTGTTAATCAATTGCTCAATCTGTACTCTTAATTTCTTTTTCTTTTCTTTTAACCCGATACATATATTTTCTTCAATAGTCATATGCGGAAAAATGAGCGGTTCTTGCGGTATTAAATACATACCTTTTCGGTGTGCTTCTGACGGATTTGAAAACTGTTGCTTCGTTCCTTTTACATATATTTCTCCATCATCATACGAATATAACCCCGTTAATATTTTCATTAATGTTGATTTCCCAGCACCATTCCCTCCAACTAATGCGTATATATCTCCGCGCTCTACTTGAATGTTCACTTCTTTTAATACAAGTTGATTTAAAAACGCCTTACTCATTTTTTTTACTTGTAATAAAGGTACGTTCTCCACATGATGTCACCTGCCTTTATACAGAACATTTTTTGAGAAAATGATTATTTGTTCTACTTGTTTTGTAGCATTGTATATTCCTTTTTTTATATCTAGAACACTTTTTTCTACATACTATTAATCGCTTCAACTGGAATAAACAAAATATATGGTACATATGTTTAAGCTGTGGTCAATTGTTGAAAGGGATGAAGAGTATGACTCAGCTGAACTTTGAAGAGAATTTATTAACGAAAGTAGCTTGGTACTATTATAAGGACCAATTAACACAACAGGAAATCGCTTCACTTCTTCATATTTCAAGAAATAAAGTCGTCCGGTTATTAGATAAGGCGCGGAGTGAAGGTATCGTTACATTTCACGTAAAAGGGACTGGTTTGCACTGTTTAAGTATTGAGCGTGACTTAATGAAAAAGTTCTACTTAAAAGATGCTTTTATTATCCCGACCCCAGTAAACAATTATCACGATTCTCTCGGAAAAGCTGCTGCACAATATTTAGAAACTCAGCTCCAGCAAGGAGATTTACTCGGTATTGGCTGGGGAGAAACAATTAGCAAAATGCTAGAAAACATTCATTTCGAAAGTTCTATTAATCTCTCAATCGTAACGTTAACAGGCGGAGTAAATCACTATCTCCCGAGAAAACAAAACTATTTACATTACATGCAAGGTGATCTTCACATTATCCCTACGCCGTTTCTAGCGTCTACAACCGAAATGGCACAAAGTATTCTATCAGAACCGAGTGTAAAAGATATGCTTCATGTCGCTTCACTTGCTCATACGGCTGTTGTCGGTATTGGAGGACTATCTCAAGACGCTACGATTGTAAAAAAAGAAAAATTAACATTACGTGAGATGACATATATTCGTAGTCAAAACGGTGCTGGCGATATTTTAGGACAGTTTTATGATACAAATGGCAATTTATTAGAGCTCTCGCATCACAATCGTCTAATTGGCACGCCTCTCTCTATTTTGCGCAATATGAATCATGTCGTCGGTGTTGCTGGAGGTATAGAAAAGATAGATGCAATTTATGGTGCCTTAAAAGGAAAGTTTATTCATACATTAATTACCGATGAGGAAACTGCCCTCTCCTTATTACGAAAGGATGGTGATTGTTAATGTCCCATTTATTAGCTTTCGATGCTGGTACAGGAAGCATACGAGCAGTTCTTTTTGATTTACAGGGTAATCAAATTGCAGTAAGTCAAAAAGAATGGATTCATAAATCTGACCCACGTTACCCTGGTTCTATGAACTTTGATGTAATAGAAAATTGGAAGCTGGTACAACAATGCACGAAAGAAGTTTTACAAAGAAGTAATATCTCGCCCTCTTCCATTCAAGCTGTTAGCGCTACTAGTATGCGAGAAGGTTTTGTTTTATATGATAAAAATGGGCAAGAAATATGGGCGTGTGCAAATGTTGATGGGCGTGCATCCGCGGAGGTTAGTGAACTAAAAGAAATTCGGTCACATCTTGAAAAAGATTTATATACAAAGTCTGGTCAAACTTTTTCATTAGGTGCTTTACCTCGCCTACTTTGGATAAAAAAACATGAACCCGACGTCTATAATTCTATTCACTCTTTTACAATGTTAAACGATTGGATTTTATATAAACTAAGCGGCGTGCTGCAAATTGATCCTTCAAACGGTTGTACGTCTGGAATCTTTGATTTACAAAATAGAAATTGGGATAACGATGTAGCTAAAGAGTGTGGTATAACTTTACTATTTTCACCAAAAGTAAATGAAGCTGGCACTGTGATTGGTAATGTTACAAAAGAATGTGCAGCATTAACTGGATTACGTGAAGGAATTCCTGTTGTAGCCGGGGGCGGAGATGCTCAAATGGCATCACTCGGAACTGGAGTCGTGAAACCACATCAAACATTAATATGCGGAGGTAGTTTTTGGCAACAAGAAGTGAATGTTACTGAGCCAATACCAGATCCGCATGCTGCGATTCGTATAAATTGTCACGTCGTACGTAACCTATGGCAATATGAAACGATTGCCTTTTTTCCAGGCCTCGTTATGCGCTGGTTTCGAGACGCTTTTTGCCAAGAGGAAAAGAAACTTGCTGACAAACTCGGTGTAGATGCTTATGAATTATTAGAAGAACAAGCAAAAGACGTACCTGTCGGCTCACATGGCATTATCCCTACTTTTTCAAACGTTATGAACTACATTTCTTGGCGTCATGCCGCACCATCTTTTTTAAATTTAAGTTTAGACGCTGACAAATGTGGAAAAAAAGAACTGTTCCGTGCTATTGAAGAAAATGCCGCCTTCGTTACACTTGGAAACTTAAAATTAATAGAAAATCTCACAGGGACATTCCCTTCTGAAGTCGTTTTTGCTGGTGGTGCCGCTAAAGGAAAACTATGGCCACAAATTTTATCAGACGTCCTTGGTATTCCTGTAAAAGTACCTGTTGTGAAAGAAGCAGCTGCTTTAGGAACTGCGATTGCTGCAGGAGTTGGTGCTGGCATATATGCATCTATGGAAGAGACTGCCGAAGAGTTTGTACAGTGGGAGCAAACATTCGAACCAGTAACTGAAAATCACGAACTATATAAAGAGTTCTATGAAACATGGAAAACTGTATATGACAGTCAGCTCGCTTTAGCTGATAAAGGACTCACTTCACATATGTGGATTGCGCCTGGTGCACTGTAACACATTACATAAAGGAGTGGAATGTATGTTAAAAGCGAATGAAAATGACTTCTCCTATCGCTTCGGTGATAACGGGCCGAAATATTTAATACAAGGTCCGAATATTGATCTTGGCCTTGTTGTCATTCAGCCTGGGCAGGAGTTTCAAAACCATTATCATACGACGTGCGAAGAGGTCTTTTATGCATTAGAAGGTGAAATAGATTTCTATGTAAATAACGAAAGAGTTCCAATGAAACAAGGTGACGTCCTGCAAGTTCGTCCTCATGAATCTCACTATCTTATTAACCATTCTGACAAACCTTTTAAAGCGGTTTTTATAAAGTCACCACATTTACCAAATAAAGATACTGTTCAAACGGAAAATCCAACATTAACGAAGGAGTGATTTTGAATGACTTGGGGATTTAAAAATCGATTAAATACAATTTTACCTGATGGTAGAGCGGTTATGTTAGCGATAGATCACGGCTACTTTTTAGGACCAATTCACGGGCTTGAACAACCACTTGAAACAGTTAAAAACTTGCTTCCTTACACAGATTCCCTCTTTTTAACGCGAGGTGTACTTAACTCCTGCATTCCTGAAAATTGCAGTACACCGATGGTTATGCGCGTATCAGGCGGAGCTACTGTCGTCGGTAAAGACTTAGCGAATGAAACAATTGTTACCCCTGTAAAAGAAGCAGTAAAACAAAATGCAATTGGCGTCGGCGTATCTGTTTTCGTCGGATCAGACTATGAAACACAAACAGTTACAAATCTCGCAAATGTAGTTTCAGAAGCTCACGATTATGGTCTGCCAGTACTTGGCATTACCGCAGTTGCAAAAGAACTGCAAAAACGTGAAGCTCGCTTTTTAGCACTTGCTTCCCGTGTATGCGTTGAAATGGGTGCTGACATTATTAAAACGTATTACTGCGAAGGATTCGAAAAAATTACAAGCACTTGCCCTGCCCCAGTCGTCATCGCGGGCGGCCCAAAACTAGATTCAATTGAAGACGCATTAAACATTACGTATAACGCCCTGCAAGAAGGTGCAATCGGCGTAGATATGGGCCGCAACATATGGCAATCCGAACATCCAGCTGCGATGATTCAAGCGATACATGGGATTGTGAAAAATGGGTTGAATGTGAAAGAGGCACTCCAATTATATGAGGATGTAAAAAATTAAAACAAACTATTGCATTTAAAGGAAAAGCCCATATGCTAGATTACTGAGTAATCTAACATATGGGCTTTCTTTTACGTTTTTCATTGTTTTGAATTTAATCTATAGATCGCGCACATTCCAAACAATCTCACCGCGTTCGCCAAACGTACTATGATGTCGCGTAAATCCTAACTTCTCTAACACCCGAAAAGACGCAGTATTCCAAGCGCCTACAGTAGACCATAGTCTTTTGCGCCCCGTAGCAATCGCAGCCTCCAATACCGCTGATGCTGCCTCTGTCGCATAACCCATGCGATGAGCACTACGGAACAACTCGTATGCAATCTCCGGCTCTTCAAGCGTGGAACGACCGATAATTAAGCCACAGTAACCGATGAAATCGCCTTCGTCTCGTCTACGAATCGTGAGAAGAGAAATACCATTTTCAGCTGCTATCTTGCGCTTCTCAATAAGATCGTTACGAACAGATTCAACGGTTGGCATTTCAACTCCACGTTCACCAACTAGTTCTCTAAGCCAGACTGCATCGGATTCCTCCCACATATTCAGGTCGAGTCGTTCCGTTTTCAGCTGGAACGCCATATCTTTAAATACAGATGTCATAGCGGTAACCTCCTATTTATATCACTGTACTACTTATAATCGTTTCGTACTGTACCATATGGGAAACCTGCTAGATTCTCTAGTTTTTTTGCATTAAGATACATTATTGTTATTTTATGCATAAGCAATTCCTTTGCAAAATAGACCTTGTTATGAAACTTCATTTTAAAAATTTAACTAGATTACACTCTTTTAGTTGCTACTTATACAGTATATGAAATTTATATCAACGATTTTCTCGATATATCGACGATTCAACACAACATATCGATTTACCAACAATATTATTTATAAAGCATCCACTCAATTAACTCAATTGCTGCTTTAATACGGTCCTTCGTATCATCTAAAAATAGTTTATTAAGTAACGCATCTAAATGAATTGGCTTATTCGGTAACGTTTGAATATACTTCAAAACAGATCCAGCTGGAGGTACTGGCTTATTATTAATAGCCCATATTCCTTCTACCAATGTCCAAGTTGACGTATGAACTATGTATGAAGCTTTTAACTCATCATTTGCTTTCAAAGCAGATTGAATTTTAATAAGCGAACTATGCAACCAATGAGAAATGCCTTTCACTTTGTCGCTAGAAACACGATAGTTTTCAAATTCATATGTAGCTATTTCCTTTAACTTTTTTAACTCACCGCTTTTATCAAACAAAATTTTCCCTTCTAGAAATGAGTATAGTTCCATCGGATTGTTTTTAAAGTTTACTTGAATTTGATTAAAATCTGCACCCTTATATTCAACCAAAATACCTTCTCGCGTTTCAGAATGAAATTTCTTCTTTTGTCCGTCTTCTAAAAGAATATAGAAGTCTAAATCAGATTCAGGATATGCATCGCCTCTTGCGACAGATCCAATTAGCATCAATCCATTTACTTTATCTCTAAATACATATTCATTTAAAATTGTTTGTACCAATTTTTTATGTTTTTCATTTGTAATGAATGAAAAACTCTCCATCATTTCCATCCCCCATTACTACAAAAAGAGGATACATGTTAGCATCTACAACATGTATCCTCTACTTATATATTACGACTGTTGATAAGCCGCTTTCGATGATTTCACATAATAAACTGCGTGATCCACATTAATAATATGATCTGGTTTTGGTTTACCACGGCTCGCTCTATGTCCAGCTAAATGTTCTTCACTTGTTTCCCAGTTTTTCCATGCTTCTTCAGATTCCCAGCGAATCATAACGACTACTTCTTCGTCGCCTCGTCTTACTTTTTTCACAAGAACACTCAAGTCGATAAAGCCTTCAAACTTTTCAATAATACCTTCTCCAGTAAAACGTTCTACAACTATATTTGATGTACCTTCTTTTACTGTAAATGTTTTCGTTTCGATAAACATATATCCCACTCCTTCATTGTAATACGAATACTACTATTCTTCTATTATAGTTGATTATGATAATTATTTTCAATTATAAAGTTTAGATTTTTCGAATTATGCTGTTTTCTCTTCAACTGCTCCATCTAAAAATTTGAAATATGGGAGTAAGATTCCGATTAAAGAAGTGACACATATAATTGAACCGATAATAAAGTATAGCGCTCTTACTCCCCACATTTCACTCAATATTCCCCCTACTAACACACCTAACGGCATAGCGGATCGTATGAAAAATAATCGCACTGAAAATACTTGTCCTATCATATTGTTCGGAACTGACTGTTGGCATATCGTTGTGTTATGAACATTGAAAAATGCAATACAAATCCCTGCTATTACTTCAACTATTATTGCAATGATAATACTATGATTGAACCCTAGCGAAATGTATGTGAGCCCCCCTATAAACAATCCTCCAAGCATAAGTATACGCCGGCTTTTATATGTTACTTTTCCGACTAGTATAGATCCAACTACATAGCCAAGTGGGAATCCGGCCATAAAATAACCAAATTCCGCATATCCCGCTGATAGCTCATCTTTTATATAAGGAAGGTTTGTGACCATTGTTACTCCTACTCCAAATTGAACAAAAGTTAGAAATATACCGAGCCAAACGATGATTGGTTTTGTGAAAAAATATGTAAAACCGTGAAGAAACTGTTCTAGCCACGTTTTCCGGATAGGTTGCGACGTTCTATTTTCTTTTATATAAAGTAAGAAAGTGCCACTAACAAATAAACAAATGCATACGAAAGATAACGCAAGTTCTGTGCCAATCAAATGAATGACTACTCCACCTAATACTGGCGCAAGAAACATCATAAGACGAGTCATTCCATCAATGTACGCATTTGCATCTTGAAGTTGTTCTTTCCCTACAATGCTCGGTGTAATTGCTTGACTTGCAGGTGTATAAAGTGGTGTAATAAGTCCCACTACAATTTGAACAACATAAATGTGCCAAACTTCTAAACTACCGGAAACTAACATTATCAAAGGTAATAAGAATACGGACGCTCGTATCCATTGTGAAAAAATCATAATCCACTTCCGACTCCATTTATCAATAAATGGGCCACTGATTAATTGCAGTATGAGTGATGGGATGAAATATAATAGCCACATACTACTTAAAGCCATTTCCGATCCTGTTAACTCATATACTAGAATTGAATTACATAACGTTCCGAACCCCCCTCCTAATTCTGAGATTGCACTACCAATCCACATAAAAAAGAACGAACGATTTTTCAATACATTTTTCAATTTCACACACCAACTTTTCTTTTATATTCCTCCCTTTATGTACATTCTTGTTGTATATTATCTATTTAAAAACGCATCTAATTCTTTCGCTAACGATTGTACTGCTTTCTTTCTTAATACATATTTCCCATCATGTATATCCACTAACTTCGCTGCACGTAACAATTTCAAATGGTGGTGTACAGTCGATTTACCAAGTTGCAATCTTTCTGTAATTTCCTGCAATGTTCGTTCTTTTTCGAACAACATTTTTACAATGCGTAACCTCGCTTCATCTCCAAGAGCTTTATGTTTTTGAACTAAAAAATAGTTCGGTTCATATGGATCTTCAGGATGGATACTTTCGTTTGCAACTGGATAATGAAATACTTTCGTATCTTCAACATCCGCCTCAATATTCCACGGTCTGTACGTTATTTGCGGGATAAGAAGCACGTGATGAACACTTGGTTCTGGCATATAATGAACGCCACCTGTAGCCCACTCGACAAACTCTTCTGGTTTCATCTTTTTATTCATTTCACTCTTTGCTTCATAATCTCGTTTTAATATAGAAAGTATTTCTTCTTCCTCTTTCTGAATAACGCTCTCATACCATCCTGTCATAACAGCAATTAAATGGGATTTTAGCACTTGTACATCAACATCGCATATAAAACGAATATAAGTAGAGAAAAACTGATGTTCTTGTGTCAGTTCCATTAGTTCATGTATTGCAGTTACGTTTCCACTTGCCGCTAAAATTCTTTTTTCTTGGTACTTCTCTCCTAAAAACGGTAAACATATATACTTCAAATCTTCTTCTGAAAGTGAATCAATTTTAGCGTGAAACTGCGATACATCGTGAAAATCTTCTTCATACAACAACTGAAGCAATGCTTTCCACGTATTATTTTCTTTGACAAATTGTAAATGCTCTCTCATTTCTTCTGTTAATGATTTCTTAATTTCTTCCCATTCATTTTGACTCTTTTCAAGTGTATCAATTAACCTCTTATGAGTAATTGCTGCAATTCCAAGAGCACATTCGAAAAGTATCGAATATTTCACTTGAACGTTATAAGTTTCCCTCTTTCTACTCGTTATGTGATAGACCTCCATTTTTATCCCTCCTTGTTTGCTATATATTAAATTCTATTTTTATCGAATTTTACCTTCTATATTTTTAGAATCAACAAAATTTTAGTTGAAATACATTCATTCTAAATTAAGGAGAATAGGAGCTTTTTTATATACAAATAATAAGCCTCAAGGAGTTGTTGACATGTATTTCATATTGAATATGTTAGGGATTTTCGTTGTCATATTAATTGTTTACTTATGTTCGCCTAATAAAAAACATATAAAATGGAGACCAATTGTAATTCTCATCATATTGGAGCTTTTTATTACGTGGTTTATGTTAGGCACAAAGCTAGGCAGTATTATCATTAATAAAATTGCTTCATTTTTCAGTTGGCTACTGGCATGTGCGAATGAAGGAATTCGATTTGCATTTCCTTCTGCTATGGAAAATCAAACAATTGATTTCTTCTTTAGCGCATTACTTCCTATCATTTTTGTTATCACGTTCTTTGATATTCTTTCTTACTTTGGAATCTTAACTTGGATTATTGATAAAGTTGGTGCAATTATTTCAAAGATTTCTCGTTTACCAAAGTTAGAAAGCTTCTTTTCGATTCAAATGATGTTTTTAGGGAACACCGAAGCGCTTGCTGTTGTTCGGGATCAATTATCTGTTTTAAAAGAAAATCGTCTGCTGACTTTTGGAATTATGAGTATGAGTAGCGTCAGCGGATCCATTCTTGGTGCTTATTTATCAATGGTTCCAGCAACATATATTTTCAGCGCAATCCCATTAAACTGTATTAACGCATTAATTTTAGCCAATGTATTAAATCCTGTGGAAGTTTCGAAAGAAGAAGATGTTGTTTATTCACCTTCCAAACATGAAAAAAAGGATTTCTTTTCTACTATTTCCAACAGTATGTTAGTCGGGATGAATATGGTTATCGTTATTTTAGCTATGGTAATTGGATATGTAGCTTTAACAGCATGTTTAAATGGGATTTTAGGATTTTTTGTAACGGGTTTAACAATTCAAAAAATCTTCTCTATTATCTTTAGTCCTTTCGCTTTTTTACTCGGTTTATCGGGCAGTGATGCCATGTATGTAGCTGAACTAATGGGGATCAAAATAACGACGAATGAATTTGTTGCAATGATGGATTTAAAATCAAACTTAAAGTCTTTACAACCGCATACGGTTGCGGTTGCCACAACATTTCTAGCTTCTTTTGCTAACTTTAGTACAGTAGGTATGATTTATGGAACTTACAATTCATTATTTGGCGGCGAAAAATCATCAGTCATCGGGAAAAATGTTTGGAAGCTTCTTGTGAGCGGAATGGCTGTTTCCTTATTAAGCGCTATGCTTGTTGGGCTTTTTGTATGGTAAATAATTTTTAAAATAAAAGACACCCAAACGAATTGAGTGTCTTTTATTTTTATTTTCGAATTTGTCCATTTCCACGAATGACGTATTTTGTGGAAGTTAATGCAGGAAGTCCCATTGGTCCCCTTACGTGTAGCTTTTGTGTACTGATGCCAATCTCAGCTCCGAATCCGAATTCAGATCCATCAGTAAAACGAGTTGATGCATTGTGATACAGCGCAGCAGCATCAACAGATACGAAAAATTTGCTGACGTTTTCCTCGTTTTCTGAAATAATCGCTTCAGAATGCATAGATCCATACGTATTTATGTGGTGAATCGCTTCTTCTATAGAAGAAACTAATTTAACTGCTAGCGTGAGAGATAAAAATTCTGTCCCCCAGTCTTCTTCTGAAGCAAGTACAATTGATGAATCAATTGCCAATGCTTTTTGATCACCACGTAGCTCCACGCCTCTTGCCTTCAAAGAAGAAAACAACTCGCTACCATATTGCTCTGCCCACTTCTCATGAAGTACAATCGTTTCAATCGCATTACATACAGATGGACGCTGCGTTTTTGCATTTATAATAATATCAAATGCCATTTGTTTACCCGCTGTTTCATCAATGAAAATATGACAATTCCCCGCACCTGTTTCAAGTACTGGAACAGACGCTTCCCTCACAACAGTATCGATTAATTGTTTGCCACCTCTTGGAATAAGAACGTCTAAATAATCATTCATTGTAAATAACTGCTTCGCGCTATCTCGCGTTGTATCTTCTATAAGCTGTACACTTTCTTCTGGTAAGCTTGTTTGTTTGAGCGCTCTGTGAATAACGGCAACAATGGCTTTATTAGAATGAATAGCAGAAGAACTACCACGTAATATGACTGCGTTTCCTGTCTTCAAACAAATAGTAGCAGCATCCACTGTTACATTCGGTCTTGCCTCGTAAATCATCCCAACAACACCAAGTGGTACACGCATTTCCTGAATAGATAGTCCATTTGGCCTTTCCCATGCACTTACACATTCTCCTACAGGATCACGTAATTCAATTAGCTGCTTAATCCCCTCTGTCATATCAATAATACGATTTTCAGTTAGCATAAGACGATCAAGGAGTGAATCCGAAAATCCTTTTGCCTTACCTTCTTCTATATCGCGTTTGTTTTCCTCTAAAATATAAGCTGTTTCACTTATTAATTGATTTGCAATTGCAGCAAGTGCTTCGTTTTTTTGATCCGTATTTTTAAGCACAAGTTCTCCAGCGATTTCTTTCGCTTTTTTTCCCTTTACTAACACTTCATTCATTTTTATTTCCTCCTTTTTGATCCCTCTTCTTAAAGTGAAACCCAATGATCTCTATGGATGACTTCATAACTATGCCTTTCGCCTCTTGCTTGAATATGTTGGCTTTGCATACCTTTTATCTCTCTTAATTCCTCTGCGCTATATGTGCATTGTCCTTTTCCAATTACGCGCCCTTGTTGCGTCATGACTTCTACAACATCGCCAACTTTGAAAAATCCTGACACATTTGTAACACCCGCAGGAAGAAGACTCTTGCCATGCTGAATGATAGCTGTAGTTGCTCCAGCGTCTATTTCAATTTGTCCGCTAACAACCGAATGCAAGGCAATCCATTGCTTGTTCATCTTCATTTCTTTTTGAGGGGCATTTCCGACATACGTCCCGTCACCTTTCCCCTTTAAAACATCAACAAATTTCTCTTGTCCACGTCCTGTTCCGATAAATACACTTACTCCAAGAGAGAGTGCTGTCTTTGCAGCATCGATTTTTGATTTCATACCACCAGTCCCAAGTTTTGAGCCAGCATCTCCAGCAAGAGAAGCGATTTCTTCTGTAACTTCAGGAAGGAAATAATATTTTTTCGCATCCTCATTTTTTTGAGGATTTTTATCATATAAACCGTTCACATCTGTAAAAATCATCAGCATATCTGCCGAAACAAGTCCGCTTACTAAAGCTGACAGCATATCATTATCACCGAACGTTAACTCCTCTAAAGAGATGGAATCATTTTCATTAATGATTGGAAGAGCAGAACGGTTTAGTAACTCTCCTAACGTAGCGTATGCGTTACTATATTGTTCTTTTCTAGAAAAATCACTTCTCGTCAGCAAAAGTTGCGCAGTAACAATACCATATTTACGGAATTCCTCCGTGTACGCCTGCATTAACAAACTTTGTCCGACTGCCGCTGCAGCCTGTTTCCCTTTAATTGTTACAGGTCTGCTAGGGTATCCTAGAGCAGAAAAACCTGCAGCAACGGCCCCAGATGTAATTAACAACACTTCATGCCCTTCCTCTTTCAATCGAGCTAATGCGGCAACATGATCTGAAAGTTGTTCTTTAGAAATGCCTCCATGACTATCCGCCAAAGAACTGCTCCCAATCTTTACAACTATTCGCTGTTTCTTCACTTTTTTATCCCCCAAGTCTAAAATCAAAGTTTTTTATACATTACATTTCTATTCATACAGCTTGCAGCGATTTCTATTCTTATGAGTGCTGCACGTAGCCTATTTAAGAGCAAAATAAAAATGACCGCTTCGCCCTTCATAAAATAAAAAGGACGAAACGGTCATTGTTCCGCGGTACCACCTTAATTGATATACATAGATATCCACTTGGTGCCTATAACGCAGGCGAACGCCTAAACTTTCATTTAAGACTCAGGGATAGGTTCGATATATTCTATACGAGGAATCTTTCAGCCGGTGAATTCCACTCTCTTTCGCAAGAAGACATATGTACTATTTCCCTTCAACGATTTTCGGTTTAATTTTTTTATATTATGCGATATAGTTCGATTTAGTGTCAAGAGGTATTTTTAAAAATACATAGAGCTGCGAGTTACTTGTATGAAGTTATTGCCCTACTGAATGAAAATACAAATCAATATAAGTTCAACTCATATTTATAAACATAAACCTTACATTATAGTGTATACATTTACAAAATGTCGAATATAATTAATTTTTATCTTTTCATGTTGCAAAAAGGAATATATTCTCTTAGAATGTTTCTTTATATTGCACAGAGATGTTATTGTTATATTAAGATAACACTTTCGAAATGATATAATTTATTAAAAAGGAGCAAGATTGAATTATTATGGATAAACAAATTGGATTCATCGGATGCGGAAATATGGGGATGGCTATAATTGGCGGGATGCTAAACAAAAAGATAGTGTCTTCAAATAAAATCATGTGTTCAGATTTAAACACAACGAATTTAGAAAATGCTAGTACAAAGTACGGAATAACTATAACTACTGACAACAATGAAGTCGCTAAAAATGCTGATATTTTAATTTTATCAATTAAACCAGACTTATACTCATTAGTAATTAACGAAATTAAAGAAGTAATAAAAAACGATGCTATCATCGTTACGATCG
This sequence comes from Bacillus sp. FF-1, assembly GCF_028548245.1. Lineage (NCBI taxonomy): Bacteria > Bacillati > Bacillota > Bacilli > Caryophanales > Bacillaceae > Bacillus > Bacillus sp. FF-1. Next base: position 669,296 of record NZ_JAQQGG010000002.1, read on the forward strand.
CTGCTGGTAAAAGTATTGAAAGTACTGAAAATGCCTTTAATAAAAAAATAAAAGTTGTACGAGTAATGCCTAATACTCCTGCTCTTGTTGGAGAAGGAATGTCAGCATTATGTCCGAATGAAATGGTGACAGAAAAAGATTTAGAAGATGTGCTAAACATTTTCAATAGTTTTGGTCAATCAGAGATTGTAAGTGAAAAGTTAATGGATGTTGTAACATCTGTAAGTGGCTCTTCACCAGCATACGTATATATGATAATAGAAGCGATGGCAGATGCTGCTGTACTAGATGGTATGCCAAGAAATCAAGCATATAAATTCGCAGCTCAAGCTGTATTAGGATCTGCAAAGATGGTACTAGAAACAGGCATACATCCTGGTGAATTGAAAGATATGGTTTGTTCTCCTGGGGGAACAACGATAGAAGCTGTAGCTACATTAGAGGAAAAAGGTTTACGAACAGCTATCATTTCAGCTATGCAACGTTGTACACAAAAGTCTGTTGAACTATCTGGTCAAACGAAAAAGTAAAACTATAAAAGAGATCACATTAGTTATGAATTTAATTAGAAATGCACTACATGATAAACGGCCAAACTCGAATTTACTTGAGTTTGGCCGTTTTAGCTATTAATTATATTAAAATAATTTACCTTTTCCCTTCCCTACTATACTTGTGTAATTTTATTAGAAACAAGTAATTTTTCAATGCAAATCGGTAACATATCTAATAGCGTTTCAAATGCGTAATTTACATCTAGACGTTCTGTCCATTGATGTGCATCTTTTCCTACCGGCCCCATATTTAATACTGGAACATCAAATTCTTCTAGTTCCTGAAGTGGAATTGAGTAACCTTTATCCCATAATGGCATATTGTCTACAAGTGAACTCATTGAATGTAATGGATTTTGTAAGCCCACGTAGCTTAAATCTGAAATTCCTCCAAAATAGTTTTGGTTTTCAAATGAAATATTATGATTGAAGTGTGCATACTTTTCCATCTCTCCAACTACCTCTTTAATTAACTGGTTGTTGCGTGAACTTACAGCTGGATAATATGGCGGAGCAAAGAAAAGCACAATCATCGGCGCCTTTTCTTTACATAAAATAGCTAGTTTATCTACTAAATCAATCGTTACCGCACGATCATCTTTACCTTCTCTATTTTTAATAATGCTAGATTGAATTTCATTTATTTTCTCTTGCCCATGTTGTTCAATTGCATAAGTGATAAGCTCTTCATACGTTAATACATTCACCTTCATATTAGGCGGTATAAACGGATTATATTTAGAAAAACGATATGCTTGCTTTTCATATTGCTCTTCTATTTTTTCTGCTACTTTCGTTACTTTTTGACGCAGCAATGAAACGACATCTGTCATTGATTTTTCTAGTAAAAACAAATTAAATAATGTGACTGCGCGATGCGGAATTTGTACAGAATACTCCTCCTTTAAGTCCCTTTGAAGTAAGTTAGTTGGCGGAGGACTCGCTTCCCCTTCTACAATATCACAAAGGTCTGTATTCAACTCTAATTCTGCTGTTATTAATGAAGCCATATAACTCCCATTTAAGCCTGCAAAAGGTTCACCTACATGGGTCTCTTTTCCGTAGCAAAGAAAACCAGGTAACACTTTACCAATAGAACCAGTATAAATATATTTCTTTTGATCACCAGGGTGCCTTGAAAACATAGGCTCTGAATTTAGTACCGTTTTATACTCTAAATCATGTTCTCTTGCTAAATCTAGTAATCTTGGGACAGCAGCTCTCATCCCTACAGAGTTTACTTCTTCATCTGGTACAGCCAATAAAAGAACATTCCCATCAAATCTTCCTTCACAAGCTTGCTCAATCATTGCCATTTGTAACGTGAGGCCGCATTTCATATCCATTGTTCCTCTACCAAACAGCCAATCTCCATGTTCTATATCTTCACGTACATGGTCTGGAAGCTCATCTTTATGAGAATAAAACATAGACGTTAACTTTTTAGGATTGAATGCATCTTCTTTCCACACTCCATAATCTTGTACATCTACAACATCAAAGTGACTTACTAAAATTACGGTATTTTTTGTACGATCGCTTTTCTTTACTAGTGCTGTAACAAAATATCGTCCGTCCCCAGTCGGATTTTTTTGCAAATGGTGCGGATTTTCTTTGAAGTACTGTAAATCAGATAATTGTTCCACAACGAAGTCTGGCAATATCACTTCAGCTTCTGTACCTGTAATACTAGGAATTTCAACAAGACTGCTTAATAATTGAATCAATTGTTCTTTTGATTGCCACTTTGACATATAAATCCCCCTATTTTTCCGCATTATGAAAATGAATTCCAGTATATGAATAAAAAATGACGACAGTTATCAAAATTATAGTTCTGATGTACTGCCGATTTTTATTGATATTTCATGTGCTGCTTGTTTTACCTTACTAATAAGAAAAGATAGTCGATCATCATTAATGCGATGACTAATTAACCCAACACTTAATGCTCCTACTACTTTATGATTAAATCCGATAATAGGTGCAGCTACTGAAGCTGTCCCTTCTGTTTTTTCTCCATAACTGACAGCATATCCTTCGTTTCTTATTTGCTTTATTTGATCAAGAAGAATTTGCTTTTGTTCTGGTAAAGCAGAAAGTAGTTGCTCAACAATATATTCCATTTCATTCTGTTTCATATTGGCAAGCATCGTTTTATTTGCAGCACCAATTGAAAGAGGAATCTGTTCCCCTAAGTTATCAATAACTCGAATTTTTAAAGGGCTATCCATTCTTTCAATAATAATAGAATGTGTTCCATTTGGAATGTTCAAATAAACACTTTCTTCCACTTCATAGGCCAATCGTTTCATTACTTCTCTTGCGACTGATCTGTAGTCTACCTTCTCCAATTGTCGTAATCCTATTTCCATCCACATTGGTCCAATTTTGTACTGTTTCGTCTCTGAAATTTGTGTAACTAGCCCATGCTCGATTAGAGAGTTAAGTAATCTATGTACTGTACTAACTGGGAGATGTGTTCTGTCCGCTATATCAGAAATGGCCCAATACTCTTTTTCATTAGTAGAATTTAATAACTTTATAATACTTATCGCTCGATCAATGGACTGTACCATAACTCACCTCTACTTCACTTGTAATATGTTAGCACGCTCAATTACCTATCAATTTAACAAACATTCGAAATGAAATCAATCTATTTATTTAATTTTCTAAAAATAAAAATATGTTGCGAACAATAATTTGAAAGCGTAAACAAAAAAATATTGACTTTTCTTTTTAATTATCTGAAAATTATAACAAGATTTCACATCACGGAATATATTCCACAATACGGAAAAACATCAAAATTTATGCTATCAACTACGAAAGTGAGGAAAACAATGGCGCAAGTAAATAATACAAACAATGAATTAAAACGTACGATGAAAAGTAGACACTTATTCATGATTGCACTCGGTGGCGTGATTGGAACGGGATTATTTAACGGATCTGGTTTTATTATAAGTCAGGCTGGACCTGGTGGATCCGTACTTGCCTTTATGGCCGGTGGATTATTAATGTATTTCGTTATGCTATGTCTTGGTGAACTCGCTGTAGCCATGCCTGTTTCGGGGTCTTTCCAGGAATATGCCACTAAGTTTATCAATCCTGCAACTGGCTTTACAATCGGATGGTTGTATTGGTTAAGCTGGGCGAATACGACCGGCCTTGAATTTACAACTGCTGGCATTACAATGCAGCGCTGGTTTCCTGATATTCCTGTTTGGGTTTGGTGTTTAATATTTGGAGTTACAATCTTCACGATTAACGCATTATCTGCTCGTAGTTATGCAGAAACAGAATTTTGGTTTTCAAGTATAAAAGTATCTGCCATTATCGCTTTTATTATTCTTGGTGGCGCCGCTATGTTCGGTTTTATTGATTTAAAAGGCGACGAACCAGCACCGCTATTATCAAATTTCGTGAATCATGGTGGTTTATTTCCAAATGGACTTGCAGCTATTCTATTAACAATGGTTACAGTCAATTATTCCTTCCAGGGTACAGAACTTGTCGGAATCGCTGCAGGTGAAAGTGAAGATCCAGCAAAAACTTTACCTCGTTCTATTAGAAATATTATATGGCGTACGATGTTTTTCTTCGTCTTAGCAATCTTTGTTCTTGTTGCTTTAATTCCTTGGGAAGAAGCAGGATTAACAAAAAGCCCGTTCGTTGCCGTTTTTGATAATATCGGTATTCCCTATGCGGCTGATATTATGAACTTTGTTATTCTTACTGCTGTTCTTTCTGTCGCAAACTCAGGACTATACGCGGCAACTCGTATGCTTTGGTCATTATCCAAAAATGAAATGGCTCCAGCCTTTTTAAAGAAATTATCATCACGAGGAATACCTTTGAATGCTTTAATTATGACAATTGCTATTTCTGCTTTTTCTCTTTTAACAAGCGTTGTAGCTGCTGAAACGGTTTACTTATGGCTCATTTCCATTTCTGGAGTTATAACAATCATTGTTTGGATGTCAATTTGTGTCTCTCAATTCTTTTTCCGTAAACATTATGTAGCAGACGGCGGAAAATTAGAAGACTTAAAGTTCAAAACGCCACTTTATCCACTTGTACCAATACTTGGTTTTGGATTGTATGGCATTATATTAATCAGTCTAATCTTTATCCCAGAACAACGTCTAGGAATCTATTGCACTGTACCATTTATCATCTTTTGCTACACGTACTATCACTTTAAAGTGAAGAAAAGAATTTCTACTAACACTAATAGTGAAACTAAAATTAGCGAGACGATGTAATACCCTGCTTATCTAAAAGATCGCACATGGATTCCACTTCATGTGCGGTCTTTTATCATTTTAATTCGCTTTAAAATTATATAATGGCTTAATAATATGCTTTATATCTATTGTCTCTTTCGTATTTTCGATAATTTCATTCATTGGCTTGTATACCATTGGTGCCTCATCAATTGTGCTCTCTGCTACCGATGTAGTCCAAACTTCTGTCATCGTATTATGGAAGTCCTCTAGACTCAATAATTCTTTAGCCTTCTTGCGACTCATGATACGTCCTGCCCCATGCGGACCAGAAAAATTCCAGTCTGGATTACCTTTACCAAATGCAATAATTGAACCATCTCTCATGTTAATTGGAATAATGACTCGTTCATCTTTCTGAGCTGAAATAGCACCTTTTCGTAGAATCATATTTTCTATGTCTATATAGTTATGTATTGTAGTAAATTGATCGGTTACTTTCCAGTCCATTTTCGTAACAATTTCATCAATCATTGCTTTACGATTTAACGCAGCATACTTTTGAGCAATATTCATGTCATTCATATAATCTTTGAATCCCTGTCCTTCTAAATAAGCTAATTCTTTTCGAATATTAGGCTTCCTTATTCCACGTAAAGTTTCTTGTATTTCTTTTTCTCTCCCCTCTTTCATTAATCTCTTAATAATCTCATCTTTCATTGATGTAACATCAATGAGTTGTTCATATGCGAAGTTCTGATAATACTCTGCTATTTGCTTTCCTAAATTACGAGAACCACTATGAATGACAATATATACATTCCCTTTATCGTCTTCATTTAGTTCGATGAAATGATTCCCTCCTCCAAGAGTACCTATACTTTTTTGAGCGCGTTGTAATGTAAATGGTGCTCTCACACCATCAAAATCAATCATTTTTGAGAATCGATGTTCTTTATCTCGGATACGAAAACCACTTGGAACGAATTTACGAATTGTTTCGTCTAAATAATCGAAATTAATTTCTTCTTTTTTCTTATCAATTACAACAACTTCCATACCACAACCAATGTCTACCCCTACAAGATTAGGAACGATTTTATCTTGTATTGTCATTGTTGTCCCAATCGTACACCCTGCTCCCGCATGTGTATCTGGCATAATACGAATTTGACTATCCTTTACAAATTCTTGGTTACAAAGATCAATAATCTGCCCTGTCGCAGTCTCATCAACGTTATTCGTAAATACTTTCGCTTCATTGTATTTTCCTTGTAATTTCAACATCTTTCATTTCCCCTTCCTTTTGAAAGAATTATTTTATTACGTTGTTTCTGTTCTCATCATTACTCTCATCCACCTTCTGCTTTCCATTATATATGTATGATATCCTTCACAATAATAAAAAATAATGATGTTTTATCTTGTTTACATAATATGATTATCATATTCTTGAATTTATACCTACATATGAGTATTCCACGTCCTCAATATCCGTTATATATAACAAAAACTCCCCTTACATCGTTAATCATTAAGGGGAGTTTTATAGCCGATGAAATTATAATTCCGATTTCACCCGGACAGAAACATTATTTTTAATTATATTTTTGACTTCTTTAAAGCTAACAAAATTGTTACTTTTCTCATCCCAAAGACGGAAACGTAGTGATTGTAAGCTTGTAGCAAGTGTAATTGTTGGTACATTTTTTAACGGAAGCGTATTATTGTGTGCCTCTTCTAGCTTATAATTAGGTACTCTTGGACTTAAATGGTGAACATGATGAAATCCAATATTACCAGTTAAGAATTGCAAGATTTTTGGAAGTTTATAAAATGAACTTCCTTCTACTGCCGCTTTTACATATTCCCAATCTTTATCCTCTTCAAAATAAGAATCCTCAAAAGTGTGCTGTACGTAAAACAGCCAAATCCCTACTGAACCTGCAATTAAGAATATCGTACCATGTACTAATAGAAACGATTGCCATCCTATTGCCCAGCAAAGTATAGCTACTACAGCAACGATAATAATATTCGTCAAATACGTATTCATACGTTCTTTCTGTCTTGCACCTTTTCGGTTAAATCTATTTTTAAGCAAGAAAACATAAATCGGACCTAATCCAAACATAACGAATGGATTGCGATATAAACGATATGCTAAACGAAGTCTAAATGGTGCAGCTACATATTCATCGACTGTAAGCGTCCAAATATCTCCTGTACCTCGCTTATCTAGATTACCACTTGTAGCGTGATGAATCGCATGCTCATGCCCCCATTGATCAAATGGGAATAACGTTAACACACCCATACATGTACCTACTATTCTATTTGCACGTCGACTTTTAAAGAATGAATAATGGGTACAATCATGAAAAATTATGAAAATTCGCGTCATAAAACCAGCAGCTAACAAAGATGGAACTAATGCTAACAGATAAGAAACAGACAAACTTTTATAAGCGAGATACCATAAAACAACAAATGGCATGACTGTGTTAATAAGTTGCCACACACTTTTTTTAATTGTTGATTTTTCATATGGAGCAACTTGTTTTTTTAAATTTTTAGTATTTTCTAATGTCATTTTACTAATTCCTTTCCTTTTTGTTGCTAATTCATATTATAGCATACTATTAGTATCAGGTGTTAAAAGTAGATGTAATAAATATTATTATATACTATAAAATTCTCTTTTTTCTTACTCAATACTTACAAATTACTTACGCTCAAAATAGCGCTATAATTGAACAGATTGAGCCTTTTATTTATCAAATACATTTCCAATCTTTACAATTAAAACCGAGAACTTTTTACAAGCAGAAAAGAGCTGCCATAAGTCAGTTTCACCGGCTTATGGCAGCTCCTCTTCATTTCATTTTATCGATGGATCCAAACTGCACCTGCAGACTTGTCTTCAGCTTGACCTACTACTTCAAACTTCAATCCTAGTTTAGGTAACTTACGTCCCGCATCTGGAATAACGCTGTTGATGTATTGCTTAGAATCATCAAATTTTGCAACTCCTGGTAATCCTTTATAGTCAAAGATACCGCGAGTTGGTGAATTTACTTTCCATGCTGGCGTTTGATCAAATGAGAATGCCGCATCGGCAATTTGATAACGTGTACTGCTCTTCACAGTAGGTTGTCCGTTTAATGTTCCTACGAGTGCCTCTGGATGAGAATCTACTACTCCAAGGAACCCTTCACCTGGATGAACGCCTACCCAGTTATCTGTAAAGCTTTGATCCGCATACCATACAACCATTCCTGTATTAAATACTGGACCACGTGCATATTGTAATGCAGTATCAGACCCAGCGTAATTACGCCACTCGATATAGTAGTTATGTTTCTTCTGTTCAAATCCGTTAGACACAGTAAATCCTTTTAATGTCATTGCTGGCTGGCCTTCTGCGTCATCAGAGAAAACAACTTTTCCATCTACAGTTAATGCTGCATTGTCTAACGCAAATCCTTTATATGTTACTGCAATATCTGTTACATACTCAAATTGCAGTTTTACTTTCTTTCCTTTGAATTGATTTAAATCATATGATTTATCAATCCACTTACCATCCGTTGTATCTATACCGCCTTTTACATCTTTTTCGCCCATTCGATCAATGCGTGTCTTCGTTCCATCTTCTGCAATCGCATATACGTCAAGGAAATCATACTTCGCTTCCAGTTCGTAAAATGCCTTATAATCGAACTTGGCATCCGTTGCAGTCGTTAAGTCAAATACTGGTGTCTCAAGTGTTGTATGAATGTCATTTCCTTTCGTGCTGTAATAAAACTTCTTACCAAATGCTGACTCAATATTTTTTATATCTTTGTCTGGCAAGTTAACACGAATGATTCCTGGTCGTTTTGATTTTGTCACACTTTGATCTAAATACGTTGCAGTACCTATTCCCGTGCGAAGTTTATCATAATCTACCTCAACAATATTCGCCCAGTTCCCCTTCATATTTTTTTGGAAAAACTCTTTATTTTGCGGTGAGAAACTTGTTGGCTCTGTACCTGCAATTTTTCCAGCCCAGCTACCGCCGCTCATTAGGGACCATGATTCAACTGGTTCACCTTGTCCTGAATACTTTGTATCATATTCATCTGGCAACCCTAAATCATGACCATACTCATGTGCAAACACACCAACCGCTCCGTCTTCAGGCTCGATTGTATAATCGTATGCTGCCATCTTTCCGCCCCAGTTCGAAACAGAAGATTTTGTCCCATCAATCGCATATGGCTTCGATCCTAGTTTTGAACGATGAGACCAAATCGCATCATCTTTCAATTTACCACCGCCAGCTTCTTGACCCACGCCTGCATGTACTACCATTAAATGATCAATGATTCCATCTGGCTCATTTTTATTTCCATCACCATCTTGATCGTATTGATCAAATTGATCATAATCAGCTAAATTAATGCCTTTTGCTACTGCTGCTTTCAATGCTTCTTTCACAAAATCTTTTGGGCCTAAAGGACCTTTGTTGTCATGACCAGTTCCCGCATCAGCACCATAATCTGACGCTTTTCCTGGAACAGTAAGCCATTCTGTTACAGTTCCATCAACTGTGTAGCTTCCGCCAGATTGTTCTTCATAATATTGTTTAAATGTATTAATCTTCGATCCATCAAATAACGTAAATGGCTCATCACCAAATAACATTTTTTGATAATGTTCACGATTAAAGTCCTTAGAATACATATACCCCGGTTCTTGATCGATATTATTATGCTTAAAATCGCTAAATTCTACGAGTAATACAAGTACTTTATCTTTTCGAACAGCCCCATTGTACTCAGCTTGCTTCGCTGGTGTAGTTGGTACTTTTCCATTTAATTTTCCTGGGTTCAATCCTGCACTTTGCCCAGCTACTGGTCCTACTTCGGGCTGCTGCGCTTGTTCATTTTCCTTCATTTTTGCATCTTTTACTTTTTTCATAAAATCTGAAGCTTCTTGCGTAAGATTATCTCCTGTCAAGATTTCTTTTCCAGGGTTTTCCCCTTTCTTTTTCTCAACATATTTTTCGACAGCCTTTGATGTCTCAGCTTGTGATGCAGATTGATCGATTACTCCCCGTTGCTTCAACGCTTCTGCCAAGCGTTCCTCTGGTATTAAATGCTCATCAATTGGTAGAGATGGTGGCGTATCAGCATACGCTGCATGACTTCCAAAAGCAAACGTACTACTTAGCACTGCTGCTGTTGTTAATACCGCTAAAGGTTTTAATTTCTTTTTCTTTCTCAATGTATTTCCTCCCCAGTGTCTGCAAATTATCGATTTTTGCCGATAGCAATATAATATTCGTTATAATACGAATATTCAATCTTTTTAAAGCGCTAAAATATTGAGAAATATTTTTTCTAGGATGAAAAACATAAAATAGGTAAATTCACAGGAAGTTCACTCTAGAATTTGTTGTTCTCTTTCCTCTTTTTTTCGAGTGAAATCTCATCTATACAAAAATGCCAATTCCTAAGTAGTAGCTAAGGAATTGGCATTTTTTTAACGAGAATGCTTTATGAATAAACGACTTGCTTCTTCTGGTACATAGAACTTACCATTGCTTTCTACAACAACACTTCCTAGTTCATAATCTTTATTCTTAATACGAATTATATTTTTGTTAACAAATAATTGAGCTGTTACATTATTATGTTTTACTATGAGTACAGGATTCGCTACATCAGTTTTATCTATTGTTACAGTTGCACCATTCTGCTTAAAAGCTAATTCACTCTCTACAAATAATTTGTTTGTTACTTCTTCTAAGTTAAAGCCCATCGCTTTCGCTATTGTCTTTGCAACGTCCGTGTTTTGAATCAAACCAACTGGCTTTTGAGGGCCGTATGAATATAAAAATACATCCTCACCAGTATGACCTCCTGTTGTAAAGCCTATGTTCGCACGGTTAGCCAATAATGTAGTGAAAATTGGACCTACGTCTATTTTCTTTTTAACCACTTTTAACCTTTCTTTTTCATCATAAGTTAAATTGTCCAACCCGTATAATTTAGCTACCTCTTCTACATTGGATAGATCAGATTTCAAATTATTGATAGCCCCTTCAAGTGTCATTTTCGCTTTTTTCAATGGATCAATATATGCAGAGACCGGCGTAGTATTATAACCTTTTGTCGTATTCATATTGCCAATAGAAATACCGCTATTACCATGGTCCGCTACGGCGATTAGCATCGTATTACCATCTTTTTTTGCAAATCTTAATGCTTCTGCAACTGCATGATCAAATGCTAACACATCACTAATCATCCCAATTGGATCATTCACATGTGCTGCCCAGTCTGGCTTGCTTCCCTCCACAAATAAAAAGAATCCGTCTTTATCTTTTGATAACGTTTCAATTGCTTTTTCCGTCATTTGCGAAAGCGTTGGTTGCTTTGGATTTGTTGCTTCTCGGTCCATATCAAACGCTAAGGCATTATGTGAAAAAGAGCCCCAAATTTTATTAGATTTAGATTTCAATAATGCCTCTTTCGTTTCCACAAATTCGTATCCTTTGTTTTGAATTACTTCTATTAAATCTTCACCATCTTTTCGAATTCCACTACTTTTCACAGGGAGAAGTGCCGCTTTTCCCCCGCCTAATACGACATCTATATTTTGATACACTTGCTGCTCCGCGATCACTTCAAAATTTTTACGATTCACATGATGAGCGGAGAATCCAGCAGGAGTAGCATGCTGAATTTCAGCTGTGGCAACAATTCCAGTAGCGCGACCAGTACGTTTGGCACCTTCTAAAACATTGGCAACTGGCCGTAACTTGTCCTCTTCTTTTATTGGTTTTAGGCCAGGTGAACTCACAATAGTAGGTAATACCCCTACATATCCTGAATTCGATTTATTCCCCGTTGCTAAAGCTGTAGCTGCTGGAGCTGAGTCTGTTATAGCTGATTCCGCCGAATATGTACGAACTCCTCCTGTTACAATTTCATCTAATGCAAGTGGTTTCCCTTTATACAAGCGAGCTAATGTGGTTGCTGAAGAACTCGTTCCGTCCATAACCATCATGATTACATTTTTCGGTTGTTGTTCTACTTTTTTCACTTTCGCTTCCACCGTATGATCATCCATCATACTTTCAGTACATAACATACTTAGTGTTATCGTTCCTACTAACAGTAACTTCTTCATCTTTAAACCCAATACAAACATGATTGCGCCTCCATTAGTTTCACATTCATTTACATACAAAATTCTGACTGCCTACATATGTTTTATTAGTTCCCAATTTTTCTAAAGCTAACAATAGGAACTTTCTTATTCATTACATCTCGGTATAGTTCATCTATCTTATAAAGAAGATTTTTCATTATTAACTTGTTAAACAATAAATCCCCAATTGAATTAAATAAAAATTTATTGTTTAACAATAAATTTCGTGGTAAATTAATAAGATATTAAATAAATGAGGTGCTTTTTATGAAACAAGGATCAACACTCTTCCTAAAGACAGCTGTGATTCTAATGGGTATCCCTGTTCTTGCTATGTGCATTTTTTTAGTTCCTAAAATAGGAAACTTCGCCGCAGAATTATATCCTGATATTGCATATATTAAATATCTTGTATTTATCAACTTATACGCAACAGCAATACCTTATTACTTTGCGCTGTATCAAACATTCAAACTTTTAAACTATATTGATAAAAACAACGCATTCTCAGAGTTGTCTGTTAAAGCTTTAAAAAATATTAAGTACAGCGCACTAGCCATTAGTGTATTATATGTATTAGGTATGCCACTTTTCTATCTTGTGGCAGAGAGAGATGACGCCCCTGGTATTATTGTTATTGGAATGATTATAATTTTTGCTTCAATGGTAATCGCGGTCTTTGCTGCCGTTCTCCAAAGACTATTAAAAGATGCGATAGATATAAAATCAGAAAATGATTTAACGGTCTGAGGTGAATAAAATGGCAATTATTATTAATATTGATGTAATGTTAGCGAAAAGAAAAATGAGTGTAACAGAGCTTTCGGAGAAGGTTGGAATTACAATGGCTAACCTTTCGATCTTGAAAAATGGTAAAGCAAAAGCAGTCCGTTTTTCAACTTTAGAAGCCATTTGTAAAGCATTAGAATGCCAACCTGGGGATATTTTAGAATATCAACCAGAAGAAAGCGAATAAAAAGAGTCCTTCATACGAGAAGGACTCTTTTTATTGCACATTACGGCGCAAAACTAATTTGACCAGTAAACAATAAAATAATTGCGATGATCCAAAATATAAAAAATGATGAGGACAGTATTAACGAAAGAATAGCAATCCCCTTCTTCTCAGTTTTTTTCGCCATTGTAATGACAGAAAGTATGATACCTGCAACTGTCAGGGCAACTGTAACATAATCTCCCACTATATTACCTGCATTCGCTATCCTTGTCGGTGTAATAAATACGAACAGAAAACATAAAATGCCGATGAGTAAACATATGTAGCTTATTATACTGTACTTCTTTTTAGGACCTATTTCAGTTTTCATACTAATCCCCCCTTCTATATAGCTATAAGTTCATAGTAGCACAAATAACCATAATTTGGTTAAAACAAAAAAAGAGATACAGCGGAACTTCCGCTGTATCTCTTTTTTATTTAATAAATAAACCTGCGATTTCTTCTTTGTCATTATAAGTAATAATAAAGGTACGTTGTTCTTTACTGTACTTCGCTACAAGAATAACCGTATATAAACCATCTTTTTCTTCAATCGATTGTTTTTCAATTTTTTCAAATGTACCAGCTTTCTCAATTACAGGTGTAAGATCTTTCATTTTTTCTTCTGGTAATCCAGCTTTCATTTTACTATCAAATTTCTCATGCACTTCTTTATATTTTGCCTCATTTAATAATGATACAATTCCTTCCGCTTTTGAAATAATTTTTTTAGACGTACTTTCATCTACTTTATTACCGGTACATGCTACAAGTACAAACACCGCGATAGCACTTATAATAATAAGTAACATTTTTCTCATTTGAATACACCCTTTCTTTTTAAAATGAAACTATAACTAAAAGTGAGTAACGCAAAAATTGCTATTGAAACTTCTGACATAATAATCCCGCTTTTCCCTGGCACATATAGCGATATAATGCCAGCTAATGCATTTACAGTCCCATGGATGAGAATTGCATATACAACATAACGAAATTTCTTTTGGACAACAGCTTGCAATACAATGAAAGAAAGCCCAACATGCAATACCATCGCAAAGATGCGTTCAATACCACCGAGATAATAACTGTCACCATTTTGAATGACTGTTTGTGATAATAATAGGGATATTACTGGGATACCGACTATCAACACCGCCTCAATACCACCATGCCCTGCTCCAAATAAAAAACCAGACTGCCAATCTCGTTGCTTCATAAAATAACGCATTGCGATAAAACGAGCTATCTCTTCAAAAATTCCAGCTGATATACTAAGCAAAACTGCAAATAGTATAGGCTGCATAACAGAAAACATTTGAAAATCTGTGCTAGTTCCATTTAAATAATTTAGCATTGGTATGCGAATCAATATTTGTGATACAACAAAAGCCAATATACCTAACATATATGGAATATAGCGTTTCTTCCAAAAAGCATATAAAAGTGCTATAAGCGGTAAACCAAAGCTAATCATTGTTGTAAAAATAAGACCATTCATCTCGCTTCACCTCTTACTTGAAGTGTATAAAATTGAGTGAAGAAAGTATGTAGTTATTTCTTATTCGGTTTCCTTTTCATCATAGATGGTCATTTCATCTCATTTAATATAAATGTTTGTGTGAAATAAGGACTTACATAAGTTGTTTCTAACGTCGCATTATTTGTTTTATTTATGATTCGTTTTAACGAAAATAGCCCGTACCCTCTAGCACCTTCTTTACTTGAATGGTTTTTCTCATAAATTTTTTGTAAATCAATCGCTTCACCCTTTGAACTATTACGCACGATAAAATATTGTCGTGAATCCATTTCAAAGAATGCGATTTGTAATATCTTTTCCTCACTACATACTGCTTCCTCAATTGCATTATCTACTAAAACTGAAATGATACGAATAAATGAAATAATCGTCATCGAAACACTTTCAATGTTCTCTGGTATATCAAGCATTACTTTTATTTGTTGCTGCTGAGCAGTGCTAACTTTTGCTCTTAATACGCTTCTTACTTCAGGAATTTGTATGCGAGATAATTTTGCGATATCAAGTTCATGATCATTTATTGTTTTTAATGTGGGAGCAATAACATCGTAGTACACTTGCTCAATTTCTTTCACATTTTTTGTACGTATTCCTTCTTCTAACGATAGTAATACATTCATATAATCATGACGAAAACTAGCAAGCTCATCATGCATATCCTCTAATTTTTCCACATAATCTAATAACTCTTTATCTAAACGTTTTTCATGCTCTTCTCGTAACTTTTCTTTCGATAAATGTGAGCTTATTAGTACGATGATTAGTAATAATAAAAAAATAATAATCGCTGAATTATAACTTACTTCACTGTATTGTTGATTTATTTTTGCTAAAAACTCAGTTGACGGCTGAGTTAAAATTAATTCAATAATAAACCCGATCATTAATAATATATAAGTTACATAGTATAACGGACTACTTACTATATATTGAGCGATTTTTTGAATTCTTTTTCGCGCTACTAAAATACCGATAAAAGTAAGGATTGATACGATAAGATGAATAATACTACCTGTCCATAAATATAAATTGAATGGCGTTAACATAAAGATTTTCATCCCTAAATCTAATAGCAACATTTTCACTAACGTTATAATCACCATACTCACCAGTGCAAAATATAAATTATGCTTAAATTTCAATTCATTTTGCATTAATCCTAAACTTATTAAAAATAACACAATCGTACTATTCAATTCTGGATATCTCGTTACTGTTACGACAATAGCAAGTAAAATAATGAATACCGTACTTAAAGCTATTAACATTCTAACTGACAATCTGTTGTATCGGATTAATTGTATATATAAAAACGTATGACACATACTAGTAAGCAGTATTGCAAATAAATCATAAATATACATTACATCTCACCCTTTAACATGTTACGTACTTTACTCACTAAACGCCGTGACATTGGAATGCGTTTCCCGCTTTTTAAAACTATCATTTTTTGTTTCGCATCGTAAGAAGACATTTGCTTCGTATTCACGATATATGACTGATGGCAACGAAATAAACGTTCATCTATTATTTCTATCTCCTTTAATGCTCCATAAAAATAAACGATTCGATCTAACGTCACTAATGCTAACCGGTGCGGTTCATCAGTCATAACATATTCAACTTCATGAAAAGGAACCCGCACAGTGGCATTACTATTTGCAACGATAAAGTCATCCGACGGAATAATATGCTTATTTCTTGCTTCATATTGAAGTAAACATTGTTCAAAAACTTTATATCTCTCCTCGTATGGCAACCCTTTATCAATAAAAGTTAAAGCTGATACCATGTATTGATATGAAATAGGTGCAAATTCAGAATGCGTCGTTACAAACACAATAATTCCTTGCGTATCATACTTTCGTATCTCTTGTGCTACTTGTAACCCTTTACGCTCTTCCCTTTTAATCTCTATATCTAAAAAATAGATTGGAACATACTTCGCCTTCGGAATATTAGTAATAATATTTTCACTTTTACTAGTCACCTCAATAAAATCAAAAGGCAACATATATTTCTCACAAATCTCTTCAACTAACCGCTTCATTTGCTGTGCTTGTATAACATCGTCTTCTAAAATGAAAATACTCATGTAATCACTCGCTTTATTGGAATCTTTTCATCTATAGATTTATCTATAAATATATAATTCAAATTATAATAATATTCTCCTTCTCATTAATTGAAATAATTAATCTGCTATTACATAGAGAAACCTCAACTTTTCAAACAAAAAGTTGAGGTTTTCTTCAAATCAATTTATAACTAAATCCGCCCAATCCTTCGGCAATTCCGTTTCTAAGTAATAATCCTCTGCTTTCCAATACCTATTCTCAAACTTTGAAAGGTTTTTCTGTGTTTTCTTACTCTCGCGTAGAAATCTTGTCTCTCTTGGACAATCCAAGTACACCATATAATGAAAGAAATCTCTCCATTCTTTTCGCTGTAGAAAAACACCTTCAATTACAATTACGCCTACTATGGGAATCTGTACTTTCTTCATTTCACATGAGTCTACCTCATCATTATAGAACGGTAATTTCAGTCTCGTTTCATTTTGTAACTTTTGAAAAAACTTTTGCCGAAGCCACTCAATATCCCATTGCAAATAATAATACTCATACCATTCTTCAAATCCGGTATCATAGCGTTTATTACGCTCCACTATATGATCATCAATATGAAAAATATGAAACGGAATGCTTTCCTGTTTCATATTTTCCTTTAAATTTGCAACAAATGTTGTTTTTCCTGAACGACTTAAACCATCTATACCTAAAATGAACCTATTTTCTTTATGCTTCTTCATAACATTTATCAATTCACTCGTACTCATTATTTCTTCCACTCTTCTTTTAATAAAGAATATAAAATCGTATCATGCGCAACTCCATTTTGAATCATATGTTTTCGAAGTAATCCTTCTTCTTGAAATCCTGCTTTACTTAATAATTTTTGAGAAGCTTTATTCTCTACATATACAACAGCAGCAATTCTTATAAGTTGCAACGTTTCAAACCCGTAAGCTAAAATCGCCTGTAACGCTTCCGAGGCGTATCCTTGTCCCCAATATGTATCGTCTAATTCATAACCAATTTCAGCTCGCTTATGATGATGGTTAATTAAATGAAAACCGCACGTTCCGATTAATTGGCCCGTCCCCTTTTTCTCTATTCCCCAGCGAAATACACTTCCCTCTTCATAACGATTTTTAAACGTTTGAATCGTTGTTTTCGCTTGCTCAATATTTTCGAAAGAATCCATTCCGAAATAACGTATTACAGATTCTTTTGAAAAATAATGGAACATCGTTTCTGCATCTAACAGTGTTAGTTCTCTTAATTGTAAACGTTCTGTTTCTAGTTTCGGAAATCCCATCTCTTTTTCTCCTTCTATTCTAATGAACTGCAAATTTCAATATAATTTCCATCTGGATCAGCAATATATGCAATGGTTTGCCCCCACGGCTTTACAATTGGTTCAACTAAAACCTTAATACCTTGTTCTCTAAGTTGCTCAATCGTTTCTTGTACATTTTTGACAACGAATCCTAATTCAAAATGAGAAGATTGTAACTCGCCTTCTGTAAGTGGTAATCCTGTTAATTCTTTCACATCTTGCCGCGTATTCATTGCTAATATTGTAGATCCCGTATTAAATTCAATATATGTACCGTGCTCTGATTTTATAGGTAACTGTAAAATATCTTTATAGAATTTTAAACATTCCTCAAACTTTTCTACATATAAAATGATGTACTTCATTTTCAAATTCATTTTACATCCCCCCTTTATATCCATCCCTAAAATTTCGACAAAAGTCTCATAAAAACCTTGTTTCCTATAGTAACGAGCACAAAAAAATGAGGCCGATTTCTCGGCCTCCCAGCTTATTGGCATAAAACAGGAGATTTGGTTTGGACATAACCAGTTCGTACTCTTATTATATTTTATTTTTTCTGAATTTTAAATACATTAAACACCTATTTATATTGAGAAAGTTTTTTCGCTTGCATAAAATTAATGAGTTTAAGAAATGCTACAAATGGAGGTGTATACATATGGAACCAATGCTATGTCCAAGTTGTAAAACGAACCGTACTCGCTTTAATATTCTTGAGCAACAAGTAAAACCAGTCAAATTAAATCCACAAACTGGTCAAGTAGAAGAAGAATATACAAATGAAACGATGAATGCTTTTCATATGGCCTATCAAGGACCTACTTACAGAGTCCAATGCGCTGTATGTGGGCTTGTTGAAAATCCTGAACAATTTATTAAACCTGCTCAAAATCAGTCTTTCTAATAAAAACATGATTATCCCTTGTAGAAATAGATTTTTCTATAAGGGATTTTTTCGTTTTATACTTTAATAAAAAACGTGTTTCTTCCTTATTATAAGTTACACCCCACATCTTTTTAGTCATCTTTTATTTTTTGATCCTCAATATGAATCTTTTTTCTTCATTTATTATTTTCAGGATAAATTGCGGCTTTGATATTGTTAATTTTATGCCTTCATATAGATTTTTATTATATAAAAAAGAGTGAGCAAAAATACGATTATATAGAAACAAAAGAAGTTGATTCCCATATTAATTACCTCTTTACAAAATCAACTTCTTTTCAACTCCACTTTTTATTATAATATTTCACTTTTTAATTTCTTGATTTTCCAAGAAAGTCTTATAAAGAAGTACATCCACATACCACCTGTAAGACCGGTCATAACTTTCGCCCACATTGGCACTCTTGATTCCATCGGGCTTAAAAACAGATTATACATTGATGGTAATAAACTTGCTGATATAATAACAAGGAATAACAATAATTCATTTAGTTTTTGTATCCTCGTCTCCTTTTCTGAGTAAATATCAGGCAATTCATTTACTTCTTCTACTTCTTTACAAAAATAATTCCATCTTGTGAAACTTGTTACGCGTTTCCAACCTGACATTTCGTATATTTCGAAATATTCTTGTTGTTGTTCTTTCGAATCTCTATAAACCAATCTAAAATCAGCTTTGTATATTACATCTTTTGGCTCCGTTTTCTGAAACGTATACATTAAATTATATTTTTGTAATGCCCAACCTTGCTGATGCATCTTTCGTAAAAAAGCTTCTTCTTTTTCTAAATTCCATGCCGTAAAAAACTTGAATACCCTTTTTGTCTCCATCTTCCATTCACTCCCCTAATATACTATTCCCATTCCTTACAGATCTCTGCAACCTGTTATACTCTAGCTCTAACACTTCTTTACCAAGTGGCGTTAACTCATAGCACTTCTTTCTATCTGTTGAGGCAACTTCAACAATTAATTTCTCTTTTAATAACTTCGTCGTATTCCCGTATAAAGTTCCAGGACCGAGCTTTACTTCTCCATTTGTCATCTCTTCTACCATTTGCATAATTCCATAACCGTGCATTGGTTTCACTAGTGATAACAGTATGTAATATGTCGCCTCAGTTAACGGAATATATTTTCTCGCTTTCGTATTCATTATAACCACCTCCGATACATCGCCTCATGATATATCGACTTGCGATACATCGTATACCGATATTATATATTCACACTCCAAAATATGCAAGAGTATAATTTAATAATTGAATATTTATTTCTTTGAATTGAAAAATCATATAAATTTTCTGAATAATTTGTTAAAATATAGAAATATCCGTTTATATTTTGAAAGGAATGATATATATGATAAATAAATTGAAGGAAAATATAGGATCAGTTTTTGTAGGTAAAGAAAATGTTATAGATCTATTAATTGTTTCCTTGCTTGCTGACGGACATGTGCTTCTTGAGGATGTACCTGGTACCGGGAAAACGTTACTTGCGAAAACACTTTCAAAAAGTATTGGTGGTAATTTTTCTCGCGTTCAATTTACACCGGATGTACTTCCGAGTGATGTGACAGGTATTGAATATTTCAATCCGAAAACGAGCGAATTCGAGTTAAGACTCGGACCAGTCGTGGCAAACATTCTACTGGCAGATGAAATTAACCGTGCAATGCCGAGAACACAGTCTAGTTTATTAGAAGCGATGGAAGAACGACAAGTGACGCTTGAAAAGCAGTCAACTCCTCTTCCAAAACCGTTCTTTGTTATTGCGACGCAAAATCCAATTGAATCACAAGGAACGTTCCCTCTTCCAGATGCACAGCTTGATCGCTTTTTAATGACAATTTCTATAGGTTATCCGAATTCTGAAGATGAACTACAAATGATGCGACGTTTTCGTAACGATGCACCACTAGAAAGTGTCACATCTGTTATTACTTTAGATGATATTTTAGAGGCACAGAAACAAGTAAAAGAGATTTTCGTATCAGAACCGTTAGAACATTACATTATTAAACTTGCTCATGCTACAAGAAATCATGATTATATCGCTAACGGTGTAAGTCCGCGTGCCACACTTGCTTTAGTACGTGCAGTTCAAGCGCTAGCCTTTTTACGCGGGAGAGAATATTGCACACCAGAAGATATACAATTGTTAGTTCCTTCTGTTTGGAATCACCGTATCATCTTATCAATGGAAGGCGCATTACGTACGACAAAAAATGAAATGATGCAAAAGATTTTAAAAGAGGTTGACGTACCAGTGGAGATTGAGCAAACATGAATGGACAGCGCGTTGTAACTGTACCTTTATTTTTTCAACTTCATATTATTCAACTATCTGTTCCAGGCGCGATACTATTTACATTTTTTATGCCGCAACGAATCATTATGTTTTTCTTTTTCTTCTACTATTTATTTGCGATTTTCATTTATAAATATGTCGCATATATAGAAAAACAGTTTCAAGTGCTAAACGAGAAACAAACAACTCGTTTATTTCCTAATGAATCTGGACAATTTTTTATTCATTTAAAAAACGGAGCAAACATACCACTCGTTAACGGTGTTTGTTATTTTCATTTAGACCCGTCCCTACTACCGAATAAAGATCAAGGAATTGAACAAATATCAAAAACACTATTCTCTTTCCCATTTTCACAACCTGCTCATTCAGCGCAAAAATGGGATTTATCATTAACTGCAACGAAGCGTGGCGTGTTTCAAATTGAACAGTTCGAATGTGTTTTGAAAGATCCTTTTCATTTATTATCTGTACATTTACCTGTATTTGATAAATTAAGAACTGAAATTATTGTGTATCCATCACCTAAAGAAGTAGCAGATTTGCAAGAACTTCAGCAACTTTTAAATGGATCTTATCGAACGAATTTTTCTTTTTACAATGATGAAACATCTATTATCGGTGTGAAACGGTACGAACGTGAGTCTTTCCGTTCCATTCATTGGAAAGCATCTGCCAAAATGCAGGAATTACAAGCAAAGCAATATGAGCCTGTTAAAAATTATAGTTGGACAATTTGTCTTTCATTAGCTGCTGATCGCGGGTTTGGTTGGAAAGATAATATAGAAGACCTTATTTCATTTGCAACATACATTTGTCAATATGCTACGAAGCATCAAATACCGTTTGAATTATTTATTAGTGTATTAGCTGAAGGTGGCCCTCTGCACTTACCATTAAATGAAGGACAAACACATTACGCAAAAGCTTTAGAGGAATTGGCACGTATTTCAGACGATAGCACACTAATTCCGAAACAAGGATTTCTCCATTATACAAATAGAAAAGGAGAACGATTGTCTACAATGATTTACATTGGCTTGCAGAAGAATGACCTCTCTCTTCTATCGCAACCTACGTTTCTCATAAATAACGAAGGGATGGTGGAAAAGCTTGAAAACTTGGCTCTATCACGTTAATGACTTTATTCTGCTGCTCCTCCTTTCGTTATTAACAGAAAGGGACGAACTTGTTGCTATTGCTATATTTTTAGCACTAAGCTATATTGGTGTATTTCTAATCCATACATTCACGAAGAAAAAAACGACTGGATTTGTCATACTGTTAATGACTCAAATAATCGGTTGTTCTATCTTTCTCCCGTTCTCTCTATTTGGCACAATTATGTTACCGCTTTTCTTCTTTATCGTACATGTAGTTGGACCAGGATACCCAGTTCAAAAATCGTTAGGTGGTATTGTTTGGTTTGGTGTTTCGGCTATATTTTATGCTCCCTTTCCACCACTCGGGAAACTATTACTATTAGTTATACACATTATGATTACATTTTGGTTAACTGGAGCAAATCGTAATCAACAGTTATTACGTTTCGCTTCTATTATTACGATTGGTGTAATGAGTATAGTACTTATTCAAGTGTTTCCTTTCATTCGGCTTGTTTTTTCATTTATCATAGAAGCAGTTGCATTAGGGTTCGGATACGCTATCAATCCATTATTTTCAGCAGCCGTGTTAAAAGAAACAGATGATTTTTGGTCGAATAAAGGAAATCTAAAAGACCCTACAATTAAGGATGATTTGGAGCCACGTTCTTTTGATCCAACTCTTATAAATAGCATTACCATATTAGTTTGTACACTCATTGCTATTTATGTCGTTTGGAAAATAATAAAAAAACGAAAACAATTCAGTTTACCAAATATACCTGTCTTTGAATCTACTATCATCACTGATAAAGAAGGAATGAGCCAAAAACGTTTGAAACGAAACAAACCGCCACATAACGAAATTCGAAAAGAGATTTTTAAGCTTGAAAGTAAGTTAACTCCCCCTTTAAATAGAAATCGAGGAGAAACTATTGAGGCATGGTTAGATAGAATAAATAGTGAAGAAGATGTAAATATTCAGAGTCATATTATTAGTAATGCTTATAATACAGTGCGTTATTCAAATGAGGAAAACATCGTACTTTTGCAGGAATTTAAGGATGAAATTCATAAGCTTTACATGTATCAGAAGGATTTAAAGAAAAGGAAAAAATAATACAACAAAAAGACTCCTATTTTCATAGGAGTCTTTTTATACTTCTACCTTACTTTTTAAATTGAGGCGTTTTTCCCTGCTTCAATCTCTAATGACTCTTCATGCCACCAAAGTGTTTCTTCAGGATCTTCTTTAGCAATTTGGTGTGCTTCTTTTTTCGATTCTACTGTAGGATATGAACCTTTTAGCGCACGTCCTGATGTTGTAACGAATAGTACACTAAATACAACTAATCCAATAATACTTACACCTGTTAAATAAAATGCCGGTGCAAGCGGGTTACCAGTTGCATGAACTAAGTATGAACATACAAGTGGTGTTGTACCACCAAATATCGATACAGAAATATTAAATGAGATTGAAAGTGCTCGATAACGTACATCAGTGAAAAAGAGTGATGGTAATAATGAAGGTAATGTTCCTTCATATACACTTAGGAAGAAACCTAATACGAAAATACCTGCAAATATAGCTGCAATATGCCCGTTACCTATTAGTAAAAATGCTGGAATTGCAAATACAGTTAAACCAAGTAAACCAATTTGCACGACGCGTTTATTACCAATTTTATCACTTAATTTACCGAAATATAGTGCTAGTGGAATCATAAGTGCCATCGTAATAGAAATAATTAGTAAGCCTGTTGTTTCTTCGACTTTAAGTACTTGAGTTAGATAAGAAGGAATATACGAAAGAATCATATAATTTGTAATATTAAAGAAGGCGACAATTACTGTGCTTAATAAGAAGTCTTTTTTGTGATATTTCATAATATCCATAAATGAAAATTGTTCATTGTC
Organism: Bacillus sp. FF-1; assembly: GCF_028548245.1. NCBI lineage: Bacteria > Bacillati > Bacillota > Bacilli > Caryophanales > Bacillaceae > Bacillus > Bacillus sp. FF-1. The sequence continues at coordinate 693,518 of NZ_JAQQGG010000002.1, forward strand.
TTCAGATTCCTCTTGTGCTTTTTCCATCTCTTCAAAGATGGGAGATTCATCTAAATGACGGCGTAAGTATAAACCGACCAAACCAATTGGTGCAGCTATTAAGAAAGGAATACGCCAGCCCCAGCTGAGCATTTGTTCATCTGTTAACAATAACGTCAAAATGGTAACAATTACCGATGCAGCAATGTAACCTGAGAGTGTTCCAATTTCAAGACCACTACCGAGTATACCACGCTTTTTATCTGGAGAAGATTCTGCGATATAAACCATTGCTCCTGAATATTCGCCGCCTGTAGAGAAGCCTTGAATCATTCGGGCAACTAAAAGTAGTATTGGTGCCCATACACCAATTTGTTCATAGGTTGGTAGTAATGCGATGAATAATGTAGAAAGTGCCATTAAAATAATAGTAGTACTTAACACGATTTTTCGGCCGTACTTATCTCCTATTCTACCAAAGAATACACCTCCGATTGGTCGAACGAGGAAGGCCGCTGCAAATGTACCGAATGTAAGTACAAGTTGCAATCCACTATTATCAACACCTGAGAAGAATAATTGACTTAAAATTACCGCTAAATACGCGTATAATCCGAAGTCAAACCACTCCATTGCGTTCCCTATACCAGTAGCAACTACTGCTTTCCTGGCTTGTTTAGGATTAACAATATTAACGTCTTGAGGTTCAAAATTCAAATCATTATTTTGTTGCATATAATAAAACAGCTCCTTATTTAATTTAACTTCTTTAAGCACACCTTCTCTTATTGAATAAAATTAATTCGAAGCACTTAAGGAAAATTAACGTCTCCTTATCTGTTATTATTGTTTCACATAATTAATTATTTGTCCAATGAGATGCTCTCTAGGTTAAGTAATTTACTATTTTAAAAAGCTGAAGAAGCCGCTAAAATAGCGACTTCTTCAGCTTTTTATATTTTTTTATATTTTTTTAAATACTTGCTGTAGCAGCTATGTTATGAATACAGGAAATAAACTCATAAATGAATGCGTCAATTTCTTCTTTCGTAATAATATACGGCGGAAGTAATCGAATAATATTCCCTTGTGTTACATCGACCAACATTCCTTTACTCATTAACTCAATCTGTAATTTCTTCACATTTTCATTCGTGTCATTCACACTTATCCCAAACATCATCCCCGCATGACGCACTTCCTGAATATAATAAGAATTTTCTTTCTGAATGTCTTGCAGTTTGTCATTCAAATATAGTGACGTTTCATATGCTTCTTGCATTAAACCATCGTCAAGTAATGTATTTAATACAGTTAAACCTAAAGCCGTTCCCATTGATGAATGAGCAAATGTTGTGCCGTGATCTCCTGGTGCAAATACATCACATAACCTTTCACCTACAATAATTCCGCCAAGTGGTATCCCGCCTCCTGCTCCTTTACCAATTTGAATAATATGTGGTGTAATATTGAAATTTTGATAAGCAAATAGTTTTCCTGTTCTTCCCATACCACTTTGAACTTCATCAACGATAAGTAGTACATTATATTTCTCACATAAGTTTTGAACACCATGTAAATATTCACCCGATAATGGATAAATCCCCCCACTTCCTAATACAGGTTCTAACATAATTGCAATTGGATTTTCATGAATTATTGTCTCTTCTAATTGCTCTATATTCTCGCGCTCAACTTCATATACTGGGATCGATGTTTTCGGGAAATTTTGATATACACTTTCTTGTCTCGTAAAATGAAGTGCCCCCAACGTACGCCCGTGGAAACTATTCTTCAACACTACAATTCCTTCACGTTCTTCATGCATAATAGCTCTATATTTATCAATTAATTTCAACGTCGTTTCTGTCGCTTCCGTACCAGAGTTTGTAAAAAAGACCTTTCCGTTTTTTAAAGAGCAATCAACTAATTTCTTTGCATATTCAATCGCAACTGGATTTAAAAAATGAAACGGTAAATGCAACGACTTCGTAACTTGATCCATTGTTGTTTGTACGATTTTCGGGTGATTGTATCCTAATACATTTACTCCGACACCAGAAAATAAGTCTATATACTCTTTACCATCCACATCATACAGTTTACACCCTGCTCCTCTTTCTATCGCAAGCTTTGTACGACAGTACGTTGACATCATATACTCTTTATCTAATTGAAACCAATCCGACATGTTACATTCCTCCTAGTTATTTTCCCTGTTTTATTTATGTTCATTTTCTATAAAGTCATGTATAAATTCATTTTTAAGATTGAAATTTTAATAGTAATGTTCTTCCCGATATTCATTTTTCCATAATTTCTTCTATTTCAACAGGTCCACTACATACGCGTTTTTCTCATCTAGCGGTCTGTAACTAGTTTGAACTTAGCGTGTTATACATAATCAAGGCTATAAAATCATATTTAGTAACAATGGACGAAAAAGATTTGGAGGCTATATTGATGAATGAACACTATGATAAACAGAGGCAATCTTTACTAAGGAAAGACTTTAATGAAAATGGAGAACGTAATGAACAAGCAATCCTTCACTCTCAAACAGTTGGTTCACGTGGACCTGTTCTAGAGCAAGATAGTGTGCTTCACGAGGCGTTACAACAATTTATTCACGAAAAAATTTTAGAAAGACCTGTTCATGTAAAAGGATTTGGTGCGTTCGGTTATTTTCAAACAATCTATCCAATGCCCGAACATACTAAACTAAATTTCCTACAAAATGCTAATGAGAAAGTTCCCGTTATGGTGCGATTTTCATTAGCTGTTAGCACGAAAGGAACACCTGATACTTCTAGAAATGTACGCGGTTTTTCTACAAAATTTTATACTAAAGAAGGTATTTTCGATCTATTATGTAATCACATTCCTGTCTTTTCTGTACGCGATCCGATGCGTTTCCCTGAAACCATTCAAGCGTTGTCACCTTCACCTAAAAATAACTTATTAGACTCTAATAGATTTTGGAGCTTTGTCGCTAGAGCACCTGAATCCATACATTTCGTTGTCCGTTTGTACTCTGATAATGGTACGGCCAAAAGCCTTCGCCACATCCCAGGACATAGTGTAAATACATATGTTTGGAGAAATGCAGAAGGCAATCGAAAGTATGTAAAGTATCATTGGTACCCATTTGAAGGTGTACAATTCATTACTAGCGAGGAAGCAAATAAACTGGCTGCCGAAAACCCTGATTATAGCGGCAAAGATTTATATGATGCAATTGCAAACGGTAAACCAGTGGAATATGGTTTATATGTCCAGCTCATGGACCCGAAAGATGAAGCGCATCTTTCTTACGACCCTTTAGATGATACAAAAATATGGGATGAAAAAGCGTATCCTCTTATACCAGTCGGCAAAATGGTATTAAATAAAAACCCTGAAAATTATATGGAACAAGTAGAAAAAGTCGTTTTCTCCCCTTCTAATTTACTTGACGGTGCTGAATTATCAGATGATAAAATGTTGCAAGGGCGAGCTAACATTTATAGTGATTCTCAAAGAAGAAGAATTGGTCCCGAATTTCGGAAATTAACGATTAACCAACAGCAAAATTGGACACCTGCTAATCAAATAACGAGCGGTGACGGAAGATACATTGAAGGTGAACTTGAAAGAACTTCAATAACGAAACAAGATGACTTTACGCAGGCTGGTGAATTTTATACGAAGTTAAAACCGATAGAAAAAGAACATCTTGCAGAAAACTTAGCTGGTGATTTGAAAGTTATATCTGATGATATTAGAAAGATAGTGTTAGAGTATTTTCATAACGTGTCAGCTGATTTGGTGAAGAGGATTGAAACCAAGATAGAAAAATAATAAGAAGTAAGAACGCATCGACTTTTTTCATAAAAAAGAGCCATTTATCTAACCTTTTTTAGTCAGCTAAATGGCTCTTTTTTATTTTTTCACCACATTATATCTTTTCAGAACTACACTTCCGAATTTATTAAATATCCGATCCATCAAGAAGCCCATCAATCCAAGAATAACAAGACCGACAAAAATCCAATCTGTTTTGAAATATAACCTTGCATTCCAAATCATATAACCAATTCCTTCATTAGCTGCAACCATTTCAGCTCCAACAATGGCCATAAATGAGGATCCCATTGCAAGCTTTGCCCCCGTATAAATATAAGGAAGTGCTGCTGGTATGATGACATGGAACATAATTTGCCATTCTGATGCTCCCATACTTCTCGCTGAGCGAATTTTATCTTCTTCAACAGCTTGCACACCGGTAATTGTGTTAATCGTCACAATAAAGAAAGTTGCATACATAATGAGAAAAATTTTAGATTGCTCTCCAATACCAAACCAAAGCATAAATAATGTTATAAAGGCAAGAGGTGGAATAAAGCGAATAAAATTGATAACTGGATCAAATAGCGCTCTTAACCATGGGATTCGGCCAATTAATAATCCTACCGGAATGGCTACAAGATTCCCTAAAATCCATCCAGCTATTACTCTTAAAAAACTAACTCCTATATATATAAATAAGGAACCATTTTGACTCAGTTCAATTGCTCCATACAAAACTGCTATCGGACTTGGCAAAAATTGCGGATCAGAAAAATTCGCTACAACACTCCATATCGTAAGGATAAGTATCCAAGCGATAATTCCACTTTGTAATAGCTTCTTTTGTAAACCAATCTTGAAATTATTTGTTTCATAAATAGTCTCTTTTCTTGCAATCTCATCTTTCAACACGCTCATATTTGGACCTCCTTTCAATCAAAGTGTGATTGAATCATTTGATAATAGTAATTAAATTCTTTATCTGTAAATGTTCTCGGATACGGTAGTGGAATATCGTAAATCTTTTCAATTTTTGAAGAAGGTCCTTTAGACATTACCCCTATTCTTTGCCCAAGTAATAGAGCTTCTTGAATATCATGAGTGACAAAAATAATCGTTTTGTTTGTTTCTTTCCAAATTCGAATTAACTCTATTTGCATTGTTCTTCTAGTCATTGCATCGAGTGCTCCAAATGGTTCATCCATTAATAAAAATTGCGAGTCATTGGCTAACACACGTGCTAATTGAACTCTTTGTTTCATTCCTCCAGAAAGTTCTCTTGGATATTTTCCTTCATGCCCATCTAGTCCAACAAGTTTTATATAGTGAGAGGATATATCATTTCGGGTCTGCTTTATCATTTTTTTCATTTTTAAACCAAATTCAATATTTTCTTTAATTGTTAGCCACGGAAAAAGCGCTGCGTCTGCTTGTTGAAATACGACGCCACGATTTCTATCAGGCTTAATTACCTCTTCATTATTGACTATTAGTTTCCCTGATGTCTTTTCAACAAATCCAGCAACCATACTTAATAACGTAGATTTTCCACATCCGCTTGGGCCAAGTAATATAAAAAATTCACCATTCCCAATTGTTAAATTTACATCTTCTAAAACAAATTGTTCGTTATTAAATGATTTAGATAACCCAGAAATAGAAATGGCCACAGGAGATTTCAATACTTCTTTTTCACTTACTGTACTCACCATACTTCACTCCTATTCTATTTATAAGTAACAGATTCAGGGAAAGCTTTTTTAAGTGCTTCAAGATTAATTTTATCTTTCAATTCATATTTATCTTTCAGTTTCCCTTTCTCTTCTAACCATACTTTCATATCTTCTAAATGTTTTGCGTCCTCCTCTGTAAATCCAAGAACATAGTTTTGTCTTTCAATATCTTTTAACGCATCTTTCTCTGGTAGTTTCAATTGCTCAAAAGCAAGCTTAGCGGTTTCTTTTTTATTGTTATCTACATATTTAATACCTTCAGATAAAGCCTTAAGTGTGTTTTCAACAGCTTTTGGATTCTTCTCGACGAATGATCTTTTTGCTAGTAAATAGCTGTCAATTGTAACGCCTGCACTTTCTAAATCACCTAATTTTGTTACACCTTTTATATTTTTAAATTTATCCTTTAATGCACCAGAACTCCAAACAGCATCTATATCACCATTTTTCATTCCTACAATAGCTTCGTCTGGTGTACTATATGGAACGAAGGTAATATCCTTTTCATTAATATGTTTCGCTGCCAAATATTTCGCCCAAACATACTCCGTTACAGTCCCTTTAGATACGCCTAACTTTTTACCTTTTAAATCATTTTCTGTTTTAATCCCCTCTCTAACTAGAAGCTCATTGTCTTTTGATGATTTTTCATTTCCTCGCGTAAGTGTTGAAATTACGACCATATCTCCTTTTCCTAACGAATTTAAAAGCGCATAATCAGCAGCAAGACCTGTATCAGCTTGTTCCGTTAATACCGCATTAACTGTATCAATTCCATAAGCAAAATTCGATAGTTGAGCTTTAATACTATTTTTCTCAAAATAGCCTTGTTTCTCGGCAGCTCTAAACTGAAAAGATCCGCCAGCAGCTGTATCTATAGCCATTTTCACCGCGGCCGTTTCTTTCCCATTACTTTTTGTCGTTCCCGCACTTTCTTTTGAAAAGTTTGAGCATCCTGCTACAGCTAAACTAGTAACCATTGATAAACTTAAAAATAAAGGCTTTAGTTTCACCATTTATCATTCCTCCATAACAATTTGTTCAAGCTTGAAGTAAGATTTGTTTAACCGAAATATTACGTTAAATTATTACAAATAAAGAAATGGAAACGTTTTGTCATATAACAAACCTATCAAGTTCATTTTAATAAGTGGGGGAAATGACTCTCCCCACACTTTAAATTACTAACGTTAATCTCGTATTTTATTTATTTCTTCCAATGTCGCTACACAGAAATCTCCGGTGCCGTAAGATATTGTTCCTTCGACTGTCACAACAGATTCCGTACCAGCTTCTGCAGCATTCGGGACTCTAAATGCTGCTATATCAAGAGGAGTAATTTCTTTCTCCTCTGGTTTTTCTAGTTGAGGTACCCACTCATACGGTACACGATACGCACGGTAAACCATATTGGAGTTTCTGTTATTTTTATAAGGTGAAATATATTCCCATACAAGCTCATGCTCACGAGTAACTTCAAAAATCCGACCATCTGCTCCTTCTGTAATCAATGTATTTCCGTTTGGTAGCCTTTGGGCAGAACTAATATATGGACTGTAAAATCGATACGAATCTAAAGGAGCTTGATATCCAGCTTCAGTTGGCGTATATTGCCACTCAATTTCTAAAGTTACTGGATTAATTTCTAGAATCCTCGAGTGATCACGAACAGCATTTTTGGAACCGTATGGAGATGCAGGGTTTGGAAGACCGTATCCTGCCCAACCACCATTATCAAATACAAGTAAATTCCCTTCTCCAGGCAATCCTTTCGGAATGATATGTGCATGATGTTGTCCAATGATCCATCCTAAATGCTTAACATCTGGGCTAGAATAATCAGGACCGAGTTTCCAAACTATATTTCCTGTCTTCTTGTCAATAATGGCAATTATATTTGACTCCCTAGCATCCCAAATAATATTTTCAGGATGAAAACGTTCATCTCCTTGGTCATAAAACTTATTCGGACCAATTGTAGACATAGAATTTATATGCATCCAATCTCCATCCGAATTACCACCAAAGGATCTAATATTAGGATTACAGAATAGTACATTTTTAGCACTTTCATCAAATCCAAGTTCTTCAAAATGATCACTGACAGCCCACTCCCATATAATATTCCCTTCCCAATCTACCTCAATAATGACATCATCTAATAACGGCTTATCGGATATATTCGGATTATGTACATTTTTGTGTGCTAAAATTAACGTATTTCCACCATCTGTTTTCGGTTCTAATTCTGGTGCATAGTAACCCACGGGATTTCCCTCACGCTGATAATCATGATGAGCTCTAGCCATCCACTGCGGATCATGGCCTGGGTCTTCAATGTGTTCCAGACGGTTAAATCTCCAGACTATGTTTCCTTCCCAATCTACTTGAACTAAATCTACTTCATCTTGAAAACCGTACTCAGGATCTCTTTGTGCTGTATGACCAAAAACATATCCGCCTGGTAATAACTTATTTGGAAATCCACGCAGTCCTTTCCATAAGTGTACTTCCTTTCCATTCATATCAATTAATAACGCACCATGATCTGCAGCTTGATAAATTGTATAACCACTCCAAGCTTTCCCGGGATTATATACTGTTGCCCCTGTTGGATAAATTGTTGGATGTCCCATTCTTTCCACTCCTATTCATATTATTAATAAGTCACCTTTTAACAGTTTGAATTTTCAGACCCAAATAACTAGAGTAATAGTATTCTTTGTTATTCCTCTGTATTCTCATTGCTTAGTTTCATAATTGTATCCGAAAGGTGTTCTAAATTATGGGCTAAGCGTTTAAAAACTTCGGTCTGCACTTGTAATTCTTCTGTTGAAAATCCATCGAATAAAACAGACATAAAACTTGTTCTTATTTTATTATTTCGCTTTATAAATTTCAGGCCATCTTCAGTAATATCAAGTAAAGTGATTCGTCTATCTTCCTGATGACGTTTCCGAATAGCCAAGCCTCTTTCTTCTAACTTATCGCATAATGCCGTAATCGCTCCTGATGTAAAATCCAGTTCTTCTGCTAAATCAGTTAGACGCTGCTCACCATCTCGAATAATTTTGTTTAATATTAAGATGCCCGGCAACATAATACCTTCAATCTTAATTTTGTCACGTTCCTTTACAAACTTACGGACCATTTTACGAAACAACCAATCTGTTTCTTCGATTAATGTTGGCATCGTTTTATTCATATCTCCTCCGCTCCTTGCTCTATGAATAATACAAAAAGGCACGAACACATTTCAAAATTATGAAATGTATACGTGCCTTTGGTTATCCAATCAGCTATTCAATTTGTTTTAGCATTAAAATAATGAGTGGTAAAATAAGTAATATCCACATATTAATCCATTAATTCCTATGCGTCAAGTATGTTTTAAAAATATATTTTCCTAATTTATCTATTTGTTCTCGTTTAAGGTTATTTTTGAGATTATTTATATGTAACCCTATTTATAACAATACATCTAAAATATAAAACTCCCCCACTTTACATAACTACTGTAGCGGAGGAGTTCTTTCTAATATTACTTTATCAAATTCACCGGCGAAGCAACTACCTTTCCACTTTTCACATCATATAGCCCTATAGGCGTTACCCGTATAAAAGGCAAGTGCGTCGCAGAAAAGAATAAAATTGTAAATGCTGGATCATCATACGCGTAGCCACGCTCTTGTAGTAATTTCACCATCTGTTTCTCTTCCTGTATTAATTCACTCATTTTTAAATTAGACATAATTCCGAGCAATGGTAATGCGATTTCATGTAATACTTCATTCTTCTCAGCTATTACCATTCCCCCGCCAAGCTCTTTTACTCTATGAAAAGCTATAAGCATATCTTCTTTTCTTTTTCCGATAAGAATGATGTCACCTGTACCAGAATAAGAGCTAGCAAGCCCACCTAGTTCTTTCGCAAAACCTTTCACAACTGTATTCACTCGCCAACTGCCATCACGAGCAATCATCATAAGGAAACATTCATCATGATCTGTGGACAATTCATTACATTCTATGTTGATTTTACTAGTATATGGTTTTGTAATAACGTTATTTAATAAGTGTATACCCGTTTTATTAGAGAAAATCATATCCTCTTTTTCTATGGACCAATCTAATGATAATGGAGTTACTTTACATTTACCCCAGTCTATATGTAATGCTTCATGCGTATTTACACCGTCACGCTTCACCCATTTCCCCTTTGCAATAACGCTCGCTGGTACTGGGTTTTCTTTACTTTCTAAAATATTGATATTTGCAATTCTCCCTGTCCCAATCGAACCATGTATATGCTCCATATTATAATAACGAGCAATATTATAACTTGCCATATGATATGCATCTATTACTGGAACACCTTGCTTTATAGCAGTAGTAATCATTACATTCGTCATTCCGTTTTCATAAAAGGACGGATGAGAACCATCTGTTGTGAAAAAGAATCTATCAAATTGCTTCACACCTAATTCCAGTAGTTCTTTTAATAAAACTTCTAAATCTGGTCGGATGGAAGAGTTTCGAAGAGAAACAGTGTAACCTTGCATAAGACGAGTTAACACTTCTTGCCCCGTCATTGCTTCATGATCACAGTCTGTACCTAACAGTTTTAATTTTACTAACGTTGCTTCAGATGCTCCTGGGAAATGTCCTTCTACTTTTTTCTGTAATCGCTTTGTTTCCTGCACCCAAGTTAGCATTTCATCATCGCCATGTAATAATTTTGGCCATGCTGTTAGCTCCCCTCCTTGAAGAACTGCTTCATGCTGTAGCCATTCTATTATTTCTTCACTATTAAATAAAGATTGCCCATTTTGCAATTCAGTTTGTCCATCAAAACGGCACCACCAATACATACTAGCTGGAAGCTTTTTAAATTTATCTAATAAATGAAATGATTCCTCACGCTTTAATGTGAAAAATAGAGTTAAATTATCATTAATAAAAGTTGTTGTCCCAAATTGCATCGCATGATTCGCTAACGTCTCTGGATTATATAATTGATATGGATGTGCATGCGGTTCTATGTAACTAGGAACGACATACTTTCCATCACAATCAATAACTTCACATTCATGTAGTTGCTCTGGTAGTTTTTCTCCTACATATATAATTCTGTCATCATAGATCCAAATATTTGCTTCCATCCATTCACGTATATAGGAATTTAAGTATGTTGCGTTCTTTAATAATTTATGAGGACTTCTTGTACCGTCTATTATTTCAACATGTTCTCGTAATTGCTCGTTACTCCATCTGAACTGATTTTGTCCCAATGTATTTCACTCCAATGCCATATTAGTTAAGACGAAAAATAATTAATTAACTAAACTATTTTCTATTTAAGTCCACTCAATATATATCACTATTATATTTAACAATCATAAAAATTACAATTTTCGGAATATAAATCGTTTTATTGTTCACTTCTTCCTCATTTGAACATGAACATTTCTGTGAAGTTGTTTTACTGGAACCTTTGAAAGAATAATGAATATTTTGTAAGGGCAAAAACGTATTTTTTAACAATGGATGTTCTTTTCAAGATAGAGATGGGATTCAAATAGGAGACAATTGTATAATCGGTATGAATGCTACAATTGCCACACTTAATCACGGGCTAACTTTAGAAACAAGAAACACGACATACGCCTCCCCTGTTACAATTGGTGAAAATGTATGGATCGGGTCTAGTGCAACCATACTTCCTGGTGTGACACTTGGAAACAATTCAGTTATTGCTACAGGGGCAGTTGTTACAAAGGATGCACCTGCAAACATTGTCGTTGCAGGAGTGCCCACAAAAGTTGTGAAAGTAATTCATAGCAATTAAAAACATTCTAGATTTTTCAAATGCAAACAAGCTACTTTTATTGAAATTTGCTTTACTGCTTATATATTTATTTTATCGTTCTTGTTAAGAATTTTATTTCTCTTTGTGAGAAGAGAATGTGCCTATATATTTTTCTATACAGCAATAAAAAGACTTATAGAATGATTCTATAAGTCTTTTACTATAAGGAATTAACCTATACTTATCAATTAACAAATTCAAAAACCAAAAGGTTCGCTATGAATAAAGTTCTAAAAAATAACTATCGACTCTAATTATCAATCATTTCATAATAGTCTATCAACCCCTCTTACTGCCTCATAGCCAAAATATATTCCAAACATAATTAAAACAATTCCTGCTACTATAGAAATCCATTTCATTACTGTATGATTAATAAATCTTCTACCAAAATGAATAGATGTAGCCATAAATATATCCCAAAGCATAATCCCAGCAAAAATGGCTGCACTATACCATAAAGCTTGTTCTTTTCCAATAGTATTCATAGCACTAGTTAGAACTGATCCGTATATCCCTATCCAAAAAATAATATTTAATGGATTAGAAATTGCGATAGCAAACCCCGATAGAAAAGATTTTAAAGGATGTTCTTTTTCACCTGATGAAATATATTGAACTTGTTTAGTAGCTTCTTTCATGCTTTCATAGCCTAAATAAATCATCGTTACAAAACCAAAAATCCAAATGCAGAGCTGGGCAACTGGAGTTGTTAAATAAGTCGAAATACCAAAGTAAATTAAAAACATCATTACAACATCTGCTGACATTGCTCCAACTCCTACTAACCATGCACTCAAAAAACCATTTTTTATTCCTTTATTTATTTGAGCAACATTAATCGGACCGACTGGTGCAGACAATGAAATCCCTAATAATATATAACTGAATATCATGCTAATCATTTTTCTTCAACCCCGTAATAGGACATCTCATTACACTTTCTTCATTTGTTTCTGGTAACATATATTGTTTCCATTCAAAGGTTTCTTTTATTCCGTAATCCCCTATATCTGGATGCATTGGAATATCATCATATGCTAACAAACGTTTTCTAATCACTTTCCGTACTTGTTTCCCTTGTTTTGTATCACCTGTAATATCATCTAGAGTACCTCGAGGTTGTAACGTAATTTCAAGGCCGGTTCCTGTATATCTACTTTTTCTCTCAGAATATATTGGAGCCCTACAAACGACAAATATAGGTTCACCACCAAAACAAAATTCCCATTTAGCGTTATAAGGATCTATTGGTATTTCTGCATTCCATGGCTCCGGATCATTTCTCATTAAAAATTGTAATACATTCCAAAATTGTTTTTTGTATTCTTCAGCCAGTAATTGTTTATTAGATGGTTTAAAAAATATTACTAAAGTAGTTCTCTTTGCAATTTGTTGATATGTTTTAATATATTCATAAATCCCATCTCTTAGTTTGAACAATTCATTTTCATCATAAGCCGATTCAGAAAATATATATCTAGACCAACCATGTTTCTCAGAATCTACTGCAAAATAACACGGAAATGGTTTAGATTGATCTAAAATGCTATCGTGAAAATTATTGAAAGATATAGTTTTCCACTCATCTAAAATCCCTTTATTTTGTTCTTCAATTATTCTCTTTTGATCGTATAAATACATTTTTGTAGTTGGCATTACTAAAATCCCCCCTAATATATTTATGATCTTTTCTCATATATTAAAATATTATTCTCAACAATATTTAAGATTTTATTTATACTTTTTGTAGGTATTTCAATTGTTATCTCAGGTATACCGGGAGATAACAAAAATTTATTATAGTTATAAATTTTTCGATCTATAATAAGTGTGATTTCATCTGAATAGCCAAATGGAGATACACACCCTGGAACACAAGAAGTTTTTTCTATTAACTCCTCGGCTGAACAAATAGAAATCTTTTTTCCAACCAAATCTTTCATAAGTTTTGAATCTAATTTTTCTCCTTCAACAGTTACAAATATGTAATAGTTATTTGATTTATCTTTTAAAAATAAACTTTTACTGGGTACACCTTCTAATTTAAACCTTTCTCTAATTTTTCTATCTGTTTCATAATCTAATATTGGCTCATGTGTATATTGTGTATACGATATAGCCGCTTCTTCTAACAGTTCTACTACTTGTTTATACATATTTATCCTTCCTTTGATTTCATTACAAAATTTGAAAAGATAGCCTTTTCTATTGCTGTTCCCGCTTCCTATTCTTTTTCACAATATATTCAATTATAGTTTACGACACAATTAAATTTGAAATAAAATACAAATTTGTAATATAAATGGAACCAAAATATAAAACTTATATTAATCATTATTTTCATAATAGTCAATCATTCTTACACAAATCATAATTATCTATTTTTGTATACTTAATTCTATTTGTTATTAATTCATACGATAAAAGTACCTTATTATGTAAATTACGGAAATACATTTAAATATTTTTCAACAAAAATCAGAATTCACTTATTATTAACCCCAAAATCTAGAACTACTTACCTTTGTATGTTGCAATATTTTAAAAATGTAAAAGTCACTATAAATAAGAAATATCAAATAAATATAATAGATTTATAGTAAAATGAAAAAATTTAAATACATCATTACTTTTCTTGTAACAGCACATAAAAAACCCGCATCATGGGAAGTAAATTGCTCATGATTCGGGATTTTTTAAGAGTATATTTTAATAACAATTAAATCACATACAAGTCCTTATATACCTCTATAGTAGAACTCTTTTCATCTATTATTTATTAAATTCAACTTGCATCATTTTATTAAACTGTGTAAGGATTTCAACCGGACCTAAAGAATTAGCATTGACAGCAAATGTATGCTTGCCTCCAATTACTCCACCAGCAAAAGTCATAAACCCAGGAATTGATCCTCCGTGCCCCCAAACTGAGACACCATTTGGAAGTTTCGTCTCATAGATTCCAAGGCCATATCCATCACCAACCCCTTTTCCTTCTATAGGAACTGTAGTAAGCATTTCTTTTAACTCGTGTTCCTTCAGTAACTTACCACCGAGTAAAGATGAAAAGAACTTGTTTAAATCATCCGCATTAGAAATCATATCTCCAGCTGCATTAGCTAAACTCGGATTATAATACGTAATGTCTTTCAACTCGCCTGTTTCGTCCATTTTCACATATCCACGAGCATGATTCTTTCCTGGAATGACGGGTGAATTTCCTGGTAAAAACGTATTTGGCAAGTCCAGAGGTTCAATAATTCGCTTTTCAATTTCTTCCGCATAACTATTACCAGTTATTTTTTCAATTAGCATTCCCAATATTACATATCCTGTGTTTGAATACAACCAGTCTTTGCCCGGCGAGAAATCTGGAGGTAGAGAAAGACCTATTTTCACTATTTCTTCAGCTGTATACGTTTTTTTCGAATTCATTATGTCAGCATCTTTTGACTTTAAGTATTCAGCGATACCACTTGTATGATTCAAAAGTTGGCGTATCGTAATTTGATTGCCATCATACCCATTTCCTTGAACGAGACCCGGTAACCACTTCTCAATTGAATCGTCAAGTTGTACGCGATTTTCTCCAACTAATTGAAGAACCGTCGTGGCGGTAAAAGTTTTCGTCACACTACCAATTCGAAAGCGATAATCTGATTTCACCGGTTTCTTTGTGCTTAAATCTGCTACGCCAGCAGTATAACTACTAATTTTCCCTTTATTAGACGTCTTAGCTAATACCCCTGGTGCTCCAATTTGGATTGTTTCCTGTAATACTTGTTTCCAGCCATTCCGATTCTTTTGATCATGTACTTTTGACGAATTAGAAATACTTTGAGTAGACTCTGCTTTCACAGTAAAACCAGGTGTAAATAGAGTAGTACCCGCTAATAAAACTGTCAAACTCGCTAACTTCATTGAATTACGTTTTTTCATAAGGATTTCTCTCCCCTATTCATATCGTATTGATTCAAGCTATACTTTCATCCTATATGATAAAACTGTCTTTTTTCTTATCCATTCCTTACGAAATACTTACGTTTAAAGTTTGATACAATCTGCTGAGAAAGAATTATGTATGAAAATAAAAAGGGCATAAAAAATAAGGAAAGTCCCTTAACCTCCCCCGTTTTTATTTCACCTTATCTTAATTATTTTAAGATGTTTCATTGTGTTCGTATTAAAATGAATAAAAAAGAACGTGTTTTCATTTTTTATGTAAACACGTTCTCTTTTATTTAAACAACTAATCTATATTCACCTTTACCATCCTGCACTAGCGTTCATACCATTTCCGATAATAGAAAGTAATAGTGGCCATAATACTGGTCCTAACGTAAGAAGTAGATTTAGAAGTATAAGTATTCTATATACACCGGTGAAATTATGATTTTTACGATTAACAAATACGAGACTGACTAATGATAGTATGGTCGTTAAAAATAACACTAACATTACCAACCAATACCACACCATTAAACTGAGACTCCATGGTGTTAATAGCTCGTGTATGATACAAAATGAAATTCCTAACACAGCAAAACTAAAGCTAGTCACCGCTGTTTTTATAAGCCATTTATTTATTTTTTGTCGTATGTAGTTTTACAATATAAATCTATTAAAGTGAATAAAGATAAATATGCCATTAATACGCCTATCCAAGACAATAACCAGTCTCCGTCCCCTTTGAATAATAAGAACAGCAACCAACACATACCTACTGCAGAAAAAACAAAGGAAATAAGTATGCTTTTCAATACTGATTTCATTACATTTTCACACCCTTAAAAAACTTAAAAATTAATTATAATTTATAAAAATTAAGTATAGGTTAACATGTAATGAAGTATAAGTAAATAAAGTTAATTTACAGTTAATTTCATTTTCTTATTTAAAGGCGGTTTCATTTTTACAACAATTAAGGCTTCAATAAAACGTAATATATGTATTTCGCCTATTTCTCATACTTAGAAATTTATATCATACAAAATGAGATTCTGAGAACTTATCTCAACAAATGTTCCTTTCGGATATGGTACTCCCTCAATATCAAGGGTAAATATACTTCGGCCAATTTTAAAATTATAACATTCATGCTCAAAAAATGTTTCCACTTCACATACTATAATTGTGGAATTTCTATTATTTTTAATACAGTATTGCTTTTTGTCAGACTTATTAACATCTTTTCTCCACGCTACTGTATCTCGTATTTCTAGCTCGACATAATATTCTCGACCTTCTATTGGAGCTTCTCCATTCCAACTAGCTTTTCCACAACCAAACGGAGAAGAAAAGCTTACTACATTCTGGTCATTATATATTCCTTCATTTTTTATAATTTTAATTTTCACAGATTTCACCTCTGAATTGGAACTTTAATAAAACTCTTTATTAGCTCATAATCTCATACTTCTTCATGTTAATGATGTATTTGTTGTACCCCACATTACTCTGTGATTTAGGCTGCTCTACATTCCTTAAAACAGCAGTATGTATTTCAGACTTTCATGCTAACTTCTCCATCCTACTACTGTATATAATTTTTTAAAGCCAATATTTCTTCTCTATTGTAATCAACCATTGCCAAGAAATACTCGTCAAAATTGTTAAACCTATCTATTTCTTCTCCAGCAAACCAAATGATCTCACCTGGTCTAGATGAATTTGGTAAACATAAAACAAATAAGTCCTTATCAAATTCAGTTACCGCTATTGGTAATAACTCTTGCCTTACAACGCCACTTTCTTTTAACACATCGTCATCAATAACTGTTAATAACATTTGAGCGTACTCCATTATAGTTGATTTCTTCAGTTGTTCTATACCAAATAAGTCCACAGTTTGATACAACCCTTTCCAACCATTAACATGATTTAAAAAATCTCGATATTTTAAATCATGTTTATACCCCCATTCTTGTTCAAAAGCATATATATCCTCTTCACTTGCTCCTACTTCAGGAAAGTGATGTTGCCATATTTGCTCGACATCTTGCTTCATTAACTCTTGCTTCACTAAAACTAAAGTTGTTATCCTATCTTTCCAGTTAATCACCTTTTAGCCCTCCTCTATAAATTTAAGTGCAGTAGGTTTATCTATTAGCCTGTCCATCAAGAATTAACCAACTATGCAGATTCAATTTTCCATCTAATTTGTATTAAACACAAAAGGAATTTCTTTGTCCTAATTATTTATTTTATCATTAATTTCTATTTCCAAAGATAAGAACACCACCATTTTTCCAACATAGCTATGTCGAGAATGGATTCCACTTATACAAAAAAGATGACCCCAGCAACACGCTAAAGTCATCTTTTTCTACCTCATTATTTTACTAACTCTCCATTATAAGCTTTTATATCAAGAGGAGCAGTTAACAACTGTTTTACTTTGCTAACGAAAGATGTGAAGTGTTCACTCGTATTATGACTCGCAACTGCTACTTCATCTTTCCATACTTCTACCATCGTATACACATTTTCTTTTTCTACATCTTTATAAAGATCATAAGATACATTTCCACTTTCTTCTCTTGAACCATGAAGTAATGGTTGAACTTCTTCTAAAAATGTTTGTTGTTTCGCTGGATCTACTTGAAATGTTGCGTGAATAATAATCATGGTGTTTCCCCTCTCATATTTCACTTATTTCTTTTGAAATTACTTCCACTCAGCAACTTTTTCAACTGGAAGACGTACTGATTGGTAACCACTGTCAGCAGCTTTTCCGACTGAAATTAACATTACTGGTACGTAACGTTCTTTATCTAATCCGAACGCTTCAGCGATTTGATCTTTTTCAAAACCACCAATTGGACAAGTATCATAACCGTGAGCACGAGCTGCTAGCATAAATTGCATTGCTACAAGACCACCGTCAATAAGTACAGTATCTTTCATTACTTCTGGTGTAACCATTGAGAAGTAAGCTGAAAGTTTTTTCATCTGGTCTTCTTTTACTTCTGCTGGCATGAAACCGCGCTCTACTGCTGTACCGTAAATTTCTTCTGCGTTATCAAAGTTGTTTAAATCACCAAATAAAGCAATCATTGCTGAAGAAGTTTCTACTTGAGATTGATTAAATTTCGCAAGTGGTGCAAGTGTTGCTTTCGCTTCGTCACTTTCAATCACTACGAATCTCCATGGTTGCATGTTTACTGAAGATGGCGCAAGTGTTGCTTCTGTAAGAATTTCTGTCATTTCTTCTTTACTAATTTTCACTGAAGGATCGTACTTACGAATGGAACGACGTCCTGTTAAAATTTCGTTAAAATCATTTGTTTTTACTGAGTTAGTCATAGTTGTATTCTCCCTTTTTTATAATTCTTTTATATTTTCTTGAATGTGATTTAACATATTTAAAAGATTATCGCGTTCTTCTTCACTTAATCCTTTAAATGCCGATGCTGCAAAACGTTCTTTTTCCTCTTGAAACGCTTGAATTTTATTTCGTCCCTCTTCAGTTAGAGAAACTAACGTAATTCTGTTATCATCTGGATTTTTACGTCTTACAATCATTTCATTAGCCTCAAGCTGCTTTAAATGCCTCGTAATCGCCGCATTATCAATATTCACTTCTTGCTGAAGTGCTTTTTGACTAATTTCACCTACTTCATATAACTGAAGTATAAGCTCTAAACGAGATTGGCTCATACCTGTACACCCTTCAAACTTCGAACTTACTTCTTTATTTAGAAAGTGTAATTTATATAAAATAATCGCTTCTTTTGAGCATGAACTTGTCAAATTACCCCTCCTTTACATCCAATTAAAAAACATTTGATATATCAATAGTTGATACGTCAATTAATATAATCTATATCGATTAAGAATGCAAGCATTTTGTTTTCATTTTATTTTTTCCAAATTAAGGCGCTTTGTAGCGTTACAAAAAATGTAAATTACATTATAATAGTAATAATTTAAATGACTGGAGAGTGATTGTAATGCGGCAATACACAAATAGAAATGAGGAAATGAAAATGGAAAATGAAATGAGGATATTGATATATGACAACAATAAATATAGGGATTGTCGCGCATGTAGACGCTGGCAAGACGAGTTTGACTGAACGTATTCTTTATGAAACGAATGTGATTAAAGAAATTGGCCGAGTTGATGGCGGAAGTACGCAAACAGACTCAATGGAATTAGAAAGGCAGCGCGGAATTACGATTAAAGCATCCGTCGTTTCTTTCCTTATTGATGACTTAAAAGTAAATGTCATCGATACACCGGGACACGCTGATTTTATCGCTGAAGTGGAGCGATCATTCCGCGTTTTAGACGGTGCGATTTTAGTTATTTCTGCCGTTGAAGGTGTGCAAGCACAAACGAAGATTTTAATGCGAACGTTACAGAAACTAAACATACCGACTATTTTATTTGTAAATAAAATTGATCGTCGTGGTGCAAATAGTGAAAAAGTTGTAAAGCAAATAAAAACGATTCTTTCAAATGAAGCATTCCCCTTTTACTCTGTCCTAAACGAAGGAACAAAGGAAGCTCGTATTATTGAATATAAATCATATGATGATTGTATAGAACGATTAGCACCATATAATGAATCGTTACTTGAGTCATATGTAAATAACGAAATCGTAACGGACACAATGTTAAGAGAAGAACTCATTAAACAAATAGCGCAAGCAAATGTGTATCCGATTTTCTTCGGTTCCGCAATGACGGGTATAGGAGTATCTGAACTACTTGAAAATATTTCAACCTTACTTCCAGCTCATAATCTGTCTCAAGACGAAAAATTGTCCGGTATTGTTTTTAAAATTGAACGTGAACCTTCTGGAGAAAAGATTGCATATGTAAGAGTTTTTTCTGGTAACTTACACGTTAGAAAACATGTTGATATACAGCGCGATCAGTCTCTACCACATAAGGAAAAGATTAAAAAAATGTGCATGTTTCATAATGGAGATGCTGTTCAAACTTCTACCGTTCCTAGCGGAGAATTTTGCAAAGTGTGGGGACTAAGTGATATTAAAATTGGTGATATTATCGGTGCACGGACTGATTATATAAAAGATATTCACTTTGCCGAACCACAAATGGAAGCTGCCATCGATGCAGTACCTAAAGAACGAATTCATGATTTATACACTGCTCTTATGGAACTATGTGAAGAAGATCCACTCATTAAAGTGTGGAAAGATGATGTTCATAATGAACTATACATTCGCCTTTTCGGTCAAGTACAAAAAGAAGTAATTGAAACGACTCTTTTTGAGAAATATAATTTGCAGGTTACTTTTTCAAATACGCGAGTTGTATGTATTGAGAAGCCAATTGGCATTGGGATTTCCGTTGAAGTAATGGGCGAAAAAACGAATCCATTTTACGCAACAGTTGGATTCAAAGTCGAACGTGGTGAACTTAATTCTGGCATAACATATACATTAGGCGTTGAACTTGGCTCACTACCTTTAGCATTTCATAAAGCGATTGAAGATACTGTATTTCAAACGTTAAAACAAGGTTTATACGGTTGGGAAGTTACGGATATTTCTGTCACGTTAACGCATACAGGTTATGCTAGTCCTGTTACAACAGCGAGTGACTTTAGAAACGTAACGCCACTCGTTTTAATGGATGCTTTAAAGAAAGCTGAAACATATGTATATGAACCAGTTAATGCGTTTGAATTAACTGTACCGGAGCAGGCAATTAGTACCGCAATGTATAAGCTCGCTGCTATTCCAGCAACTTTTAGCGAGCCGATATTCAATAATGACTCATACCATTTAACAGGATCGTTACCTGTTGCGAAAACAGAGAATTTTCAGCGAATGCTTCATTCATTCACTGAAGGAGAAGGCATATTTACAACAAAGCCAGCTGGTTTCACAAAACTGAAACCTCCCTTCCCTACTCGAAAACGTGTTGATTATAATCCGCTGAACCGGAAAGATTATTTGCTTCATGTGTTGAAGGCTTATTAAAATAAAAGAGGTGCAATTCGCACCTCTTTTTGCATGTATTGATAAGTTAGTTTTCCCTAACAATTTCTTTAAGCTTTTCTATTATTTTCGCTATCGCTTCAATTGAATTCTCTGTTTCAAATTCCCCAACATTTACAGAATGATTTGCATTTTTGATAACATCAATCGTTAAATTCGTTTTATATAACTGCTTAACTTGATCTGCATTATATTGATGATCTTTATCCCCAATAACTAAAAGTCCTTCGTGACTACTATGTAAAATAGAATCAAAAATAGATTCAAAAGTTAGTAAAGGTGTAAGCACTATCATTTTTGACTGCGTGAATTCTTCTCTCTTCATTAAATCATTCGCAATCGGAATTGTTCCGAGTGACTTCCCTAAAAACATCGATTTGCTGTATTGTTCATTTTTCAACACTTCATTTATTACGGGATTAATATCATCCATCATTACTTTCGTTAGTTCTTCTATTGGTTTATTCATTACCTGTTCATCGTAAGAGTAATGAATATGTACAACATCAATTTTATGTTCAAGCATAAGCATCGTCGCGTAATAAAATAACGGCTTATCGTAATTATATCCTGAACCTGAGAACATAAAGCAAACCGTACTAGAACCTTTTTCGATATGTGTGTAACGAATTACTTTGTCATTTATATGTACCTCTTTTTTAGTCCCCTTCACCCTTTTTCCCTCCGAATACGTTTATTTTTGTAAAACGATATGTTCTGTATGTACTGCTATATCCTTTACTTTCTCTTTTATAAATGCAGGCTGTAAGTTATATGTATGCAGTTCTTCTACTGACACCCATCTAAACAAATACGTTCTACCCTCTTCTTCCAAAATATATTGATCCGCTCCATTCGCAGGTAACTCATGTAGCTCTACTTCATAATAAAAACTAATTTCATGAAACTTTCGCTCAGAAAGCGTAAAGAAATTTTCTACTGACCATATTAACCTTTTCCTTTTAATAGGAACACCTATCTCTTCCGCAAGCTCTCGTTTTAATGCATCTTCACTATTCTCTAGCATTTTCACTCTTCCGCCGGGTACATACCAAAAATCTTCACCGTCACCTTGCAGAATGAGTATTTTACTATCGTATTTACAAATTGCTCCGACGCGGTAATTAAAACATGTTTCCTCAACTTTAAACGTAAGATCCATCCGTAATGCCCCCTTATATAAATATCGAATTATCACAAAACAATTATGTAATTACTGTACAAATAAGGTTACTAAATTTATCCACTTCATTCAATCTTTTTCGAATTTTCCAAACTTTTGTTTTTCATCATTACAAGTATATATACATATGTTACAATCACATTGCACACTAGAAAACATTATGGGGGTACGGATGGAAACGTTATTAATCCAGCAAACTGAGAAATCAAATAAGTTTTGGAAAATCGTTGTGAAAGAAAAAGACTACGTTGTGTTTTACGGAAAAATTGGCACAGCTGGTAGTGTAAAAGCGAAAGAGTTTGAAACAGAAGAAGAATGTATGAAAGAAGCTAATAAACTAGTTGCTTCCAAACGTAAAAAAGGATATATAGACCCTATTCAAGGGGAAGATTACATAAAAGAAAAGACGATAACCGAAGAAGAATTTTGGGAACTACTCGCTCGTGCAAAAACGAAAGGTGAGGACCAAGAAGAACAAATAGAATGGCTTACTTCCCACCTTGCTAAACGTACAGTACATGAAATTGTTGCTTTTGATACGCATATGCATCGTATTTTGAAAGATTCCTATACCTCCCGTTTATGGGCAGCCGCTTATATTATTATGGGTGGCTGTTCAGATGATCCTTTTGATTACTTCCGTGGATGGTTATTATATCAAGGAAAAGAGACATACGAAGCTTGTATTGAAGATCCAGAACGATTAATCCCTGTATTAGAAAATTTGAGTGAGTATGACGTTCCAGAAATAGAAGAACTTTCTTTATATTTCGGTTTCACTGTATATGTAGAAAAAACTGGTGACGAAGATGATACTTACTTTACACTTTACCATGTCTTATCTAATGAAGAATTCGACGATGTTGATTTTGAATTTGACTGGGATGAAGACGATGAAGAAGGTTTAAAAAAGATGTTTCCTAAGCTATGGGAGATGTATGGGGAAGAACCGATTGAGTGGTAGATTCATATTAGGACTCTGTTTAACCAATAAACAGAGTCCTTTTTTCATAAGATTCCTATTTAAGCTCTCTTTATTTCATACCACTTATCCAATAACATCTTTTCTCTTTCCCTTGAAATACCTGCTTTTAATTCCCATTCGTCCACACTCTTCATCCACTTATACACATCTGTAACTGTATGTTCTAACCTTCTAAAAGTAAGTCCTTCTTTAACAGCACTTTCAATACTAATTGAAAATCCACCTTTCCATGGCTTCGTTTCCCCTTCTAATGGAAAAGTTTCCGGAATCCATAAAGGCATCTCTGTCCAAGGCTCTATTTTTTGTTCCTTCATAAATGACTCATCTACCCAAATGAATTCAGCATCACTATTCGTAACCTTTTTACACGTATTTAATAGCTCTTCCATCGTCAATTCATCATTCGGACCTGTAACATTGAATATACCTGCTTTATTGTTTTCTGCCATGTTGAGTCCCCAGTTTGCGACGTCTTTTATATCAACTATCTGCACTGGACGGTCTTTTCTTCCTGGAACTAACACTTCTCCTCCCTTTGCTATACGCCCAATCCAGTATGGAAGTCGATCCGTATAATCAAACATTCCTGAAAGAAGTCCTGCTCTTACGTGTAAAACACGCCCCGGCCAATACTTCTCTGCTTCTTTTTCGCATAATACTTTCAGTGCACCATAATGCTCATAAGGAGATATTTCACCATTTTCTACAGTCTTTATTTGCTCAGCCGTCGGTTCAGGTTGTAATATATAGTCTTCTTTTATGTCATGCGGAATCCAATCTTTATATACGGAAAGGCTTGAGATGAATATATAGTGTTCAATATTATCTTTAAGTACTTCTCCAACATTTCTAATGTGATGTGGAGAAAACCCACATGTATCCACGACAACATCCCATTTTCGATTTTCTAAACTGGATACATCACCATTTCTGTCCCCGATAAGCTGCTCCACTTCTAGAAAAATCTCCTGGTTTGTTCCACGATTAAATAATGTAACTTCATGCCCTCTCTGTAAAGTCTCTTCTACGAAAGCTCTTCCTAAAAATCGTGTACCACCTAGAATTAATATCTTCATAGTTCTCCCCCATTCGTGATTGAAAATCCTTTCTTTTGTTAAACGATTTTTTGTTGTGGAAAGTTACGGGGAAAGCTTAATTTTTTCTACAAGTTCAATATATGTAATTTCGACACTTTTTCTATATTAAAAACAATAATATAGAAATATTCATTCTGTCGATTTCCATTTCATATATAATTAAAATATCGGATATTCGATTAACCACTTCTACATACTTAGGCAGGTGAAGAATATGAATAAACACATAGTTTATCATTCAACATTATGTATTTATTTTCTCACATCACTTGTATATATCATCTTGCTGAACATAGAAAATGGTCGTAATTATTTGGGGTTTACCATGGTTGTTCCACTTTTAGCTGTTATTTTATTTCAAAAATTATTTAAGAAACAAAACTTAGTTCACACATTTGGATTTTCACGTCCCAAAATAAAAACACTAATTTTCTCCATATTATTGCCACTACTTCTAGGACTATGTCTCCATTTCTATTTTTATAATGATGATATAAAGTTCTTATATCATCATTGGAATGAATTAGGATTTCTCTTGCTCGTTGGTCTTACAGTCGGATTTTTATCTGCATTATTAGAAGAGATTATATGGCGTGGGAATTTTCATTACTATTTACGAAAAAAATATTCATTCAAACAAACAGCTATTATTATAGCTTTTCTCTGGTCTTTATGGCATATTCCAGTAGCAATCTTTTATAAAAACTATGAGTTTTGGTTTGTAGGAATATTAAGTTATCTTGCTTTATTATTTATATTATCTATCATTTTGACGTACACAAGGGAATATGGTGGTTCCGTAATATCACCAGCAATTTTACATGGTATGTTTAATGTATTTTATTTAACAGATGTAGTACAAAACAAGTGGGATGCCAGCCTAATAGAATTAATTAAATTTACCTTACTAGCAATTGTGCTGGGCACGATGTATCTTATGCTACACAAAGTTAAAAAATAGTTAAACAGCTAAGAAAAAAGATGTTTCTTCTTTTAGTTGAAAGCAGCCTTAATAGATTAAAAAGTACTTCAACACCTTGCAATTATTTAATAATCGTATAGGTGTTGAAGTTTTATAATCTTAGTTACATAACTTTGTTAACACCACACTTTTTTCTATCATGAAGTACAAAACAAGTTTAACTAAACCTTTCATTCTTATTTTCATAAAAATACCCATATTAATCTTTTAAATAAGGAAGTATGTATCCTTTAACTAACTCCCATCTATCCCGTGCATTCGGCATAACTTCAGAAGTAATTACTACAACCAATTCCTTCTCTGGAATACAACAAATCATATTCCCACCATCACCCATTGCACAGTATGAAAAGATTCCATCTTCTCGTAACCACCATAAGTAACCATATTGATTTTGGTTCATTTCTGTTGATTCTTTTATCCATGATTTTGATATTATTTGTTTTCCATTATGAATACCTTCATTCAAATACATCTGTCCAAACTTAGCCATATCTTTAACTGTTAACGTTAGTCCCCAGCCGCCTGTCGAAATACCATTTGGATCATGAACCCATCCTTTTACATCTTTTCCGAATAAGTCATCAAATCCAAACGCTTTCATATTGTAGTTTGGAATTTCTCTCATGTCGAGTGGCTGAAATAGCTGTTCATTCGCAAATTCACGCGCACTTTTTCCTGTTGCACTCGTGATAATTGCTGATAGTACATGCGCTCCTGCAGATGAATATTTAAAAGTTCCAATCTCTCCGCCGTTCCCCATTCTATGAAGTGTATACTGTACCAGTCTGGTTGTGTACATAATTCTTCTAACGGTTCCTGCCAGTCTACAAAAGGATATGGAGCTGTCATTGCAAGTAAGTGTCGCACTGTTATTTCAGATTCCTTACGTTTATATTCAGGAAAAAACTCTATTACTTTTTGATCAACGCTTTTTATATAGCCTTTATCTATACATATCCCAATTAGGGCCGAGATTATCGTTTTTGTGACTGACACTACATGAAATGCATCATCTGGACCATGCCCGTTATAATAGTTTTCAAAAATAACATTACCTTTCTGCACTACTAACATACCATTCATATTTTTGTATTCTTCTTTTATAATTTGATCTAACTTTTCAGCAGTTTTCATTATTCTTTCCCCTTTAACCTATGATTAAAAAGGTTCGATAGGTACATATATATCAACTAAATGTTTATGCTTTGGATGCTGCTTTGGATCATTTCTATATACTTCAAAAGGATACGAGTCTCTCGGTTTATATCCGCTATTTGGCAGCCACTCACCATATATAAAGTCCCACGCTCCCTTATATTCATCTTGGAATATTTCAAAATGTCCTACTGCATACTTGCCTGAAGGTATTATCATTATTCCAATATCACTCGTTTCTACTGTGGACGCATCCGGAATTGTTATACATAAACTTGTTCTTAAATGATAGTCCTCAGTAAATTCATGATGATCGTGGTAAATGGTTAATACTTTCGTATCCTCAAATACATGATAGTTTTGCTCAATTGCGTAATGAAATAGTTTCTCTATCATTTTCGGAAAAGCTATAGTTAACTCTTC
The DNA here is from genome assembly GCF_028548245.1 of Bacillus sp. FF-1. Classification (NCBI taxonomy): domain Bacteria; kingdom Bacillati; phylum Bacillota; class Bacilli; order Caryophanales; family Bacillaceae; genus Bacillus; species Bacillus sp. FF-1. Next base: position 720,735 of record NZ_JAQQGG010000002.1, read on the forward strand.
ATATGTACCGATATGCCTTATGTATGCGACGTTTATATTGTCTGCTGCTACAATTTCAACATTCCCTCGAACCTTCTTACATTCATTGTATTGAGAAGTTCTTCTTACGTCTTTGCAATTCTTGCTATTATGGTTTCGATATTGAGACGGACTTACACCGTAATAATTTTTAAATGTCCGAGAGAAAACTGCTGGATCTGTAAAACCAAAATGGTAAGCGATATCCGTAATCGTCATATCCAATCGATATGTAAGAAGGTTCGTTGCCCTTTCTAACTTCAAGCGATTCACATACCGGGATAACGGCTCGTCTACTATTCCTTTAAAAATCCGATGAAAATGATATTTAGAAAATCCTGCTACATCGGCTAGCTCTTCAATAGATAGTGAACTATCGATGTTGGATTCTATATAATCTTGAACCTTATGTATGCGTCTTACATACTCATTTCTACTTTGTTTATTCTCCATACTTGTTATCTCCTCACAACAAAAAGGCTAACTTTGTGCTAGCCTACTTTTACACATGTTTCAAAAATAAAACTCTACTCCCGCCGTTCCCATCATAATTTGTATGTACCGATACACCCTCTACCTCATCATCCCCAGCCTCAATTCGAAAACCGATTTCTTGATGAAACTGTATCGATTTTTTATTAACTGGTGACGTAATTGCTTTTACAACTTTACGATTATTTGCACGTGCGACATCAAAGAAATACGAATACAATGTCGATGCAATTCCTCTTCTTCTATACTTCGGATTTACCCCGATAAAATGAACGTACGCTTCCTCTTTATGCGTTTGCGAAAAGAATCCGCATAAGAAACCTAACGTTTCGCCATCTTCTTCAATGATAAAACTCGTTTCTTGAAAGTGAACGAAAAACAATTTTGGCAACATAGCAGCCATGTCTCTCCCGCCCCACCAATCATTTAAAACAGAATGAATCTTTACATAATCTTCCCCTTGGATGTTTCTTACTCGCATACGTTTCTCCCTCTCACTCACTTCATTTTTTCATAAATTTTAATGACTGTTTCTACTAAAAGGATAAATACCCATATCCCGCAAAATACAAGAACTGACTGAAATATAGAACCTAACATAACAATACTTATTAAACCTAATTCTGATCCTGAAATGGATATTTCATCAAACCCAAGATTATGTATAAATGGACCAGTTGAAAAAGCCATTAAAATAGATCCTATTAAATAAATCACACTCATTATTTTTAATATTTTTATAGAAAGATATGAAGTTTGTTTTTCTTCCACTTGTGATAATTCGATTTCTCCACTCGCAATTCCTTTTTGCAAACAGTCCTCACATAGAAATTCTTCCTTAATTTTTTTACCACCGTGCAATGTACCTGTAATTTCTTTACAGCGAGTACACTTTCGATTTATCATTTTGTTATCACTCCAATCTATTAAGATTGTACTTATATAATTCTAACCTTACCTTATTATTCCTTTTATGTATTTTATAGAGAGGTGACGTGTTTTATGATATCTAAACTTACTTTTGGTTATAAAAAGCCTACTGAGCAATATGTATTACGCCCTAGTTGTTATGCAATTATTTTTAACTCTACTTCTTCAAAAATTGCTGTTATCCAAAAAGGAGACCGTTATTTTTTACCTGGCGGCGGTATGGAAGGTAACGAAACAAAAGATGAATGTTTACATCGCGAACTACTAGAGGAATTAGGTTGGGCAATTGAAATTAATCAATATATCGGTAATGCAATGCGATATTTTTATGCGGAAAAAGAAGATACTTATTATTTAAACGATGGGTTCTTTTATATTGCGAACATGGTGCAGAAACGAACTGGAAACTGTGAGGAGGATCATGTTTTAAGGTGGATGTCTCCATTACATGCTATAGAATATTTACTTCATGATCATCAAAAATGGGCTGTTGAACAAGCGCTTTTATTACGAAACAAAAAAGGATCTCCTTCTATATGAAAGAGATCCTTTTTACTGTTAGCTTACCTTTTTCAAATTGAGAGCTGGCTTTTTGATTCCACCTTTTTTTACAACATATAGACCCACAAAGATAATAAGTCCGCCAACCAGTTGCATCATATTGATTTGCTCCCCTATTGTTACTGCCGCAAAAATAACTGCGAACAACGGTACAAGATACATATATACCATTACTTTCGTTGAGCCTATTTGACTAATACCGACATACCACATCGCAAGTCCGAAGATTGTCGCGAAGACGATTGAATATGCTAGAGACCCCCAGCTTAGCATGTCTACTGGCCACGTTAATGTGTTTACGTTGAATAAACAATATATAACGAGAGGTACAATTCCAATTAAAGTAGACCAAGATGTGACTCTCATTGCGGAGTATTTTGTAATAAGAGGTTGTGCTAATATTGGATACCATCCCCAAGCAATTGCTGCGACTAATCCAATTACATTTCCAAGCCAAGCATACTCGTAAGTAGCTCCTCCTGTATGTCCTGTTAATAAAACGAATGCTGCACCAATAAACGCTACTATTGAACCAATTTGTACTTTCATCGAAAAACGTTCTTGTTTGTGTAATACTGCTAATATCCCTGTAAATATAGGTGACATCGCAATTAATAATGAGGCGTTCGTTGCTGAAGTATATTTCACAGATAGCATAAACATCGTTTGATACATTGTCGTTCCAACGATGCCGACTGCTACTAATCGTAGCCAATCTTTTCTTTCAATACGTAATGAGCGTTCCATCATAAAAGTAATAAGTAATAATACCGGTGATGCTACTAAAAATCGTAAACTATTAAATTGAATGGATGACATAAATGCCACACCATACTTTCCTATTGTATAATTTGCTCCCCATACTAATGCAACTGATACTAGGAGCCATTCCATTTGCCATCGTTTCATCCGAATCTCCCCTTCCCTATTTAGCATAGTAAAATTGGCTGGATAAAACACCGTCCAATTGGCTGTTTTTTTACCCAGCCAATTTGCTATACTGGATGTATATAAGAGATACGGAGGCGTTTTTTATGGAATGGAAGCTAGATAGTGACAGTAAAATCCCTATTTATCAGCAAGTTGTTGACTTTATTGAAAAACGTATTACATACGGAGAACTTCCTCCAGGTAGCTTCCTACCTTCCGAACGGAAATTAGCTACGCAGTTAAATGTAAACCGAAGTACAGTAACGACTGCTTATAATGAACTACGTGCTATGGGAATTGTAGAAAGTACGACTGGTAAAGGAACACGTGTGAGTACACATATGTGGGGCGTTTCTCCAACATTAACGCCGAACTGGAGAAATTTCGTAGAAGGCGGTACGTTCTTACCAAACTTGCCATTACTTCGCCATATTCGGGCAGAAGTACAACAAAATGAAAACATTATTGATTTTGCAAATGGAGAGCTCGGTTGTAATCTTTATCCTCACGATCAGCTACAAATGATTTTACGTGAACAACCGTTAACGCATTCATTAAGTTACGATCATCCGCAAGGGTACCTCCCGCTAAGACAAGCGGTAGTGAAATATATGAAGGAATATTTAAAAGTTGAAGCGACTGAGCAATCCATTATGATTACATCTGGCGCACAGCAAGCACTTCACCTTATCGTACAATGTTTATTAAATCCAGGTGATGCTGTTGCTTTCGAAAGTCCTTCACACTGTTATTCCTTACCTTTATTCCAATCAGCGGGTATTCGTATTTTCCCATTACCTGTTGATGAACACGGTATTAATCCAGATGATGTGCAAGAGCTATATCGAAAGCATCGTATTAAAATGATCTTTTTAAATCCAAACTTCCAAAATCCTACGGGCACAATGCTGCATCCAAATCGTAGAAAAAAACTACTATCCCTTTGTGCAGACTTACGAATTGCGATTGTTGAAGATGATCCTTCTAGTTTACTTACGCTAGAAAAAAAACAACCTTGCCCTACTTTGAAATCGATTGATGAAAATGGAACAGTCATTTATGTACATTCCTTATCAAAAATGATTGCACCAGGTTTACGAGTCGGCTGGCTCGTCGCTCCGCAGTCTGTAGTAGAAAGGTTATCCGATGCAAGACACCAAATGGAATTAGGTATGAGCATTTTCCCGCAGTGGCTTATGCAGCAGTTTTTCGAAACTGTGCCATTTCAGTCGCATATCGTACCGTTACGAAAACAGCTAGCAGAAAAAAGAGACGTTATCGTTCGAGCCCTAAACGAGAAACTTCATGATAAAATCTCTTTTTCAAACCCGACTGGTGGTATTTATATATGGGGGAAATTAAAAGAACCGATCAACGAAAAACAACTCATTATGCAAAGCTTAAAACAAGAAATTGCTTTTATGCCTGGTAGTATTTTCGGCGCGAAAGATGGTTATATACGTTTATCTTATGGAAAAGTGGATATTGATCAAATTGAGGAAGGTATTTCTCGTTTGCGGGAGGCTATTTTGGTTTGTGAAAAGTAAGTAGTATCCTTGCATATCATCAATATAATTTAATTCATTTTTAACTAAGTACATAAACTAAAAAACACTTTAGTTTATGTACTTGTATTGGTTCATTTTTTTATTTCAATAAAATATGTATCATAAGATTCTTTCAAAGTATAGCCTAGCTTTTTTGCTAGTTCAACAGATTCAGAATTTGCTCCATCCCAACTAGGATATTTTCCTCTATCTAAACAATCTAATATAATTGCAGATGCTACAATCATAGCTAAGCCTTTTCTTCTATGTTCAGGATGACTCGCAATTTCAATCTCGATACCATCATCAAATATACTGAATGATGTTGCAGCAGAAACAACTTGTCCTTTATTTAAAATGGCGTACCCTACGCCCCTATCAATAAAATCATCGATTGAATCAAACTGACTAGTAAAATCTTCTGAGAGTGCATGAAATGAAGATGACTTTGCTATATCTTTATCAATTTTTTTCATTTCGTAATTTTGAGGTAATGTAGACAATATATCCCGTATGTATTCTTTATCTAAATCGCCGGGGTTTTTATTAAATCTAAACCTTTGAAACTTCTCAATTGATCCTTTGTGAACAGTCTCTATCCGTTTTTTCCATTCATCCGAATCAACAATGGCAAGAGTAAAATTAGGTAGATTATATAATAATTCTTCCGCCTCTTCTGCGTTTGGATTCCCGGCATAAAACACAAAAATTCCTACAGTTATTTGAGCAACAGTTGGATTTTCGAGATTGTCTACCCACGCATTTCCCATATGCCCTTGGAGATAGGAAAGTACAATCGTACTATCGAAATCATCAAACATCTCAACTAACTTTTGCCTTACATTGTTATTGTTATCTGCTTTATAAATCATTCAATTCCCCATTTCTGAAAATTATTATTATTACACCAATTGTATATTAACATATATTTTTAAATACATACAATTTTTGTAAGTTAAAATACAAACCCTCGTTTGACAAAACCTAAATCTACCATTATCATCAACACGAACCTAGTTATAGGAGTGATACCAATGAAAATCTATGTTGATGCAGATGCTTGCCCTGTAAAAGATGTAATTATTTTTGAAGCTACGAAGGCAGAAATTCCTGTTACCCTCGTTACAAGCTTTTCTCATTATTCTAATGCAGAGCAGCCAAAAGGCGTGGAAACAATTTATGTTGATTCTGGAGCAGATGCTGCGGATTACCGAATTATGCAATTAGCCCAAAAAGAAGATTTAATCGTAACACAAGATTACGGTCTTGCTTCGCTTGCTTTAGCAAAAGGCTGTATCGTACTACACCATAAAGGCTATAAGTATACGAATGATAACATTGAACAATTGTTACAAACACGATATTTAAGTGCAATGGTTCGAAAAAGTGGTAAACGTACAAAGGGACCGAAACCATTTACAGCAGAAGATAAAGAAAAATTTAGAGCGCTCTTTAAAAGTTTTATCGCACGTTAAAAAAGAACCGTCTATTTGCAAGAAAAACTTCGTAAAATAAAGAAGAGAATATCCAAATGAACATTCTCTTCTTGGGGTTTACCCGTTTAAAATGAAGGTAAATTATCTAAGTTATTTTCTTTTATTCCATCAGGTTCGCTACGTATAATATCTCTGCCATACTTATGAAATACGTCCACATGAGCTAACTTCCCTGATTTTGCTTCACTAAGAGCAGTCATATAATCTAACTCTCTCCCGCTACTTGTTTTAAACGCTATTAAATCCCCATCATCATTTTTACGAACGGCAACAATTTGTTCTGCTCCTGTATTAACTTCATGGCCTACTTCAAATTGAGCTTGTTCTTCTCCTTGATGTAAATAATCATTATACACTTTTTCAAAATCTTTTTTGTCCATTAAACTCACCTCCAACACATTTTATTAGTATAGTTGGGAGGTAGTGGTTTTATGTCCTTTTTATGAACTTAACAAGACGATACTACTTCAAATAAATAATTCAAATTTATTTTAGAATCCTTCCTTGTCAATTTAAGCTAAATTTAAGTGTTTATATTTTCCTGAAAATATTATAATTTATTATATAGAATAGAAATATGAAACGGAGAATGATTAAGGTGAATATAGATATTAATCGTTTAACTGATATTTGTTTAGAGTATCAGCAATCTAGGTTTTATGTTACTAGAATCCCTAAAGATTTCTTATCAATTGCCCGAAAACGCTTTTCTATACCAACGGATGACCAAATTATTGCTTTTTTAAGTTGTAATTTATTTGGATCAGGGAAATATGGTGTTTACTTTACAAGTTCAGGTTTGTACTGGAAAAATTGGTTATTAGGTAAAGGAAATATGCAATGGGATCAATTAAATGAAGTGCGACAAATCGAAATTGATAAAGATGGTTTTTTATCTTTTGATGCACAAAAAAGCTTCAATATTAACGGAAGTGATTATCCACCACTATTATTTAAAGAATTACTTATGGCTCTTAAGAATTCATTTCAAAATTCAAAGCAAAATGATATACATCCAGCTATAAAAATTAATGAGATAAAATCAATCTGCTCTTTGTTTGAGACGCATAATGAATTATTAGAACCTGATAATGGATTATTTGTAGAAACTCATATTTCAGACAAAAAGTTAAAAGCAATTGAGGCACGATTCATCATTCCAATAGAAGAACAAATCATTGCTTTTTTAGATACATCTGTCCTTGGGAACATAGGGAAAGGATCTGATGGAGTATTAATTTGTCAATCAGGTATATATTTTAGAGAAACCTTTGTACACTTATATTATCCCTGGCATATCTTTAGAAATATCCCTATTACTTTAGCTTCAGATGAATTTAAAATTGGAAAAAGAAATATTTTTCATCTTCAACATGCTAGAATGCCTAGTGAAGAGATTCTATTATTCATCAAGAATATAAAACAGTATGTGAATAGTTTATATGAAGAACATCCGGAATTACATATTTAATACATTTATTATTATATATAAGCTTGTGTATGGTTAAGTCTAAAATTTCAATTCAACTAAAAAACCGATTATATTTGTAGCGGATTCTACAAATATAATCGGTTTTTTAATCTTGTTCTTTTCTTACATATACATTTATAATACATCCAGTGATAAACTATCTATTCCTCTTTTTTAATACCTACGCAATCCCCTCAAAGTCTCCAATATATCATCTGTAAAGGCTGTGCTACCCTCTGTCTCTAAAACTCTAAAATATAAACTTCTTAAGAAAGCTCTAATATTTTGTACTAAAATATCATACTGAGGATGCGGAATGTCTTCAACAATTGCTATACTATGTAACCAGTTGCTCCACTCTTCTTCTGTTAAAAGATTTTGATTACGTAACGACATAATTGGCGTTACTAATCTCTCATCCTCAAAGTGTATGTAAACATAGTCATTTAGGCGAACTTTCTGACGAACAGCTGCAAGAATCGCATATGAAAACTCACGATTTTGTATTGTACGTGCTAACGCATCGAGCGCATCCGCTGCATGTGCAGTAGAGTGTGCCCATCCTTTTCCTTCTACATAACCTCTTACATCTTCTTCTAAATATACATATTCCAGCACTTGTTCTGCTACACTGTACAGTTGTTCTTCAGATAGCAACGGTTCTCTTTCATGAACAGATAAAATAAGTGGTGGAATTAATACAGAGAATGCACGTTTAAAAACAGAGTCTGTTCCCTTTTCACCAATTTTATAAAATAAATAATCAGGACTAATTGCTTGTAGCATTAATCCCCGTAATTCTTTTTGTCTAAATACATCATTTGTAATCCATGTGTGAAGCGTACTATAAATTAAATCATCACGTAATTCAGCATCAGGTGATCCGATATAATCTAGCATCCACTGCGCATATGGATATGCATCTACGTCTTCTGGTACAGCATAATTATTATTTTTAATTTGTAGTAATTCTTCTTTTAATTCTAGTACTTCATTCATTCTATTTTTTCTCCCCTTTTTGCGTTTCTTATTGCCTTATCCCCCGTTTTTCACTTTCTAAAGCTAATATAATTATACGAGAATTATAACTATTAATAAAAGGCTATACATATACTTTTGATTGTGTATTTCTTCCGCTAATTCATTTGCAAATGTTGTTTTTCCTGATGCTGTAATACCGCTTACTCCAACTCTTGTTGGGTGAGTTAAGTTTAATTTTAAAATATGATCTACAATTTCTTTAATTTGTTGTTTTCGGTTCATGATATTTCCCCCTTCATTTAGTTTACATAACAAAATTATAATTAACTTTATATGTCACTATTTGTCGGTAAGTCGATATCCTATGTCGAATCGTCGATAAATCGAAAAAATCGTTGATATATTTTAAGTTACGATAGATATATTTGAAAAATCGTTGATATATTTTGATTAGCTTACTTCCCCTTAAACCCTCGATATACAGCAGTCCGTAACTCTTGTTTGTATTCTTCAATTTCTGGCATATCGAGCTCTTCTGCCAGCCTGATAGCTAATTCAATATCGTACGGTACACGTACGAGTTGTATGGAAAAGCTCGCTGCTTCTTTTTCATTGTAAATCCCTTCGAATATTAAATAAGAAGCTTGTGTAATTTCAAGCGGATTTCCTACACTACCAGCATTACATAACGTTTTCCCTCTGAAATTTTGAACGAATGCTTGGTGAACGTCACCGTAGCAAACGACATCTGGTTTTCTTTCTCCTTCTATATTCTCTGTGAACTCACTGTTTTCGAACATACTAATACGCTCTTCTCTTGAAGCGTGTGGTTGTATTCTTTCATATAAACTTCTCGGTGAAGCGTGAAACATTCGAATGAGTTTTCCACTCATATAAAACTCGATTGAAAATGGCAAGCTTCTTAAATAGTCATTTTGTTCTTCCGATAGTTGTTTTTGATGCCATTTTAATGCTTCAAATTCAGTCGGCTTTGTAATAAAATCATCCCAGTTTCCCATTACGACTACTTCACATTCTTTACGAATGATTTCAATTACTTCGCTAGAATGAGGACCTTTCCCTACTAAATCTCCAAGACAAATTATGCGTTTGATTCCTCTCAATTTAATGTCTTGTAGTACAGATTCTAAAGCTGGAATATTACCATGTATATCTGAAATTACTGCTATTTTTTCCATATAAATTCCTCCGTTATTTATTAAATTCACTTGATTGATACCATTTTGGAATATAGGATGAAAATTGATTATGATCTTCTAAAATTTGGTTCAATCTTTCCTTCATATTATCTACTAAATGCGGCGTGCTTCGGTTTGTCCATACGATATCAGCTGGGAATGTCATTGCTGCATATAATGAGTACAGTTTCCAAAAATGAAGTGATGGTTCCCCTCCGCAATAACCATGGACTTGTCCAACCGCAAATGGTTTGCTTATTCTTGTAGTAAAAATCGCTACGTTATAAAAATCGTGTATAGGATCGCCAAAATCATATCCACCAAAATCGATAACGATAAATTCCTTATTATGAATCATACTATTTGCTGGATGGAAGTCATCGTGTAAAAATGTGATTGGACGATTTTTTAATAAGTCTTTATGATTGTCTACAAAGGTTAATACTGGCTTCAAATCTAGAAAATTCACTTCGTAATTTGCTAATGCCTCTATGTATCTTTCGTATTTATTCCATCTAGATGTTTTCCATTTATTACTTGCACTTTCTTTTTCTATCGAGTGAATCCTCTTTAATACTTCTCCTGCTTTTCTTCCTGCATGATACTGTTCTTCCGCCGATAGCTTACTTAAGCCCTCTTCACCATTTACACCTTGGACCCATTCAAATACTTGAACACATTTATTTAATTCCTCAAGTTTTATGAAATGAATTAACTTCGGCGTTGGAATATGTAATAACTCTAATTGTTTCATATACGTATATTCTTCTTGTTTACGTTCAAAATGAACTGCATCACATACTTTTACAAAATATGTTACTCTATTTTCTAATTTTATTTTATATTTGTCTTCATGTGAAAAACCTTTTGAAATAGCTGTACACTTTACAATACGAGGCCATTCTAGTTTTCTCTCTATCTCTCTAAGTATTTCTTCCAAAGCGTTCACCTCTATTAATATATGTACAAACTACCTAACACTTCATGCTCTCGTTTATTTTCCCCTTTAAATTCTACTGCAAATGGATATTCACCATAATTCTTTATGTATTCTTGTACTAGACCTTCTCCAATCGGTTCACAAAACTGTACTTGAATGTCACCAAACGATACACTTTGACACTCCGCATTCCATTCTTCATTTTTCATGACTGGAGTTGCAGTTAGCTCCATGACTGCTTTCCATTTCCGTACTGTTTCTCGAACATTTTTCACTGCGTAATGAATCGTTTCAATTTGTTGTACTTTGTTTTTATGTTCCGTGATTGTTCCAATGTTACGTAAATCTTTTCTTCTTTCTTCATCTGTTTCATTCCACTGTATAAAGAAAGGTAATTTCGGCCCATTCTCTTCTTGCTTTACAAATAACATTTTCCATTCTAAAAGGCGGCCATCTTTTCTCATACGTTTCCCTTCAAATGGTCCTATTGTTTGTAAACCGTATTTACTAAACTTATCTGCTAATTCTTCAATGGTATCTGTTCGAATTGCGATTTGCAGCATCCCTTCACCATCTTGTAATTTCACTACCGTTTCTTGTACTAACGGATTTTCTGCTTCTTTCGCTTTTTCTTCATGTTGAACTGCTAAAAATTCTATGTATGATAAATCAAAATAACTTAAACTATTCCAAGTACCCCAAGTAGTATGCTCTCCGCCTAGTGCCGTATGAAATCCAAGTTCCTGCATTTGTTTTGCCGCTTCCTCCGGTGTGCCATGAACTGCGTGAACGAGATGATCAAATCGTAACATGTCTTTCTCCCCTTTCTCTCCATCCTTTTATTGTATATTTTATTTTTCTTTCATTCAATTCAAAAAACTTTAAAACCCAGTTGATTTATACGATTAATATGTATTATAATGAAACAAATTTCAATATTGCTGATTGGAAAAACCAAAGGCACTTTTCTCACACGGGAAAAGTGCCTTTTTCATTTACTATTACAGGGGGATTTTTTATGCAGAAATTAATTGTCTTTGCTATTATTGGATTTTTCGCTCAATTAATCGATGGAGCGCTTGGAATGGCGTACGGGGTAACGTCTACCTCACTTTTACTAATGTTTGGTATCGCACCGGCTGTAGCTTCCGCATCTGTTCATTTAGCTGAAGTTGTTACAACCGCCGCTTCTGGTGCATCTCACATCAAATTTGGAAACGTTGATAAATATACCGTTTCCAGGCTTACATTACCAGGAGCAATTGGTGCATTTATTGGAGCATGTTTTTTAAGCAATTTACCTGGGGATGTCATTAAACCGTACATTTCCTTATTTTTATTTACTTTAGGAGTTTATATTTTATTACGATTCATTATTCAAAAACAGATTGTTACTTCAAATAAACGTATGTCAGCTAAACAACTTGTGCCACTTGGCTTATTCGCTGGATTCGTTGATTCAACTGGTGGTGGAGGCTGGGGTCCGATTACGACACCTGTACTTCTAGCAAGAGGAAATGAAGCGAGAAAAGTTATTGGATCTGTAGATACGAGTGAATTTCCTGTTTCACTCGCTGCAACAATTGGCTTCTTCATCTCACTTGGCTGGGAACAAGTAAGCTGGGTTTGGGTATTTGCGTTAATGCTTGGTGGTATTGTCGCAGCACCAATCGCTGCGTGGTTAGTGCGCATCGTTCCTTCTCATTTACTTGGCGTATTAGTTGGTGGCCTTATTATCTTTACAAACATTCGTACACTACTTACTACATTTAAAGTAGATCCAACTATTATTTCACTTTCTTACGTGGCAATTGGTCTTGTCGTTATTATTTCTATTTTCATTGCTGTTCGCAATCATTCCAATCGTTCTAACACATCAACAGCCCAATATCCGAATGATCAAAAACAGATGCTACCTTAATTACTAAAAAACCGCTCAACTTACTTCGAGCGGTTTTTTTCTATTTTCCAATTCATCATTGTTTTTGTCGAATCTACCCTTTTCATATGTAACTTCTCTAACACACGAATCGAACCATAATTATCAAGGAGCGTCTCTGCAATAATCGTTTCTACCTCTCCTGTCTGAAAAGCCCAATCTATTAGTTTTTGTACAGCTTCTGTCGCATACCCTTTATTCCAGTATTTCTCAATAAATCCGTAACCAACTTCTACTGTATGTTCCTCATTTGGTTTCCCTTTAAAACCTATATCACCTAGAACGATGTCATCTTCTTTTCGAATGACATACCACGCGCCCCAAGGTAATAAATCCTTATCCTGTTTTACATTTTCTACATGCCCTACAATATGTGGGCCACTATTATATCCTTGCTCGTTAGCAACGTGAATACTCTCTTCTGTACACGGCACTATATAGAGCCTTTCTGTTTCTAATTTCATTTTGATTTCCCCTTTTTTGCTTACACGTTACTCTAATTATATCAAAAAATATGACCTGATTATGAATGTCGAATTATATTTTCTGAATTTTCTTTTAATTTTTGAAGGGTTTTTCAATATTTTTTGCGAAACATTTGTATAACAATTTTTTCTTTGCTTATTGTTACATAATAGTAGGTTCGGGTGGAGTTTTGCAAGCGTTTCCTATACAATAACCGATATTTTTTGATTTTTTCCTACAAAATATCTTGCAATATATTCAGAAACTCATTACAATTGCCATATATTAAAAATCTTAGCAATATATCAAATCCTCATCAATCCGATGAGGTAGAGGTTGCGACTTTTAAGAGTAAAACGGACGAGACACAGAGAAAGTCACCGACTCCGTTTGAAAGGAAAAGTTGCCGAAGTTTATATTTCTTCTCTGGAAATATGAGCTGGGGCTGTCTCCGAAAGGAACAGAACTGTCACGTTTACAAAATTACCGTGTAAACGTGGGGTGCTATCTTAACGGAAGGGTATGATGGGGTGGTTATTTGTGAAACGTTCCGCCAAATTCCTTTGGCGGTTTTTTGTATTTTTCTCCCCCGCTCCTTCCTATCTTACAAGAAAAGGAGTGTTGAACATGAATAGCGCAACGAATCAAGCTACCTCTAAAACAGAAGCTACAAAAGGAAAAGGTGAATTAAGACGCGGTCTAAAATCAAGGCACCTTACGATGATTTCTCTCGGCGGTACAATTGGTACCGGACTATTTCTTGCCAGCGGTGGTGTCATCCATTCAGCTGGACCTGGCGGTGCATTAATTGCATACGCCGCAATTGGAATTATGGTTTACTTTTTAATGACAAGCTTAGCTGAACTCGCAGCTTACATGCCTGTTACTGGATCTTTTAGCACGTACGCAACAAAATTTGTTGATCCATCACTTGGCTTTGCACTTGGATGGAACTATTGGTATAACTGGGCCATTACGATTGCTGCTGAACTAGCTGCAGTAACATTAATTATGAAATTTTGGTTTCCTGATACTCCTTCCCTCATTTGGAGCGGATTATGTTTAGCTATTATTTTCCTTTTAAACTACTTATCTGTTAAAGGATTTGGTGAATCTGAATATTGGTTTGCACTTATTAAAGTAGCTACGATTATTATCTTTTTAATTGTCGGGTTCATGATGATTTTCGGAATTATGGGCGGCGAAACGGTTGGATTTAAAAACTTCACTGTTGCAGATGCACCATTTAATGGCGGCATCATGGCAATTATCGGTGTATTTATGGCAGCTGGTTTCTCATTCCAAGGTACTGAATTATTAGGTGTAGCTGCTGGTGAAACATCTGATCCAGAGCGTAATATTCCGAAAGCAATTCGCTCGATCTTTTGGCGTATCCTTTTATTCTATATCCTTGCCATTCTCGTTATCGGTTTATTAATTCCTTATACAACTGAAAGTCTTGCCGCAAGTGATGTAACAGTAAGTCCATTTACACTTATTTTTGAAAAAGCGGGCGTTGCCTTCGCTGCTTCTGTTATGAACGCTGTTATTTTAACGGCAGTACTATCTGCTGGTAACTCTGGTATGTATGCATCAACTCGTATGCTTTGGGATTTAGCTCGCCAAGGGAAAGCACCGAAGTTTCTTGGTAAATTAGATAGCCGCGGCGTACCTGTTAACGCATTAATCGTAACATCGATTGTCGGTAGTATCGCTTTCATTGCTTCTTTATTCGGTGACGGTGTTGTATACATTTGGTTATTAAATGCATCAGGAATGTCTGGCTTTATCGCATGGGTTGGAATCGCAATTAGTCATTACCGTTTCCGTAAAGCATATATCGCACAAGGAAAAGATTTAAATGACTTACCTTATAGAGCAAAATGGTTCCCATTCGGACCAATCTTCGCATTTGCACTTTGCGTCATCGTAATTTTAGGTCAAAACTACGGCGCATTTATGGGTGAATCAATCGATTGGAACGGCGTACTCGTTTCTTACATCGGTTTACCACTCTTCTTAGTACTTTGGTTAGGATACAAATTTACGAAAAAAACAAAAGTCATTCCACTTGATAAATGTGAACTGAAATAAAGGGAGACGAGCAAACAAATTTGTTTGCTCGTTTTTTATTGCAAACCTCTTTGCTTCCCTATTTCTTCTGTTTTTGCAATAATAAAGGAAATATAAATAAAGGTTGGGATACAATGAACATTCGCATTACTGATGAAGCAATAGCAGCTATACATAGATTAGAACGTGAAGATAAAAAAATCATTCGCATTAGAGGGACAATGACAAACTCTTGTAGTATTTTCGTTGATGTCGATTTAATTTGGGATACATATGTTGCAGATGATGTTGTATATGAAGATGCAGACCTTATCGTACAAATGGATTCATTTACGAAAGACTACACTGGTGATACGGTGAAGCTTGATTATAAAACGACAGGTTTTAGTATTACGACTCCGAGTGAGACTTTAGTTTATGGATTGTCGATTAAAAAATAAAAATGCTTTTAACTGACCACCGAGGTGAAAAAATGAGTAAATATGTTCCATTAAAATTTTTATTTAACGAAGAATTGGCAGAAAAAATGGCTGATTCTATTTGTAAACACGATCCTACTTTCTCTAAAAGAAACTTTGTGTCTTCCGTAACATGTAAAGTTGAAAATTTAGAGTTAAAGCAGCGTATTGAAGTAATGGCAGATGAATTACACAATGCTTTACAAAAAGATTTTAATGAAGCAATACATATATTACTGAAAACATTAGGACCAGAAAATACAACAGAAGTAGGCACATTTACAAACGGATATATGTACATGCCTATTGCAAAATACGTTGAAAAATATGGGCTTAACGATTTTGAAACCTCATTCAACGCCATGTATGAAATAACGAAAAGGAATACTGCTGAATATGCCATTCGGCCTTTTCTTCAAACATACCATGAAGACACACTAAACATATTACAAAAGTGGATTCATGATGAAAACAGTCACATTAGAAGATTAGTTTCTGAAGGTACGAGACCTAGACTTCCTTGGGCTAAAAAAATAGGAGCTCTGAAAGGTGACTTTCAGTACAATTTACAGCTTCTTGAGCCTTTAATGAATGACCCTTCTAAATATGTTCAAAAATCTGTAGCCAATCATATTAACGATATTACGAAAGAAGATAAAGAATTCGTTTTTCAATGGTTGCAGCAATTACGTGATAAACAGCATCCAGTTAATCCTTGGATTATAAAACATGGGTTACGAACGGTGATTAAAAATGGTACTTTACCAAAAGATTTTTGTTTTTGAGTATTTTAAACAAAAACGCGTATGCTTCAAAAATAAAGCATACGCATTTCTTTCTTTTAAATACAGCAATAACAAACGTATTTTTCCAACATTCCACTTCTTCAATGAAAGGTCTATAGCATTATTTCGATAAAGCTAAACCACCTACCATTGCTCATAAAATCTATCCCTATTCCATTTCTACTTGCTTCATATAATATTCCATCGCTTCATTAAGCCATTTTTGTTCATCTTCTGCGAAAGGCGAAGGTATCATATTTTCAAGTTCTTGCATATCCAGTTCTTCCACACTAGTATTAGCTAACTTTTGTATCAGATCCTCATTAAGAAATGAAAAAGACTCTTCAATATATTCCTTAATCATCTCTTGTACTTTCGAATCCTCGACTGGTTTACCATATAATTGCTTAACCTTTTTAGACAAGTGAATAAACGTTTTATCCAAAGCAATTTTATCTTCTTCTGATTTCTTTGATATTTCTTCCACGATATCCGTTAACTTATGGCGTTCCGTCCATTCTTTGTGTGTATGTTCAGTATTCATACCGTAAATAAGACTAAATAATACAGTACTATCTACCTCTTCTTCCTCTTCGACTAACTTCATTACTCTTTTAATTACTTGCATTGATTGCTCAATTTGTTCTTGTTCTCTTTCTAACACTTGCAAATGGAGAGACAAGCTTTCATTCAGATCAACGCTAAAGCTTGATTCATGTAACAAATTAGCGACTTTATCTAGACTATAGCCTAGAAATTTTAAACTTATAATTTTTTGTAAGGTTATAATATCTTGATATTTATAAATGCGGTGCCCTGAAGAAGGATTCTTTTCTGGTTGTAACAATCCAATTTCATCATAGTAATGCAAAGTAGGAATTGGTATGCCCGTTTTTTTCGAGAATTCTCCAATAGAAAACTTTTTATCCGTATTCATGTAAATCCCCCTATTAAAAATATAAATTCATTATAAAACCTAAAGTAACTAGAGGTTCAAGAGGATAATTCAAGAAAATTCAAAAACGTTAAAATTCATGTAATCAATACGTATTGCACTATTTCATTTAATGGCCCAATTATTGAAGAGCATAACCTTCCCTCACAAATTCAAAGGACTTTCACTTACTTATCCCGAATATATAAATAACCATTCTCACAAGGAGCGAATTTATATGAATCTATTCGAGCACGAAACGTAAAACCACTTCTCTTTCATAAGAGGTCCTCCTTTTTCTTTTTTCATCATATCATTCATTGAAAAATAGGAGGACATAATTATGAAACGTAATCTATTATTTTTAACTTTATTAGAAAGTGCCAATACAAATTTTAGTGGCTGGGATTTTTCTTTTATTTCAGAAACGGGCCGAATGAAGAGCGAGCCTTTATCATGGTCGTACGGTAGCACTGCTTATCAGCTTATGCAACGTGCTAAAGCAATGCTCGATATGGGTACTGGCGGCGGAGAGTTTTTATCTATGTTACAATCGTTCCCACCAACTATTTATGCGACTGAGGGTTATGCACCAAACTTGCCAATTGCTCGGAAGAAATTAGAACCTTTAGGGGTTACAGTTGTGGCAGTAATTGATGATACTGCTTTACCATTTCAAGATGAACAATTTGATTTCATTATGAATCAACATGAATCCTATTCTGCTTCTGAGGTAAATAGAATACTTTCTCCTAATGGAATATTTCTTACACAACAAGTTGGTGGTCTCGATTGTGCGGAACTAAATGAGCAGTTTAACGCACCGCTAAATAACGAATTTGCAAGTTGGTCTCTTGAAACAGCATGTAGTGAGTTAAAGGAAAATGGATTTACTATTTTAGAAGCAAAAGAAGAGTTTCCTTTCCAACGCTTTTACGACATTGGTGCTATTGTCTATTATTTAAAAGCAATTCCGTGGCAAATCCCTAATTTTACTGTCGAAAGGTATTATGAGGAATTATATCGTATACATAAAGTCATCTTACAAAAAGGATATTTTGATGTGACGCAACATCGTTTTCTGATTAAGGCGATTCGCAGTTAATCATGGAGCATATGAAAAAGAGATGGATCTACCATCTCTTTTTCCCCGTTTATTTTTAAAAATTTTGTGGTGGTTTCTAGATTGTTAAGTACGTCCACGTCTTGCAATCACATCAGCTAATGTAATAAGTTGCTCGTGCGTTATCTTTCCGGATACCTTTTCTTTTATAATTTTTTCCATTTCCTTTGTAACAGTCATGCCTTCTATTTCTAGACTCGCTTTGGCCGCCTCGAAAGCTTTATTTAGTTCTTCCTCGTTTTTGAATGTCATAATTTGAGTCACTCCCTTCAAATCATTTTTTTACTCTTTTAATACAAGAAAGGTAATATCATCCCATTTCCTCTCTAATTGTAAAGTAGTCTTTTCAATACTTCCTCCTGTTAACAAATCATATCCTTCAATCTCAGCTACCAATTGTTTCGTTTTACTCTTTGGATTCATATCTTTGTATAAGATGTATAACTTATTACCATGTACTTGTATATCCGAAATCCCTTTGTCCTCTCTAGCGATTTTTGTATCACTCTGCAGTGAATATGTACGTATGATATTCAAATTCTCATCTAACTCTATTATTTTTTCATCATGATTTAAAACGTACACCTTATTATCATACACCTGCACTAAAACAGGTATGAATTGCTTGTCATTTAATACCGTTTCTTTTTCTACTACTTTAGTTTTCGGGTTTATCATCATTAATTTCGAAGGCAGCTTTTGATTTACATTATCACTTAATGCGAGTATTAGTTTATCTTTATACTTTTGAAAAATTATTTTTTGAGCAGTTGGTGCAAAATACACATTTTCATTAGGAATTTCAAATTCGTTTGTTTTTTTATTTGTGACCAAATCTATTTCTGAAATATATACTTTGTCTAGCGTTTGTGAAAATGCGTATATATGATTCTCAATAATATGCGCACCTTGAATCGTTCCCTTTAGTTCTACACTCTCTTGCCTTTTGTCACTATCTTTCCAATATACAAGTTCACTTGTATATCCCTTCTTTTCGTCTACCAGCCCAATGTTCACATCATAAAATTTATAACCTTGCTCTGCATGTATAAAATATGCCCCTGCGTTTACATCTTGTAATTGTTTCGGTCTACTGATTTCTTGCATCTTACCAGTCTTATCAATTGCATAATGATTGTTATTTCTATTTGATGAAAAGTAGTATCCCTTTTCATCTTTTGCATTGCTCATCATACTTTGACCATCTACTTCCATTTTACTAATCGTATTTCCTTTCTTATCATATGCATATATGTAACCACCATCTTTCATTGCATTTGAATAGGATACTAGATAGTCCGCTTGTTGAATGTTTTTAAGTTCTTTATCACTTTTAGAACAAGCTACCAAGAGGAACATCGTACATATAACGATTATGGCCAATGAATTGTATTTCTGAAACATATCTTTCCCCCTTATATATAATGAGAGCAATCAACATACAAATGCTAATTGCTCTTTGAAAGATTTTATTAACTTGAGTATGAAAGATTTTTTTTTACATATCGTTTGTTCGCATTATCATCTGTCAAATATGAAGTTGTGTAAGTAATAATATTCCCGTTATCGTACGTGAATATATGCTCTAACTTATTTTCTTCTGTTAATACTATTGGTAAATATTTTGGTAAATTGCTAACTACACCTCTATTATCCTTATTTAATATCCAATCAATTTCTTTCCATTCTAATAATCCTTCCGTCGTACTTAATGGCGTGTCCATATGTACTCCATCTGGCAGGTCAGCAAGGAATACATACATTCCTTCACGCCCCTGAGACTCGTCCTTACTTTTAAAAACGACATTCCCTTTATACGTTACACTTGGAAGATCTATGCC
This sequence comes from Bacillus sp. FF-1, assembly GCF_028548245.1. NCBI lineage: Bacteria > Bacillati > Bacillota > Bacilli > Caryophanales > Bacillaceae > Bacillus > Bacillus sp. FF-1. Next base: position 740,918 of record NZ_JAQQGG010000002.1, read on the forward strand.
TGTTTCTTCAAGCGTTTCTCTAATTATTCCTTCATATGGCGTTTCATTATCTTCAACTTTTCCACCAACACCATTCCACATTCCCATATTTGGCTTTTTATTTCTATTCAATAAGAGTATTTTATTTCCTTTTCTAATGAAACAAATTGTGTACTTATACATACGTTTCTTTCCTTTCTTTTTCCCCTCATCTAAAAATTTAAACAGCATTTTGATTAGACTTGCTGCATAAAAAAATTCTTATTATACAAACAACTGTTTTTTTAATGAGGTATTTTGCTCATTTTTATTCAAAAACATTCTCCTTACAATCATATCTCACATAATATATTGTACAACTTTCGTTTCCAGAAAGGAGTGTTCAAAATCGATAACATAAGCAGCGAATTTTTAAAACAATTTTACGATAGTCGAGTCTGGTTATATGATACACATTGGCTTGGAGTCCCCATTCTCAAACTTCCTTCTGATCTTTTTTTGTATCAAGAAATGATTTACGAATTAAAACCCGATTTAATTATTGAATGTGGCACTTGTTATGGTGGTAGCGCACTGTATTTAGCTTCCATTTTAGATTTAATTGGAAAAGGTCATGTTCTTACTATTGATATATTTCCACAACCAAATCGTCCATCCCATGATCGTATTACGTATTTAACAGCTTCTTCTGTTTCAGTAACCGCTGTGCAAACAATATTAAGTATGCGCAAACCTAATGATGTAATTTTAGTTATTTTAGATTCTGATCATAGTAAAGAGCATGTAGCAAAAGAATTGTTGCTTTATAAATCTATCGTTACTAAAGGCAGTTATATTATAGTAGAAGATACATCTATTAATGGAAATCCTGTTTCTCCTGATTGGGGACCTGGCCCAATGGAAGCTGTTGAAGAGTTTTTAGCTACAAACAACAATTTCATAATCGATGAATCTAAGCATAAGTTTTTCATATCGTTTAACCCAAAAGGTTTTTTAAAGAAGATAAAGTGAAACGTTAATAAGTGGGGATAGAGAAACCCCCACTTATTCTATGATCTTCATTTTTGAAAAAGGATAATATACAAATTCCACTTTGCCTATTATATTATCTTCTTCAATATATCCTAAACCGTTTCGACTATCTCTACTAAGTTCACGATTATCTCCCATTACAAATAATTTATTTGGTGGGATTTTTGTCTTTTGAAAGTTATAAAACACTTGCGTATTATTGAATAAATCTTTATTTGTATACGGTTCTTCTTGTTTTTTATCATTCACATATACAGATCCATTCGTTATGTTAATTACGTCACCAGGAAGCCCTATTACTCGTTTTACATAATATTTTGACTCATCCTCTTCCTTTATAATGACAATTTCTCCATGCTCTAAATCGGAAAAATGTACTGCTGCTTTATTTACAAATACGTAGTCTTCTTCATATAAAGTCGGTTGCATTGATTTCCCTTCCACTTTACATAAAGTAAAAGAATGATAGGCTATTACCAAAACAAACACGAAGAGTATGTATTTCCCCCAACCTCTTTTAATCTCCTGTTTCATATCCATTCCCACCTTATTCAAACGCTTTTTAAATCAAAAATATATCACTGCACCATATGTCTCAATGCAGTGATATTATTTTTACTGGGCCTTGTTCAGCTGCTCTACTGGGACTGGATTTCACCTGCTCTTTTCGCTTTCAATTCAAAATACGCATCCAAAATCTCTTTACCAATCGCGGAATTAATTCCTGATTTGTCATCATTTACCCATGGTACAACAACTGAAAAAGCTACTTCCGGATCAGCATCATACGGCGCATAACCGGCAAGAGTTAAATTATAACATTTTTTTCGATTATTGTTTTCATCTCTTCCAATTTCACTTTCTCCACCATACACAGTTTCAGCTGTCCCTGTTTTTCCAGCTGGTTTATATGGTAATCCTTTAAACGTTGCAGTACCTGTTCCGTCATTCTCTTGAAAAACTCTTCTAAATCCTTCTTTTACATGATTAATGTATGAAGTGTTCATATCCACTCGATTTAAAATAACTGGTTCAATAGATCGAATAACTTTTCCAACATCCTCTGGTCTATGTGGTTGTTCTCTCACTTCTTGCACAATTTGCGGTTTCATTCTGTAACCACCGTTTGCAATGGTTGAAATATATTGAGCAAGTTGAAGCGGCGTATATGTATCGTACTGTCCAATCGCATAATCAAGTAAAAAACCAGGTACGTTATCCGTTCTACCCATTTGACCAATCGATTCATTCGGCAAGTCAATACCAGTCGGTACACCTAAACCAAATTGTCTAAAATAGTAGCGCATTTTATTAAATGTCTCTTGTTTAATATCTAATGGATTGTTTGGCACATAATTTATACCTGCCATCTTTAATGCTGTATTAAACATATATACGTTTGATGAAACTTGTAAAGCTCTTAAATCATCAATATCACCAAAGTCTTTCCACGATTTCTTCGGCTTAGAGCTTCCTTTAAAATACATAGGTGCATCAAAGAAATGTGTATACGGCTTAATTGTGTCAGTTTGATAGCCGGCTAATAATGTAGCCCCTTTCACAGTTGACCCTAACTCATAAGAACTTGTCATCGTCCCTAAAGCATAGTCCTCTATTTGCATCCCGCCATCTTTATTTACAATTTTCTTTCCTGCCATCGATAAAATTTGACCGTTTTTCGGATTCATCATTACAACGAATGCACGATCCATCATCGGCTCTGCAGAATGAAATGCTCGTAAATTCTTTTCAAGACTTTCCTCTACTTTTTTCTGTAACTCCATATCTACTGTTAACATTAAATTATTTCCACTTTTTCCTTCGGTCACTTTTTCTGTCCGGATTATATTTCCTGCTTTATCTGTAATGCTTCTAGATTGCTCTTTCGTTCCATGTAATGCGTCTTCATATTGCTTTTCGATGTAACTCTTACCAATGCGGTCATTTCGGTTATAATCACGCACTAAATAATAATCTAATTGTTCCCTTGGCAATCCTTCATTTTCAGTAGAAACGCTACCAAGAATAGAACGAAGTATTTTATCATTTGGGTATTCACGTTCCCAGTCTACTGTCGTATCTACTCCGGGCAAGCTTGCCAATCTTTCACTTACGACTGCATATTCATTTTGACTTACATCTTTTTTAACGATTTGCGGCGTCATTTTATATCCCGTATTCATTTTGCTTTTAATAGCTAGTACTTCTAGGTCTTCTTTTGAAAGTTCGCTTAATTCTTCTTGTGTAATTCTTTCCCTACGTAACTCTTCCACTTTTTTATCTAATTCTTTTCCTTCTATCTCCTGCTTCCTAAATTTACTCTCATCTTCTTTCGTTACTTTTTCTGCTGCCCGCTTTTCATTTAACTGCATCCAAAAATCCTTTTTATCTGTTTCTGTTAACTTGTCTATATCCTCTGGCGACATTTCAATTAACTGGGCTAACTGTCTTGCTACTTGTAAAACTTCTTTCGAATCTACTCCTTTCATTTTCGTATATGTAACGGTTCGTAGTGGTTTGTTATTTACAATCACCTGACCTTGTCGATCAAACATTTTCCCTCTAGGAACAGGTGTACTTACCGTTACATCTTCCTTTTTGTTCACTTCATTTCTATACGTTTCTCCATCAATGATTTGTACTTTACCTAATTGAATTATAATAGCTGAAAATAAAAGAAAGACGATAAAAAATAGTACATTTAACCGAAAAGGAATATGAGTCTTTTTCTTTTTCGATTGTTTCTTCTGCTCCTTTTTCTGTCTCATTTCGCTCCCTCGCTTCATTCTATTAACATTTCTACATGGAACCATTATGTATCAAATTTATTTATATGATATATATAGAATTTTATATTAATTATAAAAGAAATAAAAGATTTAATTTTCAGTTTTTTGATTTTATATCCTATTTATTACCATTCCCTTAATGCACAATAACATGAATATTATTCTAAAAGAAAAATGGTACAAATTTATTTTTATACCATTAGTTTACATTTATTTGTATACTAAAGAAATAAATTCATAAAAGACATTACTTAAGGAGAGAACGAAAATGACAGATTCATTTACAATACATACTAATGCGCCCCATTGTTTAAACTTTATGATTTATATTCAAAATATTTATCTCAACCAAAAAGAGAAAAAGGAAAATTTAAAATTTCCTTACATAGCAAGACAATTCAATTTTTCTACTAACTTTGAAGCAAATTTCAAAGAATTATGGCATTCACTTCGCAAACAAATGGCTAATGACAAGTATGATTCGCAAATTTTTTATGATGAAAATCATATCTTTTATGAGAATCTTTTTGATAATCATTTATGTAATAAAGAATTATTCAAAGAATTAATATGTAGTTTTAAAGTATGGTGGACTAGCATAGCAGGTCAGCTTTCATTAGAATGGTCTGTAAGTGATTTTAGTAGACAACTTTACGAAGACTTAGTTTTATATATAAAACAACACCAAATAAAACCTTTACAACAGCTACATATTAGCTTACTTTATGACGATTGTGTATTCGTTAAAAATAATACTACTTCTTACTCTGCTATTTTACCTACGAAACACTTTTTTATTAATTATAGAGATGTTGTTACTACATTATCGACATGTTTTCACGCTGCTTAGTATAACGATTACTCAAATAAAAAACTGAGGCGGATACCTCAGTTTTTTCGATAACTTATTTCCTTGAAGACAATCCGTCAACAAATTCACCAATCTTATTTTGAAAAACATAATCAAAGTTATATTCCTGTCCTGTTAACTCTTCATTTACTAAAATCGTTGTTGCTCCTACTTCCCTCTTTGCAATTTGCGGGAATGAAGCGACAGGCTGTACTTTGAGTGACGTCCCCATTACGAGAAGTACATCTGTTTCATATAAACGTTTTATCGCGTTTTGATATTGTGGCAATGTATCTCCGTATAACACAACGTCTGGATTTAAAATGAAATTACACTTCTGACAGCGCGGCACCTCATGATCAATCATATACTGCAAATCATATCCCGTTTTACACTTCGGACAATGTGCTGTTTGCAGTGTGCCGTGTAAATCAATAACATGTTTACTACCACCTAATTGATGTAAACCATCAATATTTTGCGTTAAAATCGTAATATCTTTCCCTTGTTCTTCTAGTTCTGCTAAAAAGCGATGTCCACGATTTGGCTTATATTGATGAAACGTATTAATTTGAAATATTTCTTTATAATGCTTCCAAAATTCTTTCGGACTTCGGTTATAGTACCCTCTTGATAAGTACATCTCCACATTCGCATCAGCATACAATCCATTTGCTGAACGAAAATCTGGGATACCACTTTCCGTACTTGCACCAGCGCCTGTTAATACTGTCATTTTCTTCGCTTTTTCTAAAATTGAACGTACTTCTTCAAATTGTTGCACAACAATCACCTCTATGTATTTTCCTATACTATATTATACCAGCTGTTTACAGGAGGTGTCGTACAATTCATTCTACTTAATGCGTCGTGCCACCAACCTCTACAATATCCACCTCAACGGTCGTCGTTACCTCAACTGCCAACTCTATCCCTTTACGAATAGTAGAAAGTGACATACTCGGTTGCCCTGGATAATTACTCGCTTGCTCTGGTAAAAACGGAATATGAATAAATCCGCCTTTCATTTTTGTATCATGTTTTTCTAGTTCATGCATGAGACCATAGAATAAATGATTACAAACGAACGTACCTGCTGTTTGTGAAACGGAAGCCGGTATACCTTCTTCTTGAAGTTTTTTTACAATTGCTTTCATCGGAAGTGTAGACCAATAAGCAGCTGGTCCTTCTTCTACGACTGGTACATCTACCGGCTGGTTTCCTTCATTGTCAGCAATTCTTGCATCATCAATATTAATTGCGACACGCTCTATCGTAATATCTGGTCTACCTCCAGCTTGTCCAATGCATATAATGAATTCCGGTGCTAGTTCTTCTATATACTCTTTTAATACACTGATTGATTTATGAAATACAGTGGGTACTTGTTTACTAATAATCTTGTATTCTCCGATTGTTTTTTCATGCAAACTTTTTGCGACTTCCCAAGCTGGATTGATACTTTCTCCACCGAACGGATCAAATCCTGTTAATAATACTGTTTTCATAGTTTTCTCCTCCTAATTAGAAACGATATACTAGGCCGTACATGATAAACATATTTATGATGAAGATTGAAAGAGCAATTGGTACTTGCGCTTTAATAACTGCATTTTTATCTTTCAGTTCTAAAAGCATTGCCGGAACGATATTAAAGTTTGCTGCCATTGGCGTAAGCAGCGTTCCGCAATATCCAGCAAACATACCAAGAGCGGCCATAATTGCTGGATTCCCGCCGTGCATTTGTACAATTAAAGGTAAACCAATTCCGCCAGTAATAACAGCAAACGCTGCGAAAGCATTTCCCATTACAACTGTGAAAAGCATCATTCCTAAACAGTACGCCATAACAGCAACGAACGGATACTCTGTCGGTAACACTTGTCCGACTAAATCAGAAACGACTTGTCCAACGCCAGATTTCGCGAAAATACCACCAAGTGCCGCTAACATTTGTGGTAAAATAACAGCCCAGCCGACAGCTTGTAATAGTCTGCTTCCTTCTTGTACAGGCGTTGTTATTTTCGATTTTGTAATACGCATCGCCGCAACGAATGCAAGTAATGCTCCTAATGCTAATGCTACTAGCGTTACTTTATCCGGATCAACAAGAGAAACATTTCCCCATTTGATTTTTCCTAACGTTAACGTACCGATAATTGTAAAAATAGGAATTAATAGTGCAGGCATAAAGATTTTATTTTTTAATTTCTCCGCATGTTTTACACGTTCTTGTACTGGAACTTCTTTCTCCTCTGATTTTGTTACTTTATTTAGTGAAGCTAACACAACCATAGCGAGTACAATACAGCCAACGTAAAACGAAGGGATTACATTTCCAAATAAAAATGTAACTGCAAACAACGCCCAAAATAAACTAGAACCAAATCGGTTTGGATGCTCACGATCAAAGGCAATACGTACAGCGATAAAGGCAACGATTATACCTAATACATAGTAGATTGTATCCATTGTGATGATGTTCATTTTATATTGCCTCCTTCTCTTCTTTTTCTTTTGATTCCATCGTTTTTGCTATATATTTATCAAACCTTTTAAATCTGATCCAGCTTACAATAAGTGCAGATATTGCAGTTGGGATACCCCAAAGCGCCATATCCCATACTCCGACATGCATACCTACTGAATCGAAGAATCCTTTCATTAATAGAATCGCACCAGTTGCGATAAAAATATCTTCTCCGAAAAACCAAGCTGTATTTTCCGCAGCCGCTGCATTTGCTTTAATCTTTTCTCTTAATTTTTCAGGGAGCTTACCGTATTTACCTTGCGCAGCCCCTTCTGCCATCGGTGCAACGAGTGGTCTTACTGTTTGTGCATGACCACCAATATTAAGCCCTAGTGCTGCTGATGATTCTCTTATCGTAAAATATGACATTAATACTCTTCCAGTTGTTGCACCTTTTGATTTCGTTATAAGTGCTTCTGCTCTTTCTTTCAAACCGTAACGCTCTAAAATTCCGATTACCGGTAAAGTTAGTATGATAGGCATAGACATATATCTATTTTCTATGAAAAATTTACCGAACATGCTGATTACATCATAAAAGCTTAATCCTGAAACCATACCAGTAACAATACCTGCAACCATAACGACTAAAAGTGTATTTAATCTAAATAAAAAGCCCACTGCAACTAGTAATATCCCGATTAATTTCACCAATTCCAACACTTCCCCTCATTTTTTTATTTCGGTGTACAAATAGAAATACCATTATGTTCAAATGTTCTGTATATTCTTTTCGCAAATTGTACTGCTTTTTCTCCATCACCATGTAAACAGATCGTCTGTACCTGAACTGCTACTTTCTGCCCGTTCACCGAATTTACATAGCCTTCTTTCACCATTTGAAGCACTTGCTTTATCGCTTCGTCTTCATTTTTTATAAGCGCATTTTCTTCCGTACGACTCGTTAATGTTCCATCTTGCTTATACGTACGATCTGCGAAAGCTTCTTGTACGAGAATTATATTGTATTTTTCCGCAGCCTGTATAAACGCCTCGCTATTTGCTAATCCGTAAAGTAATAGACTTGGATTTATATGATATATTGCCTTTGCAATTGCATCTGCAATTTCCGGATTAGTTGCCGCCATATTATATAGAGCACCGTGTGGTTTCACATGATGCATCTTCCCGCCAGCTGCTTTTACAAAACCATCTAATGCACCAATTTGATATAGAACATAATCGTATACTTCACTTGCTGGAACGTTCATGTTCCTTCTACCAAATCCAATTAAATCTGGAAATCCGGGATGTGCCCCTATCGCAACGTTATGTTGCATTGCCTTTTCGACTGTTTGCCGCATAACGGACGGATCACCCGCATGAAAACCGCAAGCAACGTTTATAGAGGAAACGAACGGAAGAATTTCATCATCATTCCCCATTTTATAAGCGCCAAAACTTTCTCCTAAATCACAATTCAAATCAATTGTAGTCATGATATTTCCCTCCTGCACTCAGCTTCGTAAAGCGATGAACTTTTTTAATAGATTCATATTTACTTCTTTTTCTATGTACAATTGTTCCGCTTCTTCAAGCGTAATTTTCTCAAAAGAAACATAGTCCCCCGGCTTTAGCTGGGCAATAAGAGGTAAATCTACTGAAATGATATTTCCCATTCTCGGATATCCACCTGTCGTTTGCCTATCTGCCATTAATATAATCGGCTGTCCACCATTTGGAACTTGAATGGTTCCAAATGTAACAGAACTCGATAAAATCTCTTTTTCAACGGCTCTATTTAAAATTTCTCCTTCAACCCTATACCCCATACGGTCAGCGTAATTAGATACTTTATACTCTTTCGTAAAAAATGCCTTTTTGCTTTCTTCTGTAAATTGATTATATTCAAAGTCAACTATGACACGAAGCTTAGGGTGTTTCTTATACTTTGGTAGTACGCTGTTGCTAATTGCCCATTTCGTTTTTATTCTCTCATCTTTTTGTAAGTCTTGAATGAAACGATTCGCCATTTCTGGTTGTACACCAATTTGGAAGTAGTCACCCTTTTTCAACATTCTTCCTTCTATACCACCAATCGCAGCACGTATGTAAGTACTTTTGCTTCCCATCGTACGATCAATATGGATACCACCTGCAAAAGTCACATACGTTCTGCAACCACTTTTCACTTTTCCAAAGCAAAGCATACTACCTTCTTCCGCTAAAATGGGACGCCATAATGGTATACGCTCCCCATTTAGTAACGGTTCCATATCCGCACCGCCAATCGCAAGTAACGTCGTTTTCTTTATTAACAATTTCGGTCCCATAATCGTCATTTCGAGTGCCGCTTCATTCTCTTCATTACCAACTAACATATTGATCATCCGAAGTGCACTTTGATCCATCGCCCCGCCAACTGGCACACCGTATTGTTGATAATGAGATCGTCCTAAATCTTGGACTGTTGTAAACATCCCTGCATGCAAAACCTCTACATCCATTCTTTAGCCCCCTCAAGTGATACGTACTCTTCCTTCGTTATTGGGATAAATCGTAAATACATGCCGCTTTGAATAAAGGTTGGTGTTTCTTCTTCCGGATTAAATAAGGAGATTGGTGTTCGTCCAATAATATTCCATCCACCCGGTGTTTCAAGCGGATAAATACCTGTTTGATTTCCGCCGATTCCTACCGAACCAGGAGAGATTTGTAACCGCGGTATTTCTTTTCTAGGTGTTTCTAGTTCTTTTGATAGTCCTCCTAAATATGGGAACCCTGGTGTAAAGCCTAACATATATACAAAATACGTTGTTTCACTATGTATGCGAATGACATCTTCTACTTGTAAACCGTGATAATGTGCCACCTCTTCTAAATCAGGTCCATATTCTCCCCCGTAACAAACGGGTATAGAAATATGTTTCACATCTCGTTTCAGCTCTTCCTTATACGTATCTAACATTCTAGCTATGTATTGGCATACGCAATCATATGGTCTTATCTTTCTATCATTTCCCTTCCATACTTCATACAAATTGTAGTAAACGGCTAATGAAGTAAACGACGGAACACATTCAACCATCCCTACAAACGGATGTTGCTGCAACGCTTGAAATAGTCGTTGTACTTTTTCGTATACATCCATCCCGATTTCTTCACCAAATGTAACAATAATTGCTTGATCCCCTAACGCAGAAAATTTCATCCTACTCCCTCTTTCTATGCCAAAAAGCCAAGTTCTTTCGAAATGCGATTTGCTGTCTCTTTCACCTTCGCGATAAAATATGAAATGTTACTTTCGCTGTACTCAATTGCTAATCCTGAAATGCTAATGCCTGCTACAACCGTTCCATCATTTGCGAAAATGGGCGCTGCTATAGCTGCTGTATGATTTTCTAACTCAGAATAGCTAATGGTGTGTCCTTCCTTTTTCGCCATTTGTAACACTTCTAGTAATTGTTTCTTATCTACGATTGTTCCATCTGCAAATTGTTTTAAATTCGTTTCCTCTATGTATTTCCGTTTCTTTTCCTCAGAAAAATACGATAGTAAAATTCTCGGACATGCACCGGCATAAAGTGGCGCTCTTCTTCCAACCGCCGTATACACACGTACAGGCTGAACGCCTTCCATCTTTTCCACATAAATCGCATCATTACCATCTTGAATAATTAAATTAACTGCCTGCCCTAAACTATCTCTAAGCTCTTTCATATATGGAATCGCAATATTTCTTACGGATAGTCTTTGTGAAACAAGTTGACCGAACCGTAAAAACACAACTCCTAAACGATATTTCCCCTTCTCATTTTTTTGTAAAAACTCCATTTCTTCTAACGAACCAATTAAACGATAAACAGATGTTTTCGGCATACTCGTAAGCTGAACCATCTCTGTTAAACTGAGCTCTTCATGCTCATAAAACAACTGTAAAATATCCATTGTCTTAACTGTCGTTTTATTTATAGTCATTCTCTCTCCCTCTTGTTCCGAATTTCGGAACTTAAATTCCGTTTTTCGAAACAAACATATAATTTAAAATTATAAAATATTCTTTCAATTCTATCAATATATTTTTCAGCTACTTAACCTTTATGTAAGGTCAATACAAAATAAAATTTAGAAATAATGATGGTTCTCTTTCAAAACCTCAAGTTATAGCAGAACCAAACGTTTAAATAAATAGGCATAAAAAAAGTATGGAAGAATATTTCTCCCATACTTTTTCTTTATAACGCTCTTACTTGTTTCAACGGCCAGAAAACAGCTTGTCCTTTTCCGACAATTTCATCTTCTGAAATAAACCCAAACATACGACCGTCTTTAGAAACTTCACGATTATCCCCTAAAACAAATACTTGGCCTTCTGGCACTTTCGTTTTTCCTGTGATTTGTTCTAACGTAAAGTCTGGAGTTAATACACGGCCTGCTGCTTTTTCTTTAAACTCTTTTAAATATGGTTCTTCCATCGCTTTTCCGTTTACATATAAAACATCATTTTTATACTCAACTGTATCACCTGGTAAACCAATTACTCGTTTTACTAAATCGTATCCTTCTTTTCCATGAAAGACGATAATATCAAAACGTTCTAATCCACTTATACTGTAACCAATCTTGTTCACGAGAACTCGTTCGTTATTTTCTAAAGTGGGCATCATCGATTCGCCTTGTACTAATGACGGTGTAAATAAAACACCGCGAATAATTGCGATTAATACAAGGGTAAATCCTATCGTTTTCGCCCATGAGAATAATTCTTTCTTCGTATTTTCCTTCATCGTTTCTCCTCTTTCTTAATTGTTTATTGTATGATTTGAACTAATTCTTGTACGAAATTAGGATCAATTTCAGCAAAACATGATTTCCCTTCTCTTACCGCTGTACCGACATGAGCTTGCGAAATTCCAGTTTCATTTAGCAATTGCTTTATATTTTCTTTCGTTACACCAGCTCCAACTACAAGCTGAATTTGACCATCGCTTACCTTTTGCATATCTGTAAGCACCGGAATATTATCAACTATATTCCCTTGTCCACCTGAAGTTAAGACGTGAGTCACTTTATGAAACTTCTTTAACGTTCTCATCGCTTCTACTGGATTTTCCGTGTCGTCTATTGCACGGTGATATGTGACATTTATCCCATCTACCACAGATAATAAATTCGCTAGTTTCTCTTCATCCACTTCATTTCTTTCATTTAATACACCTAATACAACACCAGCTACTCCTAAATTCTGAGCAACTACAATATCTTCTTTCATCATTTCAATTTCTTCTTCCGTATATGTAAAAGACTTCGCATGCGGACGAATCATAACGTGAATTGGTATATGTACTGCTTCTACCGCTTTTTTTATAAATGCATAACTCGGCGTTAAACCGCCTTCTGTATAAGATGAAATTAATTCAATTCGCTTCCCGCCAGCTCGTTCAATTCGTTTCACGTCTTCTAAACATGTTGCAATAACCTCTAGCATGAGATAACCTCTTTTCGTGCTTTTTTCTTATTATACAGTAGGTGAAATAAGAAGCATAGCATTCTCCTATAAAACGATAAAAAGAAGAATGAAAAGAAAGATTTTTTAACTACTAACATCTATTGGTAATTTTATTTTCTACAAAAAAGGAGTAACCTCCTAGCACTTCCGACTAGGTGTCACTCCTTTTTTATTTTAGTTATTTTTCTTAGTTACTTCATTATAATAATGGCTAAATGCTTCTACTAATGCGTCTACGGAAGCATACAGTTCTTCTGGAGTATTATCTACCCCTCCCATTTCAATAAGTAATGCATTTGGAGAAAGATCTTGATTATATACTCCATTCCCGCTTTTACGATCTTTAATAAAAATGCCTCGGCTTAAACCGTAATACTTCTCGTCTAAATATGAATTGATTGCTGTTACTATTTTTTTATTTTTTTCATAGTTAGGATTTTCTCGACCTAAAATAAAATAGAGTCGTGCATAATCCTTTCCATTAATCGTTTTCTTCGTAATATTTTTTCGTGCATCGTCCCTATGAAGATCAATGGGAAACATAATATTTTTATCTTGTGCTAATTTTTCTTGTAATATTTGACGAGATCCTTTGTAAGATTGGGCCCAGTTTAAATTTTTATTTCGTAGAAAGTCCCTCATATTTGTCGTATCATGTGAAACGCCTATTCCTTTTTCTTCTAACTTTTGTTTTAAATAATTTCCAACAAACGTAATATTCACTTCATTATTTGTACTAGAGGCATCATCAGGTTTAGTAGCACCTGGAATGAGAGGAATAAACGACTCCCAACTATGTGTATGATAAATAAAAACTTTATTTTCACCGTTATTTTGTGTATTTGAATTGTTTTCTTTCTCACTCTTTGGGTGTTTAACAGCAGTACCTTTATCTTGAATATTCTCTAAAGGAATGCTGGATTCTTCAGGAATGTTCGTATAATCTGTTCCTTCCCCGGCAATTAATATTTCTGAATAAAATTGATTCATATTTGGAAGTTCTCGAGTTAATAAGCTCCGGAGGTCATTTACATTAATATTTGTAGAAAGTGAAAGTAAAAAAGATTCCAAAGACGCTCGTCCTTTTTCTTTATGAAATTCTTCGGCAAAATAACGATTTTCACTGCCTATCATATACATAAGGCCTTTCGTAGAATTCGTTCCTAATAATTGATTAATATAATAAGATTTAAATACGTTTGAATTACTAGAAATGAAGAATGAAGTGAGAATACATATAATTGTGAATAAAAGACATATCATGACATACTTTATATTAAATACTTTCAGTTTCACTTTATTCATTTTATATCTCCCTTCATTTACTATATTCTTACGCATAATTTTCAATGAATATGATTACTAATTTAATAGAATCGTCTCAACTACTATTTTTTCAGCTAATCTCTTTCCGTAAAGCAAGTGAGGTTAATTTGTCGTGCGCAAATATCACTAAAGATTTTTAAAAGAAATGAAATAACCTGAGTCTACATTTGTATAGACTCAGGTTATTTCATTTCTTTATTTTCCATGTCAATGCCTAATTCGTCTTTCAAGAACTTCATACCTTTTCTTGTAAGATGGACAGCCCGATTCTTATCCGTTTTTGTAATCCATTCCTGTTCAAAAAATAGTTTTGCTATTGCAGATCCTAACCAACCAGAAATATGGTAGCGTCGTTCACTCCAATCAAGACAAGGTTTTGCAAATATTCTTCTCTTTATATTTGCCGTTTCAATATTTATTCCAAAATTCAGAAACCATCGCTTACCTTGTTCCGTTACAATGTATTCTCCTTTCTCTAAAATGATAAATTCCTTATCTAATAATTTTTCGGTTATCTCTACACCGAGTCTACCTGCAAGATGATCGTAACAAGTTCGAGCATAACGAATTTGTTTTAGTTGATCTGATTGTTTTAAAGACCGAACTTGAACTGTTGGTGCGATTGTTCCTAACTTTTCAAGAACCTCTGCTACCTCTTGATTAGCAAGTCGATAGTAACGATGTCTACCATGTTGTTCAACTTTAAGTAGATTCCCCTCTACTAATTTAGAAAGATGAGAACTAATTGTTGGATGTGACACCTTTGCCATATAAGCTAATTCGCTAGCAGGTAGTGCCTGATTATTCATTAAACACTCTAAGATAATTGCTCTTGTAGGTTCAGCAATAAGTTTAGCTATATATGAGATATTCGGATATACATTCATATTTCGATGATACCCTAACTATTAAATTGATACAATTATTTTAAATTTAACAGTAAAGGAGAATGTATTATGAATGCAATTGATCTTAGTATATTAAATTTGAAAGAAACGAGAAGGCGCTCAGAAAAATTATGGAATTCTCTTCCCGATAATTTTCTTAATTGGAAGCCTGATCACGAGGCTATGTCCTTTGGTGAAATGATTCGTCACGTATGGACCTCAACTTTTTACTATCATATGATTTTAAAAAACAACGGCTCAATAAACGACATACATATCCCGTATGATGACGAGCCAATTACTTGTGTTAAAAAAGAAATTGAATTAGCACAATCATGTTTTGCCGATTTCATAGAATATGTTCAATCAATAAGCATAGCAGAGCTAGATGCAAGACTTATTGATCGAAGCGATGTTGGCTATCAACGATATTTAGGCGATATGCTATTACGAATTGCCTATCATGATGCGGTCCATGCAGGTCAATTTTTACAATATTTACGCATGGTAGATTTGGAAAGACCTTTAATTTGGGATTAAATATAACAAATGTTTACAAAGCTTCCAAACTGGCATTATAATAATACGCAACCAATTATCTAACTAGTCAAAATTCTTTTCGTTAGTTAAAAAGAGCAGTTTTTAGTTGTTGTACGATAATTAATATATGGGGATGATCACGTGAAAAAGCACTCTGAATTAAAAAAGCATTTATGTGAACTGGAAGAAAAACTATCAGAACCTAAAACTCGTACAAATCCAGCAGAACTGGACAAATTACTTGCAGACGACTTTTTTGAGTTTGGAAGTTCGGGAAACGTTTGGTATAAGAAGGATTCTGTTGGTGGAGACGGACTTAGTGTGAGAGAAATGACTCTTTCTAATTTTGAAATATACCCTTTATCGAAGGATACTGTATTGGCGACATATCTTGTAAGAGATGAAACTAGAATGCAGAATACTTTGCGAAGCTCCATTTGGAAACTGATAGAGGGAAGATGGCAAATGTTTTTCCATCAAGGAACACTTACAAAATCATGATAACCATTTATATTAAAACGCGTGCTTTTTAAACTAGTATATCCAACGAATAAAAAGCACGCGTTCGATTACTAATCAAACACGTGCTTTCAAAACAACTATATTGTACTTAAATAATAAAGTTCAAGCTAAAAAAACTACGACCGAAACGCTGCATCCGCCAACATAGATAGTGTTGCATCATCCATCGGCGGATTGTGTAGTCCTGCTCTAACGTTTAAATAGTAACGATGAAGCGGATTTTTTTCTGATAAACTTTTTGCTCCTACGATGCGCATTGATTTATCCACTATGGATATCGCCGCATTTGTTACGGCGTATTTCACTGCCGCTAATTCTGCTTGCAGTGACAGTTTATCTTCTGCCTCATCGTATTTTTTCGCAATTTGATATAAAAAGACGCGAGCTTGCATAAGCTCGAGTTCTAATTCTCCAACTAATCTTCTAACATTCGGTAATAAACTAATAGAATGGTTTAAACTATTTGGTTTGTATGATCCCGCAAACTGAACTGCATAATTTCTTGCTGATTGTGCAATTCCTAAATAACATGCTGGTATATGTAGCAACCAGCCAATACCCTTTTGTTTCACTTTCCCGCCTTTTACATCCGTAAAAAAGCGGTTGTCTATCTCTACATTTTGTAAGACAAGGTCGTGGCTAGCAGTCCCTCGCATTGCAACGCTATCCCACGTTTCTTCAATGGATACACCGAGTGTATTTCTTGGAATGACAAACTCACCAACTTCTTCTTGGCCTTCCATACTTGCTGAAATAATAAAATAATCAAGTACTGGCGCCATCGTTGTAAAAGTTTTCCTTCCATTTATAACCCACTTCTCGCCTTGTTGAACCGCTATTGTTTCTGGTTTACCGCCACGCGTCGGGCTCCCTGTTTTCGGTTCTGTTGCTGCCCTGTTAAAGAGCGCTCCATTACGCACTTCTTCGCAAAACCATTTGAACATCTCATCATTCCAAGAGCGATTTTCCGCTAGTTCTTTCACAATGCCAAGATGCCAGCCAATCGATAATGCAGTAGCCCCGCAGCCTTCCGCAATTTTCTCTTGAAATAGAACGAAGTCATATAAAGAAATCGCACTACCACCAAATTCCTTCGGTAACGTTAATTTCGTATATCCGATATGTTTCAAATCATTTATATTTTCATACGGAAATGATCCTAATTCACTTAGTTGATGCTCCCTTTCCATGAACTTCGGAATCAATTTATTTATTTGTTCAATAATGAAAGATTGTTTTTCTGTTTCAACAAATGAGAGTGCCATACTATAATCTCCTTTATGTTCGATTCATAAACCGTTCATTTTGTCATTATGATTATATGAAGCTACCTCTCTATTGTTTCACTATTCCGATAAAAATACAATGTTTTTGACTAATAAGAAAAGTTCCTATTTAAAGATAGGTTCTTTTCTTATTAGTCTCCCTTCAATGCCTTTAATGGCAACGAGGTTACATATCCAATATACGAGAATAATTCTTTAAAGAAGAATGGTATTTCTGTATCTAACGTTTTATATGCTGATGTCGGCGTTGGTGAAGCATACGCTTCAATATTAATATGTTTTGCGATTCTCATTGCGCGTTTCATATGAAGTGGATCACTTACAATCGTGTATGTGCGTATGCCGTTCTCTACTCCAACTTCCTTCGCATTCTTTAAGTTTTCTTCAGTGAAAAGGGATTTTGTTTCAATTAAAATATCTTCGTCTTTTACACCTTGTTTCATTGCATATACTCTTGCAGTACGAGCTTCCTCAAGTTCGGCCTCGAACTTTGTACCACCTGTAAAAATAATCTTTTTAATATTTCCGTTCTTATATAAAGAAATCGCATGATTAATTCTTTCTTTAAATACAGGAGATGGTTTTCCGTTCCATGAAGCTGCTCCTAGTACAATACCAGCATCCGTTTTTACGTCATCATTTGCTTTAAAACGATAACTCCAAATATCGTAAGCTGCATAACTTACATATAAAATAGCAGAACAAATCATTAGTAAAAATACTTGAAAGATTCGCCTTTTCTTACTCTTCTTATTTTCTTTCATTTGTAATTGCCTCCGTACATCATCCATACTTCTATAAAAAAACATTTATATCAAATCGTTTTGTTTGAGTTTATTTAAAAGAAGGAACTTTACTTGTTATTTATGTATAAAAGGGTTTTCATTTAAAATTGAGGATTATCAATTCATTTTCATTTGCGGTTTTCATTACATGTTTT
The DNA here is from genome assembly GCF_028548245.1 of Bacillus sp. FF-1. Classification (NCBI taxonomy): domain Bacteria; kingdom Bacillati; phylum Bacillota; class Bacilli; order Caryophanales; family Bacillaceae; genus Bacillus; species Bacillus sp. FF-1. The sequence goes on from NZ_JAQQGG010000002.1 coordinate 759,048, forward strand.
AAATTCATAAGTTTATTACCATACAACTACATTGTAACGAATTTTTTCTCAGAAGGGAACGATGAAACAAAAGGAATTAAAATAAAGTAGCATTTTGTAAGAAAAAAGGTATATTTTTCATGCCTTACGAACAATATACCTTTCAAAACACGAATTATAGCTTTTCTTTATACAACTCTAATTTTTCTAACAATTGTTCTTTCACGTCTGGCCATTCACTTGAGATAATACTGTACACAACTGCATCTCTCACATAACCATTCGGTAATTTTCTTTCATTTCTAAGCACACCCTCTTTTACTGCGCCTAACCTTTCAATTGCTCGTTGTGCTTTTTCATTTCTTGCATCCGTCTTAATTTGTACCCTGAGCATATGGAGTTTTTCAAAAGCATACTGGAGAAGCATATACTTACACTCTGTATTTATACTCGTACGCTGGACACTTGGATGATACCACGTTTGTCCTAACTCGACTGTTTTATCTTCTACCGAAATATTATATAGACGTGTACTTCCTACAATCTTATTCGTCTGTTGATCCACTACAACGAAAGGTATTTGCGTACCTTTTCCATAACCTTGTATCGCTTTTTGAACATATTGCTGCATATCTTGCACACTATCCATTTTAGAGATTAAATACGCCCAAATTTCCCGATTTCCTTCTACAATCGAAAACAAAGTTTCGACATCATTACCGTCCATTAACCGTAGCTTTGCTCTTTCGTGAATGATTTCCATTTGTAAGCCCCCTTTTTCTTACTATATCACAGAAATAAACATTTAATTATATAGATATTAAAACATTAACACTAACTTTTAAATGCACTTAAAATTCAAGTTTTAATACCTTCTTACATAATAATCCGTAAAAGCCTGTAACAAATACCGTGTCCATCCCATTATATCAAGCTACATTTATATTGGTTTCATTTCATGTAAGGTTTTTCTTTTTCTAAAGGTCTAGTGTGCATTATTGAAAGATTTGCACACCAAAAACGCTATTATTTCTACAAAAAGATTATTTTTTCAATTTGGTAGTATGGATAATTCTGGATTACACCCGAAAAATACTATATAATAATAAAGTGAAAGTTTTACAGTTAATTCATATGGGGTAAATGGGAGGATATAAAAATGCTAGATCAAATTACTTGGGGAACGCCAGGCAGCTTATTATGCTTAGGATTCTTTTTTGCAGGATTAGGAATTTTCTTAAGAAGTATTACGTCATATTCGAAAAACAAATAAAACATCAAAACAGTGTACATTTTAAAGTATTTACTTGATAAAAACACTAAACAAAAGAATCCTTCCTTTTATAGAAGGATTCTTTTTTATACTTTTCCCCTTTTTAAAGTAACAAATAAGCAATCGGCGTAATGATAAGCAATGTTAATATCGTTCTTTGTACGTACAGAATAATAAGTTCTGATACTTTTAACGGAATATCTGTCGATAAAATACATGGGATGGATGCTGAGAAAAACAATATAGATGATACCGAAACAACCGCAATGACAAACTTTGTCACAAGTGGTGCACTAACTACTAATAATGATGGTAAAAACATTTCCGCAATACCGACGGATGCCGCTTTAGCAGCTAAGTCTGCTTCTGGCAGTTGTAAAGCCCATGTAAAAGGATAAAAAATATAGCTGACCCAATCAAATATTGGTGTGAACTTCGCTAAGACAATACCAATTAACCCTACAGACATAATAGATGGTAAAATTCCCATCGTCATGATAAAACCGTCTTTTAAGTTCACTGCAATATTTTTTATAATACTCGGTGCAGATTTCGATACTTCTAGCGCATCTTCCCAAGCACGCTCTAGCATTTTCTCCTTATAAACGGGCTCTGGGAACCCTTCTTCTGTTACATATGTATCTGGTTTTCTACTAAGGGGTGGAAGTCTTACGGTGATAGCAGTTACGATGAATGTTACAACGAGAGTCGTCCAAAAATAAACATTCCATAAATGCATGATGTCTAATGTTTTTGCGATGATGATCATAAATGTTGCGGATACTGTAGAAAATCCTGTAGCGATAATGGCCGCTTCTTTTGTCGTATATTTTCCTTCTTTATATACGCGATTCGTAATTAATAAAGCCAGTGAATAACTTCCCACAAAGGATGCAACCGCATCAATTGCTGATCGTCCAGGTGTTTTCCATAACGGCCTCATAATCGGACGGCAAAACGTACCGATAAATTCAAGTAATCCATACCCGACTAATAATGCTAAAAAAGCCGAACCAATCGGAACGAGTAAACTTACCGATATTACTAGTTTCTCATACAAAAACGGCCCAACATCTGGCGCAAAGAACCAAGCTGGCCCTACTTTCAAACAATATAATACACCGAAAACGACGCCAACCACTTTTAAAATCGAAAAGCAAATATCTACGATAGATGTATTCCATTTTTTCGTATAAAACGGATAAATTGCACCCATTACCATAACGAGTAGTGCGTAATAAGGTACGGCGCTCGGGACCGAAGCTCTAATCCACGACACGATATGATCAATCATTATGGAAGAAGCACCGTTTATCGTAACCGGTACGAAAAACATAAACACCCCAACGAGACTAGCAAGTATAAACCGAAGAATGATGCTCTTCTCACTCCCTGTCTTAATTACATTCCTTTTTAATTCAATTTCACTCAAAATTCGACACCCCCCTATTTATCTAAATATTCTGTATAATTATATTGAATTCCTTCTTTCATATTCAAATATGTAAACAGATTTTAGACATCGATTGTTTTATCTGAATAAATCAATTAAAATAACCATAATAAGGATATTTCAAAGGGGCATATAAACTATGAAAAAAATAAATATTAATCATGAAAAAACATTGCTCAAAAAGAAAATTGTAAAAAAACTCAACTGCAAGCTGCTAGAGGTCTTGGATATCTAGCTGCCCAAGTAGTTAACTTAAAAATAAATCAAGTTTTAAAAGACAGTGAGAAGAAATAAGAAAAAGCGTAGAAATTCCTACGCTTTTTCTTATTTCTTTTCAACTATATTATGCTCTTCTGAAACATACTATGTCCATCCGTACTACCGACATATTCAAAACCACATCGCTTATAGAAATCATTCAACGTAACATTATGCCCTACACAATCTAGTTTTAACAACTCTTTGTCATGTTGTACATTCTCTTCTATCCACCGTAACATCCATTCTCCGATTCCGTTCCCCTTATACTTCCGATTCACCGCAAATCTATGAATATATAATGAATTAGAAACTTCCTCTTTACCAAAAATATATTCATCCCATTCATTTTGTTTAGGAGATACTGTAACTGTACCGATAATTTCATCTTCTTTCGTAACCACATATGTATATTTCTCTCTTATACCTTCTAATATTTCAGCCGTAGCTTCTCCTCCTAAAAGGTACTGCCACTGGTCCACTTCTTTATGTTGTAGCCATTGTGCTACTTCTTTTAATAGAGTAATAATGTTATCGCTTTCCTCTTCAGTAGCGGTTCGAATTGTATATTTCTCCATATTTCCGTTCCCCTTTCCTATGCTTACTTCGCTCTTTATTAATTTTCATTTTATACATTATATACCAAAATTAATTACTGCACTTTTAAATTTATCTATTTGATAACTTGTATCCATCACAAAAAAAACGCTTCACTCATAGTGAAACGTTTTTATCTTTTATGCCTGTAATTCCGTTTTATGTCCCCTTACTACACTACGTTTTAAAGCAGTCGCTAAAATAATAACGATACTTACCGCACCAATCCAAATAAGCACAATAACAGGTGTACTCCAGCTTAACCCTTTTCCGAAGAAGAATATTTCTCTAAGTCCTTCAATCATAAATCGCATCGGCAACCATGTATACACCCAGTCTTGGTAAAATGGAGACAACATTTCAGGCGCTAATGATAATAACGGTGCACCAAAGAATAGTAAGAGAGCAAATATACTGATTCCCTTTAGTCCGACTATTGAAAGTACCGCCGATATCATTAAGAAGAAACTAAAGGACGTAATAGTTAAAAACAGTGCCGTATCAGTGAAATTTGAAATATTTAGTCCTACCATTCCATCCGCAATCCATGTAATACCGAACCCAATGACAAATGCTGCGACAGCCCCTGTTATGATTTGTTTTAGTTTTAATATGAAGTTTTCTTTTCTTGTACCTACTGGCATTTTACTTATCGCAATAAAGATAATTGCTGCGCTCGCTAAACTTGCAATCCATAACGGTTGGAATAAAGAAATTGGCGAGTTACCGTTCGCACTGTTTTTGCCAATTTCATTTACATTCGTTACTTTCTTTGCAATCGGTGTGACTACATTTGAAACTTGATCTGCTGTTAACGTAACTCCTTTTTCTTTATATCCTTCTAATAGTTGCGCGCGAACAGTATTGTTCATATTATCAACTACACCATTTAACATTTGCCCTGCCATAGTTGATGCTGCTGTATTCATTCCTTGATTTATAAATATTTCTACCTCTGGCGAAGATGGCTGTGTTGTTCGTAATGATGATTGTTTTGCGCTAAAGTCTTTCGGAATGACTAATGCTGCGTAATACTCTTGATTATTTAAGCCTTTTTGAACTGCTTCTTTATTGTTCACTTCTATCCACTTCACCGCAGGTTCTTCTTCTGATTTTGATGTCTTTTTCATATTATCAACAATTGTTTGCCCCATATTCATCTTCGGTTGATCCGGAATTTCTACTCCTTGATCCTCATTTACAATTGCGATTGGCAAGTTTTTCGGCTGAGGTTGAACGGTTGGAAATAACGTTAATGAAAAAATAAAAACAACAAGTAGGGCAATAACTGGTGATAATAATAAAAGTTTATTTTTAAACATTTTCTTTTCTCCTCCTTACATTTGATTTATAATAACCAACAACGTGTTGTTTATTTATATTTTGAATTATATGTTCGAGTTGAACCTTATACAATAATCAAAAATCGTGAATGTGTCGGTTATAAGACACATTTTCTAAATATGTTCAGTAAAATTAAGGAGGGACATGCTTTGCGCGATAGTAATTTAGATTTACGTGTTGTTCGTACGAAAACTGCCATACGAAATGCATTGGTGGAATTAATTGAGGACAAAGGTTTTGACGCCATTACAGTGAAAGATATTACAACGAAAGCAAACATTAATCGCGGTACTTTCTATACGCACTATCAAGATAAATTTGATTTAATGACAAAATGCCAAGAAGACATTATGTATGAGTTTTCTAGCATTGCAAAAAAGAGATTCCCAGAAGTGATTGCGGATCTCGGATCGAATCCTTCTCCAACAATGCCGTTTCTACTTATCACTTCTATTCTTGAATTTCTAAATGAAAATAGTGATTTTATGAAAGCTGTATTAAGCCCAAAAGGAGATTTATCTTTTCAAACAAAGTTGAAAGACTTTATGTGGAAAACATTATTTGAAGATACGAATGGTGCTCTCATTAATAAGGAAAATTTACTTGTTCCAAGCCAATATTTAGCTTCTTATATGGCATCTGCTCATATTGGTGTCATTCAGCAATGGTTAAATAGTGGCCAAAAAGAAACACCAGAGGAAATTGCTCGTATTTTATCAACAATCGCAGTTCATGGACCTTTTTATGCAGCTGGCTTAAAGAAGTGAGTTATTGCAAAATAAAAAGATCATCCACTATTTATAGCGGATGATCTTTTACTTCATTACAACACTTCAATATACCCTTCTGTTCCATGTACTCGTATTCGTTGCCCATCTTTTATTAATTTCGTAGCGTTCTCTACTCCAACGACTGCCGGTAATCCATATTCCCGTGCAATAACCGCCCCGTGAGTCATAAGTCCGCCGACTTCAGTGACTAGTCCTTTTATAGATACAAATAATGGTGTCCAGCCAGGGTCAGTAAACGCCGTAACTAATATATCTCCCTCTTCTAAATTCGCATCTTCCATGTTTAAAATAACGCGAGCTCTCCCCTCAACTAATCCAGAAGAAACAGGCAGACCTGCAATCGCTTCAGCTGGGAGGTTTTCTCGTTTATATTTACCTGTAATGATTTCTCCATCAGACGTCATTATACGAGGAGGCGTTAGTTTTTCATATAATTTATAATCATTTTTTTGTTTATGAATAAGCTCATAATTTAGTTTCTTCGTGCGAACAACTTCGTGAAGCTCTTCAAAAGTTAAATAGTATATATCATCAACTTCATGAATGACACCGCTCTGCACAAGTTGCTCAGCTTCTTTTAGTAACGCCTGCTTATATATGAAATAACGATTAATCATACCGTATTTCGGATATTCACGATAGCCGATAAAATTACGGATATTGCGAATCATTCGCTTCGTTTCTTCTACTTTTTGTTTTCCATCCGGCAATTGCTGCAATCGATCTACTAACTCTTCTTCTTTTTTCAAAGCTTCTTGCAGTCCTTCTTCAAATTTCCGTTTACTTGCACCATATTCAAAATCTCTTATATTATTTAAAATCATCGGGATAATGGTTGTTGGCTTCTCACTCCAGCGCGTTTTCGTAATGTCGATTTCTCCGCTACATCTCATTCCGTATTTATTTAGAAAAGCATCTATTGCCTCTCGAGCTTTTTCCCCGTCTTTAAACTGAACGAGTTCATCTAAAAAGCTATCATTTTCTACATGTTGTAAATACGCAATAACTTCTTCGTACGGCCGAATCACATCAGCAACTTCCATTAATGCTAAACCCATTTCCGACGTAATATTATTTTGCACCGATTGAGAAAGGGTGTCCGCTGCATTCTTTTCGCCCAGCCATTGCTCCATTTTTTCATTGATCCATGTTGAAGCATTCATACCTGCCATAATAACTGCTATACTTTGCGGATTAAACAATACTTTCTTTAATTGCTGAATATCTTCCAAAATAAAATCAAGTACGTCCACTCCTGATTTCAGTTGCATAGTTTCTTTTAACTCTTCAAGTGATACTTCACTATTCTTTATTAATTCCGTAACGATTGCTGGATCATTTTCGATTTCTGGTCGCGAACTTACTGGTGGCTTACTTTTACTAGCACTCTTTTCCGTTTCTTCATCCGGTAACAATGTAATAAAATTATCTCGCTCGACTACAGTCGTTAATGCATCTCTTATGAGCGGATCTGATTTTCCTAACGTATTTATTAAGTAATCTCTGCTAGCAGGTGAAGCTAATTGTTGCGTAGCATCAACAAACAGCCTTCCGCCCGCTTTACGCATTGGGGCACTTGTCGTTAACAGAAAAAAAGATAACCCTAATGGTTTCATCGCATCGGTCATCATTTGTTGGTGACCAACTGATATATATACATGATTTCCCCCATCATTTTCTTCCGGAATTGGATATAAAGTCGTTATCGGCCTGCTTTGAACAATATAAAATGTATTACGGGCTAAACACCATTCAATATCTTGCGGACAGCCAAAATAAGCTTCTATCTGTCTTCCGATCTGTTCTAGTTGTAATATTTGTTGTTCAGACAATGTTTGAATCTTTTGCTGAGCCGAATTAATCTGTTTCGTCTCTGTTCCGCCCTCTTTTAAGGCATAGATAGCTACTTTTTTAGTTGAAATCACCTTATCGACGATTTCCCCCTCTTTTACTTTATAATTATCAGCAGAGACGAGTCCTGATACTAACGCCTCACCAAGTCCAAAACTGGCATCAATTGATAATATCTTTCGGCTAGATGTAATCGGATCAGCAGTAAATAGAATGCCCGAAGCCTCAGGGAAAACCATTTTTTGAACGACAACACATATAGAAACTTGATTATGTTCAAAACCATTTTGCATACGGTACATGACTGCTCGCTCTGTAAATAAAGAAGCCCAGCACTTTCTTACATGCTGTAAAATCGCTTCTTTTCCGATAATATTTAAATACGTATCTTGTTGACCTGCAAACGAGGCATACGGTAAATCTTCAGCCGTAGCACTAGAACGCACGGCATACGCGTGTTCATTTCCAAAACGTGAGAGATACTGAGTTACTGCTTCCACTACATCAGTAGGGATTTGTACTGCCATAATGACTTCTCTAATTTCCTTACTCATTTCACCAATTTGAGCTCGGTCTTCAAGTTTCAACTTGGTCAGCTGCTGCAACAAAGTTTGAAGCTCTTCATTTTGCTCGATGGCCTTTTCATATCCTACCGTTGTCACACAAAATCCTTCTGGCACCTGTATACCTTGAATGTTAGATAACTCCCCTAAATTCAACCCTTTTCCGCCGACGAGTGAAAGCTGCCCCTTTTCTATTTCCTGAAAATCGAGAACGAAAGAACTCATATAACATCTCTCCTTACTATGCATGTGTTCTTGATTGTAGCAGGAGTAAAGGAGAAGAAACAGTCTATTTCGAATTTGATTTACATGATATAATTAAGTTAGGAAGAGATTAAATAATGCCCTAGTTGCATAATGAAGCAACTAGGGCTTCTTATTTCCTCTCAATTTTAAATTACAATTTGTTCACAACTAACTTCAATGTATTTCTGTTTTCCCCTTTTATTATAGGAACGCCATGAATTATCACTCACAATTCTTACCTCAACAAATGGTACATAACTTGAAATACGCCTTAGTTTAACCTCCTGTGAGCCTTTTCACAGGAGGTTTTATACATACATATATTATTTATAATTAACTCGTTCTCCTATTTTTCAAAAGCATATTTTGTGTCATAATAACGCTTTTTAGAATTTATATATACCTTCTAATTTTTCTAAAAAAGGATGATTGTATTGGAAATGAAAAAGCTTCAAGGAATGTATGATGATGTTATTAGTTTAGGGGAAAATTGTTATACTGCTATTCATCTAAAAAAATATAAGCTGCGGAAATATTCAGGTCCTCTAGATTGGTTTGTATCACCGAATCTTTCTTCTATCAACACATTATTGAAAAATAATTTCGTAGACTTTATGGATTTAAAAAACATGCAATCAATGCCGGAGCAAAATATTGTGTTTAATGATGGCGTGATACAACCTGTTTTTTCTCATATTATAAAAGATACAAAATATAACGTAACATCTTATCATGATTTCCCTGTTATTCCGAATGAAGATTGGTTCATCACATACCATGATTTTAAACAAAAATTAGATCAAAGAATTGATAACCTTTACGAAAGAATGCATAATTCACAATCCATTTTATTTGTTAGATGGGGCGGAAGCTTGACTGAAGCGCTTGAATTACAAACCGTTTTATCAAATATTGTTAAAAATAATTTTAAGATCCTTTTACTCTATCCAACAGGACTTGAAAATGAAATAAACAAATTAGAATGGGCGCTTGATCATGTTTTTCCCGTTCAAGTTTCAAGTAATTATCAAAATAAAAGAACTTGGTATGTCCTCTTAAAAGATATACACTTAAACTCAAAAAAATAATATAAACTACGACTTTAAAATCAATATTCTTTGTTTACATTTTATATAAATTGACATATCTCTCCCTTAATTCTAAGACTAAGTTATTGTTTTTTGTAATCCCCCACTCATTCTTTTCTCAAATGCTCCAAAATGGATTTTCAAAATTAGGGAACTATAATGTCATATTGGAATAAGTTAAGGGGGAGAAAAATTGGACAATGAAATGAATTATGGAAGTGATTACAAGTTTATTCCGGCAACTTCAATTGAAAGTGGTCATGGCATTGAAGTATTGCCTGATTTATTTTGTTACACGATTCAAATCGTCAACATCTGTTTTGTTGGACATCCCAAGAGCAATGATTTTGTTTTAGTTGATGCTGGAATGCCTAAATGTGCAAATGAAATTATCTCTGTCACTGAGACGCGATTTGGTACAAATAGTCGCCCAAAAGCAATTATTTTAACTCACGGGCATTTTGATCATGTTGGTGGAATAATTGAACTCATTAAGTATTGGGATATTCCAGTCTATGCCCATCAAATGGAGATACCGTTCCTGACTGGACTACAAGGCTATCCTGAACCAGATCCAACAGTTGAAGGTGGTATGGTAGCGAAAATGTCGCCTCTGTTCCCTAATGAACCGATTGATTTAGGAAATAGCGTAAAAGTACTACCTGCAGATGGAACTGTTCCTCATATGCCAGAGTTTAGATGGGTGCATACACCAGGACACACTCCAGGTCATATTTCATTATTCCGAGAAAAAGACCGAACTTTAATTGCTGGGGACGCTTTTATTACAGTGAAGCAAGAATATCTATATAAGGTAATTACTCAGGAACAGGAAATCAGCGGTCCGCCTCGTTATTTAACAACAGACTGGAACGCTGCTAAAGAATCCGTTATTAAATTAGAAAAATTAAAGCCTCTAGTCACTGTTACTGGACATGGGATACCTATGTCAGGTGAATTGCTATCAACAAGCCTCAACACACTCGTTAAGGAATTTGATAAAATTGCTGTACCTGATTACGGAAAATATGTAGATAAAAAGATACATTAAGCACAAGAAACTTTGGCTTTTATATTAAAGAATTAAAACGGCAAAAATTATTAAGTTTAGTAAAAAAATACTGTACTTAGGCAACATCTCGATTATAAGAGTGGAACGCCCCTTTGTGAATAAAGCTCGATATTCCGCAAATACTATCCATAGTATAAGCCTGCTTCTTACCCGGCTTGTACTTCTTACCATTTAAGGATGATTAAAACGGGTTACGCTATATAAAAGCATAACCCATTTTTAATGAAATATTTTATTCCATATACGTTTAAACAATGGAGGAAAATGATGAAACATATTGTTGCTTTATTAATTAAATATACAGCGATAACTGCAGTATTACTAATCATACTTAGTATCTTTACAGGCATTTCAATTCCTAGAGTATTACTAATTTCTCTTTTCCTTACAGGAGCTGCCTATTTAATCGGAGATCTCTTCATTTTACCTAAGTACGGAAATATGATTGCTACAATGGCAGATTTTGGCTTAACCTTCTTCGGAATTTGGATTTTAACATCTTTATTTACTAATTTAGATACTACTCGTAATATTGGATTTTCTTCATTTATAGCCACATTAATTATTGGCGGAATAGAGATTTTCTTCCACATTTATATGAAGAGGTTAGTACTGCGTAACAACGATGAATTAAGAAATCACAATCATATTCACCATGATAAATACGCTATGGAAATGTCAGATGAATATATGGATTCTTCCACAATAAATAAATCCAAGCTTAAGGATACATCTAAAAAATAAAAAAGTGGCCAACGCCACTTTTTTATTTTTGTTTATTAAGCTTGATCAGAGTTTCTCACATGTAATGGAGGTGGAACCACCCATCCTTTTTTCTTACTTAAACGTAGCAAAGTTACACCTGCCTGCGCTTTTTTCATATGAAATTGTCCAAATAACATGCCTACATCTTCTCGAAGGCATTTTCCCATTACTTGACTACATGTCACAAGTCCAGCTGCTAATCCTGTAGAAACAGCTGCTGCAATTTCAACATCATTAATACGCGCTCCCGGAGGAATGTCTTCAATAGATGCTACTGGTCGTTCTGGAGGAGCAGGCGGTAAAGCAACCCCATTAACTTTTAAAAGTGCTTTTAATTCTTCTATTTCCGAGTTCATATCATTTTCAATTAAGCCTTCTAAAAACTTCTTCAAATCTTCATCACCTGTGTGATTCATAAATACTTGGTGGCTTGCAATCGCACCCTGCGCAGCAAGAAGATAACTCCAAATATCAAATACCTCTCCGTAGTGTAATGGTTCATTTTGAGGATTTCCACTTAATATACCCATTTTCAAATTCCTTCCTTTCGAAAATATCATAATAAATATTGATTTTAATATTAAAATCAAATTTTTAAGTATGCTTTTTCCTGCAAAAGCTTTTCTACTATGCATGGAAAACACCTTTCCAACACCTTGTGTTTATTGTTTAGGAAAGTCGTTTACAAATTAAATACCCAAAGATTATGAAAGAAGATTATCAATAATCTTTGAGTGAGAATTCATTTACTATAAGGTTTTGTCTTTATACATACACAAAAGAAATTGATTTACATATCTACTATATTTTATGTCAATTCACTTAACGGTTCGCTCTACCACCAAGTTGTTGTTCAGCCATTGCTACTAAACGTTTTGTAATTTCACCACCAACAGATCCGTTTGAACGAGCTGTTGTATCTGCGCCAAGTTGTACACCAAACTCTTGTGCAATTTCATATTTCATTTGATTAAGAGCTTGTTCAGCACCTCGAACTAACAATTCATTACGACTTCCACTATTATTGTTTGCCATGTTGTTTCACCTCCGATGTTTTTAATATGCTTCGAGTTATGAAATAATAATTATCCTTTTTATGGGAATTAGATTATGAATAATTATTGAGTTTCTTCTTAAAAATAGAGCAAAAGACATAAGAAAGAAGAGTTGCTATAACATACTGTCATAACAACACTATGTATTGATTCCTCTTTACTAAAGATTTCTGTTTTGCCAAGAGATACATATAAATTATAAAAAATGATTCCTAAGGAGATATGAGATGAAAGCCGTAACCTATCAAGGACCAAACCAAGTACAGGTTAAACAAGTGGATGATGCAAAATTAGAGAAAAAAGATGATATTATTGTAAAAATTACTTCAACCGCTATTTGCGGTTCTGATTTACATTTATATCAAGGCAACATGCCTTTACCTCCAGGGTACATTATTGGTCATGAACCAATGGGAATTGTTGAAGAAGTTGGTCCAGATGTTACTAAAGTAAAAAAAGGAGACCGTGTTGTGATCCCCTTTAACGTTGCTTGTGGACATTGTTTCTATTGCCAACATGAAATGGAAAGTCAATGTGATAACTCCAATCCTCATTATGATTCTGGTGGATACTTTGGTTACACAGAGAAATTTGGTAACCATCCAGGCGGACAAGCCGAATATTTAAAAGTTCCTTTTGGAAATTTCACTCCATTTGTTATACCAGAATCATGCGAACTGGAAGATGAATCCCTACTCTTTTTATCTGATGTTTTGCCAACAGCCTATTGGAGTGTAAAAAATGCAGGTGTTAAGCGAGGCGATACTGTTATCGTACTTGGTTGTGGCCCTGTTGGATTAATGACACAAAAATTCGCTTGGATGCAAGGTGCTAAACGTGTAATTGCAGTGGATTATTTAGATTATCGAATACATTATGCAAAAAAGATTAACAATGTTGAGGTATTTGAGTTTACAAAATTTCCTGATATGGGAGAACATTTAAAGGAAATTACGCATGGCGGTGCGGATGTAGTTATTGATTGCGTAGGCATGGATGGGAAAAAATCTCCCCTAGAATTTCTGGAACAAAAATTAAAATTACAAGGCGGTACCCTCGGTCCTATTCAAATCGCTACGAAAGCTGTAAGAAAATATGGAACAGTTCAAATGACTGGTGTTTATGGCGGTAATTATAATGCCTTTCCACTCGGGGCATTTTGGGTTAGAAATATTAACCTTAAAATGGGACAAGCACCTGTCATTCATTTTATGCCGGAACTATTTGAAAAAATAACAAATAAAGAATTTGATCCAAAAGAGATTATTACGCACAAAATCCCCCTTGAAGAAGCGAGCTACGGTTATCAAATTTTCAATAATCGTGAAGATGATTGTATAAAAGTCATTTTAAAACCTTGAAAATTGATATGTGGCTGGATCTTTGATTTTTCTATGCAGTAGACTGCTAAAAATACCCTACTGCATAGAAAGATACTCTAATTCACTTCCATTACATCACCAAACTTAAACATTCTTTGATTATGAAAAGCGTCGGTACAAATAATCGTCTTATTTAATGGATTTATTTCAGCTACTGTTATGTAATTTTTATATAGGTAGCCATTTTTATAATATGTAAGTAAAACTTCTTCCTCACCTAAATATGAAATTAACAGCTTATTTTCAATCCTTTCTTTTTCATCTTGCGTTAAGATTGGACGCGGAACTGTTGTTTGCTCCTGTATCATTTCTTTAATACAGGTGAACTGCTCTGGCATACTGGCAAACGGTTGCCACTTTACCATCCCTCTTCCTTTTGGTATATTCGCATTCCTCACGATTTGTGTCCTCCTAATAATGTATTTCTATATCTTGCTGTTGCGACGCTCGTGTAGGAAATCCCACGTAAAATACTGTTCTTACCAAATCGTGTTCGAATTTCGTCCATAACCTTCGTTAATCGCATTTCTTTTTCCCTTTGTATAATGTTATCAAAAAGTGAAATTTGTTCTTCTCCTTCATGTATTAAATTAGTTAGCGAAACACTTATTGATCGAATCGGTTCTCCTGCATGTCTCTCGTATAAAAAATAAGTACAAACATTATAAATATCCATCGTTAAATTTGTTGCTCTGTTTAACGTATGTGCTTTTTTTATTCCTCCTCCGTATTCCTTACTATATCCGACTGAAAAATGGATCGTTTGCGCATATTTCTTTTCTCGTCTCAACCTATAACAAACTTCTTCTACATGCTCTAATAAAATAACGATGAATTCTTCTATGGAATAATCACGAAATAATATTTGGCTTTTTGCTATAGATGTTGTCGCTGGAACATATTTCTCTGCTATTCTGCTAAAATCAATCCCATTACTATGTAAATGTAATTCTTCTCCTATTACACCAAAGGATTGCTTTAAATACTTCAATGGGTACTGTGCTAAACCCCCAATCGTATGTATACCTTTTCGATTTAATTTTATTTCCGTTTTATACGATATACCCCAAAATTTACTGAGCGGTCTAATACGCCATAACTTCTCGGGTATATCGTCATATGTCCAATGCGCTATTCCATCCTTATTCTTTTTCGCTTCCACATCCATCGCTACTTTACTCAATAATAAATTCGGACCAATACCAATCGTACTTTCAATTCGCGTACGTTCATATATTTCTCTCTTAAACTTTAATGCAAACTCGCGCGGATTACTCGCAAACAAATGAATACTTGCAGTCATATCCATGAAAAACTCATCGATACTATATTGATGAAAATCTTCCGGCGCAACATACTTTAAAGCTAATCCTGTTATGTAAGTTGAACATTTCATATACGTATGCATAATTGGATTCACAATAATAATATCTGGCCGCTTCGGTATTTCGTACAACCGTGCCATCTTCTTAATTCCTAACGCTTTTAATGGCGGGGTTGCTGCTAATACGATTGATCCACTCCGGTTTACATCTCCTACGACGGCCAATTTTGTATATCGTGGATCAAGTCCTTTTTTAATACATGATACGCTTGCATAAAAGCTACGAAGATCTACACATAAAATAATACGATTCGGTAAAAGAGAATAATCATACAAGGTTATCACTCCTAACAAAAGAACGTTTGTTCTTATTATATACGAACTAACGTTCTTTTTAAAGGTATTTTCATGAAAATTTTGGTTAAAATATCCGTCATATCTATTCACTATCAATTAAGGCAGGATAAACTATGTATACAAAACCGCTAGAATTTCAAATAACTCATAAGTATATAACTACTAAAACAAACCAATTAACCCCTTATTGTCAAAACATAATTTATATAAAGTGAAACTTTAATCAGTGGGGGTTTTGTTCATCCCCCACCTAACTTCTTTGCTTCCACTGAATTTTGAGGTGGGGGTCTTACTGCCCGTTAAAGCGGGATAAATTGACCTTTTTTATCTTGGACAAAGATGTAGTTTTAACTGTTTGGATCATCTGATTTTAATGTTCCATAGGGGCCAAATTTACCGTCACTATTAATTGGTCACAGTAAGACGTTATTTCAAACCCACAAAAAATAGATTACCTGTACACTAAAAAGTACAGGTAATCTATTCGTTTTTGTGATTAATAAAAACCTAATTTATTTTTTGAATTCTTCCATCAATAATAGACTGAATTGGTTCTTTTGATTTTTTTATGTAATCTACTAATGCTTCAAAATCAGTTGGTCCTGTTTCAGCATCTTTACCGTTTTTAAAGGATACAAATCCATCTCCACCTGAAGCTAGAAATGCGTTCGCAACGACGCTATAAGTTTTTGAAGGGATAATTTCTTCTCCATTTGTTAGGCGCATACTTGTTACTTTTTCTCCATTAGGTTTGTTTGCATCCCAAGTGTATTGGATCCCAGAAATTTGAAGCATTCTTGTTATGTCTTTTTGCCATTGTTGATTTAAAATATCACGAATATCTTGACCCGTTAAATTTACTTTTATTAATTGATTTCCGAATGGTTGAATACCATATATCTCTCCCCATGTAATATCACCAGCATCTAAGTCATTACGAATACCACCAGGATTCATAAGTGCAATTTGAGATTGCATTGTTGCACGCTGGGCATCAGCAACTAAATTTCCAAGAGTAGATTCACCAGCCGTATTTAGTTTGCGATCTAGTGGAGCAATAGACTTACCTACAACTTCATTAACAAGAGGTGCGATTTTTGCTTGATATTTCTCCATCTTCTTCTTTATTTTTTTATCAGGCTCCATGCCTTCATGGTAAGTTGTAACAATTTCTGCTTTTTTCTCAACAATATCTTGTGTTTTACGATCAATCTTTACATCAACATCAGCAAAAGCCATACCGTAAGAATTTGCTTGTACGACAAGTTTATTATTAACAGTTCCATTTACATAAGTGTGGCTATGCCCACCAAAAATAACATCGACTTCTGGATCAGTCTCATTTGCTAATCGGACGATATCACCATTTGTTACGCCGTTCCCATCTGTTGTCCCCCCGTTATGTGCAAGAACAACGATAGATTTAACGCCTAGTTTTTTTAATTGCTTTACGGATTTGTTAATAGCTTCAACTTCATCTGTAATTTCTACATTCTTTAGCATAGTAGGCATAACAAGGTTAGGCACATCCGTTGTTACGACTCCGATAAATCCAACAGGAACTCCTTGTACCTTTTTTATAGTGAATGGTGGTAAAAATAAACGACCAGTGGATTTATTATAGAAATTTGCGGCAACATATGGGAATTTTGCTCCTTTAAATTTCCCTGTTTTCTCATGGTATCCACCATAAATAAGGCGGTTCATTTCTTCAACACCTTCATCAAATTCATGATTTCCTATTGTTCCAACATCGAATTTCAAATCATTTAGAAATTCAATGGTAGGTTCGTCTTGTAATAATGCTGAAACAGGAGTACTTGCTCCAACAACATCGCCAGCATGTACTTTTAATGTATTCGGATTTTGTTTTTCACGATCGCGTAAATAAGCCCCTAAGTACTCGATTCCCCCTGCATCTTTATTGTTAATTTTTTTTACTGTGTCTAGTTGCCCATGAAAATCGTTAATCCCGAGCATTTGCACATCTATGTAGCGGTTTGGTTCTGTACTTGCTTGGGCTGAAGGCACAGCGAATACACTAGTAAAAGTAACTGTACTTAATGCTAAAGCAACTGGAATGATTTTTTTCAACATAAAATTTCTCTCCCCTAATAATTAAAATCTTACATAATACGATGTTATTTTAATATATTAAGAGGATTATTTCTATAAAAATTCTACTAATTATAAAAATTAATAAGATTTTATCGTTTTCTGACAAAAACATTTCTTTATTTTGAGGATTATTCAAAATATTATTTTGATAGTAATATAGCAATCCACCTAAGAAACCTAAAAAACTCTAATCCATAAATTTTAGCTGTTAAGAAGCATATTCAATTCGAAACTAATAGAGATTTATCAACCTAACATTTCAATATCAACATTTAAAAATGAGCAAAAATTTCGTTATAGAAGATTTCGATTCTTTAAATTGGTTACAGTGGTGCACTACGCCGCATTCAAAAAGATGCTCCTGGATTTATCCAAGAGCATCTTTTTGAAACTTTATTTTTTATTTGTTTATGAACTATCTTATGATATTTAGTACTTCTCATATAAAAAAACATTTTAACAATCATATGGAAGGCTACCTAACTATTTTCACGGAATCTCTAGGTATTCTACTGTGCTCACTTCAATTAATAAGCATCTGATTCATGGCTTTTCTTTACTGCATCTTTTGTTGCTTCGTTTGCAGCTAATGAACCTTGGCCATATTTTGATTTACTTACTTCGCGGCCTGGAAGTTTGTTTTCCGTTTTAGCTTCTTTCATTTTCTTTTCAATACCTTCTTTAACACGACGGCCATAATCTTCATCAGCTTGTGTGAAGTGTTCAATCATCGCATTCTGAATTCTTTTGTCACATACTGCAAGTGCTTCAGATAGATTTTTAACCAACTCATTTCGTTCCCACTCCTCAAAACTACGATACGTGTGACCTGCTTGACCATAATTATTAGGACGATCGATTGGTGCACTCATAGCAGCCGCATTGTAAGTTGGTTGGTGTGGATGGTGCTTTTCTTGTTTTGCATCTTTATAACCACCCAGCATAGATGGCTCATAGTTAATATGCGGATTTTCTCCAGACTCTTTCGGATTACGCATATCCATTTGACCACGATGTTGATTTGTACGAACAGGTGCTTTAGGTGCATTAACAGGTAATTGTAGATAGTTTGCACCAACGCGGTAACGTTGCGTATCTGAATAAGAGAAAGTACGACCTTGTAGCATTTTATCGTCTGAGAAGTCCATGCCATCAACAAGTACTCCTGTACCAAAAGCAGCTTGTTCAATCTCTGAATGGTAATCAACTGGATTACGATCAAGAACCATACGTCCTACTGGTAACCAGGGGAACTGCTCCTCTGGCCAAAGCTTCGTATCATCAAGAGGATCAAAATCGAGTTCTGGATGATAATCATCCTCCATAATTTGTACAAATAGCTCCCACTCTGGATAATCTTTGCGCTCAATTGCTTCATATAAATCTTGTGTTGCATGACTAACATTCATTGCTTGAATACTGTTTGCATCTTCTTGTGTTAAATTTCGAATTCCCTGCTTCGGCTCCCAGTGATATTTCACCAATACCGCTTCGCCTTTTTCATTTACCCATTTATAAGTGTTTACACCAGATCCCTGCATATGGCGATATGTTGCTGGAATACCCCATGGAGAAAATAAAAATGTAATCATATGCGTTGCCTCCGGGGTACGAGAAACAAAATCAAACATTCTCTGAGGATTCGCCACATTCGAAACCGGATCAACCTTAAACGCATGAATCATATCTGGGAACTTCATCGCATCACGAATAAAGAAAATTTTTAAATTATTCCCTACTAAATCCCAGTTACCATCTTCCGTATACATTTTCACTGCAAAGCCTCGTGGATCCCTTGCTGTTTCTGGTGAGTCCTTAGCTCCAGCTACTGTAGAAAAACGAACCATTAACGGTGTTTTTTTGCCAGCCCCCGAAAACACTTTCGCACGAGTATATTTTTCTACCGGCTCATCTCCAACTTTTCCATACGTTTCAAAATACCCAAATGCTCCAGCTCCTCGCGCATGTACTACACGTTCTGGAACCTCTTCTCGATCAAAATGAGAAATTTTTTCGATGAAATGATAATTTTCAAGTGTTGCTGGACCACGATTCCCAATTGTTCGGATATTTTGATTATCCTTCACAGGGTGCCCCTGTCGTGTTGTCAATGTCTCACGTTTCACGTCTTGTTCATCTAGAGAATTCATGTCCTGGTTTTCTTCCATAATTGAAAACCTCCTCAAAATTATTCACCTTTAGGTATTTCCATTTATTAGAAAAAATATGATGGAATTGCAAATTATTTATCATGTATCAATTAACAATGATATAGTTTTAATCAGTCCTTTAAGAATAATAGGAGTGCTTCATGTGTTAATTTCCCACTATATTCAAATGGTACAGTTGCATCTGGATCACCATGAATAACAAGGGTAGGTATATTAATCTTGGCTAAATCGCCTCTGAAGTCTGTTTTGCTAAAAGCAGCGATATCTCTATTGTAAAATCGAAATGATACTACCCCAATTAATAAATATTACTAACCGTATATCTATCATATATTTTATAAACAAGATTAATTAGATTTAAAAAAGGATTTCTTTTTCTTTACTCGTAATAAGTCACCTGTCCATCCTTTCACTCTCATATACAAATACATACCACCTGTTGTGAAAATAATAAATAAGAGAGCAATTAAATAGCTATATTTCCATTCTAGTTCAGGCATATATTTAAAATTCATCCCCCACAATGCTCCTAAGGCCGTCAAAGGCGTACTTACAGCAGTTAATACAGTAAGAGCTTTCATAATCTCATTCCCACGATGTGAAGAAACAACTTCTTGTAAATGAATCATCGTGTCCAATTCTTCTTGGTACTCTTTAACAAGTTGTAATCCACGCTCTAATTTTACGTTTGTTTGCTTATAACAAAGAGTGTTTGTTAAGTTTTCTAACCAAGCTTCTTTCAGGCCTTGTAACACTTCTTGTATTAAGCGAAACACATGTGTGTTCATAAATAGTTCATGACGAATATGATAAATTCTTTCTAAAACTGCTATGTTATTATGATGATAAAAATCCCATAATACATTCCTAAAATTGTTTTCGAAATAGTCAACCTTTCGCAAGTAGTGAGATATAAAGATTGATAAGATAGCACATAATCCTTCAGCGGAACTATTACAATTTTTCACACTAAAAGAGGAATTATGTATTAATTTTTGGAAATCCTCTTCCTCTTTTTCCTGGACCGTTATGAGTATTCCATGAGCTACGAAATAATGAAGAAATTTTTGAATTTTGGCGTCCTTTTTATCTTGATCAAATAAAAACGAACCATATACACAAGTTTGACTTGATGATAACGTATAAACATATAATCCATTTTCACAAGGAGAACTTATTTTCTTTATAAATTGAGAGAAATAAGATGTTACATCACGAGGAATTATAGAAGAAAGTTTTTCAAGCTCACTAGTTTTCACATGATACCAACTCCATTTCGGCATTTTTATGCATTCCATATTATTCTTCCTTTCTGAACAGTTTTATGTTTGATCGAATCATATCCGTAATATGAAATTTGTATGTAGGTATTCATGTCTTGGAGGAAAAGTTTTTAGATCAACTAAATTACAAAACAAATGGCATAGGAGGTCTTATTCTATTAAAAGGAAGACCCCCTATATATTAGCTATTTTTATTCTCAAATTTAAACATTTCCTCTATACAAGCACTTTTTATCTTTTCTTATAAAGCATTTTTTATATATGGAAAAGAAGCTACATAATTTGGCACGTCTATTCAACGAACTCCATTTCGGTCGTTATTATAATTTAGATTCATATACAGATTGATTGGTGATGTCGTCAAATACTTGACTTCCAATCATGTAGTATCCATGAAGTGCAGCCTCTTTCGAAGCGTCTACCATACGGAAAGAAGAAATTTCACCTTGTATTTTTTCAATTCGTTTTTTGTGGAGATCTACTATTCCTCCTGTCCAAATAATAGTGTCATACTGGTCTAACTTAAATTGTTCTTGTAATACACGCATAACGTCTTGGAAGTGTGCATCCAACTCTTTTTGAATCAAAGTATGAACCTGACTTGTCTGAGGATCTTCTTCTCGACCTCCATATCCTTTTTCTAATATGTTTGGCATATCGTTAATATGCAATTGATTACTTTCACCCGCATGATTCTGCACGATATTCTTAATATTTTTCAAAGGCTTGCTACATCCTAGTTCCGTCTCATAATGATTTAAAATGACATTCTGTTTCATATCTGTCATTTCTAATGTACGAAATCCACCATCAATAATTAAGATACGATCTTGTTCCTGAATGATTCCCTCTTTTAAGAAATAGGCATGTAAAGCGACCGGTTGCTGAAGAATTAAAGCATTTTCCACCGTAATAGTAATAAATTTCCCATCAATTTGCACAGAAGTTTCTTTTTTTAGTGCACGTTGTAATTGCTCATGCTGACTACCAAAATAAGTGACAGGAAGCCCGGTAACAACTAAAGGTAACACGACATTTTCTTTATAATCCTTTGCAATGCAACCAAATATTTGTTGTTTAAACCGTTCGCTTTCATAATAATTTTCTATTTCTTCGTCAAATGGAGGAAGCAATGAAGCGTCAGATTGATGCGCTTCATTTCCCATGTAGTATGCAAAGTCTAAATCTATAAAACTTACCTTTGTTAAATCTTCACTTTCATCATGATTAGGTACAGGGGCTAGTGTGGAAGCTTCACTCTTAATCGTCACCTCAGAATCTACATCCTGTCGATATGCCCGCTTAGTAAAACCAATTCCTACATCAATTGCATACAGAGATTTCATACTTTCTTCCTCACTTTCTCTTTTTAGAATTAAATCTAAGCACTCTCTTCTTTCATATATTTCTTTTCATTTTTCGTTTTTTCTCCGTCTATGTCCTTACTGTTTTGATTTATTTCGTTATCCTTTTCATCTGTTTTCTTTTTGTTCGTTTCGTTTTCTGTTAAGTCTTTAATGGTAGAAATGACAACTGGTGTGGCTGTAAGCAGTTGTGGTAATGTTTGTTTTGCAACATTAGCTGCAGTTACAGAGAATTGTTTACTTGTTTCGGTTACCTTCTCCAATGTTTCCTTTATGTTTCCTTCTTGCAATTTTTCTTTTACGCTTTTTCCTTTTGTTTGTATCGCTTTCCGATTTTCCTTTTTTAATAAGGAGACTATAACTCCAGTCGTAATCCCAATCATAGCGTATTTAAATATTGTATGTTTCATTTTTTCTCACCCTTCTCCACTTTTATTTTCTTCCATGCTACAAGCTAAAATAATTACCTTACCTATTGCAATCTATTAGAGAGAATGATAGTTTTGCGGTTGCCTATCACTCGCCGTTAGTGTTTCATCTGTTACTAGGAGTAAAATTCTCCCTTGATCTAGTTTTTCTTCATATAAGTTAGCTTCCTCCTTCGACAACCCCATTTCCTCCATTTGATTCCGGAGTTCGTCCCCTTTTTTGGAGAAAAAGTTGATAATACTTGTGCCCAATCCTTGTTCTTTTACTCCAATCGTATTTATATTTGTATCATCCGCAATCTTTTTTGTTAGATGTTTTTCATGTGTTAAGACGTAAATGTCATCTTGGTGAATCCCTTGCAATTCTAGCTCTTTTACTTTCATAACTACTTCCTGTTCATTATCATATTCATGAACCACCGGTTTTCTTTCATTCTTATGCATCGTATTTTTCCTCCTTTAGATTTTTTATTTTCTTATTTAGTTGTTATGTAATATGTAATACACCTATTTTAAAGATGTTAAACCTAAATTTTCAAAAAACTTCACACAATAGGTTATTAATGTTTTTCAATATTAACGAGATGTCACGAGCACTTTCCTTTGATAGCAGTGTTACAAATAACGATTTGTTTGGAAGGCAAGCCCCTTATTTTATAGAAAAATTCTATTTAGAAAAATAAAAAACACTCCTTTTCAAAGAGTGTTTTTAAAAAATATAACCTAATAGTAATGTTTCTATTTTAATCGCAGAAAGAAAGTCTTTATTAAAACATATGGTTGCTAATTTAATTGCAATCTTCCTTGCACCCAAGCAGCAATATCATTTATAACATACTCGGGGATATTAGCATGACATAATATTCATCTGGTTTACTTATTTCCCCATCATCCTCTGTAAAGAAATGATTTAACTTTGGATATAGTCGATAATCAACGTTACCTCGTTCTTTTAGTTGTTCTTTCCAAAGAGGGATTTCGATTTTCGATTGAACTTGATAGTCTCGTTCTCCTTGAATAATAAAAAGCGGTGTCTTTTGTTCTTTTCACATTTCCACTGCTTTCATTTTACGTATAGAATCCTTACTTCACAGGATTTTTTGCTGTTTTCATTACATCCTTACTATACAAATGAAAATATACAATCATACTAAATATACAAACTTTGCATAAAAAAATGATTTTATAGTATCTTTTTAATATCCATGTCCACCTTGCCAGCCACCATGTCCGCCTTGCCAACCACCGTGTCCGCCCGGCCAACCACCATGTCCGCCTTGCCAACCACCATGTCCACCTTGCCAACCACCGTGTCCGCCTTGCCAACCACCGTGTCCGCCCGGCCAACCACCGTGTCCACCTTGCCAACCACCGTGTCCACCTTGCCAACCACCGTGCCCGCCTTGCCAACCACCATGCCCGCCTTGCCAACCACCGTGTCCACCTTGCCAACCACCGTGTCCACCCGGCCAACCACCGTGTCCGCCTTGCCACCAGCCTGCATAGCCTTGTCTCTGTGAGTTCATTCCTTCGCATCCCTTCTTATTAAAAGTTCAAATACTGTAACTGGGTATTCTCTAAATATAATTATGTATCCCAAAAATAAATGTATCCGCAAACATCCCGATTCTTGGTAAAGTAATTATCTAATGAAAAAAACATTTTCGCGGGATAAAAAATAATACGATTTGCATGAAAGAATAACCATACACTGTTATCCCTCCTTTAAACACCTATTTAAGAAAAACTTAAGAAATTCACTTCTAAATTCATAAGAATTTTTTCCTATACTTAAAATAAGTAATTTAACAAGAGGAGAAACGATCATGAAGAAATTTGTAATTTGCATAATAGGAATAGGTCTTCCTATATACTTACTACCTTTCATATTACGCGGGGATTTAGACAGATTTAATCCGATTGCTGAAGAAAAAAATGTATATGCGGTTGCGCAGGGGTATGGCATTCCAGATTATCATTATAAAGGCCGGGCTATTTACTCACTAAAAGGTGTCGATGAATTAAGCAATGAGAAAGAATATAAAGTGGGAACGAACACCCCTAATGATTTTATAAGAAAAACTTACTTGAAAATTCATGTAAAAGGAAAGTATGTGTATTCTTATGATCTTATCGCTGAAAAGGATATTCCGGAGAAAATAAGGGGACAATTGGAGATGGCAAATAAATAAAAGAGCCAATTCGTACGAGTTGGCTCTTTATTATCTCTCCCACCTATCGTTTAGAGAATTCTTTCGGTAGATTTATTAAATTCGTTATCATTGTTTCAATAGCCATTCTTCCATTACTTTCACTGTTTCATCTCGTTGTGCTTTTGGCGTAATTAAACTCGCATTATCACCTTTTTGCTCGCCATACATGCCAAAATGAGCATGATTGCCCCCTTTTATCATGTGCATAGTTGTATTTTTTGACATGAACTTTTTATTGTTCTCTATTTTTTCTACAGTTGCTAACGCATCTACTTCCCCATAAATTGATAACATCGGAATCGATTTCGTAGAAAAATCATCTGCAGGATAAGAACCTAAGAAAATGATTCCGTCTACCTTTTCTTCATGCTGAAAGGCATACTTAGAAATCATAGCTCCGCCCATTGAATGCCCCGCAACATACCATTTTTGAACTTCCGGATACTTTTCAATTACACTATCTACCTCATTGATTCCAAGTATCGCTAAGTTTAATGGTAATTTAGGCATTACTACAAAATGTCCATCTTTCGCAAGAGCTTCTCCTAAATAACTATAAGCCTCGGCTTCTACTTTCGCTCCTTGATAAAAAATAACACCTATTTTCGCATCTTTCTCTCCAAAAGCTATATAATCTTCATCTTTTTTATCATCTACTAACGACAAAGCCTCTTTCGTCGGTTTGTAACTAAACTGAGACCAAACAAAAAAACTAATACTTCCTATAAGTAAAATACCTAGTAAAGAGTACAGAATAATTTTTATCCATTTCTTCACAAAGATGACCTCCCTAAGATGTATATATTCTATATTTCAGATTACCATTCATACACATAAAAACTCGAGCATTTTTATTATGCTCAAGTTTTTATTTACGTCTTTAATTCATACTATAAATGGTCCAAGATAAATATGTAGCAAATGTAGTCCATAAAAAATACGGGATTAGCAACCATGCCGATACTTTAGATAAATTGGAAGAAAACATAATGAGAAGTAACGTAGTAATAGCGACTAGTAAACAATCTACTGTTGCTAAAAACAAATTCTTTTGGCTAAATTGAAAATAGCTGAACGCTTGATTGAATATATAATTTAAAAGGAATAAAAACCAAAATGTTTTTGGCTTGAATCCATAGTTGTTGTAAATAATTGTAACTGATAATGCAATAAGTCCAAATAATACAGCCCATATCATTCCGATTGTCATACCAGGAGGTGTCCAAGACGGCTTTTCTAACGCATCATACCAAGTACGATCAATAGGAAATAAAACACTAGAAACATAAAACAAACCATATGTTAGTAAAAATACTATAATACTAGATTTTTTCATAAACATTCTCCTTTTTAATAGAAGGTTTTAGAAACTCTATATGATTCGTATGCTCTTTCAATGAATACAACTTTAATACGTAAATAGACATTATAACCTGTACATATCAAATTCATATTGACTCGTGTATTTTATATAAATTCTTTCATACTTTTATATGCACAAAGGGCTCTCTCTCGTGCTGCCTTATGATCAACAACTGGCAAAGGGTATGTATCTCCTAGCTTTATATTGGCTTTTTGTAAAATATGCTCAGGTGCTTCCCACGGTTTATGTATATATTTATTAGGCATATCTCTTAATTCTGGTACCCATTTTCTTATATACTCCCCATCTTTATCAAACTTTTCACCTTGTGTGATCGGGTTAAAAATACGAAAGTACGGTGATGCATCTGCCCCACTTCCAGCAACCCATTGCCACCCCATTGTATTATTTGCAATATCAGCATCTAATAGTGTATCCATAAACCATTTGGCCCCTTCTTGCCACGGAATTAACAAATGCTTTACAAGAAAAGAAGCCACAGCCATTCTCGCTCGGTTATGCATAAAACCTGTTTGCCATAGTTCCCGCATTCCTGCATCAATAAACGGATAACCAGTTTCGCCCTTCTGCCATACTCTTAATAACTCCTCTTCATTATTCCACGGAAAATGTTCAAAGTTCTTATTAAGAGGTTTATATACTGTAAATGGATAATGATATAGCAAATAATAAGAAAACTCTCGCCAAATGAATTGACGTATAAAGCTATTCACTTGTTGTTCAAAAAGACTACATTGTTTTTCGTTACTTTTATTTATTAAGTAATGATACATTACCTTTACTGATATTTGACCAAATGAAAGATACGGTGCCAACATCGAATGAGCATTTTGATTTGGAAAATCCCTTCCTTCACTATAAGAGACTAATTTGCTAGAGAAAAATTTCTTGAATGTTTTGTATGCCCCTTCTTCTGTAGGCTCCCATATTGATTCCATATGAGATGTCCACGGTATAGTCGGCAACAAGTGTAATTCTGAAACAGATAAACTTGCTGGTAAAGAACTTCCCCATTTTATACTCTGCACTTTACTAATAGGTTTAGATATTACCTGCTTTTGAAATGCATTATAAAAAGGCGTAAAAACCTTATATTCAGTGTTATCTTTCTTTTTAATAATCCACGGTTCTAATAATAAATGCGAATTAAATTCCTTACAGGTAATACCTTTATCTTCTAACATCATTTTCATTTTTTGATTAAATTGTAATCTTTCCGGATCATAACAAATATTCCAATATACAGCCGTTATACCTAACTGTTTTATGAGAGAAAGTATTTCTTCCAGTATATTTCCTTTGCGGATTATTAAAGTAGATCCCAATGCCTCAAGTTGCCTCTTTACATCTATTATAGTATGGTGTAGCCACCACTTTGACGCACTTCCTATTGAAAAAGTTTCATCATATACATATAGCGGAAGAACCTCACCAGACTGAGCAGCTTCAAATAGAGCTGGGTTATCATATAAACGAAAATCTTTTTGAAACATAACGATGATTTTATTTTGCATGGCTACCTCTTCTGATTCTTAAAACATAATAAAATTTATTATACAACAGCGATTTATACATAAGAATTAATTTGTCTTT
Source organism: Bacillus sp. FF-1 (assembly GCF_028548245.1). Lineage (NCBI taxonomy): Bacteria > Bacillati > Bacillota > Bacilli > Caryophanales > Bacillaceae > Bacillus > Bacillus sp. FF-1. The sequence goes on from NZ_JAQQGG010000002.1 coordinate 787,000, forward strand.
CATAAATTAGTTAACTTGTTCAACTACTTTATTAGCTGAAACTTTAACAACCGTTTCTTTTTCACCTGTTTTATCAATCATGAAGCCATGAACTTTAACATTAGAAGGCACTAACGGATGATGACGAATCATATCTATACTCTTCTCAATATTTTCACTAACATTTTCTTTTCCACTTAGCCATTCCTCAAGGCTACCACTTGAAAATTCAGGCATGCAATTTTCAAAGAGATAATCTAGTTCCTTGTTATTTTTTATGGAATCACGTTGAATTTGTAAATTAACTACATCTGTTTTTTTATCCTCTATTCCGACAACAAAAATTTCTTCCACATTTTCTTCATAAATAGCAATAATAATAGACCTCATTATATCTCCAAAAGGATGTACAATTACAGAATCACAGCTGTGTATAGTCAACATATTTTCTCGTTGAATGTTAGTTACTTGTTGGATAATAGGCTCTATTCCTTGTTCCATCTCTGTTAACAATAAAACCTTTTTATGCTTTGAACTCATATATAGCACTCCTTCTTCATGATTGTATTTATGAAACTTTTAAGCTAGTAACAATAGTTGATATGCATTACATGATTGCTACCAGTTTTTCCAGCGCCCCTCTGAATCAACACTTGCAAGTCTGACCCATCCATTTTGAACTTTTTCTCGAAATGTGAAATCATTATTTAGCAAACGTTCTATATATTTAGTAGGCGCTTGAATTACAATGAGTAAACGAAGTGGTGAGTGATACGTTTCACTATCTGACTGCATAACGGATTGCCAAGGTAAGCCTGATAACAAATCACTTGCATTTCCTTGCATAACACCGAGACCTGCCGTAACGGTTTGTGTTGTTTTGTTTCCACTACCATAATAATGAGGAGCTACAGTTGAAGCGTAATATTGTAGATTTATCCACTGCGCTACTGTTCCTGGTCCCGCTATGATGCTAGCTAATATATCGCCATTTTCATCCTGTTTCCAATCATAATTATGAAGGAAAGCCCTACCTTCTAAGTCACAATCCTGAGTCAATTCACGCTGCCCGATAATAAAAGATGCATTACGAGCTAATCCCCATTCCGGACGTATTTCACTCCAATCTTCTGCAAATCGATGTGCCTCTTTACTCGGATTTTTTATTTTCGTTTTAAAATTAGGTAATTGCGTTAAACGCTCTCTATTTGCCTCTTGGCTCACATTTGGCATAATCAACTCAATACAATCAAATGCTTCTTGCGCAGCTTCCGAAAGTTTTGGGACGTAAATCCATTCCAATTCATCCACGGTTGTTTTATGTTCAGCTGCTGCAAAAATGGTGTCCTCAGGAATTTTAATGCCTTCAGCAGACAACGCCTCTCTTACTTCTGGAAGGTTACATAAAGTAGCGAAAACTTTTGCATTAAACCCTCCCGCTGCTCCGCCACAAGCACCACACTCAAGCGCTGCGGCATAAGGATTGTTCGTACTTTGACTACTGTGTCCACACATTACAACTAAAGGAGCAAATTTTTCTGTCAGTCCCACCATTTTTAAAGCTTGACGCACATAGTTCACTTTTTCTTCTTTCGTAAAACCGATAGGTATCTCACATTTTGTATCATGGACATGATTAAGTGAGAATGTTGTATTAGGTTTTTGTAACATATTTTTACGAAGGTTACGAATGAAGCCACCTACTCTTCTTGGCACAAAACTCCTTGTTATCATTTGTAAACCAAGTAAAGGGCCACTTACCTCAGGTAATAGCATACTTGTTAGTACATTTTTTTTCATCGTCTTAAACGTATAACTTACTGAGCTGTCTATCTTCTTACGTTGCTCATAAGATTTATATTCATTTTCATCCGCGAGTTCTTTTATTTGATGTTTCGGTTTTAATATAACTGGCAAAGAAGGATGGCTGTTATTACTGCCTAGTTCAGTAGTCGCAATTGGTAACCCAAAGAAACCAGCTATTCCAAACGTTTCAAACGGACCTAATTTTTCAAGGTGGCGACGAAACGGTTCTGAACGTACATCAATACAAAATGCTAATTGAGCTAATACACGCTTTTTATCATTCGTTGCACGTTGTTTAGAAGCGATCTTCTCCCTTAATTGCTCTGCATGCGTCTGTTCCCAAGCTTCTAGCCAAAGTTTCTTGCGAGTATTTTCATCAAAGCGATAAGCGAATGCTAATAATTCACTTTGTTCAGTTGCAGACATTTGTAACCATTTCTCTACTGAAATATCCCCCCAATAGATCCAAGAAGCTATAAGTGGGACGATCGAAACTTTTTTCTCAACCTTTTGATTTTTCAAAGGTAAATACGGTTTTACAATGGCTAGCTCCATAGAAATTCGAACTGCTAAATATTGTATGAGAAGTTCCTGTTCCTCAATTGATTGTTGCGAGCGCCATCGTATCATTCCTGCCCATCCAGGCAAAGAAAGTAAGTGCCCTTCAAGGTAAGCTTGCCTATTAGATTCAGAAATTCCTAGTTCAGATAATGCTTTTGTTAAAGCTCCCTGGGCATCCTGTGGCCAATCTTTTAAAACTTTACGTTCAGTTTTACTAAGCGCTGGATCAAATGTAATAAGGTGATGCCACGCACGATACAAACCTTTCTCTCGGTTTGGCATCGTCCAACTTGATCCGGAGTCATCAAGATATAATTTACACCATTTAATAATATGGTAATTAAGAACATCTGATAGATTGTCACCCTTTTGATTCTCTATAAGTGAACTGATTGGTTGCATAGAAGAGTCTTCCATACTCCCTGTATTTATATAACTTATTTCTTCTGCTAATTTATTTAATTCTGGCGATGATAACAGACTAGAAGGTAATCTCTCTAACTTTAAAGCTTCTTGGCAAAAACGCTCTGCTGTCTCTCGCGGAATATGAAAAGATTGTGAATCAAGCCAACGAGACAAGCCTATTTGTAAAAATGATTCCTCAATCTCCCCTTTCACCTTTGCCGAATGAATCATGGAGGCACTAGGATATATATCTACATTACGAGCTTCTTTTAACCAATCTGCAACTTGTTCAAATGATTGTTTTTCAAGTCCCATCCAAGGGTGATGAGCTGCAAAGGTTGAGATAGGCCAAAGTGGTGCAATCACTCGGCTAGCAGATTCAACTAAATCATTCATATTCTTTTCTTGTATTTCAATTTTTGTATCTTTCTTTTTTAAAGTTTCTTTCGTTACGATTGACTGTATGCTCATCACTGATTACCTCCCTTTGATACATCATGTTTCAGATAGCTTGGATGACTTTCTACTGACTTTTGTCTCGCTTCACCTACTCGAACGAACCAAAGATACATTACAGCAAATATTGTAGAAGATTGATTACGAGTAACGAGAGTACTAATAACACTACCAAATAATAAGAGACTTATAACAAAAATAACTGCTGGAGCTGAAGGTTGAACATTTTGATACATGTCAGTATGCAACCATTTATAAAGAGAGTTATGAACGGTAAAGTAAATGAGAGAAAATCCACTCAAAACAATTAAGCCAGCAATTCTTCCCATTCTTCCCTCTCCAAAAACAACAAGCTGTTTCCATGAAACGTATAATGACCAACCTAAGATGAACGCACTAACGAATTGATACCCCTCTCCAGAAGTCATAAACCAGAAAGCAATTGCTATAAATAATCCGAAAACACGTCCGACTATCATCCATAAATTGGACATCTTTTCATTAGATTGCTTCACTCCCTCAAAACGTTGTACGGAAGAACCAGCTTGTAAAAACAGTGTGGCTTTAAATAAACCGTGTAAAATTAAATGAATAACAGCTGCTAAATACGCTCCTAATGCGCATTGAATCAGCATAAACCCCATTTGTGCAATAGTGGATCCTACTAGCTGACGTTTATAATCAACTTGGACTAAACTAATTCCTGTTCCTATTAAGACAGAAATACTAGAGAAAATGAGTAAAATGATTTGTGCAATATCATCATGAAAAAGAGGTGAAAATCTAGTTAACATGATACCACCAGCATTTACTAAACCCGCATGCATAATAGCAGAAACAGGAGTTGGAGCAACAGCTGATTCAATTAACCATCTTTGAAAAGGCCATTGTGCTGCTGGAATCATCACAGCTACTATAATCAATAAGTTAATTCCTGTTTTCTCCAATGTTCCAAATTGAGCTACATTTTCATTCGTTACAACTGATGTTAACTGCCACTGTCCAGTTATTTGAAACAGCCAGATGATAGCTGCTAGCAAGGCAATCCAACTTATTGTAAATAAATAGCCTGAGATTTTTGTTGCTTCACTAACTACCTTCCACCCTTTATTTAGCCCGATGAGTAAAACCAATCCTATAAGTGTTGCTCCCCAACACATAATCATGAAGCGAAGATCATCACTTAACCATGCAACTGAAGATACCCCTGTAGTAAATGTAAAAAGTGCAAAGTATTTTCGATAGGAGCGATCTCCCATTAAGTAACGTACAGAGAAACGCTGAATGATTAAACCAATTGCAAGAACGAAGAAAGCCATGAACCAAGCTAAAGTATCTAAATGCCAAGGCCCCACAACTCTATCTCCATTGTGATTAACAAGTGCAAGTAAAGAAACTAATGAAGGCAAAGCAGCGATACCAATATGGATATGAACAAAACGTAAAGGCATCCTTGCATGTAAAAACAATAATCCACTTAGCCAAGAAGCACTAAGCGCGATAAAAAATAATGTTAACAGTGTTGATGAACTTAGCGAAATTAACATGTAAAATACTCCCTTCCAAACGAAAATAACCTATAAAAATTCCTTTTCATTACGATAGTTTTTTTAATTTCAATTTTTATTCACTCTTTTTCGTACATCGTTTTTCCCATAAAAAAAACCGACAACTTCCATAATTCAATGATTTTATATCATCATTGAATTATGGAGATTGTCGGTTTCCCTTCAACTAACTTCAATAAAGTTTTTTGAAGAGCTCCCATTTTATAGAGGATAGTAATATATGTATTACTCCTATGAAAAATAACAGTATATCTCTGATCTCCTAGATTATGCAATCAATATATCAATTTATGTTATGCGCTATCTTTTCATTAAGAAACTTTTTCATTTAGTCAATATTACATATTAAAAAAATGCTAAAGCCTTAATTATAGCAAACAGTTAAAATAAGCATCTATTAATTTTTAAAACAATTATAAGATAAACCATATTAAGCAGTTTGTCAATTTATTTATCCGTTTTGCGAATCAAAATTCATTATACATAAATAATTTCAAGTTTTCTTGTTTTCTAATCATTACCTTGTTAATAAGATAAAATAAAGTACACAACTTGTAGATTTCTTAATTACCTCACTGCATTTTTAGTGTATCTTCCACTAACCCTAAGTTGTTTTTTATTTTAAAACTTTTCCTCAAGATTATGAAACAATTTAAAAATCATTACTCGTTCACCAGTACGAGAACTTATATCCGTATGAAAACTTTTTACTTCTTCTCCAGTTAATTCTAGTATAATCTCTTTCAAATCGTCAATTCCAGATTCAACTAGCTCCGAACGATTTTTCTTTATCGTTAGCATACCGTCTTTCGTTTCGCAAACAGTATACTCAGCCGGTGTTAAAATACCTTGTAAATTTACGATAATCATATCTCGTAATATATCTGTCTTAACGGATATAGACCCGCGTCCTAGGTAGTCCTTTTCCCAGTGCGTAATTGCTTTACTTATCTCTGACTCAATAGAGCCTTTTGAGTTTTTCATTTATGTATCCTCCTTCAATAAAATAAATTTACAATAACAATATAATAATCTGGATTGATTTTATTTTCAATTATTGAGAACAATTTGTAGGAATCGTTGTAGGGTATCCTTTAGGATTAAAATAAGTTTTTATATTGCAATATATGTTTTTTTGATTATCCCAAATAAGCTACTCTTACTATAAGGACTCTGTTGCATACATTTCTAAAAAGGACATTCCGGAGAAAATAAGATATCTATTATAACGTAATATACAAATAAAAAAGCCTACGCTGGTGAGTAGGCTCGTTCTCTTTTTATTTTAGTCAAAAAGCTATACATACCTTCATTCGAACACATTACCAGATTAGGTTTATGCATATTTCCTTCGAATTTTCCCAACCACCAATAACAGAAAGGGAATTCCAAACATGTAAACCGGAAATGCAACTGGAATCACAAAAAATAGGTAGTAATAATGAGTAAATGTTTGGATATTTTTAACTGATACAGCTATGATGAACGAAATAGGAGCAAGAACCAAAGCTACTTTTCGCCAATCCTTTAAATGAAATATTTGTGCTGTTCCATAACAAGCGATAAACATGTATAACGCCAGTTTAACAAAAATACTAAAAAACCAAATAATCACTATCAAAATATCTACATTTTGAATGAACTCCATGACGGATATGTACCGACTCAAATCGTAAACCGGATACAAAAAACTTGAAGATAGATTCGGACCGAATGTTAAAATGACCGCTAATGTTCCGATCGTTACCATGAAAACGGCCAGTCCTACTCCCCACATTGCCCGCGATGACGCTTGTTCTGGTTTGTCCATAAAGAAAACGAACATCATCATCATGACAGCCTCCCCGAAAAATGCAGCTACAGGAGTATAGGAGCCTTTAAGTATGGGAAGCCATCCAGAATCATGATAAATAGGCCGCATATAATCCCAATTCATATTGCCAATATTCAAAATGATTACAAACGTTATCATTAAAAGTACAATTGGCCCTATAATTTCACTTAAACGTCCAATCCCCTCCACCCCGCCTTGGTAAATAATAAAAATGAGCAATAACATCGCAGTCAAGACAATAACCCACAAAGGTGTATTATGAAACAAAGCGATAATAATGAACTCACCAAATTCACGGACGGTTATCCAAATTATCATGTACCATCCAAAGAAGTAAGGAATCAGCAGCAGCTTTCCTAGCCATTTACCAAGAATGGTTTGACTAAATTCAATTAGCGTTTGTTTCGGATAGAGCGAACCAAGTGTAGTTGCCAAAAAAGTAAGAACAACCCCTATCCCCCCTGCAATCAAGATCGAAATCCACGCATCTTGTTTGGCAGTGCGAATCGTCGCTGGAATAACTAGAAGGAGTGATTGTCCCACTTCAAATGTGAACATCATCCAAAAGATTTGCCTGCCAGAGATTTTCATTGAATTTCTCACACTCTATATTCCTCCTTATTTTTTCATTTCATTTTTCTTTAACTGCAACGGTGGTCCAGTCAGTCCTACTCGCCGAATAGTAAGCTTTGTATGAACAGAAACTTGCACTTTTCGAAATTGTTTACTCCAATTCTTTTTTAGCCCTTTCCATTCGGATGGATATTTTCGATGAATGGCTTCCCCAAATCCAAAGATATCGGTTCCGTATTGTTTTTGAACCTTTTTAATAGTTTGGAGAGCTTGCTTTTCAGATTGTTTTTCCAATACATGTTCTAAAAGAGTGATATTTTTTGGCTGCGTAAGATCTAAATTCGTATTATTTTCCTGAATTGTTCCTTCACCAGAAAAAACAATATCACACTTAATTGTGTTCCCTTGTATAGTAGGTATAATTTTTCTATTGATTTTTGTCATATATAAACTTGCACTACCATTTCCTTTAGAGGCGCTTGCTGTAACCGTCTGTTTACTTAAACGATTCACTATCCAAAGAGTAGTTAACCATTCCTGCATGTTTAAATACCCTATCAATTTGAAATCGTTGTTAAATATAGCACCGCCTACAATTTGAAACCCTTTGACCTCAGTTTTTCCTTTTTTATGAGACACATTTAGTTTAATAACGGGTAAAATCGGAGTGATTCCATCACTCGTACTAGCAATAAGAAAATGTAATAAAGACATATCTCCTAACGCCTCTATTTGCATATGCTCTTTCAGTGCCCCAAGTGCCGGGATAGATTCTAAGGGGATGGATGCTTTCAAAAACTCTTTTGCAGTATGCCCCTTTATTACAAACGCATCTGCTCGTAATCGAATATCAGGATCGCGGCTATATGCATCTAAAACTGAAGCGAGGCCATTTTTAGCCATTTTTTCTCCAATCAATATTACACGCTGGTGCCCTCGAAAGATTTCTCTCGACATTTTTGTTTGCATCATTTGTACAGCTTCATGTGTATCCTTTCCAATTCCTGATTCTATAAAAACCGATTTTCCTGTATTACTTCTTCCGCTCTGTCCCATTCCCATTTTTGATGGGATAATAAACTGCGCACTAATTTCAACCTTATTATTCTTCGCTTGATCAAGTCCCCACCCTAATTCAATTGCCAGATCATTTAGCTCCGTACGATCCCAACATCCCGTCAAGAAGCATAATGAAACGACCAGTATCATAGAGAGCGCCTTGTGCAGACTCATTCTGTTTCCCCTCCCCGTTTCTCATCTGGCTTTTGTCCATCTGGAAAACGAACTTTCTCTTCACCAGATACCATTATTGGGCGGTGTGTCATATTCCAACGAGGCGTTCGGAGAAAAACATCCTTTAAATCACGCGGAGTCTGAGGCGCAACTGGACTTAAATACGGAATACCAAAAGAACGAATATTAGTTAAATGAATCAAAATCGCAAGGGTACTTATTGCTATACCGTATAGCCCAAGCATTCCTGCCAATAACAGCATAGGAAAGCGTAACATCCGGTAAGCTGTTCCTAAGTTGTAGCGCGGGAACGCAAATGACGCAATACCGGTTGTCGCCACAACAATAACTAAAGGTGCGGAAATAATACCTGCTTGCACAGCAGCTTGCCCGATAACAAGTGCCCCCACAATACTAACTGCTGATCCAACGGGTTTTGGTAACCGAACGCCCGCTTCCCTCAAACCTTCAAATAAAAATTCCATCATTAGTGCTTCTATAACAGCAGGAAAAGGAATACCTTCTCGCGCAGCTGCAATACTAATAAGCAAATTTGTCGGAATTAATTTCGGATGAAAAGTTGTAATAGCAACATAGAGAGACGGAAGAAATAATGAAATATTAATTAATATTAAACGTATCCATCGAACAAAAGTCGTATAGATGGAGCGCTCATAATAATCCTCCGCTGCTTGCAAACCCGTCCAAAATGTCATAGGAACGATTAAAACGAAAGGTGTATTATCGACTAAAATGGCGACTTTCCCTTCTAATAAACTTGCACAAACCGCGTCTGGTCGCTCGGTATTTTGAATTTGCGGAAAGGGAGAAAAGGGTTGATCCTCGATAAACTCTTCAATAAAAGCTGACTCCAACACCCCATCAATTTGAATTCGCTTTACCCTTTGGCGAACTTCATCCAAAACCGAATCGGGTGCAATGCCCTCAATATAGGCCATTACCACATCTGTCTGTGATAATTCCCCAATCGAATAAGGTTCCATTTTTAGTCTTTGACTCCGAATCCTTCGGCGAATTAGGCTCGTATTCACCCTTAACGTTTCGGTAAATCCGTCCCGAGGGCCACGAACAGAAATCTCGGCAGCCGGTTCTTCAATACCTCGTTTTTCAAACCCTTTTAAATCAGCGACTAGAGCTTGACTCTCTCCTTCTGTTAAAATGACGATATTCGCTTTCAATATCGCTTCTATAACCTCATGAACTTTTGAAATCGTCTTTACTTGAGAAACCGCAATAAGCTGTTTTTGTATAATTTCTCCTACCGAATCCTCACTCTTTACTCCACTAGGCAAACCTTCAAACATCATTGGTTTGAAAACAACTTGTTCCACAATCTTAGCGTCAACTAATCCATCTATATAAATAAAAAGAATTTCAGTTTGACTATTTATGAGAAGTGGACGAAATACAATATCGGAACAATTCTCAAAAACTTGTCTCAAAACTTCTTCATTCGCACATACACTCTGCTTGAGTTCACACTCTTGATCATGTTGGATCTGCATACTTGCACTCTCAAGTTCCTGAATATCTTTTCTCAAACGATTTCTACTAAGTTTTTTCATCATACTACCCCATTTATCGAATGGTTTATGTTTTTATACTTGAACTTTAGTGTTAGTGATTTCTTGACAGAAAAGCTTTAGAAACCTTTCCACCACATGGTTTTTGGGTCAGTAATCATTTGGCTAGAAAACAACAGGAAAATATCCCCTCTATATCCTTCTTAAAATCTCCTTACACATGAAAATTATTCAATTTTTTCTATAAGTTAGTTATTCTAAAATGTGGTATCCAAAAAGTAACTTGTAACTGATGAGTTGTTAAATTGGTACTAATACACTTATGGAAACGAGCCCAAAAAGCATGCTCTGAAGAAAGATAAATCAGAACATGCTCTGAATTGATTTAATGGAATCACTCTTTTAGAAAAAACTAGGATCATTTCTTTAATCCTTCTTTCACTAAAATACTCTTTAATGAAATCATCTCATTTTTTAGTAACCTGTTGATACTATAGACGTTGATTTTTCTGGAAGTTTAATTGAAAATAATCCGCTTCATTTCAAACAATATTTTCATACTAGCATGCTAGTATAAAGATAAAATACAGAGATAGCCTTACCATTGAAATTCTATTATAATTTTGTAATCGCAATTCATTTGAATCAAATAAAAAATCAGAAGAAATAATATTATTGGGAGGTACTCCGATGAACCTTTTAATTAGAAAGTTAGAAAAAAATGATGTAGGCAATTTCCCGGAGATTGATGATAGTTTTATAGTAAATGCTCGGTTAATTCTTTCTCTTTCCAAAGTAAATAGACGCATAGAATATACAGTAGAAGACGTTCCAAGTTATGAAAAAAGTTATTTACAAAATCAATGTGATAATGAAGAACTGGCGTACAATGAGTATATAAATAAACCGAATCAAGTAATTTACATAGCACTGTTACATAACCAAATCATCGGATTCATAGTATTGAAAAAGAATTGGAATCACTATGCTTACATAGAAGATATAACAGTGGATAAAAAATATCGTACACTCGGAGTTGGTAAAAGATTAGTTGATCAAGCAAAGCAGTGGGCAAAAGAAGGCAATATGCCAGGTATTATGCTTGAAACGCAAAATAATAATGTCGCAGCATGTAAATTTTATGAAAAATGTGGATTTGTAATTGGTGGATTTGATTTTCTTATTTATAAAGGTTTGGATATGACAAATGATGAAGTTGCAATGTATTGGTATTTTCATTTCAAATGAAACTGTTTTTAACATGAAGCAAAGTCAAAATAAAACCCCCAATCTCTCTAAATTAAAATTGAGAAACTGGGGGTTTTTATTTAAAACAAGTAACTTATTAATAATCCTGCTGATAATAAAAAGCCGAAAATCGTATTTGTCATCGCTGTTGATTTCATGGCGATGCGCATATATCCGGGATCCTTTGCCCCTTTTTGGAAGCTTTGAATGGCAGAGATTGGTTTTCTCAAACCTAGGAACATCACTAATGCCCAAGGACTTATATAACCCATCAATACAATTACCGCAATCCAGAAATAAGCAACGAAAAAGGCTACAGCTAGTGTTACTATTGCTTTTTCTCTCCCAAGGAGGATTACTAATGTCTTTCTTCCACCTTTAATATCTTCTTCAATATCTCGGATGTTATTTGACATGTTGATTGCACCGACTAAAATTCCAATTGGAATGGAAATTAATACACTTTCAGTCGTTATCGTATTCGTTTGAATAAAGAAAGCAATAAGTACAAAGCATGTCCCCATTAACAATCCAGAAACTAATTCTCCAAATGGAGTGTACGCAATTGGTAATGGACCACCTGTATATAAATAACCAACCGCCATCCCAATTAAACCAATGACGACTAACCACCAGCTACTATTCATACAAATATAAACTCCAATAATTGCTGCTACTACATACAATAAAAGCGCAACTGTCAACACATTTTTTGGTTTCAATCCGTGACGGACAATTCCGCCACCGATGCCAACAGAATCAGCGGTATCTAATCCACGTTTGAAATCATAGTACTCATTAAATAAGTTCGTCGCGATTTGCAATGCTAAACATGCAACCATCATCGCAATAAATAAAAGCCAATCAATTTCGGCAACATAAAGTGATGCCACTGTTCCTAAAATTACAGGAGAAAATGTCGCCGTTAACGTATGCGGGCGCGTCATCTTCCATATTAATTTAGCGGAACTAATTTCTTTTTCTGTCCCCATAACTCTGTTCAATCTCCCAACATTTAAGTATAAATTCCTAGCAGTATCTTTCTATCTGTTTTCTGCCACGCATCTATTATACCAAAAAATGAATTGGTGATAGAACTGTAATGCTCTTGCTTATCTCTCTTAGATTCAGTTTTTCAAAAGAAAATCCGTTGCTCAAATGCGAACAACGGACCTTTTTATATGAACCAATTTAAAACGTCCTCAGCAATCTCTTCTGGTCTATCCCAGTGCATTAAATGCTTATCTTCAAGTATAATCGATGCTATTTCATGTAAGTTAATGACTAGATTACACCTTCACGCCCCTCAAATTAATATAGTTTAATAATTGTATGATTCGTTTATCATATGTGTGATGTTTCAAAGTTCTATCCAGTCCATTTTTTGCTATACGTTTTCTTTCTTGTACATGTTCCAAATAATACTCCGCTTTTTGTATAAACTCCGATGCACTATTAAAAGTTTCTATTTCAACACCCGGTATGTAATGCTTTCCTACATCTGGACGTATATCAGTTAATTGAAAAGAACCTACGGCATTAATTTCAAACGTCCTATTATTTACGGAATACGCTTGAATATTTGCAGAGTTACAATTCAATTCCTGATCAATTAGTGAACGATGCAAATTTATATTGATTTTAGTAGATACGTAAAAATGTAACGCATCTTCATACTTTGCAAGTGGCAAGATTTGTATTTTATCCTTTAACCTTTCATAACTCTTTAAATTCTCCCAACCGAAACCTACAATTTTTATATTTTTTTCTGCTAAATACTCTGAAATAGAGTCAACAAAGTTAATTCTATTTTCAAATGCGGTTCCTATAAAACTAAGATCATACTTATATGTATCTTCTTTAAGAGAAGGTTTAAACACATCTTGATTTGCTGCTAACGGGAGATGAAATACATTCTTACATCCTATCCCTCTATAAAACTTGATACAATTTAAATCTTGCGTAAATATGTAATCATAATACGGCACAAGATGTTGTGTTACATCCGTATAATAAGGATCATCTGTCAGCCAAAGCCCAGTAGTAAACCCTGCCTTTTTTAAGAATGGCATAATATGATTAAATTCTTCACTTAAACCGCTTAATACCAAAATAAAATCTGGTTTCACTTTCAATGCGGTTTTTATAGCTTTTTCTGGACTCACCATACTTGTATCGCTGTTTATCTTTTGTAAACTATTCAAAATTGCTGCTTCGATCATTGGATAATAAAAAGGAATTCCTGATTGAATAAATAAAATTTTCTTAGGAGTATTACCTTTCATGTCACTTCCCCCTATTTCTACATAATCAAAGCGCACGAAAATTAGCAGTCTTTATTCATTTTCATGACCTCTTACTTTACATGTATAAGCACCGTTTATGTCCATTATGTGGAACTTCCCTCATTTTATAGGTAATGGGATTTTGGAAGGTGATGTTTCTTTTATTCATACTCCCTATCATGATGTATCTATATTTTTTATCATTTACACAATTTCGTAATACAAAGTAACAGCATATGAGCACAAGATTGCGCTTTTTACTCATGCTTCTTTTTATATCAAAAGATACACTTCATATATAAATAGATGAAAAGGAGTAAATAAAATGAATGCATTAGTATCTGCAAGGAATGTGACAAAAATTTATAACAAGAATCAATTACCAGGGCTTAATAAAGTTTCTTTTGATATTCTAGCGGGTGAGTTTGTGGGGATTATGGGGGCCTCTGGATCCGGAAAAACAACTTTATTAAATATTTTATCCACTATCGACACACCTACAGAGGGCGATGTTTTTATAAATGGGATTAATATCCAAACGCTTAACAATAATAAATCTGCTGATTTTAGGAAGGATTACTTAGGGTTTATTTTTCAAGAGTATTTTTTACTTAATAGTTTAACCGTAAAGGAAAATATTGCTGTTCCACTTACTCTGTTAAAAAAATCCCCAAAGGAAATTGAATCCACAATAGAAAATTTAGCAAAGCGTTTTGGGATATTTGAGCAATTAAGCAAATATCCTAGTCAATTATCGGGGGGACAAAAACAAAGGGTTGCAGCTGCAAGAGCCCTTGCAAAGCAGCCTAGTATTTTATTTGCAGATGAACCTACAGGCGCGTTAGATTCAAATTCTGCAACAGAACTACTTCAAAAATTAAAAGAGGTAAACGAGGAACTTCAAACTACCATTTTAATGGTAACTCATGATGCCTATGCAGCCAGTTTTTCTAGTAGAATTTTAATATTCAAAGACGGAAACATTATAAAAGAATTAAAGAAAAATAAACAAAATAGAAAAGAATTTTTCGAAGAAATATTAAAAGAAATCTCTAAAATTGATGAAAATCGATATAACTAGAAATACGAAAGGAAGATTGAACTGTGGGATTATTTACAATCGCAAAAAAGAATTTAAAAAATAACTTCTCCTTCTATTCATTCTATTTTATTTCAGTAGCTTTTGTACTGATGGTATTTTTCTCCTTTATCTCTTTTTCCATGAACGACATTGTCATGGAAAAGATTTCGTCTGATGGTAGAGTAGAAACAATGTCAAAAACAGTGGCAATCTTTGTTATGGCATTTGTACTATTCTATATGTCATACTCTAATACATTTTTTATGAAAAAAAGAATGAACGAACTCGGCATTTACTCCCTTTTAGGATATAGAAAATCAACGATGCTAAAACTGTTAACTTTTGAAAATATTATCATTTGCTTTGCTGCTCTATTTGTAGGAATTATTTTTGGTGCTATTGCTCATAAAGGAATTGTAGGAGCTATAATCAAAATATTAAAATTACAAATCGATACTTCTAAAGTACCATTTATTAACCTTGATGCAGTACTATTCACCTTTGCTTTTATCTTTGCTGTTCTTTTTGTTTTATCTTTATCAAATTGGATTATTCTTCGAAAAAGTTCCTTACTAACTTTAGTACGTATGGAACAAAAAGAAGATAAAAAGATAAAAATCAATACAGTTTTTTCACTACTAGGATTATTTTTCATTTTAATTGGCTATTTCTTAGCAATCGATATTACAAGGGGCACGAAATCTTTGTGGAAAACAATTGGCTTTTCTCCAATCGCTCTCTTAACGATGTTCAGTGTAATATTAGGGACGATCTTCTTTATTCATTCATTTTTACCATATGCGATTCAAAAGCTAAAGAAAAATAAAATATGGTTTTATAAAGAATCCAATATTATCGTCATCCCAAACTTTATATTTAAAATTCGTTCAAAAGCAAAAACTTTCATTTTATTAACCTTATTAACCGCAGGAACTTTAGCTATATTCAGTTCTACTCTACTGACTCTTTACTATCCTGTTGCCGCTACAGAACGGATCGTACCTTCAGCTATTGAGTTTCCTTTAGACGATAAGGACGTAGCCAATAAAGCACTACAAACTGTACAAAATACTGTTGGTAAAGAAAATACAAGATATACAGAAACAACCATTATTAACGGGAAATCTAATTCTAATAATTTACCGAAAGAATATCGTATAAAAAAAGAACACGGATTTGACCTTATCTCTGAGTCAGATTACAGAAAGTTAATACATATTCAAGATAAAAATGTAGAATTTAATCATCTAGCTAAAAATGAAAGCATCCTAGTAAAATATCGACCTGAAAAAGAAAATCTAGATAAAGGGAAAATATATACTTTAAATTTAACGCCTACAACTAATATAGATATTAAAGTAAAAGACTCTACATTACTTAATTCAATTGGATTTGCAAATAGTGTCGCAACACTTATTATCTCGGATCAACTTTATAAAGAAATAAAAGCTTTAGAGTTACCCCAAAAAACGATAGTAAGTTTTAATGGAAAAGATATGAGGGATAATAAAACAGTTTATGAAAACTTAGCCCCACTATTTAAAAATAATATGTATTTCACAAGCAGTTATCAAAAAAATGATTATATCATTCAGCAAAATAGCTCAACATTTTTGCTCATTAGTTTTGTTACTATTATCTTCTTTATTGCAACAGGCAGTATTCTCTATTTCCATAACCTTTCAAGTATGATGGCAAATAAAAATGAATTTATTATTTTAAATAGAATGGGCTATAACAAAAAGAAGATAAAAAGAATAATAAGTAAAGAAATTTTCACCTTGTTTAGCATTCCTTACATAATAGGATTAGCACATAGTATCTTTGCATTAATAGCTTATAAGACTGCTTTAATGGATGACCTATTAGGAAAAAGTAGTGCGTTTATATTACCGATTCTTTTTGCAATGTTTATTTTTACTGTTGTATATATCGTTTATTATTTGTTAACAAAAAGAGCATGTTATAAAATTATATTTAACAATAAAAAGTAAAAAACTATAAATAAAGCTGATGATAAATAAAGTGAAACTTTAATCAGTGGGGGTTTTCTTCATCCCCCACTGATTATTAGCCTTCACCAATCGGACTTTTATGGGCAGTTGATCCCCACCTAAATTCTTTGCTTTCGCTGAATTTTGAGGTGGGGGTCTTACTGCCCATTAAAGCGGGATAAAAAAACATCAGCTTTATCTGTATGTAATCTAACAAAGGTAAGTGATTTTATGAAAAAGTACTATGAGCAAAAACAAATTTTAATTTTAATTAACCAACTTTGTATGATTATTTTTCTATGCTACGAATTTTCGATAGACAATATTATAGGAACAGCAAAATTACTCCCTTTACTGCTTATAACGGTCATGTCCATTTATGGATCATATATTAGTTTTATCAACTTAAAAAACAATACTCTATTATCACAGTTTTCTAGTTTACTACTTTTTACTTCTTGGCAGTTTTTACTTACACTGAACGATGAACCAATTTTTCGTGCATTCAGCACACTACTAAGTGTATTCATTCTATATAAAATCGTGCAATTTATACTCCTATTCTTTTTCCAAGATTCTATTTATAGTTATAAGAAAGAAAAAGATTGGATTTTACGAGTTACATGTTTACTTACATTAGGTGCATATTTAATAAACGATAGAATATTTTCTGTTCTATTTTTATTTCAATGGCTTATCAGTGTTAGTTGGATTATTTTTCTATTTCTACAACATCACAAACGAATTAAATTTGTTTTTAAAAGTGAAAAAAAGCATTTACTTACATCTACTACGATTCTTATCTTCCCCTTTATCATATATGTTACGTTATTTGGGAGGAGTCCCGAATATGTAAATAATTTAGGATGGTACACAATAATTCTGTTCCCCCTATTTAGTATTCATGCAATTGCTTTTAAAAATCATATATCTATGAAACAATATTTCCCCTTAAAAAAAAGTGCAATTGCTTTTATGTTTGTATGCATTTTTATTTTTATGAGTTCACTTGGAGTACTATTTCAATTTAATATGATTACTTATTTCATTTTTATACATACAATTATTTGGTTCGTTCAGCTTTATTTCACATTATTATTTCAAGACACCAAAAACACTATTTCAAATTTGAATACAAAAGAATTGAAAACTTTACCCGACAGTTCTTATATTCATAACTTAGTACAAATAGTGAAAGAAGAACAATTAAAAAGTGGATTTTCTAATTATTTACATGATGAAATACTACAAGACATATTAGCTGTTAAAAATATGATGAACAAATCTAACAAAAAAGAAATTCATGATATGATCGTAGCGACACTGGATAACTTAAGTCATACAATACGAATTGAAATGCAAGAGTATCATCCAACTCTATTAAAAACACTTACATTAAAAGAAAATTATCGTAATTTACTTTTAATGATACAAAAAAAATATGAAACGAAACATGTTAATATATCCTTTACGTGTAATAACGACTTGTTTTTAGTAGAACCTTATCACCTTGTTGTATATCGAATATTAAAAGAACTAGTAACGAATGCATTCAAACATTCAAATTGTTCAAAGTTACATTTACATTTAGTACAAGAAGATGGGGAAATAAAACTTGTTGTGAAAGATAATGGCAAAGGTCTAACAACTACCGAAGCAGATATTTTGAATGGTCATAAAGGATTGAATTCGATTAAAGAACAGCTATTTTTATTAAATGGTAAAATGACCATTTCAAATAGTAACCCTTCTGGTTTATGCATTACTATTATCGTTCCTATGAAAGGAGACGATTCCTATAAACATTTTATTAATAGATGATCATGCTTTGTTTGCTAAAAGCTTGGAAATAGCCTTAGAAGATTATCCTGAAATAGATGAATTCCGTTCATTACAAAATGTTGAAAATGTCGTTACAATTATCAATCAGTTTAAACCAGATATTATTTTATTAGATATTAATTTAAGCAATATAAGTAGTGAAGATGGTTTGGGAATAGCAAAAATAATATTGGATAGTAAATGTGATACAAAAATTGTTATATTAACCGGTTATGATTTACCTGTTTACCAGTATGAAGCTCAAAAACTAGGTGTAAGTGGTTTTATTAATAAAAATATTTTACCTGAAGTATTGGTGAAAGTACTACACGATATTAATAAAGGCGCATCTCATTTTCCAACCCCTACAGAAACAATTGAAGAATTGACTCATAGTGAAAAACAAATTTTACAATTACTGTGTGATGGCTATAAGCGCAAAGAAATTGCTTCTATGTTATACGCTAGCGAACGTACAATTTCCAATCATATTCAGCACGTATTTGATAAATTAAATGTTTCATCTTCTTTAGAAGCTGTCACGAAGGGAATAAAATTAGGTTATATTCAGCCTAATTATTAACCATAGAAAATGAATATATAAAAGAAAGAGCCTACTCGTATGAATTGGCTCTTTCTCTTTTACAATATGTAATACGCTCTACAGCAAAAACTATGATTAAGGTCAAATCACTTCCAAACAAAACCCCGCCGCTCATATTCCATTCTATATTCAACAGCAGCTGCAATTTTAGAACTTGCGAACTTTTCCGTAATCCAAAGACCTAAATCAATTCCTGAAGTGACTCCTCTTGCAGTGATAACATCCCCTTGATCCGCAATTCTGGAATGAAGAAGCTCTACCCCGTATTCACTCATTTCATCCTACGCCAAATGATGCATCGTCGCCTTTTTACCATTCAATATACCAGCGGCAGCTAGTAGCATACCTCCTGTACAAACTCCAGCAACAATCGTTCCTACATTGTGCATCTCGCTAATCATTTTGGTCAAAGTTCCAATCTCTGCTTGCTTTCGTGCTCCATGCTTTGCTTTATGATTCCAGCCACCACCAGGTACAATTAACAAATCTGGACGATTATCCATTCGTAAAAAATCATGTAGTTTAACCGTAACTCCAAACGAAGTAGTAACTTCTCGCTTTTGTTCACTTGATACGAGTTCAACCGTAAACGGAGCCCCTTCTTCTATTGCTCTTTTCAGTACTTCAAAAGGTGCAAAAGAGACGAGCTCTCCGAATCCATCAAACAATACTATTTGTATTTTCATTTTTAGAACACCTCATATGTTCTGTTTTATAAATCCCAAAGGAGAAGAAAGGTTATCTACAAATTAACAATGAAGACAACCTCTCTCCCCTTACTCTATAAACTTTCAAATGTTCCTCTAACCGCCGTGCATCATCTAATACACTTAGCGTTTTCTTCACAAAATTCCAATTCAAACTACCGGATAACCATAACAATGAAGAAAGTC
Source organism: Bacillus sp. FF-1 (assembly GCF_028548245.1). Taxonomy (NCBI): domain Bacteria; kingdom Bacillati; phylum Bacillota; class Bacilli; order Caryophanales; family Bacillaceae; genus Bacillus; species Bacillus sp. FF-1. The sequence goes on from NZ_JAQQGG010000002.1 coordinate 806,885, forward strand.
TCTTATAATCATTTGGTGTTAAAATATTATGAGCCTTATACCCTTCTAAAAATGAACTAGCAACACTTGAACACACTTCATGAGACTGTATTCCTTCTGTTCGAGAATACCATTTTATTAAAAAGGCTAGTCCTTCAATGCGGTCTACATATCCAATTGATTCAAAATCTACAATTCCTTTTACACATTGACTTGAATCCCATACAACATTCAAAGGATTTAAATCTGTTTGTACGATACACTCTAATTCTCTCGTATATGCGCACTCTATATGATATTTAGCGAGATCTATATACTCTCGTAATTCTCCACATGTGCTTGCCTTAGTTTCTAGCATATGAATAAACTGGGTATACCCATCCAAATGAGATTTCTTTTGAAAAATCGAGCTTTGAAATGTACTAGAAATATCATGTATCTTTCTTACCTTCTTTCCAAACGATTCTGCAATAAATTCTGTACAGTGTGTAAGATGCTCTCCTTCAATCCAATTTGCCAATACAAATCGGTACTGTTCATCATTCCAAGTGACTAATGTAAATGACTGCCCTGACCTATTCTTGTTAATTTGCATAAAAGGAATTCCATGCTCACGTAAATAATATGTAAACCGTACTTGCTCTTTCAATTGTTCATTTGATAACGTTCCAAAAGCTGGATTGATCGTTCGATTGCTATTTATAAACCTTGCGGAATATCGCTTTCCATTCACCATAATTTTATAGTGTAAATCTGTATTCCAACTATTATTATGTAATTCTTCTTCCACTGCTAGTGAATGAATTTCTTTAAAATAATTCATTACTACATTTCTTATTATGTGTTTCACCCCGTTCTCTCCTTCCATACAAAAAATTAGGGTGCATGTAATTCATTGCGCTCCCCATAACAAAATGTATTTCACTTCATTAAGCATAGCTAGGATATTTCAAATAGGAAATAGAATTATAGAAAATAGTAGATGGGAGGCCTATTATTGAAGAAATTAACATTCGGTATAATTGGAGCATTAAGTATCACCTTATTAATTGGATGTACAAGTAATTCAAATGAAACGAAAGCTTCCAATAAAGAAGCATCCATAACAGTGAAAGAAAAAGAAATTGCATCCGAAAACGTTATGTTTGAACAAAAAGAAGTGAAAAAACTTGAGATTAGTCCTGTGAATTCAAAAAGTAGTAATCAAGTAGTAAATACAGAAAATATGAAAACAATTTTCACAAGTATGGAAAGCGCAGAGAAAAAAACACTCCTTCTAGATCAAGAGGCCAAAAACTATATACATTCAAACATGAAGGTTACTTATCAAGATAATTCTATACAAAAATTCTTTGTTTGGATAGAGTCTGATGGTGACATCGTAATAGCAAAAGCTAGCGCTGAAACACACGGTGAAGGTTATGATATACGTGAAGATAATTCTAAAAAAATCATTCAGTTTTTCGAAAAAGAACCCCAGCAATAATTACAATACAAACAAAAAAGCCGCATTTGCGGCTCATAAACATATGTAACTATCTCATGCCTTACCGTTTAATTGCATCCACAATTAACGATGGGCAACCAAGTTTATCTCCTTGATTTCTAGGATCATATCTTTTTGATCGAAAAATAACACCATCGTTTGCGTCCGATTCATTGTAATAAAATTGCCCATTTTCATCACAGTATTCCAGTAAAACTACTTCAAATCCAGCTGTTTCAAACATTTTCGTTAATGTTTTATAATTATAAACGATTTTATGACTTGCAGCTGGATGGTCTTTCGGGCCAGGTCCGCCTACTTGCACTATATTTTGATATGTTTCATCTTGGAAAAATGCATCAGGGACACCGCACCGAATATGACCTGACGGTTTTAAAAACTTATAACAAATGCTAGCTGCTTTTACCCCTTCTTCAAAAGTAAGATGCTCCCATACATGTTCTGCTAAAATAGCTGAAATGGAGTTATATTCAAATCTTTCTTCCCACATTGTTTCAACTAATAAGTTAAGATCATCTTCTTGCGTTTGAATCCAGCCCGGATTGTTATTAAATGCCCCAGCTGCTACTACTACTTTCATTTCGTCTTGTTTTATTACCATTATTTTCACCTCGTATGAATTTTAAGTCGTTAGATTTTTCGTAAAATCGGATCTGAATGTCCTTTTCTTACATGTATAAATTTAGAAAACTACTTCTATATTCAACAAATTATTCAAATAGAAAATAATATCTTACATAATTAAAAACATTTGTAAACCCTACATTTTCCACAACTGCAACAGAAGACTTGTTCAATTCCATACAGTCCCAATATGGAATAATATCATTCTCCAAACAATCTTTCACAAAACTATGCGCTATCTTTTGAGCTAATTTCCTCCCCTGGTAACCCTCTATTGTTTCAATATCTATGCAGTGTATATTTTCAAATACAAACCCTGAAAAACAAACACTCACAATTAAATCGTCATAAACAATGCAATAACCGATTCCCTCATTGAAAAAACGATCCGATGAAGACCAAAACTCTAGAATTTTTGATTGTAAAAAATCAATATTCTTAAATGTATTATTACTATTTTCATAGAGAGCTTTACTCATTTTCAGCACAGTATATTCCTGTTCAATTTCAGGTTCATGATGATTTTCATAGTCCGTTTGTTTTAGCGTATACACTCTTTGATTCCAACTCTTTAAGTTACGGTGCTGAAATATCCCATCTATGGTTTTATTCCAGTTCGAATGATTACCAATTGCTTCAAAACAATCGAGTCCAACCTTCTTTGCTTCAGGTATTATCATTTTATCGATAAAATCATTTATTACATTATTAAATTCTGCGTTTTCAGCATCTCCAATAAAAAAGAAGCCATCATTATTACCTAACCAAATGAGTCCCGAATTAGGAGAAGACACGTTATCTACAAATATACGACCAGGATTCACTCCTGCAATTACAGCTTTGACTTCTAATTGACCGTGTTCATTTACTAAACTATTGCATTTATAGAAATCATTCTTGCTTAGTTCACAAATCATACGATACACCACCTTCTTTAAACTGTTCTATTCTAACTTTATCATTCAAACAGAATATTCTCAATTCGATTCGAGAACGGGTTAAAGCGATACAATAAATGAAATATACAGTAAAAAAGAGCCAATCTCCTATGCAATAGAAGATTGACTCTTTCCTTTATTCACCAAGTCAAAAAAATTGTTTCATACGTTGCAATTCAGACTACCCTTTTTCCTATCGGATCATCAAATCCCCAATGAACTTGTGAGGGTATAGTTGGGCACATATAATCCGTATGACTACAAAGAGTAACGACTAAATCAACACTATTTAAAACTCAACCAAGCATCCGCCCAGTCCGCATGATCATTTCCATTACCGTTACCTGCATCATCAACGACTAGTTTTAATTCTTTTTTACCTGTAAGATCAACATCAACAACCTTTGCTGGGGTATTATAGTACATTGTACCGCTATTAAATACTTCTGCCCCATCAAGCAGCACTTTAAATACGACCGAACCGCCTTTACCACCAGGCTCCTGGTCGATTCCTACGTATGAATGAAATCGTTTGTAAGTTGCATTTGATATGTCGTACGTAATTTCTGACTTCGAATGCGTTCCGATTCCTTTTTTGTACGTAATCGGTCCTGTCGTTCCAAGTAATGAAAGTGGGTTTTTATCAGTGCTTTTATCTTTTTGAACCGTTGCCCATCCAGCAGTTGCTTTTACCCATGAAATGTCACTAAGATAGATGCCGCCGGAAGCAACTTGCACTTTCGTTGATGTTACCACCGCATTCCCCAATTTTACAGAAACTCCAACTTCTTTTACTCCTTTAAACTCGGATGGCGGAGTTATAACAAATGAATATGTCTCCTCTCCTCCTGCCGATAATTGAAAGTCTGTCGCTAATGGATGTGCATTCCAGCCTTCTGGTAATTGCAATTCAATTTTTCCAGGTGTCACTTTTTCCTTTATTTCATTTTGGACCTTTACCTTTAATGTAGTCGAACCACCTTCACTACTAATTGGATGTGGGTCAACATTTGCCGAAATTAGCTTTACTGCTGGCGTTACTTCTATTTGATTGGATTTACGAATCGTCCCGCTATCTGTAGTTACCTCCGCTTCAATGGAATACTTATTAGCAACTACATCAATAGGGACAGGTAAATCTGCCTCAATTGTTTTCGATTGCCCTGGTTCAACGCCTTCAAAAGCTACTTTAATTGGCTTCACATTCCAGCTCTCTGGAGCCTTTACAACCACTTCTCCAGCTGAAGATTTCAACGTACCAAAGTTTGATAAGTTTGCCTTTACCTTAACTGTATTTCCTGCTGTTACACCGTTCGGAGATTCTAGATCGAAACTAAGCATAGACTCAATTTTATACTTTTTACCTGCTTCCGTTTTAAATGAAATCGTATCGCCATCCTTCGTAAATGGCACCGGTGTATTCGTCCCAACTTTTGTCACAGTAAACGGCGTATTGAACATTGGACTTTTTAACTTTACATCGTTTCCGTGATCAGAAGTCACCTGAATAACTGTAGGCGTGCCATTTTTCCAATCCGCATCAATCGTAAATGCACCGCGTGCTCTTAATCCTTTATAAGAACCGTCTTTCCAAGCTTTCGGAAGTGCAGGCAATAGTTGAATGGAGTCGGTATGGCTTTGAATTAACATTTCAGCAATTCCTGATGTTGCGCCAAAATTCCCATCAATTTGAAACGGCGGATGCGTATCAAATAAGTTGCTGAGCGTACTTCCAGTAAGTTGCCCTTGCAGAATTTTATACGCATGGTCACCATCTAACAAACGTGCCCATAAGTTAATTTTATTCGCTTTACTCCAGCCTGTTCCCTCGTCACCACGATGGTTTAAAGTAACTTTAGCTGCCTCTAGCCATTCTGGTGTATTGTGATTAATCATACTTCCCGGATATAGCGCAACTAACTGGGATATATGCCTATGCGTTTCGCCAGGGTCATCTATATCGTCCTTCCACTCTTGCACCTGACCATATCTACCAATTTGAATTGGCGGGAATAATTTATCCCTTTTCGCCTTTAACTCATCCCGAAATACATTATCAACCTGTAAAACTTCACTCGCTTCAATTACATTAGAGAACAATTCATATACTAACTGTTGGTCAAAGGCACATCCATTAGAAATGCCACCAAGCTCTGGAGACCAGCACGGAGAAACAACTAACTTCTTATTTTGATCTTCTACTAAAAACTTACTATGAAACACTGCCGCTTCTTTCAGTATCGGATAAATCTTTTCTTGTAAGTATTGTTTATCATTCGTAAACTTGTAATGCTCCCAAAGGTTTTGACCAATAAAGGCATTCGCACTAGGTGCCCATCCCCAGCCTAATCCCCATCCAGGCGCAGTAAATCCAAATGGATTATTCATCGTGTTAACGGTCCACCCGCCGCCTGTAACACCAAAATGTTTTTCTGCTGAAACCCTTCCCGGTTCTCTCAATGAATCAACATAATCCATTAATGGCTCAGCTGTTTCAGACAGATTTGTCACTTCTGCAGGCCAATAATTCATTTGGAGATTAATATTAAAATGATAATCACTTTCCCACGGTGGTGTGTTCGAATTATTCCATACTCCTTGTAAATTTGCAGGAAGCGTTCCTGGTCTTGAAGAAGAAATAAGCAAATATCTTCCATATTGGAAGAATAGTTCTTCTAAATACTTACTGTTTTCTTTACTGTAAGATGCTAGTAATTCATTTGTTGGAACGGATGGTTTTTCTCCTCCTAAATTTAAAGAAACACGATTAAATAAAGAGTAATAGTCTTTTATATGTGTATATTTTAAAACCTCATAACTCTTGTTAGAAATAGCGGACATAATTTTTTCAACCTTTTGATGTGGATCTTCCCCCTTATAACTCGGGTACTTATTTTCATAATCAGTAGCTGCAGTCATAATAATTGTTAAACTATCTGCATTTGCTACTTTAATTTTCCCATTCTCTGCTGTTAATGTACCACCTTCATTCAGTACTTTAAATTCCGATTCATATTTCATTCCATTATTCGCTATTTGTCCTTTTATCGTGATTTTGTTATCTTTGGACGTTACTTGCCCTCCCTGTGCACTCGTTGGTCTAACATCTAATGAAAGCTGTTTCGATTCACTAGCAGTTAAACGCATGACCATAACGCGATCAGGGTAACTTGCAAAATATTCCCTATTATATTGAACACCTTTATAGTTATAGGACACCGTAGAAATTCCCTCATTTAAATTTAATTCCCTGCGATAATTGGAAAATGAAGACCCATCTGGCATATTAAAATCTAAGTATATGTCCCCGAAATTTTGATAGGAACCAAAGCCTTTTTGGAGACCTGTGAGAAATTGCGTAGATTCCCTTTCTGCTCCTGATTTATCACCTTTTGATAACTTTTCTCTAATGCTACCTAAGTGACTCGCTGCCCCATCACGATTCCCGTACGTATACTCACTTGTACTGCTTGGTCCGCCAGTCCAAAGCGTTTTTTCATTAAACTGAATACGTTCTTGTTGGACTCCACCAAAGACCATTCCACCCATATAGCCATTACCGATTGGCAATGCTTGTTTTTCCCAATCTTTTGCTGGCTCATTGTACCAAAGTGATAGTTTCTTCCCCTCTGGTTTTGGATTTTCAATCGTAATAGGTGCTGTTGCTTTTGCTTTACTAAACTCTCCAGTGCTTCCTAAAGAAAATAATAAAGTACTAAAAAGCAATCCCCCTGTTAATACGTTTCTCAGTTTCAAATTTCCATCCCCTTTTGAAAAGCGAATGTAAAATGTCCCCTTCTGCACATTGACTTCTTTTATTCTCTCCTTGAAATTCGCTATTCTTTTATATGGAAGTATAAGAGGCAAAAAACATTTTCCTCTTATACTTCTTTTGAAATACCTTTTCACAAACGTAATAGTTATCTAGTAAATGCTGCTGTTACACCACCATCAACTGTAATCATACATCCCGTTGTTTTATCTGCCTTTGAGGAGGCAAAGAAAGCAATCGATTCAGCAATATCCCTCGAATAAATATTAACTAATAATGTTGTACGTTTACGGTAATGTTCCTCTAATTGATCAGGTTCGATACCATATGCTGCGGCACGTTCTTCGCGCCACTTTGAACCCCAAATAGCTGACCCTTGCAACACCGCATCGGGAAGAACTGAATTTACACGTATGCCATACTCACCGCCTTCAGCTGCAATACATCTCGCTAAATGCGTTTCGAGTGCTTTTACAGAACTGTATGCCGAAGCATTTTTCCCGGCATACACAGAATTTTTCGAGCCGACAAATACCATATTCCCGCCAATTCCTTGCTGTTTCATTTGCTTGAACGCTTCACGCGCCACTAAAAAGTAGCCTGTTCCAAGTACGTTCATATTTAAATTCCATTCTTGAAGTGTCGTTTCATCAAATGGACTAGACGTCGCAAGTCCTGCATTATTCACGATACTATCAACGCCTCCGTAAGTAAGAGCTGCCTGCTCAAATGCCGCCTTTACTTCTTCTTCTTTTGTTACATCCATTTTCACAGCAGTAGCACGACATGCGCCGTACTTCTCGTTAATTTCAGCCGCAACTTTTTCTGCCCCTTCAAAATTCAAGTCAGCAAGCACGACATGCGCACCTTCTGAAACGAGGCAGCGTCCCGTTTCACTTCCAATTCCGCCAGCACCACCTGTAATAAATACAACTTTGCGAGAAAATTCCGCTTCAGCCGGTGCTAACGATAATTTATACAGCTCTAGCGGCCAGTACTCCACATTGTAAGATTCATTTTCATTTAAAGAAACGAAACGTCCGAGCGTTGTAGCACCTTTCATTACCGAAATTGCCCTATGATACAGCGCACCACTTACTTTTGACATTGCCACATTTTTACCGGTATTCACCATACCGATACCAGGAATTAAAATAACGCGAGGTGCAGATTCAAACATTTTGTCTCCTTCGTATTTGTTACGTTCAAAGTAAGCTTTATACTCATCTTTAAAGTTTGTAACACCAGATTTAATACTCTCTATTAATCCGTCTACGTTTTTTGTTTGCGGATCCCAATCAATATAAAGAGGACTGCGCTTTGTATGAACTAAATGATCCGGACAAGCTGCTCCAACTTGCGAAAGCTCTCGTGCATCGTGGCTGTTTACAAATTGAAGTACTTCATCTGTATCATCATAGGATAATAACATTTTCTTCTCATCACTCACTGCCCCGCGAATAATCGGCATTACTTTTGCAAGAATGCTTCTACGCTCTTCTACTGAGAGTGTTTCGTATTTTTTACCTCCGAATACAGTATTTTCATTCACTCGTTCATTGATGTATTGTTCTGCCTCATTAATAACTGCAATTGTTCTTTCATAGCTTTCCTTCGCCGTATCTCCCCAAACGACTAGCCCATGTTTTTCCATTAACACGAGTTCAGCATTTGGATTATTTTTCACGCCTTCTGCAATCATTTTAGATAACGTAAATCCAGGTCGCACATACGGAACCCAAACGAAACGATTGCCGTAAATCTCCTCCGCAATTTGTCTTCCATTATGTGCGCAGCAAAGACTAATAATGGCATCTGGATGTGTATGATCCACATGTTTAAAAGGTAAAAAAGCATGTAATAATGTTTCGATAGATGCACGTGGATGCTTACTGTCAATCATACAATGAGCTAAATACTCTACCATTTCTTCATCTGACATTTCTTCACGCTCCATTAATAGGCGAATGTCTTCCATTCTTAAACCTGTAAAATTTTGTGCTTTCATCGTTGCTAAATCGGATCCACTTCCCTTAACCCACATCACTTCTATATCGCGGCCGCGGAAATCTTTTTCAAATGTCTTTACCGATGTGTTTCCGCCTCCCCAATTACATACAGCACGGTCTGTTCCAATTAAATTTGAACGATATACTAATTCGTCTACTCCTTGCGATAATTGTGATGCCTTTGTTTCATTCCATAAACTGTTAACCATCTTTTTACCCCCGTTGTTTTTTTATTGTTCTATTATTTCGGATACGAAAATAGTGTGTATCCATATGTTCAAGAGTTTCCTATTACTTGCGATTTTTTTAAACACTACAATTGTTACACTTTCATTCCAATGCGAAAAAATATGCTCTATAGTACCCCCCGACGTACTACGATCAGGGGGAATTTTTCACTTACTGATATAATGGACCAAAGTTTTGGCAGGCACGGTAATCTGCAGCTTCTGGATCTTTTGTTCCGAACATCCCCCATGCACTCGGTCTGAAGATGTCCTCTTCTTTGACGTTATGCATATTCACAGGAATTCGGAGCATGGAAGCAAGAGTAATTAAATCACTGCCAATGTGGCCGTAGCTTATTACACAGTGATTAGCACCCCAATTATTCATTACTGTGTAAACATTTTGAAAGGCACCTTCTCCCGTTAAATTTGGCACAAACCAAGTTGTTGGCCAAGTTGGATCTGTTCTCCCATCCAATACGTCGTGAACCTCTTCTGGTATTTCAACCGTATAGCCTTCTGCAATTTGTAAAACAGGTCCTAATCCTTTCACAAGGTTGAGACGAGCTGCTGTTACAGGCATATTTCCTTTTGTTAAGAAATCGCTCGAGAACCCGCCCCCGCGGAAATATCCTGTTGAAGCTGGTCGCCAGGAAGTAGCTGCCAAACATTTTTGCGCTTCTTCCTCTGCAATTTCCCAAAATGGTTTTATAGCAGGCTTTCCATCTTTCGTTTGTTGTCCTGTCCCGTCAAGTGCAGCCGAACCGGAGTTAATCATATGAATAAATCCATTTGCCGCCAATCCTTCAGGTTTATGTCCTGTCACGCGTTCTACTGCCTCTGGGCTCCAATACGTTCTTACATCTGCAAAAACTTGAGCTGTATTTGTTAATAAATGGCCAAATAGCATCGTAACTCCATTTAAACTATCATTTTCAGTAGCCATAATGTATGGCGGGCGAATTCCGTTCCAATCAAATGAGGAATTTAAAATCGTCTCCATAAAATCACCATTCGGGAAATGATCCGTCCATTGACGCTGGCCTTGGAAACCTGCGGAAATCGCGTTATGCCCTAGCGCTTCTTCACCATAACCAAGTTCCTCTAGTTTCGGATTTCCAACCATGAGATCTCTTGCAATTAACGTCATTTTCACGCTAGTTTCCCAGTCTTTATTCTTTTGCTCCCTTGATCGTTGCATCTCTTCCGCATTATTATCTGGACCTTCTAGGCAATACTCCTTCACCCAGTTTAAGGCTCTTTCATATTCTTCCTTATCATAAATCTCTTCATCTATCCTTCTGACAAATTCGGTCATATCAATATATTCATTTCTCATTCCTAAATAATCTTGGAAAAACTCGGGGTTAACGGTACTACCGGCAATCCCCATAGATACAGATCCCATCGAAAGATACGATTTTCCTTTTAAAGTAGCAACGACAAGACCAGACTTTGCAAATTGAAGTAATTTTCCCTGCACATCTTCAGGAATAGATGTATCACTTAAATCTTGCACATCTTTCCCGTATATGCCGAAAGCCGGAATACCCTTTTGATTGTGGGCAGCTAAGACAGCTGCAAGATACACTGCCCCTGGACGTTCTGTTCCATTAAATCCCCATACTGCTTTTGGAATGTCTGGATTCATATCCATCGTTTCAGAACCATAGCACCAGCATGGTGTAACAGTAATAGAAACACCAACTCCCTCTATCACAAATTTTTCAGCCGCTTTGGCCGCTTCCGCCACACCGCCAATACATGTATCAGCGATGACACATTCTACTGCCTCGCCATTATAATGGCGCAAGTTTTCGGTTAGTAGATTTGCTACCGATTTTGCAAGATTCATCGTCATATCTTCAAGAGATTCACGTACACCATTTCTTCTGCCATCAATTGTTGGTCTAATTCCGATTTTTGGTAATTTATTATAAAATCTATTATGAACTGTTTTCATTTTAAAGCTCCCTTCTTACTACATTGTTATCGATTATTTCAAGAAAACGGCCGTATGCTTCCTGCCATTCTAATTGATTTTGAGGTTGATAATGTTTAACAGGAAACGAGTTTTCAACAATGTCTCTACCTTCCTTTAAATCCTTTATTTTTCCTAGCGCGATCCATTGCGATAATGAATTTCCAATCGCACTCGCTTCAACTGGACCCGCTACAACAGGGCGGTTAGTCGCATTTGCGGTAAATTGACAAAAAAGATCATTCTGAATACCACCGCCGCCCATGTGGATGACTTCTATTGACTTACCAGTTAACACTTCTAGCTTCTCTAACACCCATCTGTACTTGAATGAAAGACTCTCCAAAATACAGCGGAGGAAACTCCCTTCCGTTTCAGGCGGCTGTTGACCACTCTTTATACAGAAATCTCGGATTTGTTTTAGCATATTTTCCGGATTGAAGAAAGAAGGATCATCTGGGTCTATGAAATGTGCAAATGGCTTTGTATTTCGAATCAACGTTTCTTCTTCTTCGTAAGTAAAAAGCTTGCCTTCTTTTGCCCAAGTCCCCCTACATTCTTGCATGAGCCATAACCCCATAATATTTTTAAGTAGTCGAAACTCGCCATCTGCCGTTCCTTCATTTGTAAAGCCCCATTCCAAAGCCTGTTCATTAATGACCGGATCCTTCACTTGAACTCCCATTAAGATCCATGTACCACAACTCATAAAAGCAGAATATTCTGACTTTATAGGCAATGCGGCAAGAGCACAGGCTGTATCATGTCCTGCACCAGCAATAACTTTAACAGGCTTCATGCCAAATTCGTTATGAATGGAAGAAAGTGTCGGACCGAGAGTTGTTCCTGGCATCACAATATTTCCCATGATTTCTTTAGGTAGCTTTAACTTAGTCATAAGGGCGGTATCCCAATTATGCTCATGAATGTGAAATAATGATGTCGTTGTACTAATCGTATATTCATTCGCCTTTTCGCCGGAAAATAAATAACTCAATAAGTTTGGTGTTAATAATAGAGTTTTTGCCTTTTCTATCAAATCTGGGTTATTCTTTTTTATCGTATAAAGCTGGCAAATCGTATTAATTGCTGCTGGCGTGACTCCTGTTCGAGAGAACAAAACATCCCTCGGAATGACTTCCGTAATTTCTTTTAAACTATCATTTGTATGCGGATCTCTATAAGAATAAGGATTGCTAAGCAATTCTCCTGTTGCAGAAAGAAGTCCGAAATCAACGCCCCACGTATCGATAGATAAACTTTCGATCGACTTATGACCGTTTTGAATACTTTTCCCTATTCCATTCTTCATTTCTTGGAAGATCCTTAAAATATCCCAATAGTAATGACCAGTTGCGTAAATAGGGCGATTGGAGAACCGGTGAACTTCTTCAAGATAAAGGCGTTTCCCATCAAATCCACTTACCATTAAACGCCCATTAGATGCACCTAAATCAAAAGCCCAAACTTTTTCCATTCCTTCACACCCCTCGGAAACACTTCAATTACTCCGCATCTTTTAATAGTTGTAATCTATATTTCTCAGAAGATAGATTTCTTAATTCGTGACATTCTTCCTCTGTCAAAATTCTTGGCACGCCCACCGTCGATGCAATCGTATATACTTTGGCCGCTTCTTCTAGAATTTGCATGAGAAAATATGCTTCTTTCATTGTTTTACCAACCGTAAGTACTCCATGATTCCTCATTACGACTACATCATTTTCTTCAATCACATTTGATACAGCGTTAGCCAATACTTCTGTAGTCGGAATCATATATTCAAGATAAGATACGCTTTTGATCATTGCTGGAAAATCTGGGAATAGACTCGGAATGGTATGACCAGTACATGATACACCTACCGAATAACTTGGATGAGCATGTAAAACAGCTGTTATATCAGGACGTTTACGAAAACATTCCAGATGCATTAATATTTCAGAAGATGGTTTTAAATCATCCAATATCTCACCAGTTTCAATATTGACACGTACCCACTCGTGGTCTTCTATCTCTTGCAAATCAAAACCGCTAGGAGAGATATACATCATATTTCCGTCTCTCATACTTAAATTTCCACCTGCTCCTACTACAAGACCCGTTTGGACAATCTTATTTGCATATAATTTCAAATCATTTATTACACTCGACAATAGTATGCACCTCAGTTTCTCTCTTATTTGCACCGCTAGTTTCGATTTAGATTTTATTGATATAGAACTTCCTTAATTTTTGGATCATCAATGTTCTTTTTATCGTACCAATAGAAACCAGTGTCAATTGTTTTGGATACTTGTTTCCCATCTAGGTTCCCAACAGCTGCTTTAACAGTTTCATAACCAATTCCAATTGGATTTTGCGTAATCGCACCTGCCATCACTCCGCTCTTAATCGCATCAATTTGTAGTTTTCCAGAGTCAAAGCCAACTACTACTACACTCTTTTTGTTCAATTCTTTAACAGCATTTACTACCCCTATCGCAGAACCTTCATTTGTACCGAAAATCCCTTTTACATTTGGGTGCGCTTGCATAATTGCCTTAGCAGCGTCAGTCGATTTTAATTGATCGCCGCTACCATATTGAATATCGACAAGTTTAATGTTCGGATACTTTGATTTGATTGTATTTACAAAGCCATCTCGGCGTTCAACACCTGTTTTACTTGTCTGGTCGTGAGCAACTACTGCTACTTCTCCTTTTTCACCAATTAATCCAGCCATTTTCTCAGCTGCAAGAGCTGCCGCCGCTTTATTATCTGTTGCTGCTGTTGCAACAGGTATATCTCCCTCAACGCCTGAGTCAAATGCAACAACCGGAATCTTTTTGTTTTTTGCTTGTTCTAATAAAGGAAGAGCTGCCTTAGAGTCTAATGCCGCAAACCCAATCGCATCTGGTTTTTTATCAAGTGTGCTACGGAGCATTTCAACTTGTTTATCCACCTGCGCTTCCGTTTCAGGACCTACAAATGTAATATTCACCTTATACTCATCTGCTGCTTGCTCAGCCCCTTTTTTAACTGCCTGCCAAAACTGATGCTGGAAACCTTTTGAAATAATCGCAACATAGCGCTTGCCGTCATCTTTTGCAGGAGCATCACTATCCTTACTTCCCGTGCTTGCATTATTTGAAGAACACGCTCCCATAAACATTGAGATTGCGAGAATTGATGATAAAACGATGCACTTTTTTGCTTTTTTCATCCAAAACTCCCCCTATATATTGTTTTATTTAAAAACAGTATCGCAGTTAATTCTTTGCTTTTTTGTTTCGTAACACATCTGCGTAAACTGCCAATAAGATAACCGCTCCAACAACTACTGTTTGCCACTCTTGCGGTACGGAAAGGATTTGAAGACCATTTGTTAACACACTCATAATCAATGCACCGATAACCGTACCAAGAATTGTTCCTTTACCACCACTTAAAGAAGTTCCTCCGATAACGACTGCTGCGATTGCTTCCAATTCATATCCCGCTCCTAAAGCTGGCTGGGCAGAATTTAGACGAGATGCCATTATGATCCCTGCAACACCAGTAAAAACACCTGCAAGCATGTAGATAATGATTTTCCACTTATCAACATTCACTCCTGAAAGCCTAGTTGCTTCTTCATTGCTTCCTAGTGCAAATGTATACCTTCCGATAATCGTTTTATTTAAAATTAAACTTGCGAAAATAGCCATTCCAAAAAAGATGAAAACAGCATTCGGAATAGCAAAGCCAGGGATAATAGAACCCATCGCAATTTTGTTAAAGCTTGGTATAGAAGTGAAATAAATTGGAGTGGCTTTCGAAATAACAAGTGCCAATCCTTTCGCGATCATCATCATCGCTAACGTTGCAATAAATGGCGGAATCTTCAATTTTGCAATTGCAGCTCCAGAAATTAAACCTACTACGGCACCTATTAAAATACCTCCGAGTACAGCTACCCAAACTGGTAAACCTAAGTTGACAGCAAACACACCTGTCATAACCGAAGACAAGGTTAGTACGGTTCCACACGATAAATCAATTCCACTTGTAACGATAATCATCGTTGCCCCTAAAGCAAGGATGCCTGTAACAGCTGTTGATAAAAAGATGCCTATAATATTATCAAATTGCAGAAAATTAGCTGAAGCAATTGAAAAAATGACAACAAGTACAATTAAACTTGCAAATGCTAGAAGCTGCTGAAGAGCATTTGTATTCATCCCTTTCCTCATCTTCCCTTCAACTGGAAGTTCGACTACCTTTTGTATTTCCATTCTTGTTCACTCCTTTATCATCCGTTAGTATCCATTACATAATACGTTTTGTTGCAAGAGTCATAATCGCTTCTTGCGATGCTTTTTCATCATTTTTCAATTCTCCTGTTATTTTTCCTTCACACATGACAATGACACGGTGACTGATTCTTAAAATTTCAGGAAGTTCCGAAGAAATCAGAATAATAGATTTTCCTTGCTGTGCTAAATCATGTAGTAACTTATAAATTTCGTCTTTTGCCCCAATATCAATCCCGCGAGTAGGCTCATCAAAGATTAAGATATCTGAATCTCTAGTCAACCACTTGCCTATAACAACTTTTTGCTGATTCCCTCCCGAAAGATTTTTCACTAATTGATTACCTGATGGTGTTTTTATTTTTAACCTCTTAATTAATTCCTCAGATTGTTGATCCACTTTCGATACATGCATCCAGCCGAAAGGTTTCACATAATCTTTCATCGATGCCATTGCAATATTTGTTTTGACATCCATCCCAACTAGAAGTCCAAACTGTTTTCGATCCTCAGATAAATATCCAATCCCATGTTGCACTGCATCGGAAGGATTTTTAATATTCTGTCTTTTTCCTTTAATAAAAATCTCCCCTGAATCTAGTGGGTCTGCCCCAAATATGGCACGGGCTACTTCTGTTCTTCCAGCACCCATCAATCCAGCAAAGCCAACGATTTCCCCTTTATACAGTTCAAAACTTACATCTTTTATCGTGTTCCCTCTCTTTAAATTTTTTACTTCAAACACCTTTTCTCTCGATCTCTCTTTCATTTCTGGTTTTTGATTGTTATCAATTTTCCTTCCAACCATCATCGAGATAATTTGTTCAATCGTTGCATCCTTTGTATGCATCGTTCCTATATATGTACCGTCTCGCATAATCGATACACGGTCCGTAATTTTCTTTAGCTCTTCCATACGGTGAGAAATATAAACAATTCCTACACCGTCCTCCCGTAATTTCCGAATCATCACAAATAATGCATCGATTTCAGTATCCGTTAAAGCTGCTGTTGGCTCATCCATAATCAATACTTTTGAATCAAAGGATAGAGCCTTAGAGATTTCTACCATTTGTTGTTTCGCAACTGTTAAATTGCCTACCAATTCTCTTAGGTCTAGATGAATGTTTAACCTTTCAAATAGTTTTTTTGCTCTGTTATTTAGTTCTTTTTCATCCAAAAAAAGATTAAATAGCCCTTTAGGTTCTCTTCCAATAAAAATATTTTGGGCAACTGTTAAATGCGGAGCTAAATTAAGTTCCTGATGGATTATACTGATTCCAAGTCTTTGTGCTGCTTTTGTATCGGGAACCTCGATTTCTCTTCCTTCGTATGCAATCGTTCCAGTATCCCTTTGATAAATCCCTGTTAAAATTTTCATTAATGTAGATTTTCCGGCTCCATTCTCTCCCAAAAGTGCGTGAACTTCGCCTTTTTTCAATTCAAACCGCACATTAGAAAGCGCTTGCACTCCAGGGAACGCTTTACTAATTCCATCCATTTTCAGTAGCAATTCACTCATCCTATCACCTACTACCCTATCAATTTTTTATTCAAATACTATATTAGTTTCATCATGCGTTAATCCGTAACCACGCCCTTTTTTAAAATCATATTGGCATAGAGAGCACTTTCACTCGTTGCAACAATCGCATACGCCTTCTTTGCCCTCTCATAAAACGCAAAGCGGTCAATCATCTCAAACCCATCAAAATGAGTATCATATTTTTTAATTGTCGCATCATACGTTTCCCAAATGGAGGGAGATACATGATCCCCCTTTACAACCTTCATTAACGAAACAGAATGATTACTATACGTATCGAGTGGAAAGAATTGCAAAATTGCCTGTAATACTTCAAGAACCCCATGACCTTCACATCGAATGAGCTTCGTCCCGCAAGAGGCAGCGGGGAAATTGCCATCCGCTAAAACAATCTCATCCCCATGCCCCATTTCTAAAAGAACTTTCATTAAATCTGGACTAATTATTTTCGGTATTCCTTTTAGCATTTCTATCTCCCTTCCGATTTTTATCTTAACGAAAATACATTTCAACTACTTACACTTTGTGCATCTATTAATAACTTTGGTGTAAATATTTCATGAAAGGGACCTTCTTCATTATTTAAGCGTTTCAGTAATATATCGCCTACCCTTTCTCCCATTTCATATGGTTTGTGAGCGACTGATATAATCCCAGGCGCTTGTAATAATTGTGCGGCTTCCACATCACCAAAAGAAGCGATCACGATGTCCTCTGGTACAGAGTAGCCTCTCCTCGTTAATTCAAGAAGAACACCAAATGCCATTTCATTGTTCAAAGATAGAATAGCTGACGGTTTCTCAGTGAAATTAAGAAAATAATCAACTGCTTTCATACCACCTTCTCTTGTGAAAGTGCTATTAAACGTATAGTTTTCATCTTCTTGAATCCCAAACTCTTCTAAAGCTTTCTGAAATCCTTCATAGCGCTCTTTACCTGTACTAACGTTTAACAATCCATTTACAAGACCAATCGACCGATGCCCCTGTTGTAAAAGATAGCTCGTTAATGTATAAGCACTTTCAAAATTACTTTCTACAACCGAATCTAATTTTGAATCTCCAATCTCAACAGTCCGATCAACTAAAACGATTGGTACACCAGCTTGATGAATACTTCTCACTCTTTCTTCACAACCTCCAGCAGTAGCCAATACAATCGCATCCACCCGCTGTTCCACTAATAGTTGCAACAATTTATCCTCTTTTTTAGGATTTTCATGACTGCTACAGAAAATAAGGTTATAGCCCTTTTGCTGTACAATATCTTCAATCGCCTTTGAAATTGTCATGTAATAATGGTTTGTAATATCCGGAATCACAACACCAATCGTGTATGTTTTATCTTGCTTTAAACTTCTAGCAATCGCATTTGGTTGATAATTCAATTTTTTCACAGCTAAATGAACACGATCTTTAATGTCGTCACTTACAAATCCACTTTCGTTTAACACACGAGATACTGTAGCTGTAGACACATTCGCTTCCAATGCAACATCTTTAATTGTAGACTTAGCCATTTCATCACTCTTTCTAAATTTTCAAGAAATCGTTTACTTCAGTTTTGTTTAAACCCTTATTTTATCCATGTAAACGATTACTTAGTAGTTTACATGGATAATAATAATTTAATTTTCAGAATATTTCAAGGCTTTTTATAAACATTTTTTTCACAAAAATACACCTATTCATCAGATAACCTGAAAAACGTGAATGGAGTCGTTTTTTTCGTGATTAAATCCACGTTTATTACACATTCTACTGCCGTCATACCGTTCTATTTTGAAGTTTCATAGTACATAAAAAAAGAGCCAAATCGATTGAGTTGGCTCTTTCCTTTATTTACTACTCCCCTGTTTCAGAAAATCGTTTTATACGTTCACCAATTTCATCACGAACACGTTGAAATTCGGACCATTCTTTTCCTGCTGGATCATCAAATCCCCAATGAACACGATTCACATCCGGCGGAGTAGATGGACAAACAGAATCCGCATGACTACAAAGCGTAACGACTAAATCAGCACGATTTAAAATATTTGCATCAATTATATCTGATGTTTGATTTGTTATGTCGACATTTACTTCGTTCATTGCTTTAATTGCGTTTGGATTTACTCCATGTGCTTCGATTCCTGCAGAATATACATTCCACTTATCTCCTAAATATTGTTTGCCCCATGCTTCTGCCATTTGGCTTCGGCATGAATTTCCTGTACATAAAAAGTAGATTGTCTTTTTGTTCTCCATGTTGTTTTCCACCTTTATTTTTAAATTTAGACTGATTGATCATTAAAATATTTACGTTTAAACCAAAAAGCAACGTTTACAAGTGCAATCATGACAGGTACTTCAACTAAAGGACCGATAACAGCTGCAAATGCTGCGCCCGAATGAATACCAAACACACCAACTGCTACAGCAATCGCTAACTCGAAATTATTGCTACCTGCTGTAAATGCTAATGTTGTAGTCACCGGATAATTTGCACCAATCTTTCTTCCCATAAAGAAAGAAACAAAAAACATTACGATAAAATAGATTAATAACGGAATCGCTATTCTTACCACATCTAGTGGCACGCTAACAATCATCTCTCCTTTTAAAGAGAACATAACGATGATCGTAAATAGCAATGCGAGTAGTGTAAGTGGACTAATTTTAGGTATAAACACCTTTTCATACCACTGTCTTCCTTTTAACTTAACGAGTACAAAGCGTGTCAACATACCTGCTATAAAAGGAATTCCCAAATAGATAAATACTGATTTTGCTACTTCTATCATTGTAATATCGACAATAGCCCCTTCAATCCCTAACCATTCTGGAATTACCGTTACAAACACGTATGCATAAACCGAGAAGAATAACATTTGAAATACCGAATTAAAAGCGACTAAACCTGCCGCATATTCTTTATCACCATCAGCTAGATCGTTCCAAACAATGACCATTGCAATGCAACGTGCTAACCCAATCATAATGAGACCGACCATGTATTCTGGTTTATCAGGGAGAAAAATAATTGCTAACACAAACATAAGTACCGGACCAATAATCCAGTTTTGTATTAAAGATAGAACTAACACTTTAACATCTTTAAATACTCGGCCCATTTCCTCATAGCGAACTTTCGCTAATGGTGGATACATCATTACAATTAAACCAACAGCAAGCGGAATAGACGTCGTTCCAACCTGTAATGTATTCAGTCCGTCTACTACACTAGGGGACAAAAACCCTAAACCAATCCCAACAGCCATCGCTAGAAAGATCCATAGTGTTAAATATCGGTCTAGAAAAGATAAACGTTTCATTTTATTTTCCATCTCCTATTAACAACAAGAATTTTTAGCTACCTCATTTGAAGTCGTGCAACAAGATGGATCTTCAATTTTATGAACATCACTATGTGCTTTCGTATAAAAGAACTCCCACTCATTCCCATCAGGGTCTGTTACCCAAAACTTATCTTGCACTGCATAGCAACAAGTCGTATCCATCTCATCACGCGCGAAGAAACCTTCTTTTTCTAATCGTTCTTTATGTAATGTAATTTCTTCAGCTGTATCCACTTGGAAACCAAAATGATTTACCTGATTTCCATTCACTTCATCTCGCACATTCAGCGTGAAATTAAGTCCTGGCATCTCTAATAGAAATTTTGCATAATCCGTTTTCACTTTAACTGGTGATACACCAAATACTTTTTCATAAAATTCAATCGACTTCTCTAAATTCATAACGTTTATACCGACGTGAACATATCTCATACCTTATTCCTCCTCTTTACATATCCTTAATCAAGTTTTTTTGATTAATATCTCAAAATTTTAACAGCAGCTACCTTTGCCTGTTTTTCTAAAGATACAGCACAATTCTTCTGATAATAAATTATTCACTTCCGCATCATTTAAATCATAATAACTCCACGTACCTTTTGTTTCTTTTACAATTAAACCTGCGTCTAATAAAATCTTTAAATGATAGGACAACTTAGATTGTGTCATTTCAAAAATCTCTGTTAAATCACATACACACGTCTGGCCTCGCTGACAAAGTTCATACATGATTTCTAGACGTTTCTGATCCGCCAACGCTTTAAACTTTTTCTCATAGAGCTGAAAATCTTGTACCACTGTAGTTCACTTCCCTTCATCAACTTTTTTTGATGTTTATAGTATATATGTAGATGAGTTCTATATGCAACTAGTTAATCAAGTTTTTTTGATTTATCAAAAAAACTTCCTCGCATCATCACTTTGCTACAACTAAAAAAGGCCATAGCCTTTTCAAAAATGAAAAACTATGGTTCTTTTTACAACTTAATAGTTACAACATTTCCGAGAAATGGAGTCTCTATAACTATTTTTAATTTTAATTTGATCATTATAGAGTAGTGCCCCGTCACCCTCAATCTAAGAAAAACAAATACCCCAAAATGAGAAAAATCAATATAACTCTTGTTTTTGGTGCATATTCATAAAAAGCACGTTACCCTTTCTCATTAACATAAGAGAATAGTAACGTGCTTTTTATTTCAAAAATAGTCTAAATCCTTAAGTTGATGGTTGTGGGGCGGGACCCTAATAAGAACGGTATCTAAGGTTGTATGAGTGGTGTTCGTTCCATTCCAAAGGCCTCTGCCGACGATTAACTCAAGTACCGGTTTCGGATAACCCCCATGTGATGAAGCTCGTGTCCTGCAATGCTGTACGCGAGGGCGCGCGCCGTAATGCTTAGGTTGTTGGCTGTGCCCTTGCGGATCCACGCCTCCGCTGGTAGCCCGCGCAGTAATGTAATCGTTGATTGCCGTACGGCCCGGTAGTCTTCGGCCAATTGCGCGGTTGTCCAGCTTCCGAAAGGAGGTATGAATAATTCCTGATCGAAACCGGTCAAAGGCGTCTGGTCCCCTCTTGCGAACCGGAGCAGGCGGTAGGTCATGACGCGTTCCGCGTCTGTAATGTGGCCCACAACTTCTTTCAGTGTCCATTTTCCTTCCGCATACCGATATGCGGCCTGGCTTTCGGTCAACGATGCCAGGAGTTCGGTCATTTGCTTTTCCTGAGCGAGCAAAATGTCGATGATGTTACCGTCTGGCACCAAACGGATATATTCGCCGGAGCTCCCAGCGTATTCTTCTTCTGACGGTCTTTGATTCATGCGTAGTCACCTCTTTATGTATATATAGAAAATTATAGCACTCGTCTATGTCTAATCAATTCGTGAAATGATAAAACTTCCCTTCTAATAAATGAGGATAAGCAACTATTTAGTCGGTCGCCACACTATCCTGATTCGTTAGCACAATAAGCAATGCTAATCAATAATGCATAAAAATTAGAAGTTATACAATATTTCAAAGTTATGAATATATATTAGTTTATTCCACAACATACATAAATACATTTTGTCGAAACTATTAAAAAGGTAAATTTTCTCTAGCTGGAGAATTAATAATTGTTTTACCAATATGTAAACATCTCAATTTAAAACTAAAGGAGAACAAAATGGGAAAAATAATTGTATCGATGTACCTCTCACTAGATGGTGTCATGGAGGAACCAGCTTGGACTGCTCCATACTTCAATGAAGAAGTAGCAAAGTTTCAATCCAATTTACTGTTTGAAAGTGAAGCTCTTCTACTAGGGCGAGTAACCTATCAAGGTTTTGCAGCTGCCTGGCCTTCTATGACTGATGAAGAAGGTTTTGCTGATAAGATGAACAGCATTCCTAAATTTGTTGCTTCAACAACTTTAGAAAAAACCGAATGGAATGCAAATCTTATCAAGGATAATGTTATAGAAGAAATATCGAAACTGAAGGAACAGCCCGGTCAGAACCTTTTAATCTATGGCAGTGGTGATCTTACACAAACATTAATGCAACATGACCTCATTGATGAATATCACTTTATAGTCAATCCCGTTATCGTAGGAAGCGGAAAGCGTCTCTTTAAAGACCAGAGCAATACAAAAGCATTAAAACTTATAGAAACAAGAACGACCAGTTCAGGTGTCGTTATTCTTTCCTATCAGTCGGAGAAAAAAGAATAATTATTGATAAATTATATAAACAAAAAAACTCATCAGAATAAATCCTGTTGAGTGTTTTCAAACAATGGACAAAACTTTTTTACATCCTGGCTCACTAGGATGTAACCATGAACCATTTCGCTCAACACGGTATTGTTAATTTTGATGCTGGGCAATTCTCTGTTGAATTGAAAAAAGTACCATATGATAACGAAAACTTTATAAATCAATACTTAAAGTTACAAATTCCAGATTATAAAACCATTTTAAAGATTTTTTATGGGAAGAACATATAATCTAATTAAACTAGTAGCTCTATTGACTTCCGAGTTTAATGATTATATAAGAGGAACTAAGATTTTGCACTATCTATAAAACAAAAAAGACGTTATCCTTCCTGTAGAATTATAGGAAAGAATAACGTCTTTTATTCATTTTAAGAGTATTTCTTTTTATTAGCTTAAGAGCGATATGGCTGTACTCCTATAATAAGATCGGGTTTTAAAGGGTCTTTTTTATCGTAATATGTATTATTGTAATACGTATTATTGTAAAATATTGTATATGATTATTTTTTTAGGAGTGTTGAGACATGAGATATTTGATTTATGGAGCAGGAACAATAGGTACAGCCTATGCTTGGTTGTTATCACACCAGCATGAAGTAGACGTTTATGTGAGAAACGAAGATAAAAAAAAGGAATTTCAAAAAAGGAAACTGTATGTAAAAGATCTGCGTGTAAAAGAAACAACGTACAGCGAGAAAAATATTTCTGTAAATTGTATAACAGAAATAACTAATAAATATGATGGTATTTTAGTAGCTGTTAATCGGTATCAATTACGTAACATACTCCCACAACTTAATTCTTTAAAAGAAAACACTAATTACTTTGCTTTCATGCAAAATAATTGGAATATAAAAGAAGACTTGGAAGATTACTTTAGTGATGAAGAATATATTATAGCATTTCCATCTTCTATAGGTGGAGGACGTGAATCTAATAAAACAGAAATAATTATCTTTGATGAAGCAACCAGATTAGGTGGTTCAACTAAAGGAAGTATAAATAATATGGAGGAATCGCTAAAAAGAGTTAATATTAAAACCAAGTTTGATAAAAACATATTTGATTGGTTAAAAGTTCATTATTTACAACAATCTATTACAGCAGGAGCGGTTCTTGAAGCCGGTTCATATTTAAAATTTGCAAACGATTATAAAAGCGTAAAAAAAATGGTTTTAGCTTTTAGAGAAGGAATCAATGTATGTAAAGCTTATGGTGTACCCACAAATAAAATATTTCCGTCTAAATTCTTTAACCTTCCCCTTTTCATAGTTGCACACTTAATACAAAAAATGTTTTTATCTGAAAATACTATGGAAATGGTGGAAAATCATATGAAAGAAGGCTTATCAGAATGGGTATATGGATATAACGAAGTATTGAAAGAAGGATTAAAAATGGAAATATCTATGCATGATTGGGCTTCATATGAACCATACATTATGTCATGGCTCAAAAAATCTTAAAAACTTCGATATTTCATTTTAATGTTTCACATTATTTTACATAAATGATATCAAATTTGATAGGGCAAGACAAGAATTCGTTCTTTTTTGAGTCACTCACAAAAAACCAAGGTAAATCCAATCATTTTGTCGAGTTTTCCTTGGTTTTTAATTAATGAAAAATTTTATATCTCTACTGTTACTCATAAGAATTCAGGTCATTTTTTTCGTTTTGGGGTATTTGCTTTTCTTAGCTTGATAGCGATGGGGTAGGACCCCAAAACAGTACGATTTTATTTCAAAGACACAACGATCTTACTACACACTTTTTATTTATCCCACACTCTCATCTACTAGTATTACTATTTTTTATTACTAATGTTGCCGTTTCACTCGGATGGCTAAGAGGAAAATGATGGCCATATGGAACAAAATCAACCTTACCAAGATGCGATGGAGCAGAATAGGCTCTGTCATAATCCCCCCAAATAATGTGAAGATTATACTTTGTTACTTCATTGAAATCACCTTGATCGTTTTTCAGTAGTAAACTGTTAAGCTGAACCGTAGTATTTAAAATTCTAGGAGAAGTAAAACTTTTACTTATCTTTTCAATATAATGTTCAGGGATGCTCTCCATACTTTCAAACAAACCATTACTTAATAAATAACGCCCTATCAAATTAGTAGTTGCCAGTTTTAATGTCCATTTGTTCATAAATTGAGGAACATTTAGGGATTTAGCATTTTTTTTAACAACAGGTGGCTGAAGTAAAGTGATTGCATACTTCTTATCTATGTACTCTTGTACCAATGCTTCCAGAAGAATAAACGCACCGAATGAATGTCCAATTAGATGTGCACCATTCGTAGCTTTCTCCAATAACTTTTTCACTACATTCAAATAGATATCTAGAAGATTTTTCTCTCGTTTAAAAGGAGAACATCCCAAACCTGGAAGATCCAAAATCCATACAGGTTGACCAGTTTTTTCATGAAGCTCTTGTGCTAAAGGAAATAAATCCTCTCCATCACTCAATAAACCATGTAATAATATAAACGGTTGACCCTCTCCTTGTAATTGGTAAAGGGTATTGTTATCGCATAATGTTCGTTTAAATAAATGATTATGCTGGCCATTTTGATACATCATTCGATAATCCAGATCAGCTACTACGGCAGGGAGAAATTTCATTACACTCGTCTTCTTAAACCAATCTCCTCCCATAATTTTTTTCGCTGAAACATTTGAAAATTTTTGTTTTGTAATAAAATTCAGTCCATCAGAAGGAATTTTTGTTATTTTACTTACTCCACTATTCATAATTGCTTTCATAAGTGGCATCGGGACAGAGATTTTTGGTGCCCTCATATTCATACTTTCCGACATAATACTTAATAATTCAGCAATGTTTTGATCGTGCTGTTTGTCTTCAACAAGTGTATATGTTTGAATAGTCGGTTGCTCCAATCTGAAAACCTGCACAATAAACTTCGCAAGCTCATCGTTTGAAATAAGTGGTAACCTATATCCCTTACCTCCAGGAATCACTGGCATGATCCCTCTTCGCATACTCATCACAAGCAAACCTAATCCTGCTATCTGCTCTGTACTCCCTGTTTTACTACTACCGACTACAGTTGGCGGATTAATTACAGAAAGCGGATAACCTACTGTTGATGCCTGCTGACGGATATAAAGATCTGCTAAAAATTTTGTTCTCTCATATGGATTTTTTATTTTTAAATAATTGTTTCCTTCTTTAAACACATCAATTGCAATCTTGCTATTTTTATCATCAAAGGGACTCATATAACCTACAACATGAATAAATTGTTGCAAACCCTTCAATTGATGAATACTTTTAGCTAATTCACTAATATGTTTGGCGCCATTTAAAAATACGGAAGCTGCCTCTTTACTTGTCGCTTGAATATCCATGGGGCCTCCTGCGTGAATAATCACATCCGTTTTCAATACCCTCTCCTTATCTTCACCACTTAGACCTAAATCTATTTTCGTCAAATCACCTTCAATAAAGTGCATAACATCCTTTTTTAAGATGCCTCTTTCTTGAAAAATGCTTGTTGCTTTACTTTTCGACCTCACTAAAAGAAGAATTTTAACATCCTCTTTGGCTAATTCTTTCACTAATTGCTTTCCAATAAAGCCTGTTCCACCAGTTAAAAATACTGTTCTCATATAAGATCCCCTTTTTAGTACTACTTAGTACTAATTTGATGTAAAAAAAATGCTTCTTTTATCGAAGCAATTTTAAAAAATGATCTGCTGTTTTCGTGATTACAGTTGCATCCTTCAATGTTTCTGAAATAAATAACGCCCCTTCAAGATTTGTAATAAAAAGGGATGCAACCTCATCAATATGAATCGTATTTCTGAATTCTCCATTCTCTATCCCTTGTTTAAGTAATAGAGAAACTTTCTTTTGTAATCCTGTAAAAAAAAGACCTATTTTTTCTTTTATTTGCGTGGCCTGTGTAGGACTTTGAATATAAAGAGTAATAAATGGACAGCTTCCCTTATACTCTCTCGATTGAACTCCTTGTGATAATTGCTTTAAAAACAGTTGGATACGATCTTCAACTAAAAATTGGTTCTGAGAAATTACGTCATCAATTGCAGATTGATACATTTCAATCCAATAATCAACGACCGCTTCTAATAATACTTCCTTATTAGAAAAGTGATAATACACATTAGACTTTGAAACTTTGCTTACACGTACTAATTCATCCATACTTGTATAAGCAAACCCTTTTTCTAAAAATAATGTTGCAGCTACTTCAATCACATGTTTTTGATTCATTAATTTTACCTTTGTCATAATTAGAACTATATAGTACTAATTTAAATATCGCAAGCATTTATGTTAATTTTTAAAAAAGTTTAATTAAAAAAGTTCCACTAACATTGATTTTACTGCAAAAAAATCTTATTTTGAATAAAGTTGAACTGAACCCCGAAATTGTTCATTCACTATTGTCTAATAGAGGTCACCATACATACCCATCACAACTTTAGAAAAAGAAATACCCCCAAAACAAAAAATGAACGGCTTCTCAGAATAATTATCTGTAGAGAAAGAAAATTTTAATTTAGGGGGATATGAAAGTATTAGCTTGATGGTGATGTGGTGCTCTCCCAATATGTAAATAAAAAGTAGGAGGAGCCTATATTAACAGACTCCTCTTTAAAATAGCCATTCTATACATGTTAGAAATAAATTCATTTTATTAATAATGAATATTCACCGTTTTTATCATCGAATTTATATACATTTAAATAATATTTACCTGGTTTCGCTGCGAATTTCCCCTTTATAACATTTCCTTCATCTTCACCACAAGCTACATAATTTTGCATGTCTGATTCATGATAAAGCACCCATGTCATCCCAATATTTTGTTCATTTACCACAGAAATATCTACTTCTTTTGGATCTGTAACATTAAACGTATAAACATCTGTTTGATCAGGAGTAATCAGATTTCCTTTTACAAGCGTATTAAACGGGAGTACCTTCTCCTCTTCATAAGATTCACCTGTTTGCGGATCTTGTTTTACAGTAACTTTTGTTTGTTCTTTGCTTTCTTTTCCTCTACTATCTTTTACTGTTAGTTCCACAGTGTATGTTCCTTTTTCTCCATATACATGGGTAGGATTTGCTTCTGTACTTGTAGTACCATCTCCAAAGTTCCATAGATAAGAAATAACTTTTCCATTTTCACTTTTTGTACCATCGCTATGAAATTGAATCTCTTCATTTACTATCCCACTGTATGGTCCATTCATATTTACTGTAGTAGTTGTTTTTTCCTTTTCCTCTGTTGCAACACCATGAAAAACAATATCATATTCAAACTGGTTAGCTGCATTCACACGATAGTTTACAAAATAGGCTGTAACTGTTTTATAACCACTCCAACCTTTTTGGGATAACTGCTCTAAAGTTTGGTTTACTTGTTTACTCATCGCTTTCCAATCTTCAGACTCACCTTTTGATGTACCACCTGTGTACTTGCCTTCCACGGTAAATGTATTAAAGAATTGCGACTCATATTTTGTAATTTTGGCATCTTTTATATTTGCTACATCCACAATTTCGTTTTTCACTTCAGCTAGCGGCTTTGGTGCGTGTTGAATTAAATAATCATTTGTTACTTGCGGTACATTATATTTTTCTTGATTATCAATCAACTGCTGCATATACGCTTGATATTCTGCATTCAATTGTGTATTGTTGCTCAATGATTCACGATATGAGTCATAATTTTTCACATCGTTTGTACGGATTAAATCTTGAAGCTTATCAAATGTTTCAAATTGATGATTATACAAATATGACTGTAGTGCAAAGGAATACTTATAAAAGTCCCATGATCCATATTTTGAGAACAAAGTTTGCTTTGCTGTATAACGGCTTGCTGGATTAGATGATAAGCCACTTATCATACTTTTACGCGGAACAACATTATTTGTACGTGTAGATCCTGCAAAAAATTCTGCATTTCCTTCTTGGAACCAAGTTAATCGTTCATTTTGATACATTTCTCCGCTTCCAAATAAACCAGGAACCTCATACCTTCCTTGTAAATAATGAGTGAATTCATGACGGAATAACTCTTCTAAACTATAAATGCTCTGCTTTGGCGTACGCTCATATGTAAAGAAGGTCCCCTTCTCTTCAATATAAATTCCACCGTTGTTTGTTTCATATCCATATAATTGTCTATTTAATTGATATTCATCTGGATTATTATAAATTACTATTGTTAGTACATCATCAGCGTTACCTGGTTCTAGCGCTTTATCATTACCAATTACACGGTGATATTGTGCTTTTACTTCTTTGGCTGCCCAATATAATTTCTTAATTTTTTCTTCTGTTACTTTATCTCCCGTCTTGAAGACAATTGATCCGTCATCAAATGTATATGTTTTAGGTAAGTATTGTCGTTTCCCTTCTTCACGTATTTTCTGTAGATCTACTGCATTTCCACTATAATCTTTTCCACCATAGTTTGTTTTCATTTGTTCTACTGCTACAAAATAAGGTCCACTTAGACGAGGATACAAGCTCATCGCTTGTGTAATAACTTCCAATCCTTTGTATGGATTACTATGAAATTTCCCTAAACGACCTGCATAATAAATGCCATTATTAATTAGCCAACTATTTTCATTTGTTATATTCCCCACGAGAGCAATTCTATTAACCTCATTTATAAAGTTATCAATCTTTCCATACCACATTGTTTCATTAGGTTGCTTATTCGTATCCTGCAAATAAGACTGTATATCATAATCAATTCCTTTTACAATTTCATATACGGCTTGTCCTTTCGCATAATCGCTTTCATACGTAGAAAGATTATCATTATATTGTTTTAAAATATTTACCGCATACTGTACTGTTTCAGTATCACTAGAGGCATTACCAATTAATTTTCCATACGCAGTTACGACTCTATCTTGCTCAGCTGTACCTAATTTGAAGTTTGGATTTTTCGCAATCGCTTTCAATGCGGGTAAACACTTGTCATGGAAGCTTCTCTCTTTTAAGTAACTTAATTCATTATTATAATATCCCACATAAAAAGCAGAACGTAATACTTCAACAAATGTTTCAATGCCCTTTGAATTTTCTTTCGTAAACGTCCTTCCTCGTTGTCCTAATTCATTAATGATAACGTTCATGCGTTCTTTATTCTGATAAAATGCTTTCGTATCTTGATTGAATTGAAATAAATCCGTAATTTGATTCCAAGAAATTTTTGATAATGTATCAATGAGTTCGCTATTAGGCATTTTATTCAGTTCTGCCAAAGTATAGCTTTGCTTTAATTGAATT
The DNA here is from genome assembly GCF_028548245.1 of Bacillus sp. FF-1. Classification (NCBI taxonomy): domain Bacteria; kingdom Bacillati; phylum Bacillota; class Bacilli; order Caryophanales; family Bacillaceae; genus Bacillus; species Bacillus sp. FF-1. The sequence continues at coordinate 837,162 of NZ_JAQQGG010000002.1, forward strand.
TCATCACGTTTCATAACCGGAGTAGGACGTTGTGAAAAATCTCCTATTTTTAAACGCTCTTCAAAAGTCAAAGTTTCGTCCGCTTTTGTAGCATGTACAATTTCATCTTTTGAAGTTTCTGTCCCCATTGGTTTCATCTGTAAGATATTATAGGGTGCTGTTTCTTCTGCTGATACCTGTGTTTGAATACTTCCAAATGATAATGCCATTGTACTAATCCCAATCATCATTTGGGTGAATTTTAAATTCTTGTTCATTACATTTCCTCCATTTATATATTCCATCCAAAAATATAACATTTTATCTTAATAAATCATTATAATATGTATTATTTCATATTTAATTACATGAATTTCCCTATAAACTGATATTAAATAAAACATTATAGAATTTTTTTCTTTTTTCATTCTTACTCATGAATTGGGTATATCTTTTGTTTGAAATTTACGGGTTCATCGCAAGAAACCAAACTCTCTGGCAAGATTTCGTAAGATATTTAGCGATAAAAATCTTTGAATTTCTTAAGTAAATAGTTGTAATTCATCGGATACAGAAATAGACATACAAAAACGTCATCCTTTCTTATTAATTTTACAAAAAGAATAACGTATTTTTTCATAAAAAATACTCGTCAAAGTGTAAAACAAAAAGGCTATCTCAGCCCTTTTTGTTTTATAAATCCTCTATATTATATTCGGTATATCCCTCATGATAGTAAATAATATTAATACTTTTCATGAATATTTCATGACTATTTATTTCGTCTACTAATGCATTTTGGAGTAAATGCTTAATTTCAATATCTTTAATTGGGCTGCGTTCCATTGCAGTAAATAATCTTCTTTATCAATTTTATTGCAGTCGACCACCTGATGAAGTTCATTTTTAAAGATTAAATCTAGCCATATTCTATTCTCTCTACCGTTTCCTTCTCTAAAGTGGTGGCTATATATATATTCATTTCAACTTAAAGAGAGTCTGTGTTTTGGCACAAGCTCTTTTTTATTGCATTTCAAATATATTCAACAAGGTGAGTCTTTTTCAATTACAGCAATATAGAAAAAAAGTCTGGTTCTGATATAAAAACTTCAAAATAACCGCAATTAATCTATAAAACTCGGACATACTAATGAAGAAGCATTCAAACGAATCTGGGCTGTTTAAATTTGATTATAAAACTATTTTTCTCTAGCAAAATAAAGCAAGGCTATGGTCGGAAAAGCGATTCCTATCCATAATGTTAGATTCCATCCTCCTAAGGCATATGCCCATCCTCCAATAAAGGATCCAACAGCACCTCCTAAAAAGAAAATAGCCATAAATAGTCCATTTAATCGACTACGAATTTCTGGACTCAACGAGAAAATTAAACGTTGGCTAAGCACAAGGTTTGCAGATACTCCCATGTCCAACAGAATTGCAGCAATTACTAAAACAGCTATTCCAAAGGGCGAGCTACTTTGAATAAAAAGTGGGAGTATTAAAGAAATAATAACAACAGTGAGAGCTATCCCAGTGGCGGGTCGTGTCCAGCCAAGATCAGCTAGACGACCACCTATTGGAGCGGCTATTACACCTGTAATTCCGACAAGTGCATATAATGCTATGGCAGTCTGAGAAAAATGAAAAGCAGGACTAGATAATAATAATGGAACAGTGGTCCAGAATAAACTAAAAGCCCCAAATACACAAGCATGATAAATGGCGCGACGGCGTAAAATTGGAGTAGTACGTAGCAGTTGCCACATTGAATTAAGTAAGGCTATATAATTTGTTTTTGCCTTTGGTTTCCTAGTAGGGAGTACTTTCGATAATACAAACGCTAAAACAATAATTACAGTAGCAGATAAAGCAAATATTGCATTCCATCCCCACATATCGGCTACTAGACTAGATATCGGTCGCGCAAGCATAATACCTAATAGCAGACCACTCATGACATTGCCAACTACGCGACCGCGTGCATTCTCAGATGAAAGATATGATACAAGAGGTACGAGCACTTGCGCTGCGACCGAACCCAGGCCGATAAAGAATGAAGCAATTAACAACAAGGTTGCGCTTTTTACAAAAACCATAGAAATGAGTGCAAATGCACTTAAAAATAACAATATAAGTATCAATTTTTTATTCTCAACAATATCCCCCAAAGGCACAAGAAATAATAAGCCAACAACATATCCAATTTGAGTTAGCGTTACAATTAATCCAGCGCTACTATTAGAAAGCCCAATTTCATTACTAATTAGCCCAATTAAAGGCTGTGCATAATAAAGATTAGCCACAATAATACCACATGCAGTTGCTAAAAGAATGATTAAACCTGATGAAATGTCCTTATCAATTGCTTTATTTTTAAAATTAGACATAAGTATTTCCTCCCATACTTTTATTTCAAAATTACTAAATCACTTTGGCAAGTACTACTGCGATGCCATTTTTTATTGTAATAAATTAAGTCTGAGCTAATTTCCATTCTGCTTTTAAAAGGTCCAATTTCCTCTCTTTCCCCCCCTTTTCTAAATGTTTTTTAGCAATGTAATTTGTGATTTTTGGAACCTAAATATATCCATACCATTACAAGATGTTAGTTAATTAATAAACTGAACGTACAGTTCATTAATTAACTAAAATATATACTAAACGTTCAGTTTTGTAAATAGGCTATTTCGTTTTTTGTTCGTATTAAGTATACTAAACGTATAGTTTATGTTTTGAAAGGAATGATTAATGTGCAAAGTAAAAGAGGTCGACCACGTAATATTGAAACCCAAAAGGCCATCCTTTCTGCGTCCTATGAGTTATTATTGGAAAGTGGCTTTAAAGCAGTCACAGTCGATAAAATTGCAGAACGTGCTAAAGTCAGCAAAGCTACGATTTATAAATGGTGGCCAAATAAGGCTGCTGTGGTAATGGATGGTTTTCTTTCTGCTGCTGCTGCCAGATTGCCTGTACCTGACACAGGTTCAGCGTTGAATGATATTTTAATTCACGCCACAAGTTTAGCCAATTTTTTAATCAGTCGAGAAGGAACCATTATCAATGAGTTAGTTGGCGAAGGACAATTTGATTCGAAACTAGCAGAGGAATATCGTGTTCGATACTTCCAACCACGTCGACTGCAAGCAAAGCAACTTCTGGAGAAGGGAATTAAAAGAGGAGAATTAAAAGAAAACCTCGATATTGAATTAAGCATCGATCTCATTTACGGACCAATTTTTTATCGTTTGCTAGTAACTGGTGAAAAGTTGGATGATTCCTATGTACATGATTTGGTTATAAACGCCTTCGAAGGGATACGTTTGAGGTAATTAACATATAAACAAAGATTTAGATTTCCACTGTTTCCTATACTGATGTAACTAGTATTAACTTGGTAAATAAAGTATCTAATGTTTTAAAACTGTTGTATATGGGGTTTTCCCCCATATGCATCAGTTTTAAAAAAGGCTTAATCTACAAGCTATTTTGATAACGTAGTATTAACACATCCAAGCTTTATTTAATACCGTTTTTATCATTAACAAAAACCCTGATTTTTGCTAACACAATTAAGTCTTATTGCCGTTCTTGTTCCATTACTACAAAGACCCAAGTTCCGCTATGATATATTGGAATGAAGTGAAAGATAACATGTTTGTAATAAAATTGTGTACAATGCTAGGATTACCAAAATTGACATTCTATCTTTTGAAAACACAGCGTAAGGATCTACAACAAAATAATGAATCTTGCAATAAAGATGTATCTTATTATGCGATATTACGATTTATTATCGTGAATACATCATAAAACCTAACAGATGTAGAACAGTTCATGAAAAATCAAACTACATACACTTTAAAGCTCTCTCAAGTCTTGTTACTCTTTCTCTGGTTTCCCGCATATTATCCGCCCTTAACTTTTCAAGTAATTGTAATAATTTCTCTTTCTCTTGAAATTCTAAAAGGGATAAGTATTTAGCAATATGCTCATTACGAGCGATAATAGTTTCTTCAACTACAGATTCTCCTTTTTTTGTTAGTTCAATGATAACGGCGCGGCGATCTTCTCTATCGTGATAACGATTGACTAATCCTTGTTCAATTAATCGATTAATTGTAACTGTAATTGTACTTGGCTTTACATTCATTTCTCTCGCCAGCTCACTTGCTCTTAATGCACCGTAATAGTTTATAATTTTTAAAATATAAAACTGTGATGTTGTAAGTTTTGGTACTGGTATTTGCTCAAATAACTCCATTTTCATTTTCTTTCCAATGGAAATTACCATTGCTTGAATTTTATCAAGATTATTCATTTTATTACCTCTTTATTTTAATCAGTCAATTTTTAATAAAGTTAAATATTTAACACGCGTAATTTCTTACCTATAAAAAAATCGTCAATCCTTACGTAAAAAGGTTTGCTGATGCTCATACTTTTGAAGTAGTAATAAATTAGAATATTTTCCTTCTCCATAACGCCAGCGCTATCCATATAATAAAAATTATTGATAAAACAATTGTTTCCCCCCATGAAGTTTGAGGTATAGAGACATTCATTCCAAAAAAACTAAATACAAGTGTTGGAACAGTTAAAAAAACGGTGAATAAAGTGAGAGTTTTCATGATATTATTCATCTCATTTGAGATTACCGATGAATATGAATCAGTTATACTGTCCAAGAGAGTCAGGTCGGAGAAAAGTTTATATGATAACTGCGGAAGGAAGTGCCATTTTGAAAATGGAGCAAAATAGGCTATTACATATTTTATCCCTGTACGAAGGAAGTGAATCGAATGAAGAAAGCTAAGATATTTTTTGATATAGAAAAAGAGGAGCAATGGCTGAATGAGCAATTACAAAAAGGCTATCGTTGTACAAATATTAGTGGATTAGGAATATACACTTTCGAAAAAACCGGCAAGAGATATGTGATGCGACTGGATTATCAAGATTGCAAGTTCTTCTAAAAATACAGGTGTAATATATCGTTGTAATTCTTCCGCAAATGGTTGTAGTTCTTCTTGAAGCGAGAGATTCATAAGAAAATGTCATCCTTTCTAGTCTAGCTTTTTTAGAAAGAATAACGTTTTTTTACACTTAGGGGTAGTGAAAATTCTTAAGTTGATGGGTATAGGGTATCGCCAGTATTTTTGAAAAAATCACGCTAAGCAAAATATTAGTAACATTAAGTTATGACACCGTTTGTTATAAAAAAATCCCCAAAAGCCGATTTCTAAATTAAGAAACCGACTTTAAGACATCTTATTCAATATTTAATAATCGTTTATATCTTTCTATTCTTTCCTTTGCTACCCTTAATCTTTCGTTTTTTAATAAACTCTCATGCCTCTGTTGTGATGAAAAACCAGTCACTTCGAGAATATTTATTTCAACATTAAAATTCCAATCATTTATTTTATAATCAATGGGATACTCAATTTGACCAATATCCTGTTCAGCGTCTACTGCTATATATTTACCATCTTTTAAAAAGAACTTATAGCTTAACCCAATTGTATATATCCCTAACAATTCTCCTAATTCAGAATGCGTTATCTTTAATACCTCTCCACGCACTTCAATGTCCTCATTGTTAATTAAATTATTTGCAAATGATTTTTTATCTTTAACAAGATAAAAATAATCAGTGTTACCTACAACTATAGTTTGATCTAATTCATACCAACTTGGTTTCCAGTTAAAAATCATAATACAACACCTCTAAAAATTGATTATTCAACTACTTAGGGGACTTGTGGCAAAACGCGGATTTTATACGCTAAGATAGTTACTAAAAGTAAAATGTAATATTTACTACTGTAAAAAATAAATAGTCCCACGCAAAAGATGTTAATTGACGTAAAATTCGTTGTAGGAAACTAATTTTTAATATTAAAGCAAACTCTTCCCCGAACAGAGAGGAGTTTGCTTTTTTCAACACTATAAAAACAATTAAATTGCTTGTTTCTTATACTCATTAATGTATCTGAACAATAAGGTTGTACCCGCTATATTAGATACAATGCTCACTCCTAACATTACAGCCCATGTAACATTCTGAATGTTCATTGTCAAAGTTAACATGAAAAAGCACATACCAACCGCAACAAACAAGAAACCTAAAAGCTTATTCATTATTTTACACCTTCTCTTTCATTTTAACATTATAATCAAACGATATCTCGCGTGATTTTGAGTGTATATGGTATTCATGTTAAGTCAACATAATGTCTCATTATTGTTAGCAAGGAAAAATGAGGAACCCTACTCTAACAAGGGAAGCTCCTTTTGTGTTCTATCTACCTATATAATTTTTATACATCCCTATTATAGTGCAGTTTTAGGTTCCTTGTTTGTTACTGAATTAGTCAAAAAACTGTATAAAATCGTTCATAATCTTAACGTGGAGGTTTTTCAAAATACTGGAGGTATTCTTTTGATTATAAAACAAAAGTATCAATTGAATAGGCTTCTTTAGCATCCCTACCTTTCTAGACATCACCAGATATGAAACGAGGGTCGTCTCATATCTAGTAATTTACTTGGTTAGCTTAATAGGTATGGAGTAGTGCCCCTACAAACAAAACCCACCAGAAACATCTATATTCTGCCCCGTTACCCAGCGGCTATCAGAAGAAGCAAGAAATGCTACTGCATCTGCAATATCTTCAACTTGCCCAATTCGTCCGAACACAGATGAATTCGTAGCAAAATTTCGTATTTCCGGATCATCTAGCAATTTTGCATTGATATCTGTCTTCGTATATCCAGGCATAATTGTATTCACTGTTATACCTCTTTCTCCAAGATGTTTAGCTAGAGGCAGTGTCATCGTATTTAAAGCACCTTTACTTAAGCCGTATGCAATGGACCCTGTAAAACCAAGTCGTACTTCAGCTGATGAAATGTTAATAATGCGCCCCTCTGCTCGTAGTAACGGTAATGTTTGCTGAATTAAAAAGAATGGCGCTTTCATATTTACGGCCATAATTTCATCAAAAACTTCTTCTGTCGTATTTTCAATCGTCCCTTGTGTACCTATCCCTGCATTGTTTACTAAAATATCAATCTCTGATGTACCAACTCTTATTTGTAATTCACTCTTTAATTGTTCTACTAGCTTTTTGACACCATCAATTGATTTGAGATCTGCTTCAATTAAGAACGCCTTTCCTCCATTAGATTCAATCTCACAAATTGTTTCATCTGCAGCTGACTTATTTCGTCCGTAGTGAATCGCAACTAATGCACCGTCGTTTGCCAATCTCATCGCAATCGCGCGACCAATTCCTCGACTCGCTCCTGTTACTAACGCTACTTTCCCATCAAGATTCTTCATTTTTTCCATCCTTCCTAAATTTACGTTTGATAAAAACCTATACTTATATTTTTATGTAAAAACCAATTATTTTAAATATATATTTATAGGTAATTTAGTTCGTTCACTTATGATATTATAGTTATAGTTTGTGATTCACTTTAAAAAATAAAATAAGGAGGCTACACAATGCAAAATGCAGTAAAACTAGATGAAATTGACCATAAAATAATGAACTTGTTGTATGAAAATGCAAGAATTTCTGTTTCAGAAATAGGACGAATTATATCCATGACGCAACCTGCTGTAAAGGAGCGTATGAATAAACTTGAAGATCAAGGCGTTATAGCGGCTTACCGAACAAAATTTGAGCCTTCTAAAATTAATAAAAACATTCAAGCATTCATCATGTTTAAAACGAGCCAATGCTCTGATTTTATCCAATATTGTAATGCCGCTCCTGAAGTAACTGATTTATATCGAATTAGCGGGGAATTTAATTATATGATGAAGGTCATGAGCGATTCGATGGATTCTCTCGCTGCATTTTTAGACTCTTTAATGCAATTCGGCTTATCGTCTCCTTTAATTGTTTTAAAGAGTGAGTTTGAGGAGAAATTGTCGTTCTAATAAAGTGATAGGCACCAGCTTTCCAAAAAAGAAAAAGGAGTGGATCATCCACTCCTTTCAATCACCTATCCCTGATTTCTCTGCGCCTCTCTAAACTCCTCCTTCACCTTCTCTAACAACCCTTCTTCCGTAATTAATCGATACGCCGTATTTGCTAATGCTTTTGCGGATGTAATTAATGCTTTATCCCCTAATTCTGAACGTGCCGCTTCTCTAAATTCATTCGTATGTGCAATTAAATCATCCGGACCAATTTTAATGTACGGGTGGATTGTCGGTACGACTTGGCTAACGTTTCCTGCATCGGTTGAACCAATACCAAGTCTTTCTTTACGGTTTACATCTTCACCTAGTAACTCTAGTTCTTCAGCTACGATGTCGTTATATGTTTTTGTTACGAGTAGTTCATCGATTTCATTTTGGAATTGATGGATTTTTACTTTTGTGCCTGTTGCTAGTGCTGCCCCTTGTGCGATATTTTTTACTTTTTCTGTTACTTCCGCACATCTTTTTCTCGTTGCTGCACGGATGAAGAATCTTGCTGCGGCGTAGTCGGGAATAATGTTAGGTGCTTTTCCGCCTTCTGTAATAACGCCATGAATTTTCACGTCTGACGGAAGTTGTTGGCGAAGTGCGTTAATACTGTTGTACAGCTGAATCACCGCATCTAATGCGTTAATTCCTTCTTCAGGTGAAGCTGCAGCATGAGCTGTTTTTCCGTAAAAATGAAAATCAAGTGGATCGACTGCTAGTGAAGGACTCGTTGTTGCTGTCTTTCCGCTCGGATGAATCATAAGCGCCGCATCAATATTTTTAAATAAGCCTGCCTTTACATAACTCGATTTTGCGCTACCGTTCGGTCCTCCTTCTTCAGCTGGTGTTCCGAAAACGACAACTTCCCCGCCAATTTCTTCAAGCGTTTCTGATAACGCGATTGCTGCTGCAACGCTAATGGTGCCGATTAAATTGTGACCACACGCATGGCCAAGTCCTGGTAAAGCGTCATACTCCGCTAAAAATGCGATTGCTGGTCCTTGTTTTCCTGAACTTTTTCGCGCAATAAATCCCGTTTCATGTCCAGCTATATTGTGCTGCAACTGAAATCCTGCACTACCTAGTAATAAACTTAACGTTCTAGATGCATAAAACTCTTGGTTACCGATCTCCGGATTCGCATGAATATCATGACTTGTTTCTATGTACTTTTCCTTATTTCTTTCGATACTCTCTTCAATTGTTTTTCTTTGTGACGCTACTCCTGTCGCTCCCATTTTTCTTCCTCCTTTTATTTTCACGTAAAAAAGCCTCTTTCTAAAAGATAGAAAGAGGCTTCTGTATATACAGTCAAACTGAGCTTCTTTCTTATCTTTCAAGTTACCTTGCTGGAATTGGCACAGTATTCATAACGAATCCGCTGCCGAGGTATCATAGGGCCAGTCCCTCCACCTCTCGTGATAAGAATTTTCATAAAATTATATTAAATTATATTCATTCTAAGTTCATTCCAAATAAAAGTCAAGAAATTCCTATCCGAATTTACCGAATATCTAAAAATCCTTTTAATACACCAATTGTCTCAGGTGCTTGCAGTCTTGCACATACGTACGGAAATTCCGTACTCCCTTCAAATATCATTTGAGATGTGAGCGGTGCGCCTGCCCAGAAGATTTCATCATCAATTACGATAAACGGGAAAGCTTTATTTTGTCTTTGTAACTTTACATTTTTCAGTGGAACTGGTCCGTCACTATACACTGTTATCTGTGCATTTGTACGCATTAACGCTTGCCATACTCGCTTATCCACTTGTTTTGTACTTGGAAGCGAAATAATAATTTTTCGTTTTGCTGCTAAAATATCTTTTAATAGCCCTTTCGTTTCCTCAAGATTCATTTCCATAAACCAACGTAATCGTTTCGATATTTTTCGTTCCCACAATTGTCTTGATGTCGTGCGATCATACACATCTCCGTGACGTTCTATATGAGCTGTTAATTGTGACAACGCTTGTTTTCTCGAAAGATTTTTACGCATATAATGGCAATCTGATAATTGAATAAACTTCCCTCTCGCTCTTGTCACTGCTACATTGACGAGGCGATGGTTTTTATGGTCAAAGAATAATACGCCAGGTCGTTCTTGCGGATAACTATCTACTGTATCAAAAATCATCATATCTCTTTCAGATCCTTGGAACTTATGAACTGTCGCTGCTAAAACAGGTATGTTTTGGTATTTCGTTCTCTGTAACATTTCTCTAATACACGTTGATAAAAAGCGAGACTGCGCCCTGTAAGGCGTCACAACACCAATGGATTGCACACCATCTAACAGTCCAATTAACATCATTTGCATTGCTACTAAACCAGACATAATGTTAAAACGAGATCCTGAAGCAGCGTCTTTTAACGAAAAAGCTCCCATTTGGCTCGTATCAAATAAAACACTTGCTTCATTTGCGAACGGCTGCAATTGCGCAAGTTCTTTACGTTCTGAAACAGACGGATGGTCGTATACTCTATTTTTATAAATAAATGAGTTTGTAAACTTAGATATATCCGCATGCATACGTCTTTGTTCCTGCAACATAAACAGGTTCGGATGTGCTTCTGATTTATTAACAGACTCCACAATCCCGGCATGGTAAAACATATCTTCGCCAAGCCATTTGCGAACGAGTTCATGGTTTGCCATCGCAATTGGAGGTAACTGTAAAAAGTCACCACAAACGACGATACGTTTTCCAAGTGAAGCAGCTAATGCAATTTGCGGAACAAACGCCATACTTACTTCATCTACGACAACTAAATCAAATGTACGCTCATAAATAAGTGAATCAATAGCACATTTCGATAAAGTTGCGCCGATTACTTTCGCATTTTCAATGTATTCTTTTTCTACTTCTTTAATTTTTGCCTTTTGCTTTCGAAGATCACTTTCTATCTCTTGTATACGCTTCTTATCAGCAGATGTTGCTTTATACGATAAAATCTTTTCACGAAGCTCTTGTCGTGTCTCTTCTAAATAGAGTCTTTCTTCTCCCCAAGATCCGTTCGTCGTTTCAACTAACTTCGACGCAAGTAACGTTTCATGATTTCGTATATGTTCATGCTGACTATAACCGTAACGAACAATTTCACCAGGCGTCCATTTCTTTTTCTTTTCAATTTGCTTTGTTACTTCACTCATTAATACGTCCACTGCTGCATTACTATGAGCTAACACAAGTACCGACTTTCCTTTTTGATAATGAGCCGAAATAATACGTGATAAATTGTAAGACTTCCCTGTTCCAGGTGGTCCCCATACGTACGTTGTCGGATTATAAAACGAGCGATACGCCAATTCATTTTTCGGATTTTTCATCTTCTCAATATGTTTCGGACTACTCGTCCCATCAACAAGACGCTTTATACGATTACGTTTCAGCTTATCTTTACGCGCTTCCTTCAACCTCTCTTGCAGTTGCTCTAAAAGCTGCCACGGTTCACTGTATAAAACAGCTTCTCGTATTTCACCTTGTATATAATCATTTAATTTCAGTTCTATTTCTAATCCATGTACAGATAATACTTCCCCTGTCGCTTCCTCACCATCGAACTCAATTCGAATCGGTGAACCTTCAGGTAAGCTTACTTCCGAAATAAGCTGAAATACATATACTGTACTTTCATAATCTGTATATAAAAAACGACCATTCATGATAGAAATTTTACTACCACCTATCGTTTTCCAATGTTTAATTTCATACGCTAATGCATAATGCCACTCTTTCATCGTTTCCGATAATGAAGGAGTTTGAGTAGGTGTATTCATCGTATAATCTCCTTCCTTCTCCCCAAACATACTTTCTCACTATACCATATAACACGCTAAAATTTGTAAGGTTTTTATCTTGCTTATTTTCTTAATTTTCAATAACATATTGTATATAATTTTCAGAAAGAAGGAATCTACATGCCAGTTAGAAGAATCGAACACGTTGGACTTATGGTTGCAAACCTAGAAACATCTATCGCATTTTATGAAGAAGTAGTTGGCTTACAACTCATTAAGAGAATGGGACACCCGAATCCAGACTTAAAACTCGCTTTTTTAGGTGTAGAAGAATCAAAAGAAACGATACTCGAATTAATTGAAGGCTACAACTCTTCCCTTCCGGCAGAAGGAAAAGTACATCACATTTGCTTTAAAGTGGATTCATTAGAGGATGAAATTGAAAGACTAAAGAAACATGCAGTAACCTTCTTACTAGGAGAAGAAATCGAAACATTACCGGATGGAACACGTTACATATTCTTTGCGGGTCCTGATGGGGAATGGATTGAGTTTTTTGAGACGGAGAGATAAAACGAAGCTTTAGTCAGCCCACAATTAACGGGATTATAACTTTATGATCCATATAAGGAGTAGAAACTGATGAATACAGTTTTTATTATCGTTTTTTGGGTACTTATACTATTTCCACTTCTTTATATAATACTGATAAAGAAGTGGAATATAAAAGTAGCTGCTTTATTTGTTGGAAGGATTCTATTAAGCATTGTCTATTTCATAAATGGAATGATGTTAGGACTGCAACGAAATTGGGTAGAACCTCCCTATGAAACAGAATGGGATTTCTTTGTAAAGTCTTTACTAAACGGAAAAACTGATGCACTTATGCACTTGTTACTTCTAATTATTATCATTACTTTGGATTTAGTCGTTACATTTTATTATATTAATAAAAAGAAATAGGATATCCACTCCTATTTCTTTTTTTATGGGTAGCGCCACATTGCTATCAAGCTAAGAGTTTAAATGTAATATCATTTAAGGGAATACTTAAGATACAAATAAAATATCTTTTCCAAGTAATACTGTTTTATTAAAGTCTATCCCGAGTTGTAACTAGTTCAATGCGACTGTAAATTCTGAGTTCGGTGCGCCAGTAAATACAACGGTTCCGTTCTCTGGTAGTTTTACTTTGTTATTGTCACTAACAACAGTAAAATTGACGCATACTCCATTCTCATCATACACCGCGAATGAACTTCCTGATGGCAACTCCACAGTCATCGTTTTCCCTGCTGCCTCTTGCGGAATCGTAAACCATTTCGCATGCCCATTTTTTTGCAGCGTAACTTTCGATAATTGACCTGTATCAAGGGATTTTACGTTAGATTCACTGACGTATAAAAAGCTGGCCATCTCCATATATTCAGTACCATCCTCTGTATAGAAATGAGCTTCCTTTGTATCCCGCCCATTCATCACAGGAATTTGAATTTGATGCGTCGCCGTATTCGGACCTGTAATTTTTTTGCCGTCCCAATACCCATCCTTGATCGTAATTTTTGTGTTAAGAGGCATTAGTTGTCCTAGATAGTTCATAGAATTAAATTTTTCGTTAACGAGGTAGAACTTGCCACCCTCACGCTTCGCCCATGTAGCAGCTGTTTTCTTCGGTAACACATTGTTTTCTAATTTCTGGGCTAAATAGTGAGTCAGCACACTTTGCCCCAATCCCGGTGATAATTCATATGTGCTCTCTCTCAAATAAACTTTTCCATTCTTCTCAGTGACAAAGTTAAGCTTGGAAGTACCCTTCTCATTTATAAAGCTTCCATCCGCCGTATATACATATTTTTCTTCCGGTTTAGTTGGTAAAAACAGTTCTCCCTTCTTCGTAATTTCTATTTTGAAATTGCTGTAGCTATTTCCATAAAATCCTGCTTTTTTTACCACGTCTTGGGGCACTTTAGCCTTGACTGGCTTGCCAAAGGATTTGTCTGGTTTTATATCCTTAATTGTCCCTTTCTCTTTAAGCCTAGCTAGCAGTAATTTGTTTGCCAACAGTTGATTTGTCATGCTGCTGCCGCCGGAGGACAATACAGCTGCTGCCATCTTTTGTTCTGGAAGCACGACCAATGTAGCATGTTGCAGTATCGTATCCCCACCCTTAGTCAACGCTTTTATCCCATATTCACTAAATGGGTATAGTTTCACACTATCCCAGCCAAGACCATAGTTGACCACATTTTCGCTATCTCCCGGCCACATTCCTTTTTTATACTCTTCTTGTTCCATCGCCTTGACTGCTTTATTAGAGAGAATTTCTTTTCCCTGTCCCATAAATATTTGTGAGAATCGCACCACATCTTCTGCAGTAGAAGAGATTCCTCCCGTACCAATCACATTTACCATTTCACTAGGAAGCTGTCCCTGGTATTTCGGAGAATACAGTCCAGCCCGCTTTTCGTCTTCCCATTTGTCTTGCGATGTTATCGTATGATTCAGTTTTAATGGCTCTGTAAACTTTTGATGTAGAAATTCAGTAAAATTCATACCGCTGATTCTTTCTACCAAGATCTCAGCCAGCGTAAAACCGTCATTACAATACACTGAGAACGCGCCAGGATCTGCCTTCAAGTTTTGGTTGGACAATTGTTGCAACAAGATATCATGGGCATAAGTATCATTATCTTTAAATAAAAATGAATTATTGAACGTCGAACCTTGCAAACCCGAGGAGTGATTCAACAGCATACGCGGTGTAATATGCTTATATCGTTTATCTTTCATTTTGAAATCAGGAATATAGCGGGCAACAGGAGCATCCAAATCAACTTTTCCTTCGTCTACTAGTTTCATAACAGCCGCAGCCGTATATACCTTACTGGTTGAACCAATTCCGTATAGAGTATCTTTAGTTAGTGGTTCTTTCCCTTCTATGTCGTTCTTACCTGTCTGCCCCGACAAAATAAGTTTACCATTATCAATCAGCGCATACTGTACGCTAGTCGTCTCATAGGACTTCGTGAGCAGTGCAGCATTCTCTGCAGCAATCTTCTCCAAATCTTTGCTAGCAACTTCTTGGCTAGATACAACCGAAGTCTTACTGCTAGAAGACGCTATTGCTCCTGTTGGTAAGCTCATCGTTAGAGCCAAAGTAGCGGCTAACACCCCAGATAATTTATTTTCCATAAAAAAATGCCCCCTTAGATAAATGATCAATTTTATCTTTTATTTGTTCAATTACAAACATCACATAAACTACTATTCTGGTTTTATCCATACTGTCGTAACAAACGGTAAAACCTCTCTTTTTCACATGTACGTTAGTACCATAAATGATTTTTTATTTAGAATGCGCTTATTACTAGTTTGGTTTTCGTATAAATAAATCCTATTTATCCTCCCTCTTTTGTACTTCCCTATATTTGTATCCTACACAATAAAAATTTCTTTTTTCTTATGCATTTCTTACAATTTCCTTACGTTCAAATCACTTCTATAATTAGATAGGTTTTATTTTAAAATCTTCAGGATAATAAATGCTTATATAATCGCACGTTATGCATCATTGATTACTGATAATGCTGCTTTATGTAAATCATACAGACAGATGGAAGTATATAGCTCTTCTTTTATGGTACACTTCAATAAAAGGGGGACAAATTTTGAAAAAGTGGATTAAAATCACATCAAGCTTAGTTATTGCTATAGCAGTTGGTATTTTTACTGGTTACAAAGTCGGTACATATGCAGGTTCAGACGTTAAGGAAAAGCAGACTGAAAGAATTAAAGGGGAAGATGTAATACTTGACCTCAATTCTGATCGTCATATAATCAATGCAATGCACAAAATGACTCATCAAAAAGTCTTATCTCACGAAAAACAAGGATTTATTAAAATGACTCCAGAAAACATCGAAACAGTACGTCGAGTAATTGATGAAAGTAATAGTGGAACCTTACAACATAAAGAACAGTACCTCAAGATTTTGGTTCGTTGGTATGAAGGCGATTTCTCTCAATCGATTGAGGAGCATAATTTATTATGGGAATGGGACAATAACAGCACTGGTAAAGCATACGAATTAGCGACACCGGAACAAGAAGAAGCATACATTCTAGAACAAGCGAAGTCTGAAAAACAATAACAAAAACGGACCTGTTATCAGGTCTTTTCTCACATTTTCTCTGTTATAACCCTTTAAAAACAGCTTAATTCATCCAATCTTCGTTATCTTTAGTTACTAATCAACAGATATGTTCACATTTTTGTAACATGTATAGACAAGCGTACGTGTTATAATCAACTTAGCAAATTACAAATAAATTTGCATTTCCTGTGACCCTTACCTCCCAGTAAGGGTCTTACTCTTTTATAAATAATTATTTCAGTCCAATTTTCACAACGACACTTTCACAAATGTAAGAATTCTCATATATTAGACTTCATACAACCTTTTCCAAGGAACAATATACCGATACACAAATCCCTATTTATATAGGGATTTTTTTGTACGAGTTCCTCACCATCAATGTAAGAATAAAAAAAAGAAGGGGATTATCCCCCTCCTTTTACGCTTGCTCCGACTGCCGGAATTATTTCGTATACCCACGATTCAGTTTCGTTAACTTTTCATTGATGTTAAAAATTCTTACTCTAATATCTTTAACACCAGCTGCTTCAAGTCTGTTCTTGTGCATTTCCACGTATTTTTCAGCATCTTGTTTTTCTTCAAATACATAAATGCCTCCAGCTTCTTTTGTTTCTTCATTCTCTGTCCATATTTTCCAGTGGAATCCTTCTTCTTCATTAATACTTTTTGCTAAATCCCAAAATCCTTTTTCCATTTCTTCACCAAAAGGACCTTCAAACGGAAAATCAACTTGTAATAAATATGCCATCTTTACTCACTCCTATTTTTAATATAAAATTCTTACCATTTCTTTTACTAATTATAATTTTTTTGATTCTAACGATGATACTGTTTACATTCGTATTGCTATTATTCCACCACTAATTTGAAAATCATACTATTTATAAAATACCCACAAAACGGTAGCAATTTGAACGCAAACAGTTTTAAGTTATGTTTAAAAAATATGATACAAACTTATCCCTAAACTAAGAACAAACAAAACAAGCGCAGGTATTGCTTTCTTAAAGGGATCTCTCGCTAGTACAATTAGAGTTAATGCAGCTGCCAGCATCGTACCGCCTAACAACAATCCTGCTAATAAAGCTACTGTTGGAATCCAAATTCCTATTAACATTCCAATCGCTCCTACGATCTCAAAAGCTCCAGTTAAGAAATTAAAAAACGAAGGTAAACCAAATCGCTTAAACTCATCTGCCATTTTCCCAGATATAATTTTCGTACCTGTCATTAAAAAGAACAGAAATAATACAACTTTTACTACATTGATTAATATTAAAATAGCAATCACATCTTTCTTATTTATTTGATACATTTACATGCTATAGCATATACAATACAAAATTTTGACTGGTACTAGGAAAAACGTGATCCTGAATCGAATCTCATACAAAATAAAGATATCTCCAACATTCCTTAAAACAAAATTATATGCTATAGCATATATAATACATAAAATAAAGTTTGTTCCTTATGAATAGCATCAATAAGGAACAAGTATTAATAGCGTGTATCATATAATTTGTTTAATAATGATTGTAATACTTTAATTTCTTCCTCACTCAAATTACTCGTAACGAAATGGTGAGCGTCTGTCACTACAGGCAAGATTGTTTTCTTTAACTCGTCACCTTTTTCAGTTAAAAAAAGTTTATGTGAACGTCGATCTTGCTCATTCAAAGCTTTCTTTACAATCCCTTTTCTCTCCATTGACTGTATCATTCTTACGACAGTAGTTTGATCTTTATCAATCGCTTCTGCTAACTCTTTTTGAGTAGTGGCCCTTTGGCTACAAAGAACACTAATAATCCCCCACTGCTCTGGCGTAACTCCAAAAGGCTTTAATTTCTTCGTAAAATAATTCGTCATTTTCACATCAGTACGATGAACAAGATAGCCTATTAAATCATGTAAGTTCATATATCACCTCTATAAATTAATATATAAAAGAGTATAGCATACCAGTCAATTATTCACAGTGAATGTATTCATTTTATTAATTATATGCTATAGCATATATATTATAGTAGGTCATTTTAATTGTCAAATGAATTACCTATTATTTTTTTATGTCAAAACCACCTCTATATATTATAGAAGAAATGAATAATTTGATATATTCCTCTGACGATTTCTCCCTTTTCGTTTTGTAATGCTCTAATAACATTTGATAAAATATGAAACTTACAGACAACCCAAACACCTCTAAGGATATCTTACCCAGTTCTTATTGCCACAAGATAAGAAACATATAATTAATTAATCACCTACATTAGCAACTAAAACATCAAGAAAAGACATTCCAAATATGGAACGCCTTCTTTTTTATAAAATCATTCACTTAAATCTTCTATTTAACATAATCACTCATTTATCTAAAGAATTTGATTACGTGCATAACGCCCTTCTAACGTTTCCTGCAAAAATTAGTGAATCATCAATGTCTTTGATATTAACGTAAATTAAATTCAAATAATCACATAACCACTCATGGTGTATAGACGAAACAATTATTCCTCGTTTAAGAATTGTAGCAATAAATCTATTGACTTTTTTTGTAAGAGCGCTACCCGTCCTAGACATAATGCCCTTCCAGTGTTATTATCTCTTGATTTGAATGAGGAGGAATTTGTTATTCTAAAACGTTTTCCTAAGATAGTTGCCTTTATTTTATGCTGATTTATTGTTGCCACGCATTTTCCACCAACGAATCCTTCTTGGCCACTGATAATTCTGGCAAGCTGTTGAGAAATTGGTTCCTCATTAAACACCATACCTTCAATCATCCCCCTTTTACTGTAAGGTTATGAATGAATACATACATTTGAAACAGCAATAAATCTTTTCAGTTACAAGAAGAAAATAACAATCTAATGAAACCTGTTAACTCAATTATATTAATGGAGTTTAATGGTATGATTTGAATAACCATCCTTTTGCATTTCAATCATCTTCCACCTTACTTCTTCTAAATAATGAACTCTTATTTTCAAATGAAAAAACTTGATTAACTTTGCATACTTAGCATGCGAATTCAATCAAGTTTTTTTTCATACACCACTATTCGGGTTCACTTCAGTTATTTGCTTTGTTGCTTCTTTTTTACACTTTAAATTTTGATTATTTTTCTGACAATTTAACACAAATTACATTGTTTTGTATGAAACAATCCTAACGTTATTAAAATCTCTTGTTTCAATAGTAAAATGTATACTAGAGGCTTTCTCATAGCCAAGAGTTTAATGGTGGTTTGTCTTTTAGCGAACTAGAATCATAATTTGATTTGGTCCTGTACGTTTCATAACACGATATCCTTTAGTTGATGTTGTAGCAATTCCCTCATCATTGGACTTACAATAACCATCTACTTGACAGGTACCATCATCTCGAACCAGAAGTTTACCAACAAGACCAACTGGAACCCATTCAGGTCTTTGTAGACGTGGGATATACTCTTGTGAAGAGTCCCACTCAGGATTTAATATAGGTTCACTTTTTGTAAAGGAAGGGTGAATCACTCTTCCTTTGTCATCTTTTATTTCTGGCACAACAACTTCATGATATTGAGTTCTTCCCCATTCGTCTGTTACGAAAAGATTATGCCAACGTAAATCACTTGCATCTGCAATCATTGCTGGATTCGCACTTACTACTCCTAGGATATAATTATCATTTGCGTTTGCTTTTCGTATTTTGTCCCCGTCTAAAGTTACAAAGTATCCGACATCGATTGGATTTTTATCAACCGTCTCAAACATTTCTGCATAATCCGCAGCAGCAGAAAAGAATACAGTACCGTCGAGATAAAGATTTCCTGTTAGCCCTTCAATTACAGCGGAATTTAAGGATGGTCCAACAGCAAGACCATTTGCTAAATGCCAAGAAAATGGGAATCTGGTGACTCCATTTTGCCCCATAATATGAGAACCTGTATGAATTGAATTTACTACGGTATTTAGCCCTTCTGCATGGGAGTAATTTGCATTTGCTATTGTGTTTGCTCCCTCTGCATGGGAAGCAAATCCAAGCGCTGTTGTGTCTGCTCCCTCTGCATGGGAAGCAATTCCAAGTGCTGTTGTAAGGGATCCCTCTGCATGGGAGGCAGTTCCAACTGCTGTTGTGACTGAACCTTCAGCGTGGGAGGCAATCCCATTTGCTTTGGTATTTTCTCCTTCCGCATGAGAGTAATCCGCATCCGCTATTGAGGACACTCCTTCTGCATGGGAAGCGGTCCCATTTGCACTTGTGTTTTCTCCTTCCGCATGAGAGGCATTCCCACTTGCTGTTGTGAGAGTCCCTTCCGCATGAGAGGCATCCCCACTTGCTGTTGTGAGAGTCCCTTCCGCATGAGAGGCATCCCCACTTGCTACTACATCTGTCCCCTCCGCATGAGAGCTTCTTCCACTTGCTCTTGTGTTTTCTCCTTCCGCATGAGAGGCAATTCCACCTGCTATTGAGGATACTCCCTCCGCATGAGAGGCAAATTCAAATGCTATTGTGAAGTTTCCTTCCGCATGAGAGTCATCTCCACTTGCTACTGTGTTCTCCCCTTCCGCATGAGAGGCAAATCCCTCTGCTAATGTGGCTATCCCTTCTGCTACAGAACATCCGTTATTCGGATCAGTTCTAATACAGATTGTTGCGGTTGGTCCGGTGTTTCCCGTTGGGCCGGTGCTTCCTGTTGGGCCAGTGCTTCCTGTTGGGCCGCTGTCTCCCGTGGATCCGGTGTTTCCTGTTGGGCCAGTGCTTCCTGTTGAGCCGGTGCTTCCTGTTGGCCCAGTGTTTCCTGTTGGCCCAGTACTTCCTGTCGGTCCAGTGTTTCCTGTTGGCCCAGTGTTTCCTGTTGGCCCAGTACTTCCTGTTGGGCCAGTGTTTCCTGTTGGCCCAGTACTTCCTGTCGGTCCAGTGTTTCCTGTTGGGCCAGTGATTCCTGTTGAGCCGGTGCTTCCTGTTGGTCCGGTGTTTCCTGTTGGTCCAGTACTTCCTGTCGGTCCAGTGTTTCCTGTTGGTCCAGTGTTTCCTGTTGGTCCAGTGCTCCCTGTTGGCCCAGTGCTTCCTGTTGGTCCAGTGCTCCCTGTTGGCCCAGTGGTTCCCGTTGGAAATGTTATAGGAGGGATAGGTGGTAATGTAGGACCAATCAAATTTGGATCTAATGCAGCTGCACTCAAAAAATCATCTGATATAAGACCTTCCCATTTTTTCTTATTTAACATGATTCACCTCCAAAAAAACTTTTATCATAACTAATAGATGCACCGAATCAACAAAATAAAATCAATAAAAAAACATTCCATCATTTTTATGAAAAATAAGATATTTAAATACTTAAATATTATATTCATATAAGATTAATGTAATATTTCATTATCAGTAGCTAGGAAAAAGGAGGAACGATACTTTCACAAGGGAACCTCCTTTTTTATTCTATGAATCTATTCATTTTTTATACATTCCTAATCTAACGTAGTTTTATGATTCTCGTTTGTAACTGGATTATCCGAAAAACTGTATAAAATCTTGCATGTTC
This sequence comes from Bacillus sp. FF-1, assembly GCF_028548245.1. NCBI lineage: Bacteria > Bacillati > Bacillota > Bacilli > Caryophanales > Bacillaceae > Bacillus > Bacillus sp. FF-1. The sequence goes on from NZ_JAQQGG010000002.1 coordinate 858,559, forward strand.
CTAGCATATATTTTTTCGGAATGCTGACGGTATTCCATGCCCATTAACTTAAGAAAAGTACACACCCCAAAAATAAAAAATGAGCTCATTTCTCAAAATAACTAACTATAGAGAAATAAAATTTCCATTTAGGAAGTACTGTAAAACCTTAACTTGATAGCAATGTGGCGATACCCCTATATACTAAAAGGGGCAGTAGAATCAAAATACACGTTAAGATAAGCGGGTGATTCAGTGACGTCCACCGTGATTCAAATCTGACTCTGAGTTCATCTCATACGTTATAGAAAGTATACCTAATTTAATAAATTCCCCAGCGATTTAACAATGTGCTAAAAACTGTTCAACCAGTGCGCAAAGGTTTATATTTTAAATGACGTGTTTAACACCGTACTCATCAAACTAAGATTATATAGCTTTAGTTTCATATGAGATTTTTTCTTTTCCTACAGTATCCGTCCAGCTTATTAAAAATAATAAAATCCCGTATTGAATAAAAACACGGGATTGTTATAAATGAGTTATTCACTTATTTGAAAGACGTTCATTCGTTACATATTACTTATTTAATTAAGAAACATTCATATACCAGCCCAAACATCTTTTCCATATCGCCCTTCATCTTGCAAACGATCCAACCAATTCCTTGCTTCTTGTTCACTAACTTCATGAAATTCTTGATAGGCTTGACAAAGGGTATCTTCTACGTCAGGAGCCATTTTACTTCCATCACCACATATATAAAGATGGGCCCCATTATCTAATAACGAAATTAAATGGATTCTATCTTCTTTTATTATATGCTGTACATATGTTTTAGGATGTCCTTCTAAGCGAGAGAAAGCTGTGTGTAAAGAGATTAATCCATCTCTTTCATCATTTTCTAGTTCTGTACGATAGAGATAATCCTTTTCAGGATGACGACAACCAAAGTATAGATGTGCTTCTCCTACCTTCATACCTTTTTGCTTTTGAACGCGACGCGCTTGTAAGAATCCACGGAATGGTGCAATTCCAGTACCTGGTCCAACCATGATAATTGGTGTTTCTGGATTTTCAGGTAATTGAAAGTTTGATTGTGGCGTTCGAATGAAACAGATAATCTCATCTTTATTATGACGCTGAGCTAAATAATTAGAAGCGACTCCTTCATATGTCCCTTCCCCGCTCCATGCAGGCGCATTTACAACACCGACCGTAATGCTCAGACGATCCTGTGCAACGAGTGGAGAGCTTGAAATTGAATAGTAACGCGGTTTGAGCGCCGGAAGAAGTTCTAAAAAGCGTTCAAATCGGATTTCACAAGCCTCATACTTTTCAAGAAGATCTAACATTGAAATACGTTTCTTTAATATTTGTTCTTGATAAACTCCCTCTTCCAATAATGATTCCAATTCCTTTTTATGAGGAGGGCATACTGTGAATGTCACCATTTCTCGTATTTGTGCTCGAGTGGCTGCTTCTTGCACTTCGACACTGTAACTAAGAAGGTCATATAAACGAACAGGACTGTCTAAAGGTATGTGATTTACACTGCGCCCACTTGCGCTTAATATGACTTGATCCTTCCCGTTTAATCCAAAGCGTTTTAAAATTCGGTTGACATTTTTCTCACTATTAATTGGTAGTACCCCAAGGTGGTCTCCTTCTTTATATGTAGCCCCTTCTGGCAAGGATATTTCAATATGTCGCGTGCTTCTTTCACTGCTAGATGATTGAAGTTCACGATTTTCTAATATAGATGCATAAACTGCTTCATATGTTTGCGCAAGAGGAGATCCTCCAAGACGGCTGACAAATTGTAGGCTCAAAGTACTGCGTTCTTTCTCCATGTTTTTGTTAAGTTCCAATCCAAATGCCTTCATCGCATCAGACCACATACTTTGTTTCCATTGCTCGAGCTGTTCCTCGAAATCACCACTTGCATCTGCTTCTCCGCGTTTAGAAAATCTTGTTGCTCCTTTTTGAGCCATTTGCTCATCAATGTATCTTGGAATTCGCTGATAAGTACTAGCCCAATTATGATCTCCACAACCAAAAACTGCGTATTGAACACCTTTTAGCTCATCCGGTTTTAATTCCTCCAGCCACTGCACAAACTGCCCTGCATTACTTGGCGGTTTTCCATTATAAGAAGAAGTTACAATAAGAACCGCTCCTTCTTTCGGCAAACTTCCAATTCGATCGTTAAGAGCTGCCACTTCCGTTTGAACACCTTCTAAACTAGCTGTATCTGCTAGTTCTCTTGCAATACCTTCTGCTACCCCTGTATCCGAGCCATACAGAACAAGAAGTGAAAGATTATCGGCTCCAATAATGGAAGGAGTCTTCTGAACTTGCTGCTTGGTTTCATGGTTTTTCAGTTTCTCCTCTGTAGGCGCAAGAACAGTAGTATGGCTAATAGTTTCATTTCGAGGTACAATCCTAATTTTAAAATCACCAGGCTTTAGCGTTAATGTTTGTTTTACGTCCAGCTGATAGTCTTCATAATCGATGAATTCAAAATGTTGAAGAAGCATTCCCATTACGAGTGTCGCTTCATGAAGTGCAAACTGCATACCGATACATGCTCGCTGACCATTTCCAAATGGTTTATAAGCATGATGAGGAACCTTATCCAGCTCTTCAAATCGTTCAGGTTGGAATTCTTCCACATTGTCTCCCCACGCGTCTTTATCCCTATGTAGCTGCGGAATAAGGACAGAAATACGATCCTCGCCTTTCTTAATTGGATATTTCCCACCAATTACTGTATCTTCTTTTGCATAGAGACTGAATGCTGGAGCAGTCGGCCATAGACGTAGTGATTCATTTAAAATCATCCGTATATACTTAAGCTTCATAACTTGTTGGTATGTTGGAGTGGGATCTGTCAAAACACGGTCTACTTCTTCATAGGCTTTTTTCAATTTATCCGGATTCTTTAATAAAAAATAGATTGCAAAAGATAATAATCCACTTGTTGTTTCATGCCCAGCTATTAAAAAGGTAATAATTTGGAAACGAATATTTTCATCATCTAATTTTTCACCCGTTTCCGGATCCTGCACATTTAACATACGGGAAAGTAAATCATTTTCTTCCTGATTTCCACTACTTTTACGTTCAGCAATAATATTATCTACTAAAGAAAACATAGATTGAATATCATGCTGAAATTGACGTTTCGTTCTCCACATGAGTTTGTCTTCTATATCCAGTCTCTGCAATTGGTGCATCGCCTCATCTAGAGCACGGGTCATGCTAGTGATAAAAGGATGAGAGGTCTCACGATAAAAGCTATTGAATCGGTAATTAAAACCACATAGACCAATTGTATCTAATGTAAGGCGAGTCATATCCCCTGGGACATCTACATTTTCATTCGGATTCAGTCTTGCCCATTTTTGAACGAGTTGCACGGCAATATCGACCATCATAGCATGATAATCTTTCATTGCCCGTTGACTGAATGTAGGCATCAAAATATTATGAGCTTTTTTCCAGTTAGGCTCGTCAGTCTCGCTTGTAAATAGTCCGTCTCCAGCAAAGGCACGAACCTTTGCTAAAGCACCCTCTATACTTTTATCAAATCTTGTTTCATCACAAACTTCCGCTACCAGTTCATGTCCAGAAACGACAATGATGGTATCACTTAAAGTTTGAATTTGAAAAATAGGACCATACTCTTCTGCCAGCTTAATAAACGATAGAGTCGGTTTATCTTTATCGATTAATGGGAGATTCCCCAGCGGTCCATATGTTTTCGGCTGAGGAATGGCAGATACTTTTTTATCCATTACAAACACCCTTTCAAAAAATACTAAAATATCCCATTCAATAAAAAGAAGATAGCAATGAATCGCCTGGAATAAAGTTATGTAATTGATTACCTTATTTTATCTTTTCCCTAACTATTCACGATTATGATATTACTTATAAGGTTGGTAATCTAAACCGTCTATTGACATTAGATTTATACCTTGCAGAAAAAATAATATATTACAATGAGGCATATTATTATAATGTTTATTAGAAATTGAGAGCTAAAGATTGTAGTATTAGGGAAACCAGTAGTTTCTCATGTCAATTCAAACAAATACGATAAGCAAGTATACTCTGTTGCTAATGAAAAAGGATTTGATATTCATATCAAATCCTTTTTCATTCTGTGTAATTATTTCACTTTTTCTTTCATCTCTTTTCCCCTTTTAGTAGAAATCATCATCTCGATTTTTATTTTGCTCTATCGATTTAACCTCTCGACAGCTTCCGCGCTTGTATCTACACGTTTAACGAAAAAAACTAATAGTAGCGCAACAACATTCATGCCAAGCGCTACATAGAATGAATGCTGAATTCCGGATAACAAAGCCTTCTGCGTTACCATTGCCTTCGTAGCTTCTGTAAAGGTTGTTGGATCTACATGAGCCATTAAACTTTCAGCTTTTGTTTTTGTTACAGAATTCATAATCGTAACAAGAATAGCAGTACCAATCGAACCGGATACTTGTTGAGCTGTATTATTAACAGCTGTACCGTGCGGATTTAAGCGCGTTGGCAATTGATTAAGGCCATTTGTCATAAGTGGCATCATCACCATCGCCATCCCAAACATCCGCAGTGTGTAAATAAGAATAATATGTGTGTGACTAGAATCGATTTGCAGATTTGCCAACATATAAGTTGAAACAGCTGTAATGGAAAGTCCTACTATACCAAGTAGCCGAGGGCCATATTTATCAAATAGTTTACCTGTAATCGGTGACATAACTCCCATTATTACCGCACCTGGAAGCATCATCAGCCCAGAGCTCAGCGGCGAAATACCACGGACATTTTGTACATAAGCCGGTGTTAAAATCATCCCCGAAAACATAGCCACCGCATTAACAATTGCAATTACAGACGCAAGTGCAAACATTGGGTACTTATAAACACGTAAATCCAATAACGGTTCATTCATTTTTAATTGACGAATAATGAATGCAATTAGGGCAATAGCGCCTATGATTAAGGTTATTACGACAACTTTATTTGTCCAACCATCGGAGCTTGCAGAACTAAATCCATATAACAAACCGCCAAAACCGACAGAAGATAATAGTAATGAAAGATAATCAAGTTTTGCATTTTTGTTTTGTCTCATGACATTCTCAGATTTCCAAATCCCTAACAGTAAGCTAATGATTGCTAGCGGTAAAATCATTTCAAAAAGCAAACGCCAGTCATAATACTCTACAATATAACCTGATAGTGTCGGTCCAATTGCTGGAGCTGTAATCATAACTAACCCAAAAATCCCCATTGCTGTTCCCCTTTTTTCTCTCGGAAAGCTTACTAGCATAATATTCATTAACAAAGGTCCCATCACTGAAGAACCTGCTGCTTGAACCATCCGACCAGTAAGTAATAAACCGAAGTTCGGTGCTACAGCCGCTAAAGCCGTACCAAGGATAAAAATCAACATGGATGTAATAAATAAACTCCTATTGGAGAAGCGGGTTATTAAAAATGCTGATGCCGGAATTAATATACCACTTACAAGCATATATCCTGTAGAAAGCCACTGGATCGTTGAATAATCTTGAATTTCTAAATCCTTCATTATTGATGGCAAGGCCACATTTAAAAGCGAGTTATTTAGAAATGAAACAAATGCCCCAATAAAAAGGATTACAAGCATTACATATGGTGGTTTTCTTTTATGTAACGTTTCACTCATAGATTGATTTACCCCTTCATTATCAATTCCATTGATTAATTTAACTCGTTTGCATATTTGCACGAGAATTTATTACCCTTGCAGTATTTTGCCAAACTCTTCGAATGGATATTCTCTTTTTAGCAATTCTACTTACCCAGCTTAAAATTTTGAATGAATATGTAAACACGTTTGTTAACCGAAATTACATTAGGCTAAAATAAACAAAAAGAGCTAATGAAAATACCCTTCTAAAATAAAGCGAAACTTTAATCCATGTTTTTTTACTGACAGCCCACACACCCATTCCTTTAAATACAGGCTTGGAAATCTAGTTATGTAACCATCCATAAAAAGAAATATTACATAGGCTAAGTCTAACATTACATTTTTAAAGTAAGGGGAATAAGCTTATGCACCAATATTGGTATGTGAATTCAAAGGAAAACGAGGAACAATATAATAACCAAAATTCAATGTCATCATTATATTCACAGCCCCAAATAAATAAAGCTGACGAAATGAGTGGTTTGAAGATTTGTGAGGATTGGAGTTGTCGCTTCTATCCAATTGGTTCGGATTCACCAGCCAATTATATGACTTTCACTCCCGATCCTCCTCCCTTCTCTTTTGGTCAGCCAATCCATTATGCAGGGATGATGCCACAAGGACATCCTGCTAATTGGACCCCATTACCAAGCCATGCAGGTTTTAATTATCAAAAACCTCCCATCCCCTGGGCTCAACCATTCAACCATACAGGGATGTTCGCACAAGGTCATCTTGCCGCCTTACTCTCACCGCCAGCTAAAGCTTTTAAATTCAGTAACAATAACTGGGGTATTTTCGGAAACTCTCCAGGATGGGGCGGACAGATAAGTCCCATGGGATGGGGGAATAACGGAGGTTACGGTCAGCCAGGAATGCTTGGAAACTTACTTACAGTAGGAAAAGGCACTATGAATGGAATTGGAATGCTTAGTAGTCTAATGGGTATGGGGAAGTTCTTTTTTTAGTGGATTAGAACGAGAGGATAGGTCCATAGCCCAGACTTAAAAACCAGTTCCTTTTCTCCATTGATTTCATCTTCTTAAACATGCTTCTAATACTCCCTCCAAGTTCGTTTCCTCGTCTTTCAAATTATAAAAACATCTATTTTGTATCTGATAAATCAATAGAGGTGTAGTAGCACCAACAAAATGCAAAACCCGGTTCCTTTACGAAAGAACCGGGTTTTTTAATTTATTTGAAAAGTAGTCAAATCTTTTTTTCATTATTTAACACTTTGAACACGGCCAATTTGTCCATCTTGTAAGCGAACTTTAATGCCGTATGTATGTGTTTCACTATGTGTCAAAATATCTTTCACAACGCCACTTACAGTTTTACTATAGTCATTATCCAATTGAATAACTACATGTGAACCAACTGAAATTTGTGATCTTGTTGGTTTCCCACCTGTTGCTTGTGTCGGTTTTTCTTGTTTTTGTGTTCTCTCCTGTTGTGTAGATTGCTGTTGCTGAGCCTTCTTCTCTTCTTGCTTGCGTTTTTCTTCAGCGACTCTTTGTTGCTCTTCTTGCTTACGTTTTTCTTCTTCTACTCTTTGCTGCTCTTCTTGTTTACGTTTCTCTTCTTCTGCTTTTTGTTGCTCTTCTTGTTTACGTTTTTCTTCTTCTGCTTTTTGTTGCTCTTCTTGCTTACGTTTTTCTTCTTCTACTCTTTGCTGCTCTTCTTGTTTACGTTTCTCTTCTTCTGCTCTTTGTTGCTCTTCTTGTTTACGTTTTTCTTCTTCTGCTTTTTGTTGCTCTTCTTGTTTACGTTTTTCTTCTTCTACTTTTTTGTCTTCATCCACTTTTTGCTCATTTGGCGCGCCCTTTAACTTTTCTTCATTACCTTTACAAGCACTTAAAGCAATTACACATAAACTCATAAGTGCAAATAATAACAATTTCTTTGACATTTAAAAATCCTCCTATATACACATTACAAATCAATAACTTTCATAGCATAACAAAAATACAATCCTTTCTTTGTCAAAATTTGTCGTATATATTTATTTTCTACTAAGCACTGATACTACGATAAAAATGGAGATTATTATGTCGATTCTTGCAAAAAATACGTTCGTCTGCTAGTCAAGTAAACCTAATTCATAAAAATCTTCATCTTATGTATGAAAGAACTTGAAGCAAAAAATGGAAAGAGGCTTTCTCAAGTATTTAGTGAAACCATTGAAAAAGCATTAATAATCCGAGATATTTTAATTAGCATAATCTATTACTTACGAATAATAGGAAAGGATTTTCCATCGAAAGATCCTTTCCTATTGCTCATCTAACTTAATAAATAGGTTAATTGCATAACGCTCTTCTAACTTTCCTTGCGAAGCTTAGTGGATCATCAACGTCTTCAATATTAACGTAAATCAACATACCTTCGCCGTGGATTAATTATTAACCCATAAGCTTGCCATAAATGCTGTTGGTTTGTAATAAAGTTTGATCAAAAGCATGCTACAAAAATTGATTTTTTGATATAAAAACAAAATATTCCGAAAAAAAACTCGGTCAAAATGCTTGGTTTTTTTGTTGTTAGTGAATCATTTTTCATAAAAAAGTTTAATCATTTTTCTACCTGTGTTTGCTCAACAATCGCGCCCAATTGCGATATTATTAAATTGTTACCCTTTTTTCCTTTTCGGCCAAATAAAATTGCTTATGGCAATCAAAAGATCGATACCCAACACAAGTGTCCATACTTTTAGAAAGCCAGCCAACACTTCTGTTCGCGAAGAATCGTTAATTAAATAGATTAAGACAAATAAAATTCCGGCACCTATTAGAAAAGCAAGCACATGTTGTCCCCAGCTTTTAAAGTAGTGTTTTGCATAATCCATGCCAAATCTTTTAACTGGTTTCGCTCCTTGTTTCATCACATAATATTGAAAGCGTATATCAGCCCACTCAATCATACTCCTACCGAATGCGATTGAGATTCCAATATAAACAGCAGCTATTGCATGCACTTGGGTAGCAGTCGCACCACGATACAAGTCCACACCCGTAACAACTAATAAAATTAAATCAATAACAGGTGTTAAAGCTAGGAAAAACAATCCTAATTTATTTTTCTTAAGGATATATCGTGTGAGCAGACCTAAAGTTATAACAACCCAAAACCCTATTTCACAAGCAACGATCAACCACGCAATTACATTCACCCCAACACCCCCTTGTACAACGCAATTACTCGCTTTTCCTTAACAGTACCACAATATGGCCCTTTAGTGGAGTAACTTTATTGCATAGGATGGTTAATTATTTTGCGTAGTTTTAGTACTTTCAGGGAATTCATAAGATGTAGAGATTGAGCCACTTAAATGAATGGCAGAAGGATAATTTTATTATTTATATTACAATACCTTAAGAGCTATGGAACAAATTCTTCAACTAAGCAGCTAATAGAAGCCTGGAGATTTTCCACAATCAGTAGCTCGTCGCTATCAAACTAAAATTTCATTTTAGGGAAGAATGTATTTCTTTACATGATAGCAATGGGATTTCTCCAGTATTTCGAACAAAAACCACACTAAGCACATTTTCATACAAAAAAGCCAATTTTTGTCCTACTAAGGATAAACCGGCTCATTGTAATTGATCTTGAAGGACTCGTTATATAAACTCGTCATTTTCATCAAAAAACATGGCTCTAGCTAATACATTTTTATTCGATTTTTGGTTAATAGAGACATGTGATTTAAATTATCCTTTGTTATATAGACCAGTCATTTGCCACATTTCTTTTTACATATATTTTTTTAAAAGAAGGTTTCCATTCTGAGAAATCCTCATAAACAAACGTTATGTTGTTACATATTTCCTCTGCAACTTCATACATATGTTTTATATCATTAGCCATAAATAATATAGCCCCTTTGCGTTGCGTGCTATCTATAATAGTTGGTATGGTATCGCCCTCTTTTACTACTAGATCAATTAATACGACCTCGGATATGTTAGTTAGCCCTTTATACTTGATTTCTTTTAAGCAACCTGGTTTTGGAATCAAGCTTAAAGACATAGCATGACATTTTGAAGGTACACATCTAAATTCATCTATAGTCTCAGTATTTAGCGCATCATAATAGTATCCAAATTGAGATATGCCAGTTGTTAGTTCCACCATCTTCCAGATGTTGCCCCCACCTATTCTAACTTGAGACTCTATAATTATTGGCTTATTTTGTTTGTCTAACTTTATTTCTGTATGAGTAATGCCATTTTCCATTTGCATGTCGTTCAAAAACATCATTACTTTCTCCATAATTAATTGTTTTTGAGATTCATCTATAGGTGCCGGCATAATCGTATAGTTTATTAGAAATGTATCTTCTTTACATACTTCAGCTGAGATAGCAAGTATAGAATGTTTTTTGTTATAAGAAACGGTTTCAACCGTATAAACTATATCACCTGCAATATACTCTTCCACTAAAACAGGTAGTTGAATACCATTTTCTTCAATAAATACCCCTACGTCATCTCCCGAGTCTAGCTTACATACTCCTTTACCCCCTGCCCCAATCGGCGGCTTTATTATAACACTATCTTTTTTATTCAAAAATTCATTAATATCTTCAGTATTATTACAAACTGTCGAATCTATCGAAAAGTCTTTACCTGCTAGAATTTCACGCATCATGTCTTTATTACGAGTTATCATATTAGCATTGTAAGAAGGTCCTTTAACATTAAAAATCTTTGCAATTATACAAGCCGTATCTAATGCTGTTTCGTTGAAAGATACAACCACATCAAAAGGTTTCTCTTTAAATAATTCTTCAGCATAGTATATAGATAAGGGTATGTTTGTTGTATCTATTTCTTTTTTATAGAAACATTTTTCTAAGATAAATCCATCAAAATATATGTGTCTAGCGTAAGATCCTATATAGGAAACAGTGTACCCACTGTCTAATGCATCTTGTATAGGCTTTGTCCATCCCCCTATAAATAAAATATGTGGTTTATTTTCTATGTCAGTTCCTTTTAATACCTTATGCATCAATATCAGCTCCCCTAAAATGAACTCGTATATTCAATGTCAGTTCCTTTTAATATGCCTCGTCTTAACAACGCCACTAAACACAATGTTGTTCCAAATCCCCCTATAAATAATGTAATTTGAAGCCCGAATATAGAAATTAAAAGTGCACTAGCAAAACTTCCCAATGCCCAAGCTCCCCAATTAAGCGTGCGCTGTACAGCATTTACTCGGCCCAGCATGTGATTTGGTGAGGCAAGTTGTCGTATAGTTGCGGCGTAAGGGCCAAATACACCTTCTCCCATACCATGTATAATACTTGCGGCTACTATACCGTAAATTGTTCCCATATATCCCATTATCGGTATAAAAGCCAAACCGGTAACTGATACAGTAGCGCTATAAATAAGCATTTTTGTATTATTAATTTGTTGACTTTTTTTCATGAGAACCGTATTACCTATTAAAAATCCGACCGCTGCTGAACCTACAACAAACCCTATTTCAATTTCAGATAGACCCATTACCTTATAAAGGAATATTACTAAAATACTATTTAGTATGTATTTAAAAAAACCGTAAACAGCACCACATGTCACAATTGGCTCTAATACAGGGTGTTTTTTGAAATATATCAGACCTTCATATATGTTTTGGTATATGGATTTTATATTTACGTCTTTTAAAGAACCCTCTGTATGCGGTTTAAACTTTGAAATAAATAATACAAACATAAAACAAACAAAATAAGTTACTGCGTCAACAGTGAATGAACCTGTTAATCCAACTAGAGTAATGACGATTCCAGCTAGCATAGGACCAATTACTATAGAAAGAGACTCTGAAAGTGCTAGTTGAGCATTTCCTTTTTTTAAGTTGTCTTTATCTGTTACTATTTCCGGTAAGAAAGAAGGAATAGCGATGTTGTAAAATGTGGTGAATATTCCATTTAAAAACATGACAACTACCAATAAGGGGAACGTTATAATATTTGTTACAGTCAGTATGAATACTGATAAAAACAATACTCCTTGACATATACTACAAATTAGCAAAATATTTTTCCTATGAAAAATGTCTATTAAAGCACCGGCTACTAACCCAAAAATTAGATAAGGGACGAATATAACCCCACGAAGTATAGCAGCATTTGCTTCACTTGTTTGTAACACCTCTAATGCAAAAAGCGGCAAAGCTACTATTGTAAACTGAGTACCTAATAAACTTATAGACTGTCCTAACCAAAGCTTGTGAAAATTAAAATGATTGCTACCTTTCATAATATCCCCCCGTCAAATCCAGCTTTATAAATTATCAAGTTTGCGATATAAGTCAAAGCAGGCGAAACCTACCTTTCAACTAATGTCTGTACCACATAAAAATTCGAAACCTAATATAAAAACGATTTTAGTTTCAAATGATGACTAGATGTTTAAAAATCTTCTAGCTAATGAAAAGCTCATCTTCCGAAAGATACTTCCACATTCGTTTATAAACCAAATGGTATACTGATGGAATTCACTTGTAAGAATCTGATTGTGAATTAGTTTGTTTCGAATTCATTTTCCAATCGTATGTCACTTTGAATCACCTCCAGCATCAGTATAACCTTGAAGGCACGCTATTGTACGCATTTTGGAATGTAATAGCAAGATAACGAAGCTACGATGACGAAATGAATGGATTTAACCTTGTCATTGGAGGACATATTCACATGACAATTGATTAAAATAGATCATTCACTATAAAATAAATTTTTAGATAAACCAAAATAACATGCAAAAAAACCCCTTCAAAATTTGAAGGGGTTTTTTAATATATAGAAATTAGCTTAAAGCAAAGATAACAACTCTTGAAGGGGGCATTTTTTTTTATTCATGTTTATTGAGGAGCCTTTGTTTGAAGCAACTTTAACCCCATCCCAATAAAAATCAGTCCTGTTACTTTATTTAGAATCATTCCTACCTTTTGATTTCCTCTTAATTTTTTGGTGACATAGGAAGAGAAATAAGCAACAAATAAACACCACAATAGTCCAGTTACTGTAAAAGTAATTCCTAAAATGATAAAAGGTATAGGATCTGAAGCCTTTGTATCTATAAACTGCGGCAGAAACGCAATAAAGAATAAAGAGACTTTTGGATTCGTAAGACTTGTTAAGAGTCCTTGTAAATGTATCTTTCTTTTGATTTACAACCGATAAAACTGATGGGGTGTACCATTCGTATCACGGAGCCAAAACTCACTATTGAATAAATAAAACCCCAGAAATCCAAAGGTCTCTGGGGCTTCCTTATATATTTAGCTCTTTTTGCTTTTTGTTTTGTTTATGTCTATACAGTAATTTTCGACTTATGAGAGAAATCAGTAATAAGATCAATATTAGTACGAAAAGTTGCATAAATGACAAATCAAAATATTTAGCACCTGTAACGATTAAAAGTGTAGAAATTGTGCCTTTTACAACGAAAAAAATAATAACCCATAATCCGCCTTTTTTCCAGTTCATTTTATATTATCCTTTCCTACGTTTAAGTTCTTAAAAGATTTAGTAATAGTTCTTGAATGTGATACCTTAATAGAAATCTATTATATGAATATAAGAAATAGACTTTTTCATAAAATTCATGTCCAATTACATACGACGATTCCATCATAAATGAAAATGATATTCAGTGTCAATTTTATTGACTATTTGAAAACCTGTTTCTTCATCTGAATCTCTCTCCACTTTACTTCTTATAAGCAATAAACTCTTGTATTCAAACAAAAACACCTCCATTGCATTTGCACACTTTGTATGCGAATGCAAGAGGTGTTTTTTCATGTACCATCAGGTGCTTTATTTATTCGTTTAAGTTCTTAATACGTACCTATTTTCTAGTACACGATAACTGGATCATACGTGTTCAAACTATCATAAACAGTTTTTGCAACATTAGGAAGGAGGTTTACACAACCGCCTGATCCTCCTGTTAAATAAGCATTACTTCCCCAGTCTTTTCGCCAGCCAGCATCGTGGAATCCTTGACCGCTATTTGTGAATGGAACCCAGTAATCTACTTTCACTGCATAATCAGCTTTCCCTACTGCGCTACCTCTTAGCGTATATGGTGTTCGTTTGTATAGAACGTACCACACACCTGGTGATGTATCTTCACCTGTGCTATGTTTACCCGTTACTACATTTGTTGTGAGGACTAATTTCCCATCTTTGTAAATCCAAATTTGTTGATCTGCAATTGAAACTTCTGCATATGTGTCTCCGATACCATTATTCGATGTTGTTTTATAACCGATCCCTTCTTTCTCCCAACCATTCCCGTGAATGTTAGAAGCAGAAAGTGATTTTTCGCCTTTTTCAAAGGCTTGCCCAACTTGTTTTGTCTCTTTTTCCACATCTAGTGCCCAGCCGTATCCTTGTCCTTTTACTGATATAACCGAACCAGAATGTGTTTTAAAAGCGAAGTCTTTATGTAATGTAGATTTAGCCTTATTAATTTCAGCAACCTTATTCTTAATATCGCTCGCATCGATTGTCACTTTCATATCCTTTGACATAGTGGCATTTTGAATTAAATCTTTTGCTTTTAATGAATACACTTCATTTTGCACTTTATAATCAACAGACTGCGTAAGAAGATTCTGTAATGCTTTCTCTTCTTTTTTAATAATCGGATCGTTTTCTTTAATAGGCTGTATGTATGCAGACTTTAAATGAATTTCGCTTTTATGCTTCTGCTTATCGTAATCTTTTAGTAAACTCGTAACGTCGTACTGTTTTCCATCAACGCTCTTCGAAATAACAATTTTTCCTTGTTCAAGCTTCGCCATAGCATCTTGAGGTGCCTTTAATTTTTCATTCATAGACACGAGCTTTTCTTCTACAAGTTTTTTCATCGTTTCACTACGATACTGCTCTGCCTTTTTTGGTAGCAATGAATAATCTTTTTCCTTTGAAGAAGGGAAAAATGTCCACTGGCTTTTTAATAGTTTCTTAACTTGCGGCAAATCTTTTTCCGTCAGTTCCGTTTTTGTCTCTTTTTCATTTAAAATTTGTTGTTGATCAATATAAACTTTGTTTGCTAGTCCAGATGTTTTTAATTTCTGTATTGCCTCATCAGCGCTCATACCACCGACTTTTGTATCATTAATCGTAACATTTGAATTGAAGTGAGTTGCCTGATAATAACTCATTCCCCCAAGGAGAAGTGCAAGTACACCGCCACCTGCTGCGATAAGCTTCCAATTTGTAAAACGTTTTTTGGATCTTACCCGTTTTTTCTCAACTTCTTCAACAGATTCATTTACTGTATTGTTGTTCATCAATCTTTCCCCCGTATACATTAACGTCAATTGATTTTAAACCAAAACCATTGAATAGTGTACCTTATTTTTCCTGAAATTTCATTGTTTTTAACTAGGTTTTATCTCATTTAATCTATTAAAGTTAGATTTTTTAATAGAAAGATATATAAAGATAGTAAATAACGCGAAAAAGGACCACATCAATCGAGTTATTATGGGACCCATCGCATTTTGAAGGATGATACTCTATAAACATTTTAACCTAGTAAAGTAATTTTTAGAAGGTCCAAGTTAGAGACAGGCAGCATAGAATATCTCTTATTTATGAAAAATATCCACAAAAAATGACCTACATGTAGACTCTTTTTTGTGAATATTTTAATGCCGCATATTTTATTAATTTAAATGCGAACCATGCTTCCTGCTTGTCACCAGGTTTCACACCCTCTAATCTGCCTAACTAATTTCACCTTATGATATCTTTATCATCAACAATTTCAAGTTTCTTGAAAACTATTATATATGTTTATACCACGCTTTATTGATACGTTTAATCTTTACAGGTGTTGAATTTTTAGACTCATCCTTTGTTGTAACCCTATTATTAGAACATCCTGCAATAGTGAGACAGCATGTAGCCAATAAAACTAATACTATTAATTTCTTCAAATAGCCACTCCTATATAAGGGAAATATTATATTAAGAAAACTAAACATAACATCGAATCTTTATAAAAACAATATATTTCCTAGTTTTATTATCCGTTGGCAGATTAAAGCACACCTTAAGGAGCATGAATCCAATGTCTAATTTCCATTTTATCCGATTCTCAATGTTTATTCCAACATAAAAAGATAGCTATTATTGTTGAAAACTAATTATCTCTCAAAATGAAAAATATGAACTGAATCCCTATAATCCAATATAGTTTACTCAGCTAACTTTTCCCCTGTAACAATCCGAAACAAAGTAGCTGCATTTTTTTCTTCTAATTGAGCGTACCGATTACCACCCGAGATGATTTCCACTGTATCCTTATTAGGACTTATCCAAATTTGATACAACACAGCTTTCGCCTCTATTTTCGGATTTTTAAATTGAAAAATAAAATGATAATCAGCTGGACGAGACATTTCCACTTTTTTATTTTCAAAAATAGTATCCTTTAATATTTTCTTTACTTGCATCACTTCATTATTATCTGTCACTACCTTAAAATCTTCATATTCATTATCACCAATATCTTTTTGCACTTCAATTCTTTGCTCTTCATTTCCTAGTATATTTGAACAGCCGGTTATTATGAATATACAGATACTAATCATAACTAGAGGCCAATTTCTAACTTTCATATTAATACCCTCTTTTCAATACAAAATATTTTATTTTGTAAAATAAAGGTAATTAATTTAGACTTAAAAATATAAATAATAAAGAGAAAGGAGTATCGTTCCATGCAGTTAAAAACATACACTTGGAAAAGCTATACGTTTCTCTTTGCAAGTATATTCGTTACTATTAATCTCTTTCTTTTCACACCTATTTTAGACAGAGTTGGAGTAGAATATATCGTGCCTTTCGCCTACTTCATATTAGCTTCCGCTGTCATAGCGATCCTATTAGCGGTCATCTCTTTTTGTAGCCGAGCTGAGAAAAAAATTTTAGCCATCATCGGGTTATGTTTTACTCTATTTAATACAGCAATTATTTTATTCTTCCTTTGGTTCGGTTACCATTTCACTTAAGTGAAATATAAATAAACTCCATAAGCTACAAATAAAATTAATAAAATAAAAATACCGAGTATCGTGTATATCATCCATTTTAAGTTTGAACTCATATACTCCCCCTTCTGGCCTCCTAACAATTCCAGTATATAACAAAAAGCATTGGATACCCAATGCTTTTTCACACTTACGCGAATAAAAATGTATTCGCATATAAAGCTGGTGAACCACCTGAATGTACGAATAAAATGTTGTCTTCTTTATTAAATGTACCTTTTCTAATTAAGTCGATTAATCCCGCTACTGCTTTACCTGTGTATACTGGATCAAGTAAAATACCTTCAGTTTTTGCTAACAGCTGCACTGCTTCCACCATTTCTGGCGTTGGTAACGCGTAACCTGGCCCTACATATTCATCAAAGCATGTAACAGCTTCGCGCGGGATAAAGTTTGGAATACCAACGTGAGCTGACGTTTCATCTACAAGTTTTGCTACTTTCTCTTCTTGCTCTGCTTTTCCTCTACTTACGTTAATTCCGATTACTGGGATGTTACTTTGTGTTCCAGCAAAACCTGTAATTAACCCAGCGTGCATGCCGCCGCTACCGCTTACGCAAATGACTGAACTGAAATCAATTCCTTGGTCGAATGATTGCGCCATAATTTCTTGCGCACAAGCAACGTATCCCATTGCGCCAGTAGGATTTGATCCACCAACTGGAATGACATATGGTGTATTCCCTTTTTCACTTACTTCTTTCGCAACCTTATGCATCTCTTCCATAAGATCTGCTCCGTTTCGTACAACAATGACATTTTCAGCACCTAGTAAATGATATAAGAAATAGTTTCCATTAAAGTCTCGCTTCTCTTCTGGCTCAAGCCCTTCTTCTAATACAAGAATACATTTCATTTTCTCTTTCACCGCAGCTGCCAGTGTTAGGCGGCAATGATTTGACTGAATACCACCAGCTGTAATTAACGTATCTGCACCCTTCGCCTGTGCATCCGCAACTAGAAATTCTAACTTTCTCGTCTTATTACCACCAGCTGTTAAACCAAGTAAATCATCTCGTTTAAAATAAATAGTCGGTCCACCAAGTGCTTCAGAAAAATTGTTTAATTTTTCAATTGGTGTATATGATTCTGTATATTTTTTTCTCGGGAATTTAGCTAAATTCATGAATAACGCTCCTTTTGTACTTCTTTCACAATGTATGTAACGATACTATTATTACATGTAAAAATGATGAAGTCATCTTTCTGGGGTAAAAATGTGTTGGAATTCGGTTTTGGCGAATGGAATTGTATTAAAGGTTTTATCTTCAATACGGTACATGAAATTATAATAATGATTTTAACCATATTACGGTACATGAAATTTATATCGACGATTTTTAAAATATATCGTTCATAACTTGAAATATATCAACGATTTTTTCAATATATCGACGATTCGACATGAGATATCGACTTACCGACAAAAATCGACAATACAAAAAGGCCCACTCTTTAAAAAGCAGGCCCTCTTCCAATCACTTATTTGCCGAAAAACGAAGTAGCTGTGTTAATCCTGGTTCTAAATTCATTTCGCCTTTATGGCGTACGTATACAACCTTGTTCCCCTCAAATTTCGGAGGATTCCCTGGATTATACGTCAGCCACTCGTTCGTTCCTTCTACAGAGTACTCCATATACTCCGTTGCACCGACGATTATATTTTTACTATCATCAGCCGTTACATTTGGTGCCATTTGTGCAATTTTCGAATCACTAATTAATAATTTCTTTATTTCCTTATCACGTTTGTAATCGTAAGCTGTCACCATTACATCGCTACCATATGCTTTCACTTGCAACCCTTGTTTAAATGAATAACCATCAGGAGCAGTCTTCTCTCCTCCATTTGGTCCAGCCGACATCCAGCCTGTTTCAATACCACCTGTATTTACAACAGTAAATCCTTTTCTATCTCCGCCTGCAATTTTCTTTTTACCAGCCCAGTCTGGCAAGTTTAAATCCCAGTGCGTGTGACTCGTAAAGAAAACAACTTGTGGATAGTCTTTTAATATATCATACAACTTATCGACATTTAAATAATCTTGTAAGTACGGTGATTGTCTTGATCCAGACACCGTATCGGGTAAAACGTGATGAGAAAAAATGAAAATCGGCTTGTTTTTATCTTTTTGACTGTACTCTTCTAAATTTTGTTTTAACCAACCTAATTGTTCATCACTCATATATACTTCATCCCACATTTTTGAATCGTGGTATTTCATATATTTTTCCGTTCCTAAAAATAGAAGCGGATAACCATCTAATTCTTTTTTATGATATACATTTTCTTGTCCACTAAATTTCAGATAACGGTTAAATAAAGTTTCCTCAGTTACACCATTTGGCCATGTACTTTGAGATAACTTCCCATCAGCTGTCCATTTACCAGCATAAAACTCATGATTCCCAACAGTTGACCATACATTTTCCGGATGCTTATTTTTGTTTAACACACGCTTCACATCATCATATTGTGACTGTTGTCCAGTTGGCGTTATATCCCCATTCATAATAAGCGCTCTAGAAAGTGGCGTTACTTTATTCATATCTTTTAATACGTGATCAAAATCTCCTAAATCACCTTGAATGTCACTAATAACATTAAAAGTTGTAGCTGATTTTCGAACTTGCTCTTTCCCTTCCGCATGTGCTGAAAATGTCGGTAATAATGCCGCCATAACTGCTAACGAAGCAACTGTCTTTTTCATACAAATTCTCCCCCTAATAATAGAATGTACAAACTGACATGTTTTGCTTTCTCTTAGGTGCTTGTCCAATTCACATTATAAAGAGGGATTGTAAAGATAGATGGAGTAAAAAGTTAAGTGTTTTTTAAGAGATTTTGTCGTTTTTTGCACTCCACAATTAGCGATTCACGCCAATCTAGCTTTCTAGCCTTTAACATTACATACATGTAAATTTTGATGTTAAATCTTTTCGTTTCATACGTTGTTTTTATTACTTTTAATTTTCGGGAAAAATCCACTAATTAATAGCGTTATAATCCATACCATTATTAGAATAAAATTTATTGTATTACCGGAATTCAAGCTGAAAACTCTCCACAAATCGGCAGCACAAAAAACGAGAACAGCAGTAATAATAAGTAAAAATGTCCTAACTACTAATTCGATGTAAGATTTCTTCTCTTGCTTAAAAATGAACGTTCTTCTACCTTTGTACAATCTAATCACAAACAGTAGCAAGTACATACCAAGTGCGACTCCAATAACAATTGATGTAATGGAGTTATTTTTTCTCTGCTCAGCTAGAGCGAAGTAACTTTCAGGTAATTTTCCCGTTTCATATTCAATCCATGCGTGGTAAATATCCTGACGTAAGTCTATACCACCTTCACTATTTGTAAGGATTACCAATCCATCCTTTGTATTAGGAATGAAACCATAAAAAGAATGCCAGCCTCGATTGTCACCAGAATGATAAAGTAATTTCCATTGATTAGATAGTTTTTTTTCAAATATACCTAAACCATTCTCCCCTAATACTGGCTTTTGCATTTCCTCAACACGTTCACTTTTGATGACACCATTCCCTTTATTATTTGCATCCATGCTTGCAAGTATCAATGTCATCATATCCGTAACATTTGTCTTGAGACCTGCAGCAGCCTGTTCGGTAAATTGGTAACTAGGGACCTCCTCTCCAAAATATCCATAGACTTTCGAAAGATTAAGATTTTCAGGACGTTGTAAGAATGAGCTAGATTTCATTCCTAAAGGTTTCATAATTTGTTCTTCCATATAGCGATTAAATGGTATTCCGGTAACCTCTTCAATTACAAGTTGTAAAATTGTATATCCGCCACCAGAGTAAATTGTTTCTGAACCTGGTTTATTGGTAACCTCCACTGGTTCATTAAGCCATCCTTTTCCAGACAGAGACTCCTGGATAGAATCAAGATGTTTCCCTGGTGCAACCCCAAGGTATCCTTTATGTGCAGACAGCCCTGCTGTATGACTTAATAATCTTCTGATCTTGACTTCATTATTATTAAACTCTGAATTAGGTAATTTCCATTTGGTCAGATATTTTCCAACGGGATCATCTAGTGATATACGACCTTCATCTACAAGATGCAAGATTCCCCACGCTGTAAGACTTTTAGATATGGAACCAGCCTGAAACAAAGTATCATCACTCACCGCTTTTTTTGTCTTTTTATCTACATAACCATAGTTAAGTGTATAAGCAATACGCCCCT
This sequence comes from Bacillus sp. FF-1, assembly GCF_028548245.1. Taxonomy (NCBI): domain Bacteria; kingdom Bacillati; phylum Bacillota; class Bacilli; order Caryophanales; family Bacillaceae; genus Bacillus; species Bacillus sp. FF-1. Next base: position 879,603 of record NZ_JAQQGG010000002.1, read on the forward strand.
CATGTACAATTCCTATTGCAACCCCTGGTACATTATAATTCCCCTGCCATTTTGGTACCTGTTCATCTAGCTTTTTTTTGAAATCCTCTATACTCCTATCAGTCAACGTGCCCGATTCTGCCCTCACCACATTTGTAAACCATGCTTCATTCGTAATCAATATGCAAATGATTAAACATAAAATGCTTTTGCATATTATCGATGCTTTTTGTCTATTCTTCATTTGTCCTACCCCTTTTTTCAGAATATTCTACCCATCGATCAGAGTATCCCATTCCAATATCCCGTTCTATCGATTTTTATTACTTAACCTTACAAAATTGTAATAAAAATCAAAGATCTACATGCTTAGGGGTTTTACTGTTCTTTATTCGAGGGCAAGAAATTTAATACAAAAAAGACACAGAGATTCCTCCCCATGTCTACTAATTCCTTACTTCTTCACCGCATGCACATAATGCACCGTCTCAAAAGCTTCTAAATAATCATTTCGTCCTTCAAAATATAATTTATTTATGTCTTCTGGTGATAAATGCTCATAAATGAGTAAGCCCGCCTTCTCTAACAGTGCTTCCATTTCGGTATAAGAAAAACATGATTTCATCGGTTCTCCGCCTACCGCTGCCATTTTTACCATATTTTCAACTCGGTTAGACAACCCTTTTTCCGTAAATAAGTTTTCATCGGGATAATCAAAAACGATAGAACTCCCTTCTGGAACCATCTCGAATAGACATTCTATTAAACTAGAAAGTTCCTCTTTCGTTAAATAATACGTAACACCTAATAGGCTAAAGAAAGTCTTTTTATTTTCAAATCCTTCATTCTGTAACTGTTCATAGGAAAATCCTTTCGTAAAATCCATTGAAACAAAATGAAGGTTATTTGGAACTTCAAGTTCTGCTTCTTTTATTCTTTCCTTCTTAAACTGCTGCGTAGAAGGATGATCCACTTCAAATACTTCTATTTTATTTTCTAGTTCTCGGTGTCTAAAACTGAATGTATCCAATCCCGCACCGAGTATCACGTATTGTTTCGCTCCCAGCGTAATCTCGTGTAGTAATACTCTTTCACAATATGCCGCACGCGCTAAAGGTGTTGGTGATAATTGAACTTGTGTAATCCATTTTAATATTTCTTTCGGATTATCTTGAAACTGCTTTGCAATGTCTGTATTGAAAAAATGTATTCCTTGAACCATGTTCATTTCAATGTCGTTACGTTCTTTTTGAGAAATGAACTCTTTAGCTACATAATCATCAAAGATTTTCGGATTATCAAATTCACTATGATATGCCCTTCCGAAAGCTGATACTAACGACGTTATACTTGCTTCACCTTTTTTCACGCACATACACTCCTTCATTTTCACAACAAAATAGGGTTCCCCTGGCCAGGAGAACCCTATTATACACTTTATTTTTATATTGGTAAATTATAGCATAAATAAGTTTTTTTGTCAAGTTTCCAGCCTACTATCACTCCGACACTTTGTATATTCTCTAGCAGGAAAATTGTCGATTCACACAGAATATTCCAGACTATAACAATACACATGGAGGCCAATATGAAACGATTCGTCATTATTACAGTAGGAAAAACACACAGCGGAAAAACTACATTTGCAAAAGCTTTAGAAAAAGAGTTACCCCACTCTTTCGTTATGGATCAAGATAACCAAGCTGAATTTATTAACACGCATTACGAAAAATTACAGCCGGCTGAAGGCCCTAATACATTTAAGCACGGTCTTTCGAAATTCATTGTTGATTATGCGAAAGAACATACGAGTTTACACCTTATTATTTGTAATTCCAATCGCAGTAAAAACGGACGACTATATTTACTAAATGAATTATTTCCGCCAAATGAATATGTACGCATACTCGTTCATTTTGACATTCCAGATGATGTACTTTACGAAAGAGTGGCTCGAAGCACGCGAAGTACGAATATTTTTAGAGGTGGTTATTCTAGTTTTAAAGAAGTGCTAGATCGACAACAGGCTGAATCACTTCACAATGATGTGATAGATCCTGTAGAAAACGAGGCTGATTATTTGTTTGTTATTCGCAATAGTAAAGATGTAAGCTTTACTATTGAAGAAATTGTTCATCTTGCTAAAGATTTGTCCCCTACCCCAAAATAAAAGAATTTAAAAATTACATAATGATAGATTATTATGCAAATCCTTCCTCTAAGCGCCTAACATAGTATATAATGATAAGATAATCTACTTCTATATGCTCATTTTTACACAAAACAGTTCATGCATATGAAAGAAAAGAGGTACAAAAATATGAAAACAAAACAAACAATTGCTGCGTCTACACTAGCTTTAGCGATGATGGCTGGCGCAAACTCTGCTCATGCGGAAGTAAATGATGCTACTCCTCAGCAAAGTACGGGAGATCGATTAGCTGAAATTAAGCAACATAAACAAGAGTTAGATGCGAAATTGCAGCAACACAAAGAAAACGTGGATCAAACATTGAATGAACTTAACAAAGTTAAGGAAAATGTTGATACGAAGGTGAATGAACTACACGAGCGTAAACAAGTTGCCGATGAAAAAATTAACGAAATTAAGCAACGTAAAGAAGAGTTCGATGCAAAACTTCAGCAAGATAAACAAATCGCCGAAGATAAAATCGCTGAAATAAAAGAGCATAAAAAACAAGTAGAAGATAAAGTTGCTGAAGTGAAAGAACATAAGCAAAATATCGATAATAAGGTTAATGAGATTAAAGAACATAAACAAACTGTCGATGAAAAAGTGAATGAAATTAAGCAGCATAAAGAGAACATCGATCAAAAGGTTAATGAACTTAAGGAAGTTAAAAAACAAGTCGATGAAAAGTTAGCTGAGTTAAAGAAAGCGAAACAAACTGCTGAGGACAAACTTGCTGAGCTAAAAGAAAACAAACCGAATACTGGTAACACGTTAGAGGAACTTAAGAAAATTAAAGGTAATTTAGATAGCCTTTCCGCTAACTTAGAACTAGCTAAACAAGATGTGAAAAACAAACTAGCCGCATTACAAGAAGCTAGACAAGATTTAATCAATAAAATTAACGAGATTAAGCAATCGAAACAAACTGTTTCAGACGATTTATCAAAGAAAAAACAAGACTTAGATATTAAAATCAACGACTTTAAACATACTGAGAAAAAAATTGATGACAAATTAGCTGAGTTACACACAACTAAGCAAAATGTAGATAACAAGATCAACGAAGTATCTCAATCGAAACAAACAGAAACAAAGACTGGTACTACAAATGCAAACAATAATGCTAGAGAACTTCCTAATGCTGGTAGTGAGCAATCAAATAATATGGCTTTAGGTATGTTATCTGTATTAGGCGGCGTTTTATTAATTGCGCGCAATAAAATTAAAACGTTATTCTCAAAATAAAGCCATTATACTTATTAGAAATAATTATACAAAGGCCAACCGCATGTACGGTTGGCCCTTTTTCTTTATATTAATTGTCCATCTCTAAGCGTCAATATACGATCACATACATCAAGCATTCTTTCATCATGTGTAATCATAATTGCTGCTTTTTGGCTCTCCTTCACTTCACGTTTCATCATTTCAACAACTTCACGTGCGCGTTTTGAGTCTAAGCTTGCCGTTGGCTCATCCGCTAATATTAAATCTGGGTTATTCATGAACGCACGAGCAATTGCTACCCTTTGTTTTTCCCCGCCAGATAGTTGATTTGGATAATGATTCTTTCTTTCTCCTAATCCAAATGCTGCTAATAAATGATCCGCACGCTTTTCTGATTCTTGTTTACTTTCTTTTTTCAGCTTTGCAATGTAAAGTAACTGTTCCTTCACATTTAAATATGGAACAAGATTTGCAAACTGGAAAATGAAGCCGATTTTTTTCAAACGAATGTCTGTCATTTCCTTTTCTGATAACTTCGTAATATTTTGCTCACGAATGTAAATATCCCCTTTTGACGGTGATAATAGTGCACCCGCGATTGATAATAACGTACTTTTCCCTGATCCAGAAGGACCGACGATTCCGATAAATTCTCCAGCTTTTACATCAAGCGATATCGGATGAAGGGCTGTTACTTCCGTATTCCCTTCCCCATACACTTTACTTACTTTGTCTAGTTTTAATAATGAAGTCATTACATCCCGCCTCCAATTGCTTCTAATGCATCAACTTTTAATACTTGGTATAACGAAATAAGTGTTCCTAAAATACTAATGACGATAAAGATTGCTGCATATTGTGCAATCATCGGTGTTGTTAATAAGAACGGCATACCTGCTGGTAAAATTTGTTCTAACCCTTGTACAAGAACAATACTAATTACCATCGCAACGACTGATAAGAATAACGCCTGCACGACTAAACTATTTGCTAAATACGAATTCTTCGTACCGATTGCTTTTAATACACCTAATTGCTGTGTTTTTTGCAATGTAATGACGTAGAAGAATACACCAATTAATAACGCTGCGATAACAAGTAAGAACGCAATGATCATCGTTAATGTTCCTTGCTCTTCTTTAAATCCTGGAATACTTTGTAGCACTTCTTTTTTGTCAATTACGTGTGCATTTTTAATCTCTTTATCTGTATTCAGTGCAATTGCACTATAATCTTTTTGGTTTGGTTGTGAAATAGACCCCCATACGTCTTCATTTACATAAACGACTGGTGTATGGCTAAACATTTGATCTTTCGTAAATCCAACGATTGTAAATTCTTTCTTTGAGACAGGATCGATAATTGTATCCCCAATATCGATTCCTTTTTCTTTAATGGATTCGTCAGCAACCATTTCGTTGTTTGCTGTACCTAATTTCTCACCTTTTACAATGTTCGGTTCTAAAAATGTATCGCGTTCACTTGAGAAAATAGCGATATCCACTTTTTTCGAACTATCTTTCTTTTCATACGTTGAAACTTTCACGCGAAACGGAACGGCCTCTTTCTCGCCTATTTGATTTACTACGTTATCTACATCGTCTTTCTTAATTTGTGAACGAAGTAATTTATTTTCCGCATCATCTGCTAAAACGAACTTGTTTGCCTCCATATTTTGAATCGATGAAGCATTATCATATGATAATCCATTTGCTAATCCTGAAATCACAAGGACTAAAAATGATAATAACACCATAATCAATCCGATTAATCCGTATCTTAATTTTGATTGTTTTAATTCACGCAGAGCTAAAAACATTTCGCTCGCTCCTTCCTCTTTCTTTCTATGCACTTATCATAAAAAAGAAATATGAACGGAATATGAACAGAAGATTACAGAGATTAAGATTAAATTTTCAGAAAGTATTGAAAACAATCGAAATCCTTGATACAATTCAGTCAAATAATCTTGACCGAGTAATTTCATTTAAGGAGTTGATCATTTTGAAGCCCATGTTCACACTAACTACTTATAGCCAACTAAAAGCAATGAGCGATCCATTACGTGTCGAAATGATGATGCGACTATGCGAACGTCCTTATACAGGGCAACTACTATCTGAGAAATTGGGCATTCCAAGGGCGAAAATTCATTATCATTTAAAAGAATTAGAAAAGAACGGTTTTATAGAAATTGTATATACAGAAGAAAAGAATGGCATCGTTCAAAAGTTTTATCAATCTGTCGCTAGAGGCTTTACCCCTGCTGCAGAACTATTACCTCATTTAGAAATAGTAAGCGAATCTGGTCGCCAAATCTTTTTACAAATGGCTGAAAGAACGAAAAGCCATATTCTCGCTGCACCCGAAGAAGCTTTTACATTACGAAAAGAAAGCGAAGATCCTGCTGATTGGAATTACGTTTCATCTTGCTGGGAGTTTGATGCTACGCCAGAACAATTTCAAGTGTGGGTAAAAAAGTTTTATGAATTAATGTCTGAATTAAACGAAATCACAAAAGGTGCAGATAAAGATCCGAATAGTAAACCTTATTATATTTCTACTACTGCACTTCAAATCGCAGAGAGAACAATGCAGCAATTTATTAAAGAAGAAAAATCGTAATACGATTTTTTTTACATAAAGTGAAACTTTAATCAGTGGGGTTTTGTTCATCCCCCACTGATTATTAGTTGAACCAATCGGGCTTTTACGGGCAGCCCGACCCCCACCTAATTTCTTTGCTTTCGCTGAATTTTGAGATGGAGGTCTTACTGCCCGTTAATGCGGGATAAACGGTCAAATTTATTTTACCGAATAAATTTATTATAAAGGAGTAGATAAAGTGGACATATTAAAAAACCGGAATTTCCTCTTATTATTTTTAGGGAGAATTTTCACCAACATAGGAGATAGCTTATATTACGTAGCAGCAATGTGGCTCGTATATAAGCTAAGTGGTAATCCTTTTTATTCTGGATTGGCTGGTTTCCTTACGTTACTACCTTCTGCATTACAATTTCTTACCGGCCCATTCGTTGATAGATGGCCAATTAAAAACACCCTCGTCATCACACAAGTTTTGCAATGCATTCTTATATTAATCATTCCTATTACACACTACTTCGACCTATTAACAGTCCAACTACTACTCATCATCATGCCCATCGTAGCCTTTATCGAACAATTCGCCTATCCTGCACAGTCAAAAGCTTTACCACTTCTACTGCATAAAACACAATTATTAAAAGGAAACTCACTCTTCTCATTTGCGTATCAAGGCATCGATTTAATTTGTACGACTCTTTCTGGAATATTAGTAGCACTACTTGGCGCAATCTCTTTATATGTAATTGACTCTTTCACATTCGCGATTACTGCCCTTTTGTTCTTTTCATTGAAAATGCCACAGCAAACTGCAGCAAACACATCACTTTCAACTAAACAATATTTCTCTGATTTAAAAGAAGGTTTTTCAATCGTCTTTCGTTCCTTAATGAGCGTATTCTTAATCGGTTCAGTTGTTGCCAATTTTTCTATCGGTATGACGATGGCCATACTCCCTTCTTTCGCTGATTCTTTAGGAGGCGTGAAATCATACGGATTCTTCTTAGCTGCTATATCAGCAGGTAGTCTCATCGGCGCATTATTCAGTTCATGGGTAGGCAAACGTAACGTTGGCCGCGTCTCCATTATTAGTTTTGCGGCTGGCGCTACCTTTTGGTTTCTCTCTACAATCGTACCGTTTCAATGGCTATCTATTTTCTTATTCGGCCTATCTTGGATTCCAATTGGTGCAACCAACATATTATTTGCGACAATTAGCCAAATTGTAATTCCAAACCAATATATTGGCCGCATCAACTCAGTTATGCGAAGTATGGGCACAATTGCTATGCCGTTCGGTTCTTTAATTGGCGGATATGCTGCAAATGTATTTAGTAGCCAACTCATTTTTGCATTCGCTAGCATCGGGATTTTATTTATTTCTCTCGTATGGCTACTCCATCCGAAATTACGAGCATTGCCGAAAGCTGATGAAATTACAGCGGATACTTTTGGTGTTCGGTTTAAGGAAGAGCGCGGGAAAGGTGCGGCTTTATAGCAGGAACAAATATAACCCCGTTCTAAATTGAGGACGGGGTTAAAAATATAATTATTTCATTTTGGATGTAAAATACTTCACTAAAAATAAAGTCATTTGAATATCTAAATTTTATTCAACAATAACACCAACTAAAACGTTCAGTTAACTCTTTGATGGCCAAGACCCTTGCATTTTCCTTAATTGAATAATTTGTCCTGTATGATAAGCATCATGAAGCAAGATGTCCAGTAATTTTCCTTCTAGTGAATTTTGCTCAAGCTCTCTTTCGGAAATTGCACTTAATACTTGTCTTAAATTATGTTGAGCATCTTCAGAACGTTCAACGACTTTCTTCCATTCCATATCATCATTAGATTGCTTAGTAAGATAAAAGGTGTCATTACCGTCAAGATTATTTGTCCATTCCCGGCCTTCCAAATTTGCAGCAAGCCTCTCTTTATAGTAAATAAGATGATTAACGTTCTCCCAAATGGTATTCGTTTCCTCACTAGGTGGTTTCCACATAGCCTGTTCGGCTGTAAGTCCTTCTATAGCATGTTTAAACGGTGCATACCAACTCTCTTTATCGAATGTTGAATCTAATGTGTTTAATAACAAGTCAATTCGTTTCAAAGTAATTTCCTCCCTACACAGTTCAAGTTTTAATACACTCTCTATAACTCTGTAGAGATTCTACATTTTCAAATAAATTCCCTCCTAGTCTCACTCCACAAACTCGTCCGATTATGTAATTAAAATGACTCACATTTTTTCATTTTACATGTACACTAGCAACAAAAAAGAAGAGGCCGTTCCCAAACAGCCTCTTCCCTCTATTTTGGAAGCTCCACCCGAACAGTCGTCCCTTCCCCTTTCGTGCTATAAACTGAAACAGTTCCGTTATGCAGTTCAACAATCTTCTGCACAATCGATAATCCTAAACCGCTACCTTCTACGTTTCTTGCCCTTGCTGTATCCACCTTATAAAAACGATCAAAAATACGATCCATTTCTTCTTTTTCCATGCCGATTCCGTTATCGGATATCGAGATTATAACGCTAGACTCTAACTCTTCGACAAAAAACTCAATGGTCCCACCGTCGTTTGAAAATTTAATGCTATTCGTAAAGATATTACTCCATACTTGATGAAGTAAGTTTTCATCACCTTTTATAGTGATATCTGGCACATCAAATTCAACGGCGATATCTTTCTCACGCCATTTCCATTCGAGCATAAAAATGACGTCTTTAATTTGCTTCTGCAAATTGAATTCTTTTATTTGTAAAACTTTCTCTTCTTTATCTAATGACGCTAGCGTAAGTAACTGTTTACATAAACTAGACATTCGCTTACTTTCGCCCTCAATAATTTGTAAGTAATGGTTTCTTTCTTCCACGCTCATCTTTTCTGTTTGTAATGTCTTCGAAAATCCTTGTATGGAAGAAAGCGGTGACTGGAATTCATGTGAAACGTTCGAAACGAATTCTTGTCTCATTTCATCGAGTTCTTTAATACTTTTCGTCATCTTTTGGAAGCTTGTAGATAACGTTCCTATTTCATCTTTTCGTTTTACATCTAATTCAATTTCATATTCCCCACTCGCAATTTTTTGCGTAGCATTCGTAAATTTACGAATGGGACGAACGATGTAACCTGCTGCAATCGCTATAAAGATAATACTTAATAGTACGATAAACCCAAGTAATACCGCTAAGAAAATTCGCATCTCGCCAAATTGGTTTTGAATGTCAGGACGAATAAATAATGCGTACTGTTTATCACCGTGCTTTACCGGTACACCGACACTATTTATTAATTCATTATCGAAAAAACCAGTAATAAATAGACGAGTCGGATATGTAGAAACACCATTAAACGTTTCCCCTTGCAATACTTTATGAACGGTATCATCACTAATAGACGTCTTACGAAACGCATTGCCGATACGCTTTCCATTCTTTTGATCATCGACAATATAAATTTCATACCCTAGCTTCGCAATAGATTGTAAGTACGCCTCTTGATTTTCTTCGCTTTGCTTTTCATATAACGATTTAACTTCTTCCGCATACTTTAAAATCTTTTCACTATTATACGGTTTTAACTTCACTTGATAATATACGTTCGTTAATAAAAAGCCGATAATACTACTGAGTAGCATAATACCGACCGTCATAAAAACAAATCTAGAGTATAATGATTTCATTTTATTTCAGCTCCAACTTATACCCGAGTCCGCGTACTGTCGTAATTTGAAAATCATCCGTTCGTTTTGAGAAACGATCTCGGAGCCTTTTCACATGAACATCAACTGTTCGTTCATCCCCTTCAAAATCCATTCCCCATACTAGCTCAATTAATTCTTCTCTTGAAAATGTTCTCCCAGGATAACTAGCTAATTGTGATAATAATTCAAATTCCTTTAATGGAAGCAAAATCGTCTGCCCGTTACACTTTACTTCAACACCTTTACGATCAATTGTCGTCCCGTGAAGTGTAATTATGTCCGCACTTAGCATTTGATAACGGCGTAATAAAGCTTTCATACGGAAAATGACTTCAGCTGGTTCAAATGGTTTTACGATATAATCGTCTGTACCAGAAATAAATCCTTTTTCTTTATCGACTAACTGATCCTTTGCTGTTAATAAAATAACAGGAATATCATGATACTTCCGAATTTCTTCACATAACGTATAGCCATCAACGAACGGCATCATAATGTCTACGATCGCAAGATGAATATTTTCCTTCTCTAATACTTCTTGCGCTACCTTTCCATCTTCTGCTTCAAAAACTGTAAACCCCTCTTTTTGTAAATGATAATGTAACAACTCTCTAATATGCTTATCATCATCAGCTAATAAAATATGTATCATCTTCATTAAACCCTCTCTTATTCATCCTTCTACATCAATACATTAAGAAACAATTGGATTTTTTGCAAGAAAAAGAAAAAGAATCTATTTTGAAAAAAGATTATTCAAAATAGATTCTCACGTTTTAGTATTAAGATTATTTTAATCAAAAATAATTTCTAAGCTTTCGAAATATCAACAAATCCTTCTCCGAATACGTCACGAACATCATGTATAGCAATGAACGCAGCTGGATCTGTAGTTTGAACAATCCTCTTTAGCTTCACTACTTCTTGCTTATTAATAACAACGTAAAGAATGTCCTTCGGCGTTTTCGTGTAATAGCCATGACCTGAATACACGGTAACTCCTCTGCCCATTAAGGTTGTTACCTTCCCTGCAATTTCATCTGGTTTATCCGAAATAATCGTAATGGCCTTTTTCGGATTTAAACCTTCAATTACAAATTCCATTACTTTCGTTCCTACATATAACATAATAATTGTCAGCATCAGTTTTTCTGCACCAATGATGAAATAAGATGAAAACGCAACGATTAAATCGAAGAACAGTAGACCATAGCTAATGCTCCATCCTAAATATTTATGCGTCATTCGTGCTAAGATGGTAGTACCTGCTGTCGTTCCACCAACGCGAATGATGAGACCAATCCCGCACCCGATAAATATTCCACCGAAAATGGCATTTACGAGCATTTCATCCGAAGCAATCGTCCATCCTTCTGTTAAATGAAGAAATAGCGAGTTCGTAACTACAGCGATAATCGTATAAATCGTTGTGATTTTATTCAAAAATTTATAACCGACTATTAACAAAATCGCATTTAAAATTAAATTGACTAAACCTGGTGACCATTCAAATAAATAGTACGTAATAATCGTAATACCTGTTACCCCGCCCTCACCAAACTCGTTCGGGATAACAAACAAATTGACACCTAACGCAAAAAGAAATGCACCGATAATAATAAAAATAATGTCTGTCGTTCTTTTTTTCATACAGTACCTCACTTCTTATGTAAATATTTATTCTGTCATAAACTCTCACCATTATATCGTGGAATATTCAAATCGAACAGTGGTTTATTTTTATTTTCATATAGGATGATAAATCAACTTTATTCTATATCCACATGTAATTTTAAAAGGGTAACAACTGTATTTATTATGTACTACAAGTAAAGTTTTGATTTCACATGTTATTCATGCTAAAAACCGAATAGGAACACGTACTCGCATGAACTTCGAGTACAAAACAAATAGGCGAAGCTATAGAATAGGCTTCGCATTAAGCATTTGATTGTAGAGATTTATATACAATTTTATACTTTCACATGTTATTGATCCTTCATTCTTTTTCTTCCGGGTAATGAAAAAAACTCCATTAAATTTGCATACTTAGTATGCGAATTCAGGAGTTTTTTCATATACTACCATTCGGTTTCATTTCTAATTCATTCAACTCACTTTTTACATCTTACTTGTTACTTGGCTCATTCAAAATTAGCACGAGGTTCCTCTAACCGCTTCTTACCTCTCCAGTTAAATAAGCTTTCCGTCTTCGTCTGCTGCCCTGGTTTCACAAACAACATTGCCCCCATTGCAATAGCGGCCGAAATGGCAGCTACGATAAACATAGAAGGATAGCCATAACTTACAACTAAGTATCCAGTTAAAGTCGGGGCTAAGATTGTCGCGATATTAGCGATGAAATGCATAATTCCACTATATGTTCCTGAGTAAGCAGGAGCAGTATCGACAATAATTGCCCAAAATAATGAACTCGGTAAAAAAGCAAACGCATTTCCAAGCGACATAAGCGCTAATACAGCTACGTAATTATTCATCGCTGGAATGAAGCTAAAACAAATTGCTGTCAGTAATAAAGCAATAATCGGTAACCCGGTTCGAGCTAAACGAAGGTTTCCTGTTTTACGTAAAATACGATCAGATAGCTTCGCCCCTAGCGGCAATGTGATGCAAGCTCCGAGCCAAGGAATCATCCCAAGATACCAAAGGGAAGATAATTGAAAATGGAATACATCTTGCAAGTATTTTGGTGTCCAAGTTAATATTAAAAAATTGATATATTGGAAGCAAAAATATGCTATCGTAACCATAACGAATGTCGGAACTTTAAAAAAGGAGTACCATGGCTCTTTTGGAATTTCTTTCTCTACTTTTACTGATTGAAGCACACCTTCCGTACTTCGTATTTCAGCTAGTTCTTCTTTTGTCACTCGCGGATGATCCTCAGGCATATTCGTAAAAGTAAAGTACCAAATAATCGCCCATACAATCCCTATTGTACCGAGGATAAAAAACATGACTTTCCAACTAGTGAAAGATAGCAATAGAACAGCTACAGGTGCTGTTAATACTGCCCCTAACGGAACGCCAACAAAACCAAGGGATGTTAGAAAAGCTCTTTCTTTTGGAGCTGCCCAATTTGCTGCTGTCTTATTCGAAACCGCAAAAGATGGCCCTTCTGTTAATCCAAATAAAACGCGGAAAATAGCAAATCCTATTAAAGCAGACCCTCCAAAAACAGCAATCCCTATTTCTCCAGCAAAAGCGGTCGCAATTTCAAAAATAGACCAAGCCGTTGCTGCTACGATCCATACAAATTTCGGCCCTTTTTTATCTGAAAAAATACCTCCTAATAAAGAACCGATCATGTAACCGTAACCAAAATACCCTAATATAGCTCCCCACTCCTTCGGGTCAAAGCCATATTCCTTTATAATGAAAGACTGCGCATAAGCGATGGCTCCTCGATCAATATAATTTACCATCGTAATAAACGTGAGCATTGTAAAGACATAATAACGAAATTTATTCTTCATCAAAATTCCCACTCCCCCCGCATTCTTTTGTTTTTCTTTCTAATCCTTTAATAGAATGACATGGACCTTACCGGGGCCATGAACTCCAAAAGCTAATTCCATCTCAATATCACCTGTCCGGCTAGGCCCAGTGATAAAATTAATACAGGCAGGTAAACCATTCGAAACCTGTTCATGAATTCTAGTTACTCCTTCTGTTAAGCGTCTATAAATTGTATGTTCTGAGAGAATTGCTACATAAACTGCTGGCAAAACGCTAACTAAACGCCCCCGTCCACCACCATTCCATAAAACAACCGTTCCCGTCTCAGCAAGTCCCATTTCAGCATATGTAATTCCCATATCAACCTGAGCTGCATAATCCCGTAGTTCTCTTTCCCCTTCTTTCCTTTGCCAAATTCGATGAGAAACGAAATTTCCTGTTAAATGCTTTCCTATTTCAAGTTGATGTAATCTATCATCATCCCAATACACCGCAGATTGAACATTAAATTTATGTACAACATACTGAAGTGCACTCCCTATTTCTGAACGGTGTATATGACTTACTTCTGTATGTAACGTATGCAAGTTTGCAATAAACTGCTCTATTAAACTTTTGTGATCTATCTCATTAGAAAAGTGGCTAAGTGGATTGTTTTTCCACCTGGGAGGAGTAACTCCCGAGCGACGTTCTCGATTTAATTTACGTGCGATATTGTTTAAAAAAGACTCTTGTACATCCGTATTCATATTATGAATCCCTCGTTTCTTTTTTCCACCAATCACGGAATGATTGTTTCGCAGGTTTTGGAAAATCTCTACTTTCTGTCCATCCTTTTAATGGACCTGGACCATTCGCAATATAACCATCTTTTGCAAATATCGATAACCCTGTATGTGCCATTTTAATTGCTTTCTCATAAACGAATGGATGACTCACCATAAACGTGAAACCTTTAAAGGCAAGTTGCTCAAATTTCGTTATAAACCCTTGTTCCACGACATCTTTACGATGTTCAATGAGAAGGTCATGTAATGGAATTTTCACAGGGCAAACATCTGTACATGCTCCGCACAAACTTGATGCAAAAGGTAATTCTTTTAACTCTTCATATCCTTCTAATAAAGGCGCAAGTACTGCTCCAATTGGCCCGCTATAAACACTTCCATAAGCATGTCCTCCAATATTGCGATACACAGGACAAACATTTACACATGCTCCGCACCTTATACACTTTAATACTTCTTCATAAGCAGTTCCTAAAAAATCAGAACGGCCATTATCTAAAATAATTAAATGAAATTCTTCAGGTCCATCCATATCTTCATGTAAACGCGCCCCATTAATTCCAGTTACATAAGATGTAATCTTTTGGCCTGTAGCACTTCTTGTTAACATCGAAACGACTACATCAAGATCTTTCCATGTCGGAACAAGGCGTTCCATCCCCATAATCGCAATATGAACCTTTGGCAATGTCGTAGTAAGGCGAGCATTTCCTTCATTACTTATAAGAACAACTGATCCAGATTCCGCTACCGCAAAGTTACAACCGGAAATACCAATATCAGCTTCTAAAAACTCTTTACGCAATTGCTCCCTAGCAAATTGTAGTAATTGATTCGTATCAACTGGGATCTTTCTTCCTGCTTCCTTAGAAAAAAGCTCTGCTACTTGTTCCTTCGTCTTATGAATGGCCGGGGCGATTAAATGGGATGGCGTTTCTCCAGCTAATTGAATAATATACTCCCCAAGATCAGACTCTACTACTTTTACCCCCATCTCTTCTAAGTTTTTATTAAGATGTATTTCTTCTGAAACCATGGACTTTGACTTAATTACTGATCTCGCTCCTTTTTTTCTTACGATTTCAGAAACATATGATACAGCATCTTCTGCTTTGAAAGCGAAATGCACATGCCCCCCATTTTTCCGAACATTAGTAGCTAATTGTTCCAAATAACTATCTAAATTTCCGATTGTGTGCATCCGAATTTCAGATGCTGCCTCGCGCCATTCTTCCATATTCCCTAATTCCTGTGTAGCTTGTTCCCGTCCCATCCGAAGCCGATCTTGTGTAAACGGAACCGCGCTTCTCATCTGTGGATCTTGCAACGCTTTATCTACTCTTTTCAAAAAATCTAGTTCCCCCGCCACACTCATTTATTCAGCCCCTTCGCCAGTACTTCTGCTACATGTAACACTTGAATATTTTTATTTTTCCTACGCAATCTTCCCCCAATATTCATAAGACATCCCATATCTGCTCCAATTAAGAGATTTGCTTCTGTCGCCTCGATATGTTTTATTTTTTCATCAACCATCGTTTCAGAAATCGAGCTCATTTTCACTGCAAAAGTACCACCAAACCCGCAGCAATCTTGGCAATATGGTAATTCTTTTATGTCTAGACCTTCTACTTGCGATAATAACTTCAGTGGTTCCTCTTTAATCCCGAGCGCCCGACTCATATGACAAGATTGATGGAAAACAGCTTTCTCAACCAACTTAGATTTCCAATCATTTTTCCCAAGTACATTCACTAAAAAGTCCGTCAACTCATACGTTCTATCCGCTAAATGAACCGCTTTTTCATACCATTCACTATCACCTTTAAACATCTCTTTATAATAATGATGAACCATGCTAGCGCAAGAACCTGAAGGCGTCACAATATATTCACTATGTTCAAATGCTTTAATCATTTGCTTTGCTGCTAGTTTTGCATCTTCTTGATATCCACTATTGTAAGCTGGTTGTCCGCAACAAGTCTGTCCTTCAGGGAAATCTAGTTCCACTCCGCATTGATTCATAATTTCTACGACACTCTTACCTACTTGAGGAAAAAACACATCTGATAAACAAGTAATAAATAACGAGACTTTCATCAAAATCCCCCCTCAAAACGATATGATCTATTTTCAAGTTATTACTTTTTTGAATATTATTTTAAATTTTTAGAATTTTCTATTTTTAAAACTTTTTGTTTATGATATCATGTGGGAGATTATATGAAAACTATCTATAAGGTTGTTTTCCCATACAAAAATGGTATAGAAAGGGACTTTGACATGGATATAAGAAAACTTCGTTACTTTATTGTAATCGCTGAAGAAAAACAGCTTACCCGTGCTGCCCAACGACTTCATATGGCACAGCCACCTCTAAGTAGACAACTATCGCTACTAGAACAAGAATTATCAGTAAACCTCTTTGAAAGAAACGGCCGAAATATGCATTTGACTGAAGAAGGAAAAATTTTATATACGAAAGCAAAAAACATTATTCATCAATTAGAAGAAACTATTACGGAGATTAAAGATACTGGTGAAGGGCTAAGGGGCAAGCTATCTATTGGAGCATTTCATTCTTGCATTCCTTTTCTCTCTGAAAAAATACGCTATTTTCAAGATAACTATCCAAATGTGAACTTAAAAATATGGGAAGGTGGCCCTTCATACTTAATAGAGCAATTAGAAAATCGGCATATCGAACTCGCTATTTTGCGTACACCTTTTAATAAAGATGTTTTTTCTAGTATATGTTTATCAAAAGAACCTTTCGTATTAGTCATGCCTGCTAAATGGGAACTATATCATTCTCACCTCCCAATCCCTCTAACCGAATTAAGCCATATTCCCCTTTTACTTTTACATAAAGATAAAGAAAATAGCTATCATCAGCTCGTCATCGATGAATGCAAGCACCTTGGTATAACATTAAATATAGCATGTGAATGTCCTGACTCAGCATTTATTCTTATGCTTATCATGACTGGCATCGGTGCCTCTATCTTGCCGAAAAGTGCTGTATCTCATATCCCACAAGAATTTATAAAAATAGTAGATTTAATAGATTTCCCTTATGAGTCTGAATCATCAATTATATGGCTGAAAGATCGGAAGCTTTCTAAAAGAGCGCAACGATTTATAGAATGTACATAAATTAATTTTAGAGGTGTAGCGATGTATTTCTTCGATTTTTCACCACTATTACCTCGTTTATCAAATTATTTCTTCTATTATTATCATTGAACATGTTATAGGAGTCGCTTATGTGAATACGAGAATAGCTTATTAATCCTTCTAAACAAAAAAACAAAGACGCGAAGTCATAGAAGAGACTTCGCATCTTTGTTTTTTTAAAGAGATTTATATAAATAGAAATCCTCCGTAAGGTCTTTACCACGAGGGTCACACCTTACTGCTTTGTATCCCATTTTTCTAAATAGACGTAGAACAATACCCCATCCTCAGTATTATTTTGAAAATCGAATGATTAAACTGGATTTACTTATCTTTCTCCATATATTCTTTAATCTTTCGTTCTTCCCACTCTTTTCCGAATATCCCAAATGGAAAAGTTGTCAAACCATGTATAACGATACCAATCCCCCAGCCTGCAAGTGGATATAAAAACCATAATTTACTTGAATCAGAGCTTATATTTATAAAAAAAAGCATTAAGTTAACTAGTATATATAATGCTAAATGAATATAAAACGCTTTTAAATTCTCCACTCTTTTTTTAGCTCGTAAATAATTCTCATCTCGCTCCATATATAAACACCTCTTTCATTATTGTATTTTTTAAATTTACTCCGATTTAAACATCATATTCTAGTCAGGAATACCTTATTCTCAAAAAATACAAAACAAAAAAGTACCTAGCAAATGGTCATGTGTATGACCATTTGCTAGGTACTGAATAATCCATTTATTATTTACAGAAATCTAATTAAGACCAAATCCAAACATCGTCATTATTTTCAACGTTGTTTTTTACTTCATGCACTTTTTCGATATGATCAACTGTGTTCCAATTAATAGAACTTCCACCCCAGCCCACATAATTCATATCAATTTTCACTTTCTCACCCACATTAAATACTTGTCCCTTTGTTAAGAAAACATCAATAATATCTTTCTTCCCGTTTAACGATGGATACCCCACTACGACATATTTAGTAGCACCGTCTGTTCCTACTTTTGATACTTCACCAATTACATAATCAGGTGAGCCATCTTCTTTCATGTGCATGCCTAACTTGTTTGTTGTATTTTCAATTGCAGTTGCAACCATATATTCTGTAAAATTACGCATCATAGATCCAGTAGCTTTAACCTCATCTCCTACTTTCACATTTGAGAAAGTATCCATGTATACACTAACAGGTTCTTCGTATTGCTTAGATTTTACGACAATTACACCGTTATCTACTTCTACTACTCGTCCTTCTAACGTCGAGAAATTCGATTCAATAGAAGCTGCACTCGCTGTTGTTACTTCTAGTCCTGGTAAATTTGTTCCTGATAATGCTGCGATTCCTAAAGCACCTGCTAAAATTAATTTTTTCATACCCATTATGAAACATCTCCATTCATGATGATTTTATATTTGATTGGATACGACCAACCTGTAACTATTATAGTTACAATTCATAAAAAATAGCAACCCTCTTTCTCATGCAATGATGCATACTGTACTTTTTAAATATAAAGCGTTTTTCCCTATATTCAATACTACTGCTAAATTCTTGTACACCAGCAGGTAAACGAATTGATAATGAAGAAACTAATGTCATGCATCATATTTTTCAATACTACAGTTTGATAATCGTAGTCCATTACATTATGTAGGAGCGGAGTTAACATGTTAATAAAACCAAAGAGATTACAGGCAGGAGATGTTGTGGCAACAGTAAGTCCTTCATGGGGAGGAGCAGGTGATCCTGAAATAAGATGGCGATATGAGCAAGGGGTAAAGAGGTTAGAAGAAGTTTTCGGTCTTACCATTATCCCAATGCCAAATAGTTTAAAAGGTAGCGAATTCATTTATAACAACCCACAGGCTCGTGCGGAAGATTTAATGACAGCATTTAAAGATACGCGCGTGAAAGCAATTATTGCGAATATTGGCGGTCAAGATAGCATTCGCTTACTTCCTCATATAGATTTTAATGTAATACGTGAAAATCCGAAAATTTTTATGGGATACTCTGACGTTACTATTTCACATTTATTTTGTCATAAAGCAGGTCTTTCCTCTTTATACGGTCCGGCAATTTTGACCGACTTTGCTGAAAATGTAGAGATGGATCCATATACGGTTGAAATGGTAAATCGAACTCTCTTTTCCAATGAAGTGATTGGCGAAATTCAACCAGCTCCTGAATGGACGAGTGAACGTTTAGAA
Source organism: Bacillus sp. FF-1 (assembly GCF_028548245.1). NCBI lineage: Bacteria > Bacillati > Bacillota > Bacilli > Caryophanales > Bacillaceae > Bacillus > Bacillus sp. FF-1. The sequence continues at coordinate 898,996 of NZ_JAQQGG010000002.1, forward strand.
TGGATAGAGATAAATAAGGATACAAGACGGACGATGCAGCAAAACAATGGATATGAGGTACTTCAAGGTTCTACTACTGTACAAGGGCGTTTAATTGGCGGATGTATAGAAGTACTGGAATTTGCAAAAGGAACGGAACTTTGGCCTGAGAAAAAACATTGGGAGGATAGTATTCTCTTCTTTGAAACTTCTGAAGATCATCCAGAACCAAGTTATATAAAGTATTGGTTACGAAATTATGCAGCGCAAGGCATTCTGCAAAAAGCAAAAGGTATCATTTTCGGTAAACCGAAAGATGAACAATACTATGAAGAATATAAAGATGAAATACTGAAAGTTATGAGAGAATATAACTTAGAAGATTTGCCGATTCTTTATAATTTAAATTTTGGCCATACTGAACCGAAGTTTATTTTACCTTACGGCGCAATGGCAGAAATTGATTGTGGAAATGGATCGTTCTCTATTTTAGAAAGTGGCGTGGAATGAATAAAATCACTCCTATGAGATATGAATGTGAACGGATACTTTTTAAAAGTATATAATTGGAGGGAGATTACGTGTATGGAAGTAACATTTACAGTAAGTAAATGGGATGAAAAACCAATTGATGATACAAAAAAAGATTTCCCTATTAATATTGCCCATGTTGAATATGATATTGATGGGGAATTAAAAGGAAAAGCTTTTGTTGAATACTTATTATATTATTTAGACTCAAATATAAATGATGGTCACTTGGCTACTGCTAAAATTTCTGGTTTTTTACACTTTGAAGGGATTTATAAAGGGCAACAAGGGACATTTACAGCTATAGAGCAAGGAATATTTGATAAAGGAAATTTAGATTCTCCAGGAACAATTATTAAAGCTACCGGTAACTTAGAAAACCTGAGAGGATCCTATCATTATCAGTTTGCAGGTCAAACTAGTAAACTAATTTTAGAGTTTGAATTTCAGCAAAATATCCTATAATTTAGTGGAAAGGACATTTCTTGTAATACTAGGAATGTCCTTAACTCTTTTAAAATAAGAAAAACCGAAACTAAAATCATTTCGGTTTTTCAAACTAATGAAGTCTATATTTATTTTAAAGAATGTACAAACAACCCACTGCGCAGTTTCGGTTCAAACCACGTTGATTTTGGTGGCATAACTTCTCCAGCGTCTGCGATTGCTAATAAAGATTCCATTGATGTCGGATATAGCGAGAACGCCGCTTTATATTCACCGCTATTTACAAGGCGTTCTAGTTCTTCTAATCCGCGGATTCCTCCGACAAAGTCGATACGTGAATCAGATCGCGGATCATGTATTTCAAGTACTTGGCTTAATAAGTGATCTTGCAGAATAGATACATCTAAACCTTTCACAAGATCATTCGCATCAAACGTTTCCTCTTTCACTGTGAGCTTATACCACTTCTCGTTCACATACATGCCAAATGTTTTTGGTTCATTTGGTTTATACGGAGATACAGATGCTTCTTCTACATAAAAGTACTGCGTAATTTGATTTAAAAACTGTTCCTCTGAAAAGCCATTTAAATCTTTCACAACTCGGTTATAGTCCCAAATTGATAATTCATCGTGAGGGAATAGCACGGATAAAAAGAAATTAAACTCTTCTTCTCCTGTGTAATTCGGATATTGCTCTCTTCGCATGAGCCCTACTTTTGCAGCTGATGCCGAGCGGTGATGTCCATCTGCAATATAAAGATTAGGAATATCTTCAAATAAGTTTACTAAACTTGCAATTACTTCTTCATCATCTATTTTCCAAGCAATATGCCTAACGCCGTCTTCCGCTGTAAATGTATAGATTGGCGTATGTTCTGCTTTCCAGTTTGCGATGAAACGTTTCACTTCTTCTTTTGTACGATATGTTAAAAAGATAGGACCTGTATTTGCGTCACACACATCTACGTGGCGAATACGATCAAGTTCTTTTTCATGGCGCGTTCTTTCATGTTTTTTAATTGTATCGTCTTCATACTCATCAATAGATGTACAAACGACAAGACCGGACTGCGTTCTTCCTTGCATCGTCAGTTCATAAATATATAGTGCTGGCTCTTCGTCTTGAATGAACACTTCTTCTCGTATCAATCGATTTAAATTTTCACCCGCTTTTTCATATACGCGATCATCGTACGGTGAAAGCGCTGGGTCTAAATCAATTTCTGCTTTATCAACGTGTAAGAAAGAATACGGATTCCCTTTTACAACCTCTCTTGCTTCTTCACTATTTAATACGTCATATGGTAAAGCTGCAACTTGTGCTGCTTTTTCTTCTACTGGACGAATGGCCCGAAACGGTCGGATTTTTGCCACATTCCTCTCTCCTTTACACAATCATTCGAACGGCTACAACACCTGTAATTTTGCTTATATTTTCCACAATGTTCTCTTTTATTATATCATCAATTCCGTTATCAATATCAATCATCGTGTACGCCCAAGAATGTTTACTACGATTAATCATATCCGCAATATTTATATGATGTTCTGCTAAACATCCTGTAATTTGTCCTACCATGTTCGGAACGTTTTGATGCATGATTGTAATACGTTTCTTTCCGATATACGGCAATTCTACGTTTGGATAGTTGACTGAGTTACGAATATTTCCTGTCTCTAAATATTCACGTAATTGACGCGCTGCCATGACTGCACAATTTTCTTCTGATTCAGACGTAGATGCACCAAGGTGAGGCGTCGCAGTTACATTTTTCATCTTTATCACATTTTCATTTGGGAAGTCCGTTACGTAATGTGCAATAACATCTTCTTCTAACGCTTTTTGAAGAACCTTTTCATCTACAAGTTCACCTCTAGAAAAATTGAATAGACGCATCCCTTTTTTCATCTTCTCTACAGCGTGTTCACCAATAATCCCCTTCGTTTGATTCGTAAGAGGAATATGCAGTGTAATATAATCACACGTTGCAAAAATTTCATCTAAACTAAATGCTCTTTGCACATGTGTAGAAAGGCGCCAAGCTGTTTCAACTGAAATGTAAGGGTCATATCCGACAACGTCCATCCCTAAAGCTAACGCATCGTTCGCAACTAAAGCACCTATTGCACCAAGCCCGATAACTCCTAGACGTTTTCCCGCAATTTCAGATCCAACAAATTGTTTTTTTCCTGATTCAACAAGCTGCGGTACTTCTTCACCTTCTAAATTTTTCGTCCAGCTTACTCCGTTAATAATGTTACGTGAAGACATAATAAGACTGGCGATAATAAGTTCCTTTACTGCATTAGCATTCGCCCCTGGCGTATTAAAGACTACAATCCCTTTTTCTGTACACCGCTCGACAGGAATATTATTTACACCAGCACCAGCTCTGGCAATCGCCTTTAAATCTTTTGAAAATTCTTCTTGATGTAAAGAATAGCTGCGAAGTAAAATACCGTCTGGGTGGTCCATTCTCTCCCCTACTTCATAGCGCTCTCCGCTAAGCACTTGCAAACCTTTTTCTGCAATTTGATTTAACGTTTGAACACGAAACATATCCCCATCTCCCTATCTATTCTCAAGCTCAAATTCCTTCATATAATTTACTAATTGCTGTACGCCGTGTGCTGGCATCGCATTGTAAATACTTGCGCGCATACCACCGACTGAACGATGTCCTTTTAGTGTAACAAGTCCTCGTTCTTTCGCTTTTTGTAAAAACTCACTGTTCAGCTCTTCTGACGGTGTTGTAAACGGAATGTTCATAAGTGATCGATACGTAGGATCAACTGGTGAAGTAAACAATTTTGATTCATCTAAGAAATTGTAAAGAAGTGAAGATTTTATTTTATTTTGTTCTTCAATCGCAGATACTCCGCCTTGCTCTTTCAGCCACTCTAGTACAAGTTTTGTTACGTAAATACTAAAGGACGGCGGTGTATTATATAAGGAGTTATTTTTGCTGTATGTTTCATAGTTTAACATTGTAGGACAAGAGCGATCTGCTCCCCCAATTAAATCTCTTTTTATAATCGCAATCGTTAAGCCTGCTGGCCCTAAATTCTTTTGCGCTCCCGCATATATAAGACCAAACTTCGAAACATCATATCGTTCTGATAAAATATTTGAGGACATATCCGCAACGAGCGGTACTTTATCTACATGTGGAATGTCCACATACTTCGTTCCCTCAATTGTATTGTTCGTTGTAATATGTACATAATCTAGTTTTTCATCGCCTAGTAAACCATCCAGTTTAGGAATTGTAGTAAACTTCTCATTTTCAGAAGAAGCAATCACTTGCACTTCTCCTACTTTTTCAGCCTCTTGCAGTGCCTTTTTAGACCATGAACCAGTCAATACGTACCCTGCTTTTTTATACGTATTCATTAAATTTAACGGTATCATAGAGAATTGTAATGAAGCACCACCTTGTAAAAACAATACTTCATACTCATCAGGAATGTTCATTAATTCACGAAGTAAGCTACCCGCCTCATCTATAATACTTTGAAAATAAGAAGATCGATGACTCATTTCCATAATAGACATGCCTGTCCCGTTATAATTTACAAGCTCCTTTTGCACTTTCTCTAAAACTGGCAAAGGGAGTATTGATGGTCCTGCTGAAAAATTATACACTCTTTCCATCACCCTAATAACCTCCCTATTTCTCATCTTTTATTTTTTAAACTTTCTGAATTATACCTCACAATACAAGACACGGTCAATTTGTTTTCTATTATTACGGCGTAAGAAGCAATGGAATCGCTTGCAAGTGCCAATGTTTTTATAAACACACAAAAAAGTGTTAAGTACATAATCGTACTTAACACTCTAGTAATAAAAGAATAATAGCTAATTATCCGTAAAGAACCGATCAAAAATTTGATAAATTGCAGAAAGACCAATGAGCCAATAAATAGTGTCCACAAGCGCCGGCATAGAACCAAACCATTTCTCAACTACATTGTAATCTAACGCTACAAATAACCAATTCAAACCGCCAAGAATCACCAAAATTACTGTAAGGTAAGACAAAAATTTCATTATGATTGCCCCCTAGGTGATAAGATGGTGAAAGACCTTTCACTAGAAATATATGTGCCAAACTTTAAAACTTACCTATTTTATAAAAATTATTTTCGGTACCAGCTGTTAATAACTGCCGCCGTTTCTTGACTATGTATTTGATACGCATGCGTACTATCATTAGAACCAATAAACCAAATTGAAAAACCTTTAAAATATGGCTTTGGTTCTAATACGTCACGGTAAGCGCGCCATCCGTTTAATTGTACGTCTTTTGAAAACACATTAGAAACATCTGGATTCCACGGATTTTGCAAGCCTAGTTCACGCGCTGGAACGTTAAATCCGCCAAAATAAACCGGTTTTCCTGTTGCTTTATGTAATTGTTCTAGTTGTTGAACAACATTTTGTCCACGGTTATACACTGTCGTCGCAAATAAACTTTGCTTCACTTCTTCGTATGATGGATTTCTTTTTTCCGAAACTTCAAACCAACTATCGATACTAACAATGTCTACCTTCTTTAAATACGGACGATTTATTTTCTCAACAAACTTCGCTTCATATGAAGGATCCCAGCTTGCTGTTAACCACCAATTCATTTGATACAAAACATTTCCTTTATACTGCTGGCGAACAAAATCAATCGTATCGCTCCAATATCCTTCTGCATATTCCATATTCACGAAATTAGAAGCAATCTTGAGCCCGTACACATTGTATTTACTTGTAATCGAGTTAAAGATGTCTTGCAAAATAACCGTTTTCCAATTCCAGAAGAAATCATTAATATTACTTGGATTCCATTCCGTTTCTCCAACATTTCCTTGCTGAATATATGGGAACGGTTCTACTATAACTTGAATATTACGCTTTAATAATTCTTGAATTAAAATAATAGCCTGTTGCTTTTGCGCTTGATTAATTACCATGTTCGTAGAAGTCACATTCGGAATATCTACCTGAATCGGTACATTTACTGTATTTAAATTTAAGCGCTCTACATCAGCTAACACTTTCGCTATATTTCCAACTTCCCATACCGTTACATTTCCTGATTTAATTTTTCCAGATTGAACAGTATTTACATCTGCCTGTACATTTCCTTGAAAACAAAAAGAAAACAGCATAATAAACACTCCTAAAAAACTTATTAAACTCTTATTTTTCTTCACAACTTTCCCCCTATAATTTTTGGCTTTCTTGATTATTTTATACAACGTTTCATATATATTCCACAAAAAACCCAATAAATTTTTATTGATAAAAATGCTATTCATCCCTTATTCACATTTTATTCACAATAAGTTTCCAAAAATAGTAAGATAAATAAAAAAGGAACGGATTTCCGCTCCTTTTTTATCTTTTTACGATTATCAATCCATTTCCCTTTTAGGCTCTACCAACATAATGTGGGATTCCTTTTCAGTGAACGGTTTATGCTCAACGCCCCTCGGGACAATAAACATCTCGCCTTTAGAAATTTTCACCTGTCCATCACGAAAATTGATGAACATCTCCCCTTCAAGCACAATAAATAGCTTATCTGTATTAGGATGCTCATGCCATATAAAATCTCCATTAGCTTTAAAAAGCTGAATTTGATCGTCATTCATTTCACTAATCACTTGTGGATACCAATAATCGTTAATTTTAGATAACTCGTCATTTAGTTTAATAGGTTGGTAATGGATAATGATCCCTCCTCATTTTCAACTTCCACTATATTACAGTAATCTAAGTAAAAAAGTCGTTATTACGCTTAAAAAGAAAATGCTCAGGCCAGAACTTTTCATTCAGATAGTACAAAGGAGTGATTTCAATGAAAGTACTTTCAATCTAATGTTTCCTTTAACTCTCCATAAGTATAGAACAGTGATTTTCAAATAAGAATGGACCTCTGTTGACATTAGTATGGATTATTGATGAACTTCTCGCGATATTTAGTAGGCGAAATGCCAACTCGCTTCTTGAAAACTCTACTAAAATAAAAAGGGTCTGCGATTCCAACAGCCTGCGCAATTTGTTGTACAGGCACACCACTTGTACATAACATTTTTTGAGCCATCTTTATACGATAGTTCAATAAATATTCTGCTGGCCCCATACCTGCATGCTTTCTAAACACGTAAGAAAGACGATTTCGATTAACATTATTTTGTTCTGTAAGCGTATTTATTGTAATATCTTTATAATAGTATTTATGAACATAACTAGATATTCGTTCGAATAAAGTATGCGATTCATAGTTGTTTTCTCTATTGACAACACTTAATAAAGCTTCATTCAACGCTTCGCGAAACAGCATTTCAGTCTGAAACATCGAAATGCCTCCTCGCTGATTATACACATCCCAAAGACGCATAAGTAATTCGACAAGACGAGGAGATTGCCCTGTTAACAATTCAAAATGCTGATGAGTAAAGCCAGAGTCTTCTCGTTCTGAATTGCTTATCCGATATAAAACAAGAATATATTCCCAGTTTATTTCACCAAGCATTTTATGGGCTAATGTCATTTTTGCACCCCCATGTATAACTTTTCCTGGGGAAAGGATATACGGCGTACCATTAAATTGAAATTGCGTCTTCCCTGTAAGTGGAAATACAAATCCTGGGAAAGAATCTGTAGACTCAGCACAAGGCACACCTGGATTTTTAGCATAACGATATACTCCTTCTACTCGGAAAGGAGTATTGGCAAGATACTCTGCTAACTCATTCACGTCCAACTTCACAATGCAAGCCTCATTTCAATTATAGTTTTCTTGTAATTCGTGAGATTAATTGGTGTACATTCTGGGCAACGCTAAACTAAAAATAGTACATACGACTTAACAACATCTAGTTATTAACCTATAAATATATTGTTTTTCATTTATTGACAAAAATATCCTCCCTATATTATTGATAATGATTTTCATTGTAGTTTGATAAAAAAACATTTGTCAAGTTGGATGGCCTAGAAAAATGATGAAACAAGGGGTACAGAGGAACAGTTCTGTTGCAAATAATATCTGGTCTTTGTTAACTAATTCCCCTTAAAACTGGAATGATCATGTTAATAGTTGTAATGGCTTTATTAGTTACAGCACTTGCAGCATGTAGAAATAATCGTAATCCTGAAGAAGTTGCTACAGCGTATTTCGAAGATGGAAACAGCCTACTATCCAATTAAATGATAGTAGGCTGGCTGTTAAAATGATTTAAGAACTGGGTTATGTTCTAAATGATAAGATTTCATTATCAAAAAGATTATTACTAGTCCTCTCCACAAACAAAAACACTCTATCACTTCGGCTCCAAATTTAACACCTTCCCTTCTATCCCCTCCGTATTCAATGTAGTCGTATGATACGTGCCATTTACCCAATCATCTATTTGATCATGATACCAATCACTTCTAAAATGTCCTGATTGTCCTGGTCCTACAATATGATAACCGTTTGACATATCTTTCGTATCAATAACGAATCGCCAAGAAGCTCCGTGATTGACAATACCGTTATCTCCGTAACTCGCCGCTTGAACGGTAACTTGACTTCCGCCAATTGGAACTGGTTTCTCACGATTAAATGCAAGTAGTGCTAACATACTAGATGATTTTGAAATTGGATGTGTAAAAGCAAGTTGATGGTAATCGCCCCACTTCCACTCTGTAACATCGGGTCCATATTCCTTCTGTAATTTCTTCATTACATTCTCGTACGATGTATGCACAACTTTTGTGAAGCCCCCGTATTTCTTAAACCAAGCGCTATTTTCTCCTGCTACTTCTTTTCGAATCAATTCATCCACGACTTGTGACTTCCCTTCAAATAACTCCATCACATCTTTCGGAATTTCTTTTGAAAATAACGTATTTGAAATCTCTTTCATTAATAGATGGAATATTAACGGTGCCGATTCATCTTTACTATCGTAAAAATTCCACTTCGTTAATTGTTTTACGCCCTCTTTCTCTACTTCATTTAAAGATGCTTTATTTAACTCTTTTAAAAATATAGGAGCAAACTCTTTCCCGTATAAATTTTTTTGATCCATCTGTAACTCTTCTAAATCTTTCACTGTATATTTTTCCTTCTCTTGTAAAAACTCTTGAATACGCATTTGCCTATATGGCTGCGCCCACGTATTACTAATATGGTACGGATAATTATCATCTACAATTTTATTATTCGCAGTTGAAATAAACCCTTGTTTTGGATTGATTACTTTTGGAAGTTGATCATACGGGATATACCCTTCCCATTCATATTCATCTGTCCATCCTGGCACAGGCAGACTACCATCACCTTTTTTACGCACTGGTATATTTCCATTTGCTTTATAAGCAATTGTGCCGTCGTTTGATGCAAATACAAAATTTTGAGTTGGTGTATGAAAATCTTGCAGTGCCGTTTCAAACTCATTCCAGTCTTTCGCCTTATTCATATTTAATACAGCCTTTAATTCAGCGGAAGGCTCCAAAGCAGTCCATTTCAAAGAAAATACTGTTTTCGTCTTCTCTTTTCCTTTATCCGCAAACTCTGAAATGACTGGGCCATGCCTCGTAACTGTAACATTATACGGAATTGTTTTCCCGCCTTTTACTTTAATAGATTCATCCACAACGGTAGCTTTTTCCCACTTATCGTTATACAGAAATTCATTTTCATTATTAGGATTTCTCTTCTCAATATATAAATCTTGCACATCAGGACCTGTATTCGTAACGCCCCATGCTATTTTGTCATTGTGCCCTAATATAACCCCTGGTACGCCAGCGAAAATAACGCCACTTACGTGTAAATCTTTCATTTCAAGTTTCGATTGATACCAAATAGAAGGTGTCGCAAGAGATAAATGAGGATCATCCGCTAAAATCGGCTTACCAGACGCACTCTTCTCACCGCTTATAACCCAGTTATTACTACCATTAAACTCTGGTGGAATGATTGCTTTTGCAAAACTTTGTGCAACATTCACATTTGTATTCTCGAGTTCAGCTAGCAATCTAGGCGCATCTTTCGGATATGTAGGAAATAACTCATTTGCTTGCTCTTTCGGCAAATTTTTCAGCGCCCAATATCGAAATGCCTGTCCATGCCAATGTCCGCCTAAATCAAACGCCATATACTTTCCAATTGTTAATGTATCAACAATAGACCATTCAGCAGGTTCGTAGCCTAATATAGTAAACTCAACCGGCAATTTCTTTTCCTCTTTTGCCTCGCGTATAAAAGCGTTCACCCCATCAGCAAATGACTGCAGAGCAAATTTTGCTTCTCCATCATATTGGCTAACAGACGCTTCGGCTGCTCGCCGTAAACCGAGTGTTCGAAACAACTTATCTCGGTCAACAGCTGCTTCCCCCACAACTTCACTTAACATCCCAGAAGCTTGCCTTCTACTTAAATCCATTTGAAATAATCGATCTTGCGCTTGTACATACCCTTGCGAAAAATATAAATCATGTGCATTTTCCGCTTTAATATGTGGTACTCCTTTACTATCTCGCTTTACCGTAACAGCACGTTGTAAATCCTCTAGTTTTATCGTTCCATCTATCTTTGGCACAGATTTCAGCGTATATATGTTTAAAAAAATCGCTGTACAAATAACTAATAAAAGAACGATACTACTAGACCAAATGAAAATTTTCTTACCCCTAGTTCGTTTCTTCTTTATAACAACTTCCATATAACCCCTCCTTTCTCAAACTATTCGCTTCTATTTTGAAAGAACCTTTTTGAAAAGGAAAAATCCTTCTTTTCCCATGTTATGGATCATGTAAACAAACTTCTCCTTCCTTTCCTTCAATTAAATTCCCCTGTCCTTTCTTACACCAATTCCTCAAAATCCCCTTCACATAAGCAAACGTTCGCTTATTCTGTTCAAACGCAATTTTAAGTGCCTCTAGTACGGTATTTCCTGAAACTTTTCGTATCCACCCCTTCAATTCCTCCACAATATATGGAGATAGACTACTTATATTTTGTTCGTAAAATTTGTAAACTTCACTATGTTGAGTATCCTCTTCCACTTCCATATCTTCTATTTTTTCAACAACTTCTTGTAAACTACTAGTATCCTCTTCCTCTGGCATACCAAAATGTTGCAACAACAATGGAATCTTCCATTCTTCTTCCAGACATTTACGTAAAAACATATGTATGAATTCTTTATTTTTTACAGTCTTTAACTCACGTAACACACATTTTTCTACATTCGTATTTAAAATAGGGTTATAGTGTAACCAATTTAGTATGTATAACTCTTTCGTTTCCGCATCGTATAAAATTTTCCCATATGCAACAAACCTATTTAACAGCTTCTCAACAGTCTCCATACTGTAGCCTGTTTCCAGTTCTGCTAAACGTTTCGGTAATACGTAAATTCCACATTGCTTCGTTTTCGTACCAGTTAACAAATATATGTAAAAATAACGCTCCTCTGGCGTTAAATCTAATATGAATTCATCTTGCCAAAAGTTCACTTGCACATTACGGTACACCGCCATATGTTTACCTCCCCCTCGCACTTATAAAAAGGCAGATTTCAATCCTTCAATATACATATAGGAGTGAGGGATTGGTTTTTGCAGTTGAATTCCAAATTTTTTTAACTACTACAACGACGGTTTTATTTTTTCGCGCTTTTTTGTTCTTGTAGTTGTTTTTGTTTTGTTTTTTCTTAGTGATTTATTACTTGGTAGGTGCTTATAAGGGGCTTGCAAGGGGCTTAATAAGGGCTTATATAAAAAGGAGCTGTTCCAAATTCTCATTTTGGATAGCTCCTTTATCATTCTTTCTATTTTTGACTTGCATCTAACATCTTTACTAAAAAGGCAGCTGCTTCACCACGAGTTGCTGTCCCTTTCGGATTAAACACATTATTTCCAACACCTGTAACTACCTTTAAACTGTATAATCGTTGAACATGTTGTTTGTATGTGATTAGATGTTGATCTGTAAATGGTAATGCGACTAGTTTACCTGTAACACCTTTATACTGTAATGCGTTGTCAATCATGATCGATGCTTCTTCACGTGTGATAGATGCGTTAGGATCAAAAATCCCGCCGCCACGACCGTTAATAATTCCTGCACTTGCACTACGTTTAATACCGCTATGAAGTGATGGATGCGCTTTGTTAATGTCTACAAATGACTTATCTCCTTCCGGTAGCTTGAGAGCATTTGAAATTAATGCAGCAAACTCAGCTCTCGTTACATTACGATAAGGCGCAAATACACCATTTCCTTCACCGTGCATAATTCCAAGGCTGTTCAGCTTACGAATGTTCCCTTCAAACCATCCACCTGTAATATCATCTTTTGGTTTTTGTACTTCTTTATGTGGTATATTATAGTTTATTTTAATCCAACTTGGGTTATAGAAAATCCACTCATCGTTACCTACTTTATACCAACCATTTTTAACTGCTAACACTTTGTAACGATCTCCGTTTGAAGCTTTACGAACGATATGATGTTCAAGTCCCGAACCACTACGTACGTTTATACCATCACCATTCACTACAAGCTCCATATTAGGTTCAGCTGGATTATATTCATTTGAATCAAATAGCTCATTTCTTTCTTGTAAAGGCGAATCAATTTGTGCGTTAACATTTGCATACCATTGAATCCCTTGTACGAAGCCAGTCCAATTCCCACGAGAAATTAAAATATCAGGACAGTTTTTCCCGCTCCATTGTTGATGCCTATAAATGTGGTCCGCACTAATACCTTCTTTGTTCATTAAATAACCTGCAAGTCTCTTTGCATTCTCTAGCGCTTTATTGTAATCTCCATCTTGGTTAACCGCAATCTCGATACCGATTGATTCTCTATTTCCGGAACCATCGCCATCTCCTGCATGCCAACCGTTTTCATTTGTTGGTAAGTGTTGATAAATTTGTTTATCGTCTACAGTAAAATGCCATGAAGCTGTTCGGAACGTACCTTCCGTTGCTTGTTTATACAAATATTTAGCATGATTTTCAGCATTTGCACCACGGGCAGTGTTTGCAGTCTCGTGAATTGTAATGTAGCGTGCTTTCATCGGATTTGCAGGGCGAATATCAGGATTTCCTGCTGGAACAATCCACTCTACAAACGGGACACCTGCAAGTGTTCCATATTTCTTCGTAGTCATCGATGCGCTATACTGAATAGCTCTTCGCTTTTCAACCGGCTTCATTTCGCGAGTAGAACCATCATTTCGACCGTCTACATGTTCAAATGCCTTTTCAATATTTGAAATGGCTTCATCTTCTGCTACTTCACCTTTTTTCGCTTCTTTCATTTTATGTAACTCTTCTGTTTCATCATGTTTATGCTTATATTCTTCTAGAAGAATTTCCTCGTTCTCTGATACTTCCGCTTCATTAATTTGCATGTGATCAGGAGTTTCTAGATTGAAATCGGAATAACGTAATCCGCTCGTTCCACGTTCCCCTTGTGCAATACGAAGCTGGTCAGTATGAGATTTATTTAACTCTTCTGCTGATATTGATAAAGGTGCACTCCCTAACATTACTAGACTTGTTGATAGTGCGATTACTCGTTTTTTTATATTCATTGCTGTAATCGATACCTACACTATCCGTGTAAATATCTCAACCTCCCTTTATTTTCTCATTCGTGAAAGACTATGAATCTACTATGTATGAAAATATGTTTATTCCACCTTTTCATTTTATCCCCAGAAGGCGAATTATATTTTCTAGAAAATCCCTTAACAGACATTATTTTATAACCAATTGCTATTGCAGTCAAAAGAACTTGTCCCCTTTTGCACACTACTACTTCTCAAAAAATAGATTAGGATACCTTTTACTGTTTTGCTTCAACAAGAAGGATGTTTATAATTTTTCATAACTATCAAGTCTCTATTAAATAAATGCTGTTTCCTTATACTTTTCTCTTTGAAAATATTAACATTTTTACATTCTTGCGATAATATAGATGTAACCTTTTACATTGAAATGAGTTTTATTTGGAAAGACAACTTACAAAAAAGATAATTAATAAAGTCGATTTCTTATCTCCATAAGAAATCGACTTTATTAATAGTAAATTTAAATATTTTTTCATTTTAGCTTCTATTACAAATTCCCTTTAACATTTTCGACAATCTCGTTTATCGTATTTCGATCAAACTTATCACTAATTTCGTATGGCTCACGATCTCCTACTAATTGTACACCTACAATATCATTGCGGTCCTTACCATATTGCACTTCAATAATCGATCCACGCTCTATTTGCTTCCAAACAAGACCTGCTTCATCTTTATTATCTAACACAATACAGTCCTCAATATTTTCGTCAATCCCAATTAACTTGTTATCATCCATATATCCAACCTCGTATTGTTGACGTTCTTTCGCTTTTCCGCTTACTACTATACCTTTGCTTCCATATGAGTAATCCGTATAATCCTTTTTCTCCGATTGTATCGCTTTCGGCTCTTTTGCTTCAGTTTTTTCAGTATTTTCACAACCCATAATCATACTAATTGGCATCACTGCAGTTAATACTATTCTCGTAAATGTCTTCATCATTTATAACCAACCTCACATGTTTAACTTTACATTCCATTTATCCCCTTACCAAATAATAACATGATAATACCGAGAAAGAGTCAAAGTTAAAGTGAAATTTTAATCATTAGTTTTTTTATGCTAAAACTCTATGTAAAAAGCTAAATTTTCAAAATCACTAACTGAATTATCAACAAATGATAGAAAGTAGACATCCTACTCACATAAGATTTAAAATTAGGAAGTATGGAAAACATGATAAAAAATATAGGTTAGTTGTTCGCAATTAAAATGGTTTTTACATGAAGAAAGGAAGTGCACAGCTTTGGATTTTAAAACAGTTATGCAAGAGCTTGAAGCTCTAGGCAAGGAACGAACGAAAAAAATATACATATCTAACGGCGCCCACGAGCCAGTTTTCGGCGTAGCTACGGGCGCTATGAAACCAATCGCTAAAAAAATAAAAGTAAACCAAGAGTTAGCTGAAGAACTGTATGCCACAGGCAACTACGATGCTATGTATTTTGCAGGGATTATTGCGGATCCAAAAGCTATGAGTGAGTCTGATTTTGATCGCTGGATAGACGGGGCATATTTTTATATGCTATCTGATTATGTAGTGGCAGTAACTTTATCGGAGTCAAATATTGCGCAAGACGTTGCTGATAAATGGATTGCAAGTGGGGACGAGCTTAAAATGTCTGCCGGCTGGAGTTGCTACTGTTGGCTATTAGGAAATCGCAAAGACAATGAATTTTCCGAAAGTAAAATTTCCGATATGCTTGAAATGGTGAAAGATACAATTCATCATTCTCCAGAACGAACAAAATCCGCTATGAATAATTTCCTAAACACCGTGGCAATTTCATATGTACCACTACACGAAAAAGCAGTCGAGACTGCAAAAGAAGTTGGTATAGTTGAAATCAAACGTGATAAGAAAAAAAGCAGTTTGTTAAATGCTACAGAGAGTATTCAGAAAGAACTTGATAGAGGAAGACTTGGTTTCAAACGTAAATATGTAAGATGTTAAAAAAGAAAAAGGTGGTAGCAATCTTTCGTGATTGCTACCACCTTTTTCTTTGACTACTGAACTCTCTTCTTAGAAAACATTCGTTTGCCTCTGGACAACTTATATGTTAGAAGCTTCTTCATTCAATTTATAAACTCTATCTCTTTTCTCATCGTCTTTAATAAAAATAAGCTTTCCTTCTTTAACAAATCCTTCTAATAGTAAGCATACTTCTCCATATGCTTTCGGCTTATTCGTTGTGAATCTTTCATCTGATATTTTTCCAGCTCGTATTAATTGTTCACACAGCTCAAGTGCACTTATTTCTTCAGAATCCATTAATTCCAATATATCTCTTTGCAATGGTGATAAAGGTACTGGTATTTCAGCTACCTCCACTTTTTCTTTCGCGTTTTCTTCTTCAAATAAATCTTCAAATGAAATTTGATTCATTACTTCTTTTCCTTTCTAACGATTGATTTGTATAAAGCGTAGTTATTGTTATGTAGTACGTACCTTAATACATACATGTCAAACTCATGTACATCGTTTCATATAGTATATTTCGATTATACCAAATATACGTTCTGTTTTCTATCGTAGAATGGAAAACAGAACATTTTACTGTATGTATCATCATTAAATAACGCTGAATATCAATTATCCACATTTTTGGTTATATTATCAAAATTCCATCCATATTACGGAAATAAATGACAAATAATTATAACTTACATGTTACAATTACGATGCATGCATTTAGTTGTATTAAATGCATGCATCGTAATGAGTATATTTAATAAAGTTAAATGAAACTGGGGAGGCTTGCGCAAATGGGGAAGAAAACAAGCAAAGCTAAAAATTTTTTCGGATTCGTAATCACCGCAGCACTAGTAACTACAACGATGGTAGGTACAGCTAATGCACAAACAACTACGAATAGCTATAAGGTAGCTAGCAATACGAACACTGTATTTACAGATGTACCAAAGGACCACTGGTCAAAAGATGCTATTGATTACTTAGCGGCAGCAGGGATTTATAAGGGGTATGGAAATGGGAAATTTGGTTTTGGCGACAATGTTACTAGAGGACAGGTAGCTTCTTTAGTCAATCGACATTTAGGTTTAAAAGTAGACGATAAACAAGGAAATATGTTTAGTGATATTACAAATCATATGTTTGAAAAAGATATTAAAGCCATTGCGCAAGCTGGAATTATGACAGGTGATGGAACAGGTACATTTCGTCCAGATGATGTATTAACTCGATATGAGATGGCAGTAATATTACAAAAAGCATTTCATTTAGAATCAAAAGAACAAGGAAAATTTAAAGACGTACCAAAAGGTCATTGGGCTTATGAAGCTGTAAATACACTGCGTAGTAACCGTATAGCACAAGGTGACGAGTCAGGTAATTTTAACGGAAACACATTTGTGAAGCGTGAGCAGTATGCACAATTTTTCTATAATGCAATAGCAAAAAACAGAAATTATAACTTCAACATCAATTCAAAAGAAGAACTGAAACAAATGTTAACAACCGCTTTACAGAATGGAACGTTTGGTCCATTTACATTAAATTCATTGCGTAAAGATATATCTGAAGTAAAAAAAGAATATGGAGTGCCTGATGTTTTGAAAAAAGCACCATGTACAGAATGTGATGCACCTAATATAGCGGTATACGGCGATTATAATATTGATATGTACCCTTGGGACGCTAGATATATATGGGTGAAAATGGATATTTCTATCGATGAATTAAAAGAGTGGTTTGGTGAGCCCGATTTAATCGGAGAGGATATGACTAGCGAAGGCTTTATATATAATCGAGGAAGCTATTCTCTTTATTTCAGCTTCTCTGATGGTTATATTCAACGCGCTGAAATATCTAAACGTGAAGATCGTTAATAAGTTACAAACAAGAAAAAGATCCTTCCATTTACTTTTACATGCAGTTAATCCCTCTCCATACTACCTTTACAAATGAAGATCATTTAGCCTAGTCTTTCATTGGTCAGTATAAAAAAATCCACCCAACTCAAATGAATTGGGTGGCTCTATACCACAAAAAGAATTTGCTATTCGGATTACTTCAATTTCCCCTCAAAAACAATCTTCCTACCGCACGGTTCTACTACTGTTTTACCGTCTTTCTTCACTTCATGAAAGATTGGCTCTTCCATGCGACGAGACGGTGCGTAGCCTTCTTGTTCCATACGTGCTAAGCAGTCTGTAATTGTTTCATTTTCGAGTACTTCAAATTTCTTTTTATTAGGTTGTTTTGTCATGCCCTAACCTACTTTCTATTTTTCTTGATGCGAATTGATTCTTCATGTAGATCATATATAACATTGCGAGAATTCCTATTATAATCATAACCGCAATAAAAAAGCTTGTATACTGTATTTTTTCTATAAATACGCCTCCTAATACAGGTCCCAGTATACTTCCTAAACTAAAGGCAATTCCAGATAATATATTACCTGCTGGCAATAAGTGTCTCGGTAATAAATCTGTCATAAATCCAAGTCCTAACGAGAAGCACGATCCAATGACCATACCCGCTAACAACATGCAGGCAAAGACGATCCAATAATATTGATCAAATACGGCTGCAAGCAAGAAAATGCCCGTACTTATGCAGAACGTCCACGTTAAAATACGATCCCTTCCGTATTTGTCACTTAATATACCGAGCGGAATTTGTGTAATAATGCCCCCAACTGCAAATGCTGGTAATAAGAAGGATACTTCTGAAACAGACCATCCTTTTCGAAGCGCGTATACTGGTAAGTTACTGTTTAACATTGCTTCCAGTACGCCATATGCAAGTGGTCCCAGCAGTGCAATCCATCCTAATCCAACAACTTGTTTATAACGAGAAAATGATGATTCACTCTTCACTTCTCTTTCATCTTGCGCCGGGAATGCATTTTTTGTTGGTAATAATAACAGCCAACCTATTAGACAAAGTATAGTAGATATAATAAATGGCGTTGCAAGACCGTACTGAACTGTGCTTGCTAAATACGGACCGACGGCAAAACCAATTCCGAAAAATACACCATATATCGATACTTGTCTACCTATTTTACTCGGATCCGATGTTGTCGTAATCCATGTTTGTGTTCCGACATGTAGCATATGATCTCCCACGCCAACTAGAAATCTAAGGATAAACCATACCCAAAACGAAAATGTTTGTGTAAAAAAGAATAATGAAATAATAACGAGAAACCCACCAATCACGATAATTGGCTTCATTCCAAACTTTTGCATCGGTTTTTCAAGAAACGGTGAAATCACTAATATCCCAATGTATAGTGCTGTCGCATGAATACCGTTAATACTTGAACTAACCCCTTCTTGTTCAAAAATCATTGCAATGGCCGGTAAAAGCATTCCTTGTGACAAACCCGAGATTGCTACAATCCCAACCATAATCCAAAAAGTAAAACGTATCGACATCCCTTTCCCTCTCCTTCTCACGCTTTCCACTTCTCATTATAAACTGTTTCTGCAAATGCGTGTACGAATATTCGCAATAAAAAAGAAGCTAAAAGAATGAATCTTTTAGCTTCTTATCCTTCCCAAACTTGTGCTTTCACATTGTTATGGAATTGCTTGAAATACGGATGTTTATAAAAAGCAGTTTCATACAAATAATGATGCGAATGAACAATTGGTGGCTGTTGTATTTGTAACGGAACTACAACTGGTGAAACTTGCATATACAGCGGAGCTATCATCATTTTTGTATACACATGATGATTATATGGAGAATGCGCAATGAAGAACGGATGATGCATGGATAATCTCCCCTTTTACTTACAATGTTATAGTATATGCAATACCTTTCATTTCGGGGATTATTTCTGTTCTAACCAATCCTCTACATGCTTTATAAATACATCTAAACAATCAATAAACGGCGAATGACCGCAATCTTCTAATACCTTCAACTCTGCATTTGGCAAATGTTTTGCTAACTCCTCACCGACTACTTGTGGTACGACATAATCTCTGTCACCTTGTATGACGAGTGTTGGTGCTTTAATATGATGAATTTGCTTACTTCCCTCTACAACCCCATTATGTTCATCTGAAATATTAAATGTAATGAGCGCATAATTCACATCTACGAAATTACGTTGCGTTAACATATCGTCTAAATACTTTTCATAACGGTCTGGTTCAGGTTGATTATGTGTATATATTAATAAATTCCATACTGTACGGTAATATAATTTATTCATATTTTTTATCGCATCTAACACTGGTGCAATCTGTACGGGATCTTGTGCAATTTCTTCTTTCGTCTTTACTAAGCTTGATACGATTGGTTGCCCGTTTATATCCTTTTTAAAAATCGGATACCCTTTCATGCCCACTGATTCTACTAAAATTAACTTTTCTACAAAAGTTGGGTGATTCGCTGTAAATTGCATTGCAACACCACCGCCCATTGACCAGCCCATTAATGAAAATTTCTTTAGTTTTAACCCGTCGATAAATAATTTTACATCTTCTGCAAAGTCTTGTATTGAATCTATCGCTTTATTATACGTTGATTGACCAAATCCCCTTAAATCGAGAGCGTAAATATGGTATTGATCTTGCAGCTTTTCAATAACTAAATCAAAGTGTTGTGACGATGTCATGTTCCCGTGAATAAGTACAAGAATATCTGTATTTTGCCTTCCAACTTCCTGATACGCAATCGTTTCTCCGTTCGATAGTGAAACAAACTTCATTGTTGCAGGCTTAATCATCACAAGTTCCCCCATTCTATTTAAATAGAAAGAAAATTCTTTACTTACTTAAAGAATAGCACGTAGAATATACGTTCGCAACATAAAACCTATAAGAATTTTTTACATAAATCAACATGTCTATTACTAGACAATTATAATAAAAAAGTATATAGTTAGCTAGGTAACTAATTTGAAAGGATCAACATACATGGACGAAAAACAACATTTTTTTCACATTGTCAGCCAGACTTCTCGCAAGTTTACGAAGAAATTTAATGAACGCGTATCTCCCACTGGGTTATTTAGTGCGCAATGGGCTGTAATTTTCCGTATTAATCAAACTGGTTCTTGTACGCAAACAGAATTATGTCAGTATTTAAATGTTGAATCACCAACGATGACTCGTACGTTAACACGTATGGAAACGATGGGATGGATTATTCGTACTGAAGGAAAAGATCGCCGTGAGAAGCTCATTTCTTTATCAGAAACAGCGATAAAAATGATTCCGGTATGGCAAGAAGAAGTTGATACTTTTGAAGAAAAGACGCTAGAAGGTATTAACGAAGATGATTTACATCAAGCATTTCAAGTGTTACAACAAATTATTAAAAACTTAGATTAACTTGGAGGGATGACCATGCAAAGTGAGAAACTTTGGACGAAGGATTTCCTCGGAACTTGTTTTAGTAGTCTATTTCTCTTCTTAACATTTTATATGCTTATGACTACTTTACCCGTCTATGTAATAGACGGCCTAAAAGGAAAACCTGAGGAAATTGGTTTAGTTGCAACTGTTTTTCTTATTTCATCTGTTTTATGTCGACCATTCACAGGAAAATGGCTCGATGATTTAGGAAGAAAGAAAATATTATTTATTTCACTTTCGCTATTTTTAGCCGCTACCGTTATGTATTTCGGTGCACAAAGTTTATTTTTATTACTAGCCCTTCGCTTCTTACATGGTATTGGGTTCGGTATGGCAACAACTGCAACTGGTACGATTGTCACAGATGTTGCGCCAGCTCATAGACGAGGCGAAGCACTTGCCTATTTCGGCGTATTTATGAGTCTGCCGATGGTAATTGGTCCTTTTTTAGGTTTAACAATTATTTCTCATTTTTCGTTTACTGTATTATTTATCGTTTGTTCCGTATTTTCATTACTTGCATTTTTATTAGGACTACTTGTCAATATTCCGCATGAAGCACCTGTAAGCAAACAAAAACGAGAAAAAATGAAATGGAAAGACTTACTTGAACCATCTTCTATTCCAATCGCTCTTACAGGATTTGTTTTAGCCTTTTCTTATAGTGGTATTTTATCCTTTATTCCTATTTATGCAAAAGAGCTCGGTTTAGCTGATATTGCAAGTTACTTCTTTATTTTATATGCACTTGTTGTTGTCATTTCTCGTCCATTTACAGGTAAGATTTTTGATCGCTTCGGTGAAAACGTACTTGTTTATCCAGCTATTATTATTTTCACAATTGGGATGTTCATTTTAAGCCAAGCACAAACTTCATTTTGGTTCCTTGGCGCAGGTATGTTAATCGGTTTAGGTTATGGAACATTAATTCCTAGCTTCCAAACGATTGCGATTTCTGCTGCTCCAAACCATCGACGTGGTTCTGCGACAGCTACGTACTTCTCATTCTTTGATAGTGGTATTGGCTTTGGTTCTTTCATTTTAGGTATCGTCGCAGCGAAATCAAGCTATCATAATATGTATTTTATCGCAGCTATTATCGTTGCGTTCACTTTACTTTTATACTATGGATTACACGGGCGAAAACAAAAATTCAAGAAACAACGTACAGACGGACAAATATCCGCTTAACATAAATAAGGAAAGTAAACTTCCCCGTTTACTTTCCTTATTTTGTATTTCTTTCAATAGACGCGTATACTAATAGTAGAAATAAAAAGGAGGGACCGATATGAAACTAAAAAAATCTCCCCTACTCTTACTCATAATCACATTCATATTTGTAATTACAGGGCTCGGTTTTACATACTTCAAACACAATAAAACAATCCCATCGAAAAATAACGTGACGAAAAAAAATTGGCTAGATGATCCCTACTTACGTTGGTCGTATACACATATGAAAGAATTCACTTTAATTAACGAGGTGAAAAATAACCCGGATCACGTTTTTCACTTCTCTACCGCATTGCAAAACTTAGACGATTTTGCTGTAGAGCGTAGATTTGGAAATACAACTCCTCTAAAAAAACTTTTAGATGATAACAAAACAGATGCGTTTGTCGTTGTACACAATGGACAACTTGTTTATGAACGATATTTCAATGGATATAACGAGAGCGAACCGCATGGTATGGCGTCATTAGCAAAGGTATTTACCGGAGCAATAATACAATCTCTCGCTGAAGAAAACCGTATTGATTTAGAAAAAACAGCTGACACATATATAAAAGAATTAAAAAATACACCGTTCGGAAAAGCAACACTGCAGCAATTAATGGACATGCAAGTTTCTGTGGAATACCCCACTCACGGCTATGAACACCCAGCGTTAGAAAATCAAGATGCACAACTATACTTGGCAAGCAATATTTTACCTCGAGGTAAAAATTACGCTGGTCCCATGAAAATTTATGATATGTTACAAGAAGCAGAAGAAACTGCACCGCCTGGTTCCGATTTTTCTTACGATAACGGATCAGCAGAAACACTCGCTTGGATTATTCGAACGATCACTGGTAAATCATTAGCTGAAAACGTTAGTGAGCGCATATGGTCTCAAATTGGTATGGAAGAAAACGCGTATTACGTAACAGATGAAACAAAAGTTGAACAAGCAAGCGCTGGTTTAAATGCAACTGCTAGGGATATGGCGAGATTCGGACAATTATTATTAAATAACGGGGAATATAACGGAAAACAAATTCTCCCTTCTTCTATTACTGAAGATATAAAAAATGTTCAAGAAGGTGAACTTGCAGTTGGCCCTGGAGCTTCCATTTCTTATCATAATCAATGGTGGATTCCGCACAATGAACAAGGTGCTTTTGAAGTGTTAGGTAGTTACGGACAAACACTTTACATCGATCCGAAAGCGAATATGGTAATTGTCCACTTCTCTTCTAACGCTACGCCAAGTAATGAAATCCACTCCGTTTACTCTAATATGTATATTGATATTGCACATCATTTAGAGAAGCTTCCACAGTAGTGGAAGCAGGAGTTTAAACCTTACATGTATGACTATTTAATTGAACACACAATCTGTTGTGTTGAAACATAAATATATCTAAAAAAGGAGCTCTCTTCATAAAGAGAGCTCCTTTTTTTATTTCTTCTTCTTTTCTGTCGGTTGACTTTGTTTAGCGAAATTAGATGAATCATCGAAATTTGGTTGCTTTTTACCAGCATTATTACTTCTACCTTTTCCCATATGTAATACACCTCCCCTCCTCCTTACTATTCCCAATAAAAAAATCCTCTTGCATCCAGAATTTTTTTATTGTCCCTTATTCATATGGCACTACTGTTCTCGTAGTACTTCCAACACTTTCAGTTAGAGAAGCTTCCACAGTAGTGGAAGCTTTTTCTTGTTGGGGTGTTTTACTTAAAACCATTACCCTCATAACGGTTATTCATCATTAAATTTTTTATTAGCAATCCAATAATACGTTACGAAGAGTGTCAATAAGATCCAAACTATAGTTAGTACTCCTGTAATTATTGCGTTTGAATGTACGCCCCCCGTAACTAACGTTTCCATTGCATACTTACTCATACTTGCTAGATTAAGCAAATCCATTATTGGATTCAAACCGACGATTACTCTACAGGCTAAAAGGAAAACAATTGAAATTAATGCAATCATACCTTGACTGTGAAAAATAGTACTTATCATTGTTGTGAAAGATACGATAAAAAGAGTCCAAATTAGATACAATAGTAATCCAGTAATTAGGTGCGCAAATGGAACGGCAGTAAAAAGAGAATTTACATATAGATAAGAAGTAACGTATCCAATTGTTACACTACAAGCTACCATTAAATAGTTGGCCACTATTTTCCCACCTACATATGAAGTAACAGTAACGGGTCTTGTTAAAATAAAAGCCAACATACCATTGGCTTTATCTGTTTGAATAGTACCCATCATAGATATCACTAGAATCATAAGTCCGAGCTGATCAAACTGGGATCCCAAAGTACTTGCTAATACTTCGCCTCCTTTTTGTGTTGCCATATTTGGATCAATGATAATTCCCTGCCCTCCACCTAATGTTTCTAGAATTGATGGTAAATAATGAGTTACTATCGGTTGTGTCGCGCCTAAAAATATAAAAACAATTGGTAGCCAAATGATCTTAAAATCACGTAACATTTGAACATATTCTTTTTTTATCAATACCATTGTGTTATTCATTTTTGCACCACCAATTTCAAAAAAATTTCTTCTAAAGTATCGTTGCTCATTTCAAATTTAACGATGTTCACTTTATGTTCGAGTGCATTTTGCAGTAACATATTTTTATTTATTTCAATACTTTCAACCTTTACTTTGATTTTAAGCCCAACCACTTCTACGTCCTTCACATACGGTAATTTTTTTACAACTTCAATCCACTTTTGATCTTTAGTTGTTATTTCAATAATCAATTTATTTTTACTATTACGGTGTAAAAGTTCGGTAATCGTTGTGTCTTCTATTTTTGTTCCATCTTTTATAATGACAAATCGTTCACAGATTTCTTCTGCATCGCTTAAGATGTGGGTTGATAATAAAATGGTTGTATCTTTTTTTATTTCTTCAATCAGATTCAATACTTCTCGCCGGCCGATTGGATCTAATGCGGATACCGGTTCATCCATGACAATAAGCGAAGGTTTATGCAATAATGCTTGTGCAATACCAAGTCGTTGTTTCATTCCACCAGAAAATGTACTAACCTTTTCGTTTTCTTCCCCTTTTAGTCCAACTTTCTCTAAAATTTCTGGAATTGACTTTGACAATTCTACTTTATTCAATCCCGAAAGTTGGCCCATAAACATAAGCGTTTCTCTCGCTGTCATCCAATGAAAAAAATTAGGATATTGAGGTAGATAACCAATTTCACTTTTCATTTTTGATATTTTTATCCCATTCAATAAAACTTCACCAGCAGTTGGATTAGTAATATCGGAAATTACTTTTATTAATGTAGATTTTCCTGCTCCGTTTGGTCCAATTAATCCGACGCATTCCCCCGCTTGCAGTTCCATCGAGAAATTATTGACAGCAGTTTTTCCTTTAAATGATTTTGTTACATTTTTAATCTCTAGTTTCATAATTTCTCACTGTCCTTTCTCCCTATAACGAAGTAGAAAATAGGTCCCAATACATTAACGAAAAGAATAATGAACGTCCATACAAGTACATTTTTTCTTGTTTTTCTATGTCGGTATAAATCAATGAATGCAATAAAAACTAAAAGTGCCCCCACTGCAATAACTGGCAATATAATAGGTAGAAAAGTCATAATATCAATGTCTTTAAGATCATTCAATCCATAATGTAGTTGCATTATTGTCATTCCTCCCTAAATTCATTCTCATTATTGATAATGATAAATCATAAACGAATGAATTGCAAACATTATTCTCATTATTTATAATGAGAATAAAAATATATGATAAATAAGGTGAGCGAATGAGTAATAAAGTTGAAATTTTAATGCATCCAGTAAGAATGAAAATTTGCCAAGTGTTAATGAGAAATAAGGAAAATGGGCTAACACCATTAGAAATGGTAAAAATCATTAAAAATGTACCACAAGCTACACTATATAGACAGCTACAAACTATGGTTGATTCTGGTATCGTCCATGTAATTAAAGAAAAAAAGGTAAAATCTGTTTCTGAAAAATATTACGCAATCAATGAAGAAGATGCAAAAATTGAAGGAAGTGAATGGAAAGGCTTATCTGATGATGAAAAATTAAACTACATTTCCTATTATCAGTTATCACTTATGACACAATATCAAAGTTACCTTAAGAAATTAGAGGAACAAAACAGTCAAGAAGATACTGCTACTTTTTCTGTAGTGGAATTAAAGCTAGATGAAGAACGCTTTGGAAAATTTCAAAGCGAACTTAACGAATTAATGATTAAATACTACAATAGCCAAAATAAAGATGAAATAGAGGCTCCGGTTCGGACCATCGCTATTACAATTATTCCAGAAACGTGAACTCACTCAACATACATAATACAAGCCGATGATTCCTTACCGTAGGAATCATCGGCTATCTTCATTTTGACTTTTGCTGTATGGCTGGCGAAAAAAACGGATCTAGAAACTGAAATGTTTTAAAATCTAGAATTCGAATGTGCTTAAAGTTGCTATCTATATTACATGAATTCTTTTCTCGTGTTAATCTCATACGATCCACACTCTCTCCAAAAACTTTTAAAAAAGAAGCATGGGTAAACTAACAAATATAAATTAGGGATCCACCAAGACATATCAAAATCTAAACGCATTGTCCAAAATGCTAGAGCTTGTAACCCTGAGCAAAAAGTTAAAATTAATGATAGAAATGCAAAGTGGCTCCAAGTATGTTTTTGTTTAGAATGCAAATACAAACTTAAAAATCCCGTTAACGAGATTAACAAATCTAGAGGCAGGAAAGACCAATTCCACGCTACTAAAATAGGATCTTCATAATCTTTAAACAAATATTCTTGCGGAATCATATGAAAAATTGTTATGAGCCAATATATAACAAACCCAAAATCAGTAATAAAGAAAAAATACTTTAATCGATTCAATGTATACGTTCCTCCACCATTTCTTTTTTCTTCGCTTCATGTGCCGTACTATTAAAATTTAATATTACGACTCCAACTAAAATAAAAAGAATTGCTAGTATCTTAATTATATTGATACTTTCTCCAAAATAAATAAAACCAATTGTTGTAATCGTTACAATTCCCATACCTGACCACACCGCATATGCTACGGACATTTCCATCCCTTTTAATGCAAATGACAGAAATGCAAAACTTACTACATAAAATACAAAAATAAGAATGCTTGGTACAAGTTTCGTTAATCCATCAGATAGTTTCATTGCAGTTGTACCTGCTACCTCAAATAAAATTGCTAAGCATAAATAAATCCACTGCACTACTCTCCCACCTTCTATTTCGAATTAGAAATGCCATATAGTAACATGTCCATAATCGATTCAAGCATACTTCCCAATGTATAATCACTCTTTTCAATAAACATAGGATCATATATGCGATTCAGTGCCCCTAAATACACTTCAATAAAAAACGGAATTTGAATTTTTCTTATGCTACCTTCTCTCATTCCCTCTTCTATTAAACCAATTACAGTAGACCAGCCTTCACGTAAAAACTCATCTAATTTTAACCATTGGTAATAATGATGTTTTTTTAGTTCTACTAATAAACGTGCATCCATGAATGTAAATTGTTGTGGAATGCAAATTAAGATGAGTCTTATTTTTTCAACTATTTGTAACGTATCATCTTCAGCGATATTTTTTTCCTTTTCTTGAATACTTTCTATTACATTACGAATAACTTCATCTACTATTTCATCTTTTGAAGAAAAGTGCTCATAGATTGTCCTCTTACTGACAGCTAATTGTTTTGCTAAATCACTAATTGTAAATGTAAACCCCTTCGTTTGAATTTGATGAATGGTTTCTGTTACTATTCTTTGTTTCATAATCCGCCCCCTAAACCTTTGGTACCAATTTAGTTTTTTTGGTACCATTCCATTTTACAATATTTAACACAATGTATACAACTAACATTTCAAATTTTCTTATTTTTAGCTCAAAACAGGTAAACATAAGAGCGTTGAGAATCATACCTGCATATTTAACAATCAAGTGAATGTATAAAATAACACTCATACATGAAAGTTTAACTAAAGTTAAATGCAATTGTATAAGGCTATGTTGGTAAATATTCTTTTTTAGCTTGATGGGGAGAAACGCCGATCTACCTTTCACCTAATTAAAAAAGCGCCCTATAAACAGGGCGCTTTGCTCCAACCTAATGACTAATACTAGCCGTCGGATATAATGTTGTTCCTCCAATTGAAACCTTTATTTCATTTGTTAATGGAACATTTTGTTCATTAATAATGGTTCTCCACCATTCCCATGCAAGACCTGTACATTCTCTTGCTACGATTTTTATATTTTTTGAATTTGGTGGAAGAGGGATTACTGTAGAGTAATGGGCTGTTTTGTCTTTGCCACTACCTTCCCATGTTTTATGTGTTAGTACTTCTTTCCCATTTTGATCAAATGTGAATTCATCCCAAGATACATCAAATTGTGCAACGTAAGCACCGTAATGATCAAGTGTCATTTTTGCACTTGAATATTCTGTAGTTGTCGTCTCGATATAATCTGTATTGTTATGAACAGCAGCAGTTGCATTATCTTTTAAGAACGTGCTTGTATATGAAATTGGATATGCTGGATTTTTAAAACTTAATTCAGCATTATCTTTAATGATATTTCGGATTTCATTGAAATCTTTTGTAACAACCTTGTTATGCTCTTTCGCATCTCCACCTAATACGACAGCAGTAAAGGTACTTTCTTCAAAAATATCTTTGTACTGTCCACTCGTTTCGACGCTGTTATTCTTCAGTAAAGCTTTAAAAGCAGCTTGTACATCTTTACTCTTAGATGTTGTTTCTAATTTTACATAAACCGTTCTACCATAAGCTACATTTGAAACCATAACAGGTGGAGCCGAATTACTTACTCCTTTACGAGTTAGCTCATCAAAAGTAACACTATTATCAAAGAGATCAGATGGATTATTAGGTAGTTCAGCACTTACAGTATAAAATATTTGTTTATATGCCGCCACCATCACTTTCTTTTCTCCATTTGCAACTGCATTAAAGTCAATATTTAGACTGTTATCAAGATATTTAGCATTAACATTAAGAGCACTTGCGATTTGTGATTTACTATAAACCATAGATTCTGTATACTGCATTCTTGCAGGTAACGTATGTGTTGCGGAATACTTTTCATTCCAAGTAGATACTAAATCATCTACTGCTCCAGCTACATTACCATATGTCGGATTTTGGACAGTGATTGTATTTTCTTTTCTCATACCAGGTAAGTCTATACTAATATTCAAAGGCTTTCTCTTAGCCACTAATAAACTCGGTTGATTGTCTGCAAAAGCTTTATTGGCAAGTTGTACAGCTCCTGGATACGTACGATTCGCTACAGAATCAATAATCGAAATATCGACTGGTGACGTTGTAAGTGATTTTTTCTCACGTTCCACTACTACAAATTTACCATTTGAATTGATACTTTCTTTCGGAACAAAACTCTCTATTTTATCACCATTTACAGCTAAAACCTCTTGATTATTATATGTAAGATTCCCTATACCAGTATCAATGCTACTAGCATTTTTATTTATATCATTTGCATGACCGATTTGTGTTTCTGCGAAAGAAATAGATGAATAATTAAGAGTGCATAGACTAACTAATACACATGTAAGGAACTTTCTTTTCTTGGTATTTTTCTTAATGTTCAGAAAAATCACCCCATTCTTTTTTTAGTAAGATATAATAATGATAGATATATGATAGCTAACGAATA
This sequence comes from Bacillus sp. FF-1, assembly GCF_028548245.1. Lineage (NCBI taxonomy): Bacteria > Bacillati > Bacillota > Bacilli > Caryophanales > Bacillaceae > Bacillus > Bacillus sp. FF-1. The sequence goes on from NZ_JAQQGG010000002.1 coordinate 928,950, forward strand.
AACTTACATAAACGCTTTTAAAAGTTCTTGAACTAAAGGAATTACTCCACCTAAAAATTTTAAAACTGCCATTGCGATTTCCATATTCCTTCCTCCTCTTTGCTGTATTAAGATGTGTTGTATATTTATGCTTTCATTATAATAAGCTTTTACATTTGCATCAATTCATTTTTATATGCAATATTTCATATTAGGGAAAAAGCAACTTTTTCTGTCAGGGTGATGATGCTACCACTCTTCTTGAACATATTTCAATCCTTCTAAAAATATCAGAATTTTCTACTTTTAAGAGGTTATGAACGAAACAACCTCGAATAATTGTAATACATATACATAAGGAGGTTGATCTATTTTGTTTCGTTCTTTTACTAATGGTTGCGTCGCCTTAGTGCAACGCTTCTTGCCAGAACCGTTTATTTTATCATGTTTATTAACTGTTTTCGTTATCTTCTTTGGTATGTTTGCAACGCATCAAACACCTGTGGAAATGATTAATCACTGGGGTAATGGCATTTGGGGACTTCTCGCCTTTTCTATGCAAATGGCACTTGTACTCGTGACAGGATCTGCTTTAGCAAACGCCCCTCTTATTAAAAAAGGATTAACGAAAGCGGCAAGACTACCGAAAACGAATGGACAAGGTATTATTGCCATTTCAATCGTAAGTTTACTAGGGGCGTACATAAACTGGGGATTTGGTATTGTTGTATCTGTTTTATATGCAAAAGAAGTAGCAAGACAGCTGGAAGGATTAGATTATAGACTGGCAATTGCTTCTTCTTACTCTGGATTTCTCATTTGGCATGCGGGGCTTTCTGCTTCTATCCCTCTTACGTTAGCAACAGGCGGAGAAACGTTAATTAAAACGACAGCTGGAAGTATTAAAGAAGCGATTCCAATCACTGAAACGTTATTCTCACCATACGCCCTCGTTCCAGTTATTATCTTTTTAGTTACGATGCCTCTCATTAATAAGGCGATGCATCCAGATGAAAAACATACGATTACAGTAGACCCTAGCGTGTTTCATGAAGAAGCTGCCGCTCAAGAGGTAGGGAAAAATACGTTCGCTGAGAAAATGGAAAATAGTATCATTATTACACTTTGCGTTGGATTGTTAGGTCTCATTTATATTTTCAACTACTTTTATACGAAAGGCTTTAACCTTACGCTAGACATCGTTATTTTTATGTTATTAATTGCTGGACTCGTTTTCCACCGTACTCCGATTCAATATATTCGCGCTTTTTCAGACTCTACGAAAAGCGCTTCTGGCATTCTACTTCAATTTCCGTTTTACGCAGGAATTATGGGGATGATGATTGGAGCAAATAGTGAAGGCCTTTCACTTGGAGGAGCTATTTCGAATTTCTTTATTAGCATTTCAAACGAAACGACTTTCCCGCTCTTTACTTTTTTAAGTGCTGGCATCGTTAATATTTTCGTTCCATCTGGTGGCGGTCAATGGGCTGTGCAAGCACCCATTATGATTCCAGCTGGCGCTGAACTTGGTGTACCTGCTGCAAAAACAGCAATGGCCATTGCGTGGGGCGATGCTTGGACAAATTTAATTCAACCTTTCTGGGCATTACCAGCATTAGCGATAGCTGGTTTAGGTGCTCGTGATATTATGGGATTTTGCGTTGTGAACTTACTATATGCAGGTTTTATCATTAGTCTATGTTTCTTATTTATTTAAACGAAAAGCTAGTTTTATACTAGCTTTTTTACATAATAAATCATTTATTTCCCACGAAATTTATTATGGTCTTCCACTCTATCTCCGTAAGATGTAATGCCTCAAATGCAAAAAAATCTTCACATACTTTTTCAATTAAATGTGGATTGTTCTTAAGGAAATCCCACTGTAATGCTTTAGGAAGAAAATATGTATCATATTCTTTACTTCCCCTTACTACTTCATCCACTTCTCTTTCACAAATTCCTCTTATCAAGTAGTCATTTCTTAATTGTATTTGAATTTGCTGAAATGTTTCGCTACATTTCTTCAATTGAAGTAAACATGTAATATACGTTCGAAAAAGTTCGTTATCATACCCACAACAGTTTATAATTCGATCGATTTCATTCATAATGTACGAGCCTTTTCTTCTATTTGTAATAACCACTTTTCCTGCTTCTCTCGTTTACTCGTTTTCACAGATTGAAATACTGACCGTTTTATATCGCGAATGCCGCAAAAACGTAAGACACCTCTCTTCATTATAATCCAATCTGCTGATCGATATAATAGTGCGACGTACCATAACGGTGAATCTAGCGTATTAATCACCCACGCCTTCTTCCCTTTCAATAACCCTTTAGGCAGAGCACCTTCATATTTATAAGCAAATCCAGCAACGAAAATACGATCAATAAATCCTTTTAAAATAGCTGGCATCCCCCACCACCATATCGGATAGATGAATAGAAGCATATCCGCTTCTTCTACTAATGTCCTGTACCGAGCTGTTTCTTCTTCATTTACTAAGTCACGTCTTTTCTTCTCTTCATTAAATACAAGGACTGGATCAAATTGCTCCTTATATAAATCAAGTACGGTAACTGAATGATTTGTTTCCTGTAGTCCTTTTTGCACATGATTTAAAATTGCCGCGTTAAAACTTGAAGGACTAGGATGAGCGTATACAATAAGTACATTCACTACAAAACAACTCCCTTTATAAGTTAAAGTTTCCCCTTCTTTAACCTCTTCTCTACAATTTGCACGTTTTTTGAACTCTGTAACAAGCGATGTAGTACCGTTAATAACTCTTCCTTTTCTAACTCTTTTAGTTTCTCTTTCACTGCACTCTCACCAGCACTTTGAATATCATAAACAACTGCCGCCATATGTTTGCAAAGATTCTCATACGGACACTCGCAGCTACTTTCTGTAAAATCTTCAAGATCAATAATCACTTCATAGTCTCCTGCATTTCCAGTAACGAAAGCAAATATTTTCTTGTCTTGTATTTCAACATCTTCTACATGTCCTTCTTCATAATATTCATACCCTTTATCCATAATGTACTTAGGAATCCATTTTGTTATATCATGTAACAAATAAGCGTACATAACAACACCTCTTCCTTTAATTCCCTTTTGACTTCCAAACCTGTGCATGTTATTCTAATAACTGTCAAATAGCAAGTCTATATGACAAAACGACTGACACCTATTCGGCGAAGGTGTCTCTTTTCATTTGCAGCCGATATGAAGTGCCTCTTTCAGGCACATTCAATCTTTGACACTACACACTCAACACCATTCCCTGTATCAGGCTGCTTAAGCAGTCTTTTACTCTACATACTTCAAAAAAAGAGAGCTTAGCTCCCTTTTCTCGCCTTATAAAATACCCCTTTTTCAGTATAGAGATATTCATCAGCTAATGTAATTTTCCCATCCAGTTTCAGTTCATCTAATAGTCTTGATAAATAAAATTGATGTAACATCTTTTTCGTGAATTTTCCTTCATGATGCGAAACGATATGTTCTTGAATATCTAACAATGATATCGGCTTATCTTGCTCTATCATATATTCATAAACTGTACTACGCAGTTTTACGTATTTTTCGAGTGTCACAGTAACGCGCAACCCCTTTCTTCTTAATATAAATTTTCGTAATCGGTTTTTTTGCAATAAAAAAACCTCTCCGATAAGAAGAAGTTACGTATATATCTTCGTCTTATCTCCCAGAACAAATTTGTTCTGCTGGAATTAGCACCTGCATCGCGGTTGCTGGGTTTCATCGGGCCAGTCCCTCCACCTCTCTGGATAAGAAAATATTCACTTAATTCTTACTATACGTAATTTCATTTCAATTGTCAAACAAATATAACAAATTATATTTTCTTCTTTACTGTTCATACTATACATATATGAGTATGCAAGGAGGATTATGAAATGCACGAAAATGCCCGCGGATATGTCCAAGACTCTTTTCAATCATTACAAGAAGCAAAACAATGTTTAGAAGCAGCATTACAGACTGTTGAAAAAGATTTTAATCGCGCTCGTATTGAGCAATCTCTTTATGCGATCGAACAAGCTATTCAACGCTGCGACTACACCGTTCACATTTTAGAACAAGATTGAAAAAACTTCCCATCATAAGGTGGGAAGTTTTTTCAAATGGCATACTTCATAATTATTGCCGTTATGATTAAAAAATATACAGAATTCACAATTTCTAAAATCCCTACTTTTATAATAGAAATTTTTTTGCCATACAATATAATGGCTCGAATGACACTTGGTATAAAAATAAGGGAGCACCACGGATTAATAGCAAATACGATGACCGTTAACATGATATGATAACCCCAAGATATATAACGATACTTCGGATTATTTTTCTCACGTATCATCGTTTTCACATAAAACGTACTTCCTAAAAAATATAAAAATGAAATAAGCGCAATAAATAATGCTGTTTTATCTATCAATTTCATTGAAAAATAATAACTAACTAAACCACCTATACAGAAAACAATAATTGCACTAACGTCATTTAATAATGCTCTTTCATTTTTTTGACGAGCGTAATACATATTTACTATAAAGAATGGAATCATGACTATTACGAATAAAAGAATGCGCCATTCATATAATAGAGAAATCATCCCAAATATGAACGCAATAATAAAATATACAATTGAAGCATGTAAATACTCTTTTTTCCGTTTTTGTTTTATGTACATAAGAAATGGATACGTAGCTAAATAGATAAAGAACCAAGCTAAAAACAATGGAATATGATACATAGTAGGTTTCCCAAGTATGACACTTAATAGAAATGGTATAATAAGCATCGCCCATGCACCATGTTGCTTCGGAATAACTAACTTCATTAACTATACACCTCCCTTTTGAAAATAATTCTCACCTACTATTATACAAATAATTTTATATAGTAACGGATATATATTGGACTATTTTTTGACAATAAAAAATGCTCCTTACAATATGTAAGAAGCATGAAAGAGGCAAACGAATATGTAAGTCGCGACCCTACCTTATATGAGTATGCTTTTCTATACCATGTTATGCTTATCCAATATGCCATATTTCTTTTTAAATCTTGTAAGAATCGTAATCCAAGACGTACTAAATAATAGTAAGAAAACAACATTCGAAATTGCATGGCTCAAATCGAAATAAAAACTTGCGATATAATACGAAATGACTGTTTCCCACGTTGTCTCTCGTATAAAACCGAGAAGTCCCCAGAAATTCATGATCCAGCCAAATAAAAATCCAACAAACAATCCGTATAGTAGTCTTCCCCATAGCTTTTTCATTAAGAACGTATTACGTAATAATCCAGCTATAAAACCAATCATACCCCATGAAAACATTTGCCACGGCGTCCACGGACCTTGTCCTAAAAAGATATTAGACACAATCGCCGCTGTTGCCCCGATCATAAATCCAGTTTCACTTCCGAACACGATTGCAGAAACGATAATAACAAAAGAAGTCGGTTGTACACTCGGTAAAATAGAAAATGGTACGCGGCTAACTGCTGCAATTGCTGCTAACACGGCAACGAGAACAATTTCACGTGAAACAAACGCCTTTCTTTCAAAGCGGATATAGAAAGGTAACATAATAACGACTAATAAAAACAAACTACTTAACATGTAATACCCATCCATGATAAGTGTAGTAAAGAGTAATGTGCCTATTATTACTGCAAAAATACATATTATGAATGCAACATATCGTTTGGACACGCTTCGTACACATCCTCCCACGTTAATGCATATGGCAATTCTTTTCGAATGAATCGATTGATAGATGTTGTATAAAAGAAGTTGCCACTAAAAAATTCTTTCGGTGCATCATTCATAATGACTGCTCCATCAAATAACATCATACATTGATCCACGTATTTCGCTGCAAACTCAATATCATGCGTTGCCATTACAATTGTTGTACCTTCTTTTTGCAGTTTCCTAAATAACTCTCCTACTCTCTCTTTCTTCCATGGATCGAGTCCCTTTGTCGGTTCATCCAGTAATAATAAAGTCGGCTTTGATAATAACGTTGTACATAATGCAAGTAGTTGTTGCTCTCCCCCGCTACAATCATGTGGATGGCGTTCTTTAAGTGCATATAGCCAAAACTTTTTAAGCTGATGTTCTGCTATTTCGTTTCCTTGTTCTCCATATAATTCACGCGCTCGTTCATACACTTCGTCCCACACTGTATCAAATGTAAAATGATAATACGGATGCTGTGATACATACCCAATACTTTTAAATCGTTCTTTCGAATCAACTTTATGTATCACTTTCCCATTCCACTTTACTTTCCCTCTTCTCGCTTTTTGCAATCCAGCTAAAAGCGTTAACAGTGTAGACTTCCCTGTCCCATTCTTTCCAACGAGAGCTACCCATTTTCCTTTTTCAATCGATACTGTTAAATCTCGTAAAATGAGCGGACTATTTTTTTCATATTGGAATGAAATATGCTCGGCACTTAAAATGACTTCTTGCTTTTCACCTTGTACTATTGGCTTATTTACATATGATATCGCTGAAAAATCATTCATTTTCATTTGCGCTTCTCGCACTGTAAACGGAATATCTTTCGTATTCCACTCTAAAAACAATCTTGGAATTTGCGGAATAAATGGCCGGAACTTTTCTACTTCCCACATATTTGCTACAACCGTTTTCGGACTACCGTCATACACGATTTGGCCGTTACTCATACAAATAACACGCGTTGCAAGTGGTATTACTTCATCTAAACGATGTTCACTTAAAACGATCGTAATTCCAAGTTCTTCATTAATACGCTTTAACAATCCTAAAAACTCTTTTGCGGCAATTGGATCTAACTGCGCTGTCGGTTCATCTAATAATAATAATTTCGGTTGCATTACTAATACGGCAGCTAAATTAACAAGTTGCTTCTGTCCGCCAGATAACGTATGAACAGATTGATGCAATAAATCTTGAAATCCTAAGAAACTAATGAGCTCTGCTATTCTTTTTTGAATAATATGTGATGGTAATCCAATATTTTCTAAAGAAAACGCTAATTCTTGAATTACTGTATCCATTACGAGTTGATTTTCTGGATTTTGAAATACCATACCAATTTCTTGAGCAGATAACAAATCCGGTACATTTTCTAATAAAGTACCATCATAATATGTATCCCCAGTACGCTTACCAATTGGAAGTAATTCCTTTTTAAAATGTTTTAATAAAGTCGTCTTTCCAGATCCTGATCCTCCAGCAAGTGCAATAAACTCTCCTTTTTGAACAGAAAGAGAAATATGCTGTAACGCTTCTTCGTTTTCATCAGCATATACAAATGATAAATTGTTTATTTCTGCATGCGCCACCATATCCATTCCCTTCCTTCCATTATGATTGGTAAACTAATAAACATCGTAAATACAACAAACATCATCCCATCATATTGCTGAAATAAAATAGATTCAACTTTCGGATAAATGATTAACTTTCCCCCACCATACGTACTACATATAATAGCAACTATAAATAGAATACTTAAATAACTGAGCGTATACCAATCTCGTTTTTCCATTCTATAGCGAATATATGTCGTACGTTTCGTTACACCAAATCCACGAGCTTGCATAGAATCTGCCGTTTGCAGTGCATCTTCCAATGAACAAATTAATAATACTTGCAATAGTTGCATACCATTTTTCACACGTTCCACAATGGAACCTGCATCTACCTGTACACCTTTCGTCTTTTGGACGAGTGTTATTTTCTGTAATCTTCTCATAAACAAAGGAACAAATCTCACTGTAATCATCGTTAACAATGCTACTTTCGGTGAAATTCTAGAAAACAAATATAAAAATTTATGACTTGAAATAATATCATTATACGAAGCAAACGTAAACATAATCGCCACTAGTAATAACCCCATTACTACTCCAAACATAATTGCCTCAAGTTTAATACGGCTATCACCTAACCAAAATAACGTAGTTCGGCCTCTATGTGTTAATAGCGAATTAAATAAAATGACCATAAAAAAGAAAACGATTGTGCTCGGTAACATCTTTCTTACCTTTTCGCTATTCCCTTGCATCACATTTAAAATAACAATTAATAGTATTGCTCCAATTAAAAAAAGAGGATGAAGACACATCATACATAGTATCATCACCCCGATATAATAGAAAAAATTCACAAAAGGATGTAAAGAAGAAAAACTTATTTTCATAGTCCTTTACCGAATGCCTTTCTTATTTTAATACAAACACCCACTCGATTGTATCGCCTGGTTTTACTGTAACTACACCTGCACTATGGTTTGGAAACGCACCGTTCACACGATATTTCCATCCGCTAGTAGCGGTAATATCTTTTTCATATAAATCATTAATACCTTTTACATAAACTCCATCTTTAGAGCCCATTGCATCCACATCTAATCCTGTACGCTGCAATACTTTATAAACTGTATCGCCTTCTTGTACATCCACCTTTTTTGCACCTAATAAATATCCTTCATTACCTTTTACTGAGATCGTAACTTGTTTTGGTTTTGGTATTACTGGATCTGGCACTGGCGGTACTGGATCTGGTACCGGTGTTGGTGGAGTTGGTACACTATTGTTCTCTTCTGGTTTTTTCTTTTGCTCCTGTTTCGGTGTTTCCTTCGGCTGATTCACAACCTTTGCTTCTTCTTTTACTTCTTGCGCTTTCGGTTGTTGCTCTTGTTGTTTCTCTTGTTGTTTCTCTTCTTGTGCTTTTTGTTGTTCTGGTTGCTTAGTAGCGACAGGCTGTTCCTGCGTTTTTTCTTCTTTCTTTACTTCCGGTTGTGCTTGTGGCTTTTCTTCTTTCGGCTTCTCTTCTACTTTTTGCTCTTGCTTTTCTTTCTGTTCGTCTTGCTTATTTTGCTCTTGTTCAGCTTGTTTTTCCTCCGGTTTTTCTTCCGGCTTCGCTTCATCTTTTTTCTCTTCTTGTTTTGCTACTTCTTCTTGCTTCGGTTCTACTTTCTTCTCAGGCTTTACCGCTGCCTCTTCACATCCGGCAAGTAGCCCAAGTGAAAGCAGTAAAGAAATAAACCATTTCATCTTACTCATGTTGCCTCTCACCTTTCATATTAAAAATTAGGAGCAAATGATTGCTCCTAATTTTTGTTAAGCTGCTTTACGTCTCCATAATACATATGCAGAAGCAATACATAATACACCCATACCTACTTCTGTCGCTGCACTATGAGAAGATGCTCCTGTTTTCGGTAATGTGCTACCGTTTCCGGATTTTTTATGTTTAACCGGTTCGTTATCCACAACAACTTTTAAAGTGTCATCTTTCGTTTCTTGTTGTACTTGTTTTTGTTCTTGTGGCTGTTCAATAACTTCTTTTTCCACCACAACATTTTCTGAATCTACATTTGGTTTTGGATTAATTTCAGTAACAGATTCAGTTGACCAGTCATAAATCGATTTTCCAAGGTCTTTAAACTGAAGTAAAGCTAATAACGCTTGCTCTGTTGCCATTCCGCTACCGGTTTGATCGCCTGGTAACCATTTAAATTCACCATTTGGAAGTTGATATGACAATAGATTTTGCACTGCCTTATGAAGACGGTTTTGATCTACATCTTTCACAAGGGATAATCCAATAATAGCTTGCGCAGCACTATTAGAATTCTCTTGTCCATCAGCAGAGAAACCGCCATTTTCTAGTTGTTCATTATATAAGTATGCGACAGCCTTTTGCACTGCTGGTTTCACATCTGCTCGGTCTTGATAAGGAGCTAATGCTGATAAAACCATACCTGTTACATCAACGCTACTAGCACTATCTTTACTGCTTGCGCTATCATAAGTCCAGCCGCCATCTGTATGTTGCGCGTTTAAAAGTGCATCTACTAAAGCAACTCGATTCCATTTTGAATCTACTGGAATTTCATATTTTTTCGTATCAAATGCAAGTAAAGCAAATGTATAACCTGTAACAGAATTCACTTTATCTGATTCGTACAATTTTTGAACTAAATTATGTTCGCCTACCATTTTTGGGTCTGCATTCATTGCATTCATCATAATAATCGTTCTAGCTAAATCTGTCGCTGAAAAACGATTAACGCGCTTTTCTACCTTTTCAGTTACAGCCTTAACATAATTTAATTTCGCCTCGATTGGTATATTCTTTCCAGAACGAGAAAGACCTAGCGCTACCCAATCACTTTCAATTCCATCTTGTAACATCTTTTCAGACGTCTTAGAGATCGCGTCATTTACTTGTGCTACTGGAATTTGAATGTTCTCTTGCTTTGGTTGTTCTGGTTTTTCTTGTTTTGGATCATCCGTCTTCGGTTCTTCTGGCTTTTCTTGTTTTGGATCATCCGTTTTTGGTTCTTCTGGCTTTTCTTGTTTTGGATCATCCGTCTTTGGTTCTTCTGGTTTCTCTTGCTTTGGATCATCCGTCTTTGGTTCTTCTGGTTTTTCTTGTTTTGGATCATCTGTTTTTGGTTCTTCTACAGTTTTACAAGTACCAAATTTATCTAATGTTTGTTGTAATGTTTCTTGACTCATATTGTTCCAGTCTGAAACAAAGCGGAAAACAACAACATCTCCAGATTTTAATTTATAACTATCCGCTCCAACTTCTGCAGATTTATCATTTACATCATACAGCCAGCCACTTGTAGCCCCGGCCATTAGCCCATCAATGCCTTTTACATACGTTCCAAACGACATCGTTTCAGCTTCTACTTTGTCCCCCATGACTTTTTGTAGCAAGCTTAAAGCTGTTTCCCCATCTTTAATTTGCTCTTCTTTCGGACATAACATAATGCCCTTTTGTGATTCACCAATAATTGCAAGTTTTGCTGTATTTCCTTCAGCAAACGTAATATGTACTGTATTCGCAAAAGAAACAAATACAAGTGTAACTGCCATTAACGACGTAAGCAGCCATTTTTTTAACATTGCCATCCCAAAATTTCCTCCCTTACTACTATTCACACAAAAAAGAGCCCTTCAAGGGCGTGCAATTGACACTCTTTTTTTGTAAGTGTCGAACAAACTGTGCAACACCTCCTACCCGCATCATTCGCGGCTATATTTGTATAGGAAAAATAATTTTGTTCATGAACGTATCATTGTGATAACATTCACTTTTCTAGGCACAACTTACTTCCATTTAAGTTATCGTAAAACGATAAACCTATACATTCTGTTAATTTTAAATTTCTGTATTATTTTACTATTGACAAAGAATTTTGTCCATGCTTTATCGGATTTATTTTCTAAGAATAGTAACTTACTAACCTTTAACGATGCAAACTCTTTTCACTAATAATGACGCCATCTTCATCCACATACACATATTCATCCGGCTTCCATTCTACTTGCCCAAATTGCAATGAAATATTTCGTTCTCCTTTCCCTTCTTTTACACTTCTATTCGGCATTGTCCCTAACGCTAAAATACCTATATTTATATTCTTTAGTTCACTAGAATCACGAACGTATCCATATACAATAATTCCTGCCAGCTTTCTTTCCTCCGCAATAGCTGCCAAATTATCACCGAGTAACGCACAATTCGTAGAGGCTCCACCGTCAACAACTAATACCGTTCCTTCTGGTAATGTTTGCAACCCTTCCTTCACTAGTACATTATCATCCTTCACTTTTACCGTTGCAATTTTCCCGTGGAATTGTTCTTTCTTCCCAAAAGATCGAAAAGACTGGCGACATATTTGTAATTCATTTTCAAACTCATCACATAGATCCGTAGTTTTCCACATCTTTTTCCCTCTTTTCCTTTTACTTTCTATTTAACATATTCTTGGATTATTTTCGTTTCCCTGTCTAATGTTGCAAGAATTTGTATGTGCGGGAAAAGGACAGAAAAACTATTGCCTTACGAAGCCACCTTTATTATAATCTATTTCACAGATAAATTTCAGAATATTAAAAATTAATCAAGTGAAAAAGGAGGGATTTTATGCAATTACAAACTGAGGTGAAAAAACAACCTAGTAAACGAAAGTTTAAAATGCCTGACGCGTACGTACTACTATTTTTTATTGCTCTGCTTTGTGCAATAGCTACTTATTTCGTTCCTGCTGGAGAATTTAAAAGAGTTACTAACGGGACTGTTACAACGACAATACCAGGAAGTTACCATTCTGTTCCGCAATCACCGGTAGGGTTTGTTTCTTTTTTTACCGCTATTGAAAAAGGAATGACACTTGCTGCTCCTATCATCTTTTTAATTTTATTTACGGGCGGAGCTATTGCCATTCTTGAAAAAACAGGTGCTCTTGACGGTTTAATCTATCATGTTATTAACAAATTTCGTAACCAGCAATTACTTTTTATATGCATTGTCGCCGCACTCTTTTCCATTCTCGGAACGACTGGCATTATCGTTAACTCAGTTATCGGCTTTATCCCTATCGGCATCATCGTTGCCCGCACATTAAAATGGGACGCTATCGTCGGCGTAGCCATTATTTATTTAGGTACTTATGCTGGTTTTAATGCTACTATATTATCTCCTTCACCTTTAGGCATTTCACAAAAAATCGCGGAACTCCCAATGTTTTCAGGAATTGGTTTACGCACAGCAATTTATATCTCTTTTTTACTTGCTACCATTCTATATATTAATTGGTACGTAAAACGCTTAAAAAAATCGAATAAAGGAAGCATACTCGGCGACAACTGGTTTCCAAGTAATGCTCTTTCAAGTAGAAAAGAGGCACAGAAAACAGAAGTTCCTTGGACAATACGTCATAAATTAATTTTACTCGTTGCAGCTTTATCATTAATTGCATTTTTAATCGGCGCTTTTCGTCTACATTGGACAGACGCAGAAATGACCGCTACTTTTATTTTCATCGCAATTACAGCTGGAATAATAGGTGGTATGAAAGCAAACGATATCGCTTCTACTTTTCTAGCAGGCTGCCAAAATCTCATATACGGTGCTTTGATCGTCGGAATGGCTCGTTGTATTTCAGTCATTTTAGAACAAGGAAAATTACTTGATACAATCGTTAACCAACTCGCACAGTCTCTCGAAGGACAAAGCCCGGTATTTGGCGTTATCGGTATGTATGTAAGTAGTGCCGCATTACATTTCCTTATTTCATCCGGTACAGGTGAATCTGTTATTTTTATTCCGATATTAGCTCCGTTAGCTGATTTCATGGACATTACACGCCAAGTTACAGTACAAGCTGTTATGCTCGGCGAAGGTGTAGTGAACTGCCTCAATCCAACTTCCGGTGTTTTAATGGGCGTTCTCGCAGCGAGCGGTATTTCTTATGGAAAATGGATTCGATTTATGGCTCCACTTGCATTCATTTGGTTTATTATTGGACTTATTTTTCTTATTGTTGGGGTTAATATTGAGTGGGGACCGTATTAAAACTATGAAACTTTCTCCCTATTATTTCACCGTTATCTTATAATAATGAAAAAAAGGATTGATTATAGTAATCAATCCTTTTCACTTGCATCTCTCAAAGCTAAATCTCTGCAGCTAATAAATTGTACTCATTGTCAAAAGAAGCATGGATTCTATGGCCACCAAATACATCTCCATCATTGTATTCACAATATATATCATTTTCTCTCATTACAATGTCCATAAGAGTAATAGATTGCTCAAATGTTTCTTTCGTCATATCATATTCTCCTGCATCTACAGCATCCCAATCTAAATGTTCATCATTCTCATCATATTCAGGCCAAAAATCATTTTTATACTCTATTAATTCTTCCGCTATAGCAAGCTTAGCTTTTTTATCAAATTCCTCTAAACATACATAAAGCTTTTCTGCTCTTTTCAGCATTTCATGTACTTGTACACGCTCATTTCTAACATCCAATTCCCAATGTACTTTTCCTTCGTTTTGTTCATATGTATGTAAAGTTTCATTAAAGATAAACATTCCAATCAATTCACTATTTATTGATTTTTCCATGATTTCATTTCCTTTCTATCCCTGAAAAAGAAACTTTAATTAGTTTGATAGACATGGGACTGAACTCCTAATGCTTTATTTTTATGCTGACTTTTTTCATGAAATAAAACTCAGTTATCAGTCTAAACCATTTTTTAGATTTAACAATAATATGTGTGCATTTGTAAAATTCCAATTAAGTTTGTTAAAAATGAAAAATTCTGAAGTTAGTATTTTATTAAATTTTATTTCAACCCAATAGCATTTTTATCCTTCAAATAGCCCCTTTCATTCTAATTTCTGCATTTCTTTCAGCCGTTCTATATCCTTTTCTGAAGCCTTTTCTATTTTATACAATTCATAGCTACCCTTTATCTCATTTATCACTACAAATTCGATTTCATTCCGAACATAGCTTTTCGTTTTTCCTTTTTTATAACCAATAACATTATCTAATATAGTTTCCCCACTATCTTTTTTATATAAATTATAGCTAACAGGTGGACGACCAATTACATACTTATTATCAGAAAATCCGACTATATCATCCCTTCCTAATCCTGTCGAAGCACTCCAGACAAACATAATCTGAAATATAGAATAAACAACAATACCGCATAAGAAAAAAAATAGGATTGATTTAAAAAATAACTTTACAGGCATGCTTCTCAAAAGACATTCCCTCCAATTTCACCTCAGGATAGCAAGAACAATACGTGAATTTTGTATGCTAAGGCACCAAAGTTTTTATAATGTTCCACAGCTAGTTTAAATAGTGCATCCTTACCTCAAAAACTATCGTAGAGAGTAGCTCGGCTTATGACCTTTCTCCCAAAATAAATACATAGCTTTATTTAAAGCTTGCTCTTTATTAAAACTAATCTTTCTACCCATTAACCACACCCCCGTATTATATATTTTAGTATAAATATTTTGGAACGATAAGCCCGCAAAATATTTTAAAATTAATTCTTCCGTTAGAGGGCGCTTTAAAGGTTTATATAACTGTATTAATAATAATCAAAAACACTTGAAGTTGACGTTGGGTCATTTTATATACTGTTAAGTAGCTCCTATTTCGCAATTTCATAAAAGAAATTAGAAAAATAGGAGGTTTTCATATGAAACAGGGCGATATTATTATTTATGGATGTGTCATTATAGGTGCAGGTATTGGACTGCTACTGGATCATGGATTTCCTGGTGCACTAATTGGATTAGGAGCAGGCTACTTACTTAAAAATCTTCTTAGTAAAGAAGGTTAGAAGCGAAATAAGAAAATAATCGTTAAAGATAAAATCTTAACGTACAGAAAGGTAGGTTTATCAGTTGATACACATTAATAAAGTTGCAGAACTGACAGGCGTTACAGTAAGAACACTGCGTTATTACGATAAAATCGGATTATTAAAACCAGCATCCAAAACAGAGGGTGGCCATCGTTTATATACAAATGAAGAAATAAAAAAACTTCAGCAAGTTCAATTTTTAAAAAAGGTTGGATTTCCGTTACAAGAGATTAAACATATGCTCGACTTCAATGAGTGGGATTGGTCGGATAGTTTAAAGAGCCAATTATCTTATGTAATAAATGAGCAGGAACATTTAAAGAAAATAGAATTATCCTTACGAGAAATGATAAATGGAATTGCGTTAGAGGGAGAAGAAAGCTGGATCGCGATTCAAAAAATCATGCAATTATCCAGCAAAGATAAAGAAATACAACAGTATTATCGCGAATCTATATTTAAAGAAAAAGAAATAAAACTATTAGAAAAGGTTCCTAAGATGGCAAGTGACTGTTCTGATTCACTCGAATGGATTGCTCTCATCGGCCAGTTAAAGCGTTATATGAAGGATGGCCCAAAAGCAACGAAAGTTCAAAATATCATAAGACGAATGGAGGAAAAACGCCTAGAAGAATTTGAAGGTGAGGATGAATTTCTAAATAAGCTTTGGGAGATAAGGATGGCTCCCGAACAATCAGAGAAACTTAGTTTATATCCAATCGATCAAGATGTGCTTCAGTTTATGAACGAGGCATATGCCATTTTTATGACTAAAAAAAATAATCCTGAGCCGGAATAAGGGGGAAAGCACAATGGGTACAGAGCAACTTCTCCTAATAGGCGGATTAGCTATATTAGACACGCTAAGCCCTACTACAATAGGAGTAACAATATATCTACTTTTAACAGATAAAGAACGTCTCACGAAACGTTTATTCGTTTATTTATTGACGGTAGCAGGATTTTATTTTGCTGTTGGCGTTTCACTCATGTTAGGATTAGATTTTTTGTTTAAGTTTATTTCTGGCTTATTTCAAAACCGAATCGTAAGCTGGTCGTTCTTCATTATTGGTGTCATATTATTCATTGCAAGCTTCTATATTCCACCAAAGAAAAATTCAGAGATCCCCTCACCAAAATCAAAAAGCATTTTTTCAATGATCGCGCTAGGATTCACTACTACATTAATTGAAGTGGGTACTGCATTTCCTTATTTTGCGGCAATTGGTATACTTACTACTTCTAATCTATCCTTGATACAATGGTCTTCTATTTTAGCGGGATACAACTTGATCATGGTACTGCCCTCTCTCCTGCTGTTTCTCTTCTATCTCCTATTTGGTCGGTGGATGCAAAAACCTCTCGAGAGGCTTCGAATGAAAATTGCTAATAGTACAGGATCAGCCCTATCATGGATTATGTGTATAGTTGGCTTCCTCCTAATATTAAATAGCCTGGATTATTTATAGGGTATTTATAGAACCTACACTCAGGGGAATATGTTTGAAACTACAGAAGTACTTACACCTACCATTCCCCCACACCAGTTTGTCTTTTACAGGCAGTTACTCTCCCTTCCATCTTCCTCATATTCACCTAATTTTGATGTAAGAGTCCTACTACCTGGGATAAAATATGATGCCATCCAATTCACAATTATTTCTTCCAACTCTGGATGAAGTGGCTTTCTTGCTCCTTCTTCATAATTCTTTTTAAAATCTAATGCTTTAAACTCACCTTCAAAAACTTTCAAACTATGATCCATATTTTTTATTACATATACTTCAGAATCACCTTTCACATAATCACTGATCCGCTTAGCTCTTTCAGGGTCAGCCTGAATATCTTTATCACCAGCGATAGCTAGCACTGGACATGTTACTTGTTGTAAGTCTTTATAAATGTCATGCTGAAAATGCTCTCTAAACCATTTTGCGTTCATCGGTTTAAACCCAACTTTAATCGTATCTTTTTCTGTGTTCATCATTTTCTCTTTTATTTTTTCCATCTGCTTTTCTCCACGTTTCTCCACATTGAGAAGGCGCATTAGTTTTCCCTTTATTCCTTTTTGTTCTTTTAATTCTTTATAAGCAATCTCTCTTTGTCTTTTCGTAGCTTCTTCTAACGATTCCGCAGCTCCTGTAAGAAGGATGAGTCCATTTACTGGTGTTCTTGCGTTTACTACAGTTGCTAACATACAACCTTCACTATGACCAGCTAAAATGATATTTTCCGGATTAACAAATGGTTGTTCTTTTAAATACGTAATCGTAGACTCTATATCACTAACTAAATCCCACATTCCAGTCTTCAGAAATTCTCCGTCACTCTTTCCTACTCCGCGTTTATCAAAGCGGAGCGTCACTACCCCAAGTCTCGCCATTACATGCGCTAAATCTTTATATATGTTCGCCTCAAGCTTTAGCGGTACGATCGTTCCATCACGATCAATCTCTCCAGATCCCGCGATAATGACAACAGCCGCATACTTCCCATCAGCTTTCGGTTTAGTGAGTGTACCTTGCAAAGTAAACTCACTATTGATCGCTACTTCATATTCATCAAAAGTCATCATTTTGTCCCCCTATTCTTTTATATCCAATTTAAATTTCAAACTCGTTATTATATTTTTATACTCTCTTACATGTTTCATTGGAGCAAAAACTGGATTCTCTGCAATACTTTGTAACATGCTTCGCTTTATAATCTCTTCATTTCTAACTGTTTTAGCGCCGAGCGGAAACTCTGCAAACCATCCGTCAATCCCATCAAAATAGGAATCACCGTGTAAATGCAGACTATTTACTGTGAAGCTTGCCGCACAAACTGCTGCATATTTCCGTAACATTTCTAATGCTCTTTCAAAATTGCCTTGCATACAATATACTTGCGCAGCAGCATAGTATACTTTTAAAGTCATATTAGGATGTAATGTTTCTATTTCATATATGTCTATTAACATAAAAGCTCTATTCAAAATCACCTCTACTTTTTCAACGCTTGAGGCATTTACTACTACATAATTCGGTATTGTCGCAACGAGTTGTATTAAATGTTGATACATGCTAATTTGCATTATTTCATTCGCCTTTTTAGTATTTCCAAGCATTTGATACGCCTGTGCGATTAAATCTTCCTCTGGAACGTTAGGACGTATCGTTTCACCAAGCAATTGCAATACTTCATTCGGTTTATTGAGTATAAGATAGCAAGTTGCTTGAAACGATACCGCCTCTTTCACAAGAGAAACATCATCACTTTCTTCCTGCACTCTGCTAAAGAGAGACATTGCTTCTTCTAAAATTTCAATTCTTCTATCCGTGTCCTCCGTTAACATGTGATGATTAATAAAAAGTATTCCTATTTGATTTAATAATGGAAAACAAGAATAATATTTTTTAATTATTTCTCTGCACTCCATCATTACTTCATCAAATGGTTTTTCACTAAAAGCTTCCGCTAGTCTATGATATAAATCCTTAATATCTTCCTGTTCCATTTGCGGTGTATAACAGATTAGTTCGTCTATACTTATATTAAAGTACGATGCTAGCAGTGGTAAAAATGTAATATCCGGATAACTCTGTCCCGTCTCCCATTTGGAAACAGACGCCTTCGTAATACCGATATACGCCGCTAACTCTTCCTGCGTAATCCCCCTTTCTTTTCTCTTATCCGCAATTACTTTATGAATGTTTATCTCCTTCACATCATCACCTCATACTTTTATTATATGCTTTTACTTCACACAAAATATGGATTTAAAGTCGACTTTCGTTAACAAAATCAACTGTTAGGAAACATGTCTCTAAAATCAAAGGCAGGGACATATTTGATATGTCCCTGCCTTTTTATTGTGGGGTACCGATACATAGCCATCTAGCTAAGATTTTGAAGTACTGCAAAATCAAACATTTCATCTCACCATAGTTTTCTATGAGATTCCAGTGAACAGCTTATTTAGTCGGGTAAGCGGGGGGCATCGCTGCCCCCAACTCCCCTCAGAACCGTACGTGACAGTTTCCCATCATACGGCTCAAGCCTTCTTTTTATCCGATTTCAGTCCCTTTAGTATAGGC
>NZ_JAQQGG010000020.1:0-15157 GCF_028548245.1 Bacillus sp. FF-1
AGATTTCCCATAGCGTAAGCTAGTAAGATCCCTGAAAGATGATCAGGTTGATAGGTTCGAGGTGGAAGCATGGTGACATGTGGAGCTGACGAATACTAATAGATCGAGGACTTAACCATATAATATGTAGCAAATGTTATCTAGTTTTGAAGGAATATGCCTTCATAGTTTGGTGATGATGGCAGAGAGGTCACACCCGTTCCCATACCGAACACGGAAGTTAAGCTCTCTAGCGCCGATGGTAGTTGGGACCTTGTCCCTGTGAGAGTAGGACGTCGCCAAGCAACTAAAAACACAAGTCTTTTGACTTGTGTTTTTTTATTTCCCATGAAATAGGTTCGGTTCTGCTAGTAAAAAATTCGAAATATAGTAAGGAATTTTTTGAGCAGAAATAGTAAGAAATTGATAAATAAATGGGTAATCTTCAGAGCCATAACTTCCAAGTAAATCATACCACCAATCTGTTTCGTATCTAGAAATCATACTTAAATTGTAGAGCAATAAATAGTGAACAAGAAGTTCAGGTAATACGGGTTTAGGATTTCTAGGGTCAGTTGTAAGTGGTAAGTAATAAGTATCAGCGAGATATTCGTAGTATAAAGGCGTACTATATATAGGATTCCACGATTGAATAGGAGCTGTAAAAAGCAAATTGGAGGCGCTCGTTTTCCCAGTAACATGTTGCACGGATAAGTGCTTACAAATTGATTCAATATAACGTGAAAATCTTTCTGAAGTCATATGAAGTCGATCTAGTATATTGACTGAAAAGGAAAGTTCATTTGCATTTGTTGAATCAATTTTATACAAAGTGGCACCTCGTTGACTATAGCGAAATAAGTTTTGTAATTCAGGAATATTCCCCATTAAATCCAACATGTTAAACTTCTCTGATTCTAAGTGTTTCATGTGAAACAGCTGTTCTGCAACATGAGTAAATAATCCATTTTTTTGTACCTTTACCTCATCTTCTAAAAATTGATATCCCTGTTTTTTCCGCTTACGAGTCGTAACACCATGAGCTAAAACAGTAGTGGATTCAGGATAGTTCGGATCAATAGTTAATAAGCATGCTTTAAAAAGTTGGCTCATTCCATAAAACAATAACATTGGCTGAATTGAAAAGGGAGCTACCTTATATAATTCATAATAATTTTTCCCATGTTCTAAGTAATAAATAAAGGGATAACAATTTTCAAAACTTTTTTTTTCAGCATTTTGTATGGAGGATTTTTCATAACAACGGGCAAGATAACGTTGTACATTTTGAGATGAAAAGAAGAAACTTAATTGCTGCCAAGTACAATGTGTTTGATGCATATATTACGCTCCTTTTATTGTCTAAAAATTCTAACATATATATACGTCCTTGACAGTATTTTAACCAATTGATAAGCTACTAATAATAATTTCTGGTATCATGGGGGGAACAATTATGTGGGAATCTAAATTTGTTAAAGAAGGTTTGACTTTTGATGACGTATTACTTGTACCAGCAAAGTCAGATGTACTACCAAGAGAAGTAAGTGTTAAAACAGTTTTATCTGAAAGCTTACAGTTAAACATCCCGTTAATTAGTGCAGGAATGGATACAGTAACAGAAGCGGATATGGCTATTGCAATGGCTCGTCAAGGCGGTTTAGGAATTATTCATAAAAATATGTCTATTGAACAACAAGCCGAGCAGGTTGATAAAGTAAAACGTTCTGAAAGTGGTGTTATTTCAGATCCTTTCTTTTTAACTCCAGAACATCAAGTGTATGATGCAGAACACCTTATGGGGAAATATCGTATCTCAGGTGTACCGGTTGTAAATAATTTAGACGAGCGAAAATTAGTTGGTATTATTACAAACCGTGATATGCGTTTTATCCAAGACTACTCAATCAAAATTTCCGACGTAATGACAAAAGAACAGCTAATTACAGCTCCAGTTGGTACAACGCTAGATGAGGCTGAAAAGATCCTACAAAAGTATAAAATTGAAAAACTCCCTCTTGTTGATAACAATGGTGTATTACAAGGGCTTATTACAATAAAAGATATTGAAAAAGTAATTGAATTCCCAAATTCTGCGAAGGATAAGCAAGGGCGCTTATTAGTTGGAGCAGCAGTTGGTGTAACGGCTGATGCTATGACTCGCATTGACGCATTAGTAAAAGCTAGCGTAGATGCAATCGTACTTGATACAGCCCATGGACATTCTCAAGGCGTTATTGATAAAGTAAAAGAAGTTCGTGCAAAGTATCCATCATTAAATATTATCGCTGGAAATGTTGCTACTGCTGAAGCAACAAGAGCATTAATTGAAGCAGGGGCAAACGTAGTTAAAGTTGGTATTGGACCAGGCTCTATCTGTACAACACGTGTTGTAGCTGGGGTTGGTGTACCACAATTAACAGCGGTTTATGATTGTGCAACAGAAGCTCGTAAACACGGTATCCCAGTTATTGCTGACGGTGGTATTAAGTACTCTGGTGATATGGTTAAAGCTTTAGCAGCAGGAGCACATGTTGTTATGCTAGGTAGTATGTTTGCTGGTGTTGCTGAAAGTCCTGGTGAAACTGAAATTTATCAAGGTCGCCAATTTAAAGTATATCGTGGTATGGGTTCTGTCGGAGCGATGGAAAAAGGAAGTAAAGATCGTTATTTCCAAGAAGGAAATAAAAAACTTGTTCCAGAAGGTATTGAAGGACGAGTACCATATAAAGGACCTTTAGCAGATACGGTTCATCAATTAGTTGGTGGATTACGTGCAGGTATGGGATATTGCGGAGCACAAGATTTAGAATTCTTACGTGAGAATGCACAATTTGTTCGTATGTCAGGTGCTGGTTTACTTGAAAGTCATCCTCATCATGTACAAATTACAAAAGAGGCTCCAAACTACTCATTATAATGTCTTATATATAAATAGACGGAGATTTTATATCTCTGTCTATTTTTTTTTGATTATGTTAGAATAACGGTTATGTGAGTACATAGATATTGGGGGTAGCAAAAGTGAAAGGTATGTTTTGCAAAAGATTCATTGCACTAGTAACAATGCTTACACTAGCTTGTAGTATGTTGTTACCATATAGCAATGCATCAGCTGAAACAGGAACTGCTTTAAATATTGAAGCAGGTGCGGCAATTTTAGTAGAAGCGAATTCTGGAAAAATTGTATATCAAAAGAATGCTGATGAATTATTATCCATTGCTAGTATGACGAAGATGATGAGTGAGTATTTAGTTCACGAAGCAGTGGATAAAGGAAAGCTTAAGTGGGATCAGAAAATTAAGGTTTCTGAATATGCGTATAAAGTTTCACAGGATGCTTCATTATCAAATGTGGCATTAGAAAATGGTGGCTCTTATACAGTAAAAGAGTTATACGAGGCAATGGCAATCTTCTCTGCAAATGGTGCAACGATTGCATTAGCAGAAGCAATTGCAGGTAAAGAAGTAGATTTCGTAAAAATGATGAATGATAAATCGAAAGAACTAGGGTTGAAAAATTATAAATTTGTCAATTCTACAGGTTTAACGAATAAAGATTTAAAGGGAATGCATCCAGAAGGAACAACAGCGGATGAAGAAAATAAAATGTCTGCAAAGGATGTTGCAACTTTAGCACAACATTTAATTAAAGATTATCCAAAAGTGTTAGATACAGCAAAAATCCCGAAAAAAGAATTCCGTCCAGAAAAAGAGAAGTTTGCAATGTCGAACTGGAACTGGATGTTAAAGGGCTTAGTTAAAGAATATGATGGCGTAGATGGCCTAAAAACAGGCTCAACTCCAGAAGCGGGAGATTGCTTCACTGGTACGGTTGAAAGAAACGGTATGCGTTTTATTTCTGTAGTGATTAAAACAAGTTCTCATACAGCACGTTTTGATGAAACAAAGAAGCTATATGATTATGGATTTGCTAACTTTGAAATGAAACAAATGTATAAAAAAGGTTCTTCAGTAAAAGGACAAGAAACAGTACGAGTAGAAAATGCGAAAGACAAAGATGTAGCAGTTCAAACGAAACAAGCCATTTCACTTCCAGTACCAAAAGGAAGTAAAGATGTTTATAAAACAGAATTAAAAGAATCAAGTAAGGGACAAGAAGCACCTATTAAAAAGGGAGCTGCGCTTGGTCAAATGGTAATTACGCCAAAAGATGCAAACGACCCTGGATTTTTAACTGGTAAGTCGTTACAAGTGGATCTTGTAACAACATCTGAAGTAGAAGAAGCAAATTGGTTTACTCGTGCTATGCGCGGAATTGGTTCTTTCTTTAGTGGTATATGGAATAGTGCTGTTGATACAGTAAAAGGTTGGTTTTAAAAGCTCCTCATTGTAGGGGCTTTTTCTTATTCCTATTTTTCATACCGACTTTATGAAAAAGTAGTAGACAAGCATCTGATAGTTAGTGGTAGAATGTAAGAGTATTCTTAATTTTCGCCTTTAACGGGGAAAAGCAATTCACCTAGGGGGGTTTTTGTAACATGACAAATGTAACAGGGACAGAACGTGTAAAACGTGGAATGGCAGAAATGCAAAAAGGCGGCGTTATTATGGACGTAATTAACGCTGAACAAGCAAAAATTGCAGAAGAGGCAGGCGCAGTTGCCGTTATGGCATTAGAGCGTGTACCAGCAGATATTCGTGCAGCAGGTGGCGTTTCTCGTATGGCAGACCCAACAATCGTTGAAGAAGTTATGGGTGCAGTGTCAATTCCGGTTATGGCAAAATGCCGTATCGGTCACCTTGTAGAAGCACGTGTATTAGAATCATTAGGGGTAGACTATATCGATGAGAGTGAAGTATTAACTCCAGCCGATGAAGTATACCATTTAAATAAACGTGATTACACAGTTCCATTTGTATGTGGTTGCCGTGATATCGGAGAAGCTGCACGTCGTATTGCAGAAGGTGCATCTATGCTTCGTACAAAAGGCGAACCAGGAACAGGAAACATTGTAGAGGCAGTGCGTCATATGCGTCAAGTCAATGCAGAAATCCGTCAAGTTGCAAGTCTACGTGAAGATGAGTTAATGACATATGCAAAAAATACTGGTGCTCCTTATGAAGTACTACTTGAAATTAAACGCCTTGGTCGTTTGCCGGTTGTAAACTTTGCAGCAGGTGGTGTAGCAACACCAGCAGATGCAGCGTTAATGATGCAACTTGGTGCGGATGGTGTATTTGTTGGATCTGGTATCTTTAAATCAGAGAATCCAGCGAAATTTGCACGTGCAATCGTTGAAGCGACAACTCATTATGAGGATTACGAGTTAATTGCAAGCCTTTCTAAAGGATTAGGTAATGCGATGAAAGGTATTGAAATTTCAACGTTACTACCAGAGCAACGCATGCAAGAGCGTGGATGGTAATTGAAGGAGAACTTTAAAATGGTGAAAATCGGTGTACTAGGTCTTCAAGGTGCAGTTCGTGAACATGTAAAATCAGTTGAAGCAAGTGGTGCAGAAGCTGTTGTTGTAAAGCGTATAGAACAACTTGAAGAGATTGATGGTCTTATTTTACCAGGCGGTGAAAGTACAACTATGCGCCGTCTTATTGATAAGTATGCTTTCATGGAACCGCTTCGTACATTTGCGAAGTCTGGTAAACCAATGTTTGGTACATGTGCAGGAATGATTCTTCTCGCAAAAACACTTATTGGCTATGACGAAGCACATATTGGTGCTATGGATATTACAGTTGAGCGCAATGCGTTTGGACGTCAAAAAGATAGCTTTGAAGCTGCACTTTCTATTAAAGGTGTGGGAGAAGATTTTGTTGGCGTATTTATTCGTGCCCCGTATGTTGTAAATGTAGCGGATGATGTTGAGGTACTTTCTACACATGGTGATCGAATGGTAGCGGTAAGGCAAGGGCCGTTTTTAGCTGCTTCTTTCCATCCGGAATTAACAGATGATCATCGTGTAACAGCATACTTTGTAGAAATGGTAAAAGAAGCGAAAATGAAAAAAGTTGTATAAGTAACTTGCAACTTGTATAAGATTATAGTAAATTGATGGTAACAATTTTATAAAATAAGCGTGTTGATAGGAAGTAGTAACAAATGTCGTTTCTTATAGAGAGTCGATGGTTGGTGGAAATCGATAGAAACAGTTTGTGAATCCATCCTGGAATGGAATGTGGAATATCTTTATGATTAGTAAACATTCCCGGTGAAGAGCCGTTATTTCTACTTGAGAGGAAAGCGGTAATGCTTTCAACTAGGGTGGCAACGCGGGTTAACTCCCGTCCCTTTATATAGGGACGGGAGTTTTTTGTGTTTTATAAAATAAAAGGAGGAGTATATAATGCTTGATATTAAATTTTTACGTACAAATTTTGAAGAAGTAAAAGCTAAGTTACAGCATAGAGGCGAAGATTTAACTGATTTTGGTCGCTTTGAAGAATTAGATACGAGAAGAAGAGAACTACTTGTTCAAACAGAGGAACTAAAAAGTAAACGTAACGAAGTATCTCAACAAATCTCTGTATTGAAGCGCGAAAAGAAAGATGCAGAAGCTCTAATTTTAGAAATGCGTGAAGTTGGAGAAAAAGTAAAAGATCTTGATAACGAACTTCGTACAGTTGAAGAAGATCTAGAAAGATTGATGCTATCTATTCCAAATATTCCGCACGAATCTGCTCCAGTTGGTGAAACAGAGGATGATAATGTAGTAGCTCGCACTTGGGGAGAAGTGAAGGAATTTGCTTTTGAACCAAAACCACATTGGGATCTTGCTACAGATTTAGGAATTCTAGATTTTGAACGTGCTGGAAAAGTAACAGGAAGCCGCTTCGTATTCTACAAAGGTGCTGGCGCAAGATTAGAGCGTGCTTTAATTAGTTTTATGCTTGATCTTCATACTGATGAGCATGGATATGAAGAAGTATTACCTCCGTATATGGTAAACCGTGCAAGCATGACAGGGACAGGACAACTTCCGAAGTTTGAAGAAGATGCATTCCGTATTGAAAGTGAAGACTACTTCTTAATTCCAACAGCTGAAGTACCTGTAACAAATATGCACCGTGATGAGATCTTAAATAAAGAACAATTGCCTATAAGATATGCTGCGTTTAGCTCTTGTTTCCGTTCTGAAGCAGGTTCAGCTGGCCGTGATACACGTGGTTTAATTCGTCAGCACCAGTTCAATAAAGTAGAGCTTGTGAAGTTCGTAAAACCAGAAGATTCTTATGAAGAGTTAGAAAAACTAACAAATGATGCAGAACGCGTGTTACAATTATTAGAGTTGCCATATCGCGTTATGAGCATGTGCACAGGCGATTTAGGATTTACAGCAGCGAAGAAATACGATATCGAAGTATGGATTCCAAGCTATGGCACATATCGTGAAATCTCTTCTTGTAGTAATTTCGAGGCTTTCCAAGCGAGACGTGCAAATATCCGTTTCCGTCGTGAGCCAAACGGCAAACCAGAACATGTTCATACATTAAATGGATCTGGTCTTGCAATTGGACGTACGGTGGCAGCTATTTTAGAGAACTACCAACAAGAAGATGGTACAATTATAATTCCAGAAGTTCTTCGCCCTTATATGGGAGGAAAAACAGTTATTAAGTAAATTTATAAACATTCATCGGTATGAGTGATTGGTAATTATGAGCGTTGTCAGTACTATGATGTAGGAGAGGAAAAGTAAAATTTTCCTTTCCTCATAATTTATTTTAGTAGGGTTGACTAACTGTTTTTCTTTTGATATTATATTTGATGTCAATATGGAGGTATACCCAAGTCTGGCTGAAGGGATCGGTCTTGAAAACCGACAGGCGGCGAGAGTCGCGCGGGGGTTCGAATCCCTCTACCTCCTCCAGATATAATTGACAACAGCGCATATAAGTGGAGATTGGAGAACTCGTTACCACACGTAACGAGTTTTTATTTTAAAACCAATCATAAAGTATGGTGTAAGGCGATTTTGTCCTTATTACACACTCATATTCCGATGATTATCTTCATAGATATGAAAGGAGTCAACATGGATCTTATTATACAAACGTTTCCTTTAGATGGAAAAACTTTATATTATGTACAATGTCCTGTCTGTAAGAACAATAGAATTTTAAACAGTGGTGCAAATGTATCACGCATTATTAGCGATGATACATTCCGTAAACTTTGTGGTTGCACTTGTAATGTAAAGCAAACTGCAACAAAAGTAGAGGCACCAAAAAAAGTTAAAAAAGAAGCTGTAAAGAAAGAAGCAGCTCCAAAACGTACAGGTAAAGTATTAACAGCAGTAATTAACGGGAAAGAAATGACTGTTAAAGAGATTGCTGAGGCGTACGATATTAGTACAAGTACTGTTCGTCAGCGTATTAACGCTGGAAAACCTGAGAGTGAAATTATTGCTCCAACAAAGAAAAAGTAATTTAATAGAAAAACCCGTGCATATGCACGGGTTTTTTATTTTACAAGTTTACGTGTTTGTTTTAAAAAATGACCGATTTTTTTTATGATTGGTTCAATGGAATCGCCATCTTTTAAAATATCGTATTCATTAATGTTTAATCGTAAAACAGGGCATGAATTGAAGTTGTTAATCCAGTTTTCATAACGCCCATGCATCTCTTTCCAATACTCGATTGGTGTTTGCTGTTCCATCGGACGTCCACGTTCTTGGATACGATCAACAATATCATCGAAAGAACCTTCTAAGTAAATTAATAAATCTGGATGTGGGAAGTAAGGAGTCATGACCATAGCGTCAAATAAACCTTTATATGTTTCATAATCAGTTTCTGTCATTGTACCTTTTTCGTGATGCATTTTTGCAAAAATGCCAGTGTCTTCATAGATAGAGCGATCTTGAACAAAACCGCCACCGTATTCAAAAATTCTTTTTTGTTCTTTAAATCGTTCTGCTAAAAAATACACTTGTAAGTGAAAGCTCCAGCGTGTGAAATCAGCATAGAACTTGTCCAAATACGGATTAGAATCTACCTTTTCAAATGATGTGCGATACCCTAAAGCGTTAGCCAATGCAGTTGTCATAGTGGATTTACCGACACCTACTGTTCCAGCGATAGTGATTACTGCGTCATTTGGTATATCATATTTTTGCCTTAAATTCATTATTATTTCGACTCCTTTAAGAGAGTATTTTGAAGGGCAGATAGGATGACGTTTAAATCATCAGGATTTTTTACAAAATCCATATCGTCTCCGTTAAATTTCAATACTGGGATATCTGGATGGTCCTTTTTAAAAGCATCCATTGCTGTTTCATAATCTTTTGTGAGCTGTAGTAAGTAATTTGGATCCATATTTTTTTCGAATTCTCTTCCGCGCATTGCAATTCGCTTTTGTAATGTTTCTAGGCTAGCTGTTAAATAAACGATAACGTTTGGAACTGGCATATCTTGTGTAAGGATACGATAGATTTGCATGTACTTGTCGTATTGAGAATCTTTTAATGTACGGGATGCAAAAATTACATTTTTGAATATATGATAATCCGCTACTACTGGCTTCCTTTGATTCAAATACTTTATGTTAATATCTTCTAATTGTTTGTATCTATTACAAAGAAAGAACATCTCTGTTTGAAAACTCCATTCGTCGATGTCTTCATAGAACTTTCCTAAAAAGGGGTTTTCATCAACAATCTCTTTCAGTAAGTGGAGTTGCATGTGAGTTGAAATTTCCTTCGCAAGTGAAGTTTTTCCAACACCAATTGGTCCTTCAACCGTGATAAATGGTACTCCGGTCACGCTGTTTCCTCCTTTCAATCAGTGATTTACCGTGACTACTAAAAACACAAAACAGAATTATTGTAGCACAAGAGGGAAGCGAGCGGGTTAATTTGATATAAAAAGTTGGAAAATAGATATATGTATTAATTAAATTTTATTTGAAACGACGGTACTATATTTGCTTTTAATGTGGCTTCCATTATTTTTAAAGCATGCAGGTTATCCTGATCATCATTAGATGCAATACAGTCCTGTGGTACATACAATGTATAATTCCTCATATGAGCATCGTTAGCTGTAAAGAGGATACATATATTCCCGGCGACACCTGTTAATATTAGATTTTCTATTTTTAAATAGCCTAATAAAGAATTTAAAGGTGTTTCATAAAAAGCAGAGTAATGTGGTTTAATAAAAATGTAATCATCAGCATTTGGAGCGATCTTATGAATGATATTTTTACTGTACTCATTTGTACAATGAGTAATCAATTGGTCAATATCAGACCTCCAAAGTTGATAATGGTCATTAATATAAATGATGGGGCAACCGAAGGATTTCATTGTTTTCTTTAATTGTAAAATAGGATTGGTTATAATTTCGCATTTTTTGGCTAGGATAGGCCCGTGTGAAAATTGAAAGTCATTAATCATATCGATAATGAGTAAGGCAGTATTCTTCATATGTAATCCCCTCTCTTTTTTTCTTAGGGTGGATTGAATTTATAAAAGTTATCCCATGTGTAGTAAATGGAAATAAGTGTACTTTATTTGTAATGAAAGGACTATGTTATGGAACGTGATCAAGATATTCATTTTATGCAGTTAGCAATAGAAGAGGCTAAAAAAGCAGAGGCAATACAAGAAGTACCGATTGGGGCAGTTATAGTGCTGGATGGTGAAGTAATTAGTGTTGCTCATAATTTAAGGGAGACTGAGCAAAGATCGATAGCTCACGCTGAGTTGTTAGCTATTGATGAGGCGTGCAAAAAATTAGGGACATGGCGTTTAGAAGATGCGACGTTATATGTAACATTAGAGCCTTGCCCGATGTGTGCGGGTGGAATTGTTTTATCACGAGTAAAGCGAGTTGTATATGGTGCGAGTGATCCGAAAGGTGGATGTGCAGGGACATTGATGAATCTGTTAACGGATGAACGCTTTAATCATCAATGTGAAGTAGTAGCTGGTGTATTAGAAGAAGAGTGCGGTACGCTGTTAACGAACTTTTTTAGAGCGCTTCGTAAAAAAAGAAAAGCGATTAAGAAATTAGAGAAAAGTAAAGAGAATTAACGTATTTGCATTTTATAAAAAAACAAGTTATACTGATAGTGCCTTTAATGAAGGCAACCGAATATTGGTTTTAACTTTGCCGTGCTAAGCGGGGAGGTAGCGGTGCCCTATACTCGCAATCCGCTCTAGCGAGGCCGAATCCCTTCTCGAGGTTATGTTGCTGTAAGGCCTGCCTTAAGTAAGTGGTGTTGACGTTTGGGTCCTGCGCAACGGGACCCCGTGAACCTTGTCAGGTCCGGAAGGAAGCAGCAATAAGCGGGTCTTCTCGTGTGCCGCAGGAGTGCCTGAACCGAGCTAACTGCTTAAGTAACGCTTATGGTACGTAATCGACAGAAGGTGCACGGCAGTTATATATGTATACAAAACTCACCTTAATACTAAGGTGGGTTTTTTGTATAGAAAATAACTTTTGGAATCTATAAACAGAATGGGTTATAATAAATGAGATAATAACCTTTGAGGGAGGCCGTATTTTCGTGTCATACCAAGCGTTATACCGAACATGGAGACCGCAAAAGTTTGAAGATGTAGTCGGTCAAAAGCACGTGACAAAAACGTTGCAAAATGCCCTTCTTCAAGAGAAAGTTTCACATGCTTATTTATTTTCTGGGCCGAGAGGAACAGGAAAAACGACAATTGCAAAAGTGTTTGCAAAAGCAATTAACTGTGAACATGCTCCGGTAGCTGAACCTTGTAATGAATGTCCTTCTTGTTTGGGGATTACACAAGGATCTATTTCAGATGTATTAGAAATTGATGCGGCTTCAAATAACGGTGTAGATGAAATTCGAGATATTAGAGATAAAGTAAAATATGCTCCAAGTGCTGTAGAATATAAAGTATACATTATTGATGAAGTTCACATGCTTTCCATGGGTGCCTTCAATGCGCTTTTAAAAACGTTAGAAGAACCGCCAGGACATGTTATCTTTATTTTGGCGACAACAGAACCGCATAAGATACCGCCTACAATTATTTCGCGTTGCCAACGTTTCGAATTTCGAAAGATATCAGTAAATGATATTGTTGAGAGATTATCGACAGTTGTGAACAATGAAGGTACGCAAGTAGAAGATGAGGCATTACAAATTGTTGCACGTGCCGCTGAAGGTGGTATGCGTGATGCGCTTAGTCTTATTGATCAGGCAATATCTTATAGTGATGAGACTGTTACGACAGAAGATGTATTAGCTGTAACAGGGTCTGTTTCTCAGCAATACTTAGGCAACTTAGTAGAATGTATACGTGAAAATGATGTATCAAGAGCATTACGTATCATAGATGAGATGATGGGTAAAGGGAAAGATCCAGTTCGCTTTATGGAGGATTTCATTTACTATTATCGTGATATGCTTTTATATCAAACTTCACCACAATTGGAACATATGTTGGAACGAGTAATGGTTGATGAGCAATTCCGGACGTTAAGTGAAGAAATGCAGCCGGAAGTAATCTATGAGATCATTCATACTCTTAGTAAAGCACAACAGGAAATGAAGTGGACAAATCATCCGCGAATTTTCTTAGAAGTTGTTATGGTACAACTGTGTCAACAGTTTATGATGCAAGCAAATGGTGCAGATCGTTTACAAGCAATTATGAACAGGATGCAGCAATTAGAGAAAGAGTTAGAACAAGTCAAAAAGAATGGTGTGCCGGCCGGTGTGCAGCAGGAAGTCAGAGAGACGCGTGCAGCACCAAAGCCAGTACGGACAGGAAGTATGAAGATACCTGTCGGACGCGTAAATGAAGTATTAAAGCAAGCGAAGCGTCAAGATTTAGAACAATTAAAAGCTGTATGGGGAGAGTTGTTAGGAAGACTCAAAGCATACAACAAAGTAGCGTTTGCTGTTTTATTAGAAAATAGCGAACCGGTAGCGGCTTCAGATGATACTTACGTTTTAGCGTTCCAATATGAGATTCACTGTAAAATGGCAAGCGAAAATCGAGAGGCTATGGATACAGTGGAACAAACTTTATTTGAATTGCTAAGTAAAAGATTAAATATGATTGCCATTCCAAAAAGTGAATGGGGTAAAATCCGTGAAGATTTTTTACAGCGTGAAGGTGGAAGTTCTGAAGAAAGCCCAGAGAAAAAAGAAGATCCTCTCATAGAAGAGGCTGTAAAATTAGTAGGGCAAGAACTCATTGAAATAAAAGAGTAATAATAATTAGGAGGAATTAATTATGATGCGTGGCGGAATGGGAAATATGAATAACATGATGAAACAAATGCAAAAGATGCAAAAAGAAATGGCAAAGGCGCAAGAAGAACTTGGCGAAAAAACAGTTGAAGGTACAGCTGGCGGCGGTATGATCACAGTTATTGCAAATGGTCATAAGCAAATTCTTGAAGTAAAAGTGAAAGAAGAAGTTGTAGATCCAGAAGATATCGAAATGTTACAAGACTTAGTGTTAGCTGCAACAAACGATGCACTTAAGAAAGCTGATGAACTTTCAAACTCTACAATGGGTAAATTTACAAAAGGCTTAAACTTACCGGGTGGAATGTTCTAGGAGGATATTGATATATGCATTATCCAGAACCAATATCAAAACTAATTGATAGTTTTATGAAATTGCCAGGAATCGGACCGAAAACAGCGGTTCGATTGGCGTTTTTCGTATTAGATATGAAAGAAGATGATGTGTTAGGTTTTGCAAAAGCACTTGTAAATGCGAAGCGAGACTTAGCATATTGTTCTGTGTGCGGGCATATTACTGATCGTGATCCTTGTTATATTTGTAACGATTCACATCGAGATCAATCAGTTGTTTGTGTCGTGCAAGAACCGAAAGATGTAATCGCGATGGAAAAGATGAAAGAGTATCAAGGTGTATATCATGTGTTACGTGGTGCTATCTCTCCAATGGAGGGAATTGGACCAGAAGACATTAATATCCCGCAACTTCTAAAGCGACTACACGATGAAACAGTACAAGAAGTAATATTAGCAACAAATCCTAATATTGAAGGGGAAGCTACAGCGATGTATATATCCCGCCTCTTAAAGCCGACAGGTATTAAAGTAACTCGTATTGCACACGGTCTGCCAGTTGGTGGAGATTTAGAATATGCAGATGAAGTGACACTGTCGAAAGCGTTAGAAGGTCGTAGAGAAGTATAAGAGGAGAAACAAAAATGTTCTTTCAAAAAAAGGGTAAATTGCGTAAAGAGTATGATGATAAGCTAATTGTACTATTAGAAAAGGTAAAGAATGAATGGTTACGTCAAAAGAGAATGGTTGAACAAAGTGTTGAACCATCTCAAGATGTACTTTGTTCTTTGAAAATAGCAGAGGCGAAATATTTCTTCTTGCTAAAAGAAGCAAAACGTCGTCCTGTAAAGATGGAGCAATGGTAAAAGGTTCTGCTGAAAAAGCAGAGCCTTTTTATTTTATTCGTTTGGAAAGATCGATTAATAGTTTTTTTGAAGAACGTGTAGCCGAATCAAGGTGAATAAGATGAAACGACTGGAGTTATATAATAAACGTTCTTTTTTATTGTCTTGTCCCATACAAATAAATGTGTATAGGTCATTCATAAGGAGGAAAAAATGAATTCTACAATTATTATTGTTGGTATTCTTGCGTTAGTTTTTATTTTCCTTGTTTTTGGTGTTTCTTCTAAGCCGTTGCGTTTTATAGGAAAAGCGCTCTTTCATGTTACTTTGGGAGTAGCATTACTTTTTATCGTAAATGTTGTAGGAACGTATTTTGATTTTCATATCCCAATTAACTTGGGCACCGCAACAATTACAAGTTTATTAGGTCTACCCGGTGTTGCTGCATTAGTGGTTATTAAACTTTATATCATGCCAAAATAAATTTATTTTGGCATTTTTTTTAAAAGTGTTGACTTGTGAATGATTAATATGGTAAATTAATAAGCGTCGTCAGGAACGAAAGAAAAAAGTTGTTGACAGATTTAACGCAAGATGTTAAATTATAAAAGTCGCTGAAACGCGATGTTGAACTTTGAAAACTAAACGAAACAAACAACGTGAAACGTCAATTTTTATTTTAGATGCTAGACAAACTAACTTTATTGGAGAGTTTGATCCTGGCTCAGGATGAACGCTGGCGGCGTGCCTAATACATGCAAGTCGAGCGAATGGATTAAGAGCTTGCTCTTATGAAGTTAGCGGCGGACGG
>NZ_JAQQGG010000021.1:0-8824 GCF_028548245.1 Bacillus sp. FF-1
CCGTCCGCCGCTAACTTCATAAGAGCAAGCTCTTAATCCATTCGCTCGACTTGCATGTATTAGGCACGCCGCCAGCGTTCATCCTGAGCCAGGATCAAACTCTCCAATAAAGTTAGTTTGTCTAGCATCATAAAATAAAAATTGACGTTTCACGTTGTTTGTTTCGTTCAGTTTTCAAAGAACTTGTCTGCCGCTCATTTGCGACTTCCTTATGTTAACATCTTCGTTAGTTAATGTCAACTAAGTTTTTTATTTCGTTTGTCGCTTTCGACGTTATTTTCATCGGCGACTTGTTCTATATTACACTTCTGTACTCTAATCGTCAATACTTTTTATCCTTTTTATTTTATAAATTATAAAGTTTTTTATACTCCTTCCCTAAAGATTAATAAACTAGTGTAGTCATTTTTATAATCGACAGTTTCTACTTTATAAAGAATGAATATCAAGCCACACAAATATATATTAAAAGTAGCTTTTTTATTTCGGTTACATTCACAATTATCTCCTACCACTTCTCTCTAGGAATTATAAATACATCCTACATTTACTAAAATCTAATTACATTAGGAGGCGTTATGAAATGCATGCTAATAAGAAAATCATTTATGTATCCCATGATGCCCATTTCCACGGAGCACAGCTGCTTTCTTTACATACTATTAAAGCCCTTAAAGAAAACTTTCATTACTCCGTCGCAATTATTTCTATTGGAACCGGTATTTTAATCCGCGATTTTCAAAAGTATGGTCCTGTTTATTGCCTAGAGGAAGACTACCCAACGGAAGAAAAAGTCGAATTATTAATAAAGAAGTTATTATTAAAAGACTATACCATCGCCATATGTAGTACCGTCATAAGTGGTGATATAGTTGCATTACTAGCTAAACATAATATTAAAGTTATTTCATTAATACATGAATTGCCGCATTTAATACAACAGTACTCTGCTGAGGGAAAAGCAAGAAACATTGCCCAATCTGCTCACAAAATTGTCTTCCCTTCACAATACGTGTATGAAAAATTCCGTACAATCACCCAATTAGATCATCAAAAATGCCACATTCTCCCTCAGGGCTTGTTCAACCATAATCCTTATAAGAAAAATATTGCACAAGCGAGAAGCAATTTACGAAAAAAGCACAATCTGCCTCTCGATAGCAAAATCATCTTGGGGGTAGGTTTCGCTGATCATCGAAAAGGAATAGATTTATTCTCACTTATTGCTTACTCAGTAAGAAAGATGCATACGAATATTCATTTTATCTGGGTTGGGAAAACAGATGTTCATTTTTTTAATACAATCTCCCCAAGATATACAGCACATTTCACATTAGTGGATCCAACTCCAGATATCGGTTTATATAACGCCGGTGCTGATTTATATTTATTAACTTCAAGAGAAGATCCTTTTCCAAACGTAGTTTTAGAAGCATTAGATACAAAAGTCCCTGTTATAGGGTTCAAAAACGCTGGAGGTTTTGAAGATGTTGTTACGGAACAAACCGGCGCATTAGTAGACTATTTAAACTTACCTATGATGCTGGAAAGAATATATGAACTTATGGGGAATGAAGATTTACGATTACAAAAAGGGACCTTTGGCCAAGAACTTATTGAAAGAGATTTCAACTTTCTTGATTACGTTTATCAATTATTAAACTTGCTTGAGCATAATTATAAAAAAATAAGCGTCATTGTACCGAACTATAATTACGAAAAATACTTACCGGAACGAGTTAAATCAATATTAAATCAAACCTATCCCCTTTACGAACTAATTTTCCTAGACGATGCCTCTACTGACAATAGCGTATCTATATTTGAAAAGCTGCTCTCAAATGAAAATAAACACCACCTGAAAGTTCAGCAGATTATTAATGATAAAAATTCTGGTTCTGTATTTAAACAATGGATAAAAGGTGTCTCTGCAGCAACCGGTGATTATATTTGGATTGCTGAGGCCGATGACTTATGTGATCAGACATTTTTAGAAGAAGTAATACAAGGGTTTCATATAGATAGTGATGTTGCCTTAAGCTACACACAATCAAAACAAATAGATGAACAAGGAAATATCTTGGCCAATCATTATTTGAATTACACAAATGATATCGATAAGGAAAAATGGCAGAGTTCTTATATCCGAAAAGGGATAGATGAAATACAAGATACGTTATTTATCAAAAACACCATACCTAATGTCTCAAGTGTAGTTTTTAAAAACATAGATATAAAAACAATAGCAAAACAATTGCAAAAGTTTAAAATAGCTGGTGATTGGTTTTTCTATGTTTCTCTCCTTAAAGAGGGGAACATTTATTTTAATCCAAAACCTCTAAACTATCATAGACGACATACAAATAGCGTAACAAGAACAGAAGATTCATATTCCCATTACAGTGAAGTTGTACAAATGCAGAATTTCATTAAAGACACCTTTACTATCGACGACATTTCAAAAAAGAAAATGTATGCATATAGAAAGTACCTTGAAACATATTTGAAGGTTTAATTATATATTTTCTTTATCATCAGTAGCTCTTTTAAGACATTACTATTATTTAAGGGGTGTTACTCTTTGAAAGAATTTATAGAGGCAAATAAACATTTGATTTCTCAAATTGCACAAAAATACAATGTAAGTGCAAATATCCACCCAGAGGATCATATCTTTCAATTCCTTGTCACAAATCCAGTCTTTCCATCTAAAAAAGAAGCAATAGATTATTATTTTAAAGATGGAAGAAAATCAGCAGAAACACTCTTAGATTTAATTACTTCCTTTTATCCTCCTATAGACACTCCAATTCAATTATTAGAATTCGCATCCGGATATGGCTGCGTAACACGTCATTTATTAAATCAGCAAATGAACTTAAGTATAACTACTTGCGATATACACGAAGAGGCTATTACTTTTATTGAAAACACATTACATACTTCATCTCTATTATCTCACCCTGAACCAGAACAAGTAAAATTAGACTCGTCTACGTATGATATCGTTTTTTGTCTATCCTTTTTTTCTCATATGCCTGATACAACTTGGTTTCGTTGGCTTCAGACATTGTATAACGCTGTTTCCCCTGGCGGCTTATTCATTTTCACAACTCATGGATATCAAAGTAAAAAGTACTTCGGCTTTCCCGCTTTAAATGAACGGGGTTATTGGTTTCTTCCCTCTAGCGAACAACTCGATTTAGATGTTCATCAATATGGGCAAACGATCGTTAGCCCCTCTTACGTATGTGACAAAATTAAATTATTACCTTATAATCCTATTATCAAAAAATACACTGAAGGTTTTTGGTGGGAACATCAAGATCTTTGGGTAATAAAAAAAGAAATAAAATAATAAACCACGCTCTACTTATACAGAAGTAGGGCATGGCTTATTATTTTTTACTATATAAGAACTCTTCAATCCATAGCTTATTTAATCTAATTCCACTTTTGAAATCCACTTTCGGTTCCCAATTACATTCTCGTCTTACTCTATCTATATTTAAAATGATTTTTTGAACGTTTTCTTGCTTTTGTTTATAGCAGATAAAGTCCACTTTTCTTTCCGTTAATTTCTCCAATTCTACTATAATTCGTTTTAAAGAGAGACCCTTTCCGCTGCCTATATTATACACACAAAATTTCAAGTGATTTAATTGCGATAGTTGTATAGTAACTTCCACTAAATCATCGATATAAATATAATCTCGAATAATTTCTTGTGGATTCCCATATATATTAATCTTTTCATTACTGAGATGCTGATACAAAAAACAATTTATTGCTCCAACTTTCTTTAACGGGTTTTGATATTTTCCATACGGATTAGAATATCTACATACAACATAGTCCATTCCATATTTTTTCTTATAAAAGTACAAATAATTTTCAAGCGACACCTTTGTTATTCCATAAGGAGAAAGTGGTTTTAATGGATGTTCCTCATCAATAGGCAGATATTCCGGTTCACCATAAACTGTGCCTCCAGAAGATGCTAATACGATTTTTTTAATGGGGAAATTTTTAGCACTTTCCATGAAATTAAGAAAAAAAAGGCTACTGTTTATATCTCCGAAAACATCTTCAATTGAAGTTGTTACATTAGACGTTGCAGCTAAATAAATAATAATATCCACATTCACTAAGGCTTTATATATATCTTCAACATTTGCTAAATCACCTTTAATAAATTCAACCTCACTTATAATATTTTGAGGAAAATTATTTATATGTCTGGAAAATACTTTTACATTTTGGCCTTTTTTCAATAAACCTAATGCGAGGTTAATACCAATGAAACTATTTCCACCTACTATTAAATAATTATTCTTCCGCATAATATCCTCTCTAGTAATAAGATTTTTGCTTATCTCACCTAGAAATACAAATAAATAAACTTAGTCAATTCTATTATTGAGTCTCTTATAATTGTATGCCCCTTATAAAATTTCATTATCTTTATTTTATATTTTCCCTTTAGAATCACTACCTTATTTAAGCCGTCCGAAAAAACATTCATAATATTTACTCATTCCTATGAATATATTGGATTAGTAAAAGCTTTCTCCTTCTCCATAAATAAAACTTTCAAAAAGGAGCACTACATGTATGAAGAATGTAAATCAAGAGCTTTTAAATCATGTAATTCTACATAAAGATCGAATCCCACATTTCCATAAAGACTTTCCCCTTATACTATTCTGGAGCCATAGAAGCGGATGCACTACTTTAGCTAATTGGTTCTTTTTTCAAATCGGATTGTTTAATGAAGCAAAGAAATACCATGACTTTATTCATTACTATGAATTCTGGGTATATAAAAACAACACCAACTACATACCAGAGTTACAAAATGGGCTTCTAACAGCAGAAAAAGCTGTTTGTAAACTTGTACGAAATCCCTATACAAGGGCCGTCAGCTCATTTTTATTACTTGCTGACAATCCATATGCAATTCCTCAATGGGAAAGTATCCGCCAGTATTTATATAATGACAAATATAGTAACCGAGGAATATCATTTAAACAATTTTTATATTACGTTCGAGCATTAGGTCCCAATTCCGTAGCAATGGACATACATTTTAGTCAGCAATACGTTCCGGGTGAAGAAAATTTCATCCAACACTATATTCCTTTAGAAGATTTTAATACACAAATCACCAAAATAGAACATACGTACGATTTAGTTAAATCTAATTTAGCGCTACTTACAAATTCAGATCATCATCGCTCTCATAAAATGATGTATACAGGAAGCTATGCAGAGCTCAGCATTACAGATGCCGCCTTCCCTCGCTTTCCGACATATAAAAGTTTTTATGATGAAGAAACAATGGCATTAGTTACAGAAATATATGCACAAGACTTTGAAATGTATCCGTACACAAAAGGGATATTTTAAATTGATACACTCTTCAATGAATAAAAGCGAATGTATCGCATAGCATAAATTGAAACTTTAATTAGAGAGGGGTTCTCCCCTGCTAATTATTCCCTTCTACCAATTTTACTGTTATAGATTCCCTAAATTTCACCTACCCTCTTTGAATTCACTAATTATTGACGCATGTGCCATATACATTTTTTACACAGGAGTGATGTCATGTGGAAGGTAATTTGAAACATAATAACGGATATTGTGTTATTTGTGAGAAGGAAACTACATTTATAGAGCATAACGATTGGCTTAGAGATCACTACTTATGTTCTACATGCCACTCTATACCAAGGCAGCGAGCTTTAATTCATGTTTTAAATACATTTTTTCCGAAATGGGGTTCCTATCATATTCACGAATCCTCACCTGGGGGGATTACAACTCAACTACTAATAAAAAACTGCAAAAACTATACATACTCTCAATACTTTAAAAACTATCCTCTCGGCCAATACTTTCAAGGGATTAGATGCGAGAACTTAGAAAACATGACTTTTCAAAATGAATCTTTTGATTTGTTCATTACTCAAGATGTCTTTGAACATGTAATGGAACCAAACAAAGCCTTTAAAGAAATAGAGCGTGTATTAAAGCCTGGCGGTGCTCATGTGTTTACTGTCCCTTGGTACCACACACTTCCCAAAACTTTGCAAAGGGCAAGAATCAATGAGGATGGAATTGAGTATATTGAAGAGCCAATTTATCACGGAAATCCTATTGATGAGAATGGGTCTTTAGTAACATTTGATTGGGGCCAAGATATGATTGAATATATTTATACACATGCAAATATGTATACCCTAGTTTATTTACAAAAGGATAAATCACTAGGCTTAGATGCTGAATTTTTACATGTTTTTATTAGTAGAAAACAAGAAAATGATTTTTAGGCACCATATAATTTGGAGGTTAACAAATGGATAACTTTAAGTTAGGAAGTGATTTTGATAACCTTGTTAGCCCGCTTTCTGATGTTGAACTTCTTCATCTATTTATACAAAGTTGCTCACAAACAAAGATAAATGGTATCCCAGTACCTATGTTCCCCCCTGAAGAAATTCAACAACAGTTTGTAGGTGCTTCCTATGAACATGCTCTTTATGAAGCATATTTGTTTTATAGACTTGTAAAAACATATGCCCATAATTTAAGCGTTCCCTTGAATAAAGAACGGAAAATTTTAGACTTTGGTTGTGGCTGGGGAAGAATTATACGCTTTTTTTTCAAAGATGTTCGCGATGAAAATTTACTTGGGATTGATGTAGATCCAGCAATGATTAATATTTGCAATGAAACGTTAGGAAGAGGAATATATAAAACCGCCAATCCACAACCTCCTGTAGAATTTATTAGTGACAATTCATTGGACATCATATTCGCTTATTCTGTATTCTCACATTTATCCGAAGAAACTGCAGAACATTGGATAAAGGAATTTTCAAGAATTCTTCGTCCAGGTGGAATCTTCATCGCCACGACACAAGCGCGCTATTTTCTCGATTACTGTCAACAATTTAAGGAACACCCTGAATTAATTCAGACAGGATGGCATAAAACTTTATCTCAAGCTTTTCCAGATATAAATCGTGCCATCTCGGATTATGAAAGCGGCAATTTCGTCCACAGCCCTACGGGAGCTGGAGACGTTAGAAATAGTAGCTTCTACGGGGAAACCATTATACCTAGAACTTATATTAAAAACCACTATGAGAAGTATTTAAAGCTGCGGGACTTTTTCGATGATGCAAACCGATTACCCCAAGCCCTATTTGTTCTCCAAAAAGATTAACTCTTTTCGCTCATTGTATAATGAAGATCATTTTATATTTCAGCCGTATATATTAAATCATTAAAGATTTCCATATCAAGCAAACTGTACAAAAAAATTCATTATGAGGCATAAACAGAGTAAGTAAATAACGGTTCTCATGCTTTAACTAGATTCGAAAAATCAAAAAAAACTTCCCACCACCTGAACTACGAAGCACATAAGGGGGATATATCTTGAAAATAATTGCTTTTTACTTACCACAGTTTCATCAAATAAAAGAAAATGACCGATGGTGGGGAAAAGGTTTTACTGAATGGACAAATACTAAAAGTGCACGACCTTTATTTTCAGGACATTATCAACCTAGAGAACCTTATCAAGATTTTTATTACGACTTAACCACCCCATCCGTAAGAAAATGGCAAGCAGAAATTGCCAAAGCACACGGCATATATGGTTTTTGTTATTACCATTACTGGTTTAAAGGGAAGAGGCTATTGGAGAGACCATTTAATGAGGTACTTCAGATGGGCGAACCAGATTTTCCATTTTGCCTATCTTGGGCAAATGAACCATGGACAAAAACTTGGGATGGTCTTGATAGTCACATATTAATGCCTCAAAATTACGGAGGGTTATCGGATTGGAAAGAACACTTTGATTATTTATTACAAGCTTTCCAAGATGAGAGGTATATCCGTATAGATAATAAACCACTATTCATTATTTATCGTCCTGGGCATATACCTAATTGTGAGCAAATGCTTAACTACTGGAATACACTCGCACAAGAAAATGGTTTGGCAGGTATATACTTTGTAGAAACATTAAACAGCTTCCCACTTCCTAATATAAATGGGTTCGATGCTAGCATTCAATTCGAGCCTTTTTATACAATTGCTCATGATAGCTCTTCAGACATAAATAAAACAATATATGAGTCTGGTAAACAAATAAACACTTGGGATTATGATAAAGTTTGGATGTATATACTAAAGCGGTCTCCTCCAGAGAAAAAAACATTTCCCGGTGCCTTTGTTGACTGGGACAACACAGCACGCCGCAAAGATTTAAATAGCAGCATTTTCGTAGGCTCTACTCCTGAGAAGTTCACGATATATTTAAGTAAGCAAATCCAGCGCACCTATTCTGTTTACAACAGCGAGTTTTTATTTATTAATGCGTGGAATGAATGGGCAGAAGGTACTTACTTAGAACCAGATAAAAGGCATGGCTTTGCCTATTTAGAAGGAGTTAAACAAGCAATTAACAGAGGCATGAAAGCATACAAAAAAGACGAGTCATTCTGACTCGTCTTAAGATTGCTTGGCGACGTCCTACTCTCACAGGGACAAGGTCCCAACTACCATCGGCGCTAGAGAGCTTAACTTCCGTGTTCGGTATGGGAACGGGTGTGACCTCTCTGCCATCATCACCAAACTATGAAGGCATATTCCTTCAAAACTAGATAACATTTGCTACATATTATATGGTTAAGTCCTCGATCTATTAGTATTCGTCAGCTCCACATGTCACCATGCTTCCACCTCGAACCTATCAACCTGATCATCTTTCAGGGATCTTACTAGCTTACGCTATGGGAAATCT
>NZ_JAQQGG010000022.1:0-7010 GCF_028548245.1 Bacillus sp. FF-1
AACCGCAAGTATCAACAATCTGTATCGGTATGGCTGCATCTATGGGTGCATTCTTACTTGCAGCAGGTGAAAAAGGAAAACGTTATGCACTTCCAAACAGTGAAGTAATGATTCACCAACCACTTGGCGGGGCACAAGGTCAAGCGACTGAAATCGAAATCGCTGCTAAACGTATCCTATTCTTACGTGAAAAACTAAACCAAATTCTTGCTGACCGCACTGGTCAACCACTTGAAGTGCTACAACGCGACACAGACCGCGACAACTTCATGACAGCAGAAAAAGCTTTAGAATACGGTTTAATCGATAAGATCTTTACAAATCGTTAATAACTAAATTACTGAGGCAACCCTATAGCGCCTTGTCTAAATACCTATACAGCGTGGTCTTACTGATACCAGTCGCCACTGTAATTTGCTTAATTGTATAGTCTTTACTCTTATACATCTTAACAGCCATTTCCACTTTATCTTCTTTCTTAGTAGGTCTCCCACCTTTCTTTCCTCTTGATCTTGCTGCTTGAAGACCAGACTTTGTTCGTTCACTAATAATATCTCTTTCTAGTTCAGCGATGCTTGCCATTGTACGAAAGAAAAACTTTCCCATTGCGGTTGAAGTGTCAATACTGTCAGTAATTGATACAAAATGTACACCCATATCGTTAAATAATTCGCTCAGTTCTATCAAATGTTTTGTGGAACGTGAAATACGGTCAAGTTTATATACAACAATTTTATCGCCACTTCGTAAAATTTTTAAAAGGTCTTCTAATTGAGGCCTATCTCTTCGTGTGCCAGTTAATTTTTCTTTATAAATCTTCTCAACCCCGAATTGTGTTAATGCATCAACTTGCATATCTAGGTTTTGTTCCTCCGTACTCACTCGCGCGTAACCAAAAATCATAATTAATCACCTACTAAAAACTATTTATATGAATATATTAGCACCAAAAACGGTGTTTGTTATTAAAAATGTTACTTTGATTTTGGGAATGAGTTTTGGTACCAAAGATCAGGGTAAATAGAGTGTGTTTTGCTCCAATAAGGACCAGCCCCATAAATGTCCGTTTATGGGGCTAATTTTATTAAACTAACCAGCCGCAGTATGACTGAAGAGAGCTCTTTTATTTTTGTTCCGCAATAGGGCCAGATTGTTGAATAAGGATTGTAGTTAATTATGGTTTTACATACAATTATTGAACTATTGGAAGATAAGTTTAATATCA
This sequence comes from Bacillus sp. FF-1, assembly GCF_028548245.1. Lineage (NCBI taxonomy): Bacteria > Bacillati > Bacillota > Bacilli > Caryophanales > Bacillaceae > Bacillus > Bacillus sp. FF-1. The sequence goes on from NZ_JAQQGG010000022.1 coordinate 1,226, forward strand.
ACCTCGGTGAGCTTTTCATAAGTAAATGAGGTTCTTCACAAGTAATTCGTGAACTAATCAACTGCCCCAGTTCGTTTTATTTCTACCTTAATATTTGGTTTTAAATTTAATGTGGAATACTTTCCTCTCAAATCTTTTTCATTTAAATTGGAATATTTTCTTATACTTTTTATTTTTCTTCCAATGCCAATTGGATCAGTATTTAATTTTCTAAACTCCTCAAGAATATCCCCGAATTCTTTGTTTAGTTCTTCTTCAATTATTAGCTCCATTTTTTTTATTGATTCCTTATTTTTAAGAGTAACAGAAGGCTGTAATTCTATAGTTGAAACTAAAATAGATGCATTTAAATTAACCGACTCTTCCTGAGATAATTCAACATTTCCGCGGTACTTTATTGGGTGAATTGTAATATTAAATTTATCTCCTTTTTGCTTTTCGACTAGTTTTATTCCCTTTTCTTCTAATACCTCTGCAGGAATATTTAAAGTTATATCCCCCAAAAAAGCATTATGATCGGTGAATAATTTTATATACAGGGTTTTTTTCATGGAAATAGAACCAACCATTTTATCATCCCTAAATAATGCAACCCCATCTAAATAGGGTGCTACACCATTCTCATTCGATAGAATAGGTAAGGTAGGATCGATACCAATTTCATATAGTGTGGAAATAAAATCATGCAAGTTGGAGTTTATTAACATTTCCTTCTTTTCGTGCTTATCTAATAATTGATAAATATATGACCCCATTTCAGGGTATTCTTCATAGTTTTTATTATTAATTGTACTCTCAGCATTGTTTGTAATTGCCAAAAAAATTAAAGATCCGATGCTACTATCTCGTTGCATTGTATCTAGAAAAGATGAAATCCCTATCATTTCTGTCATATATTTATCAAATAAAATTGTCCTTAATTGACCAGAAGTAAGGTCGTGGCTTGTCTGTTGTTCTAAATTTTGTCTTATTTGTTTGCTTGTAGTTCCGACGGCAGAAATGGTTACACTCGTCTTTTCTTCTTTACGGTCGAATTGTAACAAGCTAATAGTGCCTTTGTATGTATTCTCATCAAGTAAGTCAAAACCAATAATAGTTGAAATTCCTTGCCTTTCTAATATTTTTTCAGGTAGCATACATGCCGTACAGAGAAAGAAACAAAGTAGTAGAATAAGCCATATTTTCATTTTTTCAACTCCGTTTTGAACGTGAAAAGATTTTAGATTTAATGATTGAAATGAAATATAAGAATATTGGATAGATAAACCATAGGTAAAAGCCTACTTGACCAACTTTATCAAACAAAAGGTTATTGTCGACTCTTTTTGTGATAAAAAAACTCGTGATAAAAATGATTATTGAGATTACCCATATTCCATGTTTTAGTTTTAAATGAAATATTTGTTTAACTCCTTTGGAAGAAATGAATAGGATTATACATAAATTTGGAAAAATAACTAATATCCATAATGAAACTGCTATAGATTCAAAGCGCTCAATAAATGGAAAATGGACAGCGCTTATCATACTGACAATAGGCCAGATCTGTTTTTCTAATTCTTTAGGGCTAAAAAATAATATGGAAATAACAGTTGCAATTAAAACAAGAAGTGTGGTAAACCAGATTGCTAATTGACTGAATAGAAGTAGTTTTTTTTTCTCCTTTATAAAAGGAAAAATAAAAAATAAAGTCTCAAAACCCAACATTGTATAACTGCTTTTAAAAACTCCTTTCATCATTTCTGACGGAGTTGTCGACATGATGGGTAAAATTCTAGTTAAGTTTATGGAATCAAGTGGTTGATACATCACAAATAGCAGCCATATAGTCATTAAAAAGGATAAGAAGCATATCCCTGCAACTACTCTGAATCCACCTGATACTGCATAAATTGTTATTAATAATAGCGCTAAGGTGCTTACCCATTCATAAACTCCTTCATATCCCCATGTTAGGGACAATTCAACATAACTGATGATGATAGAGTAATGTACAGCAATAAAGTAAATGACAATTAAGGTATTGATGATACTTCCTATAAAGCGACCAAATAAATTTTCGTGTATTTCATAAAGATTACAGTTTCCATGTTTTTTAAGTATGCTAATAATAATCCAAGTGATAATACTAATGAATAGACCGGATAGTAAAACTGAGATCCAAGCATCTTTCTTAGATTCAAGATAAATAATTTTCGGGACTCCAAGTATGCCCATACCAATTTGCGAAGTGTGTATGATAAAGAAAGCCATATAGGCATTTACAAAACTAATATTTGATTTCATTATCCACCTCAAAATTCATCTAAATCTTTTTCTGTTTTTTTAAATCTCCACCTTGTGCGGAATGAATCTTTTGGGCGATTGACAACAGGACGTCTCATATAAAAATGGTGGGGTAGACGTATTAAGAAGTATTTTATATCCTTAATCCTAAAAGGGTATAGAGGTGCAAGATAAGGTTTGTTTAATGATGTCAATTTTAACAAGTGGACCATCATTACACAGACACCGATAATAATCCCATTTAATCCCCAAACACCTGCTAGAATAATGAAAGGAAATCTAGCAATTCTTAAAGCAGTGCCCATTTCATAAATAGGAGCCGTAAATGCCCCTAATGCACTAAATGCCACAATAATAATTAAAATGTTGCTAGTTAAACCTGCCTCAACAGTTGCTTGGCCAATAACAATACCTCCAACAATCCCCATTGTTTGCCCTACTTTTGACGGAAGGCGTGCCCCAGCCTCTCTAAGTAATTCAATTAATAATTCGAGTAAAAGTGCTTCTAGCAAAGGTGGAAAAGGAACTTGTGAACGTGATTGCCCAATTATAAGTAACAATTTAGATGGAATTAGTTCAGAGTGAAATGTCATGGTTGCAACATAAAATGCTGTAAGAAATAGTGACCCTGCCATAGCAAATAATCGTATAAATCTTATAAAAGTACTTAAGGACCATCTCAAATATATGTCTTCTGTTGATTCAAAAAACGAAAAAAAATTAGCAGGTCCAATAATAGCAATTGGACTTTCATCTATAAGAACACCAATCCGTCCGTTTAAAATAGAGTAGAGGAATCTATCGGGCAACTCTGTTAATATAAACTGTGGAAAAAATGAGTAATGATTATCTTCAAGACATTGTGCCAATACTGAACTGTCACTTATATTATCAGTTTTTATATTTTCAAACTTCTCCTTAAGTGTTTTAAGTGTGTCATCATCCGCTATATCTTTAAGATATATAATTCTTACTTGCTTCTTAACACGTTCTCCTATTTTTAATTCATCTGTACACAAATTAGAATCATTTAGATTTCGTCTTATAATTTTAATGTTAGAAGATAATGATTCTGTAAACGATATTTTAGGACCGTATACCAATGATTCTGTTTCTGCTTTCTCAATAGATCTTTCAATAGGGTTGGCGCAATTTACCATAAATGCTTTACTTTCGTCTGATAAGTAAATATAAGCGAATCCATTTAAGAGGGAAGAGATAATCTCTTGTTCCTTAAGGTTTTTCTTTACTTCGTTCATTGGTATGTTTTTCAATAAATAAGAGTAAGTTATGTATTCTATCGGAAGTTGTTGAATGTATTTAATTACATACTCATTTAGAAACTCTTGTTTAATTAAATTTTTCATGAAAATAACTTCGAGACAATCTCCACCAACTTCAAGTGTTCTACACATTAAGTCTGGTGATTCGTTGAGGATGTATTTAATTTTTTCATAATTAGGGCAGTTATTTTTATTTAGATGGAGTGTCATTTGAATCATATCCTTCAATAGTTTTTTTTTAGTATTTGAAGTAGGAATCATTTTATACTTGTTTTAATAAAGAAGTAAGGATTGAGAGTAATTTTAGGACCTATGGTTCTGAAACGAATATGGAACAAGGAATTTTAGATGGTAACCAACAACATGTTGTAGAAATCAATTGGCCAGAACTAGCTGGTATATATGAGGTTGAATTTAATGAAATGTGGGGCAGTTCTACATTATCTTTTGATAAAGTAAATTCTAACATCAGTACTCGTAAAATCGATAATACAACACATGTTATTGATATTAACGGTAAAACACCGGAGGCGCGTTCGAAGTGTTTGTAAAACAGCAATCTCATAATTGATTCGGTTAACCCTCTCCATTCCCTTACTATCCGTCTCAATAATGATATCCTTCCATTTGGGCTGGATCACTCCTTCAATAGGAACTTCGTCATTAGCTGCAAAAAAACGTTGACCACTATCACCATATTCTCGAATTAGTTGAAGAGCTTCAATGACAGGTTGATGAGATTGATTATTAGATCTGAACGTAAGATTTTTTAAGATATTACAGAAAGCAATCCGATAATGCCCCCGATAGGAAGAATGCATCTTTATATAGATTTTTTCTTTGTATTCTCGGTGATTTCTTGTCATGTCTTTAATAATATCCCGAATTGTTGAAGCGCCTACAATCGGATATAGAGTATCTTGAATAATTCCATCTGGATGATTAACCGTCGCTTTTAATAAGTTGATAATATGTTTATTTTTCCCTTGAACCCTTTCCAACTCTTCTACTGCTTCTTTACGGGTAGTATTCTTGGCCTTATTTCCGAACTTGAGAGTGATTTCATCCAACAGATCAGCTAAATAGTCGATAACTTCAGCATGACGATGCCAAAATAAGATGGCAAGTAAGGTGTAGCGAATGGGTGCTGGATGTGCTCGCAATTCCGTTACAGTCTCAGTAGCTGCACGAAGTCGATATTTCTTTAGTAATTTTGGAGTCATATGATGAAACAAACCATTAGGAATTTGGAGATGTCGTATAGCTAACAGTTTTTTAACCTCCATCTCCATCGCATTTACACTTGGTTTACGAGGAGAAGATAATAGTTGACGAAAAGTTAAAATGTCGGTTTCCTCTCCATCAGAATCCTCATCAGCATGGGACTCAAGTAAAGCATCTAACCGAGTGCACGTCTTAGCAGATAATTGCTGATATGTCATTTTATATAAGCTCTTTTCAAAAGTATCAATGGCAGAGTCAATCATACGCTTTAAGCTCCCAATAGAAGGAGGTTCAACTTTCCATTTACGAAAGAGACTGTATGCTTGGTTTTTTAAATAGTCTGTATCATGTGTAGACTGAACTTGTTCTTCTAACCATTGTCCCAAACGATCATTATCTGTACGTGTAAGCTCCTGAAATCCAAAAAAATCCCTTATATTTTTTCGATGTCGGGTATAAGTCTTTTCTTTTCCACCCCAACTATATTCATCAAATTGATCATGCGAAACATCAAGCTGTTTCGCTATGTACTCGATCACTACTTTTGGGATGTCTTGCTTTTGGCTAGGGAATCTAGCTTTCTGTTGGAAATACTTTAGTAACACGGCAAAGCCCAAACGGTTCGTTTCTGTTTTATTCCCCATAGATAGATGTAGTTCATTTGGCATTAACATAAAGTTTGCTAAAAGCTCTTCTTCATTCCAATTTTTCTTCACTGGTTCTCCCTCTGATCTACATGTTTTTTTAATAGTATAATTTCAAACATAGAGACCATCAAGATAACTAAGAAAAGCAGCAAAGCTAAACCATTTTCCTTTTATTGTAATATATCTGACGGACTAGAGCAGTAACCCTGTGATTAAGCCTGAAAGAATATAGAATGACATTTAAGCACCTACATCAATTGGCTTTGGAAAATGGTGATGCCATTCATCTACTACATGAATGCATAGATTTTCTAAGAAAAAACAAAATCATACTGCCTGCTATCA
>NZ_JAQQGG010000023.1:0-5790 GCF_028548245.1 Bacillus sp. FF-1
CCGTCCGCCGCTAACTTCATAAGAGCAAGCTCTTAATCCATTCGCTCGACTTGCATGTATTAGGCACGCCGCCAGCGTTCATCCTGAGCCAGGATCAAACTCTCCAATAAAGTTAGTTTGTCTAGCATCTAAAATAAAAATTGACGTTTCACGTTGTTTGTTTCGTTCAGTTTTCAAAGAACTACTTGGCCGCTCATTTGCGACTTCCTTATGTTAACATTTTCATCTTTCAATGTCAACTAAGTTTTTTATTTCGTTTGTCGCTTTCGACGTTGTTGTCATCGGCGACTTGTTCTATATTACACCTCTAAGTAGCAATCGTCAATACCTTTTTATAAAGATATTTAATTACATGCTTTTATGCTCTTTTAGCTAGATACATCCCCGCAAAAATTCATTATCGGAAACTACCTTCTGCTTCTCATTAGTTCATTCTTGCAACACATATTCAATTTAATTTACGTGGACATTTCCCTCCAACAAAACTATTAACCTTATTTTAACAAATAATATTATATAATTAGGGGGTTGTTGTACTATCAATGAACTCTATTAGAAGCAGGTGAAGATATGAAAGATATACGTATCCTTATAGCAGACGATGATAAAGAAATCCGAAATTTATTAAAAATATATTTGGAACGAGAATTATATATGGTAGATACTGCGATTAATGGCGATGAAGCCTTACAATTATTTAATCAAAACAACTATAACCTCGTTATACTAGACCTTATGATGCCGAAAGTAGATGGTATTGAAGTATGTAGAAAGCTTAGAGATAAAACGAACGTACCGATATTAATGCTAACCGCTAAAGATCATGAAGTTGATAAAATTTTAGGTTTAAGCATTGGTGCTGATGATTACATTACAAAGCCTTTCAGTATTCATGAAGTCATTGCACGTGTAAAAGCTCTTATGCGGCGTTTTTTAGTTCTTGGAAGTGACGCTAATATACAAAAGAAAACAACTCTAACTTTTAAAGGCCTATTGATTGATTTAAATACATATACAGTTCATACAAACAAAGAAGAAATTAACTTAACCGGAAAAGAACTGGAACTATTAAAATTCTTCACTTCAAATCCAGGACAAGTATTTACAAAAACACAGCTCTTCCGAAATGTGTGGGACGATAATTATATAGAAGATGACAATACCGTTATGGTACATATTCGAAAACTTAGAAAGAAAATAGAAGTCGATCCTTCCAACCCAAAATTCATTCAGACTGTATGGGGAATTGGTTATAAGTTTGTAGGTGAACAGCTTGAAGACTGATAAAACCCTTTTCCTTATTTCATTACAACTTATCATTTGCGGGCTTTTAAATATACAAATGGACCCAAGGGTAAAAATATCTTTATTTATTACCCTTATCTTAATTACAATGTATCTCTTCTTTTCAAGAATACAATTCATTCAGCACCGCAAATCAATAGATACTAAATTAAGTCGTGTACTAAAAGGTAATTTACAAGCAAGATTATTTACAAGCAATGATCGTTCATTACATAATATCGTTTTTTCAATAAACGAACTAATAGCTGAATTAGAAAAGGTTCGGATTGAAGCAAAGAGGTCTGAGGAATCTAGAAAAAAACTTCTGTCTAGTATCTCGCACGATATACGAACACCACTTACCTCCATTATTGGCTATATTGATGCCTTAAAAGATGAGGTTGCTGCTTCTGAAATAGAAAAGCAAGAATATCTTAAAATACTTTATATGAAATCAAATAACTTGAAGCACCTAGTTGATGAGATATTCAATATGGCGAAGCTAGATGCTAACGAATTTCCACTAAAAGAAGAAGAACTCGACTTTTCTGAAGTTACTAGAGAAGTTTTGATTGAATTTTTACCTGAGCTCTCAAAACATAATATTGAACTACAAATTCTCATACCAGAATCTACTTTTCCTATCATGGCAGATCAACTTAGCCTTATACGAATTATAGGTAATTTAATGAAAAATGCTATTTATTACGGAAAGGATGGGAAAACAGTAGGAGTCGAACTATTAGAAACCGATACAGAATATGAACTTCTTATTTGGGACAAAGGCCCTGGTATTCCAAAACATGATTTGCAAAACATATTTGAGCGAATGTACCGAAGCGAACAATCAAGAAACTCCTCTTTTGGTGGTAGCGGTCTCGGACTTTCTATTTCTAAAGCGCTCGTTGAAAAGAATGGCGGGCATATATGGGTTGAAAGTAATCCATGGGAAAGAACCACTTTTGGATTTTCCATTCCAAAACACAATACTTTTAAGAAATAGTTAAGAAATGATTAATATGCAGTTAAACCTTCCTGCTTATCATGTAAGTAAGAACTTATAGAAAGTAGGTGTCTCCTATAAATACAATTATAAAAACAACTAATCTTACTAAAGTATATGGCAATCAAAAATCCGTAGATAATCTAAATATTAACGTTCAACAGGGAGAGATTTATGGATTCATAGGTCGTAACGGTGCTGGTAAAACAACAACCATTCGTATGCTACTCGGTCTTATAAAGCCTACAAGTGGAACTATCGAAATATTCGGAGAGGACTTATTTCAAAATCAAAAAGATATTTTAAGTAGAATTGGTTCTATCGTTGAAGTTCCAGGGTTTTATGAAAACTTAACTGCAAAAGAAAACTTATTAATTAACGCAAAGATAATTGGGGTTCACAAAAAGAATGCTATTGAAGAAGCGTTAGAAATAGTAGGCTTGCAACATGAAACAAAAAAGTTAGTGGGAAAGTATTCTTTAGGCATGAAGCAGCGTTTAGGAATTGCACGCGCCCTTCTCCATTATCCCGAACTACTTATATTAGATGAACCAACTAACGGACTAGACCCCATCGGGATTAAAGAAATGCGAAAACTTATTCATTCTTTAGCTCAAGAAAGGAATATAACGATACTCATTTCTAGTCACATATTAGCCGAGGTAGAACAGTTAGTTGATCGTATCGGAATTATTCACGAAGGAAAGTTACTAGAAGAAGTTTCTCTTGATACGCTACGCAAAGCAAACCGTAAATACATAGAATTTCAGGTGAATAATGACAGTAAGGCTACGATGTTATTAGAAAATCAATTTCAAATTTTCGATTATGAGGTACATGATGAAGGGAATATTCGCATTTACTCTCATTTCGGGCAACAAGGATACATCAACAGAACGTTTGTTCTAAATGATATTGAAGTATTAAAAATGATGATGAGCGAAGACAGATTAGAAGATTATTTCACCAAACTAGTTGGAGGTGGAACAATTGGTTAACCTACTCTATACAGAACTATTAAAACTAAAACGCTCTAATATGTTTTTAATTAGTATTATTGGGGCTGGTGTCGCACCTTTCTTAGTCGTAGTAGCTTCTTATATACATATAAAAACCAAACAGCCAACTCCGACTATTTGGTTCCATCAATTATTCACTGAAGTTAACTTATACACTACTTTAGTTATAGGGTTCCCCTTATATGGAGTAGTAGTTGCTTATCTGTTTACCCGTGAATATGCAGAAGACACATTAAAAAATTTACTAACTATCCCCGTGTCACGTATTAGTTTTATTATAAGTAAGTTCATCATTCTTTTCCTTTGGATCATGATGCTAACTTTAGTTGCTTGGTCGCTTACTTTAATATTAGGGCTATTGGGGAACTTCCCTGGTTTTAACACTGCTTTACTTTTAGGTTCTTTCCTAAAATTTTTAACCTGTGGTGGACTTCTTTTTCTATTGTCTTCACCTATTGTTCTATTAACTCTTGTAATGAAGAGCTATGTACCGCCTATTATATTAACAGTCATTATTACAATGACTAATCTTATGCTCGTAAATTCCAAACATAAAGATTTATTTCCCTGGATCGCCACTTTAGATATCGCAAATAATGAATTACAACCCACATATCCACCAGAGTATTCTTATATGATCATTGCAGCAACAACGATTTTCGGATTTATCGCAACACTATTCTATTTTAAGAGAGTAGACATTCATTAATTTTTAGGAGTGAAACATGAGCGATATCATTATTGCCTTCATACTCGGTATCGTAGAGGGGTTAGCTGAATTTTTACCTATCTCTTCTACCGGCCACCTTATATTAGTCGGGCATTTATTAGGCTTTGAAGGAGAAAGAGCGAAAACATTTGAAATTGTTATTCAACTAGGCGCAATTTTAGCTATTGCAATTTTATATCATAAACGTCTCGTATCTTTATGTAATATTAAGCCTCTTCTACGGAAGGAGAATAAATTCAACGCGTTCCATGTATTTCTTGGCGTATTTCCGGCAGTAGTTGCTGGTTTACTACTACATGATGTTATTAAAACTTACTTATTTCAGCCATATACTGTTGTGATTGGACTTGTAGCAGGGGCAATTCTTATGATCTTTGCAGAAGTAAAAAAGCAAGAGGCAACCGCCTGCTCACTGGACGATTTAACATACCATCAAGCATTAACAATTGGATTATTTCAATGTTTAGCAGTATACCCTGGCTTTTCTAGAGCAGGATCTACTATCTCTGGAGGTCTATTAGCAAAAGTAAATTATAAGACTGCATCAGAGTTCTCGTTTCTAATAGCTCTTCCTGTAATGGTTGGGGCTACAGGCTTAGACTTACTAAAAAGCTGGAAGTATTTAAGTGTCGATGACATCCCTATGTTTGCAGTAGGGTTCATTACCTCTTTTATAGTAGCAATGCTAGCAGTAGTAACTTTTCTGAAGCTTTTAGAGAAGATAGGTTTAAAACCTTTTGCATACTATCGCATTTTGTTAGCTGTCTTATTTACACTTTTCGTATTGCTATAGATTCATATAAGTCACATATTATTAAACCGATATTCAAGTTGAAATATCGGTTTTTTATCCATTTCACCTCTGTCTTACTTGAATATAGCATAGTGGCAATCCCTCTGAATATCCTTCAAGCACTTTTAGCCTTTACCGTACGGCACAATTTAAAAATTAAACATCCCTCCATTAATCTAGATGTCTACTGGACAATGCTGTATAGGGATCGTATATTTTTATAAACCATATTCATTCCAAACATACTATCTTTCTTAATTCGCGACACACAGATACAAGTTTCAAATGCGTACAAAGACACAGCATATAAAGACCTTCCCCAAGAATTATAAAGAGGCTAAACTATTTATTAAAGTGAGGTAACTAGGATACTTATTGGGGAAACCGTAAAAAACTAGGATTTGTTACAGCTTGGCAATTTAGTGATTCTCCTCATTATCTTGCACGGTTAGTAATTGATGAGTTAAAAAACGCAATATGCCCCAGTCACATTTATTATGAATTAGAAACTAAACCAATATCGCCAAATAACGATTATAGTTTTATATTCAATGCGTATGATGAACCTACATCCATCATTAAGACATCAGAATACAACGTTCGTCTATAATTGAAACAGTATAATATTGTTTACTAAACACGAAAAAACACAAGTCAAAAGACTTGTGTTTTTAGTTGCTTGGCGACGTCCTACTCTCACAGGGACAAGGTCCCAACTACCATCGGCGCTAGAGAGCTTAACTTCCGTGTTCGGTATGGGAACGGGTGTGACCTCTCTGCCATCATCACCAAACTATTGAAGGCATATTCCTTCAAAACTAGATAACATTGCTACATATTATATGGTTAAGTCCTCGATCTATTAGTATTCGTCAGCTCCACATGTCACCATGCTTCCACCTCGAACCTATCAACCTGATCATCTTTCAGGGATCTTACTAGCTTACGCTATGGGAAATCT
>NZ_JAQQGG010000024.1:0-4971 GCF_028548245.1 Bacillus sp. FF-1
GAATGTACTTAGATTCAAGATGACTTATTAAAAACACATGAATATGTTATACAAATCTAGTATACATAACGCACAATTATCGGTAGTGAAGACAAAGGCGGATCCCTATTCCCACAAGGAATCCGCCTTTGTCTTTTTCTATGATTCTATGCATTTTTTTATACATTCCTATTATGGCGGGCTTTTCGGCCTCCCCATAGTTCCCTATGTCTTCCGATTTTTTGCATAAAATCTTGCATACTCTTAGCGTGGTTTTTTTCAAAATGCTGGTGGTACTCCTTAATAACAAGTTCATAGAATGTTGATTTTATAAATCAAAAGAGAGGGGAACCTATGTAGTGCTACTTGAGTAGAAAATTAGGTTTTTAATTAGGTAGAGGTAGCTGCATAGCGTGTGTCAACGGTACCGGACCGAACCCGTAAGGGGGCGGGAGGATAAGGAGTTGACACACTCACTATGCAACCCTCTTGTGGTTGTCAAAAGGTACCCTTTTGACTCTGCCAACCGGCGAGGGAGCCCCTCAAGGATTGAGGGGTTGGGGAGTTGGATTAAGGGGGTCTGGGGAAGAGTTCCCCAGCAGGTTTGGACAGAGTCCAAGGTTTTGTTTTTTGTCATGCAAAGCATGGCTTGGCGATAGCCAAAACAGCCTCGCAGAGCCTTTTCATTGTGTACATGGAGCGTAGCGGAATGTCACAATACAGAAAAGGTTACTTTGCCAAAGTAACAAAGCTTTTGGTATAGTGGAGGCAAGGAGTTGATTCGTCATGAGCATGTCAGTTTCTCTCAAAAAAGCAACGAACAAAACCAATATTAAACATAATAACAGGACAATGAGCGAGAAGGAAAAAGAGCGAAATTCGCATATAGATTATTCAAAATCTGATGATAATAAATATCTTGTTCAGAAAGATTTAAAGGAATTATATCAAGAAGAATTTGGAGAAGTATTGGAGAACTATAACGCTAAACAAAAACGTAACGACCGAAAAATTGATGACTATTATAAACACATTCAGTTCGGTAAAAAAACTGCGCTTCAGCAAGAAATGATCATTCAAGTTGGTGATTTGAACAATTTCATTTCCAATGCCGATTATGAAAAAGCAAATGAAATTTTGTTAGAGTGGTTTAAGGATTTTGAGAAACGAAATCCAAATTTAAAAGTTTACAATGCGGTCATTCATAATGACGAGGCTAGCCCTCATATGCACTTGAATTTTGTGCCTGTGGCGAGTGGGTATAAGCGAGGACTTGAAAAACAAGTATCATTTGACCGAGCCATTACACAACAAGATCCAACATTAGATAAAACTCGTCCTTTTGATGATTGGCGAGAAAAAGAAGTGAAGATATTAGAAAAAATGTTAAAAAAGCGTGGTATTGAACGGAAATTAGTTGGTTCAAATAATTATAAAGACGTGAATGAATACAAAGAAAAAAAGGATTTAGAAAAGGAAATTCTTTCTTTGGAAAACCAGCTTTTTGAAAAGAAAAATGAATTACTGGAAATGAACGAACGATTGCCAGGAGAAATTAAGATTAAAGCTGAGAGAGAAAAGAAAATAGAGGTTATTAATAAAGGTTTTTTAAAAAAAGAAAAAGTAGAAAAACCAACAGGGAATTGGATTGTTGGAACTAAAGAATTAAAAAGAGTGCAAGGAATGATTAATGCTGGATATTCAGTGAAAAAAGATTATGATCGTTTGCAGCGTACAGATTTAGTTCGAGAAAATAAAGAATTACAAGGTAAAGTTGATAGTTTAGCAGATGGTTTGGTTGAAGCTATTAACAAAAATACAGATTTGGAAGATGAGAATAGAAAACTACGTAAGGAAATAAGCTCGTTAAAAGCCCATATAGGAGATTTAAAGGAAAACATAAAGGTTTTATACCACAACACGAAAAAAGTCCTTGGAGAGCATTTTAAGGCGTTTAGAGGACTTGTTAAGAATGAACTGGATATGAATGGTGTAGACAATCAATTTGAACGTGAACACAAGAAGGAACTGAAGCATAAACAACGGAGACATGACATGGAGCGTTTTTAACAAAGTGAGTAAAAGTTTCTCTAAATTTTGTTTGACCATTTCTTGGGATTATATGTGTGATAAAATAAAAACGAGCCATGCTCCAACATGGCTCGTTTCAAAGGGTATTCAACGAAAATACCTAAAAATCAATATCTGTTTATAGATTATCATAATTTTATTATTAGGGTAATACCATAATTATGATTTTTGGTATTTATGTTGGTGCTCACAAAATGAGAGGAGCAACAACACATGACAAAAAAGATTATTAACTTTGGACAAGCTGAACAAAAAGCGAGAAAAAGAGATTTAGAGATTGAGCAAAAACAATTTGAAGAAGAACATCATGGGATGGATCAAGACGCAGTAGATGAAGCTTTAAAGGTGTTAAGTAAAGCTACTGGTGGTAAAGAGATTTACATAGGAACTAAAAAGAGTCCTCAATCGAAAGTGAGGTTTGCTCAATCAATGCAAGAGAATCTAGGCTATTTGTATAGGCAAAAATATTTAACAGATAGGGAGAAGATTTTTTTAACTGAAATAATTCCTTATATTGCTTTTTCTAGTAATTGTATTGTTCTTGATATTAAAGCGAAAAACCCTGTACCCGCAAATATTACAGAGATTGCAAAATTAATAGATGCTTCTAGACAACCTACAAGTACAGTAATCAATTCTTTAGTTAAAAAAGGAATTTTATTTAAAGGTGATTCAGGCGTTGAAGGAAATAATGCTAAAGCTTATGCAGTATTTATTAATCCTCATGTGGTTTATGCAGGAGATAAGGACAATGTAAATGAAGCATTAAAAGTTATGTTTTATAAAGCTATGAAGATGCCTATTTTAAAGGATTTACCTAATAAGTTTTTTTGAAAATAAAAATCGTAGTTATCAAATCGATAACTACGATTTTTTATTATTTCGTGTGTCACAAATATGTGACACACGTGTCACATATTTGTGACACACGAAAATCTTTAAAAACACTGATATATCAACATTTTTTACACTTTTAAAAGTCTCTCTCTTCTCACTCTATATATAGGGTTAAAAGTTCCGAAAGGAACAGGTAGTATTTTTTGAGAACCCCATTCAAAAAATCTCCACCTTGTCCGCTTTGCTCCCTCCTTGCAAAACTTTTTTCGGCTGGTTTTTGACTTTCGCCAAGCCGAACAGACCAAAAACGAGAATTTAAGTTGCTCGACTTGAACAAGCAATTGTACCAGCCGAACCACCCAGTTCTCCCAACCGATACATTATTCTTTTGCAATATGTATTTGATGCATATTTAGGGGCTAGCCCCTCGCTACGCTTCACCCCAGCCTTCACCATTCCACCCAAAAACAAGGGGAAAATCTTAAGCGAAAAAATAATAAGCCGTCCATATAGACAGCTCATTTACATAATCTTCGAAAGCGGAAGTCAATAAATCTATCATATATCTTCAGCGATTTATTGCTGAAGATACAACTGTTTTGATAATGGAATACCCTTATTGAAAAATTCTGAGTAATCGTTTAAATAATAATCTGCTACATCACTTTGACCTTGAAACATGCATGTTATGATTCCTAATTCTTTTGCAGGTAGCAAATCTAATTCTCTATCTCCAATAGCTAGATCAATTTTGTGTTTTTGATGCAAGTAAGTATATGCTGATGGGTTGGGTTTGCGAGGAAAACCATTATCAATCGTAACCATATCTACAAAGTATTTGTCCCATCCATAATATTTTAAAATTGCTAAAACTCCATCTCTGTGTTTATGTGTCATGATTACATTCTTATCTGCAAATTTCAAAATTTCTTCCACGCCATCAAATGGTTTCATGTCTTTTGGAGACAATTCCTTTTTTAAGCTTTTAATTTTCTCTTTCTGGTCACTAGAAACATTATAGTAGTCTAGTGCATGTGAGTATGAAATCTTTAATTTTTTATAAATCTCCTGTTTATCTATCTCTTCTCCAAGTACTAGAGAGAGTATTTTGGTATAGGCAGGATATGTATTAAAAAGTGTTCCGTCAAAGTCCCATAAAATATTCAATTAAATCACCCTTTCTATTCCATTTTATCACAAGAATGTGGTAGCCATACTCTTGTTTTCTTTGTATACTCCATACACTATCAGTTAACATAACGTCTCATTATTGGCATAAAAAAAGGATCTTCAATCTAAGATCCTTTTTATTATTTTTAATAGTTTTATTCATTTACCATGGCATCGGCTTTTGTTACATGTACAGTACCAAATGGATGGTTAGGAGGAGCATATATCGAGTAAAGTTTTAGAGGAATATTACCTGTATTGGTTAGATTATGCCATGTTCCAGCGGGTATCATTATGGCATAATCATCATAGACATTTCTTTTAAAGTTTAAATTATCTTTATTCTTGCCCATTTGAATAATCCCCTGGCCTTGTTCAATACGTAAGAATTGATCAACGTTAGAATGTACTTCCAAACCGATATCTTCGCCAACATTGAGACTCATTAAAGTAACTTGTAAATGTGTTCCTGTCCATAAAGCAGTACGATAGGTATTGTTTTGCTTCGTTGCTTCATTGATATTAACGACAAATGGTTTTGGTCCATAATCTGTTAATGAAATTCTTCTGTCATTGTTAGAAGAGCAAAAAGAATCAAATCTATTTGCATGCTCTATCTCATTAGGAAAAGTCCGGTAAACAGACTGTCTTCCATAGTTATACATTGGTATTGGTATTGGTACATTAACATAATAAAGATATTGATATGGGTATATATAAGGATTATAGTGCATTTTTCCCAATCCTTTCGCGTTTTTACAAAATTATTCTATGCACTTGTTAAGGGAATGTACTTAGATTCAAGATGACTTATTAAAAACACATGAATATGTTATACAAATCTAGTATACATAACGCACAATTATCGGTAGTGAAGACAAAGGCGGATCCCTA
>NZ_JAQQGG010000025.1:0-3439 GCF_028548245.1 Bacillus sp. FF-1
CCGTCCGCCGCTAACTTCATAAGAGCAAGCTCTTAATCCATTCGCTCGACTTGCATGTATTAGGCACGCCGCCAGCGTTCATCCTGAGCCAGGATCAAACTCTCCAATAAAGTTAGTTTGTCTAGCACCATAAAATAAAAATTGACGTTTCACGTTGTTTGTTTCGTTCAGTTTTCAAAGAACTTGTCTGTCGCTCATTTGCGACTTCCTTATGTTAACATTTTCATCTTTCAATGTCAACTAAGTTTTTTATTTCGTTTGTCGCTTTCGACGTTGTTGTCATCGGCGACTTGTTCTATATTACACCCCTATTCAATAATAGTCAATATTAATCTTTCACTTTTTTAGAAAAGATGAAACAGCTACTCATATTCCTCTTTATTTTTCATACATATAATTAAAATACCTGAAAGGGGTGTAGAGATTGTTCGATCCTTCCTTATTACATATCGTCAACGCCCATTCAAGAAACCCACATTATCATAAGAATTTTCCTATCATTCTATTTTGGAGCCAAAAAAGTGGTTGTACTTCTCTTGCTAAGTGGTTTTTTTATCAGATTGACTTATTACAGACAGCTCTAAATTATAGTCCTTTCATTCATAATTATGAATATGACATATACAAAAGTACACCTGCCTATAGTGTTCGACTAGGTATAGCATTACGCGAAAAACAAAAAGAAACTTTTAAGCTTGTTCGTAACCCTTATAGACGAGCAGTGAGCTCTTTCGTATCCTTAATCGCACCTCCCTATATAGAAAATCCCGAATGGAAGCCCATCCGAAAGTTTTTATATCAAGATGAAAACTCCTCCAAAGGCCTCTCATTTAAACAATTTCTATACTATCTATTCATTAATGATGCTCAAGGAAATGATATTAACCCGCATTTCACACAACAATATATAGCTGGTGAAGAAGAATATGTGACCAATTATATATACTTAGAAAACTTCGATCAGGATATGAAAGCATTAGAAAAGCGTTTCGAATTAAAAACTGCACCAATAAATGAGTTCTCAATATCATGGCATCATCAAACTCCCGCCATGATTTATAAAGGGAATTTTAGCGAAGCCGATATTACTGACCCTTTATTTCCTCGCTACCCCACTTTCGAAAGTTTTTATGATACCGAATGTATACAACTCGTTCAAACAATATTTCAAAATGATTTCAATACGTATAAATATAGTAGAGAATACCTATACTGATTTCAATCTATTATCTTTGCCAAATAAAAAAACACCTAATATATATAAGGTGTTTTTTTATATTTAAACTATATACAATATGTTACTTAGCATTCCTTACTATTCAAGTTATTCTTCTTTAATAACTTACTTATCTTTTGTCTATCTGCCCATCCTACTCCTATTAAGACTAAACTTCCTCCTATTACTATCTTCCAAGTTAAAGACTCATCTAATAAAGCAATTGAAGCAACAATACTTATTAACGGTAATGCATTTAAATATAACCCACTTACTGATGCCGAGACTGTCTCTAGTGCTCTATTCCAAAACCAATACGCTAAAATTGTTGCGCCTATAACAAGATACATTACACTAAATCCAGTCTTCCATGTTTCGATTTCTGGGAAACCATAGTAAAAAGTTTCTACCATTGCAAATGGTAATAAAATAACAGCTCCAATAATTAAAGTTAATGTTGTAAAAACCTTGTTTGATAAATACTGTTCTTGTTTTGGTCTTTTCAACAATACTGTATAGAAAGCAAATAAGAAAGTGCTTAATAAAATAAGGGTATCTCCTATTAAAGATACTTCTTGATTACCGTTACTAGATGGGATAGTAATAAGAAGTACTCCAGCAGCTCCCAATACAATGCCGATCCAATAATTAAGCTGAATTTTTTCTTTCAAAAAGATCGCTGAAAAAAGAATTGTAACTAACGGTAAAGCAGCATCAATAATACTAACATGTAATCCACTTGTTAAAGAAATACCGTAGGATGTGAACATAAAGTAACCAGCTACACCAGTAAAAGATAGTAAACTCATTCTTTTCCACGGCACTTGTTTATGTACAACCGATTTTTTTAATTGTTTAAATGAAAATAGCAAACAAATTCCACCAGCGAAGAAAAGGCGAATAAATAACAAAGTAAATGGCTGAATAACTTCTAACGCCCACTTTGTTGGCGCAATGGCTGTCCCCCATAATATAACAGCCACTAATAACATGCATATTTCTTTCATAATCCCCCACACCCATCAATAATATATATTAATTACCTTAATTATAGATTTTTTGATGAATGAAATCCTTTAAAAATGAAAAGATATTGTATAAATTGAAACTTTAATCAGCGGGGGTTCACTTCAGCGCATGTCACATAGCTCAAAAGCGTTGCGAAATGTTGGCTTGTACACGATGAAACAAAGTTACTTAAACAATAACAGGATGGCTACTGTAAAAGAAGTAGATACTGCCATGCAAGCCAATACGAATGATTGGGGCGTTCAATCAAATTCTATTCAAGCGATTCACAGAGCCTTATATGCAGAAGTGAAGAGCTTTTTTAAAGCGTTGGAACAATGTAAGAAAAATCCTGAGCAGTTCACAGGGCGTCCGAAGTTTCCAAATTATTCTCGTTCCACTGACAAACGAATCATTGAAATCTATCAAGTCCCTAAAGTGGATAATAACGGGTATTGGATGGTTCCGATGAATGTGGCATTCAAAAAAAATTGGGTTCCATTAAAATACGTATGCCGAAAAATTTAAGACATAAAAAAATCTTCTACATTGAGATTGTACCGAAGCAAAAAAGTCGGTTCTTTGAGGTGCATGATACATATGAAATGCATGTTTCTCAAATGAAGAAACCATCCACGACTACGAGTAACGCTTTGAATTGCGATTTAGGTGTAGATAGATTAGTAAGTTGCGTGACAAATCGTGGGGTAGCATAAATGCTAGAGCGTCAAACTGTCTAGCGATAGACGAAAAGACCTAGCGCTCGAGCTCAAGCCCCCACTGAAAGGCTTTGTCTCACTGGGGGTAGTTGACTTTAAAACGTCTCCATTTCATCCTTTTCTCTCATTAAGATTACTAAATTTACGGATTATGTCATTTGATATATATAAATAAACACAAAAAAACCTAAGTCGAAACGACTTAGGTTTTTGCTTGGCGACGTCCTACTCTCACAGGGACAAGGTCCCAACTACCATCGGCGCTAGAGAGCTTAACTTCCGTGTTCGGTATGGGAACGGGTGTGACCTCTCTGCCATCATCACCAAACTATTGAAGGCATATTCCTTCAAAACTAGATAACATTGCTACATATTATATGGTTAAGTCCTCGATCTATTAGTATTCGTCAGCTCCACATGTCACCATGCTTCCACCTCGAACCTATCAACCTGATCATCTTTCAGGGATCTTACTAGCTTACGCTATGGGAAATCT
>NZ_JAQQGG010000026.1:0-2986 GCF_028548245.1 Bacillus sp. FF-1
CATATTATATGGTTAAGTCCTCGATCTATTAGTATTCGTCAGCTCCACATGTCACCATGCTTCCACCTCGAACCTATCAACCTGATCATCTTTCAGGGATCTTACTAGCTTACGCTATGGGAAATCTCATCTTGAGGGGGGCTTCATGCTTAGATGCTTTCAGCACTTATCCCTTCCGCACATAGCTACCCAGCTATGCCCTTGGCAGAACAACTGGTACACCAGCGGTGCGTCCATCCCGGTCCTCTCGTACTAAGGACAGCTCCTCTCAAATTTCCTACGCCCACGACGGATAGGGACCGAACTGTCTCACGACGTTCTGAACCCAGCTCGCGTACCGCTTTAATGGGCGAACAGCCCAACCCTTGGGACCGACTACAGCCCCAGGATGCGATGAGCCGACATCGAGGTGCCAAACCTCCCCGTCGATGTGGACTCTTGGGGGAGATAAGCCTGTTATCCCCGGGGTAGCTTTTATCCGTTGAGCGATGGCCCTTCCATGCGGAACCACCGGATCACTAAGCCCGACTTTCGTCCCTGCTCGACTTGTAGGTCTCGCAGTCAAGCTCCCTTATGCCTTTGCACTCTACGAATGATTTCCAACCATTCTGAGGGAACCTTTGGGCGCCTCCGTTACACTTTAGGAGGCGACCGCCCCAGTCAAACTGCCCACCTGACACTGTCTCCCGGGTCGATAAGACCCGTAGGTTAGAATTTCAATACAGTCAGGGCGGTATCCCACCAGCGCCTCCACCGAAGCTAGCGCTCCGGTTTCAAAGGCTCCCGCCTATCCTGTACAAACTGTACCAAAATTCAATATCAGGCTACAGTAAAGCTCCACGGGGTCTTTCCGTCCTGTCGCGGGTAACCTGCATCTTCACAGGTACTATAATTTCACCGAGTCTCTGGTTGAGACAGTGCCCAAATCGTTACACCTTTCGTGCGGGTCGGAACTTACCCGACAAGGAATTTCGCTACCTTAGGACCGTTATAGTTACGGCCGCCGTTTACTGGGGCTTCAGTTCAGAGCTTCGCTTACGCTAACCCCTCTCCTTAACCTTCCAGCACCGGGCAGGTGTCACCCCCTATACTTCGCCTTACGGCTTCGCAGAGAGCTGTGTTTTTGCTAAACAGTCGCTTGGGCCTATTCACTGCGGCTTTCCGTTAAGAAAGCACCCCTTCTCCCGAAGTTACGGGGTCATTTTGCCGAGTTCCTTAACCAGAGTTCTCTCGCACACCTTAGGATTCTCTCCTCGCCTACCTGTGTCGGTTTGCGGTACAGGCACCTTTTATCTCGCTAGAAGCTTTTCTTGGCAGCGGGGAATCAAAGACTTCGCTCCATAAGGAGCTTCCCCATCACAGCTCAGCCTTTACGATAAGCGGATTTGCCTACTTATCAGCCTAACTGCTTGGACGTGCACAACCAATCGCACGCTTCTTCTATCCTTCTGCGTCCCTCCATTGCTCAAACGATAAAGAGGTGGTACAGGAATATCAACCTGTTGTCCATCGCCTACGCCTGTCGGCCTCGGCTTAGGTCCTGACTAACCCTGAGCGGACGAGCCTTCCTCAGGAAACCTTAGGCATTCGGTGGACGGGATTCTCACCCGTCTTTCGCTACTCATACCGGCATTCTCACTTCTAAGCACTCCACCAGTCCTTCCGGTCTGACTTCACTGTCCTTAGAACGCTCCCCTACCACTGATACCATTCGGTATCAATCCGCAGCTTCGGTGGTGTATTTAGCCCCGGTACATTTTCGGCGCAGAGTCACTCGACTAGTGAGCTATTACGCACTCTTTAAATGGTGGCTGCTTCTAAGCCAACATCCTAGTTGTCTAAGCAACTCCACATCCTTTTCCACTTAATACACACTTTGGGACCTTAGCTGGCGGTCTGGGCTGTTTCCCTTTTGACTACGGATCTTATCACTCGCAGTCTGACTCCTAAGGATAAGTCATTGGCATTCGGAGTTTGACTGAATTCGGTAATCCGATGAGGACCCCTAGTCCAATCAGTGCTCTACCTCCAAGACTCTTACACTTAAGGCTAGCCCTAAAGCTATTTCGGGGAGAACCAGCTATCTCCAGGTTCGATTGGAATTTCTCCGCTACCCACACCTCATCCCCGCACTTTTCAACGTGCGTGGGTTCGGGCCTCCATTCAGTGTTACCTGAACTTCACCCTGGACATGGGTAGATCACCTGGTTTCGGGTCTACGACCACGTACTAAACGCCCTATTCAGACTCGCTTTCGCTGCGGCTCCGCCTCTTCAGCTTAACCTCGCACGGGATCGTAACTCGCCGGTTCATTCTACAAAAGGCACGCCATCACCCGTTAACGGGCTCTGACTATTTGTAGGCACACGGTTTCAGGATCTCTTTCACTCCCCTTCCGGGGTGCTTTTCACCTTTCCCTCACGGTACTGGTTCACTATCGATCACTAGGGAGTATTTAGCCTTGGGAGATGGTCCTCCCAGATTCCGACGGAATTTCACGTGTTCCGCCGTACTCAGGATACATTCAAGAGAGAACGAAGTTTCGACTACGGGGTTGTTACCCTCTACGACGGACCTTTCCAGGTCGCTTCGTCTACCTCGTTCCTTTGTAACTCCGTATAGAATGTCCTACAACCCCAAGAGGCAAGCCTCTTGGTTTGGGCTATGTTCCGTTTCGCTCGCCGCTACTCAGGAAATCGCATTTGCTTTCTCTTCCTCCAGGTACTTAGATGTTTCAGTTCCCTGGGTCTGTCTTCCTTACCCTATGTATTCAGATAAGGATACCATACCATTACGTATGGTGGGTTTCCCCATTCGGAAATCTTCGGATCAAAGCTTACTTACAGCTCCCCGAAGCATATCGGCGTTAGTCCCGTCCTTCATCGACTCCTAGTGTCAAGGCATCCACCGTGCGCCCTTTCTAACTTAACCAAACTAAAATTAAAAAATATGAGCTACACTGTTATCTAGTTTTCAAAGAACATAC
>NZ_JAQQGG010000027.1:0-2801 GCF_028548245.1 Bacillus sp. FF-1
AGATTTCCCATAGCGTAAGCTAGTAAGATCCCTGAAAGATGATCAGGTTGATAGGTTCGAGGTGGAAGCATGGTGACATGTGGAGCTGACGAATACTAATAGATCGAGGACTTAACCATATAATATGTAGCAAATGTTATCTAGTTTTGAAGGAATATGCCTTCAATAGTTTGGTGATGATGGCAGAGAGGTCACACCCGTTCCCATACCGAACACGGAAGTTAAGCTCTCTAGCGCCGATGGTAGTTGGGACCTTGTCCCTGTGAGAGTAGGACGTCGCCAAGCAAGCTTAAGACGAGTCAGAATGACTCGTCTTTTTTGTGTTTCTAACTTCTTATTAGCCTCGAGTTATCCTTTTGTATTCAATTTCTTTCATCATTTTCGATGTGTAGTTTCAGATTTTATATTTTATTTTTTGTGGAAGCAATCTATTGGTGTGTTAAAATAGTACCGTTATTTTTTGAGTGCTTTAATATAGGGATATTTAATTTTTAAAAAGGAGATAATATGAAAAAGATAGGTATAATTACTATAGTAGTCTTAATCCTTCTAGCGATTGTGTATATGTTAGTTGGAAATTATTTTTATAACTATGCGTTGAATGCGAAACAAGAAAAAGAATTTTTGGAAGATAATCCTCATTTAGTAGAAACGGTAAATGCATCGGGAGATGCATTGGCTACAAATGAAGAGAAGAATGCGAACTTCGTATCAAAGTATAAGCCTAACACATTAACTATACGTTCTTTCGATAAACTGAATTTAACAGGTTATGAATATATGAATGAACAATCTAGTCATAAATGGGCGATTGTAGTTCATGGATACAATGGTAGGGCATCAGAAATGACGAAATATATTCGCAACTTTTATGAACAAGGCTATAATGTCATAGCACCAGATCTTCGTGGGCACGGGAATAGTGAAGGGGATTATGTTGGTATGGGCTGGCATGATCGTAAAGACATTTTGATTTGGATTCAACAAATTGTAAAGAAAGATCCTAATGCTGAAATAGCACTATTTGGTGTTTCGATGGGCGCGGCAACTGTAATGATGACTTCAGGTGAGGATTTACCTTCTAACGTTAAAGTTATTATTGAAGATTGTGGGTACTCAACTGTTGTTGATGAATTTACGTATCAATTAAAAGATCTATTCCACTTGCCGAAGTTTCCTGTTATGAATGCGGCAAATACAGTTACAAAATTAAGAGCTGGATATGATTTAGAAGAAGCTTCAGCTATTAAACAAGTTGCAAAAAGTAAAACACCGATGCTATTCATTCATGGGGATGCGGATACATTCGTTCCTTTTGAAATGTTAGATGAAGTATATAATGCTGCAAAAGTAGAAAAAGAGAAATTAATTGTTCCAGGTGCTGGACATGGAGAAGCTGAGAAGATAGATTCAAATACGTATTGGAATACCGTATGGAAGTTCGTGGGAAGATATATTCAAGCATAATTAGATTTATATATACGATAATCAGAAGGTAATACTTTTGATTATCGTTTTTCTATTTATAAATTTATTTTAGGTTGTAGTATTTAAGGCTTGAAGCATAAATTTTTGAATTCCTTAGTGCCAGTGCTACAATGATTGAAAACTACATGTTAATGAGGTGTTTCTATGAAAATTGAAGTATGGTCAGATTTTGTATGCCCATTTTGCTACATTGGGAAACGTAGGTTAGAAGTGGCTTTAGAGCAATTTCCTCATAAGAAGGATGTTGAAGTTGAGTTTAAAAGTTTTGAATTAGACCAAAATGCTCCAATCTATTCTGGAACAAGTATTAATGAAGTACTTGCATCAAAGTATGGGATTAGTATTGAAGAAGCGAAACGTAATAACGTGCAGTTAGGTAATCATGCAGCTAGTATGGGTTTAAGTTTTAATTTTGATGAGATGAAGCCGACGAACACTTTTGATGCGCATCGTCTTGCGAAATTTGCAAAGGATCAAGGGAAAGAAAAAGAGATTACGGAAAATCTACTTTTTGCATATTTCACTGAATCAAGAAATTTAAGTGATGTGGATACGCTCGCTACTATAGCTGAAGCTTCAGGTCTAGACAAACAAGAAGCTTTACAGGTTATTAATGATAAAAGCGCATATGCAAATGATGTTAGAGTTGATGAAGCGATTGCTCAGCAATATCAAATTTCAGGAGTACCTTATTTTATTATTAATCAAAAGTATGCTATTTCAGGTGCACAACCACTTGAAACTTTTGTTGGTGCACTTCAGCAAGTGTGGGAAGAAGAGAATCCTGTACCTAAGTTACAAGAGCTTTCTTCAGAAGGTGGAAGCGATATGTCTTGTACAGATGAAAGCTGTTCGGTACCTTCAAAAGAACAATAGTTTTTATGATGGAAAGCAACCCATAGAGTATTATATGGGTTGCTTATATATTCTGATAGAAGAGGTATGTAAATAGGGTTTTAAAAAAATGAAGTTTTTTTAAAAAACGTATTGACGATTAATACTTAGAGGTGTAATATAGAACAAGTCGCCGATGACAATAACGTCGAAAGCGACAAACGAAATAAAAAACTTAGTTGACATTAACTAACGAAGATGTTAACATAAGGAAGTCGCAAATGAGCGGCAGACAAGTTCTTTGAAAACTGAACGAAACAAACAACGTGAAACGTCAATTTTTATTTTATGATGCTAGACAAACTAACTTTATTGGAGAGTTTGATCCTGGCTCAGGATGAACGCTGGCGGCGTGCCTAATACATGCAAGTCGAGCGAATGGATTAAGAGCTTGCTCTTATGAAGTTAGCGGCGGACGG
>NZ_JAQQGG010000028.1:0-2685 GCF_028548245.1 Bacillus sp. FF-1
GGTGGTGCGACACGTTCCTAAGTGAAAAGCTTAGGCATTGTCGAACTTACAGTTCAACAGTGAACTGTCATTCCAAGAAGTCAAATGATAGGGTAACGCCTTGAAGGGCTTCCTTTAATACTCCGACATGCAGTGAAGTTAGCAAGAACTGAACTGTATGAAGCTCGGTGAAGTCGGTTGAGAGTTACCGTAATCCTATAGGATACGAAAGTCACTCAGAGGTGGGTGGTGTAACCTATAAACCGGAAGTCTATAAATTACCTATGGTTAGTATGCACTATGAACCAATAGAGTATGGTATGTGCGGACGAATCTCTGATGGTACGGGTCTATATCGGAAGTAAGTCGAAAGGCTTACTGACACAATTAGTGTCGCTACTGTGGATGAGTAAAACTCGCCTTTATGAAAGTCCATATATTGTTACAGGCAATATCAAGGTAGCAGGCTCATAGGAGAAACCTAACGGTATATGCACAGATAGGAATGACGGAACGTGGTAAGCTGTCAACACTGAGGGCTTGCTTCCGATGAAGTGGTTCTAGGGAAAACAATTGTAAATTGTATAACCTAGGTTTATGACAGTGAAAGTGGTGGCACAGTACCTATGAAACGTGTAATGAACGTGGAGGGATAGCCACTAGTCGATTGAAAACTGACTGTTACTTATGGTTGACATGGTTTCGAGTAAGACTAAAGAGATGTAAACCTCCAGTAAATAAGGGGAGGTTACAGCCCATGTTAAAGAAAACTAAACTAAGGCACAGTGAATATTACGACATGCAAAGAAAGTATGATGAGTTATATTCTAATAGCCTTAATGGTAACAATTTCTATAAATTAATTGATATTATCGGTTCG
Organism: Bacillus sp. FF-1; assembly: GCF_028548245.1. Lineage (NCBI taxonomy): Bacteria > Bacillati > Bacillota > Bacilli > Caryophanales > Bacillaceae > Bacillus > Bacillus sp. FF-1. The sequence continues at coordinate 860 of NZ_JAQQGG010000028.1, forward strand.
GAAGAAAATATTAGATTAGCATACCGCAACATCAAAACTAATAAGGGGAGTAACACGGCTGGAGTTGACAATTTAACCATTAAAGATATTTGGCACCTAAACGATACAAAGATTATTCATGAAGTTAGGAAACGATTAAATAACTATCAACCACAAGCAGTTAAAAGAGTCCTTATCCCAAAAGAGGGCAGTGATAAGAAGCGACCCCTGGGGATTCCAACAATTTGGGACAGATTAGTACAACAATCTATCCTCCAAGTATTGGAACCTATTTGTGAAGCTAAGTTTCATAACCATAGTTATGGATTTAGACCGAACAGAAGTACACACCATGCACTAAGTAGAGTTGTAAGTCTTATTAACATAGGTCACCAACACTACTGTGTTGATATTGACATTAAGGGGTTCTTTGATAATGTATGCCACAAAAAGCTATTAAGGCAAATGTGGACTCTGGGAATAAGAGACAAATCACTTCTATGTGTTATTTCAAAAATCCTTAAATCTGAGATAGAAGGAGAGGGTATTCCCAATAAGGGTACTCCGCAAGGAGGAATTATTTCTCCTTTACTTTCCAACATTGTTCTAAATGAACTTGATTGGTGGATAAGTAGCCAATGGGAAACCTACAAACCTCACAGAATCTCTACTCGGCATTTAGGGTTTCGACAATATGCTAGGAAGTACACGAATCTAAAATGTGGTTATGTAGTGAGATACGCGGATGACTTCAAAATAATGTGTCGGACTTATGATGAAGCACAACGCTTTTATCATGCGACAGTTGATTTTCTCAAATCCCGCTTGGGATTAGAAATTAACCCCAAAAAGTCCAAAGTGGTTAATCTCAAGAAAAACTCGTCAGTTTTCCTTGGATTCAAAATCAAAGTGGTTAAACAAGGTAAAGCTAAATTTGGATATATTGCAAAAACCAGTATGTCCGACAAAGCTATTACAAAAGCTAAAAGACAACTAAAAGAACGAATCAAAGGAATTCAAAAGGAGCCCACTTCAGAGAAAGTTACTCAATTTAATTCAACCCTTCTTGGTATACAAAATTACTTTAAATATGCGGTTACAATTTACATGGATTTAACGGAGGTAAATTACTCTCTGCGAAGAGTCATAAGAACCAGACTTAGAAACAATATGAAGCACATGAAGTTCTGTGAAACATCTGTGAATTTTAAAAGGAAGACCAAAGGAATACAACCTAACACTAAGATTTACGTTGTACAGAACACTCCACTCTTACCAGTTACAGGAATACATCATAAAAACCCGTGGAATTTTTCGCAGGTTATCTGTAACTATACGGAAACGGGGCGTAATAAAGTACATAGTAATCTTAAGGCAATACCTAAGGATGTTCTCAACCAAGTTATGAGGACTTATTCGAAGAATAAAAGTATTGAGTACAACGATAATAGGATATCAAAATACGTTGCTCAATATGGTAAGTGTTATGTAACTGGTGAGGAAATTGGTATTGAACGTGTTCATTGTCATCACATTGTTCCCATTAAACAAGGTGGGGATGACAAGTACAACAACTTGGTAATTGTAGATTGGTTTATACACAAACTGATTCACATGACGAATCTTAATAAGATTACACATTACCTTCGGTCTTTTAAACTTAACAAGAAACAAATGGATAAACTGAATGTGCTAAGAACTAAAGCTGGAAATGAACCGATAGTAACATAATTTGATTTTAAAGTCAGTTGGAAACGATGGAACGCCGTATGCTAGGAAACTAGCACGTACGGTGTGAGGTGGGGGAAAAGGTGGAGATTACATCAAAGCCTTACCTATCATCATAA
>NZ_JAQQGG010000029.1:0-2401 GCF_028548245.1 Bacillus sp. FF-1
ATGTTTAAAGCACTGGCTCTTTGCAATTGATGTTGTATAGTCCGTTCCCTAAGCTCACCTTGTTTTCCGAAGAAAATAGCTCTTGCTAATCCGTTCATGGCTTCTCCTTTATTTAATCCCCTTTGTATTTTTCTTCTTAATGATTCATCCGATATATAATTCAAAATAAAAATTGTTTTTTCTATTCGACCCATCTCACGTAAGGCTATAGCCAAGCTGTTTTGTCTTGAATAAGATCCTAGTTTCCCCATAATAAGGGATGCTGAAACTGTTCCTTCTCTTATTGAGTGAGCTAATCGCAAAACATCCTCATAATTTTCTTTAATGACCTTTGTATTTATTTGTCCACGTAAAATGGCTTCTAATTTTGGATACTCACTTGCTTTATCTATTGTAAATAATTTTGAGTCTGCTAAATCTCTTATTCTTGGGGCAAATTTAAATCCTAATAAATGAGTCAGTCCGAATATTTGATCTGTGTAACCAGCTGTGTCTGTATAATGCTCTTCTATGTTTAAATCCGTTTCATGGTGCAACAAACCATCTAAAACATGAATCGCATCCCTTGAATTAGTATGAATAATCTTTGTGTAGTAAGAAGAGAATTGATCACTAGTAAAACGGTAGATGGTGGCTCCTTTTCCAGTTCCATAATGTGGGTTTGCATCTGCATGTAGTGATGAACACCTAACTGCATTCTCATACCGTCTGATGAGGATGTTGTACCGTCTCCCCAATAGGAAGACAATTGTAATTTGTGATGAAAATTTACTAATACGGCTTGGGCTTTATTCATTGCATCTTCATACATGCGCCATTGAGATACATTGGCTAATTGCTTATATGTAAGTCCGGGTGTTGCTTCAGCCATCTTGCTTACACCTATATTCATTCCCATTCCTAAAAGGGCAGCCATAATAATAATCGTTTCTTCTTTATCCGGTTTTCGATTATTGGAAGCATGAGTAAATTGCTCATGAAATCCTGTTATATAAGCAATATCCATCAGTAAATCGGTTAATTTTATTCTTGGTAGCATCTGATAAAGGCTTGCACTAAACTTTTTTGCTTCTTCTGGTACATCTTTTTCTAAGCGTGCAAGTGACAGCTTTCCTTTATCAAGAGAAACTCCATCTAACTTGTTGGAATTGGCAGTTAACCACTTTAACCTTTCATTAAGGCTGCTGGTTCTCTCCGTTATATAATCTTCGAATGATAAACTAACTGATAATCTCGTATTCTCTTTCGTTTGATTCCATGTAAATTCGGAAAACAAATATTCCTCAAAATCTCTATATTGTCTGCTGCCAACAATGGAAACATCTCCTGCCCGAACATGCTCCCGAAGTTCTGTTAAAACAGCCATTTCATAGTAATGACGATTGATTGTTGTACCATCATTCTCGTATAAATGCTTTTTCCAACGTTTTGAAATAAAATCCACAGGTGAGTCATCAGGTACTTTTCGTTTTCCGGATTCGTTCATTCCTCGGATAATCTCTACAGCTTGTAAAAGTGGCTCATTTGCCTTTGTAGAATGAAATTCCAACACCCTTAATAGCGTTGGCGTATATTTTCTTAGTGAATAAAATCGTTTTTGCAGTAAGTCTAAATAATCATAGTCAGCAGGACGTGCAAGCTCCTGGGCTTCTTCGACCGAAGAGACAAAAGAATTCCATTCAATAACGGATTCTAAAACCTCAAAAACGTCTAATTTTTCCTGTTTTGCTTTGATCAAAGCTTGTCCGATGTTCGTAAAGTGTATAACTTTCTCATTCAGCTTTTTACCGTTCAGTTTCTGAATTTCCTCTTGAGCCTTACGACCTTTTGATAAGAGACTAAGTATTTGTCTGTCATGAATTTCAAAAGCTTTATCCGTCAAATCTTGATTAAGATGTAATAAATAGACGGTTAGTATTGAATATCGTTTATTTTCCTGAAAATCACGGAATGCATAAGGTTCATATCTTGAACCCAAGCGAGACAGCTGTAACAGGCGATTGCGGTGCAAATGATTAATTTGCACCGTTTCTAATTCCATTCCTCGTATGTATTCGAGTCGTTCTATTACTTTTAAAAAGGTTTCGGGTGAAGGATGTCCCGGTGGTTCTTTTAACCAATCCAATATCGTTTTATTGGATTCTGACGAATGCTGCAAGGTAATAATATCTTCAAGTTTTTCTTTTTGTTCATTTGTTAGGGATTGACTAACCGTGTTAAATAGCTTCTTTTCAGCCATTGCCCTTGCTTCCCACACTATTCTTTCAAGTGTAGTGATAGCAGGCAGTATGATTTTGTTTTTTCTTAGAAAATCTATGCATTCATGTAGTAGATGAATGGCATCACCATTTTCCAAAGCCAATTGATGTAGGTGCTTAAATGTCATTCTATATTCTTTCAG
>NZ_JAQQGG010000003.1:0-907600 GCF_028548245.1 Bacillus sp. FF-1
GTCGGAGTATTAAAGGAAGCCCTTCAAGGCGTTACCCTATCATTTGACTTCTTGGAATGACAGTTCACTGTTGAACTGTAAGTTCGACAATGCCTAAGCTTTTCACTTAGGAACGTGTCGCACCACCTTGTGGATCAATAATTATTGCTGTATTATACGGTTCTCCACCATCAGGATTTCTTTCCATTATAGAAAAAACACCATATACTTCAGACTCTTTACATGCCTCAGCAAACAAGTCTGTTTCTGGCCCAGGGACCGTACATAAAAACTCTTCTGTAGTCCATTTTTTTGTATTAAGCCCTTGCGTACTATATTCTGGAAATACTATCAATTCCAATCCAGGATACCCTGCTTTAGTTGAATGAATTGTTTTTATGATCTGTTTAATTTGTTTATCAATGTCTGCACGTGACTCTACTACCGGTACTGGATATTGTATTAATGCTGCTAAAAAACCACTAATTGGCTTTACCATACTTCCACTACTCCCCATTTAAATTCCCCCTTAAAATAGTCCTTGTTTTATTAAAGATAACAATATAAATTTGTAACTCTCTAAAAAACTTGTACTACACATGGAATTATTATGCATTAAAGCTAGTAGTAAATCTTATATCCACTTTAGTACATGCCTACACTAACTTAACATAAATAATTAGAAAATTCAATCTATTAAAGTTTAGTAAAACTAAAAAAGTGTATGGAAACCCATACACTTTTTTACTTCGTTTGTAAATACGGCGGCAATTGTTGTAACTGCTCTTTATCCTTTTCACGCTCTCGACGCGCCCATCGAAAGAACACATAACCAATAATTGTACCGTACACTATTTCCTGGACAATTTTCATAATGATGCCGCCTGTTTGTTGGTCTTGTACGATCGGCATCCAGTGTAAAAATTCTGGTCCAGTTATATTTAAATCAGATAAAGTTCCCGCCGGTACACATAGTTCCATCGCCTTCATCCAAGCAGCCGGATCCGTATACGTTGCAAACAACGGCGCCGTTGCAAAAATAATTAACGCGCAAGCTGGCGTTAATAATATACCGTTAGCAAACATATAACCAAGTTTCTTTATATCACTTAACGTTTGATATTCTGGTAATGGATTTAGCATCGGCCACCACATCATGATTGCCGTAAAGAACAATATAGCGAGACAGATAGGATGAGCAATTTGACTTTGTTTTACTGCATCAAAAACAACTGGTAAATGATAAAAAGAAAACAGGCCATTAAATACAAACAATGCAATAAGTGGCTTAGCAAATATCTTTAATATAATTTGAACGAACTTAAAAGAAGTAATATAACGATATAACCAAACTGGTATACCAAGCAACAACAAAGGCGGAACGGCAATATACATAACTGCCATTTCAAACATATGTGCACTAAATATAATATGACCAATTAAATCAATAGGCCCTCCCTTTACAAAATACAAAAGAACAATTCCAGTCGTAAAATAAAAAACTTGCTTCTTACTTACCTTTGTCGCATGTTCAAATCGCATTCTATACGGCCCAATAATTAAAAAATATCCAATGAGGATCGAAAGCATAAATAATAAAAAGATTGGACTCCATAGCGCTTGAAAACCAAATATCCACAAGTTACTCATTTTCACACCTACCTTCTTAAGGTTATCCGTTCACATAATATGAAGAGGGAGCTGTGTCAACACAAGCTCCCTTATTCGTCACTTTTCAAATCCACACAATTGTCATAAAAGCTAAAATTGTAATTAATCCGATCAACAGACCAGAATAAAGAAAGAAACTTGCCGCTTCATGTCCTTTATGACTCATATGCATAAAATAATACAATTGAAAAATTACTTGTACCACCGCTAATAGTAAAATAAATGGTACTGAAAAAGTCGGACTAAAAGTTTTCGGATATGCTACCGCTGCAAATGCAACTAATGTTAAAAAAATCATTAATGCAAATGTAATAACTTGATGCTTCATTTCCTCCGCACTTTTTCTTTTCCGATAAACAAGATCAACTTTAGGATTATTCGTTTGCTTTATCGCCATTGTTTATCCCACCATTCCCATTAAATATACTACAGTGAAAATAAACACCCAAACTACGTCAATAAAGTGCCAATAAATCGATGCAACATAAAACTTCGGTGCATTGTATAAATTTAGACCTCTCTTCGCATTCCTAAAGATTAATGTTAAAATCCAACACAATCCAAACAATACGTGGAGTCCATGTGTACCAACAAGAGCATAAAACGCGGAACCAAATGCGCTACTTCTCATAGTATGCTTAAATTCATGCGTATAATGATAAAACTCATATATCTCAAATCCTAAAAACCCTAAACCTAGCAGCACTGTTACTAGTAGCCAAAGTTGCATTTTCTTAAAATTAAAGTTTTTCATATGATACATCGCATATACGCTCGTTAAGCTACTCGTTAATAAAAGCATCGTCATAATGAAAACGAGTGGCATTTGAAACATCTCTTGAGATGTTGGTCCGCCATTTGTAGAATTCTTTAACGCTAAATATGTGCCAAATAAGGAAGCGAACAATACTGTTTCGCCTCCAAGAAATAACCAAAAACCGACAAACTTATTTTTCCCCTCAAGGGTTGCTTTTTCAGGCTCTGCTGGAAATGTTTCATTCGTTAATTTTTCATCTACATGCATTACGCCTTGCCCCCCTTATCCTCTAAATCTTCTTTATGAATATGATACCCATGATCATCAATTACTGAACGTAGGAACATTGCGCCAAATGTAATGATTAAACCAATAATTGCTACTAATAACCAGAACTTATCTTTTCCGCCCTGCATATACATCGCACCAAATGCCGCTATAAACAATCCGAAAGAAATGACAAATGGTGAAAACGAAGGATTTGGCATATGAATATCACCAACTGGTTCCGCTGCTGTCATCTCTTTATTCCCTTCACGTTTTTCAATCCAAAACGGATCTAATCCACGAACAAATGGTAATTGTTTAAAGTTATATTCTGGTGTCGGTGCTGGCATTGTCCATTCTAATGTACGTGCATCCCACGGATCACGACCAGCTTTTTCTTTTGATACTGTCGTTTTAATTACATTGAATAGAAGAACAATCGTTCCAAGAGCCATAAACACCGCTCCGATGGAACTAATCATATTCCCCATTTCCAACCCTTGCCCTTCAAGATATGTGTAGTAACGGCGTGGCATACCAATCAAGCCAAGGAAATGCTGAATAAAGAACGTTAAATGGAAGCCGATAAAGAATAGCCAGAACGTTATCTTTCCTAATGTTTCATTTAATACTTTATTAAACATCAGTGGCCAATAATAATGAGCTCCTGCAAGTAAACCAAATACAACACCGCCAACGATTACATAATGAAAATGCGCTACTACGAAATAGTTATCATGAAATTGATAATCAGCTGGTGCAGATGCTAGCATAACCCCTGTAACTCCACCCATTACGAATGATGGAATGAAAGCTACTGCCCACATCATTGGTGTCGTAAAACGAATACTTCCGCCCCACATTGTAAAGAGCCAGTTGAATATTTTGATACCAGTTGGAACCGCAATCGCCATTGTTGCGACCGAGAAAATAGCATTAGCAACTGGACCAAGTCCAACAGTAAACATATGGTGCGCCCATACCATAAATCCTAAAAATCCAATTAATACAGTCGCAAACACCATCGATGAATAACCAAACAATCGTTTTTTCGAAAATGTCGCGAAGATTTCTGAGAATATTCCGAAAGCTGGGAGTATAAGAATGTATACTTCTGGATGACCGAAAATCCAGAATAAATGCTCCCATATAATTGTATTCCCGCCCAATGCCGGATTAAAGAAACTTGTTCCAAATAAACGATCTAACATTAAAAGTCCTAATCCTACAGTTAACGGCGGAAAAGCGAATAATATAAGCGAAGATGTTACAAATGTCGTCCATGTAAACATCGGCATACGCATGTACGTCATTCCTGGCGCCCGCATATTAATAATGGTTACAAGGAAGTTAATACCTCCAATTAATGTACCAATACCTGAGATTTGCAAGCCGAGTACATAGAAATCAACACCATGACCTTTAGAGGCTAAAGCTAAAGATGCATAAGATGTCCATCCTGCATCAGGTGCTCCACCTAAAAACCAACTTAAATTTAAAAATACTCCACCAAAGAAAAATAACCAAAATCCGAGTGAATTCAAAAACGGGAACGCTACATCACGTGCACCAATTTGAAGTGGTACAGCGGCGTTCATAAATGCAAACACGAGTGGCATAGCTGCGAGGAAAATCATTGTTGTACCGTGCATCGTTAATACTTGATTATAAGCATCCCCAACAAGAAAAGCGTTGTTAGGAATCGCTAATTGAAGGCGAATAAATAGAGCTTCTATTCCGCCTATTATAAAAAACAATCCACCTGCAATTAAATAGAGAATGGCAATCTTTTTATGGTCTACTGTCGTTAAATAATCCCATATGACAGCACCCATCCCCTGTTTTTTTGCTACAGAACTCACGTTTTCAACCTCCCCTTCGCGAATAATCCCTCTTTACTTTTCAACTTTTAACGTTTGTAAGTATGCATTTAATGCATCAATTTGATCGTCTGTTAAGTTGCCATATTTACCAGTCATTTTATTTCCTGGTTTCATATTTTCAGGATCTTTCAGCCATTTTTTTAAGTTTTCTTCATTGTTTTCAGCAATGCCGGCAACTGTATCGCGATCCGCAAAGTTTGCTAAGTTTGGTGCGATACGAGCGGAAGGTGGTCTACTATCATTAGATCCAACTGCGTGACAACCAATACAGCTTTTATTAAATATTTCTTGGCCTTCTTGCGCCTTTGTTGAAGCTACTTCTTTCTTCCCATCAATTTTCTTCATATCAGCAAGCCACTTTTTGTACTCGCTTTCATCTAAAGCTTTCACTTTAAATTGCATTAAAGAATGTGATGGGCCGCAAAATTCTGTACAAAAACCATTATAAGTGCCCGATTTATCTGCCTTTAACCACATTTTGTTCACATTGTCTGTATTTGTATCCATTTTCCCTGCTAAAGATGGAACCCAAAATGAGTGTTTAATATCGGCACCCTTCAAATTTAAATACACTTTCTTACCTGTGGGGATGACCAAATCTTGCGAAGTTACTATCTTTTCTGATTTATAAGAAAATTCCCACCAATAAAGATTCGCTGTTACATCAACAACGATAGTATCTTTATCAATATTCTTTTTCTCCATCGCACTTACATCAGCAAGTTTGAATGTATATGTAACCGTCGGAACAGCTAAGATTAGCAAAAGAATAATCGGAATAACTGTCCATATAATTTCTAGTTTGTGATTCCCTTCAACTTGCTCCGGAATATAATCTTCCTGACCTTTCTTTTGTCGGAAACGCACAATTACATATAAGAAAATAATAGTAACTACTAGTACTACTCCTACCATGATTGCACTCGCCAGTAGAAGTAGATCATATTGCATTTTTGCTACTTCTCCTTGCGGAATTAAAGTAGATTGAAAGGCTTTACCGCATCCCCCTAACAGTAAAGCCAGCAGTGAAACGAACGAAAGCAGTCGCCACTGTTTCTTCATACAAACAACCCCCACTTTCCTTGTGAATTAGATTGTACTTTATAGTTAAGTAAAGTAAATCTCAACGTAAAGAAATCCAATTATGTCGTTGTCTTAGAAGAATGTAACTACAATCATTGATACAAATAAGATTGTTAAATAATTTAGGGAATAAACAAACATTTGCACAGACCATTTGATGTCATCTTTCTTACGGAAGCCATAAAAACCTAAAACGATCCATCCGATGTTAAGCAGTGTTGCAATTACCATAAATGTTATCCCTAGTCCACTCATATAAAATGGTAGTGGTAATAAACATACTGTCCAAATCATAATTTGGCGTTTCGTAATTTCAAATCCATGAACTACAGGAAGCATTGGAATTCCTGCGTTTCGATATTCATCAACACGTTTCATTGCTAATGCAAGGAAATGTGGGATTTGCCAAATAAACATAATTAAAAATAACATCCAAGCAATTGGATGGCCTAAAGATGGATCGATTGCTGCCCATCCAATTAAAGGTGGAACTGCACCAGATATACTACCTACAACAGTATTTAGTGTATACTTTCTCTTTGTCCATAAACTATATAGAACAACATATGTGAAAGCACCAATAAATCCCATTAAGACTGCCATTGGTGTTGTTAATAATAAAAATACAAAACCAAGAAGTAATATAACTAGTCCAAATGTAAGTGCAAATCCTGGTTTATACTTTCCAGTAACCGTTGGACGGGTCTTTGTTCTTTCCATTAATGGATCGATGTCTCGATCAATGTAGTTGTTTAAACAACATACCCCTGCCATAACTAATCCAGAACCAACGATTGTAAAGAATAACTTATCCAGATTGTCCATTACACTTAATCCATTAAAGTGTAATGCCAACCAAAATCCTGTAAATACAGTAAGTGTATTTGAGTTTACAATCCCCATTTTAACGAGCGCTTTTAAATCTTGTAACCGAGTTGTTTCCGGTACGCTTGTAACAGCAGACTCATCATGCAGCTCACTTGTTGCATGGTTCATCACTTTAACCCCCTCTTAAAACTTTCGTCTTTCTTTTTGCGCCTATTTCAAATTGAAATATTTCGCTTCTATATAGCAATATTATTACAGTAGAAACATTGTTAACCCATTCTACTACTAATCTACGCCCATACTCCAATATATTAAATCATATTTCCCGAACATTTTGTGAAGAAAACATGAACTTTTTGTGTCGAACATAAAAAACTTAATTGTTACTTATCCATATCATAACATGATGTTACCTTCTATAATAAACTTTTTTGTCATATTTAACACGTATTCTTCCCATTTCTTTTCAAAATAGCCTATTTTTCACCTAAAAATTTCCTTATAAACCTTATTTCCACACCCGTTTTCTCTTCCCTGTCTTCCCCCTCCATTTCTTTGCTATTTTATTATTTTTTATATATCATAGGAACTAGCGCGTTTTATTCTATACATAATGGAATGAAAATATTTCGCAATAACTTCATAGCAGAAAGATGGTGAAAGAGATTGCAACGCTTTATTAAATGGTTAGCAGTCATTACGAGTCTTGATTTATTAATAGTTTTATTAGGAGGCGCCTTAGTTACAAAAACAGGCTCTGGCCAAGGATGCGGTAAATCATGGCCACTTTGTAACGGTGAATTTGTTCCATCTAATTTATCAATGGAAACTATTATTGAACTAAGTCATCGCCTTACATCAGGATCAGCAGGAATTCTTGTCACTCTCCTTTGTATTTTGTCCTGGAAATATTATAAACATGTGCGCGAAACAAAAACGTTAGCAATTTTATCCTTCGTATTTTTAGTTGCACAAGCATTAATGGGAGCCGCAGCGGTTGTTTGGGGGCAAATGCCAGCTGTACTTGCTATCCATTTCGGTATTTCCTTAATTTCATTTGCTTCTGTCATTTTATTAACGTGTCTTATCTTTGAAATTGACCAAAAATTCGATGCACGTTCACTTATTATGGACAAAAAAATGAAATTTCATATTTATGGTGTAACAATTTACAGTTATATTGTCGTCTACACAGGGGCTTTAGTACGTCACGAACGAGCTAGCTTAGCCTGTCCAGACTTTCCTTTATGCAGCAAAAATAGACCTATGCCAACTCAATTACATGAATGGGTTCAAATGGGACATAGAGTTGCAGCGATGTTAATTTTCGCTTGGATACTATACGCGATGATTCTCGCTATCCGCCATTACAAACAGCAGCCTGTCGTATACTGGGGATGGATCATCTCATTTATCCTTGTTACACTTCAAGCTATCGTAGGAATTTTAGTCGTATTTACAAATGCTAGTTTATCAATGGCATTATTACATTCCCTATTCATTTCTTGCTTGTTTGCTGTACTATGCTATTTAGTTATGTTAGGTACAAGAAGTAAAGTGAATGCAAAAGAAGCTGCATCAATTTCTAAACAAACAAAATAAATGAAAATACCTTGCCCGAATTGGCAAGGTATTTTTTTCGTAATAAAAAAGAGTTGTGTTTCCACAACTCTTTTTTATTTTAGTGATCTAATTCAATGAGTAAGTCACCCGTTTGAATTGCATCTCCATCGTTAACATATACTTTTTTCACTTTACCATTAAACGGCGCTTGAACTGTCGTTTCCATTTTCATCGCTTCTGTAATTGCCATAGAATCGCCTTTTTTCACTTCATCGCCTTCTTTTACAACTACTTTAATAACCGTTCCTGGCATTGTTGCGCTAATGTGGTTTGGATTTTCACGGTTTCCTTTCACACGTTGTGCAACTGTCGCTTTCACACTTTCGTCTTTCACAACAATCTCACGTGGTTGACCATTAAACTCCAAGTAAAGCACACGATTTCCATCCGGCTGAGGCTCTCCAATTGATACTAGTTTAACCATCAATGTTTTACCTTGTTCAATTTCCACATCGATTTCTTCACCAAGTCTCATACCATAGAAGAATGTCGGTGTATCGAGCACAGATACATTTCCATAAATCTCAGCAACTTTTTCGTAATCCATAAATACTTTTGGATATAATGCATATGCAACTACATCAAACATCGTCACTTCGCGTCCAAGTTTATGGAATAGCTCTTCTTTTAACGCGTCGAAATCTACTGGTTCTAATAATTCACCTGGTCTTACTGTTAATGGTTCTTTCCCTTTTAAAATAATTTCTTGTAACTTTTTCGGGAAACCACCATATGGTTGTCCTAAATCTCCAGAGAACATTTCAACAACAGATCCTGGGAAGTCCATAGAATGTCCACGCTCTAAAACATCTTGTTCTGTTAAGTGATTTTGAACCATGAATAATGCCATATCACCAACAACTTTAGATGATGGTGTTACTTTAACAATATCACCAAACATGTCATTCACACGGCGGTACATTACTTTCACTTCATCGAAACGATCGCCTAAGCCAACCGCTTTCGCTTGTTGTTGTAAATTACTATACTGTCCGCCTGGCATTTCGTGCATATATACCTCTGTATGAGGAGCATTCATACCACTTTCAAACGGTGCGTAGTATTTACGTACATCTTCCCAGTAATGAGATAATTTTTCTAATGAATCTATATTAACATCTGGCTGTCTTTCGTTTCCACCTAACGCATAGTATAGCGTGTTCGCACTTGGTTGTGATGTTTGACCAGCCATAGAACTTACTGCTACATCGACAATGTCAACACCTGCTTCAATTGCCTTCATATACGTTAATATACCATTTCCACTCGTATCGTGTGTGTGCAGGTGAATCGGAATCGATACCGTCTCTTTTAATGCTGAAACTAAATCATATGCTGCATTTGGTTTTAGTAAGCCCGCCATATCTTTAATACCTAAAATGTGAGCTCCTGATGCTTCTAATTCTTTTGCTAAATTTTTATAGTAATTTAAATCATATTTACTACGCAGTGGATCATGAATATCCCCTGTGTAACACATCGTTGCTTCTGCAATTTTACCAGTATCTCGTACAGCATCAATCGCAACTCTCATACCTTCTACCCAGTTTAAGCTATCAAAAATACGGAACACATCAATTCCAGCTTGGGCAGAACACTCCACAAACTTTTGAATTAAATTATCCGGATAGTTTTTGTAACCAACCGCGTTTGAAGAACGAAGTAACATTTGGAATAAAACATTTGGCATTTTTTCACGAAGATCTAGTAATCGTTCCCACGGATCTTCTTTTAAGAAACGATATGCAACATCAAACGTTGCACCGCCCCACATTTCTGCTGAGAATAAGTTCGGTAACATTCTCGCTGTCGGCTCTGCAATTTGGTGTAAATCTTTTGTGCGAATACGCGTTGCAAGTAATGACTGATGCGCATCACGGAACGTTGTATCCGTTAAAAGTACACGTTTTTGATCTTGTACCCATTTTACTAATCCGTCTGCCCCACGCTCATCCAAAATTTGTTTCGTTCCATTTTGGATTGGCTCTGAGTGTAATACATTCGGTATACGAGCATCTGGGAAAATTGGTTTCTCTTTTTTCCCTACCCCCGGGAAGCCATTTACTGTTACTGTCCCGATGTAATTTAACATTTTCGTTCCGCGGTCTTTACGTTTCGGGAACAAGAATAGTTCAGGTGACGCATCAATAAATGAAGTGTCATATTCCCCTGATAAGAAGTTTTTATGTTTTACTACATTCTCTAGGAATGGAATATTCGTTTTAATACCACGGATACGGAATTCCTTTAAGTTACGTTCCATTTTTGCAGCAGCTTGTTCAAAAGTAAGCGCCCATGTTGTAACTTTTACGAGTAAAGAATCATAGTACGGTGTAATAACAGCACCTTGGAAACTATTACCTGTATCAAGACGAACCCCAAATCCACCACCTGATCGATATGCCATAATTTTTCCTGTATCCGGCATGAAATTATTTAGTGGATCCTCGGTCGTTACACGAGATTGTATTGCAAATCCATGTACAACAACTTCCTCTTGCTTTGGAACACCTACCATTTTACTATGTAATGCATGTCCATCAGCTATTAAAATTTGTGATTGAACGATATCGACTCCTGTAATCATTTCTGTAATTGTATGTTCTACTTGAACACGCGGATTCACTTCAATGAAATAGAAATTATCATCTTTTACAAGAAATTCAACTGTTCCTGCGTTTAAATAATTTACATTTTTCGTTAACTTTACAGCAGCATCACAAATACGCTGACGCAAATCATCTGAAAGCGACACACTAGGTGCAATTTCTACTACTTTTTGATGACGACGTTGTACAGAACAGTCTCGCTCGTATAAATGAACAACATTGCCCTCTTCATCTGCTAAAATTTGAACTTCTATATGTTTAGGTTTTTCAACGAATTTTTCTACGTATACTTCATCATTACCAAAGGCTGCTTTTGCTTCTGACTTTGCTCGATTATACGATTCTCTTAATTCTTCACTAGTACGTACAATACGCATACCACGACCGCCCCCGCCAAGGGAAGCTTTAATAATAATCGGGTAATCATACTTTTCAGCAAATTTTTCGACTTCTTCTAATGAATCTACTGGCCCATCACTACCAGGAATAACTGGAATTTGTGCTAGCTGCGCTTGTGTTCTTGCTTTTACTTTATCTCCAAACATATCTAAATGCTTACTTTTTGGACCGATAAAGATAATCCCTTCTTCTTCACAACGTTTTGCGAATTGAATATTTTCTGACAAGAAACCATATCCAGGGTGAATTGCATCTACATGATTACTTTTCGCAATCTCAATAATGCCCTCAATATCTAGATAAGCATCAATTGGCTTTTTTCCTTCCCCAACTAAATAGGATTCATCGGCTTTATAACGATGATAAGAACCACTATCCTCTTTAGAATAGATTGCAACTGTTTTTAATCCCAGTTCCGAACAAGCTCGAAACACACGAATTGCAATCTCTCCACGGTTAGCTACCAATACTTTTTGAATACGTTGCAGCTTTGTCATGATTTTCCCCCTCTACTTTCCTACCACTCTAGAGATAAAATATATACACACCATAAAGAGCGTGAAGTTCTTCACTTTCCACATTATATTATACTTAGAAAGCTTCACTTTATTTTTATCCATCATACCTTATTTTTTAACAAATGATAAGTTTTCTGAGCAATTTGTCTCACAAAAATAGTATAGCATACCTCTTCCTTATGTAACAACCTAATTGTATATCACATTAATTTAAATGTGATATATTTTTTTCGTTAAAAAACAAAATGGTATATCCTATTTAAAAACAAAAAACACATCGCGCTCTAAAGCACAATGTGTTTTTATTTTACAACTACAAGACGTGGTCCATCTTGTTCTCTTTCTTTCATTATCGTATTTTGCTCTTTCTCTTGTCGTTTTACATTGCTGGCTACATTTAACAATATACCCATCGCAATTAAATTAGCCAATAAAGAACTACCACCATAACTAATAAACGGTAAAGGTACCCCTGTAAGCGGTATTAATCCAGACATACCACCGACATTAACAAAAGTTTGTATTCCAATTAAACTTGCAATTCCGATTGCAATTAAACTTCCAAATGGATCTTTACATTTTTGTGCTACTCTAAACGAACGAATAATAATAAGTAATAAACAGATTAAAATAATAGCTACCCCTATAAAACCTAGTTCTTCAGATATAATTGCCATAATAAAATCTGTTTGCGGCTCTGGTAAGTAGCCATACTTTTGTATACTATTCCCTAATCCTCTACCATTTAACCCACCTGAGGCAATTCCAATAAAAGAATTAACTAATTGGAATCCATCATTTTGAGGATCGTTAAACGGGTCAAGAAAAACTGAAAATCGGGCTTTTTGGTAATTATTCAATTTATAATTCCCAATAAAATACAATGCAGGAACCCATACGATAGATGTTAATATAAACCTTTTTATCCACAGGTTAACATTAACTCCTGAACAGAAGAACATAATTAACACTGTTCCACCTATTAATATGTCAGTCCCTAAGTCATTTTGTAATAAAATTAATACCATCGATCCACCCACCACAAATAAGGGGGGGATTATCCCTTGTAAAAAAGGGGTTTGCCTCTCTTGTTTCTTAGCAAAAAAACTTGCTAACGTAATAATTACTGCTATTTTTACAAACTCAGCTGGTTGTATACCTAGTATCCATCCTTTTGCACCATTGATTACCTTACCGAAAAGGAAGGCTGCTGTTAGTAAGCCAATCCCCCCTAACCCCATAGCTGCAAGAACTATTTTCTTCCTCCAAAATTTGTAAGGTACTACAGCGACAATCACTAGCATTACCGTTCCAATAGCAAGAGAAACTAATTGTTTTTTAAAAAAGTGATCTGCCGGCCAGTTATATTTCGATGAAATCGCAACAATGGAACTAGAACTATATACCATTATAACTCCCAGCACACATAAGATAACAAGAGGAAGTAATAATGAATAATCCATTGATTTCCATACTCTTTTCATTTCATTTCCTCTCTCTGTTTCAATTTAATTATTGTTGTATTCCATATGTACATTGATTCTTCCTGCTTTATTATACAAATAAAAAGCTCAAACTTTTTCAGTTTGAGCCCCCTTATTTGAACCCGTTATTGTTGTTTGTTTGTAAATGCTTCATGAAGTGCAGATAACTCACGTTCAAGCTCTCCTAACATTGCTTTCCCTTGTTCTTCTGCAATAAGACCAAGGCGAACTGCAAAATCGACTTCGCGGGATAGTCCAAACATTTGTGTGTCTAACACTTCTTCATATAATGGACATTGCGGCATTGTAAGATGGTCCATTTGCACCTTAATAAGTCTTAAAATCTTCTCCGCATCCGCTTGTAGAAGGGCTAGTGCCTTTTCCTGATGATTTGATACTGTCTCAGACGCCAAATTGATTCCCTCCGTTTCCGTCCTACTCTCTCCTATCTATTAATATTAGCGATAGTTTTAATAAATTGCAATAGAAACATTTTTTGTGACAATAGTGTCTAATACTATTATACTGAAAAGTGGGAGTATAACACAAATGGGGGAACAACAATGAGCGAAATTTTATTTATTAATGGAAAAGTTCGTTTTCCAATCACTATCGATCCAACCGTTTGGATCTTTGATGATCGAAAAGTAGATTTGACAACTTACTTTGATGAAACGAGAGAAAACACTTCAGAACTAGAAGCTTATTTAAAAAACACTTCGGAACATTGGGATCGCGAAATCCGTGATGGTGCTGCTTTCCCGCCGATACAACAAAGTGTAAAGAAATTTAAAAAAGAACAGCTAATTACTGGAACGTTCGGTATACCATTTCAACCTTTTCTTGCTAATGCCGAAATTTCAGATGACGCTACGCAAGTCGAGATCGAAACAGTAGATGATACGATAACGCTTCCATTAGAAACTGTCAAACATGCTATTCTTGGTTTTTCAAAAGAAGGAAAACCATTAAAAGAAGATGGACCTGTTCATTTATATTACAATGATGGATCTAATAGACAAAATCCAATCCGTAACATCCGCAAATTTACAATTATTTAAAGAAAAGGAGTGAGCTTTTGCTCACTCCTTTTTATAGTAAATCTGCGGCTAGTTGAGCTAAATTAGATCGCTCCCCTTTAACAAACTTTACATGACCACTAATACGTTGCTCTTTAAACTTCTCTACAACGTATGTTAAACCGTTATTATATTCATCCAAATACGGATGATCAATTTGCTGAGGATCTCCCATTAATACGATTTTACTTTTTTCTCCTACTCTCGTTAGTATCGTTTTCACTTCATGCTTCGTTAAATTTTGTGCTTCGTCAATTATAATGAATTGATCTGGAATACTTCTCCCGCGTATATACGTAAGAGCTTCTACTTCTATCGAACCCATTCCAGCTAAAATAGCATCTAACTCTCCTGGTTTTTTCGTATTAAATAAATACTCTAGATTATCAAAAATCGGTTGCATCCACGGTCTTAACTTTTCTTCTTTTTCTCCCGGTAAATAACCGATATCTTTCCCAACTGGAACAATTGGCCGTGCAACGAGTAGTTTTTTATATAACCCTAAATCTTCCGTTTGCATGAGCCCCGAAGCTAAAGCTAGTAATGTCTTTCCTGTACCAGCTTTCCCTGTTAGCGTAACTAGTGGAATATCTTCACGAAGCAACAATTCTAATCCCATAATTTGCTGCACATTTCGTGGTCGTATTCCCCATACTTGTTCATTTGGAAAAATAAGTTTCTTTACCTTCTTACCTAAATGATCCACAATGCCTAGTGCTGAACTAGATCCACCTAACGCATCTTTCATTACTACAAACTGATTTGGATAAAAAGGATGATTTGCAATTTCGGATAAAGGCAATTCGCCTTTTTCATAAAAATAATCCAATTGTTCTTTTGATATATATCCTTCTAAAAATCCTGAATATATATTTTCCACTTCAATAACCCGATCACTTAAATAATCTTCCGCCTTTAAACCTATTGCATCTGCTTTTACCCTTACGAGCACGTCTTTACTTACTAAAATAACAGACTTCCCGTCCTCTTTTTCTTGTTCTTCTAAAGATAGATTTTTTGCTACAGCTAAAATTCGATTATCATTTGTTTTTTCTACAAAAATATCTTGTAGTTGGACAAACGAACGATGATTTAATTCAATACGAAATGTACCGCCGTTTTCTAGCGGAATACTTTCATGCAGTTTTCCTATTTCACGAAATTTGTCTATTAACTTAGATACATAACGAGCGTTTCGTCCTACTTCATCCATATAACGTTTTTTCGAATCAACCTCTTCTAATACAACTGCTGGAATCACTACTTCATTGGTTTCAAATGAAAAAATAGATAAAGGATCCTGCAAAAGTACATTCGTATCTAACACATAAATTTTATCCAACCTGTTACCCCCTGACTCCACTTTTAAATTTGTAGAACAAGGGTTTCATCCATAAAATATGGACGAACCATTGTTATAATTATATGTACCGTATAAACGAGGTAGAATCGAAATTTATAGCCATTAAACCTTTTATTTATTTTTTATTCATTTCTATTCAATATATTACTTTTAATTATAATTATTAACATAAAATCACAATAAGTGATTACAAAAGTTAATAACTGACTTTCTTATTTATCACATTTATAATTCTTTCATTCCTGCTAGTACTTGGTTATCGAGCTTTTTAGCTGCACGAAGATCATACGTTTTTTCATATGTTGGCTCAATTGCAAGTTTTGCACCATAAAACATAACATCACGTACTTCTTGTACATTTACTTCTATTACAGTTAATTTTAGAGGAATGCCTTCCATTCTATCAGTCAAAATTTCACCTGCACCACTTATGGAAAATACGGACTCATTCGCCATTATAGTCAATACCACTCCAGTACTATGTCTTATATTTTCCACAATACGTGAACGTTGATCTACTGCAAATCGAATACTAGTTTTACTCACTGCATACACCCAAGAAATAGCACTTACGTTAGGAACTTGTTTTTCAAAATCTGTTGTTGCTACCATAACAATACACTCTTTACGTAACGTTTGTACTAAATCATCTGTTAATGTGGGCTCTACTACATTCGCCATATTTCCACCTCCAAATATACTTCATATATCCTTATCATAACCTATTTTTTGAATTGCGAAAATATTATTTTTTCCCACTATTATTCAAAAACATTACACTTCCATGATATACTTATACTGATAGAATTCGTATTGAGGTGACGAAATGAGAGTCAAATGTATGATTTGTGATAAAAAAGATATGTTAGATGATGAAAATCCTATGGCAAAAAAGCTGCGTAATCGCCCTATTCATACATATATGTGCATGGAATGTTCGGAACGAATTGCTGAACGTACGATGGAACGTCATGCAAGTGGTAATTTCCGATTATATCGTGATAAAAAAGTCGAAGACGATTGGTAAAATATAAATAAGTCCTTTATCAATATGATAAAGGACTTATTTATATTTTTCAGGTTCGCGATTCATTTGATCCAAAAAACAATCAATAGCTTCTAATGGAAACCTTGCAGATTTTCTTTCTCCATTTATTTCATATGTAACTAAATACATTTCCTCGTTCTTCTTAACTTCCACATTTCTCAATTTATGTTCTTCATATATCATATTTTGAAATAACAAATACGTTTCTTTTGCAGCACTATCATCCGGACGTGCTTCGGCAACTGTTTTAATTGTTAACCAATTATATAACGCATCTTGTACGGAACGCATAAAACTCCCCCTCATCCTGCTTTTTGTTGTCTTGCTTGACGTAATCGCAACCTATAAATCCCAAGTACAATTGCTGCTACAACAAGCCCCTCTCCAACAGGTAAAAAAACTGCAAAGAAAGTTAATACTGTACACCCAATCGCTAACGATATATATATCACTATATTTTTTATTATAGATAGTTTTCTTGCAAAACCTAAATTATACACAAGTGCACTTAATATAATAATGACGCCATACAGTAACCACATCCCTAGCTCTGGATTTTCATCGACTTTACATAACTTCGCAAAAAACGACATTCTTTCTAACACCATTTATCCCCCTTCCTCATAAATCAAACCATTTTTCTTTATGTACTTAATACAAGAGTAACCTGTGAAAAAAATACTGTCCACAAAAAGAGTAAATATTCTAAAAAATAAACATAAAAAAACAGCTACCTTAATTAAAGGTAGCTGTTTTACTATTTTACGCTTCTACAGATTTCTTTTTCTTAGCAGCTCTTTCACGTTCGCTCTTATCAAGAATCTTTTTACGTAAACGAATTGATTCTGGAGTTACTTCACAGAACTCGTCATCGTTTAAGTACTCTAATGATTCTTCTAAAGTCATTAAGCGTGGTTTTTTCATTGTTGAAGTTTGATCTTTCGTCGCAGAACGAATGTTAGTTTGTTGTTTCATTTTCACAACGTTAACTGTTAAGTCATTCTCACGAGTGTGTTCTCCGACAATCATACCAGCATATACTTCTGTACCTGGTTCAACGAAGATTACACCACGATCTTCAACTTGCATAATACCGTATTGTGATGCTTTTCCTGTTTCAAGTGAAACTAGAACACCTTGACGACGTCCACCAACTTGTCCAGCGTGTACTGGTTGGTAGCAATCGAATGTATGGTTTAAAATACCGTAACCACGAGTTAATGTTAAGAATTCTGTTGTGTAACCAATTAAACCACGTGCTGGAACCATGAAAGTAAGGCGAACTTGACCGTTTCCGTTATTCACCATATCTAACATTTCACCTTTACGAGCACCCATAGATTCCATAATAGAACCAGTGTATTCTTCAGGTACATCGATTTGTACACGCTCTACAGGCTCACATCTTACGCCATCAACTTCTTTAATAATTACTTCTGGCTTAGATACTTGTAGTTCATAACCTTCACGACGCATGTTTTCAATTAAGATAGATAAATGTAGTTCCCCACGTCCAGATACGATCCATGCATCAGGAGACTCTGTATTATCTACACGTAAACTTACATCTGTTTCTAATTGTGAACGAAGACGCTCTTCGATTTTACGAGATGTAATGTATTTACCTTCACGACCTGCAAATGGACTGTTATTTACAAGGAACGTCATTTGTAGTGTTGGCTCATCAATACGTAATAATGGTAACGCATCTTGATGTTCAACTGGACATACTGTTTCACCAACGTTAATGTCTTCCATACCAGAAACAGCTACTAAGTCTCCAGCTTTTGCTTCTTCAATTTCTTGGCGTTTTAATCCCATGTAACCAAATAATTTTGTTACGCGGAATTGTTTTACGCTTCCGTCTACTTTCATTAAAGCAACTTGTTGTCCAACCTTCATTGTACCGCGGAATACGCGTCCAACTCCAATACGTCCAACATAGTCGTTGTAATCAAGAAGTGCTACTTGGAATTGAAGTGGCTCTTCGCTGTTATCAATTGGTGCAGGAATATGTTCAATAATTGTATCAAATAATGATTTCATATTCTCTTCTTGATTTGCTGGGTTTGAATCTAAGCTTGCTGTTCCGTTCATTGCTGATGCAAATACAACTGGGAACTCTAATTGATCTTCGTTTGCACCAAGTTCGATGAATAAGTCGATTACTTCATCAACTACTTCATCAGGGCGAGCGAAGTCACGGTCAATTTTATTTACTACTACGATTGGAGTTAAGTTTTGATCAAGAGCTTTCTTTAAAACAAATCGTGTTTGTGGCATACAACCTTCATATGCATCAACAACAAGTAAAACACCATCAACCATTTTCATAATACGTTCTACTTCTCCACCGAAGTCAGCGTGACCTGGTGTATCTAAAATGTTAATTCTTTTATCTTCATAGTGAATCGCAGTATTTTTCGCTAAAATTGTAATACCGCGCTCTCTTTCTAGATCATTTGAATCCATTGCGCGCTCTTCAACGTGTTCGTTCGCACGGAAAGTCCCCGCTTGACGTAATAACTGGTCAACAAGTGTTGTTTTACCATGGTCAACGTGGGCAATAATTGCTATATTACGTAAATCTTGTCGTTTTTTCAACATGTCCAACTCCTAATGTCTTTTTAATCCTTCTCTATTATAAGAGCGAAGGGGATACAATAGCAATTAAAATAAAATCAAGAATGAAAATATAGTTGTATTCTTACTTTTGTGAAAGTAAAATGAGATTGGAGGGTGAAGAAATGGAACACATTCAATATCGCTTTTTATTAACTGCAATTATCGGTGTTATTTTCTTAATTGGTATCGGCATTATGATTGCTGAAAATAGTCCAATCGGTATTATTATTTGCATTATCGGCACATTTGTTACAGTTGGATACGGTTTTGTAACAAAAAGAAAAATGCGTAAATCGCAATAACGTCAAAAAGTAAGAAGCCTGTATACAGCCTCTTACTTTTTTTGTTACTTGGATATAAAGTGAAACTTTAATCAGTGGTTTTTTTCTTCATCCCCCACTGATTATCAGCCCTCACCAATCGGGATAAACGATAACACTTCTTCATACACCCCTGGCTTCGCAACTAATACGCTACTCTTCTCTACGATAGAAAGTGGCGCTCCGGAGAATGTTGTTACCTTGCCTCCAACTTCCTCTACAATTATCTGTCCCCCACCAAAGTCCCATGGTGATAATCTAGGTGTTACATATGCATCGATTCTTCCAGTTGCAACGTATACCATCTCTAATGCTGCACAGCCATATGATCTCGTGCCTCTTGCTTTCTTAACAAGTGCCATCATACTTTCCATATTAAGCAATGGATTGTCGGTAAGCCATATCGCATTTAAAGCTACAATACCTTGCTCTACATTACCTTTTTCTAATAAAGGTATCGGTACTTCATTACAAAATGCTCCAGCCCCTTTTAACGCATGATATAATTCATCATGAACTGGATCATAAATAAGTCCAATCTTTCCGATACCGTTCTCATAAATTCCAATTGAAATTGCAAAATTTCTTTTTTGGTGAACAAAGTTCATCGTGCCGTCAATTGGATCAATTAACCAAACAACCCCGTCAGAAGAAGTTACCTCGTCTCCATAGCCCTCTTCACCTAAAATATGATGATGTGGGAATGTTTCTTTAATTTTCCCAATTAAAAACTGTTCTATTTCTCGGTCCATATTTGTTACTAAATCAGCTGCATTTGATTTTGTTTCTATAATAAGTGCTTTTTTCATTGATGCCATTAAATGCTCTCCCGCATCCCGAATCCACTGTTTGGCGTGTGCATCGATGTCTTTCCATACTTCTTGCATGTTTAAACACTCCGATCTATACTGTTCACAGAAAAAACGAACCCTTTATAAGGTTCGCACCAACTAATTTTTTATACATATACTATTATTACGCTTCTAAACGAATCATTTCAAGTCTTAACACTTCTAACTTTTGTACACACTCTTCTTTTTTCTGTTTATCATCTTCCATCATCGCATCATATAAAGTTGCTAATTCATAATCTAGCTCCAAACGTAGCACCGGTATTCTCTTTTCAGCATCTGTTCTCTTTAACGCATTAATCACCTGTCTCATATTATTTGCCTCCTCCCAATATTCGTCTGCCCTCGGACTAGAATTAATTAAATTTTCTGATTTTTTGTTTTATACTATACTATGTTGGATAAATCATCTATGCAACAAAATTATATTTTTTTATTTAAATTTTTTTGTGCTGTTTTTTTTATGAATAGTACAAGCTATGCTAAAATAAAAGCAAAATAGGAGTTGGAGGAACAATCATGACACTACAAACATTCAAATCAACTGATTTTGAGGTCTTTACAGTTGATGGTCTCGAAGAACGAATGAGTGCAATTAAAACGAACATTCATCCTAAGCTAGAAGCTTTAGGGGAACAGTTTGCAGCGTATTTATCCAAACAAACTGATGAGAACTTTTTTTATCATGTAGCAAAACACGCACGTCGCAAAGTCAATCCACCAAACGATACTTGGGTTGCTTTTTCAACAAATAAACGCGGATATAAAATGCTACCACATTTCCAAATTGGATTATGGGGTACTCATGCCTTCATATACTTTGGTTTAATCTATGAGTGTCCACAAAAAGTGGAGACGGCTCACGCCTTCTTAGAACATATAAATGATTTAAAAACAAATATTCCAAATGACTTCGTTTGGTCCATTGACCATACTAAACCAAGTGTAAAATTACATAAAACACTTGAAACAAATGATTTACAAAAGATGATTGAACGTCTAGCTACTGTAAAAAAAGCAGAATTATTAGTTGGTATTCATATATCACCAGAGGAGTTTTCAGCAATGACCAACGAACAATTCCTTGCTAAGATTGAATCTACGATGCAATCACTCCTTCCTTTATATGCACTTTGTAATCGATAGTAGAAAACGGACAATTTATATTGTCCGTTTTTAGTTGTTATCACATTATATCACTTCAGTTTTTATTTTTCAAAATATTTTTTACATTTTCACAAGCTTTTCTTCTTCAATTTCTTTAGCCTTCTGAATCGCACGGTATATAGAATATCCACTTACTTCTTGAAACTCTTTATCAATTTTCTTTTCTTCTGCTTTCGATGGAACAATCTCTTTAAAACGACGATATAAACCCATTAATTCTTCTCTTACAATTCCTTTTTCATATGCTTTCTCAATCGCTTCATAAAACTTCACAATTGTAACCATTTCCTCATTTGACCAATCATAATCTAACGGATATTGATATTCCATTTCGCACCTCATTTATCATTTCTTCTTATTTCAATACGCTATCTTAAAGTGATTTTTTCTACTTCACTATAGTCACTTTGCATTATACACTATTTATTCATTTTAATGGAATTGCCTTCCACTAGAAGTTAGTAGGCAGCTACTATTTAACATACTCACCGTAAAAATATTTTTTGCTATACATCTATAATTATTGGTGATATAATGCTTTTGTTTTATAGGAAATAAAGTGAAGCTCCCATCTCAAAAAAGCTTTTGTGAATGGCAGAAAAACAAGTCTCATTCTAAAAAAGAACTTAACTTTTTTAGAACAAGATTATATAAAACAAACTCTAATAAATATAAAAAAAAGAAGGGGTGTATAGATTGTCCCAATACGAAACACCATTGTTTACCGCTTTAGTTGAGCACAGTAAGCGAAATCCAATTCAATTCCATATTCCAGGTCATAAAAAAGGGCAAGGCATGGATCCTGAATTTCGCGAATTTATTGGGCATAATGCATTAGCAATTGATTTAATTAACATTGCGCCGCTCGATGATTTACATCATCCAAAAGGTATGATTAAAGAAGCACAAGATTTAGCAGCCGCTGCATTTGGTGCGGATCATACTTTCTTTTCTATTCAAGGTACAAGTGGCGCAATAATGACAATGGTGATGAGCGTTTGCGGTCCTGGTGACAAAATACTAGTGCCACGAAACGTGCATAAATCAGTAATGTCAGCTATTATTTTCTCAGGTGCAAAACCTATTTTCATGCATCCTGAAATCGATCCAAAACTTGGTATTTCACATGGAATCACAATCCAATCTGTCAAAAAAGCACTTGAAGAGCACTCAGATGCGAAAGGCTTACTTGTTATTAATCCAACATACTTTGGCTTTGCTGCGGACTTAGAACAGATTGTACAATTAGCACATTCTTACGATATCCCTGTACTCGTTGATGAGGCTCATGGTGTTCATATTCATTTTCACGATGAACTGCCGATGTCAGCGATGCAAGCCGGTGCAGATATGGCAGCAACGAGTGTTCACAAATTAGGTGGATCTTTAACGCAAAGTTCTATTCTTAATGTAAAAGAAGGCCTTGTGAACGTAAAACATGTTCAATCTATTATTAGCATGCTTACGACTACATCAACGTCTTACATCTTGTTAGCCTCCCTAGATGTTGCTAGAAAACGTCTTGCTACAGAAGGAAAGGCGCTCATAGAACAAACAATACAATTAGCGGAACAAGTTCGTAATGCTATAAATGATATTGAACATCTTTACTGTCCAGGGAAAGAAATGCTAGGTACGGATGCTACTTTTAACTATGATCCTACAAAGATAATTGTATCTGTAAAAGATTTAGGTATTACAGGCCATCAGGCTGAAGTATGGCTTAGAGAGCAATATAACATTGAAGTAGAACTCTCAGATTTATACAACATACTATGTCTTGTCACTTTTGGGGATACAGAAAGTGAAACGAATACACTTATTGCGGCATTACAAGATTTATCAGCAACATTTAAAAATAAAGCTGATAAAGGTGTTCAAGTGCAAGTAGAAATTCCAGAAATACCTGTGTTAGCACTTTCTCCTCGAGATGCTTTTTATTCGGAAACAGAAGTCATCCCATTTGAAAATGCAGCAGGTCGTATTATAGCTGATTTCGTTATGGTTTATCCGCCAGGGATTCCAATCTTTACTCCGGGGGAAATTATTACACAAGATAACTTAGATTATATTCGTAAAAACTTAGAAGCAGGTTTACCTGTACAAGGTCCTGAAGATATGACATTACAAACATTACGCGTGATTAAAGAGTACAAGCCTATCAGTTGATAGGCTTTTCTTTCACCCTTTTGGCCTTTTCTCATACGATATTATGTAATGTAACGTATAGGTGGGGATACTATTATGATTGTAATAGGCCGTTCTATTGTACATCCTTATATCACAAATGAATATGAGCCATTTGCAAATGAGAAACAACAAATTTTATCTATAATGGCAGGAAATCAAGAAATCTATTCCTTCCGAACATCTGGTGAACTCAGCTTTGATCTAAATTTGCGTGTTAATATTATTACTTCTGCATTAGAACTTTTTCAAAGTGGTTTTCAGTTTCGTACATTTCAACAATCTTTTTGTAACCCTCAGTATTGGAAAAGAACATCTCTTGGAGGATTCGAGCTCCTTCCAAACATACCCCCTTCCATTGCCATACAAGATATTTTCAAAAACGGAAAACTATATGGAACTGAATGTGCCACCGCTATGATCATTATTTTTTACAAAGCTTTACTAGCATTATATGAGGAAGAAACTTTCAACCGTCTCTTTGCAAACCTTTTACTTTATACGTGGGACTACGATCAAGATTTAAAGCTCATAACAAAGACAGGTGGTGATCTTGTCCCAGGTGATCTCGTTTACTTTAAAAATCCACAAGTGAATCCAGCTACAATCGAGTGGCAAGGAGAAAATACTATCTATCTAGGAAATTTCTTTTTTTATGGGCATGGCGTAGGTGTAAAAACAAAAGAAGAAATTATATACGCATTAAATGAGCGACGAGTCCCTTACGCTTTCATTTCCGCTTTCTTAACCGATACTATTACCCGTATTGATAGCCGTCTCATGAGCTACCATGCTTCTCCTAGCACACCACAGACATCCATAGGATTTATTCCGATTAGAGATGATGCAATTGTTGCAACAGTTGGCAACACAACTACAGTTTATTAAAAAAAGCACCTACATATGTAGGCGCTTTTTTTATTTAAGCTTTTGAATGTTCTTTATGGTCACAGTCGCAATGAGATCCACATTTCCCGTATAGTACTGTTGATTTTTCATCTTCAAAATGTCCGATTGTTCCTTCACATACTTGGCATACGATTGTTCCCATTTTTCATTTCCCCCTGAGTTTTAATAGTAATCTATTTATTTATCATTAAGCTTTCGCATTATCTCTACTAGCACAGTCACAATTTGTTCCGCATTTTCCGTAAAGCACTGTCGTTTTTTCATCTTCAAAATGTCCGATTGTTCCTTCACATACTTGGCATACGATTGTTCCCATTTTTCATTTCCCCCTAAGTTTATGGTCCTAAAAACTTTCAGCTGTCCATTTCCTATCAATTATTGGGCTTTTGTATGCTCTGTGTGATCACATCCGCAAGATCCACATTTCCCGTAAAGTACTGTTACTTTCTCATCCTCGAAGTGTGCAATTGTACCTTCACAATCTTGACATACGATTGTTCCCATTTTTCATTTCCCCCTAAGTTTATAATCCCAAAAACTTTTTGTAACCGCTTAACTTTCTGTCTTTATTTTAATATGTTATACTTTTTACGTCAATAGGTTTTTAGTATAACACATTAAATATTTTAAATTTAAATTAGTATGCGATATTCAAATAAAAAAACAGCCATATTTATACGTACGACTGTTTTACATTATTTATTCTTCGTATTCCGCATGCAAAGATGTAGATGGAACTAGAAATGAGAAAAACTGAGATAACTCAGCTGCTTCCTCTTCTGAGCCTAATTTGAAAACTTCCTGTAAATGTTGAACATTCTCGACATCATCTCGTCCAAGTAAAGTAGACCTTCCTGTTTGCATGCAAACAATAAGTGGCTTTCCAAAGAACATATTTGTATAAATAACACCAAAATCATAACGATTATCATGTGTCATAAACCCCAAAAATCGTACCTTCACACTTTCATGCTCATCATACAATTTTTCAAACATCGGTTTCCACCTTTCTACATCACCTTTCATTAGTATATTAAACAAAAAAAGGAATACTCCTTTTAATTGTCAAAAAATTCAGTAGGATGTAGAATGAGAGTATTCTACTAAGTTAGGGGGAACTTATATGCAACATGCCTTTATTACGCTTGTACCTAAATCCAATCAACAATCTGTTTCAATAGATGATATAAAACAACTTTTTCATTATTATAAAACAGTTACTTCCAAAACCGGTGTTCAAATTAATTACGCTTATACAAATACCGCTTTTCCGTATGAAATTTTAGATACATCAGCAACAACATTCAAACTACAATCTACTCACGATCGATATGACTCCATTTATGTTGGTGTCGGTATAGAAAAGGAACAAACTTATATTCAAGTTTCTTTACCACCTAATGCAACATTTGGTGATAAAGGAAAAGCAAATGAATTTTGCCGTTTTCTAGCGAAGAAATTAGAAGGAGAGTTAAAATTATTTAATGGAAGAACAATGTATTTCTATAAACGTTAATTTAAAAAATAGAAAATATAATTAAGAAAAGTATGCAATTTGAACACGTAAGGAATAATGCCTGCTTTCTAATTTGCAATACAAAATATGCGATCACATATGCTAAATAAAGAAATACAAAAAATAGAATAACTTTATAATGCAACTTATCACCATTTGACAATGATAATACAACGGAAAAACCACTCCATAATAAAAAATGATAAAATATAACATGTAATATTCTCATGGAACCTTCTCCTTTGACATGCTCTATTTTATTAATATATGGTATTAAGTTTGAATCAATTACATATTACACGAAAGCATATATATGGCTTTTGGATTTATATATGTTTTAACAATTCAATTAAATTATTATATATTCATTCGACAAGTACGTATAAAGACCTTGCAAGCCACTTTTATTATAAAATAAAAAATAGCCCCTCTCTTTAAATAAGAGAGGGGCTATTTTCATTACTTAAATTATTTTACAATGTGAATTGGCATTCCAAGAGCAACTTCAGCTGCTTCCATTGTGATTTCACCTAATGTTGGGTGAGCGTGGATTGTTTGAGCGATATCTTCTGCTGTCATTCCAGCTTCGATAGCTAAACCAATCTCAGAAATAATATCAGAAGCGCCTGCACCTGCAACTTGAGCACCTACAAGAAGACCATCTTCTTTACGTGTTACAAGTTGTAAGAAACCGTCAGTGCTGTTTAATGATAATGCACGACCGTTAGCAGCGAATGGGAACTTAGATACAGTTACAGTCATTCCAGCTTCTTCAGCTTGTTTCTTAGTGTAACCAACAGATGCTAATTCTGGATCAGTGAAGCATACTGCAGGAATTCCGATGTAATCGATAGCTGACGCATGACCACTAATTGCTTCTACAGCTACTTTACCTTCGTAAGAAGCTTTGTGAGCTAATGGTGGTCCAGGAACGATATCACCGATTGCATAGATGTTTGGTACATTTGTACGACATTGCTCATCGATTTCGATGATGCCGCGGTCAGTCATTTTAACTCCAACTTGCTCAAGACCGATTTCTTGAGTGTTTGGACGACGACCTACAGTTACTAATACGTAATCTGCTTCTACAGTTTGGATTTCACCTTTAACTTCGAAGCTAACTTTTACGCCAGTTTCTGTTTCTTCAACGCCTTTAGCCATAGCTTTTGTATGGATTGTTACGTTACCTTTTTTCTGTAGAGCACGTTTAACAACAGAGCTCATAGCTTTTTCGAAACCAGCTAAGATTTCGTCGCCAGCTTCTACTACAGTAACTTCTGTACCGAAGTTAGCATATGCAGTACCTAATTCCATACCGATGTAACCGCCGCCGATTACAACAAGTTTTTTAGGAATTTCAGGTAAGCTTAAAGCACCTGTAGAGTTGATAACACGTTTAGAGTATTTGAATCCTGGAATTTCGATTGGTGTAGAACCAGTTGCAAGAACAGCATTTTTAAACGTATAAGTTTGAGCTGCATCTTCAGTCATTACGCGTAATGTGTTAGCATCTACGAAGTAAGCTTCACCGCGAATGATTTCAACTTTGTTACCTTTAAGAAGGCCTTCAACACCGCCAGTTAATTTCTTAACTACGCCGTTTTTCCATTCTTGAACTTTTGTAAAGTCAACTTTTACGTTCTCTGCAGTGATACCCATGTCATCAGAATGCATTGCATTCTCATAACGATGACCTGCATTGATTAACGCTTTTGAAGGAATACATCCAACGTTTAAGCATACGCCACCAAGGTTAGCTTTTTCAATAATCGCTACCTTTTGACCTAATTGTGCTGCACGAATTGCCGCAACGTATCCACCAGGACCTGCACCAACAACGACTGTATCTAATTCAATTGGGAAATCTCCTACTACCATTGTTATTACGCCTCCATTACTAATAATTGTGGGTCATTCAATAGACGTTTAATTTGGTTTAATGCTTTTTGAGCAGTTGCGCCGTCAATTAAACGATGGTCAAAGCTTAGAGATAATGCTAATACTGGAGCTGCAACGATCTCACCGTTTTTCACAACTGGTTTCTCAGCGATACGGCCGATACCAAGGATTGCTACTTCTGGGTGGTTGATAACTGGAGTGAACCATTGTCCACCTGCAGAACCAATGTTTGTAATTGTGCAAGAAGCGCCTTTCATTTCAGCAGGAGCTAAACGACCTTCACGTGCTTTACCAGCAAGATCATTGATCTCGTTAGAAATTGTGAAGATAGACTTGCGATCTGTATCTTTAACAACTGGTACTAATAGACCTTTGTCTGTATCAGCTGCGATACCGATGTTGAAGTAATGTTTATGAACTACTTCTTGAGAAGCATCATCTAAAGAAGTGTTTAACATTGGGTATTCACGTAATGCAGATGTTAAAGCTTTAACAACGTATGGAAGGTAAGTTAATTTAATACCTTTGTCAGCTGCCACAGCTTTGAACTTCTTACGATGAGCAACAAGTTCAGTTACATCTACTTCATCCATTAATGTTACGTGAGGAGCTGTATGTTTAGAGTTAACCATTGCTTTCGCAATTGCTTTACGGATACCACTCATTTTCTCACGAGTTTCTGGATATTCACCAGCTGGGATTGGTTGTGCTTTTGGTGCTTCTTCTTTCGCTGCTGCTGGAGTAGCTTCTACTGCTGCTGGAGCCTCAGTTGCTGCTACTGCTTGTCCACCATTTGCAAATGCATCGATGTCAGCTTTTACGATACGACCGTTCTTACCAGAACCAGCTACTTTATGAATGTCTACGCCGTTTTCACGAGCATATTTACGAACAGATGGCATAGCGATTACGCGCTCATTTACTACTTCTGCAGTTGCTGCTGGAGTAGCTTCAGCTTTAGGAGCTTCTTCTTTTGCTTCTTCAGCTTTAGGAGCTTCGTCATGATCGTCGCCTTTAAATTTAAGGTTTTCGTATCCAGGAGCATCAAATTTAATTAATGTATCTCCAACTACTGCAACCGTACCTTCTTCTACAAGTACTTCAAGTACTTTACCTTTAACAGGAGAAGGAATTTCTACTACTGCTTTATCATTTTGTACTTCAAGAAGTACGTCGTCTTCGTTTACTTCGTCGCCTGGTTTAATAAACCATTTTACGATTTCACCTTCGTGGATACCTTCACCGATATCTGGTAGTTTAAATTCAAATGCCACGGAATTCAGCCCCCTGATTCATTTCTTTATTATGGAATATGGCAAAAGAAATCAGCATGTGCTGATTTCTTTTGCACATGAATAAGTAAAAATTAGAAGTTCATTACTTTGTTAACAGCTTCAACAATATCTTTATGGTTTGGTAACCATACGCTCTCAGCTTGAGAGAATGGGAATACTGTATCAGCAGCTGCAACACGTACAACTGGAGCTTCTAAGTTTAAAATTGCACGGTCGTTAATTTCCGCTACAACGTTAGCTGCAATACCAGCTTGTTTTTGAGCTTCTTGAACTACAACTACGCGGCCTGTTTTTTCAACAGAAGCGATGATTGTTTCGATATCTAATGGTTGAACTGTACGTAAGTCAACAACTTCTAAAGAGATACCTTCTTTTTCAAGTTCTTCAGCAGCTTTTAATGCAGCGTGAACCATAGCACCGTAAGCGATAACAGATACATCTGTACCTTCACGTTTGATGTCAGCTTTGCCTAAATCAATTGTGTATTCACCTTCTGGTACATCTTGACGGAATGAACGGTACAATTTCATATGCTCTAAGTAGATAACTGGATCGTTGTCACGAATCGCAGAGATTAAAAGACCTTTTGCATCGTATGGAGTAGATGGAATAACAACTTTTAGACCAGGTTGTTGAGCCACTAAACCTTCTAAGCTATCAGCATGTAGTTCAGGAGTATGAACACCACCACCGAATGGAGAACGAACTGTTACTGGAGCAGTCCAACGTCCACCAGAACGGTAACGCATACGAGCTAATTGACCAGAAATTGAATCCATTACTTCATAAACGAAACCGAAGAATTGGATTTCTGGAACTGGACGGAATCCTTCAAGTGCAAGTCCAACTGCAAGTCCACCAATACCAGACTCTGCAAGTGGAGTATCCATTACACGGTCTTCACCGAATTCAGCTTGTAAACCTTCAGTAGCACGGAATACACCGCCGTTTACACCAACGTCTTCACCAAACACAAGTACGTTAGGGTCATTTTTCATTTCAACGCGTAAAGCATCAGTGATTGCTTGAATCATTGTCATTTGAGCCATGGCTTACTTCGACTCCTTTTCTTTGTAAATTTCATATTGTTCAGCTAAGTTGTAAGGCATTTTTTCGTACATGATTTCCATTAAATCAGTAACTTTTTGTTTTGGAGCTTGGTCAGCCTTAGCAATTGCTTGTTTGATATCTTCTTTTGCTTCTTCGATTACTTTCTCTTCAACTTCTTGAGACCATAGGCCTTTGTTTTCTAAGAATGCACGGAAGCGTACGATTGGATCTTTTTGTTCCCATTCGTTCTCGATATCTTTTGTACGGTAACGAGTTGGGTCATCACCAGCCATTGTATGTGGACCGTAACGGAATGTTAAAGTCTCGATTAAAGTAGGACCTTCACCATTTACTGCACGCTCACGAGCGAAAGCAGTTGCTGCGTATACAGCTAATGGATCCATACCGTCTACTTGAATTCCGTAAATACCTGCTGCTACTGCTTTTTGTGCTACAGTTTTAGCTGCAGATTGCTTTTCTACTGGAGTAGAGATTGCATAACGGTTGTTTTGTACAACGAAGATTGCTGGAGCTTTGAATGCACCCGCAAAGTTCATACCTTCGTAGAAGTCACCTTGTGAAGCACCACCGTCACCAGTGTAAGTAATTGCAACAGATTTTTTACCACGTAATTTCATACCTAACGCAACACCAGCAGTTTGGATGATTTGCGCACCGATGATGATTTGTGGAGCAAGTGCATTTACGTTCTCAGGCATTTGGTTACCCATGAAATGTCCACGAGAGAATAAGAATGCTTGGTATAATGGTAAACCGTGCCATACTAATTGTGGCACATCACGATATCCTGGTAAGATGAAATCTTCTGCTTCAAGTGCGAAATGACTTGCTAATTGAGAAGCCTCTTGTCCAGCTGTTGGTGCGTAGAAACCTAAACGTCCTTGACGGTTTAAAGAAATAGAACGTTGATCTAGTACGCGAGTATACACCATACGGCGCATTAATTCTTTTAATTGATCATCAGATAATTCAGGCATAGCTGCTTCATTCACAACTTCGCCTTTTTCATTTAAAATTTGTAATGTTTCAAATTGAGCTGCGATAGCTTTCATTTGCTCATCAACATTAAATAGGGTCTTTTTTGTTTTAGTACCCATTCCGTTCACCTCTTCCTCTCTTGAACCATATTCTGAAACGCTTTCACTATCTATTAGCTAGATGGAAACCGCAACAATGTAAACCAACAAATTTATTTGTCGGTTGAGAATAATTTTGTGTACCTAACAATCTGTACTAATGTTTTTTCAGAAACATATTAATACAATCTTGATCACGTTTTTTAGTTTACAACTATTCTAATTACGATGTCAATTACTTTGAATACGTTTTTTTATAAATAATCTGCAGGTTTCTCCTACACAAACGTGTTTTTATTTTTCACATCTGTATTAGTAAGCATTAACCTACTGTTATATTATTCCCTTTTTAACTTGTTTTTTCTCTTAGAATAATATGTAAACGATTTAATTCCCTTTAGTTTTTCTCTCTTCTTAGCAAAAATATACAAACTCTTCTTCCTTTTATAGGTAATTACCCATACATTTCTACTCTTCCCTCCATACATTATAGTAACCGCAGTATTAGCGGGAAATGATAAAGGAGGTCATCTCATGTACGGATATTCATATTGCTATCCAACTTGTTCATATCCTTCCTACGGTTATGGCGGTTCTTGTGGTGGGTCTGGACGCGGCTTCGCCTTAATCGTTGTGTTGTTTATTCTTTTAATTATCGTTGGTGCTGCTTGCATTCGCTAATGTAAAATGAAACAACTATGGAAAGAAAGAGACGGCTCTGCCGTCTCTTTCTTTTTATTCCTACATAACCGATCTATCTTCCCCTTACTTGCCGATGACTTTTTCCATCTCCTTTGGTAGACTAAAAAGGAAAGGAGAGATTACATATGCTTACAATGAAAGATGTAATTCGCGAAGGAGATCCTATTTTGCGAAACGTTGCAGAAGAGGTAGTACTACCAGCGAGCGAAGAAGATACAAATACTCTTAAGGAAATGATTGAATTTGTAATAAATAGCCAAGATCCTGAAATGGCTGAAAAATATAGTTTACGCCCTGGAATCGGATTAGCGGCTCCGCAAATCGGTATTTCAAAAAGAATGATTGCGGTTCATGTAACAGATACGGACGGTACGTTATATAGTCATGCATTATTTAATCCAAAAATCATTAGCCATTCTGTTGAACGTACATATTTACAAAGTGGTGAAGGCTGTCTATCAGTAGACCGTGAAGTACCTGGTTATGTCCCTCGTTATACAAGAATTACAGTGAAAGCAACTTCTATTAACGGCGAAGAAGTAAAGTTACGTTTAAAAGGGTTACCAGCAATTGTATTTCAACATGAAATTGACCATTTAAATGGTGTTATGTTCTATGATCACATTAATAAAGAAAATCCATTTGCCGCTCCTGACGATTCAAAACCTCTAGAGCGATAGTAAAAAAGGCGGAATATACTCCTCCGCCTTTTTACTATATGAAATAGATTCCATATTCACTTATAGCAATCCAGCCCATTTTAAACCATGATATATACCGTCTTCACTAACATCCTTTGTCACATGATTTGCAAGTTTTTTCAAGTCTTCATGACCATTCCCCATCACAATACCTGTCCCAACTGCTTCAATCATTTCTAAATCATTTAAGCCATCCCCAAATGCATACACTTGTTCACGGTTAAATCCTAGCTTTTCAATGAATTTCTCAATCCCTTTTGCCTTAGAACCACCATTTGGAATAATATCCATTGAATACGCATGCCAGCGAATAAAATGAAAGTCTGGGTACTGATTTATAAACTTTTCTTCTTCATTTACTTCACAGAAAAGAAGTGTTTGATAAATATTACGCTTCTCATAAAAATCAGGTTCATATGCCGGATGCTCAAAATGTAAACTGCCAAACCCTTCTTTCACATAATCATGATATTCCACTGATGCTCTCATTTCTTGATGATCAAGATATACAAGTGGATATCCTTCTTGTTTTGCAAACTGAGTAAACTTATGTAGAGCAGCTGGATGTAATGGGTTATTAAATACTACCTCATCTTCAAATACAACGTACTGTCCATTAAAGCTAACATAATTGTGGATATTAAGTTCCTTACGAATATCTTCGAACATAAATGGCGCACGTCCTGTCGCAATTGCTACATGCACGCCTTTTTCTTGTAACTGCCTTACTGCGTCTCGCGTAGATTGCGGAATCTTCTTATCATGATCTAATAATGTCCCATCAATATCAAAAAAGACAATTTTATCATTCATTTGTCAAAATCCTTTCTGTTACTCTATATTCCTATTTTGATTATCGCTTTTCAAATACTAAAAAAAAGTATAACATATTAAACATCTGTGAAGAAAGCGTTCACTTTCTGACCTTATTTATGAAACCTGCATATATATATTAGTAAAAAATGTGGATACTTGTTCGTATGAATTTTCTTTTCTATTCTTTCTCATACTATAGCTATAACTAACGGCTACTAATCGTTACTATAGAATAACTTTCTCTGTATGAGAAAAGACAAGATTCAACATTCACTTTTGTCCTCTTTCTTATATCAGAGACGGCGTTTTCACTAGTAATATGCATGTTTAAAATAAGGAAAGGAAGGAGTAATCATGCTGAAGAAGCTGAAGAAAAAGCTGAAGCGTTATTTAAAAGATCTAGTCCGTAAAAAGACGATCGCTTAAATTGTGCCCATTTCGGGCTTTTTCTTCATTCTCATTCGAAAAAACATGAAAATCGTGACTGTTTGCTTTATAATAAGTAACAGATAATGCAAAACATAGACAAGGAGAGGTTTTCCAAATGATTTTTAAAGTATTTTATCAAGAAAAAATGACTGAGGTTCCAGTACGTGAAAATACAAAAGTTTTATATTTAGAGGCTACGTCTGAGAAGGATGTTCGTACAAAATTAAATAAGTTCGCATATAATATCGAATTCGTTCAGTCTGTGACTGGCAATCATCTTGAATATGAAAAAGAAAACGCTGATTTAACATTAGCGGAAATCGTATAGTCATATGAAATTTCTAAAGAATGATCAAGCAGCCGTTTTTGCTTTAGGTGGTCTTGGTGAAATCGGTAAAAATACATATGCTGTTCAATTTCAAGATGAAATTATTATAATTGACGCTGGAATTAAGTTTCCAGAAGACGAACTCCTCGGAATCGATTATGTAATACCAGATTACACTTATTTTGTGCGAAACGAAGATAAAATTAAAGGGCTATTCATTACACATGGTCACGAAGATCATATCGGTGGAATTCCTTACTTATTACGTCAAGTGAACATTCCGATTTATGGCGGAAAATTAGCAATTGCACTAATCAAAAACAAATTAGAAGAGCACGGATTACTTCGTAAAGCAAAGCTTTATGAAATTCAAGAAGATGATGTTATTAAATTTAAAAAGACATCTGTTTCCTTCTTCCGTACAACTCACAGTATCCCAGATTCATACGGAGTTGTTGTGAAAACACCTCAAGGACAAGTGGTTCATACTGGAGATTTCAAATTTGACTTCACACCGGTTGGTGAACCAGCGGACTTAACAAAAATGGCTGAAATCGGAAAAGACGGTGTACTTTGTCTCTTATCTGACAGTACAAACAGTGAAGTTCCAAACTTTACAATGTCTGAGCGCCGTGTTGGTGATAGTATTCAAGATATTTTCCGCAAAGTAGAAGGTCGTATTATCTTCGCAACCTTTGCATCAAATATCCATCGCTTGCAACAAGTCGTTGAAGCGGCTGTTGAAAACAATCGTAAAGTGGCTGTATTTGGCCGAAGTATGGAGGCAGCGATTGAAATCGGACAAAACCTCGGTTATATTCGCTGTCCGAAAGATACATTCATAGATGCATCTCAATTAAATCGTCTACCGGCTAATAAAGTTGTTATTTTATGTACAGGTAGTCAAGGGGAGCCAATGGCAGCACTTTCACGTATTGCTAATGGTACCCATCGTCAAATTCAAATTATTCCTGGCGACACAGTTGTGTTCTCTTCTTCACCAATCCCTGGTAATACAATTAGTGTAAGCCGTACAATTAATATGTTGTACCGTGCTGGTGCTGATGTAATCCACGGAAAACTGTCAAACATTCATACGAGTGGACACGGTGGACAAGAAGAACAAAAACTAATGCTTCGTCTAATTAAACCGAAGTATTTCATGCCAATTCATGGTGAATATCGTATGCAACGTATGCATATGAAATTAGCAAATGATTGTGGTATTCCAGAAGAAAACTGTTTCATTATGGATAATGGTGATGTTCTTGCCTTACGTTCAGATGAAGCAAGTGTAGCTGGTAAAATACCATCTGGATCTGTTTATATTGACGGAAATGGTATTGGAGATATCGGTAATATCGTATTACGCGATCGTCGTATCCTTTCTGAAGAAGGACTTGTTATTGTCGTTGTAAGCATTGATATGAAAGAATTTAAAGTTGCAGCAGGGCCTGATATTATCTCACGTGGTTTCGTTTATATGCGCGAAAGTAGTGATTTAATTAATGATGCTCAAACATTAATTACAACTCATTTAGAAAAAGTAATGGAACGTAAAACAACGCAATGGTCTGAAATTAAAAATGAAATTACAGATACATTAGCACCATTCCTATATGAGAAAACGAAACGTCGCCCAATGATTTTACCAATCATTATGGAGATATAAGAAAAAGGACAATACCTTTATGGTATTGTCCTTTTCTCTTATCTTAAAAAGTGCTTGAAACGATCTACTTCATCGTCATGACCAATTACAATTAATATATCTCCCGCTTGAATGTTTTCCGTAGCTCGAGGAGATACAATAACTTCTTTACCACGTTTAATCGCTACAATATTCAATCCAAACTTCGCACGAATATCTAATTCGATTAAAGAATGACCATCGATTTTTTTATTTGCAATAATCTCTACAATACTATGCTCATCTGAAAGCTCAAGATAGTCTAATACATTACTTGATGCAATATTATTAGCAATCCTTTTTCCCATATCACGCTCTGGGTGCACAATGTGATCTGCTCCTATTTTACTTAATACTTTTTCATGGTAATCATTTTGAGCTTTTACAGTAATATTTTTTACACCTAACTCTTTCAGAATTAACGTTGTTAAAATACTTGAATTCAAATTGTCCCCAATCGCAACGACTACATGATCAAAATTACGAATACCAAGACTTTTTAATACCATCTCATCTGTTGAATCTGCAATTACAGCATGTGAAGCTATATTTGCAAACTCATTAATTTTATCCTCATCTGAGTCAATTGCCATTACTTCCATACCTAATTGAGCAAGTTCCCGGCAAATACTTCCACCAAAACGCCCAAGCCCAATGACAGCAAATTCTTTCTCTTTTTCACCCACAGGAATTCCTCCAATAACATCGAATACTATGTATTTTTATTGTAACATACTTTAGATTTGCTACAAAAACCTGTATATCATTCTTTATTTTTGTTTTTGCATATAAAAATACTGTTGTAAATAAAATGCGATACTGAAAATTAACATACCAAATACAAATATGTTTCCAAATGAACTAAACGTTTCAAAAACGAATAATAACGTTTCTTGTCCGAAGAAAGCAAATAATAGTTGTGTGAATGCGAATAGCAATGCCAATATATAATGGTGTTGATGAAATAAATAATGCGTTGCACCTAAAAAAGCGATAAACGAAAGAATGAAAATCCACCAATTTTCTAAAAACAGTTGCCAATTCGTAAATTGATACCCATTTACTAATATCGCAATAATTGCTATAACCGCCATCGTTGGCACACTCCATAACAATGCACGACCTCTAAAGAAATGCGTACCTTTTACATCTCCCTTTTCATTTGCAATGTATGTTAGCACAACAGTACTTATATACAACACAGAGAGAATTGTTAAAACAATTATGAGCCAAAAATGCAACTGATAATATTCATGTTCTATATTTGTCACGATAGCAGCTAGCATACACGGTATTAGCATTCCCGTCCAACCATCTACTTTTCTCTCATTCCAAAATACCGTATTACCAATACGAATTCCTAATAGCATAAAAATAATGATACCTAGTACAAATAATGTAGTCTTATTTCCTACTAAGCTCGTTGAAAAAGCAATTAATCCAATAAATAAAAAAAGAACAAACCCATTCATAATTTCTAGTACAGGTGATAAATACCTTTTCACCCAGTTGTATGTCTCTTCATATTCATTATTATTCGCTAAACGGTAGGCATAAAAACTTATCCCAAAATAAACCGCCGCAATAATAACATATGTATATAAAACAAAACATAAAATCGCACTGCTAATCTGCACGTAATTCCCCACCCTTTTTTCTACGTTTCACCTTGATTTTACACACTTTCCACACGAATTGTAAACATATATAAGCTAGTTAACTAATCATCTTCTCAATAAGCGATAATGAATAATGAGCAGCGGCTCAAAACCACTGCTCATTATTTTATCCATTTGTATGCCGATGTGTATTCAAAACAAATATGAAAGATGTTTTCACCTTGGAACTAACGAATACCCACCAAGTTGGCGAGCAAATTTACTTTCTAGTTCCCTTCCATTTTACATATTGATCTAAAAATACGATAGCTTTCTCAATAGCCTCTTCATCTGGCTTTAATTTTGCATGATGTAAACCATATTCTGAATTTACCCCAAGCCAAAACATAAATCCAGGAATCTCTTGAAGCATATAACCAAAATCTTCACCTGTCATT
Source organism: Bacillus sp. FF-1 (assembly GCF_028548245.1). Classification (NCBI taxonomy): domain Bacteria; kingdom Bacillati; phylum Bacillota; class Bacilli; order Caryophanales; family Bacillaceae; genus Bacillus; species Bacillus sp. FF-1. Next base: position 38,233 of record NZ_JAQQGG010000003.1, read on the forward strand.
GCCTCAGTACATGTAATTACTTTCATATCAGTTTGTTCACTTACAAATTGCATAAACTCTCTCGTTAATGCTTCATGATTGTATACTTGATGATACATCGCTCCGTAGTCAATAACGGCTTCACATTGGAAGGAAGCTTCTATACCTGCAACAATTGCCTCAATCCTACTTTTAACACGGCTCATCGATTCCACTGATAACGTTCGGATCGTTCCCTCTAATCGAGACTTTTCTGCTATGATATTTTGAACTGTACCGCCTGTTATTTTTCCGATTGTAATTACTGCACTATCAAGTGGGTTTACATTACGACTAATAACAGACTGAAGCTGTGTAACAAGGTGACTAGCTGCGACAATCATATCATTTGCAGTATGAGGATAAGCTGCATGTCCACCTTTCCCCTTTAAATCAACATATAACTCTGATGTATTTGCAAATAATAGCCCCTCTTTTGTAGCAATTGTCCCTACAGGGTATTCAGGTGCAATATGAAGGCCGAGAATAATATTTGGCTTCCATTCTTTTAACTCTTCACTCTCTAACATAGGAAGAGCCCCTCCAGGCCCTTCTTCAGCTGGTTGGAATAGAAATACAAGGTCATCATCTATTCTTTCTGTTACAGCTGCTGTTAGGAGGCCTAAACCGATTGTCGTATGTAAGTCATGTCCACATGCATGCATCATTCCTTCATGAACAGAAGCGAACTCATATCCAGTTTCCTCTGTAATTGGTAAACCGTCTATATCTGCGCGATAACCTATAACTTTTTCTGGATTCCTTCCCTTTACTTTAACAATAACACCTGTTCTCCACACTTTCACTTCCACATGTTCATTCAAAAGCGTTCCTATGTAATCTAAAATATACTGTTGTGTTTTCCACTCTTTAAATCCAATTTCCGGTATTTTATGTAAGTCTCTACGAATTTGAACGAATTTGCTTACTACCATTTTTGCACCTCTATCTATAAAAAGCGTAAGAGCCTGTTTATGCTCTTACGCTTTTTTGTTTTTATTTCTCTGGGTTTAATTGACGAAGTTCTTGTTTAATTTCAGTTTTTGCTTTTGTCTTCTCATCAATCTCTTTAATTACACGTGCTGGAGTACCTGCTACAACTGTATATGGAGGTACATCTTCTGTTACAACAGCTCCTGCTGCTACAACTGCACCTTTACCTACTGTAACTCCCTCTAACACAACTACGTTAGCACCAATAACAACATCGTCTTCAACGATAACTGGTTTTGCTGAAGGTGGCTCAATAACACCTGCAAGTACTGCGCCTGCACCTACGTGACAGTTCTTACCAACAGTTGCACGTCCACCAAGTACCGCGTTCATGTCGATCATAGACCCTTCACCAATTACAGCACCGATATTAATTGTTGCATTCATCATAATAACAGCGTTGTCGCCGATTTCAACGTGGTCACGAATAATCGCACCTGGCTCAATACGAGCTTTAATACCTTTTAAATCAAGCATTGGAATTGCAGAATTACGACGGTCATTTTCAACAACGTAATCAACAATGTACTTGCTATTTTCATCTAGAATTGTCTTAATTTCAGACCATTCTCCAAATAATACACCAGACTTTTTATTTACAAATGCTTGTACCGTTTCAGGGAATGTTACTTCTTTTAAATCCCCTTTTATGTATACCTTTACAGGAGTTTTCTTTTCACTTTTTTGAATAAACGAAATAATTTCGTTAGCGTCCATCATTTTCATTCTTGTTGCCTCCTAAATCCATTTATAATGTTACTCTACCAAACGATAGGGCGAGTAGCAAGATAATAATCCTATTTTTCCATTTGAATTTCTTCTATAATTTCTAAAAATGCTTGTACTTGCTTCAATTGTCTAGCTGATTCACTCGTCAATAACCATGTTTCTCTCGTTAATTGGACAGGTGTTTTATACATATTTTCCTGTACTTCTTTTAGAACAGTAGAAGGTAAAAGAGCATAACCTATACCATTTAAAACGAGTTGTTTGCAAGTCTCAATTTGATCAACGACAATCGTTCTCTTAGGTGGATTAGAAAATAAACCATACCACCAATTTTGTATTTGTCCATAATAAGTCGAATCACTTTTAAATTGAATAAATGGTCTATTTGTTTCTTTTAACATCGAAATATCTTTTATTTCTTTATCCACTAAATAAAGTTCATCTTCAAATAATTGTTGCTTCTGGCCTTTATATTCTTGTGTTCCTCTCAATATAGCAACATGCACGTCTCCTTCATAAAATTGCTTTTGCACCTCACTACTCCAGCCAGTAAACAGCGATATTTTTACAGAAGGATATTTATGTACAAACTTCTTCAAAACAGGAGGAAGCCAATATTGACCAATAACTGATGCGACAGCTATTTTTAACGTCCCGTGAGTTTCTGTTCTAAAAACAGCTAGTTCACTTTTAATATCCTCTTCCCTTTGTAGCATTTCTTTTGCGTAATTTGCAACTTTTTCCCCTTCAGGTGTAATTGTCAATCCTTTTTGCGAGCGAATAAAAAACTTCATTCCCCATTGTTTCTCCATAGATTGTAATCGTTGACTAAGCGCAGGTTGTGAAACAAATAAACGTTCCGCCGCTTTTCTCATATTTGATTCCTGTGCTAACACAACCATCATTTGAAAATCATCAATTTGCAACTTTCTCCCTCTTTCCTTAGCTTCCATACACCTTATCTCAATAAGCTTTTCATCCGTAATTTAACTACATACGCTTATATTTTTTATCTTTTTAAATATAATACATACACAACTGATATGCACGAAAAAAAAGTGACTTCTTCGGTTCTATGAAGTCACTTTTCTCACATTATCGATTATGTTGCCTTACTTTTTTATTCAACAATTTTAAAATCGCTCGACGTGTTAAAATCCCCTCAAAATACCCATCTTCATTGACAGCGCAAATAAATGGATGATCAATAGTCATTTCTAATGCTTTTGCAAACGAATCTTCTAACTTAAGAACCGGAATATCTTTCTTCATTACTTGCTCTACTTTCATCTCTTCAAGTCTTTCAAACTCAATGCGTTCTAGCCCTAACATACCGTCTAAAATCATAGCAGTACTAATTAACCCGTGCAATTTGTACATCGGGTCCAAAACAGGTATCGCCGAATATCCAGATTTCACAAGTACGAGTAAAGCATGCTCTAAACCATTCCCTATTTGAACGTGTGCTACTTTTTCTGATGAAATCATTAAATCTTTTACAAAAATTTGTTGAAACTCGTCTTTTGGAATACTAATCATATTACATCCCCCATTTTCCCTTTTTCCTGCTTATAATCACCGGCTCTATTCACATTTTATGACAGCGTTTTCATATTATTATTTTGTCCTTACATTCTTTCAGTAAAAAACAAAATTACACAGCTATTTTAGCATATAACACAAAAAAAAGACTACCATTCCGGTAGCGCTTAATACCCTTTATTTTTTAATCTGTAAAATAACCTTGTGATTTTTTTATATTGCATCACGTCTGTCTTTTTTAAACCATTCTCGATATCTGTAAGTTCCACAGCTAAAATTTCACTCGCATAATTTTGCTGAAATAAAATATCTAGTAACAAACTTTCCTCTTCTTCCGTTAAAACAAAATCCCTTTTCATATACCCCTCTCCTTATACTCACATCGTTACCATTATTATATAAAATTTTCAGCCTATTTAATAGATGTAATATTCAGTTTTTAGTAGAAGAAATATATAAATTGTTTTTATTTCGTATATCGATTCGCATAACTAAACGCCGCATAAGCATCTGGCTTAATTTTTGCAGTTAATCCCATCGCTTGAATTTTCGCTGTCATATCTAGAATAAATTCTTTTGTTAAACCATCATTTCCGATATCTAAGTGAATCTCCATTATAAAACCAGCCCCATCTTGAGCATATGGATGCAATAAATCCCATATTGTTTGTATATGATTTGGAGTAAATAGGCATGCAATTTCTTGACTAAACTGCGTCTCTAAATATATTTTCTCACGTAAAGTTTCTGGCTTATCTTTTACTGATTGATGGTGTAAACACCCCCAGGCTCCTTTTCCAACGCGATGAATATGAATTGCCGTAATAAACCTCGTATCCTTTTGATGTGCTTGTGAGTCTGTCCCAATGGATAAACGATATAAATTTCGCGGATCCTTTTCAATAAAGTTACAAATACGGGTAAAGACCATATCAAAATTTAAATGTCTCTCTGAAACATTATAAAATTTATGTTCACCGGCCACATAGTCACGTCCTTTCAATTAGACAGACTTTTCGTATTCTCATTGTATGGGACAAAAACAAAAATTATAACTCCCTACCCTTTATTCGTTTCAATATTCCGAATTACATAATGGCAAACTTGGCACGTATAAATTACGTTTTGATTCGATTGAGCCGTTAGTACATGAATAATCTCAGCAGAATTGTGACAATTAGGACAAATCACAACTGGTAAACGTTCCATATAACACACCTCCTCACTATTTTCATCCCGCTATTTACTATCCGTCCTCAATTGGTGATGGATAATAAGCTGTATAGGACGAAGAAACCCTACTAATTACACTTTCACTTTATTACCATTGTAGGAAAAATGAAAAATCCTTATACATATATACTAAAAGTAATAGAACTAAAAAAGGTGTTGCCCCATGGCAACACCTTTTTTATATGTATCAAGAAATGATATCGTAAATCTCAATTGCAACCATGTCGATATTATCGAATTGATACACTTGAGGTTTTTCACCTTGTTGATACACTTCTAACTCATACATTTCACTTTTATCGAAAAATTTCACGCTACATTTGCGCTCACCGTTCACTTCAAAATAGCGTTGTGCTACTTCACCGCTTTCAGCTTGTTCTTGTAGACTAACAAGTCGAGTTAAAATTCCTTGGAGTAGAGACATGAAATCTCTCCTTTCTCTGATCTTCCTACCAATAGGTTTTACAGCTATACTCATTCTATCCGTCATAACAGAAAAAATGTTCCACACTCTAGGATAAAGGTTATTGGCCAGAAACTCAACTAAAAATTTGTCGAAATACGAAGGAAAAAACAGAAAGAACATCTTTTCCCTTCTTTATTGCGATTTTTATACTGGAAGAATATAATAAAAAACAATAAAAAGGAGGAATTGCAATGAAAAAAATTGAGGTTTACACACAACCTGATTGTCCGCCATGTGTTATTGTGAAAGAATTTTTAAAGCATAATAACGTTGTATACGAAGAGTTTGACGTAAAAAAAGACGCCGCTGCTCGCAATCGTCTTTTATATGACTATGATTCTTATTCAACTCCGACGGTTGTAATTGATGGAGAAGTTGTTGCTGGTTTTCAAATTGAAAAATTACAACAACTTCTTAATATAGAATAGGAATAGGTAAAGACCTATTCCTATTTTTATCCTGATATATTTTGGAAGTATGCATCTGATTGTGGCAAGTTCATATTAAACGGGATATGCCCCTGATTAAAGTTTCACTTTATAATTGTTGTAACCTTTTTATTTCAGTTAAAAGTTCTTGACTTTCATGATATCCAGCCAATTTCCACTTCCCTTGATCTCTTTGCAATGTTACAATTTGATATTGTCCACTTTTCGCCCGCTCATAAACATATAAAATTTTATGCTCTTCATCATATGACATTTTCGTTTCTGAATTAAAAGAAAATGGCGCTTCTTTTGCTGGAAGTAAATATTCACCACTTTGTTTATCACTTCTACTATTTTCATCTGTAAATACTTGAAGGAAATTCTCTGTAAAATATGGTGATAACGTTTCTATCATCTTATTCATCGGCAAACGCTTCCCACGAATTGAAAATTGGCTTTCATAGCCTTTTTGTATCGTTACAAACACTTCTTTCCGATCGACTTTCACTTCCTCTTTTCCTAAAACAGTTGTAACACTATAACCAACTAGAAAGGCAACGCATACAAATAGAACTAACCATATTCCATATTTTCTCATTTTTTCACCTTCCTTTTAAGAAAACTTGTCTTTGTAGTATTCATTGTAACAATGATTATGCAAAGAAAGGGCTGGTTTCGTTCGTAAAATCTTTACAACGATAGACAGCATTTTCGGCACCATTTTCACTATTACCAATTTATGATAAAAACAAACAAAAAATGCACGAATCTCTTCGTGCATTAAAATAAAACATCTTCTTCATATAAATATTCATACGATAAATCTATAAATAAAAAGTTTTCATCATCAATCGGGAAAGAAAATGTTCGTACCATCTCACCGGTTTCAATATCAGCATATAAATCTGAAAGTCTTGCCTTATTCTCAAAACGCATTTTCATAATATTCTCTAGAAAATACGGGCGCCAACTCCAGTTCTTCATATAATACTCAGGCATCACAATCCATTCCCCATCTTTTTTCATAACGTTTCCTGATTGTTGGAAACCATCTTCGTTACAAATAAATATACGAAAACTACATTGTGATACACTTTGGCTAAATTGTAATAACCAATCATTTATATCTTCATTCTTTTTCTGTTTGGCTAAAACATCGCCAATTCGATCACGTAACATTTCTGTTAAATTATAAATCTTTTGTAGTTTTTTCTTCTCATGTTGAATAAATTGATGACACTCATTACCAAGTCGTTCTTTCAAAACGTTCGTTTCAATAAAATCAGGTAAGCATTCTTTCAAATAATTCCCTTGATAGTACCTACCACCGTTTTTCCATGCATATTGTAATTGATAAAAAGCATCTATTTCTTCATATAACAATGTCGCACCAATTCTTCTAGCAAGTAATGATAAAGAATATAAAATATCTTGATAAGATTGTAAAAGTGCAGTTTGCCTTAAATTTGTTAAATCTACTTTTAAAATATCAGGTGCTAACACGCTAATACGTTCTAAATTACTTGTACCTGTTCCGACTTTATTAATCGAAATTTGAATACCATATGTACGATAATACATAAGCAAATGATTAAATTGCTCTATATCTTCTTTACATTCATGTTCTGTAATCTCTAAAACAATGTTTTTCAAATTTAAACCTTGTTTTTCATACATCAATAAAAGTTGAAGCAAACTTTCATCATCATCGTTCATTAATACGTTAGCATTTCGATGTATAAATAATAATAGTTTTTGATCACTTTCTAAATAACGATTTAAAGCTTTTTCTACTATAATGTTATCCGCTTCTAGTTGAAACTCACTTGGAATAGAGTCATCATGAAAGAAAGAAGCTAAACTTTGTATGCCCTCTTCTGTTTGAATACGCCCTACTACTTCATATCCAATTACAGTATGTTCATCAGCACTAAAAATTGCTTGATAATAAGGAAGGACTTTATCCAAGTTACTCATTACATCTAATGCATCTATCAACGTGCTTCCCTCCCTTTACTTTTCAAAAATTATAACATGATATTTACGGAAAAATAATAAAAAATCCCTTCAGTTTTCCTGAAGGGATTAGAGGGGTAAAATGCTAAGGGGAATTAGCAATTCTACTATGAAGAAAAAAGAGGTCTTAAATATAACGTATATATGACCTCTTGTAAACACTTTTCTTTCATATGTCACAATTCCGTCACATTTTTCTTATCCCTTTTAAAATGGATATTGATGTAAATGTTGTCCTCCATCCATTGTCATGCACGTTCCATTTATGTACGCAGCTTCATCTGAACATAAATAATAAGCTAGACCTGCAATTTCTTCTGGCGTACCCAGTCTTCCAAGCGGAACACTTTGTATCGTACGCTTAGCCATTTCTTCTGAAATCCATAATTTATCAGCACCGCCCGTACGTTCAATTGGTCCTGGCGCAATAGCGTTAACTCGGATTCCATATTTACGTCCCCACTCAACAGCGAGTGTTTTCGTCATTGCTAATACTCCAGCCTTCGCTGCAGCCGAATGAATAACTCCCGGACCTGCATCCCACGCATATGTTGCTACCATGTTAATGATATTTCCTTTTATACCTTTTTCAATCCAATATTTTCCGACAGCCTGGCTACAGTAAAATGTACCGTTTAACACAATATTAATAACCGAATTCCAGCCGTTCACGGATAAATCTTCTGCTGGACAAATAAAGTTTCCAGCTGCATTATTTATTAAAATATCAATTCGTCCAAACTTCTCATCAATCTGTTCAATCATTTTCTGAATATCATCCGTATTTCTTACATCCATTTGTACCGGTAATATTTGTCCTGGAAATTGTTCAATTTCCAATTTTGTTTCCTCTAGTTTTTCCTTTGTACGTCCTGTAATAACAACTCGTGCCCCTTCTTTTGCAAAACGAGTCGCCATTCCTTTTCCCATTCCACTCGATCCACCTGTTATAATAACTACTTTTTCTTTCATATATATCCCCTCCAAAAAATGAATACACATTCATTTTATCATTTTATTTAATAGAAATCTTTATATTTTTAAACTTTTCTGATATTTTAACGTAAAGAGATTTCTTTTCATTCGTTTTTTCGTAATCAATACTACTTTTTTATTATTTAAAATATATTTCAAATAAACTGAAAAGGAGGTTTGAGTAACCTGTAAATAGAGCGAACATATATGATATAAGTCAAATAGGTATACTCATATTTTTATGAAGAAAATTACAAGAAGAGATTTTTTAAAAACTGGAATGCGAACTTGTCTATATTCATTTATAACGACTAGCATCGGATACTATTACGCTAAATATATTGAGCCTCATCTACTCTCTTTTACAGAACATACACTGAAATCACAACTCATACCAAAAAGTTTTCATGGTATGAAGATTCTTCAATTCAGCGATTTACATCTCGGATACTATTTCTCTCTCCACCATTTATCTAAAATCGTTTCTAAAATTAATGCTGTAAAACCCGACATTGTTCTTTTTACTGGCGATCTCATTGATAATTATCAAACATATACTGACACTCCTTTCGTTGCATCCATTTTAAAAAATATACAAGCTCCCTTCGGTAAATTTTCTATTTATGGTAACCATGATCACGGCGGATATGGAACGGAGTACTACGAACACATCATGCGTGAATCTGGATTTGAACTATTACTAAATAGCGAAAAGAAAATCCGTCTGCTGGATAATAGTGAGATTTCCATTTTCGGTCTTGATGATATACTATTAGGCAAACCAAAAATAAAGGAGACACTACAGCGCGCTCGGAAAAACACTTATAACATTGTTCTTGTTCACGAACCAGATATTGCACCGCAAATCGCTAACTATCCAGTTAACTTACAGCTTTCTGGTCATAGTCATGGCGGACAAGTACAAATTCCTTTTTTGGGCGCTATTATTACCCCAGCACTTGCTAAAAACTATGTAGAAGGTTTCTATACGATCCAAGATTTAGCTCTCTATGTCAACCGAGGCCTCGGAAGAACTCGTGTCCCCTTCCGATTTATGTCAAAACCTGAAATTACGATTTTCACGCTCCAACATTCGTAATCATTCGCCTATTTTCTTACATATCCTTTCTTGTACGCGCTCATCCACGTTTCATTTACCATATGATAAAAGTGAGTCCAATAAAGGAGGTTTGTTCATGTATCCATATTATCAACCAATCCCAGTCCGTTCAGCACCTATTGGTCCAGTAGGCGACTCACGCTTCTTTCCATTTTTTGGAGTTCCATTTCTAGCTGGTATTGCTGGTGGACTGCTTGGCGGGGCATTAGCTTTCGGTCCTAGACCATATTACCCACCATATCCACCACCTTTTCCACCGCCAGCACCTTACCCTTGTTATGGTGGACCTTGTCAACAGCCATACTATTATTAATGTACCGCAACAATTCTACCAATGTTATTCCCTCTCTTAACCGATTCATAATCCATTAACATGCTTACAATAAAAACTATTCTCTCTACGCATGCTTCTATTTTGAGAACATACAATAAGTAGAGAACAAAGTAAAAACCTCTTTTTAAAAAGAGGTTTTTACTTTGTTCTCATTATTCGGCATCTGTGTTTTGATACGCCATCTTAAATAACTTCACTTGGCTATCAATCTCTTCTGCCCCATTATTAATAACATAATAATAGTCACCGTCTTTATTTTGTTCACGTGTTTTCACATTATCAGCTAAAGTAAGCTGTAAAATCGCCTTAATTCGTGCCTTCATTTCAATATCTAATATCGGGAAAGATATTTCTACACGTTTCTCCATATTTCTTGTCATCCAGTCAGCTGAAGATAAATATATTTTCTCTTCTCCATTATGATGGAAATAATAAATACGGCTATGTTCTAAATATCTCCCGACAACACTAACTACCCGAATATTTTCACTTACATTTGGAATACCAGGTCGTAGGCAGCATGTTCCTCGAACGATGAGCTCTACCTTTACTCCAGCTTGTGATGCTTCATACATTTTTTTAATGAGTGGTTTATCAGTTAACGAATTCATTTTAGCAATGATATATCCATTTCCATATTGCCTATGATAACGAATTTCTTCATCTATTAAATCGATAAATTGCTCTCTTATATCAAATGGCGCAACCGATAAATGATGAAAATGCGGTTTTGTTGTATAACCACTCAAATAATTAAAGAAATTTGTTGCATCGACCCCAAAGTCTTTTCGCGATGTAATATAGCCAAAATCGGTATATAGCTTTGCGGTTGCATCATTATAATTTCCAGTCCCAAGATGTACGAACCTTTCGATTTTTCCGTTTTTTCTTCTTACAACTAGTGTAATTTTACTATGTGTTTTCAAATGACTTACACCGTAAATAACATGACATCCCGCCTGTTCTAATTCTTTAGCCCAATGCACATTATTTTCTTCATCAAATCTTGCCTTTAATTCAACTAATACTGTCACTTGCTTCCCTTTTTCAGCCGCTACCTTTAGCGCCTGAATAATTGGAGAATCACCACTTACTCGATATAATGTTTGTTTAATTGCAAGTACATTCGGATCGTCTGCCGCATCACGAACAAAATCAACTACTGGCTGAAACGATTCAAAGGGATGATGTAATAAAATATCATGCTCAATCGCTTTTTCAAATACATCTTCTGCATCCCCTAAGTCTTGAGGCCGTTGCGGAATAAGAGCCGGATATACTAGATGCTCATATAAAGGAGCTAGTTTTTTATATAAAGAAAATAGACATGTTAAATCTAACGGTCCATCCATTATATACACATCTTCATCCTTTACTTCCAACACCTCATATAATAATGCTAATACTCTTTCATCAATATGCTCTTTGCCAACTTCTAAACGTACAGCAGCTCCCCACTTACGCTTTTTTAATTCTTTTTCAATTACCTTTAATAAATCTCTCGCACCTTCTTCGTGAATTGTTAAATCCGCATTGCGTGTAATACGGAAACGAGTAACAGATGATACTTTATATCCTGTAAATAATTTATGAGTAAAACTACTAATTACGTCTTCTAATAAAATAAATTTATGCTTTTGTCCTTCACTCGGTAAAAATATAAAACGTTCCAGTAGTGAAGGAACTTGTACAATTCCTAACTTCGTGCGGTTTTCTTCTTCCACTTGTTTCTCATCATATAAAAGAGTAGCTAAATTTAAACTTTTATTTAATAACATCGGAAATGGACGATATGCATCGATAGCAACAGGTGTTAAGACTGGGAAAATTTGTTCATCAAAATACTCTTCTATAAATTCTCTCTGTTCTTTCGTCAAATCATGGAATGTTAAACGCTCAATCCCCTCTAACTCCAGCGCTGGCAACACATAATTTTTAAACGTACCATACTGTACGGTCATTAATTCATGTGCTTTTATCGCAATTTTATTTAGTTGCTTTTTTGGTGTTAAGCCGGCCTTATTTTCTGGTTGGTTAAAACCGGCACTCACTTGATCCTTCAATCCTGCCACGCGTACCATAAAGAATTCATCTAAATTTGAGCTAAAAATGCTAATAAACTTTAATCTTTCTAAGAGTGGATTCGTTTCATCTTGTGCTTCTTGTAGTACACGTTCATTAAATGCTAACCAACTTAACTCTCGATTGTTGTAATAAGCTGTATCATTTAAATTTACTATATTCCCCTTCGATAATTCCATTCTCTTCACACTTCCCCTTGAAACTTTTTTACTATAATTTAGTTACTTTCATTTTAGCAAATTACAATATTATAAAGTGTAAATTTTTTGTAAAGACATCCGTACAACTCAATGCTTTAATTTAAATAATAAGTTAATATTTGTTTTCAATACTCTTTCTAGCTGTTTCTTCTGCTTTTCAGCTTGCACTTTTTCCGCTAACGCCGATTGTTCACATACAATTTCAAATGTTAATCCTTCTTTACTTTCTGTTATAGATATTGATTCAACAAGCGATCTTTGTCTTATATTTAAAGCTGCTGAAAATTGTAAAACAGCCCCTAAAAGGCGAATTTTCTTTTGTTCATTTTTATCAAACCATCCTTCAAATGGTGACAAATGTTGTTTGAATAACATTTTTGATTTATAAGACGCAATAAGCGCTAATCTTACTCGCTCTTTGTGCATCATACCATCAATTGTTTTATTCGCTAATAAATAAAACGTATGTAAGCGGCTCGCTTCTTCGTCTATATATTTGCCTATATTAAATACTTTCGCTGCTTGATGGAATACTTCCCAGTCTTTTACTGACATAGAAATCAGCCCTGTTTGTTCAAGTTGTTGACAAATCAATCTTCCATGTTTAATAAGCTGCATTACAAATTCCATATCCATTTCATATTCATGTGATAATAAATACAAACTTTCTTCGACCACGTTCGGATAATATGAAATCCCCAAATCTTTTGTCAACTCTTCATAGAAAACACCTTCTCGTAATCCTTTTCTACTTAATACAAATGATGGCGCCTCTATAACATTAACAAGCGTATGAAATACTTCGACTGCTGGAACAATTGTATCTGCTCGATCTTTTGCCAATCCTTCCAATTTTTGAAGTTCTATGAACGACAATGCTTCTAATTCTTCTTTCACATTTTTAATATCTTCTTCTTTCATCTTATATAAATGTACCCCTGCTATAGGATAACAAATTAAATTTTGATGAATTTTCACTAAGTTCCTCGCACTACCACCAATTGCAATAAGAGGCAACTTCTTATCAATTAACCATGGTAATGTTCGAAATTGATATTCTAAGTACGTTCGAATCTTTTCCAACTCTTCTTCAGTAGGTATGTCCTCTTTAATAAACTGCTTTAAAGAAAGTGCTCCAAAAGGAAAGCTATGATACTCTAAAATCTCTCTATTTCGAAAGTATGTAACTTCCGTACTTCCTCCACCAATATCTACTGTAATTCCTTCAGAGAACGAAGTTGAATTCATAACTGCTAAATAGCCGTAACGTGCTTCTTCATATTCTGATAATACTCTAAGAGTAAAGTCTGTTTGTCCTTCAACAAGTTTTTTAATTTCCTCTTGATTCTCAGCCTGCCTAATTGTTGCTGTTGCAACACAAAGTACATGGCGCAACTGATGGAATCGTGTACTTTCTTGAAATTGAAATAATGTTTGTAACAATACCTCTATTCCTTCTTCAATCAACACACCATCGACTAAGTAATTCCTTAACCTTGCAACCACTTTCGTATTTTCAATCTCTTTATAAAAACCTCCGTTTTGCTTTTCATAAATAACTAAACGCATTGTATTAGATCCAATATCTATAATGGCATATTGCTGTTTTAATATTTCTTTCAAACTTCTCACTCTTTCATTATCAAATTTCTAAAACACATTCTATTACTATTATACAAAATAGTTGTTTTTTGTAACAATATTGCTTTAATATTGAAAATATATACAATCACTTTTTGCATATAATAAAAATCGCTTTTACTTATGGTATAATAATGAAAAATTGAAAGGAGATTTAATATGAAACCTTCACAACCACAATCTCAATTACAAAACCAACATTCTATTAATCGACTAGCTCAATCTATTTTCGTTGTGAATCGTCATGCTAAAGCTGCAACTAATCCGAAGTATTTATACTGGTTAAAAAAGACAGCTTTAGAACGCTTAATTACTGAAAAAAAAGCTATTAAAGAAGGATTACATTTCTCTAGAAATCCACGTTTTAGCCAACAACAATCTGATGTTCTTATACGTTTAGGTGATTACTTTTTCCATATTCCTCCTACAAAAGAAGATTTTCGAATCCTACCACATCTCGGTCATCTTGAATCCTCCTATCGAAATCCGAAAACAACCTTATCTTTAACAGTAGCAAAAAAAACACTTCAAGATTATATTGGTCCTGAAGCGCTAAAACAAGAAAAGAAATTAAGTGAACCTGTCCCATGGTATAGTCGTACCTATACAAAAAAATAAAACAGTTTGGCCAATTGTAGGCCAAACTGTTTTATTTTTTCTCTTCTTTAATTTTAATATTTGCTTGTTTATAAAAAGCAATTTTTTCTGTATTATAAGACTTCGTAAATTCATTAAACTTGTCTTTTTCTGATTCAATATCTTTATAAGACTGATTTACTACTTTTACTTTTTCACTAATATCTTTTAATTTCGTACCTTTATCTTGTAACATTGTATATAATTCTTTTTCTTGTTTTAACGATTTATTATAGCTATCATACATTTTGTTAAATGAATCATGTCGTTTCTCATATGTGCTTTTCACTTTATCCGCTTGATCTTTCAATTTCTTATCTTCAATTTTCTTCACATATTTATCTGCCGATTTCACTTCTTCTTGTGCCTTATTTAAAGATTCTTTTTCTTTTTTAAGCACTTTTTCTCGTTCATCTGTATTTTTCACTGCTTGGTTTAGTTTTTCCTTAACAGTTTGATTATTATCTTTTCCTTCTTGAACAATCTGGTTATATAATTCTTGTCCCTCTTTCTCTAAAGTTTCAAGTTTTTTTGCATCTTCAAACATTGTTTTTTCTTGCTTTGCAGCATTTTCAAATGCAACATATAATTCCTCTTCTGGTTTCGGTCCGAAACAACCCGCTAGTAAAGTCATTGATAATGCAGTTACAATTGCTAATTTACTATATTTCAACATCTTTTTCCTCCTACTTATATACGATCATCGTGTAAAAAGCTATGAAATTATATAACCTTCTATAAACTCCACACTCGCACCTTTTTCACGAAAATCATTCATATTGTTTATAATGCTTGTACAAATTGTATTACTTGAAATTACATTTTCCGTTTTTGAACTAAATAGTAGTTCCATATCCATCTTTTACTTGGCACTTTTTAAAACCTATTGATATTATGTATTACACAAAAGTACAACGGAATTCATCACAACCATAATAATTTGAAGAACAACAGTAATCATTCACCTGATAAAAGATGTTCGTTGTTCTCACACGTCTATCATTCTATCATTCCCTTTCCCGCTTTCTATCAAATAATCTCTTCGTTCATTTTACACAGTATAAATGCTATCTTGCAACAACTTACAATTATTCTTGCCATTCCCTAAAAAGGAAAAGTGTAGAGTATACTTTCCTCTACACTTTTAAAATGAAACACATTGTGCAAAATGCATTGACACATCCATCATAATTATATGCCTATTTCATATATTTTTAAAGACTTTTATTACAAAAAAAGTTCTTTTTGTAATAAAAGTCAAAAAAATGTTACAATAAAAACTTCTTCATATCATATTTCTTCAAATCAAAATTTCACTTATTTTTTTACAAATTTCTATGCTGGTACAATTGATTTTGTGCCTTTCTTAACAATTCTTCAAACGTTTTTCCTTCTATAGGATAACTAGCAGCCCCAAATAATAGAGTCATACTTACCAAACCATTTTCTATTTCACTTTCAATATTTTTCATTAATCGGTTTGTTATTGTCGACTTTTCATGTCCGTTATCAATCGCCACAATCACATACTTATTTTCATCCCACTTCGTAACGACATCGCCTTTACGAATTGTCTTTACAATCGTGCTCTCCAATTTTTGTACTAACACCTCCAATTTTTTTTCTTGCACTGTTTCTTTTAGTCCTTTCCATTCTTTCACAGAAAGAATGTACACTGTAATATTATGAGAATCTCGTTCTGATAAAGCAGCTACTTTCTCAAAAAAATCAACTACAAAATCATTACTTGCCATTCCTCCTACTTCCGTATCCATACGCCCACTCGCTTTTTTATCATACCAATGTCCAAAATAATAGCTGAGTATCATTTGCAATATATAAATAATAAAGACGGTATAAAATGATCGCGAATCCAGTTTTGTAATTACATCCTGAAGCGCAATCCATTCTGTAACTGCCACTGTATTCCCAAGTAATAATCCACTAATTTTCCCTTTATGTTTCATACTTCACCTCCCTTCTATACCAATATATGTTTCTATAACAATTATGTTTTTCTACAAAATAAAAAATGTACATATTGAGTGTACATTTCCGCTTAAGCTTGTCTACCATTTCTATTCTATTTCATATATATGCCATGCATCATTTTAGAAATATGGTGACCTACATGCTACAAAAGAAAAATCTATCAGATATTATACGTTTACTATCGGGGTTTCTGTAGTCGCTAAAATTACTATTTAATTCTTTCGGAGTAAACTTCATTACATACAATCAAATCGACGCTATTGTAAATATGGATCGAACAAAAAAGGGAATCAAAAAGGAACCTTTCATACAGGTTCCTTTTTATCATTGCCGTACAACAACTTCATTTGTTTGCAACGGACCATATGATACTCCGTTATATTGAAATGTATATGTAGCCTGAAATAGTGTGTTTTTGAGTTCTTTATCTTTATTTGCTTTTATTTTACAAATTAATTCTACCTTCTCATTTGGTAATAAATTATCAATTCTCCACCTTACAAGCTGGAACAGAAACTCGCTCATCCCCTTATCAACCTTTAATGAATTTGGAATATAGGCAAAATAATCTCGAATCATATGACTTACTACAACTCGTGAAATCATTTCCATTCCTTTATTTTCAACTTCAATTCGAATAATAAGTATGTCGTTTACATCATAGGTCAGTTCATATGAAAATTTTTCTTTATACATACTACGGATTTGTAATGTAACTGCTACGTTAGGACATTCATTTTCCTTTTTTGAGCCATCAATCCATAATACCGGTTGTAGCGGTATTGAACGCCTTCCTTGATCCGGAATTCGTTTCCATATTTTCATAATAATATTCACCCCATTTCAGATGCATCATATCCATACGACCTTATTCTGCCTCTCTACACAATATTAATAAAGCTCGTTACAAACGATATATAGTTATTACTCTTCCTTTTATCCTATTCGACAAAGTAAAGAAAAAACCATTTTTCATCTGTTAACAGCAGGTATTCTTACTGAAATATTTTTTTACAATTTCCTTCATT
Organism: Bacillus sp. FF-1; assembly: GCF_028548245.1. Lineage (NCBI taxonomy): Bacteria > Bacillati > Bacillota > Bacilli > Caryophanales > Bacillaceae > Bacillus > Bacillus sp. FF-1. The sequence continues at coordinate 55,666 of NZ_JAQQGG010000003.1, forward strand.
GACTTTTTACCAATACTAAGTATTACTCACTCTTTCGCTGTCCATACAACAGAATATTTTGACGGAAGAAAAAGTTTGCCTTTTAGTCAAACTTGACTATAATATTCTTTATGGCTTTGTCAGTGCACTTGTGTAAATTGATTTTTAAAAATATATTTATAATTTTTATGCGCTGCACTCAAAACTTAATATAGTTTACTTATTATTAAAGGAGGGTTATCTTTGGAATCTCAATTATCAAAAAAAGACTCCAGCAAGACAAAATTTGTTGTTGCGGGTTTACTACTTGGTATTTTAATGGCGGCAATGGATAATACAATCGTTGCAACAGCAATGGCAACAATCGTTGGAGACCTAGGAGGATTTGACAAGTTCGTTTGGGTCACGTCTGCATATATGGTAGCAACAATGGCAGGAATGCCTATCTTCGGAAAACTTTCTGATATGTACGGACGGAAACGCTTTTATATTGGTGGCCTTATTCTTTTCTTGTTCGGTTCTGCACTTTGTGGAACAGCATCTAGTATTGAGCAATTAAGTATTTATAGAGCAATTCAAGGAATTGGTGGCGGAGCTCTTATGCCTATCGCCTTCACTATTATGTACGACATATTCCCACCAGAAAAGCGCGGAAAAATGACAGGGCTATTCGGTGCTGTTTTCGGAACATCTAGTGTATTCGGCCCTTTATTAGGTGCTTATATTACAGACTATATAAGTTGGCACTGGGTCTTCTATATTAATATTCCATTAGGACTTATCTCCTTCTTCTTCATTACGAAATATTATAGTGAATCTCTAGAATTTAGAAAACAAAAAATTGATTGGGCTGGCGCTATTACACTTGTTATTAGTATCGTTTGCTTAATGTTCGCATTAGAACTTGGTGGTAAAGAATACGCATGGGATTCCACTGTAATTATCGGCTTATTTACAACAGTTGTTATTATGCTTATTATTTTCTTCTTCGTAGAACGAAAAGCAACCGAGCCTATCATTTCTTTCCATCTATTTAAAAAACCTTTATTCGCAGCTAGCCAAGGTGTTGCCTTTTTCTATGGTGCCGCTTTTATCATCTGTACAGTTTATATCCCAATCTTCGTTCAAGGTGTTCTCGGTGGTTCAGCCTCAAATGCTGGATTAATTTTAACACCTATGATGATTGGCTCTGTAATTGGAAGTCAAACGGGTGGACAGTTAGCTTCTCGAACAAGTTATCGTAACATTATGATGGCATCTGGAGTTTTCTTCGTTCTTGGCATTTATTTACTAAGCACTTTAACAATGGACACACCTCGCCTACTCGTAACACTATTTATGGTTCTCGCTGGACTTGGTGTTGGTTTCTCATTCTCAGTTTTAAGTATGTCTTCGATTCACAAATTAGAAATGAGAGACCGTGGTTCTGCTACATCAACAAACTCATTTTTCCGTTCACTCGGTATGACTCTTGGTGTAACGATTTTCGGTACAATTCAAAATCATATTTTTACAGATAAACTAAACACTCTCTTCCCACCCGAACTAGCAAAATTAGCTCCAAAGGGTGGAGACACAAGTTTCTTATTATCACCAAGTGCTACCGATAAAATACCAACTGAAATATTAACTGGTATTAAAGAAGCTCTAGCTACATCTATTGCCAGTACATTCTTCTGGGCACTGATCCCGGCTGTACTAAGTATTATTTGCATTTTACTTATGGGAAATGAGCGTCTTTTTACAGGACCAAAAACGAAACAAAAACAAAAGCAGGTAAGTTAGTATAGAAAAAAGAAACGGCATACCCTTTATGAAAAAGGGTATGCCGTTTATAATATATAAAGTAAATCTTTGATCAGTAAGGAACCATTCCTACTGGTTATTATCCCTCACCAATCGGGATCAAGTTTCTATATACAGGAGAAAGAAACAGTAAACAAAAACATAGACAAAAGTGTGCATATATAGCAAAAAAGTAATTATGAAACAATATAAACCAAAAGAATTTTCAGAAATGCTTAATGTCTCTGTTAAGACATTGCAAAGGTGGGACAATCAAGGTGTTTTAACTGCTTACCGAAACCCAAAAGGAAGATATTTTGTATCTGTACTTTGCGAATTGGAAGAAATGGCAACAAAGTTAGCACTCAATAAAATAGGTCTAGGGATTGATTTAGGAGTGAAGGATTTTGCTACACGTAGCGATGGTATCGTTCATGAAAACATCAACAAAACAATAAAAGTAAAAAAGATAGAAAAACGGTTAAAACGTGAACAACGCTCTTTAGCACGTAAATTTGAAAATCTAAAAAAAAGAGGTGAAAAATCTGTTACTAATAGAAGAGTGAATATAGATAAAAATGTTCTTAGAGTGCAAAAGTTGCATGCTCGATTAGCGAATATTCGAATAGAATATGTAAAGTCTATTGTAACGAATGTGGTGAAAACCAAACCAACGTTTATTACAGTGGAAGATTTGAATGTGAAAGGTATGATGAAGAATAAACATTTATCTAAAACAATTGCCAAGCAGTCTTTTTTTACTTTTAAAACGTGGCTTTTGACGAAATGTGAGGAATATGGAATTGAATTACGTCAAGTAGACCGGTTTTATCCATCGTCAAAGTTATGCTCATGTTGCAGTCAAAAGAAAGCGGATTTAAAGCTATCTGACCGAGTATATACATGTGAATGTGGCAATGTAATGGATAGAGATTTGAACGCAGCGATCAACCTTTTACAAGCAAAAGAATATACAATACTAACGTAAATAGTTTGTATATATGTACGGTGGGCTACATCGGAATTTACGCCTGTGGAGTGTCACAGCAAACTGTAGTAGCAAGTGATTAGCGAGGCAGGGCACGTAGAAGCAGGAATACTCTAAGAATATACATTTGTCTATATTTTTAGTAGCAGTTGAGACAGCATGAGCATGAAATTAGTCATTCTCGGCTTACTACTCGAAGGAGATAAACATCCATATGAAGTGCAGCACATCATGAAAGAAAGACAAATGGACTGTTACATTAAATATGCAAAAGGATCACTTTACTATGCCTTTGAGCAATTAGAAAAACAAGGGGCAATTCGTGTTACAACTATTGTTCGAGATACAAATAGACCAGATAAAACAATTTTTCATATAACAGACGAAGGTAAGCGGTTATTTCACACATTACTATTAAAACAATTCGAGGCAAAAAATCAAATATATAAACCAATTTATTCGGCACTCTCTTTCGCTCATTTTGGTAATGATGAAGAGTTAGTTCCTATTTTAGAAAAAAAGAAAAATGACACCATTCAATATTTACATAATATGCAAACTATATATGATAGTAGCAAAGGACACATCCCACGTGCACAGCGATATATTTTGCAAAGCGTTATTGAACATATTACAGTCGAATTGCAATGGTTAAACACCCTTCTTGCAGATGCTGTTGCCGGGCGACTTTCAGAAATTGATATAGATACGGATTAAACTTTTAAAATAGAAACTGTAAAATGACAATATAGTTATTTTATTTCAAAGTCTAAAACAAGTATAACCCCATTCTAATTTAGGTTGGGGTTATGCTTGTTTAATTTTCTATATAAGATAAACCAATTATTTAATAACATAACTGGCATCTTATGTATGTATAGGTACCCATTTCTTTATAAATTTAATTGCACTTTATTTCAATTCTCCTCATGTTTCTTCACTCTAAAAAATCAGAAAAATACAAATAATTAAAATAAAAAACTTTAGAATTTTCTTATTTCAAAACAGTAGACAAAATTCCAAAAATTGTGTTAGAATTTGTTTCAATATCATATCGCTTGTTAAATTCCTTTCAAAAGGAAAATGGGTACACGAACAGTTTGTTTCGTGTTTAAAAGGGAAGCTTGGTGAAACTCCAACACGGTCCCGCCACTGTAAATGCTGAGATTTCTTTTTAATGCCACTGTGAAAACGGGAAGGTGAAAGAAATCATATGAAGCATAAGTCAGGAGACCTGCCTGTTTTAACAACACTGATAGATTCACGGATGATGATGAGGTGTTAAAACAAAAAGGAAGGCTTATTTTCTATGCCTATATGCTTTTTGTTATAGGTATTTCCTAGTAAACGGAAATGCTTACTTTCAATTAGGGAGGAATTTGAAATGGCAATTCAAACAAGTAACTTAGGTTATCCACGTATCGGACTACAACGAGAGTGGAAAAAAACATTGGAAGCTTTTTGGTCTAATAAAATTGATGAAGAACAATTTTTAACAACAATGAAAGAAATTCGTCTTCAACACGTTAAAGCACAGCAAGAAAAAGGGATTGAACTTATTCCAATTGGCGACTTTACATATTACGATCACGTTTTGGATACTGCTTATATGCTAGGATTTATCCCATCACGTTTTTCTCAGTTTACATCTTACCTTGATGTATATTTCGCAATGGCGCGTGGCTCTAAAGATCACGTAGCTTCCGAAATGACAAAATGGTTTAACACAAACTATCATTATATCGTTCCAGAATATGAAGAGGGATTACAAATCTCTTTAAAAGATAATCGTCCACTTCGCTTATACGAAGAGGCAAAACAAGAATTAGGAGTAGATGGAAAACCTGTTATTTTAGGACCATATACTTTCTTGAAATTAGCTAAAGGCTATACACAAGAGCAATTTGCTACTATTTTAAAACAGTTAGTTGCACCTTACGTACAACTGCTTTCAGAACTACATGCAGCTGGTGCACAAATCATTCAAGTTGATGAACCGATTTTCGCTTCTTTAACGAAAGAAGAAGTTCAACAAGCAAAAGAAATTTATGAAGCTATTCGTAAAGAAGTTCCAAATGCGAATCTTCTTTTACAAACATATTTTGATAGTGTAGAAGAAAACTATGAAGAAATCATTACATTCCCAGTATCAAATATTGGATTAGATTTCATTCATGGTAAAGAAGGTAATCTACATGCTATTTCAAAATATGGATTCCCAGCTGATAAAACTTTAGCTGTTGGTTGTATAGATGGCCGTAACATTTGGAGAGCCGATCTTGATGAAGTTCTTACGTTATTTACAACGTTACAAAAACAAGTCCAAACGAAAAACTTCATCGTTCAGCCTTCTTGTAGCTTATTGCATACGCCAATCGATAAAACAGAAGAAACTCACTTATCGACTGAGCTATTTGACGCGTTGGCATTTGCAAATCAAAAATTAGAAGAGTTAGTTCTTATTCATTCCGCTCTAACTCAAGGTACAGAAAGCATTCGTAATGAGCTGGAAACATATCGAAATGTACATCATACAATTCGTTCATCTGCTGCACGTAACCGAGAAGATGTCAAAACAGCACGAACAGCACTAAAAGAAGAAGATTTTTCACGACCTCTTCCATTTGAAAAACGATATGAATTGCAACAAGTTGCTTTGAAGTTACCGTTGTTACCAACAACAACTATCGGTAGCTTCCCGCAAACAACTGAAGTTCGCCAAACGCGAAAAGAATGGCGTAACGGTGTTATTTCAAATGAACAATATGAACAATTTATTGAAAAAGAGACAGAAAAATGGATTCGTTACCAAGAAGAAATTGGTCTTGATGTTCTTGTACATGGTGAGTTTGAAAGAACTGACATGGTCGAATATTTTGGTGAACGCCTTGCTGGTTTCTCATTCACTAAAAACGGTTGGGTGCAATCATACGGTTCCCGCTGCGTAAAACCACCTGTTATTTATGGTGATGTAGCCTTTATTAACGGAATGACTATTAAGGAAACTGTTTATGCACAAAGCTTAACAGAGAAAGTTGTAAAAGGCATGTTAACTGGACCTGTTACGATTTTAAATTGGTCCTTCGTTCGAAATGACATTCCAAGAAAAGAAGTTTCATATCAAATTGCATTAGCTCTTCGTCATGAAATTGAACTACTTGAATCTTCCGGAATTCGAGTAATTCAAGTCGATGAGCCAGCACTTCGTGAAGGAATGCCACTAAAAGAAAAAGATTGGGACGCTTATATTACATGGGCAGTACAATCCTTCCTTTTAGCCACTTCATCTGTAGCAAATGAAACACAAATTCATACTCATATGTGTTACAGTAACTTCGAAGATATCGTTGATGCGATTCGCGCATTAGATGCAGATGTGATTTCTATCGAAACATCAAGAAGTCACGGTGAATTTATTGATACATTAAAACATACAACATATGAAAAAGGCATCGGTCTAGGTGTATATGATATTCATAGCCCACGTGTACCAAGTAAAGATGAAATGTATAAAATCGTAGAACAATCTTTAAAAGTATGCGATCCTAAATATTTCTGGATTAATCCTGATTGTGGTTTAAAAACGAGAAGAACAGAAGAAGTTATTCCAGCTTTAGAGCACATGGTGCAAGCGGCAAAAGACGCTCGTTCCTTGCTAAAAACAAACGCATAATAAAAATGGGGTATCCTTTTTGAGGATACCCCATTCTTTATTCTTTACTTTCAAAAAAGAATTCATATTGTATTTTATATAATTCATCATCCGTTGGTTCTTCAAGGGGTGTTGCCTGTAATACAACCGTATACTCACCATTTGGAATAGGAATTTGAAATTTATTTGAAAGAATACTTGTTACAACGATACATTCATTTTCAACTGTAAAAGGAACTGTAACCGTTCTAATTACTTCTTCTTTCTCAATATGTTTCCCTGGGGTCACTTTTACTTCACAAGTATAATCAGAAAGTGCTTCAAAAATAACAGTTCCATCCGTCTTCGCATAACCTCTCTCAAAATCTTCATCCGTCCAGTCAACGTAAGGCTGATCACCGTCATAGTTCATCAACATTAATTGCGAATACGAAATTGTTAACTCCATCGTTTCCCTCCTCCTTCATTATGAAATATACAACTACTACTTTACGTCAAATTTTACACGCGTACCATCTGGGTATTTATCTAACTTATTTCCTACCCAAGAGCCTGCTCCGCGATTATCTGCTGGACTTATATATTCGATGTGCGCTCCTTTTCCGCCTTCTTTACACATCGCCATTGGCCATTCATCACGATCATACCCTTTTTTTGATGGGTATGGAGCTAACGATAATTTTCTTCTATCCGCAGCGCCACCACGGTCGATTGTACACACTTCTGAATGCCCTTCTTTTATAGCATCCGTAATATGTTTCCCTGTCTCTGGGTATCGATCTCTCGGAAATTCTAGAACTTGATCATACGCATTTGTTTTTTTAATACTTGTTTCCTCTGGAACAAGCACTTCATACACCGCTACTACAATAGAAAGAATTGCAATAATTGAAATGATAATACCTTTTAATTGCTTCATGTATACCTCCATGATTCTACCAGTTTCTTTTCCTCAGTTATTATAACAAACTTCTCCTGTATATGTTTTCAGACATTATTTTAGCTCTTCTTCGCCATTCCGCCAAAAACTCTCATTTTTCTTCATCTTTTCACTAATGCTGTAGAAAACTAATAACCTTCCGACATTCTTTTTCAAAGGAAGTCCTCATAAAAGATTGAAATGATATATACGATACTTTTTGGGGAGGAAATATTATGGAAGCTACCTATAAAACGAAAGATGTGACGAATAAAACAGGCATCCCAAAACATATAGTCCGCAAATATAGTCAACTGTTAGAAGAACATGGTTATATAATTTCCAAAACAGCTGATGCTCGTATTTATAAACTTGATGATTTAAAACTATTGAAATCTATACATGAAAGAGCTGCTACATTGCAGGAAGATATTTCAGAAACGATACCAATTATTTTAAAAGAAAAAGAGGCCCTACCTGTACCAGTTATACAAAATACGCAAGAAATACAACCGAAAGAAAAAGAAGATGGGCGCAACTTCGAGGAATTCATGTTAAAACTTGAAATGCTCGCTCAACTAAATGAAGCCATTATTCATCAAAATTCTACCCTTATTACCCAAAATCGTTTAAAAGATGAAAAGCTAGATGAGTTGATGCAACAAGTTTATGTAAAAGAAGGATCTCAGGAAAAAATGCTACAAGAGTTAGTGGATCATGCCGCTCAAACAGATGCTCTGCAAAAAGAAAAGATGGACTTATTAATGAATCATATGTATAAACGAGAATCTAAACAAGAAGAAAAAATGAATAAACTCGTAAATCAAATTTATAATAAAGATAGCAACCGTGATGCACAACTTATGCAAGTAATTCGCGAAATTCAAGAAACAAAAAGATTAGTCGCCGCTTCAAAAGAACAAAGCTTTTTCCAATCATTTAGAAGTTTATTTAGCCGAACAAAACAAGAAAAAACAACTGAATAGCATAATATATTTTTTCTAATATAAAATAAAAAGTTACCTTCTATCGGTAACTTTTATTCCTTATTTCTTACAGCTGGCAATATAATAATCGCTTCAGTTCCTTTCCCACTTTCACTTTTATATTCCAGCGTACCATTATGCGCTTGTAAAATACTAAATGTTACCATTAGTCCTAATCCTGTCCCTTTTTCTTTTAAAGAATAATACGGTTGTCCGAGCCTTGCTAATTGTTCTTTCGTCATTCCAACACCACTATCTTTAACTCTTATTACAATCGTTTCATCTTTTTGTATAGCCGTTACTTTTAAATATCCTTTATTTCCTTGAATTGCTTCAATACCATTTTTAACAACATTCATAATAGCTTGCTTCAATTTCGTTTTATCACCGATCGTATAAAGACTTTCAGAAATCTCAACTTGCAAATATACACCTTGCATCGCTGCAAATGATGACATAAGAGTCGTCATTTCTATTAATTGAGCTGATAAGCAAATATGTTCTTTTTTCTCAATTTGTGGCCTTGCTAAATTTAAATAATCTGAAATAATTTGTTCTGCCCGGTCCAATTCAGCTAATACGAGACGCATATAATCCTTGTTCTTCACATCTTCCGTACTTTCTAGCAATTGAATAAAACCACGAACAACAGTGAGCGGATTTCGAACCTCATGTGCAACACTTGCTGCTAACTCACTTACAATATTAAGTTTCTCTGACTTTTGCATCTCTGTACGTAGTATTGCATTTTCATTTAAATATTCTGTTAAGTACACCTGAAATACCATTGTCATAACCATAATAAGCGAAGCAAATATATATCCGCTATATAAGTGCGAAACATATGGTGTAAACCCCGTTTCTAACAGAACGTTAATCATACCAATCACTAAAGAAACAAGTACGTACAATGATGAAATCATAAGTGCTAAAATTAGCTTCTTATCCCTTGAAAATAGAGACCATTTCTTTGATAAAAATAATGGAACTATCAATAGAAATATTACTTCTATGACTGGAAGAAGGTTTATGCCCTTTAGCGCCCATTCATAGATAACAAAAATAACGGCCGGGATTAAACCAACAATCCCACCATATAAAAAACCACTAACAATTGGGATTGGGTGAAAGTTATACCCGCAAACGTCCCCAAAACAAATAGAATATGTCATAGAGAGAACGAGTGTAATGCTAGATAAAAACATAATAAAGTAGCGGTTCGGCTTCGGAGGCATTTCTTGATAACGATTTAAACGAATCGCTTCGTATAAAAATAGTGGCAAAATAATGATTGCAATTTGGATCATTAAATCACGGATAAGCTCCATAGCCTCTCATCCCCTATATGTATTTTGATATGATTATATCATTTTACAGGTTTGTTTGTTTTAAAATTTTGATTTTTCTTAACATATTTGTTAATTCTTTGTTAACAACACATAATAATTGTTACAGATTTTCGAAATGAATGTAAACCCTGTACCAAATTTCTGCCCGACAGTATACAATGAATACGGATTACAAAGAAAATAAAAAATACTTCATAAGACGGACAACTATAGCAAAATACAGCATATAATCCATACTATCTATGTTTACAAATAAGTGATCATTATTTTAGTAGGAGGAAGATAAATATGGCGGGTACTACGCTTGTTTTAAAAGAAGAAAATTTGGTCGTTCTAGAAAACGTTGAAAAATCAGTGTATGAAGAGTTACAGCATAAAACAGGAGAAGAAAATTGCACATGCGCTGTGAATGAATCAGTTGTTCACCTTGGCAAAGTATCCTCTGTACTTTGGAATGAAGATGAAATAGATTGGGAATACGGATATTAAAAAGTCGCTTACAGCGGCTTTTTTTCTATTATTCCTCTCTTTCTACATACCATATACGCAAGCGAAATGATAGAAAATATGTTAAAATGAACTTAATTTTCAAACGGAAGAAAGGGAGATACAATGGAACAATTCATTAACCCTAGAGTAAAGGACATCCAAATTTCTGGAATCCGTCAATTCTCTAACATGATTCAAAACTATGATAATCTTATCTCTTTAACAATTGGACAACCTGATTTTCCTACACCTTCTCTCGTAAAAGAAGCGGCAAAACGGGCTATTACAGAAAATTATACAAGCTATACACATAACGCTGGTTTACTAGAGTTACGCAAGGCAGCTTGTAACTTTGTAAAAGATAACTATGATTTACATTATTCACCTGAAAACGAAACCATCGTTACAATCGGTGCTAGTGAAGCAATTGATGTTGCATTTCGAACGATTTTAGAGCCAGGAACAGAAGTCATTTTACCTGCCCCTATTTATCCAGGGTACGAACCGATTATTCGATTATGCGGCGCAACACCTATTTTTATCGATGTTCGTGAAACTGGCTTCCGTTTAACAGCCGAAGCACTGGAAAAGGCCATTACAGAAAAAACAAGATGCGTCGTACTGCCGTATCCTTCAAATCCAACTGGTGTAACTTTATCAAAAGAAGAACTACAGGATATTGTAGATGTTTTAAAAGATAAAAATATTTTCGTTCTTTCTGATGAAATTTATAGCGAACTTGTATATGAACAGACACATACATCGATCGCTCATTTCCCAGAAATGCGTGAAAAGACTATCGTCATTAACGGTTTATCAAAATCGCATTCTATGACTGGCTGGCGTATCGGTCTATTATTCGCACCAAACTATTTAGCTGGGCATATATTAAAAGTTCATCAATACAACGTAACGTGCGCTACTTCAATCGCTCAATATGCTGCAATTGAAGCTTTAACAGCTGCTAAAGATGCACCAAAAATGATGCGTCATCAATACAAAAAACGACGTGATTACGTATATAATAGACTTATTCAAATGGGCTTAACAGTTGAAAAGCCAACAGGTGCATTTTACTTATTCCCATATGTTGGCCATTTAACATCTTCATCATTTGATTTTGCACTTGATCTTGTGAAAGAAGCTGGACTTGCCGTCGTTCCTGGAACAGCATTCTCTGAATATGGTGAAGGCTACCTTCGCTTATCCTATGCATATAGTATTGAAACTTTAAAAGAAGGCTGTGACCGTTTAGAAGCCTTTCTACAACAAAAAGCTAAGAGTTAAACTCTTAGCTTTTTTTATGCATAATGATCGCAAGTTTGACGCTTCAGTAATTTATGCGGAATAATGATACACTTTGCAGTAGACTCCGCATTCTCTACTTTATCAACTAAAGCTTTTGCTGCCTCATATCCTAGCTGATATATATTCACGTCAACTGTTGAAAGCGGAGGACTCGCAATTTCTGATAATAAAGCATTATTAAAGCTTACAATTGAAACATCCTTCGGTACAACGAATCCTTTTTTAGAAAGTGCACTTAGCACACCAAGTCCAATCAAGTCATCCGTTGCCATAATTGCTGTCGGTGGTTGCTTTAGCCCCATTAATTCCTCCACGGCTTGTTGACCACTTTCTCTTGAAAAATCAAAATGTAAAATATACTCTTTCGGCAATACAATGTCTGCTAATTTTAAAGCATCACTCATACCAGCCAAACGATCTCTCGTCACAAGTAAATCTGATCCACCGCCGATGAACGCGATTTGTTTATGACCTAATGAAATCAAATATTCTGCTACTTCTCTTGCAGCTGTATAATTGTCATTATCTACATATGTAATTTCTTCTTTACGATCATATGGTTTCCCGATTAATACGAACGGGAAATTTTGTTTATGTAAATATTGAATAATCCGATCATTCTCTCTTGAATATAAAAGAATAATGCCACCAATTTGGCGCCCCTGCACCATCTTTACAACACCATTAAAAATTTCATCTTCCGTTTCACCTGTCGACATATAAAGCGCATACCCTTCCACATGTGCAAACGAACTAATCCCTCTTATAACTTCTGGGAAAAACGGATTTTGAAAAGCTTTACTTGCAGAACTTGGCATAACAAGGCCAAGTGTTTTTGTTGTTTGGTTAGCTAGGTTTCTTGCGTTTAAATTAGGATGATACCCTAGTTCACTCATTACTTTCCGAACACGACGCTTTGTTTTTTCACTTATACTTGGATTATCAGCAATTACACGAGAAACGGTAGATGGTGCTACATTCGCCTTCTTCGCCACATCTTTAATTGTAACTGTCATAAAAATCCCCCTCCTTTCACTTCTCTGCCATTTTATATATTTTCATCTTGCACCCGTTGCAAGTAATAGGGGAAGTCATAAACTTTCATTGATTCTATCTTGTAAAACCTATCATATTCTCCCTCTCCATGTATTGTAAGGGATAGAGCTCTTTTTTCCTATACTATAATATACTATTTATTTCACTTCTTTTCATCTCCCTATAAAATGTTTTATAGGAAGATGAAAAGAAAAATGGGACATAATGTCCCATTTTTCATCCTTTCGTACCTCCAGCAGTTAAACCAGAGATAAAGTATTTTTGTAGTGATAGGAATAAAATTGAAATTGGGATTGCAATCAATACGGAACCCGCTGCGAACGTTGTAAATTCATTCCCAAATTTCTTCGCCACCATTTCATATAATCCAACTGCTAACGTATAATTTTCTGGTGTGCGCAAAATAATACTCGCTAAAATAAAATCTGTAAATGGGCCGATGAAAGTAAATAACGCTACAACCGCTACGATTGGCTTTGCAAGTGGCATAATGATTTGCCAAAAAATACGAAAATGCCCTGCTCCATCCATACGAGCTGACTCATCCAATTCTTTCGGAATCGTATCAAAATACCCTTTCATAAGCCATGTGTTCATTGGAATTGCCCCGCCTACATAAATTAAAATTAATGCAAGGTGCGTATCAATTAATCCTGTTAACTGTGCTAATACGTATAAAGCGATTAACGCTGCAAAGTTTGGAATCATTTGCAAAATTAAAAATGTTAATAAACCATTTTTTCTTCCAACAAAACGGTATCTCGAAAATGCATAAGCAGTAAAACTAATTGCTAACACTGAAAAAATCATCGTTAAAACACTTACTTTTAATGTGTTTTTATACCATAGTAAATAATTACTATTCTCTAAATCTAATAACTTACGATAATGATCTAGTGTTGCATTTTGCGGAATAATACTTGATCCAGATAAACTATCACCCGGATTAAACGATGAGCCAATAATCCATAATAATGGATAGAAAATGATGGCACACATTACGAAAATAACGAGATAACTTAATGAGAGACGTAACATCTTTTGTCTTTTAATATTCATTTACATCATATCCTCTTCTTGGAATGATTTTGTTCTCTTAAATTGCCATAACGCAACTGTAATAACGATTAACGATAAGATCATTGTAAGAGCTGCTGCTTTTCCGTACTGCGCGGAAGTCATCGTTAACTTATAAATCCATGAAATTAAAATATCTGTTCCACCTGCGTCTTGTCCAGCTACAGCAGGACCTCCGCCGTTAAATAGATAGATGATACTAAAGTTATTAAAGTTAAACGTATATTGCGTAATTAATATTGGTGCTGTTGCATATAGAACAAGTGGCAATGTAATTTTACGAAACTGTTGCCAAGCTGTAGCTCCATCTACTGTAGCCGCTTCGTATAATTCTCCTGGAATCGATTGCAGTATACCTGTTGTCATTGCAAAGACGAACGGGAATCCAAGCCACGTTTGAATCATAATTAAAGCAATCTTCGCCCAAAATGGATCTGTCATCCAAGCAATCTTTTCAATTCCGAATAAAGCTAATACTTGATTGTTAATCGCTCCAAATGTTTCATTAAACATACCAGAGAAAACAAGAATAGATACGAATGCTGGGACCGCCCACGGTAAAATGAAGATTGTTCGAATAATCGCCTTCCCTTTAATACCAGGCTGATTTACGATAATCGCTAAGAAAATACCAAGTGCAACTTGTAATGTCGTTGCAACGAATGTCCAAATGACAGTCCAAGAAAATACACTTAAAAACGTTTCTCTCCACATCGGTAATGTAAAGATATCAATAAAGTTTTTAAATCCTACCCAATCTACTAATTTAGCTGGAGGAGAATGATATAAATCATAGTTCGTAAATCCAATTAAAATTACGAAAATGATTGGAAATACAACGACAAAGATAAGTAATAAAAACCCTGGTGAAACCATTAAATACGGAAAACCTTGGTCTAGTAAATTACGGTATTGCTCTTTTACAGAGTTTAACGGTGTTCCTATATCCCGTTTCTTTCCGTTTTGGTATGCATCATATAAATTAAATGCATATATTCCGAGTCCAAACACGATGACAATGAGTGCCAAGATTCCTTCTACTAATAGAAAGACAGAATGGTCACGTGGAACTTCTGTACCAAGCGTTACAATTCCCCATAATCCCATATTTAATAAATCAGCAAAGGCTACAATAAATGAACCTGTTAATACTAGAAAAATAAGACCTTTTACAAATTGTTTATTATACATTTGGCCCACGCCTGGAATGATTGATAACATGGTTGCCATTTTCCTATGTTTTGAACCGTTTAAGCCGTTTGCTGGTTCCATAGATGTTTGCATGTTCCTTCCCCCTTTTTTCTTGGGAGAGAATTCGTGCCCCTCATATTAGAGGCACGAATTTCACCTTATTTTTTCTTACTATGATTTGCCTCAATATTACCTTTAATTTGCTTCACTGCATTATCAAGTGCTGCTTTTGGTGCCTCTTTATCCGTAACAACTAATTGAAGCGCATCTCCAGCTGGTTTCCATACTTCTTGCATTTCTGGAATGTTTGGCATTGGAATTCCATTTTCAGATTGTGTTGCAACTGCTTTTGCAGCTTCGTTATCTTTAATAATTGGATCTTCCATTACTGCTTTTACTGGAGGAATTTCTTTCGTCTTCTCAAATCGAATTTTTGCGTTTTCTTCATTCGTTACCCATTCAGTGAACTTTGTAGCTAAATCATTTTGTTTAGAGAAACTTGTTACATGCCATCCTTTAACCCCAACAAACGTTTTCATTGGTTGACCATTTGGTAATTTCGGCATTGGAGCAACGCCATAATCAATTCCGTTCTTTTCCATTGCTTGGAACGCCCAAGGGCCGTTCATGATAGATGCTGCTTTTCCTTCATTAAATAGCCCATCAGCAGCAGGTCCACCAGATTCACCGATAATACCTTTCGGGAATAACTTTTCTTTGTACCATTTTTGAAGATACTCAGCACCTTGTACTGCTCCGCTATTATTTAATCCAACATCACTTGCATTTGGCTTTCCATCTTTTTCACCAAACACATAACCACCCATACCTGCCATGAATGCATTAGCAAAGTAGAAGTTATCTCCTAATGCTAAAAATCCGTACTTGCCATCTTTCGTAAATTCTTTTGAGAAGTTAAACAGCTCGTCCATCGTTTCTGGCGCTTTTGGCATTAGTTTTTTATTGTAAATAAAGACTGGTGTCTCAATTGCTTTTGGTAAACCATATAATTTTCCGTTATATGTCTGTGCTTCTATTGATGAATCAGTAAATTTACTCTTTACAGCATCATCAGCTTTCACTTCAGAAAGTAAACCTTCTGTTACTGCATTTCCGATTTGATCATGTGGCAATGTTACAACATCTGGTCCCGTCCCCGCTGGTCCATCAAGGCGTAACTTCTTCACTTGATCTGTCATTTGCATTTCAACAACTTTTACTTTTACTTTATATTTTTCCTCAAAGCTTTTCACTGCTGGTTCTAAACCAACACCTTTTTTATCATCTTCCCAAACGAGTAGATCGTAATCTTTCTTTGCTTTACTTTCTTCTTTTTTCCCTGAATCTTTCGGTCCACATGCAGATAACATACCAATTGATAATGCTGAAACCGTTAATAATGATAATGCTTTCTTCATCCCAAAAACCTCCCTGAATTGTATATGTACCTTACTAATTGAAAACGTTTGCATTAAATAGTTTAATAGAAGCGCAAACGATATCTCGATCTATGAAAACGTTTGCGCTATTTGTCTATCATTATACATTCTTTTATTCATTTTGCAAATATTAATTTTTAAAATATTATTACTACACTCTTTATAGATTGACTTTATATGAAATGAATACTACTCTTATAAGCAATATTAAAGCTATGCAAAAAGCAATCGTTTGCAACATATGCTTTATTATTATACTTAAGGGAACAATATGCATAGAGATAGTAAAGGGGGATTTTTTATATGCTTAAAGACGCCATCTATCATAGGCCAAAAGATAATTACGCATACGCTTACGATGAAAAAACGATTCATATCCGAATACGTACGAAAAGAGACGATGTTCAAAGCACCAATCTTATTTATGGTGATCCTTATGAATGGACAGACGGGAAGTGGATTTCTTCAAGTGCACCGATGAAAAAAACTGGTTCTACTGCATTATTTGATTATTGGTCCATTTCCATCGAGCCAAAATTTAAGCGCTTACGTTATGGATTTGAATTAAAAGCAGAGACAGAAACGCTTATTTATGCAGAACGCGGATTTTTTTCTAGCATTCCAAATGATGACGTTGGTAACTTTTTCTGTTTTCCATTTATTCATGCAAATGATGTATTCAAAGCACCTTCCTGGATTAAAGATACTGTTTGGTATCAAATTTTCCCAGAACGGTTCGCTAATGGAGATCATACGTTGAATCCAGAAAACACCCTTCCTTGGGGCAGCGCTGAACCAACTCCAACTAATTTTTTCGGCGGAGATTTTGCTGGTATTATGCAAAACCTTGATTACCTTGTTAAGCTTGGAATTTCGGGAATATATTTCACACCTATTTTCAAAGCACATTCAAACCATAAATATGACACAATTGACTACATGGAAATCGATCCGCAATTTGGCACAAAAGAAACATTCAAAGAACTCGTTGAGGCATGTCATACACACGGTATAAAAGTAATGCTCGATGCCGTATTCAATCACAGTGGATACTTTTTCGATAAATTTCAAGACATACTAGAAAATGGTGAACAGTCAGCATATAAAGAATGGTTTCATATTCATGAGTTCCCAATTAGAACTGAGCCACTTCCGAATTATGATACTTTCGCGTTTACACCGTATATGCCGAAATTAAACACTGCACACCCGGATGTAAAAGAATACTTACTTGAAGTAGGGCGTTATTGGGTAAAAGAATTCAATATAGACGGTTGGCGCCTTGATGTAGCAAATGAAGTCGACCATAAATTTTGGAGAGAGTTCCGAAGTGAGATAAAAGCATTAAATTCTGAAGTATATATTTTAGGAGAAATTTGGCACGATGCACTTCCTTGGCTACAAGGAGATCAATTTGATGCTGTAATGAGCTACCCTGTTACAAACGCTCTACTGTCTTACTTTGCTAACAATTCCATTAAGGCAAATGAATTTATGAAACAAATTATAGAATCTCTACATTCCTACTCTATGAATGTAAATGAAGCAGCATTTCATTTATTAGACAGCCATGATACACCAAGAATATTGACAACATGTAACGGAGATAAAAATAAGTTAAAGTTACTTTATGTATTCCACCTTTCTTTCATCGGCTCTCCTTGTATTTATTATGGAGACGAAATTGGTATGGATGGCGGTATGGACCCCGATTGCCGCAAATGTATGGTTTGGGATACGAAAGAACAAGATCATCTATTATTTACACATGTACAAACATTAATTTCGTTACGAAAGCAATATAAAGCATTTGGAGGACATGGTACTTTCCAATTCATTGAAGCAAATGATGAACATAATTATATTTCTTATACAAAAACATATGAAGATGAAACTATCTTTTTCGTTTTAAATCCGACTAATAGTGATATTACAGCTTCACTGCCTCTCCATGTTACTGGAAAGAAAATCATTAATATTTATACAAACGAAGAATTTTCAGCGGAAGCAAGTGTATTACAAGTTACACTTCCTCCATATGGATTCTCCATATTAAAATGGTAACCAAAAAAATCCTTATACCAAAGTGGTATAAGGATTTTTCTTATTTCAATTTGAACACGATTGCTTCATACGGACGTAATGTCATGTTATCTATCGGTCCATTCTCTACGTCGTAATTGTGTATAAATAACTCTGCTTCACTATAACTAATGTCCTCAGGCAATTCAAATACACATTCTTCCGCAGTAAAGTTTGCAATAACAAGAAGTTTTTCTTCTCCATACGTTCTTACATATGCAAAAATAGATGGATTATTCTCCAATATTAAATCATATGATCCATACACAACTATTTCGTTATTTTTGCGTAACTCAATTAATTTTTTATAATAATAAAAAATTGAATCTTTATTTTGGATCGCTTGTTTCACATTGATTTCTTTATAGTTAGGGTTTACCGTAATCCAGGGCTCACCTGTTGTGAATCCAGCATGATCTTTATCATCCCACTGCATCGGTGTTCTAGCATTATCTCTGCCTTTTATATAAATAGACTGCATCACTTTATCTATATTTTCACCGCGCTCTATCACTTTTTCCTTATACATATTTAATGTTTCAATATCTCGATATTCATCAATCGATTCAAATCGAACATTTGTCATTCCGATTTCTTCGCCTTGATAAATATAAGGTGTTCCTTTCATCATATGAAGCACCGTCGCTAACATTTTCGCAGATTCAATGCGATACATTCCATCATTACCAAAACGAGATACAACACGAGGCTGATCATGGTTATTCCAATACAGACTATTCCAGCCTGTATGTTCTAATGCTTTTTGCCACTTCGTTAAATTCTCTTTTAAAGTAAGAAGTGAACATGGTTTTACATCCCATTTTCCGCCTTCTCCTGAGTCTAAATCCATATGTTCAAATTGGAATACCATCTGCAGTTCTTTTCGCTCCTCCCCGGTATACAATTTCGCTTCTTCTGTCGTTACACCAGGCATTTCACCAACCGTCATAATATCATAATGAGACAATACTTCTTCATTCATTTCATGTAAATATTTATGAATGTTTGGACCGTTCATAAAATACTTATGACCTGAAACATACCCCTCTTCTTCTGTTTCAACAGCTGGTAATCCCTCTTCTTTAGAAATAAAATTAATAACATCCATACGGAAGCCATCAATTCCTTTTTCTAACCAAAACTTCATCATTTCATAAACATCTTGTCTTACCTTTTCATTATCCCAATTTAAATCTGGCTGTTTTTTAGAAAACAGATGTAAATAATATTCATCTGTCATTTCATCATACTGCCATGCAGATCCGCTAAACGCTGCTCCCCAGTTATTCGGCTCTTTTCCTTCTTTTCCAGGGCGCCATATATAGTAATCTCTATATTTATTATCTTTTGATTTACGTGATTCAATAAACCAATTATGTTCATCAGAAGTATGATTAACAACTAAGTCCATCATAAGTTTCATATTACGTTCATGCATTTCATGTAATAGCTCATCCCAATCTTCCATTGTTCCGAACTCATTCATAATTTTACAATAATCACTTATATCATAACCATTATCATCATTTGGAGATTCATAGACTGGTGATAACCAAATTACATCAATCCCTAATTCTTTTAAGTAATCTAACTTTGAAATAATACCGCGAAGATCCCCGATGCCATCACCGTTGCTATCCATAAAGCTACGAGGATAAATTTGATATACTACGCTTTCTTTCCACCACTGTTTTTCCATTATGCTACCCCATTTCATTCATAATTCGATTTTCTCTTTTTCAAGGTGCAAACGTTTTCATTAATGAATGATAACAGATTCTATCTTAATTTAAAATAGCGCTTACAACTTTTATTCTTATTTTTCTAAGAAAACATACGAAATTTACTAATATTATTCCAATTCATGAAAACGTTTTATTTTTTTGTTTATTTTTTGAATCTATTCGTTTATAATGAACTCAAAGAAAACGTTTGCATAATTATTTCTAGGGGGAAATACCATGGCAGAACTGAAATTAGAAAACATTTATAAAATATATGATAATAATGTAACAGCTGTAACAGACTTCAATTTACACATTCAAGATAAAGAATTTATCGTATTTGTCGGTCCTTCTGGATGCGGAAAATCTACAACATTACGAATGGTTGCTGGACTAGAAGATATTTCAAAAGGAGAGTTTTCAATTGATGGTAAGCTAATGAATGATGTCCCTCCAAAAGATCGCGATATCGCAATGGTCTTCCAAAACTATGCCCTATATCCACATATGAGTGTATATGATAATATGGCATTTGGATTAAAACTTAGAAAAATACCAAAAGATGAAATTGATCGTCGTGTAAAAGATGCAGCAAAAATTTTAGGACTGGAACAATATTTAGATAGAAAACCGAAAGCATTATCTGGTGGACAACGTCAACGTGTTGCGTTAGGGAGAGCAATCGTTCGAGACGCGAAAGTGTTCTTAATGGATGAGCCATTATCTAACTTAGACGCTAAATTACGTGTTGCAATGCGCTCAGAAATTTCTAAGTTACACCACCGCCTTGGTACGACAACAATTTATGTAACGCATGATCAAACTGAAGCGATGACAATGGCTTCTCGTCTTGTTGTTATGAAAGACGGAAAAATTCAACAAATCGGTACTCCAAAAGAAGTATATGAAACACCTGAAAACATTTTTGTTGGTGGATTTATCGGCTCTCCAGCGATGAATTTCTTCCGTGGTAAATTAACTGAAACCGATTTCGTTATAGACAATGCTGCAAAAATTAAAGTAACTGAAGGAAAAATGAAGATATTACGTGAACAAGGCTATGTAAATAAAGACATTGTTTTAGGTATTCGTCCTGAGGACATTCATGATGAACTATTATTTTTAGAAGCTTCACAATCTACTGCCTTCACAACAAAAATTGAAGTTGCTGAGTTATTAGGTGCTGAATCTATTTTATATATGAAACTTGGAAATCAAGATTTTGCAGCACGTGTTGATGCAAGACATACATTTTCACCTGGTGACCAAATTAAACTAGCATTTGATATGAATAAAGCGCATTTCTTTGATAGTCAAAACGAACAACGCATTCGTTAAAAAATAATTTTCATACAAAAAAACCGTCCACATATATTGAGGGCGGTTTTCACTATTATACGAGGGCTTCTACTGTATGAAATGATTGTCCTTTCGTGCTAATAATACCGAAAATCGGTAAGTCACTTAGCACCACTTCTTCTTGCTGTTTCATAAAAGATGACGTTAATTGTTTTATCTCTATCCATACGTCATTAATACAAAGTACATTGGAATCGTTCTCTTGTTGGCGTGAAAATATAGAATCTATTTTATATAAACCAGCATTTTGAAAAAGCATATCAATGCGACTGAATGCATTCAAAGTAATGCTGATTACGCGTTGCCAATCTCCTTGTTTTTCCATATTATAGGATACAAAAAGTGCTTCTCCGCCTAGATTCGTAATTTCCTCCACTGTTGCTTGTCCACTTTCTTGATCAATGTCCGTCACAATTACTTTTGCGCCTTGTTTAGCCAACAAAAGAGCTGTATTACGTCCAATACCGATGCCACCGCCAGTTACGATAGCAACTTTTCCTGCAAGCTTCATTTTCATTACCCCTTCTATAAGTCTTACCGTCATTCAGTATACTCCTTTATGAGATTAGTCTGCAAGCAAGAAAAGTTGCTTATTCATTTGTAAACGGTTACTTTTTTATTCCTTCTTTTTTCTTACTATTACGCTGATCGAAAACTAAACCGATGAAAATTAAAATCCCCCAAAAGATTACGCTACCTCCAGTCATTTCAATTTCCCCCTTATTATATAAACATATTATTTTAATCATTATAACATTTTCTTAATTTTCAATCTATTAAATCCGAAAATGATATAGATTAACTTTTTCCCTATTATATATCCATTAAAATATATTTGTATAACAAAAAGAGACCTTTGTATATACAAAGGTCTCTTTTTGTTATACAAGACTTATCACTTTCGTTTTTGTAATTAAATCCTGAAAACCACAATTATCTTTGCGGAATAACATCATATATACGTTACATAATATCGGAATTCCAAGCAGTAATATGTTCGGTAATAACAATACAAAAAAACGAATCGTTAATGTTTGTAATGTTAACTTTTCACTCTTCAATGAAATTAATTTTATTCTCGTTACCTTTTTACCAAGTGTTACACCGTTCCAAATAAAGGGTAGCAAAATAAAATATATCGCCATTAATATAAAAACTACTGCAAGATCATATCTATAATCGCCAAAACTAATATTAAAGCGATTAAAAATAGCACTATAATTTCCAGTCATAACAGCTACTACTGCACCATACATAACCGAGATTAAAAACATGTCAATTAGGGAAGCACCTATGCGGTTCATTACAAGCGCTGGACGATGCATCTTTAACTTCATTTTTATGTCGACTCCTTCATATCCTTCTTTACCCGTCTCATCGTACCACTTCTAAAAAACATTGTAAACTAGCGTTTCTCTTACTTTTCTTGTACAATGTGTTACAACAGCATTGTAAAGGAGGTTCCCATATTGAAAAAATGGATAATCCTATTCGTCGCATTCCTATTAGCCGGTTGTGCTGGAAATACAAATCATATAACATATACGATTAACGATGAATACGAACTCATACGTACTTCTGGAAATGCATTTGAACTTTTCCCCACGCAAGATGCTGTATATGCCACACAATACATTCCTGCAAAAATTACAGACATAGCCTGGGATGATAAATACATTATTGCAAAACAAACTGAGGAAAAGTCAGATCCTAATAATCCTGACGCAGCAATTGCAAATAAAAAAAGCGAGCATTATTGGATTATTGACGTAAAGCATAATAAACGTTTTGGCCCCTATAATGAAAAACAATTTCATGAACAAAAAGATGCGTTTAAAATTAAGGTACCTTTTCAAAGTGTAGATTCATACATAGAAGAACAGAAAAAACAGTCAGCATAATAGTTTGAGCGCTGACTGTTTTTTCTTGCATATATTTAAAAACAACTTACTCAGAAAGTGAGATATTAAAAGTTTGTGGCTCTTTTACAACATCTTGCGTTTCTGTATTTGCTGCGATTACATTATCTGTTGTAAATTTAATATCCTTTACCTTTTCTTTTCCATCATCAAGTATTAGGCCGATAATACCATCTCTTGTTTCACCTGGCTTATAGTCTTCCCTTGATACATTTTTTGTACCAACGAGCGTATCTTCATCATATAAAAAGTTTTGCGTTGCTACTTTAAAATGTTGTTTATCATTAATCGCAACATCATTCATAGAGAAAAATTGTATATTTTTATTCCCGCTATTTTCCACCTTATATGTAATTTCAACGTAACGAATCGTATCACTAATCTCTGTACCACTTAGCGATGCATATAACTCCGCATCTTCTTGACTGACTTTATCTCCTAATCTACGCTTTACTTCTTCAGGAGTTAATGCCGTATATACTTTTAATGTATTTTTTGCATCTTTACTCATCTGCGATAAAGAGATTACTTTCACATCTTGTACGTGAATTTTCATTGGTGCTACTTCAAATGTTTGATTCACAGAATGAATTTGTTCTAATTTAAAAGTACCCCATCCTGTTTCTTTCACTTTTTGTCCTACTTTTTTCAGCTCACGCCCACCATATTCTTTTGTTTCAGGAATAGATTCTTTCTTCTTCGGTTCAGCTTTCTTTTCTTCTTGATGGAAGCAACCACTTAACATAAGAAGAAAACTACATAAAACAAAAATACTTTTCCATGCTTTCATCATATAATTTCTCCTAACACTATCATTCATTAATATTAATTAGTCCTTTGCTTTGTAAACTATAGAAACAATGAGAAGTCCACAAAACGAACTTGTCAGTCCAGATACTATTATACCCCCTATTTGGAAAATATGAAAATAGGGATCTACGAACGCGTGCACGATAAATATAATAGTTGCCACAACAATTACCGAAATCCAATATTTTATTTTTTCCGAAGCTAAAATAAGGTCTTTACCCATTGCATTTCTACACTTCCATAAAACGTATACTAATAACAGAAAACCAATACATGTACTTCCATGTTGCATATATTTATAAACAGAGATACCGTACCATTCTCTTTGCAATAATGGTATTTTCATAACAAAATAGCCTGTCTTATGAGTGAATGCATCCCAAACAACATGCGTTAACATACCGAATAATGCTGAATAACAAAATACAAAGAAATCTTTCCTTGTGTAAAGCCCCCACCTCTCATCTACTGCATATGTATAGTAGCCAGCAAATGGTTTAGGTAAATGTGTTATAAACGGCTTTTTTAAAATGTAGTGATATATGTATGCTAATAAAAATACGAGTGGTAAATTAAAATATAAGAATCCAAGCCACGTATGCCCAATTACACCATACGGTCTAAAGTGTAGGAAATATTCAAAGTCAGGCGCCATACTACCTAATATAAGAGCCGTTACTGAAATATGTTGAGAATACTTTTTTGCAAAAGGAAGAACTGCTGCTGGATGTGCAAATGTAAACGGCATGTTTTAACTCCTTTTTATAATTACAATAGATTACATACTATCATAACGACATGAATAATCTCCATGCAATATTTATTTTCACATTGGAATATGATAGTTTAAATGATATAATCCACATAAAATATTCAGAAAATAAGGAGGGATTCACGTGTCATTAACACTTGTCTTTTTTCTTGTTCTGTTTACCTTGTTTTTAAGTACATACATTGGCTTCTATCTATGGAAGCACTACAAAATTATAAAATATATACCTGCTCTCGTTGGTTTTATAAGCATTCTTTTTATTTTCATATGGAAGAGAATGACTTTCGGCTGGGAAGGTCTTGGCTTTGGCGCACTTCAATATACAATACTATTTGCAAGTTGTCTTACCCTTGTATTTGCTGCTTTTTTAGAATCAAAATCCGTTATGAATTGAGGTTTCTATATTGATTGACGTACCCTTTTTACAAAATGTCACATTAAAAAAAGAAAATATCCCTAGTTTCTCCGCATATCCTTACTGTTTACCCGCTATTCGAACATTACAATCACTAGCTTTCCATCCAAATGTAACATTCATTATTGGAGAAAACGGAACGGGGAAGTCAACATTACTCGAAGCGATTGCAATTGCTTTAGGATTTAATGCAGAAGGTGGAACGAAAAACTTCCGTTTTAGTACAAACGATTCACATTCATCTTTACATGAACATCTTCGAATTTCCAAAAGTTTCAATACACCAAACGATGGTTTCTTTCTTCGTGCTGAATCGTTTTATAATGTTGCTTCTTATATTGATGAAATGGATGCCGATTCAGAAGCACGTGGAAATCCAATTATTGACTCATATGGTGGTACTTCACTACACGCCCAATCACACGGTGAGTCATTTTTCTCCTTATTTATGAATCGTTTTTCAGGACAAGGCTTATACATTTTAGATGAGCCCGAGGCCGCTCTATCACCAATGAGACAACTTTCTATGCTCATTCGAATGCATGAACTAGCGGAACAAGGTTCACAATTTGTTATCGCAACGCATTCTCCTATTTTAATGGCTTATCCTGAATCCACTATATATTCTTTAACACAAGAAGGGATTCATGAATCCACATTAGAAGAAACTGAGCATTACCAAACGACGAAACTTTTCTTTGAAAATCGTGATCGATTATTTCATCATTTATTTGAATCATAAAAAAAGAAGCAGCGATTGCTGCTTCTTTTTTATAGTGCTTCTATAAATAATGCTACTCCAATACCGCCGCCGACGCATAGAGAGGCAATTCCTTTTTCTAACCCGCGTCTTTTTAATTCATGAATTAAACTTACAGTAATACGAGCTCCTGTACAACCGATTGGATGTCCAAGTCCTACACCACTACCGTTTACATTCACTTTTTCACGATCTAAACCTAATTCTTTCTCTACAGCTAAGTATTGTGCAGCGAAAGCTTCATTAATTTCCAGTAAATCTGCATCTTCTAATGACCAATCTACTTTTTCTAACCCTTTACGAATTGCTGGTGCTGGTCCAATACCCATAATTTTAGGATCTACTCCAGCTACTGAATATCCAACAATTCTAGCTAACGGTTGTAAGCCTTTTTCTTTCGCTTTTTCTTCGCTCATTAATACTAGAACCGCACTTCCGTCATTCAGGCCAGATGCATTCCCTGCCGTTACAGATCCGTCTTTACGGAAAGCTGGTTTTAATCCTGCTAATTTTTCTGCTGTAATGTCAGCACGTGGATGTTCATCCTTTGAAAATACTACTTCTTTTCTACGTTCTTTTATTGTAATAGGAACAATTTGATCGTCAAAGTATCCAGACTCGATTGCCTTCAATGCCAATGTATGACTACGAAGCGCAACTTCATCTTGTTCCTCTCTTGTAATTTCATATTGTTCAACTAAATTTTCCGCTGTTTCCCCCATCATAATATGATGAATTGGATCTTCTAATACTTCCCACACCGTATCACGAATTTCTCCGTGTTGTAGGCGTTGTCCCCAGCGGTGTTGTTTTAATGCATAAGGGCTTGAACTCATTGCTTCTACTCCACCTGCAACGACAACTTCACTTACACCTAATTGAATTTGCATTGCAGCCGACATAATTGCTTGCATACCTGAAGAACATTGGCGTTGGATTGTATAACCTGTAACTGTGTCAGGAAATCCTGCCGCTAATGCAGCCGTTCTTGCCGTATTTGCTTCATCAGTTCTTTGAATACAATGACCTAAAATCACTTCATCAACTTCGTGTGGTTCTACCCCGCCTCGTTTTACAGCTTCCTGAAGTACAGGAACAGCTAATTCTACTGGCGTTACATTTTTTAGCGCTCCCCCAAAAGTTCCAATTGGCGAACGAACTGCAGCTGTAATAACAACATTATGCATTTTGCACTTGCCCCTCTCTTATGTACCCTAGTCAGTTTTTAGGTGAAATTCCATAAGATGTATGTCTACACTTATCATACTATAAACATACTAAAAAATCAAAATATTTAATATAATAAAAATAGAAGGAATTAACCTTCTATTCTGTTAATGCGTATAGAAATTTTTGTAAAATTTTCTCAGTTGTTTTATTCAAATTCGGTAACTTATCTACAGGAAAATATTGAAGCTGTAATCCTTCATGGTCAAGCCTTAATTCCCCGCTCACATGATGCCCCTGATACAGATGAATGACATTAAAAATTTCATCTCCATTTGGATATTGGAAGTACACTTCTTTTCCCGAAAGAACCCCGATAAATTGCATAATTTTCGCATTTAGTCCCGTCTCTTCAAATAGTTCTCTACGAGCAGTTTCTTCTGTAGTTTCTCCTAGCTCCATCGCCCCGCCAGGTACACCCCAATCATATGTATCTGAACGATATTGAAGCAATACTTCTTGATTATCATTTAAGATAATAATTGCTGATCCTACTAGAATAAGCGGCCTTGTACCAACGACTTTGCGTAACTCTTCAATATACCCCAATATGTAAACTCTCCTTTCCTCACCCTCCCTTATCATAACAAAATTTTTCTCCTTTTGTTGATGTAATTTTAAAGAAAAAAGGAAGCTTTCGCTCCCTTTTTTCACCTTTATTTCTTAAAACTTTCATATTTTACAGCTTCAAAAGCTTCTTCTATTTCATCATTACGATAATGGACATATGTAAAACGCCCTAATTCTACTAATCTTGCTATTTCTTGTAACGCTTTATGTTGCTCATATGTTTCCTCAAGCTTAATATGTACATAAAATTTCATTAAAGGATGTTCATATAAAGGTTCTCCCACCTCTACATATACATCTTCCACCCCTTGTACAACTCTTACATAACTTGCAAATTGATACAGTGCTTCTCTGTCTGAAACGATTTTTAATGTATACATATATTCTCCCCCTTTCCTTTACTATATCAAAAAGACAGCCAAACCATGTTATAGAACTATGAAATTTTTTCGACTTGTAATAAACAAGGCGTTTATCCATACATAGGATCTTTTCCCAACATATATTATAGAAAGAATTTTTTCAGTTGAGGTGTTCCTTATGGATCCATACGTCAATATATGTATTTGCATTACGCCAGGCGCCGATATTTCTGATGACCGTATTGCAAAAGATTTAGCAGTTGCAGAATCAATTTGGCACCCGATTACATTTCAAATTCAAGAAGTAATTGTTTTAAATGAACTTTTTCGTTTTTCTGACCGTGAAATTAGTTATAAAGATTCTATTCAAAGTCAGGAAAAATTAGCATCCTTTTTTCAAACTTGTGTAAATGAAGCTCCTGAATGCGACCTTTACATTTGTTATATTGGCAGTGATTATTTCAAAGAAACAGCAGTAATTGCCTGTGCCTACTCTTTAGCAAAACAACAGCAACTTACAGGGTATATCGTTTTAACAAACTCGGCTGCTCCTATGAAAAATATATATACGCTCGCTCATGAAATTGGTCATATTTTATTTACAAGACGTGTTCACGGAAAACTTACTCACGCAGATCCTCATTCCCCAACTGGCTCGGAGCACCATCCTTCTCCAACAAATCTTATGTATCCGATCGTCCCTCGCCCTGAAAATGTCCATATTCAGTCTCTATTAACGAACGAACAAAAAGCTCTCTCTTTACAAAGCTCTTTATTGCAAAGAAAAAAACAGTAACGATTTTGTTACTGTTTAAAACAATAGATTCCAATCAATAAACCACATTCCGGCTGCAACGGATGCAAATATACAACTAAACATAAATACAATTACTCTAAAAATCTCTATATAATATTTCTTTGGAAATATTTTTTTGCATATCCAGAGCAGCCACTTTCCTATTAAACTGAAGAACAAAACATAACCTGATGTGTCATCTAATAAAGTATCGAAATAGTCATCGTGTACCTTTTTAGAAAAGGTAGTATATAGCCCAAAAATCGTTAAACCTAAAAATGTAATAGACAATATACCTAGAAATATACTTTGCATATTTGTTCTCCTCTTAATAAAAAATTCAGTTCGTTCGCTATTAATATAAAGCTAGCTTACAGTTTTTTTCTCCTCAATTTTCAAAGACCATCTCATTAATACATATAAACTTCCGTACAGAAGTAACGGCTCTAACATTCCCCAATATGGGTTGTTCTTCCCTAATTCTTTAAATACAAACATAATGAATAGCGGGACAATAACAGTTAATATCCCAATCCAGCCAAGTATGTATGCTTCTCCAATTAACAGTACTAGCAAGATAACTCCAGCTAGTATATAACTTTGTATAGTCGTTAATTGTAATACAGGTGTCCCATACCATTTATTCATAAACATTAATAATACTAGTAATAAAATCGGTAGCAATGCTGCTACATAAATAATGCTAAATTCTTTTATTTTACTCTTAAATGATGACATTTTAAAAGCAAATATAATTCCTACAATCGTAATCATTAAAACAATTGGGTATCCAATTAATTGTACATTCGTTAATGTAAATTCATGATTTGGGCTTTCAAATAAAATATTTGTAAGTAACCAATACCCGCCAATACCAATTATCATTCCTAAAATACTCTTTATACTCCCGCCTTTATCTTTCTCCATCTCTTTCGCTAATTCTTCCGCATACTCTTTTGGCGAATCACCAAATATATCAATTACCGTTTTCCCTTCTTTCTCACCTTCTATTAAATGAAGTTCTGCATCTTCTAAAAAAGCGTCAACATCTTCTTCTTTCATTCCTTTCGTTATTAAATACACTTTCGTATCAATTAAAAATTTTTCTCCTTCTTTAGAAATCTGCATGATAATCCCTCCCTTATTTAATCGCTTCTCTTCTATTCGTCTTCATCATAATTTCAAGGAAAATTAAAATAAACAAACTTCCGTATAAACATATAATTTGAAATAACATTGGAACAAGGTCTTCTGATGTAAATGTTTTAAACACTAACATAATAGAAAGCGGGATGATTAAATATAAGTTTTTAAACCATCCATTAAAATATATATTTATTGCTACTGTAATGATGAAAATACTACCAGCTAATATATAACTTTGCATTTGGGTGAATATAAACATTTTTGTAGGATAAATCACATCTAATATCGTTACAGCCCCTATTAGAAACATTGGTGCGATTATGACTAACGACCACATAGCAAACCATGTTTTTGTAAAACTTGTTACGAAAGTCATTTTGCGAAGTAGAAAATTAGGACCTATCACAACTAAAATTAATGACAAACTATATCCAACGCACTGAATAAGTGACATCTGTAATAGTCCGTTATTTACTATTAGAACAGAAGCAATAATCCAAAACGATACGATATTCATTACTGTAAAACCAATTTGCTTCCACGTTTCCTGTCTATCTCTTTCCATCACTTTTACAAGTTCATTTGCGTATTCTTTCGGTGAGCTTCCGAAAATTTCTTCTACGCTTTTTCCATTACTCTCACCTTCTATTAAATGAAGTTCTGCGTCTTCAATAAAGCTTTCAATATCGCTTTCTTTCACACTCTTTGCAGTCAAAAACAACCTCATATCTAATAAAAACTTTCGTGCTTCATTTGATAGCATTATTTTCTTCTCCCCTTCCCTTCAAGTAGACGTTCCACACTACTTTGCATCGCTTCCCAGCGATCCATAAATTCATCCAGTGCATCTTCGCCATCTTCTGTTAACGTGTAATACTTCCGTTTTGGACCAGATGGGGATTCCTTCATTACACTTTTTATGAATCCTTCTTTTTGCATTCGTATTAATAACGGATAAATACTTCCCTCACTCGCCATTGTAAAGCCATACTTTGCTAGCTTCTCACTCATTTCATAACCGTATATTTCACCTTCAGAAATAATAGCAAGTAAGCATCCTTCTAAAATCCCTTTCAGCATTTGACTTGTCGACATAATTCAAATCCTCCTACTATCTTGTTTTACAAGATAGATAAGCGTAAGTATCTTGCTTTACAAAATAGTATAGCAGAGACTATTTTGCAAAACAAGATAGCTAACAATATTTTTCCAAATCTTTGCAGGATTTTTCTTATCCACTCTCTAAATAGAGCAATATGAGAACTTTATTACGAAGGGATGTTTTTCATCATGGTTACAAATCGAGTTGTTTTTTTAACAGGTGCTGCAAGTGGTATTGGATATGAAATGGGAAACGCTTTTGCAAAAGAAGGGGCAAAAGTTGTTATTACCGATCGTCTTGAAGAACGTGCAAAAGAAGCTGCTGAACAACTACAAAAAGAGGGCTTTCAAGCTATCGGCTTAAAATGTGATGTTACATCCGAAGAAGAAATAGAAGCATCCATTTCTCAAACTGTTACTCATTTCGGTTCATTAGACATATTAATTAATAATGCAGGCATGCAACACGTTTCACCAATTGAAGATTTTCCAACCGAAAAATTCGAGCTACTAATTAAAATTATGCAAATCGCTCCTTTTATCGCCGTTAAGCATGCCTTTCCCATTATGAAAAAGCAAAAATATGGCCGAATTATTAATGTAGCTTCCATTAATGGCCTCGTTGGATTCGCTGGAAAAGCTGCTTATAATAGCGCAAAACATGGTGTAATTGGATTAACAAAAGTTGCCGCTTTAGAAGGGGCTACTCACGGAATTACTGTTAATGCGCTTTGTCCCGGTTATGTCGATACCCCTCTCGTACGGAATCAATTACAAGACTTGGCCACTACACGAAATGTACCACTTGAAAATGTTCTAGAGGATGTCATTTATCCACTTGTCCCACAAAAACGCTTATTACAAGTACAAGAGATTGCTGATTATGCGATGTTTTTAGCGAGCGAAAAAGCTAAAGGTATAACTGGACAAGCTGTCGTTATCGATGGTGGTTATACTGCTCAATAAAAAATAAAGTTTGCTCACGAAGAGCAAACTTTATTTTTTATCGCGAGGATCATCATACTGTAGTAATTGCCGTGGCAACTTCTCTATTGCAACAATTACCCCATCTAATTTACTTTCAATTCGATGAAGTAAATATAATGTTACAACAATTGGAAACCCTACATTACCTATCATCTTGATCCACTCTTCCATCTTTTTCTCCTCCTTTCATTATATAAATAAGAAAAAAGAACACATTTAGGCATAGAAAAACAAGCTATTATGTATTAGCTTGTTTTTTCGAACAATGATGCAATTTCTCGCTTATAATCTCCACGTATAATACCTTGCTCAGTAATAATACCTGTAATTAATTCATTCGGTGTTACATCAAATGCAGGATTATAAACAGTAGTTCCAACTGGCGTTACCTGTTTCCCAAAAATTTTCGTAACTTCTGTTTCATCTCTTTCTTCAATAACAATTTCTGCACCTGTTTGTTTCGTAATATCAAATGTAGATAGTGGAGCTGCAACGTAGAACGGGATATCGAAATACTTTGCTAATATAGCTAAATTCATCGTTCCGATTTTATTTGCTGTATCCCCATTTGCGACAATTCGGTCCGCTCCTACAATAATTGCGTTGATTTCTTTCGTTTGAATAGCATGAGCTGCCGTATTATCTGTAATAAGTGTTACATCAATACCTGCCTGTTTTAATTCCCAAATCGTTAAGCGACCGCCTTGTAAAACCGGTCTCGTTTCACATGCATATGCATGTAAATGTACACCTTTTTCTTTCCCAATATAAAACGGTGCTAATGCAGTACCATATTTAGCAGTTGCAATACTGCCAGCGTTACAAATTGTTAAAATGTTATCACCGTCTTTAAAGCATGTTAATGCATGTTCTCCAATACTCCGGCATACCGCTTCATCTTCTTGCTGAATACGAAGCGCTTCTTCTTCTAATATTTTTTGCGCTTCTTTTATTGTAGTAATTTCTTGAATAGATTCTCTCATACGATCGATTGCCCAAAATAAATTGACTGCTGTCGGGCGTGACGTCCCTAAATAATTACAATCTCTATTAAACTTCTTTTGAAATTCTTCAATATGTAAAGTAGTATATTTTTTTGATGCAAGCGCCAAGCCAAATGCAGCTACAATTCCAATTGCAGGTGCTCCTCGTACTTCTAGCATGACAATACTTTTCCATACCTCTTCAATCGTCGTTAATGTTTTGTATTCTGTGCTATGCGGCAACTTTGTTTGATTTAATACTGCAATGGCATCACCTTTCCAACTGACAGACCTCGGAATCGTAACAACTGTACTCATGCTTTTACCCCTCCAGAAACTGTCTGTTGGAATAATGATCGGAACAGTTGAATATCAGCGTTTTTAGATTCATATTTTATTAGTTCCCTACCTAAGGATAACGCTTGTTTCTTAGCTTGAATTCTCGTTTCTTTATTTGCTATTTCATCTAAATCAGCTACATGTGCTAAGCCAATTGTTCTTCGGATAAGCTCACATCCAGCAAATCCGACCACATCCGTAAAAATATTTTGCAAAATAATCGGCAACCATTGTTTCTCTTTCGTATATGCTTCTACACCTTCTCCAATCCATAACTTCGTAAAAGTGTCTACGAAATAGCTCCATGTTTTCTCAATATGGAAAAATAGCACACTTCTCTGTTCTTCCTCTCTAGATAGAGCATTTAATAATAGATTTGCAATAAATTGCCCGATGTCAAATCCAAATGGACCGTACGTTGCAAATTCTGGGTCAATCACTTTCGTTTCAGAAGGTGATGAAAAAATACTTCCAGTATGTAAATCTCCATGAATGAGTGCCTCTTTTCTCGTTAAAAATTTATATTTATATTGCGCTACTTTTAGTTTTAAAGTTTTATCACTCCATAGTTCATCTACAGCCAATTGTAACTCCGACTCATAATCATTCGTATCGTAATGCCCAAACGGATCTGTAAACACTAAATCTTCTGTAATTTTGCAAAGGTCTGGATTTACAAATGTACCTTCTAGTACCCTTTTCTCTTCTGACTGTAAACCAAAATCTGAAGTATAAAATAAAACATTCGCTAGAAAACGACCGATATGCTGGGATAGAAGTGGATACTCTTCTCCATCTATTAATCCTTTTCTTGTAATAGTTAATTTTGATAAGTCTTCTATGATTGTTACCGCTAATTCTTCATCATGACTATACACTACCGGCACATATTCCGGCACATACTTTGCAAAAATTTGCAGCGCCTTACTTTCAATCGTCGCTCTTTTTATAGACAACGGCCAGCTCTCACCAACTACTTTCGCATATGGTAGTGCTTGTTTTATTATAATAGACTTCTCTCCATCATCTAATTTGAACACGTAATTTAAATTTCCATCTCCAATTTCATGACAAACTACATTTGCTTTCTTTTCAAAATAGCCATGTTCTTTCGCATATTGTACAGCGGTTACTTCTGTTAATGAATAATATCCCATCGTCTTCTCCCCCTTTTTTTAATTCAGAGGTTTTTCTAACACAGAAAAACCTCTTTCCACTAAGAAAGAGGTTTGAAGTTTATCTTCTCCCCTCTTATCTGCCAGAAAGTTTTACTTTCTGCTGGAATTAGCACCGTGCCTTTTGGCGTCATAAACGCCCCATTTCACAATGGTATTACGGTCGGTTGCTGGGCTTCATCGGGCCAAATCCCTCCACCTGCTCTTGATAAGAGTTGTATAATTTTTTAGAATTTTTAACTTTATGTTGAAGACTATACCAAGAATAAAAATCACTTGTCAACATTTTATTTGTATAATTCTGGACGTCGATCCGCAAAAACTGGAATTCCTTTGCGTACTTCTTTAATTTTCTCGAGTGTAAGCTCTCCAAATAGAATTGATTCTTCTTCATTTGCTTCTACAACAACTTCGCCCCAAGGATCGACAATTAAAGAATGGCCAGCAAACTCATTATTTGGATCCTTCCCTGCCCTATTACATGCTACAACATAACACTGATTTTCAACTGCTCTTGCTTGTAATAGTAAACGCCAATGCGCTAAACGAACTAATGGCCATTCAGCTACAACAAATAAAACTTTTGCACCTTTAGCAGTATGAACGCGCATCCACTCCGGAAAACGAATATCATAGCAAATGGTGCCGGCGCACTCTACATCATCTAACTTAAATTCACCAGTACGATTTCCAGCGATTAAATATTTATGTTCATCCATAAGCTGAAATAAATGCACTTTACTATATTCATTGACTAGTTCTCCTTTATTCGTTACAACATACATTGTATTTGTAACACCTTGTTCCGTTTGCCTTGCTATAGAACCACCAACAATATGTACACCATATTGTTTCGACCATTCTATCAACTTTTCTTTCGTTTCCAATCCATCCCTATCTGCAATTTCAGAGAGTCTCGTTAAATCATAACCTGTTGTCCATAGTTCTGGTAAAACAATAACATCTGGTCTTTCTTTCATCGCTTCACTTATTTTATTTTTAGCATTCTCAATATTTTTTTCTACATCTCCAAAGACAATATCCATTTGAATACATGCGACTTTCATTTTTTCAGCCCCATTCTTATTTTTTTCTTTACAAAATACTGGAAAGATTATATCATTTGTCACTAGAATTGTAACAACTTTCAAAAGAGGTGGAAAGTATGAAATCATTTCAACCTTCTGAGATAGTAACATCATTGCCAACACAATTTTTCGCTTCACTTGTTGCAAAAGTTAACAAAGTTGTAGCAGCTGGTCACGATGTTATTAATCTAGGTCAAGGTAATCCAGATCAACCAACACCGCAGCATATCGTAAAAGCTTTGCAAGATGCTGCAGAAAAGACCATTCATCATAAATATCCGCCATTTCGCGGACATGAAAGCTTAAAAGAAGCCGTGGCAACATTCTATCAACGTGAATATGATGTAGTAGTAAATCCGAAAACTGAAGTTGCTATATTGTTTGGTGGAAAGGCTGGATTAGTAGAATTACCAGTTTGCTTTACAAACCCTGGTGATACAATTCTCGTTCCCGATCCAGGCTATCCAGATTATTTATCAGGAGTTGCTTTAGCGAAAGCACAATTTGAAACAATGCCGCTTATTGCAGAAAATAAGTTTTTACCAGATTATACAAAAATTGACGACTCTATTGCCGAGCGTGCAAAATTAATGTTTTTAAACTATCCAAATAATCCGACCGGTGCTACTGCATCAAAAGATTTCTTTGATGAAACCATTCATTTTGCTAATAAACATAATATATTAGTCGTTCATGATTTTGCTTACGGTGCGATTGGATTCGATGGTCAAAAACCTGTTAGTTTCTTACAAGCAGATGGTGCCAAAGATACAGGAATCGAAATTTACACATTATCGAAAACTTTCAATATGGCTGGCTGGCGCATCGCTTTTGCGGTAGGGAATGAAAGTGTCATTGAAACCATTAACTTATTACAAGATCATATGTATGTTAGTATTTTTGGTGCCATTCAAGATGCTGCCCGCGAAGCACTATTAAGTTCACAGTCTTGCGTCATAGACCTTGTAAATAGTTACGAATCTCGAAGAAACGCTCTTATTTCAGCTTGTCACTCAATTGGTTGGAATGTAGACATTCCAACAGGGTCATTTTTTGCATGGCTTCCTGTTCCAAAAGGATATACTTCTGAGCAATTTTCTAATATTTTACTAGAAAAAGCACATGTCGCAGTTGCTCCTGGTGTTGGATTTGGTGAGCATGGTGAAGGGTACGTCCGCGTTGGTCTCTTGCATACAGAAGATAGATTACGAGAAGCCATTAATCGAATCGATAAATTAAATTTTTTCAAAAAGTAATTGACAACATGAAAAATATCTGACAAAATTCAGTTATCTTAAAAATTTAAACATTTCTAAATACTTCTTATCAAGAGCAGGTGGAGGGACGAGCCCGACGAAACCCGGCAACCGATCTACAATTGTAGACACGGTGCTAATTCTCGCAGCATTACGCTGACAGATAAGGAGCTGGTTGTAAAAAAACCTCTCCTTAGCTGAGAGGTTTTTTTATTTAACTAGGAGGTTATAACAATGAGCGGAATTATAGCGACATATTTAATCCATGATGATTCACATAACTTAGAAAAAAAAGCTGAACAAATTGCACTCGGTTTAACAATTGGCTCTTGGACTCATTTGCCGCATTTATTGCAAGAACAATTAAAACAACATAAAGGCAACGTCATTCATGTTGAGGAATTAGCTGAACATGAACATACCAATTCGTATTTACGTAAAAAAGTAACACGCGGGATTATTAAAATTGAATATCCGTTATTAAATTTCAGTCCAGATTTACCAGCTATTTTAACAACTACATTCGGAAAGCTATCCCTTGATGGCGAAGTAAAATTAATTGACTTAACTTTTTCAGACGAGTTAAAAAAACATTTTCCTGGTCCAAAATTCGGGATAGATGGTATTCGAAATCTTTTACAAGTACATGATCGTCCCCTTTTAATGAGTATTTTTAAAGGAATGATTGGACGAAATATTGGGTATTTAAAAACGCAATTACGCGATCAAGCAATTGGTGGTGTAGATATCGTAAAAGATGATGAAATATTATTTGAAA
Organism: Bacillus sp. FF-1; assembly: GCF_028548245.1. NCBI lineage: Bacteria > Bacillati > Bacillota > Bacilli > Caryophanales > Bacillaceae > Bacillus > Bacillus sp. FF-1. The sequence goes on from NZ_JAQQGG010000003.1 coordinate 93,533, forward strand.
ATGCATTAACACCACTTACGAAACGCATCATATCTGGAAAAGAAGTTTTACAATCCGTATATGAAACGTACGGACATAAAACGTTATATGCCGTAAATTTAACAGGACGAACTTTTGATTTAAAAGAAAATGCGAAACGTGCAGTGCAAGCTGGAGCCGATATTCTATTATTTAACGTATTCTCTTACGGACTAGATGTACTACAATCACTTGCAGAAGATGATGAAATCCCAGTTCCTATTATGGCACATCCTGCTGTAAGTGGTGCTTATTCAGCATCCAAGTTATATGGAGTTTCATCACCATTATTACTTGGAAAGCTACTCCGTTATGCTGGGGCTGACTTTTCATTATTCCCATCTCCATACGGAAGTGTTGCGCTAGAAAAAGAGGAGGCTCTTGCTATCTCAAAATATTTAACTGAAGACGATGTATTTTTCAAGAAGAGCTTTTCTGTTCCGTCTGCTGGTATTCATCCTGGTTTCGTTCCCTTTATTGTACGAGATTTCGGTAAAGATGTTGTTATTAATGCTGGCGGCGGGATACATGGACATCCAAATGGGGCGCAGGGCGGCGGTAAAGCTTTCCGTGCTGCAATTGATGCTACTTTGCAAAATAAACCACTCCATGAAGTAGATGACATAAATTTGCATAGCGCACTACAAATATGGGGAAATCCCTCTCATGAGGTGAAATTATGAGTATTCAAGTATTTTGTGATTTCGATGGCACGATTACAAATAATGATAACATTATGTCCATTATGGAAAAATTCGCACCACCAGAAGCTGAAGAAGTAAAGAATAAAATTTTATCACAAGAGCTATCTATTCAAGAAGGTGTTTCTCAATTATTTCAATTCATACCTACTAATCTGCACGATGAAATTATTCAATTTTTAATAGAGACTGCTGAAATTCGTAACGGTTTTCATGAATTTATACAATTTGTAAATGAAAACAATATTTCCTTTTATGTTATATCAGGTGGAATGGATTTCTTCGTCTATCCACTCTTACAAGGACTCATTCCAAAAGAGCAAATTTACTGTAATGAAACAGATTTTTCAAATGAATACATTACGGTGAATTGGCCTCATCCTTGTGATCGTCTTTGTCAAAATCATTGCGGATTATGTAAATCATCACTCATCCGTAAATTGAGTGATACGAATGACTTCCATATTGTAATTGGAGATTCAATTACCGATTTACAAGCTGCGAAACAAGCGGATAAAGTGTTCGCTCGTGATTTCCTTATTACAAAATGCGAAGAAAATCATATTTCTTATACAGCATTTGAAACGTTTCACGATGTTCAAACTGAATTAAAACATTTGTTGGAGGTGAAATTATGAAACAACTTTTTCGTCAATGGTATGACTTAAGCGAGATAAAAAAAGAATTAACAACACGAAATTGGTTTCCAGCAACGAGTGGTAATATTTCTATAAAGGTTAGTCATGAACCACTCACTTTTCTCATTACAGCAAGCGGTAAAGATAAAACAAAAACGACTCCAGATGACTTTCTACTAGTAGATCATCTAGGGGTTCCCGTATTAGAGACTGAATTACGCCCTTCAGCAGAAACAATCTTGCATACACATATTTATAACAATACGAATGCTGGGTGTGTCCTTCATGTTCATACAACTGATAACAATGTTATCACAAATTTATATAGTGATGCAGTCACACTTCAAAATCAAGAAATTATTAAAGCTCTCGATATTTGGGAAGAAGATGCAACAATTCACATTCCTATTATCGAAAACCATGCTCATATCCCAACGCTTGGAGAAAACTTCCGCAAGCATATACAGGGAGATTCGGGGGCAGTATTAATCCGTAACCATGGTATTACCGTATGGGGCCGAGATAGCTTTGATGCAAAGAAAAGATTAGAAGCTTATGAGTTTTTATTCCAATTTCATATAAAACTATTATCAATTCAAGGAGGCGTTTCTAATGGCGCAAATTCGTATTCATGAAGTAAATACTCGCATTGAAAATGAAGTGGAAGTATCTAAATTTCTACAAGAGGAAGGCGTTTTATATGAGAAATGGAATATTTCCAAACTTCCTACTCATTTAAAAGAAAATTACTCATTAACAGATGAAAACAAAGCTGAAATATTAGCTGTGTTTTCAAAAGAAATTGCTGATGTTTCAGCACGCCGAGGTTATAAAGCACATGATGTAATTTCACTTTCAAATAGCACACCTAACCTTGACGAATTATTAATTAATTTTCAAAAAGAACACCATCATACTGATGATGAAGTTCGCTTTATTGTTAGTGGTCATGGCATCTTTGCCATTGAAGGAAAAGATGGGACATTCTTTGACGTTGAACTTGAGCCAGGCGATCTCATATCTGTTCCTGAAAATGCAAGACATTATTTTACCTTGCAAGATGATCGTCAAGTTGTAGCTATTCGTATTTTTGTTACAACTGAAGGTTGGGTTCCAATCTATTAAGGTAGTTAGTTGAATAAAAGGTCTTGGACCCCCTTTTCCAACCTTTTATTCACTCTACATATATACATCCTCCTATGGAACAGGCTTATTTCATTTTGAAATAAGCCTGATTTTTTATGGTTCTAACCGTATTATTCCTTCTTTTCAGTACAATCTCTCCCTTCAATTTTTCAAGTATATTTATTAATACTTTTTGAACATTTATTGAACTTTTTTTGAATTTTTTCTGAAAATTCTGTTTTATATATGATATACTACAATTAACTAAGAAGGAAAAAATATCGCAAACAGAGGGGGATAATCATGAGTTTACTTATCGCACTTATACTAGGGGTTACGTGTGGAGCACTTCCTATTATTCTAGGAGCTATTATGGAAGAATTAGAAGTTGGTGTTTTAGGTTTTGTTGCATCTTGTGTAAGCGCTTTATTTTTCGGGTTGTTCGGTGCTATTCCTGTTTCAATTCTGTGTGCATTTTATATAATACGCCATGCTCGTACAAAACAATTTGGTCCTAATCACATCGCGCAAGTTATTCCATTCCCAATGGAACGATGCCGCCGGGCTTCTAGCTTATAATTACAAAATTAAAAATAAAAGTCCTCAAATGAGGACTTTTATTTTTTTTCTTCTAGAAATTGAAACAATTCTTGTAGGTGCAAAGCGTCTTCACTATAGCTAACAGATACATGATATATACCATCAATCTCCGCTTCCATGTAAAGGTCAACTCCATCTCGATCATATTTCAATGCCAAATAAAATTCCATTTCTTCTAGCATCTTTTTTGAAGTTCGAATAACGTAATGCCCTTTCTCATCTCTTCCATATTCGAAATTCGGTTCAAAATCATATTTTTGTTTAAAAGCTTCTTTTTGTTTTTCATTAATTTGTATACATGTTGCTCTTTGTACAGTATCAATCATCTCATCAAATTTTTGAAGATCCATCTCATTTACCCCCTTACATATTTTTTGTATAACACTTGTGTTCCGCTATTTTCTTCCCCATCTTTTATTAGCTCTTCATACAATTCCTTCGCCAAACTTAAACCTGGTACTGGTAATTGTAATCTTTCAGCCTCATCTAACGCGATCTTCATATCTTTCATAAAATGCTTTACATAAAAACCTGGTTCAAAATCTCCCTTTAACATTCGAGGAGCTAAATTACTTAATGACCAGCTACCTGCTGCTCCCGTTGAAATACTCTCCAATACTTTATCAGGATCTAATCCAGCCTTTTTTGCATAAGCAACAGCTTCACATACTCCAATCATATTAGAAGCAATCGCAATTTGATTGCACATTTTTGTATGTTGTCCACTTCCAGCAGGCCCTTGCAACTGAATATTTGTTCCTAGTTTTTCAAATAACGGTAAACATCTATCATATATTTCTTTCTCTCCACCGACCATAATTGCGAGTCTTGCTTCTTTCGCACCAACGTCTCCTCCAGATACAGGTGCATCTAACGTATATACATTCTTACTTTTACCGGCTTCATTAATACGTTTTGCCAATGTTGGTGTAGATGTCGTGAAATCAATTGCAATCGTACCTTCATTTGCATTCTCCAAAATTCCATCTATCCCAAAGTACACTTCTTCTACATCATGTGGATACCCAACCATAGTCATTACAACATCAACTTGCTTTACTAACTCTTTCGGTGTATCACACCAATTTGCACCATCTTGTACTAAAGAGTCTGTTTTCGATTTTGTTCTATTATATACATATACTGTATGACCGTCTTGCATGAAATGACGCACCATACTTTTTCCCATTACACCAATACCAATGAAACCAATTGATACATTTTTATGTTTCATTTTCTCATCCCCTTTGTTCTAATAAATCACTTACCATCTTTCGGAAATCTTTATTGAAGTCATCATCCATACTATTTTTCACATTTGAAAATAAAATAACAAAAGTCCCTTTTTCTTTATTAAAATTATTGAAAGTGTTCCAACCAGATAGTACACCATGATTATGAAAATAATCCGGATATATGTAAAAACTAAATGCATATTTTCGTTCTGGTGAAGGTGAAAACATCGCTTGTATACTTTGTTCAGAAAGAAGTTTTCCATTTATAATTGCTTCGTCTAATTTCTTCATATCTCCAACTGTCGTATACATCTCACCACAACCATATAGCCAATCTATGCCTACCTTCTGCGCTGGTACAAGCTCTTGATTTTTTTTCACATAACCCTTTGTAAAATTTTTATCTCCAGGTACCATATTTCCCATACCAGATTCATGCATATCTGCTTTTGTAAATATATTTTCTTTTATATAATCTCCTAAAGGTTTTTTCGATATATGTTCTATTATATAGGCAAGCACCATATAATTATAATCTGTATATCTCCAACCTGTTCCTGCAGGAAATTCTAAATTTTGACGTCCAATCCAATTAATTAACTGTAAACGGGAAGCAGCATTAACATTGCCTTTTGCGTGTTCAGGTAAACCAGAGGTATGCGTTAATAAATGATATAACGTAATATTTTTATTCTCCGGAAATGAAGGAATATATTTATTTACATTATCTTGAATATTTAGCTTACCTTGATCCTGCAGTTGTAAAATAGATGTAGCCACAACTGTTTTCGTAATAGAACCGATACGATATTTTGTGTGAGGCGTATTTTCTATTTTATTTTGAACATCAGCATACCCATATCCTTTATTCAATATAACATGCTCTTTATCTGTTACCAAAACTGTTCCATTGAATTGCTTTCCGACTAAATATTGATCTAATTTTTGAGATATGCTAGCGTAATCAATTTGCTTTTCTTTTTCTTCTTCTATATTCTCTTGTACTTCTGATTCAACAGCAGGATTCACCTTAGTTGTTAATTCTTTATTTTCCTTTATATTAGAATTATAGAGAAAATAGTATACTCCTCCACAAACTAAAGCACATATTGAAACTATCATCATTATTTTTTTTATCATTTTGTTCCTCCATAATTCCTTCGTTCAAAATCCCCCCTACACTCTATTATCAAGTAATAAAAAAAAATCGCAACAATTTGTTGCGAAAAATCACTTTTTTTCTTTTCTATATACACACACTTGATTTTTCCCATTTTTTTTCGCTTCATATAATGCAATATCCGCTCGTTGCATTAATTCTTCTCTTGTAATCCCTTTTTCATATAATGCAACTCCAAAGCTCGCTGTTAATTTCGAAATCCCTGAGAATTGCTTTGTTTCAATGAAAAATCGTAATGATTCCGCAACTTGAAATGCTTCTTTTTCTACTGTATTCGTTACTAAAATAATAAATTCTTCTCCTCCCCACCTAGCAAATACATGTTGCTGCTCCACTTTAGATTTCATGAGCTCTGCAAGCTCAATTAATGCTAAGTCACCAAAATCATGGCCATACGTGTCATTTACTGCTTTAAAATTATCTATATCAAATAAAATAAGTGCTATGTTTTCATTATTACGCATCGCATTATCCCATTCTGCCTCGAGTATTTGTTGGAATTTCAAACGATTATAAATCTCTGTTAACGAATCTATCATAGCAAGTCTTTCTTGTTCTTGATAGATTTCATCTAATTCGGTAATCTCTGTACACTTCACAATAAATCTTGATAAATCTTCTGGCAATGGTGTCGCACGCAATAAAAAAGTTGACACTTCCCCTTCATAGTTGGACATCTTAATTCTTCTATCATATGATAATGTATCATCTAACCATGTTATATCATGAGTTGTTGAATAGTATCCATTTTCTCTAATAAGATGTTCAGCAAATACTAAATGTTGCTCACGATAAGCAAACAAATTTTCATATCCGAAAAACTCTAAAAAATTTGTATTACAATCAACAATCTCATCGTCTTCTACTATAAATAATAGATCATTTCGAAAATCAAACATCGTTTGAAGTAGTTCTTGTTGCAAACTTACTTGCCGCACTAAAGAAAGCTGATATAAACTTTTATTTACTTCCTCTAACACCATTTGCGGAGTCACAGGGGCTATCACAATATTACGTATTCCTAACGTAAGCACCTCTGCAAACTCGCTTGTTATTTGTTGATCCCAAATGACAATAAATGTACTCTGTGGATTATACATATTCTTTATATATTTTATTTGAGAAAAATCTGTTACATACATAATTACAATATGTGGTTTAGTCCTCTGAAATAATACTTCTCCTTCTTCAAAACTATTTGCTATAAACATACATTTTGGATGGATATTTTCTATCGTTTGTTGATGTGTGCATCCATTTTCTATATAAAGGACATTTAACTGAAGATCTTGTAATACATTTTGGAAAACCGTATTCTCTAATAAAAAATGTAGTATGTTCATCACTAGTCTTCACTCACTTCATATATCTTGTTCTACAGAATTCCTCACAAACATTTTATAAAAAACTGTTCTCTAAAAACTTTAATGAGTGAGGGATACATGTTAACAAGCTAATTGAGAATGTTATCTTTGCTTTTTCACTCTATAAATTCCTTTTTTAGTGTATGATTATAGGAATTGTATCGTTTGTATGAATGCCCTAGCTTCCGCTTGAAAACTTGACAATTAAAATAAAGATATTATATTCTTAAATTCGATAACTTACAAAATGTAAGTAGAATATATTACATGTATTTTTTTCATAATTTGATATGTAATTTGGAGGATATATAATGACAAATGAAAACTTTTTTAATGTTTTATATGAACGCACATCTACACGTGCATTCAACCCAGAGAAAGAAATTTCATCTACAGAGTTACACGAGATTTTAAAGGGAGCTGCTCAAGCACCTTCCGCTTGGAATTTACAGCATTGGAAATTCCTTGTATTTCAAGGTGAAGATGTACAGAAACGATTACATCCAATTGCTTATAACCAACAACAAATTCTTGATGCTTCTGCTGTAGTCGCTATTTTAGGTGATTTAGAAGCTTATAAAAACGTTGAACCCGTTTATGGTCCAATTGTAGAACAAGGATTTATGAAAGAAGAAGCAAAAGAACGCTTAGCTAAAAATATTGAGTCTGCATATGCCCGTGAGCAATTCCCAAGAGATGCAGCCTTTTCAAATGCATCTTTAGCAGCAATGCAACTTATGCTTGCAGCTAAAGCAACTGGCTGGGATACTTGTGCGATTGGTGGTTTCAACCCACAAGCACTTACAGAAGAATTCAATGTTTCATCTCGCTATGTACCAATTATGCTTATTACAATTGGGGAATCAACTTTAAAAGGCCATCCTGCACCACGAATGAGCGTAGAACAAGTGAGTGAATGGGCAAAATAATAAAGCGAAACTTGAATCAGTGTGAGGGTCTTACTGCCCTTTCATACGAATAAAAAAGAAACGAAGGTAATTTCATTACCTTCGTTTCTTTTTTATTCTGTCACACATCCGTAATACTAAAATGTATGATTCGACATCCACACATAAAAAACAGTAAATTTCATGCTATTCACATACATATAAATGACGTTTCGTGTCGAATTTTGTTAAAGCATCGAAATATAACCGTGTGTTTTTGTTACAATTATGATACAATGATAACAAATAGATAACAAGAGAGGGATTTTCATTGAGTTCATACGGAAGCTTTATTGCACTTTTATGTTACATAGTAACTGTACTGCTTCTATATTTTATTGGCGATGCTGCAAATATTTCAGTTTTACAATTTCCAAAAGAAGAAGCATTCCAATTAGAATCAGAAAAACATACTGCACGATCCATTGTACCGCTACTGTTAGCTCTTCCTGTATATATCATCGTTTTATATAAAAGCAAAAAAGTGTAAAGGCTACCTATTTCATTCATTTCGGTGGTCTTTACACTTTTTTGTGATATCTATCCTATTTTAAACATCATTCCGTAATAAACACCCAGCTAGTCTTTTAAAATGAGAAATTCCCCTAGAAAAAATTCCACTCTCTGTCCAGTCACTCACTACCGAACTTACATAGATTATAAGTGTGAAGGGGGTGATGAGGATTATGTTTGGATCATTTGGATGCTGTGATAACTTTAGAGACTGTCATCATCATGAAAGAGAGTGCAGACATCATGAGAAAGAGAAAGAGAAAGAAGTAGTTAGACCACAACAACCAGCTGTATGTAACGTACTTGCTAGCATTTCAGTTGGAACAGAGCTTTCTCTATTAAGCGTTAAAGGTGTTGGATCTTTCAACAATGTAATTTTTGAAGGTTTCTGTAACGGTGTTGCTCTTTTCTCTGCTTTAGCTCGTAATAACAATGACAAAGATAACAAAGATAACAATAAAGACGATAAGCACAATCAAAACCGAAATACTTTTACTGGTATTTTACGTGTATGCCCAGCTGATATCGTTGCTATCGCTATCTAATTTTGTTCCTTATCTTCAAAAGTAAGAAAATAAGTTTTACTTTTCTCATAGAAAAAACCTGAGACCGATTTCAAATCGACTCAGGTTTTTTTATTGATTATATACTTTTAACTAGTTCAACAACTTCTTCAGCAGTTGACATCATTAATGCTTTTTCTGCTAATGTTTCCATTTCTGCTTTTGACAACTTGCTTAGTTGTGTTCTTGCAGGAAGAATAGATGTTGCACTCATACTGAACTCATCTAAACCTAATCCTAATAATAATGGGATCGCAAGTGAATCTCCCGCCATCTCACCACACATACCAGCCCATTTGCCTTCTTTATGAGCAGCATCGATAACCATTTTTACAAGACGTAAAATAGATGGGTTATATGGTTGGTATAAGTAAGATACTTGTTCGTTCATACGGTCTGCAGCCATTGTGTATTGAATTAAGTCGTTTGTTCCGATAGAGAAGAAATCAACTTCTTTTGCAAATTGATCTGCTAATACTGCTGAAGCTGGGATTTCAACCATCATACCCACTTCAATAGAATCAGAAACAGTTGTACCCGCTTCTACAAGTTTCGCTTTTTCTTCTAATAGGATTGCTTTCGCTTGACGGAACTCATCAAGAGTTGCAATCATTGGGAACATAATTTTTAAGTTACCGTATACGCTAGCACGAAGTAATGCACGAAGTTGTGTACGGAACACATCTTGCTCATCAAGACATAAGCGAATTGCACGGTATCCTAAGAATGGGTTCATTTCTTTTGGTAAATGTAAGTATGGAAGCTCTTTATCTCCACCGATGTCAAGTGTACGAACAACAACAGGTTGACCTTCTTTTACACCTTCAAGAACTGCTTTATACGCTTCGAACTGCTCTTCTTCTGTTGGAAGATTATCACGGCCCATGTATAAGAATTCTGTACGGTATAAACCAACGCCTTCTCCGCCATTATCGATAATACCTTGTACATCATTTGGTGTTCCGATATTTGCAACAAGCTCAACGTGATGTCCATCACTTGTTACAGTAGCTTGATCTTTTAATTTTGCCCATTCAGCTTTTTGCTCTTCAAATTTCGCTTTCTTTTCTTCAAACGAGCGAAGAGTTTCTTCTGATGGATTAACAATTACTTCTCCATCTAAACCATCGATGATTACGATATCGCCGTTTTGGATTTTCTCCATAACAACTTTCGTACCAACAACAGCTGGAATTTCCATAGAGCGAGCCATAATTGCAGAGTGAGATGTACGTCCACCGATATCAGTTGTAAAACCTTTTGCATACTTACGGTTTAACTGAGCTGTATCAGATGGTGTTAAATCTTCAGCAATAATGATTACTTCTTCAGAAATTGTACCAGGATTTGAGAAGTTAATGCCTAGTAAATGTGCAAGAACACGTTTTGTTACGTCACGAATGTCCGCAGCACGTTCTTTCATATATTCGTTATCCATGTTTTCAAACATAGAAATAAACATTGATGCAACTTCATCCATTGCAAATTCAGCATTTACTTTTTCACTATTTACTTTATCTTTTACTGGGTTTACTAGTTCTGGATCATTTAACACTAATAAATGTGCTTCAAAGATCGCAGCTTTGTCAGCACCTAGCTCAGCAAAAGCGTGGTCTTTAATAGCTTCTAATTCAGTTTTTGCTTTCTCAAGCGCAGCTTCTAAGCGTGCAATTTCTGCAGCTTCGTTTGTAATTGATTTCTTTTCGATGTTAAATTCAGGATTTTCAAGTCTGAAAGCCTTTGCAATAGCAATCCCACTTGATGCAGCGATCCCTTGAATGTTAAGAGTCATTATTCTCCTAATCCTTCGTTTTTCATAGTTTCTTCGATAGCTGCTAGTGCTTGAGCTGCATCATCACCATTTGCAGTGATTTTAATTTCCGCGCCTTGTTGAATACCTAAAGACATAACGCCCATGATTGATTTTAAGTTAACGTTCTTTCCGTTATACTCTAAGTTAATGTCAGAACCAAATTTGCTTGCAGTGTTTACAAGTAGAGTTGCTGGACGAGCATGAATTCCTGAGTCGCTAGTTACTTTAAAGATTTTTTCCATGATAATTTATCTCCTTTAAATTACAGTATTTTTTAGTTGTATAGACGTGAGTACTACATCATCTATTGTATATAATAGGCGATGTTCGGTCAACCACATCGCCTATTATAATTATAAACATTTTGCGTCAAATTCCTACTGAATGTCAATAATAGCGTTTTCGCCCTTCTTAACATTTCCATCTTTTTTCAATTCGACTTGTTGCCCTTGTTGTAAATTCGTAAATACAATTGGTGTAATGATAGATGGTGCATTTTCTTTTACAAATGCAAGATCTACTTTTAATAATGGCTGTCCTTGTTTCACTTTGTCACCTTGCGCTACAAGTGCTTCAAAACCTTCACCATTTAATTTTACAGTATCAATACCGAAGTGGATTAAAATTTCTTTTCCACCCTCAGATTGAATACCAATTGCATGCTTTGTAGGGAATACGTTGACAATTTCACCGTTAACTGGAGAAACTACTGTTCCTTCTGTTGGCTCAATTGCAAATCCATCTCCCATCATTTTTCCTGAGAATACTTGATCCGGCACTTCTGTAATAGGTAGGATCTTCCCTTCAATTGGTGAAACGATTGTTTCGTTTTCATCAACTTTTTGAGGAGCTTCTTCTACTTTTACAGGCTCTGCTTTTTCAACATGAGGTGTACGACCTGACATAATATCATGAATTTGTGATTTTAATGTGTCAGATTTCGGTCCAAAAATAGCTTGAATGTTATTTCCAACTTCAAGTACACCAGCTGCTCCAAGTTCTTTCAAGCGATCTTTATTTACATTCTTTTGTTCGTTAACTTGAACACGTAAACGAGTAATACAAGCGTCTAAAGAAGCAATGTTTTCTTTACCACCAAGTGCTACTAATACTTCACGAGGAAGTTCACCAGCTTCTGCTTTTCCTGCACCTTCATTCGCATTTGCAACTTCACGGCCAGGTGTTTTTAAATCCCATTTACGGATTGCAAATCGGAATCCGAAGTAGTAAATAACCGCTAGTACAAGACCAACAATAATTACCCACCACCATGCCGTACGGCCTGGTAGTACACCGAATAATAGGAAGTCGATTAAACCACCAGAGAATGTCATACCAATTTTAACACCTAAAATTTGCATTGTCATAAATGATAGACCAGCGAATACAGCGTGAATTCCGAATAATACTGGTGCTACGAATAAGAATGAAAATTCAAGTGGCTCTGTAATACCTGTTAAGAAAGATGTTAATGCAGCAGAACCTAAAATACCAGCTGCTAATTTTTTATTTTCTGGACGTGCTTCATGGTACATTGCTAAAGCTGCCGCTGGAAGACCGAACATCATGAACGGATACTTACCAGTTGTAAATGTACCTGCTGTTAATTCTACACCGTCTTTTAACTGTGCCATAAAGATTTTTTGGTCACCACGAATTAATTCGCCAGCCGCATTTGTATACTGACCGAATTCGAACCAGAACGGTGAATAGAAAATGTGATGTAATCCAAATGGAATTAATGAACGTTCAATTAAACCGAAAATAAATGCTGCTAACGTTCTATTTGCATCAATCATTTGATGTGAGAACGTGTTTAAGCCACCTTGAATGTATGGCCAAACGAAGCACATGATAATACCTACTATTAAAGAGAATGTTGCAGTTGCGATCGGTACGAAACGCTTACCTGCAAAGAAACCTAAGTATGATGGTAATTCAATGTTGAAGTATTTATTATAGCAATATGCCGCTACTATCCCGACGATAATACCACCAAACACTCCAGTTTGTAGCGTTGGAATTCCTAATACGTTTGCATACGCTGGATCTGCAAATCCAACTTTTACTGGGTCTGCTCCAGAACTTGTTACTTTCACTAGCTTATCTACTTCTAAGAACACACTCATCGTTTTGTTCATAATTAAGTAGCCAACGAATGCTGCTAAACCAGCTACTCCGTCTCCACCAGCTAAGCCAATTGCTACCCCAACTGCGAATAGTAATGCAAGGTTAGCGAAAATAATATCACCAGATTGTTCCATAATTTTTGCTACCATTACGAACCAATCTGCTTTTAAAGCAGGAATAACATTTGTTAACTGTGGATTTTGAAATGCATTACCAAATCCAAGTAAAATACCTGCTGCCGGTAAAATCGCTACTGGAAGCATAAGCGCTTTTCCGACTTTTTGAAGAACACCAAAGATCTTCTTAAACATGGAAACCCTTCCTCTCTTATCTATATTGATACCTTCCGACAAACGCCAAAAAGGCATGAGGAAAAAAAGATAGAACGATAGCTATACAAAGGGTAGTATATCCCTTTCTCTAGCTTACATTCCTTACTTTTCTCCACTCATGCCTGATCGAATCAGTAACACGTGTCAAAAATAGGTTTACGTATAAGTTCACTATAATTAAGGCAAACGTTTTCGTTTTATACCTTAATGTGTTTGTCGAAATTTGTATAACTTTGCAATAGTTATTATACATAACTATTGTAAGCGATTCAATGATTTTTTTTAACGTTTTCATTTTCGACAAAAATATATGTCATTTTACACATGCTCTGCCTTCACTAAGCGCTGCAGGTGCATCGTTAAATATATACTCTCTGCTTCATAAACAGGAAGTTGCAATTCTTTTTGCATAACCTTAACTAGCTTCCAAGCTAAATTATAACAGACAGGATATTCCGCCTTTAATAAATCAGCAAAACTTTGCGATTCCTCTACTTTTTCTCCTTTTTTCACCCTCTCAATAGCATATTGAAGATGACGAATAAGGCGTAAATAGTGAATACTTTCTTGGTCTAATGTAATTTGTAAGTTCGTCTCAATTAAAGATACAAGCTGTGCGATGAGACGGGAGTTTTGATTAACTGAAGATAAATCTGAATTTGTAAGTGAACTGTAAATATGCAGTGCAATAAACCCGATTTCTCCTTCTGGCAATGTAATTTGCAAACGAGAATTTAAAAGGTTTACAACACCTTCAGCAATTTTATATTCCTCTGGATAGAGCATTTTCGTTTCAACTAAAAAAGGATTATCAATTGTAAACCCTTGTTTTAAACGCTTAATTGCAAAAGAAATATGATCTGTTAAAGCGATATGAATATGTTCATTCAATGGGGATTTTGCTTTTTCTTGAATATAGAACATAATATCATTCATTAATTCAATTAATTTTTCACTCACATGTGGAACTAGCAGTTTGTATTGTTCACGATCACGTTCATTTTTTAGAACAAACATTTTTTCAATTTGTTCTTGCTCCAATACATCTTTCGCTTTTTTCCCAAATCCAATTCCTTTACCAATCACTACTACTTCCTCATGTTCAGGATGGCTAGCAATGATGACATTATTATTTAAAACTTTTTTAATTTCTAGATAATTACTCATATAACACCACCCTCGTACTTAAATAGCCTGCTTTTATGTTACAGAATATTCTTCTTTGTCGTCAATGTAAAACATCTACCATTTCATAAAAATTCATTTTTTAGACATGTTTATATATGATGCGTATAATGTAAGAGCAACTGTACATAGAAAGGAGATAACAACATGATTAAAATGTTTGTAAGTGATATCGACGGTACAATGATGCAACACGGAGGTTTAATTGACGAACAGGATATTGTAGCACTTCGTAGTCTTGCTGAACAAAATGTGATTCTTTGTTTCGCTTCTGGCCGACTTGATAATGAAATTGCAGACTTAATGAAAGCTGTAAATACAAATTTCCACCGCATTAGTGTTAATGGTGTTTTTGTATATACAAATGAAAATAAGCAGCTATTATCTGCAACTTTTGATTCCAGCATTCTTCCTGAATTGTTACACATGACGAATGAAGATCCTTATTTCCGTTATGTTAGTGATGAACATAATTACTACATTGAAGAAAAAACACCGTTTATTCACGAACTTGAGCAACAAGTAACGATGACTTCTGTCGAAGAACCAAATTTATTACAGAAAATAGATGATACAATTTTCCCGAATAAAATTTCTGTCGGTGGCACAAAGGAGAGCTTACAACTCCTTCAGAAAAAAATTGATGAAAAATTTCATGGAAAAGTTAGTACGTTCATTTCAGCAGAACAATGCTTAGATGTAATGCCACCTAATATTAGTAAAGGTTCTGCTATTTCTGTTTTATTAAAAGAGTTTCAATTACAACCAGAGGAAGTTGCTTGCATAGGGGATTCTTATAATGATATTCCAATGTTTGCTCTAACTCCTCACAGTTTTGCTATGGCTCAAGCAGATGACGCAGTAAAAGAACACGCTCACTATGTAGTAAATACAGTTAAAGAAGCTGTTAACCACGTAATTGCTCATAATAAAAATACGACTCACTCCTTGTAAGGATGAGTCGTATTTTTTCTTTACATGTTAAACAATTTGACATTTACTGTACTTCACAAACTGAAATATATTATTTGTTACGTGCGATGTTTGTAATAAACTTATAACGATCTCCACGATAAATACATTTCACATACTCTAACGGTACTTCACCTTCTGAATATGACCATTGACGCATGACAAGCACTGGCGCCTTTTTAGGAATATGCAGATGTTCCGCTTCATTATCCGTTGCAATTGAAGCTTCAATTGATTGAGTAGCGCTAACAAGTTTGAAGCCCAGTTTTTTCTCTAAATGTTCATATAAAGATTGTTGCAATATTTCTTCGTTAATATCTTTTACAAGAGCTGGCGACAAATATGTCGTCTCAAAAGCAATCGGTTCATCGTCAGCTAAGCGAATACGCCTCACTTCATAAACCGACTCTCCCTCCTGTATTCTCAGCCGGTCTGCTATTTTCACAGTAGCTGGAACTAGGCGGAAACTTAATAATTGACTACTTGGGTTCATCCCACGAGAAATCATATCTTCCGTGAATCCTGTCATTCCTTGCAGTTTTTGTTCCACTTTCGGAAGTTGGACAAACGTACCGATTCCACGTTTCCGATATAAATAACCTTGTTCCACTAAATTATTAATCGCCTGTCTGATTGTCATACGACTCACTTCGAACTTATCGCAAAGTTCATTCTCAGATGGGATTTTATCTCCCGGCTTCCATTCGCCGTCCTCAATTAGCTGTTTCACCCACTCTTGAATCTGATAATAGATCGGAAATGGTGAATACTTGTCGATGTTCATCAGCAATCGCCTCACTGCATAAAGATAGAGCTTCTTGATCAGCGATTACGGTTACATTCGGATGACGTTGTAAAACTGTAGCAGGACACGCTTCACTATATGCACCTTGCAATAATTCTTTAACAGCTTCTGCCTTTTTAGAACCCATAGCAACAAGTAGAATTTGTTTCGCTTTCATAATGCTTCCAATTCCCATTGTAATTGCATGAGTTGGCACATCTTCTTCTTTTTCGAAGAAGCGAAGGTTTGCTTGGCGTGTAGATTCTGTTAATTCAACAATGTTTGTTGGAGAATTAAACGGTGTTCCTGGTTCGTTAAATCCGATGTGACCGTTTTCACCGATTCCAAGAATCTGTAGGTCAACTGGGTTAGCAGCTAGAATGCCCTCGTAACGTTTGCACTCTTCCTCTAAATCACTTGCCATCCCGTTTGGTACATAAGTTTGTTTAAATGGAAGATGATCAAACAACTGTTCTTGCATGAAATAGTGATAGCTGTTTTTATCTTCATGTGGTAAATTTACGTACTCATCTAAGTTTACAGTGGTTACACGGCTTGTATCAAGTTTATTTTTTCGCATTTCTGCATAAATACCTAATGGAGAGCTTCCTGTAGCCATTCCTAATGTTGGATTTTCTTTTGTTTTTACAACTTCTTCAATTAATTTATAACCTGCTTCTGCTAGTTCTTCTGGAGTTTTTACAACAAGAATATTCATTTCATTACTTCCCTTCCTTCATATGAATTCCTAAACGAACCGTATCATATACATGTAAATCTTCATTCATCACAACAAAGTCTGCATCTTTTCCTACCGCTAATGCACCTTTATTATTTAATCCAAACTCTTCTGCTTGGTTCACTGATGTCATTAGTACTGCATCTTCGATTGAACAACCTGTAAATTCAATTACATTTCGGAAAGCTTGATCCATTTTTAGAATACTACCAGCTAACGTTCCATCTTCTAATCGAGCACTACCATCTTTTACATGTACTGGCTGTCCGCCAAGCTCATATAATCCATCTTCAAGACCTTTTGCACGCATTGCGTCAGTAATAACACTTACTTTTTTCGGTCCTTTTAATTTATATGCTAATTTCACCATATCTGGGTGAATGTGAATACCATCTGTAATTACTTCAACCATTACATCTGGATTTAATAACACATGACCAACAACTCCTGGTTCACGGTGATGTAATCCACGCATTTGATTGTATAAATGCGTTGCATGTGTAATGTTTCTATTTTTTAGTTGCGCATCAATTGCATCTGTATGCCCCATTGTGCCGACAACACCAGTTTCAGCAAGATACTGCTCAAACTCTAACGCTCCTTCTTCTTCAGGTGCGTATGTTACTAATTTAATTAAATTTCCGCTTGCTTCCTGCCATTGTTTAAATTGTTCAATATTCGCAGGAACAATATGTTCAAGTGGTTGTGCACCTGCACGTTTTTTTGAAACATACGGTCCTTCTAAGTGAATATATTCGAAATGCGCTCCTTTTTCTTTCGCTTCCTTCGCAGCATGTAGTGCTGCTTCAATTGCTTCTGGAGCTTGTGTCATTGTTGTTGGGAAGTAAGTTGTAACTCCTTCTTTTAACATTTCTTTCCCTAGAGTTACTAACCCATCGCTATTTGCATCCATCGCATCAATATCGTATCCACCATGAATATGAACATCAATCATACCTGGAATCACAATTTTCCCTGCCGCATCTAAAACAGTTTCATTTTCTTGTGATACATATTGAGCCATCAAACCAATTTCTTTAATTGTTTCTGCGTAACGAATAAATCCGTTTTCTACTACTTCTTGACCTGTATAAATTTTGGCATTGATGACAACTTGCGTTTTCATTTTCATCGATCCTTTCCCATGAAATACCTACTTGTTATTATTACCTTATTCGCCTAATTCCATCTTAATATATGCACGAGTAGTTGTCTATACATTCTAATGAAATTTCCTCTTTGCTTAACAAAAAGGAAGCTTAGTACGTCTCTCGCAATTATAATATATGTTATTCATTTTTTCCAAAAAGGAACTATATCATCTAACGTATGAATCACTTAAGTAATGGCATTAATCCGCTAGACCCTATTGTAATATGTTCGCCGTCTGTTTCCATTTCTACCGTACGCTTATTTGTTCCATACATCATTATACCACGCCGTTTTAATCGTCTCACTACACTTTGATGCGGATGCCCATACGGATTTTTGCTACCATAAGAAAGAATCGCGAACTGTGGTTCTACCTTCTTTATAAACCTTTCACTTGTTGAAGTATATGAGCCATGATGTCCCACCTTTAGCACATCTGCATGTACATCAAATTGCTTTAATATTTCAGTTTCCGTCCGCACATCAGCATCACCCATTAGTAAAAAATCTGCCTTACCATACCGAACCTTTAATACAATTGAAGATTCATTATTTTCATCTTTGGACTTCCCATTGTTTAATACTTGTATGGAAACATGCGGATCTAGCGGTATGTATTGGCCCTCTTTTACTGAAATGAAAGGGATTCCCCTTTTCTTTATATGATTTCGATACGTATGATAAGTAAGAGAACTATATGTTTTTCCACTATCTAATATAAGTGATACCGGCATTTGCTCTACAATTGGAATGAGCCCTCCAATATGATCCATATCAGGATGAGTACTGACGATAGCATCTAAATGGTTAATTCCTTTTTCAATTAGCTTTTGGATGATAACCTCACCAGCTTCATAAGGTCCTCCATCAATTAACATCGTTTGTCCATTTGGCAATATAATAAGTGTTGCATCACCTTGCCCAACTTTTAAGAAACTCACTTTCATTTTACCAAAATGTTGCCGCTGCATATGTAAAGGAGACGCGGTATGAATAGACATCATATACCTTTTTGCCGATGCACTATTTAAAGAAAAGCATAACAAAACAGAAACTAATAATAAAATACTTCGTATACCTCTCATAACTCGTCTCCTTTTTTCAATTAGTATGGCACGGTATATAATTGATATACAAAAAAAAGCTTAGCAAAATGCTAAGCTTTTATTTCGATATCTCTTGTAAAGAACCAAAGAATAAATCCGCTTCATTCATTTGTTCGTTTTCTTCAGAAAGCGGAGGTAAATCATCTAATGTTTTTAATCCAAATGTGTCTAAAAATTCTTTCGTCGTTCCATATAAAATCGGACGCCCAGGTCCTTCTGCTCTTCCCATTTCTTTTATAAGTAAGTGTGATACTAACGTTTGTAACGCCTTATCAGTTTTTACTCCTCTAATCTCTTCCATTTCTGTTCTTGTAATGGGTTGACGATATGCAACAATTGCTAACGTTTCTAGCGCAGCCTGAGAGAGTGAAGCAGCTGTTGGGATATCTATTAGTTTTTGATAGTACGACGCATGTTCTTTCTTTGTAGCAAAACGATATACTTTTGCATACTGTACAATTTGCAAACCTCGGTGTGCACCTTCACATTCTTTTTGCATTTCTTCTAAAATATCGATTACTTCGTTTCCTTCAATTTCAAGGACTTTTGCTATTTGTTCAGGAGAAATCCCTTCATCACCAGAAACAAATAAAAGCCCTTCAATGATTGATTTCTGTTCTGTTCTATCCATCTTACGAGCTCCTTCCTCCTATTTTCTCCATAAAAATACACATCAAAAAACCGAATCACAATCAATGCGTTCGGTTCAATATTTTTTCTCTTGTTCCAAACGATACATTCAAACCTAGCATGAGATATACTATTTCTATCCCATTTTCCATACTAACTCTATGCAGATTTAGTATAGCTTGATACGAAAATTTCATCAAAATTATGTTCTTGTTCAATTACGATTTGTTGATTTTTCATAAGCTCAAGAACCGCTAAAAATGTTACAACCATTATTTCCCGTTCATCATCAACAAACAAATCATAAAAACTTTGACGACCACCTTGTATTTCTAACAGCTTTAAAATATCCGTCATACGCTGTTCAATTGGTATTTCTTGACGAGTAATACGTGTTGTCACAGGTTTCTTTGCTTTTTTACGGCGCATTAATTTTTGAAATGCCGCTAGCATATCATATAACGTAACATCAAGAGGCAAGCTTGTCTCCTCTTCTTGTTGCAACGATGTAAAATCAATTGGCGGACGTGTATATAGCTGTGCTCTTTCTTGTTCTCTTTCTTTTAGTTCAGTAGCAACTTGCTTATATTTCTTATATTCAATTAACCTCTCCATCAATTCTTGACGAGGATCATCTATAAAGTCATCACCGTTATCAAGTACATCTTCTTCATGTTTCGGCAACAACATTTTACTTTTAATTTGTAATAACGTTGCAGCCATTACTAAATACTCACTTGCAACATCTAATTGTAGTTCTTTCATCGTATGAACATAAGATAAATATTGCTCTGTAATTTCCGCTACAGGAATATTATATATATCAATTTCATAACGATGTATTAAATGTAACAATAAATCTAAAGGCCCTTCAAAAGCCTCTACTTTAAAATTATACTGCACAAAGCATCCCACCACATTTTTTCTATAACAACATAAGTATAGAGCATACTCATGTTCTATCCAACCTTTTTAAGAAATTTAATTAAAAATAGACCTATGCCTATGGCATCATGCCCACCACTTCATATGATAACAGTGTAGTAAGAACAATGTAGGAGGTCAAAAAACTATGGGTCACGTTGATTGTGGTTTTAGCGGTGGGTTCGCATTACTTGTTGTATTGTTTATTTTACTCATTATTGTAGGGGCAGCTTGCTTCTGCTAATATGAACAATAACGACTAGGGAGAAATTCCCTAGTCGTTTATTGTTCATATTTCTATGATAAACTTATACTTATAACCGTTAGATAGGGGCGAAGAAAATGTATCCTACGGAATACATACAGTTTTTAATTCATTTTCACGGAGATTATGATTATTTTGAATGCCACGAAATACTGGAAGAATATTGGAAAACAAAACCGAGAGGAAACCGGGATCATTATTTAGTCGGCCTCATTCAAATTGCAGTTTCTTTATACCATCACAGACGCTCTAACTGGAATGGCGCAGAGAAGATGATGAAAAGCGCCATAACGATTTTAGAAAAAAACAGTGCACATTTACTTCGTTTAGGAATAAATGAGGCACAACTTCTGTTCTTACTCAAAGATAAATTGCAATCTATCCAGAAAAAAGAAAGTTTTACACCGTTATTTTTACCATTGTCGGATACAACATTAGAAAAGTACTGCATAGAATTATGTCAGAAACAAAACCTTCCTTGGAAAGACGTGAATGCTACTTCTAATGAATTTATAATACATAAGCATACATTACGTGATCGAACAGAAGTCATCGCTGAACGAAACGAACAATTACAAAAAAGAAAGCAGAGATAATAAACTACTTATCTCTGCTTTCACGAATGTATATTTTGTTCAAGCCCTTTACACTTTTTGCAAAAACTTGCTGTTTGCTCATTTCCGCAAATTGTAAATTCAAGAAATTTACTCTTTAACTCTTGAACCATCTTCGTCCCAATACCCATATGACGGTGAGATGGATTCACACTCAAATGCTGAATTTCCAAAACTTGATTCTCTTTTTTTACAATCCCCATTATCCCAACAAAATCTTCGTTTTGTTTCCACAAATACAATTGCCAATCATCCTTTGCTTCATAATCTTTCATAGTCAATTGTAATGTTTTCACATCTTTTTCAGTTGGCATAAATGAAAGAAGCCCCATTGCAATCTTTTCATAACTTTTTTTAAAACGAATTAACATAACCCTTATCCCTTCTTACAAAAGTTACAAACTATTAAATCCCCTCAATCACTCTTTTCATATCACATTCATTTTACAATATTTTCAACAGAGTGAGAAGAGCTTAAAACAACTTGATAATCATACAAAGCGAAAAGAAGAAAGTCAAATATACGTTTCATTACTATTTTTGTTAAGTAGATAAAAGAAGAAACACTGTTATATGAAAGTGAAAAAAACATCCACCGCTCATTATCACTTCACTATTCATCACCTTAGAGCAGATGAATTCTAGCAAAATGAATGTAATAAACAACTTTTATTGAAATGTGTAATTAATGTATTCTATGTAATTTGTTAATATTTTGTTCTCATAAGCGACTTATTTTCACTACAATCACATTACTACTTGTATCATGTACCGTAAACGAAATACCCATTCCTATTAAAAAAAGAGAGCAATAGCTCTCTTTTCTCATTCACTTATTCTTCCCAAACTTTAACTTCTTTCATTACATCACCTTGACGCATGTTTAATACTGTTTCAATACCGCTTGTTACTTTACCGAATACAGTATGTACACCATCTAAGTGTGGCTGTGGCTCATGAACGATAAAGAATTGGCTACCGCCTGTGTTACGGCCAGCATGAGCCATAGAAAGTGATCCTACAAGGTGTCTATGAGGATTTCCATCAGTTTCACATGGGATAGAGTAACCTGGGCCACCCGCACCTGTTCCTGTTGGGTCTCCACCTTGGCTTACGAAGCCAGGAATAACGCGGTGGAATGTCACACCATCATAAAATCCTTGCTCTGCTAGTTTTTTAAAGTTTTCTACTGTTTTTGGTGCCTCTTCTGGGAAAAATTCCAAATCGATTTTTTCACCATTTTCCATTACTATGTATCCTAAAGTTTTCATACGTATATGTCTCCTTTCAACTATCTCAGCACTATATTACCACATTCATGACTAGAAACAAAAAGAATCCGACAATCTACATACTTCTTTTTTGAAATGTGGAAAAAGCTAGGTGACAAATAAGAAATATATACTATAATAACTGTGTTGCCCGAAAATTTTAGAAAGAGAAAGGGAGCGATTTTTCGTGAAAACGAAATTACTAGCTCTGCTATTAGCTGTAGCAGTATTTATTATGCCAACAGCTTCGTTTGCAGACATCATCGAAGGAGAATCAATTGTTACACTAGGAGAAAACTTGTCTGAACAACAAAAACAAGATCTGTTAAAAGAAATGAAAGCACCAAAAGATGCTACAATTATTACTGTGTCTAATGCGGAAGAACATAAATTTCTAGAAGGGATTGTTCCAAAAGCGCAAATTGGTACGAGAGCAATTTCCTCTTCTATGATCACATACACAAAGCCAGGTTCTGGTCTCATTGTACGTTCAAAAAACATTAATTCAATAACAGATGCAATGTACACAAACGCACTTATTACAGCAGGTGTGAAAGATGCAGAAATTCAAATTACTGCACCATTTAAAGTTTCTGGAACTGCTGCTTTAACTGGTTTAATGAAAGCCTATGAGACAACATCAAACAAAGCAATTCCTGAGGAAGTAAAAAAAGTAGCCAATGAAGAAATGGTGCAAACATCCCAGCTCGGCGATAAAATTGGTGAAGAAAAAGCAGTTCAACTTGTTGCGAAAATTAAAGAAGAAATTGCGAAAGAGCAGCCAAAAACGACTGAAGATTTACGTTCATTAATTAAAAAAATTGCGGATCAACTTGGTATTACATTAACGGATGAACAGTTAGATAACTTAGTTGCTCTATTTGATAAAATGAAAAATCTTAACATTGATTGGAATCAAGTTGGCAGTCAGTTAAATAAAGCAAAAGAACACGTTTCTGCCTTTTTAGGATCTGAAGAAGGGCAAAGTTTCCTAGATAAAGTGAAAGATTTCTTCTCAAGTATCATTGATTTTGTTAAATCGTTATTCAAGTAAAAAGAAGCTCGCTAGTAGCGAGCTTCTTTTTTATACAAGTAACGGCAATTTCATAATAGCTTCTTCAACCGAACGAACAATATGATTCGCTTTCTCCTTCACATATGGATGAGCATGGTGCAGAGTAAATGAATGCGGGGTTACTTCAAACATAGAAATATCATTGAAAGAATCTCCAATGCATGCAACTTCATTTGCTTCAATTTGCAAATGTTCCATTAGTCGTCTTAAAGCACTCCCTTTACTTACTCCCCTTGGCATAATGTCAACATAGCGTTTACCAGACATAAAAACTTCCGCTTCATTCTGAAATGTATCTCGTAATTCTTGATCTAATGCTTCAATTGTCTCTTCTTCCCCAAAAACAAACAATTTCGCAGGATGTACAGTTTTACCAAATTCCTCTTCTAACGCTTCAATTTCAGCGATATGCACGCCCATATACGCTTCAAAATTATGGTGATGTTCATTCTTCCTTTTTGTATATCGCTGCTCATTTGCACAAACAATATCCGCTAGTCCTTTTTTATGTATATATCGATATATTTCCTGGGCAACCGTATTTTCAAAACTCGATTCATAAAACAAATTCCCATCCGGAAGTAACATTGTCGCTCCATTTAAGCCAGTTGTGTAATATGGGAATTCAAACCTATTTACGACTTCATCAATTCGATGAGTAAAGCGGCCTGAGGCAAAACAAATATTTGTCCCTTTTTCAGCTAACCAACAAATTGCACGTTCATCTTCTTTTTGCATATGATTTACATCGTAAACGAGCGTGTCGTCTAAATCACTTACAAATAATTTAATCATGTCCTCTTCCCCTTCCATACACAATATCTACTCTAAGTGTACACAAAAAATGTTTGATTTTTGTTAAAAAACAATAAATTTTTGCTAAAAAAATAAACGGGTTTATAATCCCGTTTATTTTTGTCTTTTTACATTTTGAGGTCTTACAATACTTGGTCGTACTTTTAAACTAGACATCGTCGGACGGAGTAGAATTTTTGTTAATGCGCCCCAATCAAATGGTAAAAACGGCCATAAATAAGGGGTTTGCAAACTTTTTATAGACGTTAAAAATAAAATCAATATCGTCATACCAATTACAAAGCCCATCTCATGGAAGAGACCTGTTAAAATAATAACAAATAATTTTCCAACCTTATTCCCTAGCCCTAATTCATAGCTCGGTGTTGCATAAGCACCGATCATAGAAACTGCTACATACAAAATAACTTCTGGTACAAACAAACCTACATCGATTGCTATTTGACCAATTAATATGGCAGAAATTAATCCTGCTGCTGACGATAACGGCGTTGGAGTATGAATGGCTGCCATCCTTAAAAATTCAAGTCCTACTTCTGCCATTATCACCTGTAATAAAATTGGTAAATGTGTCATCTTAGTCGGTCCAATAAAAGCAAGATTTTCTGGTAAAAGAGTTGGATCAAATACAAACACTAACCAAAACGGTAGTAAAAACAAGGAGAATAAAACACCTAAAAAGCGTACCCAACGTAAAAATGTTCCGACAGCTGGATTTTGTCTAAACTCTTCTGCATGCTGTAAATGATGAAAATATGTTGTTGGCGTAATCATAGCACTCGGTGATGTATCAACTAGTACTAGAACATGTCCTTCTAATAAATGATTTGCTGCTACATCCGGTCTTTCTGTATATCGAATAAGCGGGAATGGATTATAGCTTTGCTTTACAACAAATTCTTCCACTGTTTTATCCGCCATCGTAATGCCATCGATATCGATGTTATTTAATTCTTGTTTTATAATCTTTACTAAATCTGGATTTGCAACATCTTGTACATATGTAATACAAATATCCGTTTGCGATCGATCCCCTACTCGAATAATTTCATTTCGAAGACGTGGATCTCGAATTCTTCTACGAATTAACGCTGTATTTACAACGATATTTTCAACAAATCCATCCCTCGCACCGCGTACTACTTTTTCAGTATCTGGCTCTGTCGGTGTTCGTCCTGGATAGCTACGAACATCTATCACGAACGCTTCTGTTTCGCCTTCCACAAATATAACAATAAGCCCTGATAACGCTTGAAGCATTACTTCATCCATCGTTTTCACTTTACTTACTTGCTGATGAATTAAACGATTCTCTAAAAGCTTTACAGTATCTTCTTCAACATCCCTTATTTCATTCGTATCCACAGCTTCTTCTAAAATAGGAATAATATAATTTGTATCACAAAGTCCATTTACGAATAACACTGCAATTTCTTTATTCAAAATTTGAAATTTACGAATACCAACATCAAATGTGACGCCTAATCCAGCCGTTTGTTTTAAATAATTTTCATTGTCACTTATGAAAGTTGAAATCGGAATATCTATTTTTTTAGGCTTCGTCATAAAATCCACTCCTTTCCAAAATTAACTGAATTGCTTTTTTCGTAATTGGTGAGCCTCTCTCCCATTCATCGTTTCCACACATCTTACCAATATCACCCACACCAACAATGACGGGAACATTCAAATCATCTAAACAATAAATTGTATCTCCGCTAATTCTGCCAATTTCACCATCTGGAAGTCCAAATTTATCAACACCATATTCCGTTAAATTCCCGTTCCGATCTACACTTACATCTACACGTGCCCATTCCCAATGGTGTGTATTAGACGCTACTGCCAAAATCCCAAGTACATCAATTTGTTTATGCGTGGCTACATATTTTAAAGCTTTTTCACCAGATCCTTCTCCAATAAATCCACTGTCATCAAACATGACAAATACAGGGTCATATGGCGTTTGCATAATAAGCTCAACAACTTTCTTCCCTGTCAATTTGGTTGGATTACTTTGTGATGCTGAAATACACCTTCCCCCAAATTCCTTCGTTAAAAGCTCAATTGTTCGCTTTGCATATTCATCTCCATCTGTGACCAAAACAACCCTTCGTCTCATTTGATTTATCCTTTCGGTTTACATATAAGTGCTACAAAAAATGAAAATAATATTGCTGCTGAAATACCTGCAGACGTTAAACTAAACATACCCATACCAATCCCTATATATCCGTGTTTCTCTGCAGCATGCATTGCCCCGTGTAATAGGGAATGTCCAAAACTTGTAATAGGAACTGTCGCCCCAGCACCAGCAAACTTTATAAGCTTATCGTACAATCCGAATCCATCTAAAACTGCTCCTATCACTACAAAGGTAGCCATTAAATGGGCTGGTGTTAACTTTGCGAAATCTAACAATACTTGCCCAACTACACAAATAGCGCCTCCTACAAGAAATGCATATATATAATCCACAATTCACTCTCCCTTCACTCTCTCAAATACGACACCATGTGCAATTGTTGGAATTGTTTCTTTTTGCTGCATCATCATCGGGCTTAATAACGCACCAGTAGCAACGACAAAAATTCGTTGTAAATTCCCTTTTTGCATCTCGCTTAATAAATGACCATATGTGACAACAGCTGAACAAGCACAACCACTACCACCAGCAAATACTTCTTCTTGACCGGGATCATAAATCATTAATCCGCAATCGTTATATATATGCCCAATATCATAACCTTCTTCCAGTAACAGTTGTTTCGCAATTGGTGTCCCAATAGCTGATAAATCACCGGTAACAATCAAATCGTAATCGGCTGCACTTCTCTTCAAATCCTCAAAATGTTGCTGAATTGTATGAGCTGCAGCAGGTGCCATCGCCGATCCCATATCTAAAGGGTTCGCAATTCCTAAATCTTGCACTTTTCCAATCGTAGCCGCCTTGATTTTAATGGCACTTTTTTCTTTACTAATTAATATGGATCCCGCACCTGTAACAGTGGAATTTGCTGTTCCTGGTTTTTGTCCCCCATACTCTGTTGGATAACGAAACTGTCTTTCAGCTGTTGCATTATGACTACTTACCGTCGCTAAAACACGATTTGCGAATCCGCCATCTATAAAGGCTGATCCGACCGCTAAAGTCTCCATCGAGGTCGCACAAGCACTAAACATGCCTAAAAAGGGAATTCCCCACTTACGCGCAACGTAATTTGCTGTTACTGTTTGATTTAATAAGTCACCCGCTAAAAAGAAATCAATTTGTGATGTTTCTACATTTGCTTTTTGCATGACTTGTTGAATAGAATCTGACATTAATCTTCGTTCCGCAAGCTCCCAGTTTTCCTCTCCGCAATGTAAATCATCATATGAAATATCAAATTCCTTTCCAAGAGGGCCTTCAGCTTCTTTTGGACCGACGGCAGTACCGGTTGCATTCACATAAATATCATTTTGAAATACCCACGTTTGTTTTCCTGTCAACCTCATACTAGCCCCTCCTTTAAGACATAAAAATTTTAAAAGTATATCTTATTAACCCAATAATGTACGCACCGACAACACCAAAAACGATTACACTTCCCGCTAGCTTAAACATGTTTGTAGCAACCCCAAGTACAATTCCTTCACTCTTATGCTCTAGCGCAGCACTTGCCATAGAATTCGCAAATCCCGTAACAGGTACGGCCGAACCTGCTCCAGCAAATTGACCGATTTTATCATATACACCACAACCTGTTAAAATCGCCGATAATAGTACAAGAGTTGCGACTGTTGGATTCCCTGCCTCTTGTTCACTAAAATGAAAATAATGTATATAAAATTTCATCAATACTTCTCCGATTGTACAAATGAATCCACCTACAAAAAATGCCTTAACACAATTTATAAAATAATTTGGCTTCGGATGGTATTCCTTCACTTTATTTACGTAATCGTCCTTTAGTTTTCGCCCTGTCATTTATATATTGCCTCCTACTTTACGAAATAAATCCAGTGAAACAACGAGCCTATTACTTTTCCAAGTACAAGAGCAACGAGTAAAACAACAATCTTCCCCTCTACCCCTACTCGTTTCGCTAAAATAGGTAGAACATTTAACACTTCCGTTAATGCGGCAGCGAGCATTCCAATGAATGTACCACAAAATATTCCTAATATAACAAGCCAATATTGCGATGTTTGAAATGTAATGTTTTTCAAACTACACCAAGCTCCTGTTAATGTACCTGCAATAACTGCCCACTCAAAATATTGAATGTGCTTTCCACTTCTCGTTAATTGAGCTAGACGAGGGATTATACCAAGTACAGCTAAAAACGCAACATATCCGCTACCTACAGCAATTCCTCCTGCTAAAGCAATTAAAATAACGAATCCAGACTCAATCATCGGTAAGTTGTTTCATATTATCCTTGTTTTCATGAACAATTACATATTGGTCAAGTGATTGCTGGTATTGGAACATCTCCACTTCTAACGGACTCGGCTCTTCATTAATACGCTTTTGAAATACATGATTAAAAAATAAAACCATGCCTAGCCCAAGACCTAATGAATAAGGAATTTGAAATAAAAGTGGTTGCGCCTTAAATTCTCCCGTAATCATGTAATATAACCGTTGGTGCACTTGTTGCATGCTTACATCTTCATGAAAATATATGATGGCAAGAGCTGCTCCAATGAAAAGTAACAACCATACAAGTCCGAAAAAAATCGGATGTACTTTCTTTTTTTCATATATAATTTCAACAAGAGTTTGTCCAGAACCGAGTAAATTAATTTGTATATGAGCGGTTTTTCGCCTAATAATCTCAATTATTTTCATAACATCAATTACAACATGCGTTTTATCACGCGCTGTAATTTTATAAATTACCTCATCCTGTAACGACTGAACTACTGCAGCATCTCCGGCAAGTTGAGCAACATCTCCCAGCTTTACTTCATACGTAGGAGAAACTTTTAATCGATTACGCATTTTAATATAAATTGTTTGTTCCAATTTCCATTCACCTCTTCACTCTTCCTCGTAGTTGTAGTATGGTTATTCAATTTTTTTCTAATACAATTTTTTCATAAAAAAACATCTGTACCATTTCGGTACAGATGTTTTTTAGTTTATGCTTTTTTCTTAAATAAATTTGCAATGCTTAATGCGAGCCCTCCCCAAATGACTACTATTCCAATAACCATCATCATAATCGCTGATCCACTCATTATGAAACACCTCGATCTTTCCATTCTTTTTCAAGCTTAGCAGAATCTGAATGTATTTGTGCATTCCATTTCTTTAAACTAATGATTAGCGCAATGATAAGGAACGCTGCTGCAATTGACCAACCATATGTTACGACAAACTCCGTTGGGTAACCTCCATAGTTCTTTTTAATATTTTGGATTGTACCATCAATTAACATGTACCCTAACATAAGCGGAGTAATAACGAGTAAACTCACTCTCCAAAACGTCCCTAACTTAATATCAGATACGAAGTTTGCGTGATTTTGATAAACTGGTAAACGACGTAAAATGAGTCCTATCGTAACTACTTCCGCTAGAGCAATTGTAATTAATCCGAAGTTATTAGCGAAGTAATCCACAACATCTAGGAACATAAGCCCGCCACGTGTCGCAAAAACGAGAGAAACGAGTACGAGAAGCGTCCCCATAATTCCAATTGTTTTTTGGCGACTTAAGCTGAACTTTTCAGATACAGCAGCAAAACATACTTCCGCAAGCGAGATGAGGGATGTAATTCCGGCAACCGTTAATGATAAGAAAAATAATACGCCAAATAAAGGTGACATCGGTAATTCGTTAATAATTTGCGGGAATACTACGAACGCAAGCCCTACACCAGCACTTGCCACTTTATCAACTGGTACTCCCATATTATTTGCCATAAATCCAAGAGCCGCAAAGACCCCAATCCCTGCTAATAATTCAAATCCTGAGTTTGCAAATCCAGTAATAAAGGCATTATTTGTTGTATCTGAGTTTTTCGGTAAATAACTAGAATACGTAATCATAATTCCAAATGCTAAAGATAAGCTAAAGAAGATTTGACCGTAAGCAGCAAGCCATACTTTTCCGTCAAAAATACGACTCCAATCTGGTTTAAAGAATGCATCTAATCCTTGCATTGCACCTTCCATCGTCACTGCACGAACTACGATAATAAGGAACATAACAACTAGTAAAGGGATGAAAATACGGTTCACAACTTCGATTCCTTTTTTAACTCCTTTAAAAGCAACACCAAGCACAATAATCCAAACGAGAGCTAGTGGAATTAATACTTCCGGTACGAGCCCTCCAAACTGTCCCGGTTTATCTGCAACATGTAAATACTCTTTAAATAAAAATGATTCCGTATCTTTCCCCCATGCGCCAGTAATTGCAAAATACGTATATGAAATAGACCAAGCAATAATTACTGCATAATATGTTGAAACGATAAATGTTACACACATTTGCCACCAACCGATAAATTCAGCACGCGGATGAATACGGAAGAACGTAAGTGGTGCTGAACCACGGTGACGGTGCCCAAGAGCAAATTCAAACGCCAATAATGAAATACCAGTCGTTAATAATGCGAATAAGTACGGTAAAAAGAATGCGCCTCCCCCATTTTCATACGCCGTATAAGGAAAACGCCATATGTTTCCTAATCCAACGGCAGAGCCGACCGCTGCAAAAATGAATCCAGCCCTCGTTCCCCATTGTTGCCTCGTTTCCATATTTCCTTCCCCCTTTGTGACAAGTTCATAATTGGATTATATTTTAAATTTACTAAATTATCAATAAATTCTGTTAATTTTTAAGAAAGTTTACAATCTCCTCCTATTAAAGTCATAAAAAAAGATCGAATAGATAACTATTCATCTATTCGATCTTTCATCTGTTTTAATATTTTCTTTTCAAGTCTTGAAACTTGCACTTGCGAAATACCTATTCGCTCTGCTACTTCTGATTGAGTTTGGTCTTTATAATAGCGTAAATATACAATTAAACGCTCTCTCTCATCTAATTCTCTAATTGCTTCTTTTAAAGCAATTTTATCAAACCATTTCGTTTCAGATTGATCTGCAATTTGATCTAAAATAGTAATTGGATCTCCGTCGTTTTCATACACCGTTTCATGTATGGATGA
The DNA here is from genome assembly GCF_028548245.1 of Bacillus sp. FF-1. Classification (NCBI taxonomy): domain Bacteria; kingdom Bacillati; phylum Bacillota; class Bacilli; order Caryophanales; family Bacillaceae; genus Bacillus; species Bacillus sp. FF-1. Next base: position 125,393 of record NZ_JAQQGG010000003.1, read on the forward strand.
AGGGGCACGACTTGCTTCTTGCGCCAGAACCACTTCCTCTGGCGTTAGTTCTAACGCTTCAGCTACTTCATTAATCGTTGGAGCCCTTCCGAATTCTTTCGAAAGCTCATCTCTCATCTTTCGAATTTTGTTTCCTGTTTCTTTTAAAGACCTACTTACTTTCACTGATCCATCATCACGTAAAAATCGTTGTATTTCGCCAATAATCATGGGAACTGCATATGTTGAAAATTTCACGTCGAAAGATAAATCAAATTTATCTACCGATTTTAAGAGTCCAATACATCCAATTTGAAACAAATCGTCTGGTTCGTATCCGCGATTAAGAAAACGTTGCACAACCGACCATACGAGACGCATATTACTTTGAACAATTGTATCTCTTGCTTGTTGATCTCCATCTTGACTTTTTTGAATTAACGCTTTTAGCTCGTGGTCCTTTAACTGAGGTTTCTTCTTCTCATTTTTGACCTCTATGTCCATAGGCTATTCTCCTTAATTGCATAGAGCGTTACTATTTGATAAGTATTTTGTCAAATGGATTGTTGTCCCGAAAGATTCGTTTGAAATAACTTCTACTTCATCCATAAAATTTTCCATGATAGTAAATCCCATTCCGGAACGCTCTAATTCAGGTTTAGTTGTAAAAAGGGGTTGTCTCGCTTCATCTAAATTAAAGATACCAATCCCTTCATCTCGAATCGTGAGTTTCACCATTGCTTCTTCCAAAATTACAGAAATATAAACAACACCTTCTGCATTTCCTTCGTACCCATGAATAATTGCATTCGTAACCGCTTCTGACACAACTGTTTTAATCTCTGTAAGTTCTTCCATCGTAGGATCTAGTTGTGCAATGAAAGCAGCTACTGTAACGCGAGCGAACGATTCATTTTGACTTAACGCTGAAAATTGAAGGTTCATTTCATTTCTCATTTATGCCACCCCCAACGTCGCGAGCGCATGCGCTTCACTTTCTTCTAAGCGAACAATTTTAAATAAGCCCGACATTTCAAATAAACGTTTAACAGGCGGTGAAATTGCACAAACAACCATTTCTCCACCTAATCCCTTTACATGCTTATATCGGCCTAATATAACACCTAAACCAGAACTATCCATAAACGATAAGTTCTCTAGGCTCAAAACAATATGATGAACACCATGTGTCTCAATCATATCTGTTACTTTCGTTCGCAACTCTTCAGCAGTATGATGATCTAATTCACCCGCTAGCCTCACACATAGGACGTCACGTTTTACTTCTAATTGCATGGAAAGACTCACACGATTTCCTCCTTATGCTCAAACTTTACTCATTTACATACATAAAGATTTTCGTGATACAACATAAGAATCCTTCCTACTGACAAAAGAAGAACTATTTCGCCATAAAGTGAAACCATTCAGCAATTATTTACTTACATACGAATAGAAAAGCGGCAAAATATTTGCCGCTATTTTGATGTTGAAAACATCCCAAAACTTCTTTTAAATAACTCCCACCAGCTCGCTGCAGCAACATCTTCTTTTGCTACAATTGTTTGTTTTAATAAAACATCTTGATCTTTTTTTATAACAAGTGTACCAAGCGCATCGCCCTTTTTAATCGGCGCTTTCACTTTCTTTTCAGCAATTACTTCTTGCTTTACCTTGTCCATATTTTCGCCCTTCTTCATAAGAAGAGATACATTATCTGACGCAACTAAATCTACTTTTTCTTTTTTCCCTTTTCCTACTTGGACAGTCTTAATTTTTTCGCCTCGTGTATACAATTTCTTTGTCATATATTGACCAAATGCGTAGTCAAGAAGCTTCGTTACTTGATTGTTCCGTTCTTTCGATGTAGGTGCTCCCATAACAACTGAAATAACACGCATCCCATTCTTTTCAGCCGATGCTGTTAAACAATATTTTGCTTCTGTCGTAAAGCCCGTTTTTACACCATCTACTCCAGGATAAAAACGCACTAACTTATTCGTATTAACGAGCCAAAACTTCTTATCCGTATCTTCACGTAAATAGTCTTCGTATTTTCCTGTGTATTTGCGAATAAGTGGGTACTTCATCAATTCTTTCGCCATTATAGCCATATCATTTGCTGTGGAATAATGATCTTTAGCCGGAAGACCTGTCGGATTTTGAAAATGAGTATTTTTCAGTCCTAAATCTTTCGCTTTTTTGTTCATCATATTTACAAAACCTTCTTCTGAACCAGCGATATGCTCTGCTACTGCAACAGACGCATCATTTCCAGATGCAATTGCAATACCCTTTAGCATTTCATTTACGGTCATCTCTTCTCCAGGCTCTAAAAAGATTTGTGATCCACCCATTGAAGCTGCATGCTCACTTGCTCTCACTTTATCGGTCAGTTTTAGTTTTCCTTTTTCAACTTGTTCCATAATTAATAGCATTGTCATAATCTTCGTCATACTAGCAGGCGGTAATTTCTCATTTGGATTTTTATCAAACAAAACTTTACCTGTATCTTGTTCAATTACGATTGCTGACGACGCTTGTTCTGCTAACTTCGGCGTTGTTTCTTCTGTTTTATCCTGCTTCGTCTTCTCAGATTGTGCGAAACTAACTGAAGTACCAGAAAGCAATAACATGAAACAAACAAGTATTCCAAAAACTCGCTTCATGACTAACCCTCCATTCTATATCAAACCTATTTTTTCCAATTCACTGTTTTTTAATACCATATTTTTCTAACATTTTCAGTTGACAAACACATTCATCACCTTTATTGTATTAAGTGTATTACTCACAATAGTACACTTAATACAAGTTAGAAAGGAGACATTGCTCTTGCATATTCAACTTGATCCAAGAAGCAACACTCCGATATGGGAACAAATTGTTCAAAATATAAAAGAACTCGTATTAAAGAACATGTTAGCTCCAAGTGACAAACTACCTTCTGTACGAGAACTCGCTTCTTTACTCGTTATCAATCCAAATACAGTGAGTAAAGCGTATCAAGAGTTAGAGCGACAAGGGATTATTGAAACATTACGAGGAAAAGGAACATTTGTATCCCAATCGATTACCCCAACATTAGACGAAAGGAAAATCGCTATGGTTGAAAAGCAATTTCATCAATTACTATTAGAAGCCTCTTATCTTGGTGTTACGAAAGATAAAATTCATGATTGGATAGATTCATACTATAAAGAGATTGGAGGAAATGCGGATGCTGAAAGTGACAAGCCTGAAGAAAACAATTGATAATCAAACGATTTTAGATGATGTTTCTTTCACATTACAAAGAGGGAGTATCATCGGATTACTCGGAAGAAACGGTGCGGGGAAAACAACTTTATTACGAACGATGGTCGGCATTTTAGACCCTGATGAAGGGACTGTTACATATGAAGATACAAACATTCATCAGTGTCCTGAAATAAAGCAAAAAATCGTATATGTTCCGGATTCTACTAACATATTGAACGGATATACGGTAAAAGAAATTGTAAAGTTTTACAAAGAGGTTTATACCGCATTTGATGAAGCATATTTCTATGAACTGTTAGAACGTTTTAACTTACCAAACAAAAGAATTCGTAGTTACTCAAAGGGAATGAAAGCACTGCTCGCCATCATTTTAGCTGTTTCTACAAAAGCAGAATATATCATTTTAGATGAACCGACAAATGGACTTGATCCTATCGTGAAAAGGCAAATTTTACAGTTTCTCGTTGGAGAAGTTGCAGAAAAAGAGATTACCATTTTCATCTCCACTCACCATTTAGATGAAGTGGAACAAATTGCAGATACAATTATTATATTAAAAGGCCATACTATAGCTTCTATTACATCACTAGACGATGCAAAATCACGATTTGCCAAAATACAAGTTGCTTACGAACGTTCATTACCTCAAAAACTAGAAAACTTAAGCAATATTAAAATATTAAATCAAACAGGAAAAGTATATACAATCTTAATCGAGGGAAATGTAGCTACAACACTGGAAAAGTTTTACAAAGAACAACCACTGCTCATTGAAGAATTGACAATGTCGCTTGAAGATGTCTTCGTTACGACACTGGAGGAGGATGGGTATGTTTCATAAGGCGTTATGGATGTGGAATTGGAAGCGCGGGAAATATGCTGTGTTACTATTCTTCTTTAGTTCGCTTTATCTTTTATCTTTAGGATACTATAGAAGTGCTCAGATGGAACTCGATAAATATTACGAATTACAAGAAAAAGGTAAACAGTATTATTATTTTTATATCTTTTCTTCAGGAGAAGGTAATAGTTTTTGGTTAACTGTTCTTATCATTGCTTTAGCCTGCTTATTGATAGGATGGGAACGTAGCAACCAATCTAATACACTACTTATGACGATGCCGTTTAAAAGAAAAGATGTTTTCTTATCTAAATGGGCTTTTGGTTCATTTTGTATTTTAGTCTCGTTACTTATCAATTGGATCCTTATGTATGTTATTTATAGAACAACGATTCATTTTGATTATCAATCTTTTAGTCCATTTCATCGATACTTTCTTTATGCGATTGTTTCTTATGTAGCAGTATACACAGCTGCATTATGCATCGGTACTTTTACTGGAAGTGTTGTTTCACAGCTTGTTTTTTGTATTCCGTGGCTACTAATGGGACTTACATTTATTCCGCTAATATACACTTTTACGCTAAACCATTTAGAGGCTACCAATACTAAAAGTAATAAATTAGATCAACACCTTTATGAATTCAACCAAAAAACAAATATAGTTGCACCAATATATCGTTTTTCTATTGATTATAATTATAATCCAGAATACCGAAAGCAGGACAACGATTCAACTACTTTAAGAGATCCAGCATCTCATCACTATTATTCAGCTAAATCGATGTTAGTCCCTATTTTTTATACAATAGTTTACTTACTACTTGGAACATATTTATATACACGATCGCCAAATGAAAACAGTCAAAAGATATTTATTTTCCAAAAGCATTTACGAATATGTATATGGGGGACAACCATTTACTTTGCATTACTAGGTGGCTATAAAATCAATCAATTTTTTTTCTTACCTAACTACTATATCAGTTTGTTTCTCGCTGGAATCATTACTTATATTGCATTATCACGCTTAACAAATTATAAAGTTTTTTAAAGGAGAGATCCTATGTTTCAAAAAGCACTGTGGCTAAGAACGTATCAACAAAGTAAATATGTTATATGGTTATTTTGGCTCGTCAGCTTCTGTACTTTATCATATAAATACTATATGACTTCTATTCAACAGCAATATTTTCTAAATATGAACAAAAAATGGAAAGCTATATATCATTACAATTTTGATTTAACACTTCTAGATTCTATCATGCTGTTAGGTAGTTTGCTAATCGTTCTAGCTTGTACGTTAATTGGATGGGAAAGACAAAATAACGCTAGCGACTTGTTATGGTCTATGCCCTTTAAACGTTCGCACCTTTATATAACAAAGTGGTTGTTTGGAATCTGTAATATCGCCGCTGTTGTCGTTCTAAACTGGGGACTATTTGCTATTATGAAAAAGTTGACTTTTCATAATAAATATCAAGTATTCTCCCCCTTTCATCGTTACTTTATATACATGTTAATTGTATTAATTGCTATTTATACACTTGCCTTATGTATAGGAACAATCGCTGGAAATGTGATATCGCAAGGATTTCTTACTGCAGCTATATTAATCTTCCCAGCGTTACTTCCATCTCTAATATCAGGAGTCATTGCTGTTCACTCGAGTGCCGACTTTCATGAGAACAATGGTATTATACATAATGTTATGGAAAACATACGTATTTCTAGTCCAGCAGAAGATTTTAATATTTACTTTAATTATGATCCACAAAGCGCTTATACTGATCAAAATGGAGTACGTCATAACGAACCAAACTTTACAAAAATCCCCCCGGCAAAAACATTGCTTGGCCCTATCGTACATACCATTATTTTATTACCACTCGGTATATATTTATATGCCCGTTCAATCAATGAGCGAAATGGTAACTACTTATTATATCCAAAACTACAAAAAGTAGTTTTGGCTTGTGCGATTTTCTTTGGGGGGATCGTTGGAGGTTTAATACTAAGTCGAGCGCACTCATTGTCCAGCTTTTACATCGGATTTTTAGTGACTAGTTTCATTACATATTTCTTCCTACCTAAAATATTAAAATGGAAAGTCTCTTGGAATTTTAAATAAAATAACCTCCTCTTATTGAGGAGGTTATTTCACATTCTCTCTTCTTTTCCCATACCCTTTTTCTTGTTTCGTTCCAAACCCGTCACCATTTGCGACAATTTGATCTGTTGGAGCAACTATACTTTCAGCAATTCTCCATTCTCCACCTTGTTGAATAAACACTTGCATAAAATAATTCATTCCATTTAATTGATACGGATTTTCTTTTTTTACTTCATAACGCGCTGCAACATAATACACTTGCACATTCTCAGCCTCAAACTTAGAAATATATTGTGATAATCTCGGGATGTACTGTGATGCTTTTTGAAGTGGAAGTTGTTTTACTTTTACAAGAGAAGACTTCGTTACATTGCTTATCGTATCTTCATGCCGAATGTTATCACTGTGATGAAATAAAATAGCATTCTGCATAGAGCGAATCCATAGTTTTGAATATAAAACAGGTTGCTTATTTGAAATATGTTGTAATTCTTTTTGAACGACTTGAAGAGGTGTTGCGGCATCCGCGAATTGATGAAAGCAGAAAAAACTTCCAATCATAATGAAAAGCGTACAAATACGTTTCATTATTTTTCACTCCGATTCTTTTTAATTAAAGTATTGGAGTTTCAAAATGTTTTTATTCAAAAGAAAAAGGATAGGAAAGCTGTCGCTCCCTATCCTCATTTATTATAATACGCGGCCAAATAGCTCTAACACCATTTCTATTTCTTGGTCGCTCCAACCTTTAAATCTCTCTTTATAATATTCTTTTCGTACAGCTTCTAGTTTTTCAGTTACTTCTCTTCCGTGTTCTGTAATTTCTAAGTACACGATACGACGATCTGAATTAGAACGTTTTCTTTCTACTAATCCTTTTCGTACAAGACGATCTGTAACAGCTGTAATATGACTGGAGGTTACGTTTACTTCACTCGCAATTTGCGAAGCCATCTGTGGACTGTTTAAAAATAACGCGCGTAATACAGAAAATTCATTATATGGCATATGTTCTGCAAAACGTGTATTAATATCATTTTGTAATAAACGTATCATCTTTCGAAATGATCCGGATAACTCTAAAATCAGTGTTTCTCTTTTTTCGTTCACTAGCCTCGTCCCTTTTTTATCATATTTACACATATTATAATCTATAAATACCCTCGTTGTATATGCTTTCTTTCTTTAACATTCCCATTTATGTAACTTTTTCATACAAATTTCTTTTTTATTCACACATATACATATAAAAAGGATGGTGATGGAAGATGCAAGGTGGAATGAATCCTTATTTACACAATGTACGCACAGCTAATACTGGTAAAGAAGCGACTATTACTGTACAAGGTGAGGGTATTGTCAAAGCGAAACCAAATGTCGTTATACTAACACTTGGCATTCGAACTGATAGTAAAAATGTGAAACAAGCGCAAGAAGAAAATGCAGTACAATCAAAACAATTGCTGGATGCACTTAAACAGCTTGGTATCGCTGATAAAGATATAGAAACGATTTCTTATACGATCACTCCTCAATACGAGTATGTAAATGATAAAGCATTACTACAAGGATATCGGGTGGAACATTTGTATGAAATTACCGTTTTAAATGTACAAAAAGCAGGGGAAGTATATGATATAGCCGTTTCAAATGGAGCAAACGTAGCAAAAGGTTTACGGTTTCGAATATCTCACCCAAATAAATATTATGAGCAAGCTCTCATTCAAGCCCTGCAACAAGCTGTAGAAAAAGCTCGTGCTATTGCGAGTACATACAATTTAAACATTAATCCCGTTCCACTCTCATTCGTTGAAGAATCTGCTCAATTACCAAGGGAAGTCGCTTCCTATGCTACTTTACATGCACAAGCAGCTCCTCCCATTCAATCGGGAGAATTAGAGATCATTTCTACAATACGGGCGATTTTTACGTATTTATAAATAATTCTATTTATAAGTAAACGTTATCATTTTCCTTGTTGTAAAAACATGATGTTCTGATATAATAAAGGACGGTGAGCTCTTACGAAAGAGATATCACGGGTGGGAGAGGGATATGAAAAAGAAGGTTTAACATGAAAGGAATACTTGAAAGAACATTTAAATTAGGTTTACACGAAACATCACCAAAACAAGAAGTTTTAGCTGGAGTTACGTCATTTTTTACGATCGTATATATTATGATTGTAAATGCATCCATTTTATCCGATGCTGGCATTCCTCTTGAAGCTGGAATTTTAGCAACTGTTTTCAGTTCATTTGTCGGATGTCTGCTCATGGCATTTTGGGCAAATGCACCTGCTATTCTTGTCCCTGGTATGGGTGTAAATGCATTCTTCACGTACACTGCTGTCCATACGCTCGGATTAACTTGGCAGGAAGCATTAGCAGCTGTCTTCATCTCTGGTATTATTTTTGCAATTGCTGCGTTTACACCAATCGCTCGCGTGCTTTCAGTATCGATTCCAAAGTCACTAAAGGAAGCTATCACTGTCGGCATCGGATTATTTTTAGCATTTATCGGATTGCAAAAAGGTGGTTTAGTCGTTTCGAATCCAAATACTGCTGTTGCAATGGGTAAATTAAGTAGCCCTGTCGTTCTTGCGACCGTGCTTACTCTTATCGTTGCACTCGTATTATTTATTCGTAACGTACGTGGAAACTTTTTATGGACGATTGCAATAGGAACTGGTATTGCATGGCTGTTTGGCCTTGTTGATACAAGTCAAATCGGAAATAGTTCATTCTCATTCGCTAATTACGGCGATGTGTTTGGGGCTATGTCATTTGGCAAACTTTCTTCCTTACCATTTTGGATTGCAACATTCTCCTTAAGCATGGTGCTTATTTTTGAGAACATGGGACTTCTGCACGGTTTATTAGAAGATGACCGTAAATTCCCACGTGCTTACCAAGCCAATGCAATTTCAGCAATGACATGTGGTCTATTTGGCACAAGCCCTACCGTATCAACAGTAGAGAGTGCCGCAGGTATTACTGCAGGCGGAAAGACAGGTCTGACGTCTATCGTTACAGGGTTGTTATTCTTTGCATCACTGTTTGCACTTCCGTTTGTCAAACTAATTCCTGATAGTGCCATTGCACCAATCTTAATTATTATTGGCGGCCTGATGATTACAAGCATTCAACAAATTCCTCTGAACGATTTTTCAGAAGGATTTCCAGCGTTCTTAATTATCGTCATGATCCCGCTCACATATAGTATCGCTGATGGCATTGCGTTCGGATTTATTGCTTATCCTATCTTAAAAGTTGCTCTTGGAAAGCGTAAAGAAGTCGCACCGTCTATGTATATCATTACATGCTTATTCTTAGCCATGTTCGTATTACATGCTATTGGTTAAGTAAAAACACCGAGGAATTTTCCCTCGGTGTTTTTTACTTAAACCATCCTTTTTTATAAAACCAAGCCATCATGCCGCCACCAATTAGTGCCATAATAAGTAAACAAATAAAATAACTATATTGTCCACCGAGCTCTGGCATATGCGTAAAGTTCATTCCATATACTCCCGCAATAAATGTTAATGGCATGAAAATAGTCGAGAATACAGTTAATGTTTTCATAATGTTATTCATATGATGCGAGTTTAATGAAAAATAGCTATCTCGAATATCTGCTGTTAACTCCCGGCTTGCTTCAATCATTTCGGTCAATTTAAGCAAATGATCATGTATATCTTTAAAATAAATTTCATGATCACTTATACCGTAAAAACGAGTCGAATTTAAAATACGATACAATAAATCACGCATCGGAATAATTGTACGTCTTAACTTCGATAAATCTGCACGTATATCAAATACTTCTTCTAGTACACTTCCTGCCGTTTCACCCGTTAAATTATCATCAATTGCATTTAAATGATCCTCAATGTAATATACAGGCGCAAAATAGTCATCTACAATTTGATCGATAATTGTATGCGCTACGTGCAGGGGACTATTTTTAATACGCTTCTTTTCTCCAAGCGTTTTCCATACTCTTTCAATTGCATTGTTATGAGAAAAGTGGAAAGAAACAATATAACGATCACTAATAAATAAATCAATCTCGTGAGGTTCTAATCCATCCTCACCAAATGCATGAAGAACTAAAAAGTTATATCCATCATAAAAATCAACTTTTGCCTCTGTACATATTCTATGCAGTCTTCAATTGCAAGGGGATGGAACTTAAAATGATCTTGCAAAATGTATGTATACTCTTCTTTCGTTGGCTTATATAAATCTAGCCAATACCATACAATATGGTCTTTCTTTGTTTCCTCTAGCGAAACATCATATAATACTTCATCTGTTTTTGTTATTGCACAAATTCTAATCATATTTTCACCCATTATTATTATAAACAAAAAATAGTAAAAAAAGCCAAGGAGAAACACTCCCTGGCCCTTCTTTATTATTCAGTAACGATGCCGTGCACTAATGTTGGTGCATCTACATGCTCTTTAGAGATCTTCATGTTCTCATAAATTTTTGCTTTTACGTCTTCTACATTTTCACGGTTTGCGTAAATGGTAACAAGGGATTCACCTTTTTTCACGCTGTCCCCTACTTTTTTACGAAGCATTAAGCCAACTGCTAAATCAATTTCAGATTCCTTCGTCGCACGTCCTGCTCCTAAAAGCATTGCTGCTGTTCCGATTTCATCTGCAACGATTTCTGATACATAACCGTCTTCCTTCGCTTCCACTTCAATTTTAAATTGTGCTTGTGGTAATTTAGAAGGATCATCAACAACAGATGCATCGCCGCCTTGCGCTGATAAAAACGTTTTAAATGATTCTAGCGCCTTACCGTTGTTCATTACTTCAATTAATTTCTCACGTGCATCTTCTAGAGATGAAGCTTGTCCAGCAAGGTATACCATTTGACTTCCAAGCGTTAAACATAACTCTTCTAAATCTTTCGGTCCTTTACCTTGTAATGTATCAATTGCTTCTTGTACTTCAAGTGCGTTACCAATAGCCTCACCAAGTGGTTGACTCATATCAGAAATAACAGCCATCGTATTACGACCAACGTTATTACCAATGCGCACCATTGCTTCTGCTAAACGTTTTGCATCTTCATCTGTTTTCATAAATGCACCTGCTCCAGTTTTTACATCAAGAACAATTGCATCTGCACCAGCAGCAATTTTTTTACTCATAATTGAGCTTGCAATAAGCGGAATTGAGTTTACTGTTGCCGTTACATCACGAAGTGCATACAATTTTTTATCCGCAGGTGTTAAGTTTCCACTTTGACCAATAACTGCGATTTTATTTTCATTTACAAGACGCATGAATTCATCATTTTCGATTTCAACATGGAATCCCGGAACTGCTTCTAATTTATCAATTGTACCACCAGTATGTCCTAGACCACGTCCAGACATTTTTGCAACCGGTACACCTAAAGCGGCTACTAATGGACCTAATACAAGTGTTGTTGTATCACCAACGCCACCTGTCGAGTGCTTATCTACTTTTACTCCTTCAATAGCTGATAAGTCGATTGTATCACCGCTATTTACCATTGCCATCGTTAAATCTGCACGTTCTTGATCGTTCATATCTTGGAAGAAAATTGCCATTGCAAGTGAACTTACTTGATAATCAGGAATATCACCATTTGTATATCCTTCAACAATAAAGTTAATTTCTTCTGTCGTTAATGCATGTCCGTCACGTTTTTTTGCAATTAGGTCCACCATTCTCATTGTGAGGTCACCCCTTCATTTGTTTTACGATTGCTTTTACTAATGCTAAGAAGTTAGCTTTAACACGTTCTGTCGTTTCGATTACTTCATCGTGGTGAAGTGGCTGATCTAAAATACCAGCTGCCATATTTGAAATACAAGAAATACCAAGTACTTTCATACCAGCGTGACGCGCTACAATTACTTCAGGTACTGTTGACATACCAACTGCATCTCCACCAAGTGTGCGAAGCATACGAATTTCAGCAGGTGTTTCATATACAGGACCTGTCATTCCAACGTATACACCTTCTTGTACTTTAATATTTAAGTCTGCTGCAACTTGTTTCGCCATTTCGCGAAGCTCTACTGTATATGATGTAGACATATCAGGGAAACGTACACCCATTTCAGAATCATTTGGTCCGATTAATGGATTTGTACCCATGAAGTTAATGTGATCTGAAATTAACATAAGATCGCCTGGTTCGAATGATGTATTTACACCACCAGCTGCATTTGTTACAACAACTGTTTCTACTCCTAGTTCTTTCATAACACGAACTGGGAATGTTACTTTTTGCATATCATATCCTTCATAGAAGTGGAAACGTCCTTGCATTGCTACTACTGTTACACCTTGAAGTGTACCGAATACTAGTTGACCTGCATGGCCTTCTACAGTGGAAACTGGGAATTCAGGGATTTCACTGTAAGGTACTGTTACTGCATTCTCGATTTCATCCGCTAATACACCTAGTCCAGATCCAAGGATTAGTCCTACTTGTGGTGTCTCTTGAAATTTCTCTTTTAAATATGAAGCTGATTTTGTAATAAGTTCACGATTCATTTGTTTATCCCCCTATTTCTTTAGCTCGTTTAAGAAGCTTGTTCCGTATTCTGGCATTTTCACACCGAAGTTTTCTGCTACAGTTGCACCAATATCAGCAAATGTTTGACGAAGTGGTAACTCTTTTCCGCCTTCTTTCATGCTTGGGCTATATGCTAATAACGGTACATATTCACGTGTATGATCAGTACCATGATGCACTGGGTCATTACCGTGGTCTGCTGTAATTAATAATAGATCATCTTCTTTTAGTTTTTCGAATACTTCTGGAAGACGTGCATCATATTCTTGCAGAGCTTCTCCGTATCCTTGTGGATCACGACGGTGACCGAATAATGCATCAAAGTCAACTAAGTTTAAGAAGCTAAGACCTGTAAAGTCCATATTTAATGTATCTACAAGCTTATCCATTCCATCCATGTTAGACTTCGTACGAAGTGATTCAGTTACCCCTTCACCATCATAGATGTCAGAGATTTTACCGATAGCAATCACATCATAATCACTATCTTTTAATTCATTCATTACTGTACGGCCGAATGGTTTTAATGCATAGTCATGACGGTTCGGTGTACGTGTAAAGTTTCCAGGCTCACCAACGAATGGACGAGCAATAACACGGCCTACCATGTACTTCTCATCTAACGTTAATTCACGTGCAATTTTACAAATTTTATATAACTCATCAAGCGGCACTACTTCTTCGTGTGCTGCGATTTGTAGTACACTATCAGCAGAAGTGTAAACAATTAAAGAGCCTGTTTCCATTTGTTCTTGACCAAGTTCATCAAGAATTTCAGTTCCAGAAGCTGGTTTATTACCGATGATTTTACGGCCTGTTTTTTCTTCTAATTCATCAAGTAATTCTTTTGGGAATCCTTCTGGGAACACTTGGAATGGTGTATCAATGTAAAGACCCATGATTTCCCAGTGGCCTGTCATTGTATCTTTACCAGTAGATTTTTCTTGCATTTTTGTATAATATCCAAGTGGTTTTTCTACTTTAGAGATGCCTTTCATTTCACGAATGTTACCAAGACCTAATTTCACCATGTTAGGCATTTGTAACCCATTCATATGTTCAGCAATGTGACCAATTGTGTCAGATCCTAAATCACCAAATTGTTCAGCATCTGGTGCTTCACCGATTCCAACAGAGTCCATTACGACTAGGAATATACGTTTATATTTATTCATAACTGCGACCTCCTATAAGTTCAGTTCTACTTCTTGTAGTATGTTCAAAACGCTATAAAGTGAAACTGTTCTCCATAAGAATTATCTTTCGTTCTCATTATCAAACAGTACTTCTTTAAATCATTCTCTAACCTATTTCGTTTACCTTGAAACGACTCAAAAACATTTCTAGTTTTTTCTAAGTCAGATGTCAGACATCTGATACTGATATCATAACATGTTTACGCTTTCTTTTTAATACATTTTCGTAGAATTTCTCATTTTCTTCACACTTCTATTGTAATCCATTATGCACAGAAGTGCTAATCATTTTATGATTTATTTCTTCATATAAAGTGAAATTTTAATCAGTGGCGGTTTTGTTCTTTCCCACTAATCATTTTCAGAATAAAAATAAAAAAAGCAGCTCTAAAGAGCTACCTTTTTATTTTACTTCTACTGTTTCTTCTTTATGTTCATGCAATTCGCCTTTTTTAACATGAACTTTCACTTTGTAAGAACCCTTTTCTTTGAAAGTATGTTTCGTTTCATACTCCCCTTTATTTCCTTCTTTTGCTGGAATGAATTCGTGTTTTTCCACACCATCTTTCCAAATCTCAAGTTGTACTTCAGCACCAGTTAAAGCTTCTTCTTTTTGTTTTAAATGAACTTTCATTGTTGATTCAGCATTTGCTTTTATGTCACCAGCCATAAGGTGAATCATTGTATCGCTTTTATGATCACCATGTCCTGCACCATGATCACTATTTTCTTTTTTCGCATCTTCTACTTTCGCATTTCCTACAGCCACTTTTACTTCTGGCATAACATGCATTTCACGCGCATTTGTGTGAGCAATAATATGGTATACGCCATCCGTCTCGAACGTTTTCTCTACAGCATAAACACCTTTTCCTTTATGCTTACCTTCTAGCATCTCGTGCTTTTCGTCGCCAGCTTTCCAAATTTCAAACTTTACATCATCAGCATCTGTTACCTTTTCTTTTCCTTGTGTAACAAGTGCTTGTACTTCTGTTTTTTCACCAGGTTTAATTTCTTTCGGATTTGTTTGAACTGCTACTTTTACAGCTTCTAGTTTCTGTTCTTTTTTCGGTTCTTCTTTGTTTGTATTACAGCCAGCCAATGCTAGCATCGCGATAAATAAAGTCATAATAAGTTTTTTCATCATCATTTCCTCCTTCATACTTTATTTAGTATAGAGGAAATACATTGTAATATTCTAGTCTTCTGCTGAAAACAATGTACGAAATGTTTGTGAAGTTTCTGTGAAGTGCTATAGCCTTTTGAATCTATGAAAAAAGAGCATAGTACCTATGCTCTCGGATGAAACTGTTTATATACATCTTTTAATCTAGTTTTTGAAACATGCGTATAAATTTGTGTCGTTGAAATATCTGCATGTCCAAGCATTTCTTGCACAGCACGTAAGTCTGCTCCATTTTCTAATAAATGCGTAGCAAAAGAATGACGCAATGTATGAGGTGTAAGCTCTTTTTCAATATTTGCTTCTTTCGCTAATCGTTTTAAAATTTTCCAAAATCCTTGTCTTGATAATCGATTGCCATGATGGTTTAAAAAGAGTGCATCTACTACTTTTTTCCCCATCAATTCTCTTCTTCCCTTTTCAATATACTTTTGAATCGCTTCCGTCGCTAAACTTCCTAGTGGAATAATTCTTTCTTTATTCCCTTTCCCTATGCATCGAACAAATCCCATCGTTAAATGTACATCTTCTAAATTTAATGCAATTAATTCTGAAACACGAAGTCCTGTTGCATATAATAACTCTAGCATCGCTTTATCACGAACCCCAAAAGCGCTCGTCATTTTTGGTGTCTGCAGTAACGCCTCTACTTCATCAACTGACAATACTTTCGGTAATTTCCGTTCTCCTTGCGGCGTTTCAATATGTACGGATGGATCGTGCTCTACCGCTCGTTCACGAAGTAAAAATTGGTGAAACGAACGAATCGATGCAATATGACGTGCTAATGTTTTCGAAGATTTTCCGTTTTCTTTTAAGTGCTGCAGAAAGTTAACAATGTGCAATCGTGTCACTTCGTGAAAGCTTTTCGCTTGTTCTACATTTTGCAAATACTTTACATAACTTTTTAAATCACGTTCATAAGATACTACTGTATTTTTCGCTAGTCCTTTTTCAACAACCATATAATGAATAAAATCTTTTAATTGATCTTCCAATCTACACTACTCCCCATTTTCATAGAAAAACATCATTCTATTTACGAAAGCATCCTTTGCCGGCTCTTCATTCCCTGATACTTTTTCTACAGTCTCTTCTTTTGGCTTTTCATAACGATGATAGCTTTCATATTCTTCATTTATCCATAGTATAGCGAAATAAAACAAAATCGTACAACTTGTAAATAATAAAAATACTTTTATCCCATCAAAAGTTAATTTTAAAGCTCGGCGCATTGTAAATTCCTCCAAAATATAAGTTATTACAACATATGCCAAGCTTTCACCAATTTATACCTTATTCAAATAAAAAACCTCTTCCTAGTTAAATAGGAAAAGGTTATTTTTCATCCGTTTCATTTTCTTGACAATTTTTACAAATCCCATGGAATGTTAAACGATGATCCTTCACCTTAAAGCTCCAGTCATGTTCTACTTTCCTTTCCACTTCACCAAGTAAATCTTCTTGTATTTCTTGTACAGCACCACATTGTGTACAAATCAAATGATGGTGGAAACGCTGCGCACCTTCTTGGCGTAAGTCATAGCGTGAAACACCGTCTCCGAAGTTAATCTTATCGACAACTTTTAACTCAGATAATAGTTCTAAAGTTCGATAGACGGTTGCTAATCCGATCTCTGGCGACTTTTCTTTTACAAGGAGGTAAACATCTTCTGCGCTTAAATGATCTTCTTCATTTTCTAGCAGCACACGAACTGTTGCTTCACGTTGCGGTGTTAATTTGTAGCTCGCTGCATGTAATTGCTTCTTAATTCGTTCAATTCTTTCTTCCATTCGGTACTACTCCCTCCTCGCCACTCTTACACCATTATATCAGAAGAAGGGCTTCTGTCAAAAGAAAAACAATAAAAACAAATTGATAATTATTCTCATAAAGTATTTATTGTTTATTAATAGCCTCAACGACTTCTTTCATTAAAACTGGTGATGCATAAGCCTCTACACTAGAAGCAAGAGCTAACACCGCTCCAATTACAAGAAAGAAGCATGTATAACGGATCAATAATGGTAATAGCGGCTCAGTTATTTTTCGGATAAATTGATGCCTAATCATGCGTAAGGAAAAACTTGCGGCAATTGTTGTCATAACGAGAAATACTGGGATGATAATGAGATTTTGTGGCAATACAGAAACGAATGCTAATAATAATCCATTCCATCCATGCTGACTTACTAAGAAACCTACTGTAAATCCGACAACTACTCCTTTTGCAAATAATAAAATAAAAATGAGTGGCAATCCAATAATTGAAATCCCTAAAATCCAAATAAATCCAATGTATTTTAATTGTGAAAAGTAACTTTCTCGAAACATTTCGCCTGCAATAGCAAATTCTCCTTTAGAAACTTGTCCAAAAAAACGTTGCAAATAAAATGATAAATCTTGTTTTTGATTTAATTGTAAACTATTTACAAGAATTGCTCCAAATATTACTCCCATCAATAACAAAACAGCGTTAAATATATATAATGAAGAGTTTTCCTGTATGTGAGACATTACACGGTCTTGCCAAGTTTTTCTCCACATTTTTCTTCCCTCCGTTCACACTCTTACTAAAAATGTATGAAAGAAAGAAAAAAGTATGACGAATTAACATTGAAATTCCGCTCTACTTTGCTAAACTAAAAAGTAGAGAATAGGAGGGATTTCTCTTGAAACCATTATTATTAGATTTTCCAACATTATTTCAAACTGAACGCTTACAGGTTCGTAAGCCATTTCCAGGTGATGGTGCAGAAGTGTATGAAGCAATACAAGCTTCTCTAGAAGACTTAGTACCGTGGATGCCAATTAACGCTGAAACAGAAGAAAGTGCTGAAGAAATCGTTCGTAACGCTCACGGACAGTTTTTACTTCGTGAAACACTTGATTTTCACTTATACGATAAAGTATCTGGTACATTCATCGGAGCTATAACGCTCAAGCCTGAAAACTGGGATATTCCAAAGTTTTCACTTCACTTCTGGCTACATAGCGCTTATACAAAACAAGGCTATATGACCGAAGCTGTGAAAGGTGCCATTCAATTTGCCTTTGATAAGCTAAGCGCTCGAAGAATTGAAATTCGTATTGATGCAACAAATACAAATGCATGTAACTTAGCAGAACGTTTAGAATTTATTCTAGAAGGTACAATGGAAAATGATTTCATAGCACCAGATGGTAGCTTACGTGATGCACGCGTATATGCAAAAATTAATTAAAAACACTCGCCTTTGGCGAGTGTTTATTTTTGTAGTTGTAAATATTGTACTGCAAACATCGTCTTCGCATCGTGAATACGAAGATCTTTCATAAGAGTAGTTGCTTCTTCTAATGATACTTCCATTAATTCCACAAACTCATCTTCATCTAACGCAGCTTTATTTTCTTTTTTCGTCAAACCTGTCGCTTTATATACATATAAAATTTCATCTGCAAATCCTGGGGATGTATAGAAAGAAGTAATAAGCTCCATATTTTCACATACATAACCTGTTTCCTCTTCTAATTCACGAACTGCTGTCACCTCAGGTTTTTCACCTGGTTCTAACTTGCCAGCCGGAATTTCTATAATCGCCTTTTCAAGCGCTTTACGATACTGCTCAACAAGCACAATTTTCCCCTCATCAGTAATAGCAATAATAGCAACTGCACCAGGGTGATTTACAATTTCACGTTTACTCATTGCTCCATTTGGTAATACTACATCATCAACACGAACTTTTATAACTCTACCATCAAAAATCGGCTCAGTTTTTACTGTTCTCTCTGCAAGATTACTCATACTACTTCATCTCCCTGTTCTATTTCCTATTCTTTCCTCATACATTTTACCACATTGAAAGGAGCGTGATAGAAATGAAAGTTTATATTTTACCAAATCGCGTCACTTTAGTCGGAAAAGCATGGCAAATTCGCCATAAGCTAAAACAATATGGCAAAGAGTATACAACTGTACAAGAGTGGATTACAGCAACTAAAAAGTAAACGTTTGTCAACCTCTTTTCCCTTGCGTACAATAAGAATAAGGAGAAGGAGGTTGACTTATGAAAAAACGTCAATTAGGAAACTCAGATTTATTTGTGACAGAAATGGGACTTGGCTGTATGTCTCTCGGTACATCTGAAAAAGAAGCCTTGCGTATTATCGATGAAGCAATCGATGTAGGAATCAATTTTTTTGATACAGCGGATTTATATGATTATGGATTAAACGAAGAATTTGTTGGAAAAGCCTTAAAAGGAAAACGAGACCAAATTATCCTTACAACGAAGGTTGGGAATCGATGGACAGAAGAAAAAAACGGCTGGTCTTGGGATCCTTCTAAAAATTACATAAAGGCTGAAGTGAAAGAAAGTTTACGTAGACTTCAAACTGATTATATTGATCTTTATCAACTTCACGGCGGGACGATTGAAGATCCTATAGATGAAGTAATTGAAGCCTTTGAAGAATTGAAAAAAGAAGGTATCATTCGCCATTACGGTATTTCTTCTATACGTCCAAATGTCATCCGTGAATATGCACAGCGTTCAAATATCGTTAGTGTTCTAATGGAATATAGCCTTTTGAATCGTCGCCCTGAAGAATGGTTCCAGCTTCTTAATGAACATCAAATTAGCGTCATTGCTCGCGGACCACTTGCGAAAGGAATATTAACTGATAACAATACAAGAAAGATAGAAAGAGTAAAAGAAAAAGATTACCTTTCTTATTCTTACGATGAATTATATGCGACGCTTGCGAATGTAAAAGAAATAATTGGAGAAAACTCCTTAACTGGAACAGCTATTCAATATTGCTTACATAACGAAACTGTTGCAGCTGTTATACCTGGTGCAAGCTCTATTGGGCAATTACGAGAAAATGTACAAGCTAGTAAACAAACACAGTTAACAACAGCAGAATATACACAGCTTCAGCAAATTGTGAAATGTGATGCGTACGCATTACACCGATAAAAAGACGCTACCATACTGGTAGCGTCTTTTTATAACGTATCATATTTATCAGGATTCGTTCCTACATGTAAATTACGATTTAACGTATTAATTTGAGTCATCTCTTCTTCTGTTAATGAAAAGTCAAAGATAGAAAAATTCTCCTGAATGCGAGATGGTGTAACAGACTTAGGAATCGTCACAATCCCGCTTTGAATATCCCACCTTAATATAACTTGCGCAGGTGTTTTTTCATATTTAGTAGCAATGGCCTGAATAATCGGGTGCTGAAATACTTCTCCGCCCCTCATTAATGGACTCCATGCTTCCATTTGAATTTGCTCACCTTGACAGAAATTACGCAATTCAAATTGTGTTAACATCGGATGAAGTTCCACTTGGTTTACCATCGGCTTTATTTTGCAATTTGGTAATAGCAGTTCTAAATGATGTTTATGGAAGTTAGAAACACCAATCGCGCGCACTTTACCTTCTTCATACAGTTTTTCTAATGCTCGGTACGTATCAACATACTTCCCTCTTATTGGCCAATGTATTAAATATAAATCTACATAGTCCATTTGTAATTTTTTTAAGCTTTTCTCAAACGCCTCAAGTGTTTCCTCGTATCCTTGATCATCGTTCCAAACTTTTGTTGTAATAAAGATGTCTTCTCTCGGAATCCCTGATTCACGAACTGCTTCTCCGACACCGCTTTCATTTTCATATACAGTTGCTGTATCAATCGAACGGTATCCAACTTCTAGCGCTGTTTTTACTGCTTGTTTTACTTCGTCGCCTTCTTTCGCTTTATAAACGCCTAAACCAATCATCGGCATTTTTACGCCATTGTGAAGTGTAGTTGTTGGAATGTGCACAGTCGTCTCCCTTTCATCATTACATTTTTTTATAAGCCACCACTTTATTTGAACAAGATTCAACCAAAAAGTCAAAACATATGTACAGTTTACATAATAAGCTTATATACTTTCTAAAATAATGCGAACTCATTAATTAACATTATTTTCCATCCATTTCTTCGCTTTTTCATCAACATTACGTACAAACTCAGTTTTCCCTTCCGAATATAACGCACCATCATATGTATACTTTTCAGCTAATTCTTTCTTTAAAGTTGCATATGCCTCAGCTTCTTCACAATGAGCCATCATATAATCACGAAATGCTAAATGCCTTACTATCTCAGGGTTTCCTTTTTCAAACACGTGTAAGTGATACGAGCGTTTTTCCTCCGTTCCATGAATAAAATAACGGCGTCTTGAAATACCATTCTCCCCTTTTACGATATAGCCAAGCTCTTCAAAACGTTCATTCCACCTATCTACTCTGTCGATACTCTCTACTTCCATAATCATATCTATAATTGGTTTCGCTGCCAGTCCTGGCACCGACGTACTTCCAATATGATGGACCTTCACCTTTTCGGGCATCGCCGCTTTTAATCTTTCAGCCTCCATTTGAAATTTTTCACCCCAATGATTTTCATGCGGAACAACTACAATTTTTCTCATTCTAACTCCCCTTTTCTTACAAGCTCGTCAAAAAAATGATCAGCGTTATTCACTGATCATTTTCGTTATTATTTAAAGTCTTTCCAAGTAAGGTTACTTTCACTTAACAGTTCTTCAAATGATTTATTCTTTTCACGTTCTTTTTGTTCTTGGCGCTTTCTTTCCTGTTCAGCTGCCACTTTTTCCTCTTCTCTCACTTGCAACTCTTTCTTCTTATTCTTTAATTGCTGCATGAGTGAATCATTTAATTGATCACCTAATGTAAGCGACTCTTTCTTTTGTTGATTCACTTGCGCCTGTCTTTGCATTTGTCTTTGTTTCTTTTTCTTCATACTACTCACCTTTTACTTTTTTCTCCATTATAGTAGATACACAATGAACTCGACAATAAAAAAGGTCCTTTACTCTATTATTCACTTTTTGTAAATATGTTAATTTTTCGAAAAAACTATTTTTTTGTATAGATATAATCCTATGAATCTATTAAAATTATGTCGTATGATGTCAGATTATAAAAAAGGAGAATTAGATTATGTGGAAAAAAATCATTCCTGCTGTTGCCGTTTTAAGCACCATTACTTTTTCAACCGTATTTGCTGCTCCCCCATCCCAGACTCCAGCTGAACAAAACCGCTACATAGACGTACAAATGCTTGGTATTAATGATTTCCATGGACAACTAGATACTGTTAAAAAAATTAATAACAAAGAAGCTGGTGGCGCTGATTACTTAGCTACTTATTTAAAAGAACGTAAAAAGCAAAACCCGAATACACTTCTCGTACACGCTGGCGATATTGTCGGAGCTAGTCCACCAGTTTCAGCATTGTTACAAGACGAACCAACGATTGAATTTTTAAATGACTTAAAATTTGATGTTGGTACAATCGGAAACCACGAATTTGATGAAGGTATTGATGAAATGAAACGTCTCATTTACGGTGGCTATCACGAAAAAACAGGGAATTTCAAAGGTGCAAATTTCCCTTATGTCGCTGCAAACTTCTATAATAAATCCACTGGCCGCTTATTTTTACCGCCATTTACTGTAAAAATGGTAAATGGTGTGCCTGTAGGATTCATTGGCGTAGTTACAACTGATACACCAAATGTCGTGATGCCTACTATGCTTAAAAATGTAGAAATCACTGACGAAGTAGAAGCAATTAATAAATCAACGCAGCAATTAAAGCGTCTTGGCGTTAAATCCATTGTCGTCCTTGCTCATGTCGGTGGAACAACAGATGAGTCTGGTGTGACAAATGGAGACCTTACTCGAATTGCAAATGAAACAGATCCGGAAGTTGATGTTATTTTTGGTGGGCATAGTCACACGTATGTAAATGGTACTGTAAATAATAAACTAATCGTCCAAGCGAACTCTTACGGAATGGCTTTCTCAGATGTAGATGTAACAATTGATCGTAAAACAAAAGATATTGTAAAGAAAAAAGCTGAAGTTGTTACAACATACCATGAAGGTGTAGAACCTGATAAACAAGTAAAGAAAAAACTAGATCAATATAAAGAAAAAATTGCACCGCTTGTAAATGAAGTTGTCGGAAAATCTACAGCACCTATCGACCGTAAACAAAATGATGCTGGTGAGTCCACTCTTGGAAATTTAGTTGCCGATGCCCAGCGCCAAACGATGCAAACTCAAATCGCACTTATGAATCCGGGCGGCATTCGTAATGACTTAGATGCTGGCGATATTACATGGGGCGAATTATACGGCATTCAGCCTTTTGGAAACCAATTAATTAAAGTAGATTTAACAGGTCAAGATATTCGCGACATTTTAAATCAACAATGGCAAAAAGGAACGACGAGAATGCTTCAAATTTCAGGTATTCAATATACGTGGGATGCAAATAAACCAAACGGTGAAAAAGTTACAAATATACGTTTAACAAACGGTGAAGAATTATCTCCATCTAAAACGTATAGCGTAGTGGCAAATGCCTTTTTAGCTTCTGGCGGTGATGGATTTGTATCATTTAAAAATGGTAAAAATCCAGAGACTGGTCCAAACGACTTTGAAGCGCTAGTCGATTACGTAAAACAATTAAAAGAACCTATTCAGCCAATTATCGATGGTAGAATTCAAAAAACAAATTAAGTACACTCATAATAAACAATCTTAATTTTTCATCGTAAAAGATACACATAAACCTTTTATCCGTCATATATGTGAAACCTAAAAAGGATACTCGTTCTTACAATGAACATAGTATCCTTTTCTTTATTTATCAATATGTGATGTGTTGTTAAAATCATATTGTTGTAAAAATTGTTGTAACGCCTCTTCTACAAGTTTAGATTTTTGAATTCCTTTCGATTCTGATATAACGTCTAGTTTTGCTAATATTTCTTTATTAATAGAAAAGGTACGTTTCTTTTTTTCTGTACTTATATTCATCATGGGGGCAATTACTTCTTCTTTCTTTCTTAATAACTCATAAATACTTTGTAATTGTTCATAAATTAATAGTTGATAATCCGTTTTCGCATATTGAAGGGCTGTCGCTTCTTGGAGTTGTAAGTGACGCGGTTCTTCTCCATCTCCTACAAAAATACGCTTTTTCTGTTCTCCATCATATTCGTATCCAATCAATCTTAATTTCTTCGATAATGTATACGGGCTTATTTCAAGACGTTTTGCTATAATAGCGATGGATTCACGCCTATTTAAACAATCGATAATTTCTCCAATCGTCACAATTTCCCTCCTCCCATATTGAAATGACACTAGTATGGTATGTTACAATGATTTTCTAACAGTATATGCAAAACGAATAGCCTGTGCGATTCATACGATTTTAGAAAAGGAGGTTTTCAATATGCTTTTTCGTAGCAATACCCCGCAGTTCTATAATGAAAATAAAAAACTCATTCCCAATAGTATCGCTACGATGGAAAGCGTTATGATTAACAACCGAAAACAAACTCTCCTTATGCGCGGGCAAAACGTAGAGCAGCCTATTTTATTATGCTGTCACGGTGGACCAGGCATGGCACAAATCGGATTTATTCGTCATTTTCAAAAAGAATTGGAGAAACACTTCATCGTAATTAATTGGGATCAGCGCGGGGCAGGTAAATCCTTTTCAATGAAAGATTTCGGAGCAAATTTTACAATCGAACAATTCATTTCCGATGCAAAAGAAGTGATTCAATATGTACTTAAAAAGTTCAATAAACAGAAACTATTTCTCGCTGGTCATTCTTGGGGAAGTATTATCGGGCTTAACATAGCACACTATTATCCACAATATATCGAGGCTTATATCGGTATTGGGCAAATTGTACATATGAAACAAAACGAGGAATTACTATATCAGCATTTAATTCGTTCTGCAAAAAAATATAATCATAAAAAAGCATTAGCGTCCCTTTTAAAATTAGGAAAACCGCCATTTTTAGATACGAGACGCCTTATTATTCAAAGAAAATGGCTTGGCACATTCGGAGGTGCAATCCAAAACGGATCTTCCTTTTCTTTCATACGAAAAGGCTTCTTTTCTCCCGAATATACACTATTAGATTGGTTCAAGTTTCTCGCAGGAAATTTAAAATCTGGCGTTTTATGGGAAGAAATGTTGACAATCGATTTCTTTTCTTCTATTACGAGTTTATCTATTCCAGTTTATTTTTGTTCTGGTCGCTATGATTATCAAACTCCTTATGCACTCGTTCAGGAATATTGTGATGTAATAGAAGCACCGATAAAAAAGATGATTTGGTTCCCAAATTCAGCACATTCTCCCGATTTAGAAGAGCCAGAATTATTCGCTCGTTCTTTACAATCCATTAAACAAGAGCTAGCTTTTCACCATTAGTAACAAAAGGCTCTTTTACATTTCATAAGAAACAATTTATAATAATATGTCGCAACTATGTATAAATCTAGCAAGGTGATTCATATTTCCTTGCCTTAACACAATAAAATTTTGGGGAGATTACATTTATTATGAATACTGTACTCATTGCAGTAGCAGTTATGCTATTGCTTAGTTTGTTACGTGTCCAGGTCATTGTCGCCATCATTGTTGGAGCTTTAACAGGCGGACTTATCGGTGGACTCGGTATTTCAGAAACGATTAACACTTTTACAACTGGTCTTGGAAACAGTGCTCCAATCGCTTTAAGTTATGCAATGCTTGGTGGTTTCGCTATTTCTCTTTCCAAAACCGGACTTCCAGATGCTATGATTCAAACTGCATTAAAGTGGATTGGCAATGAACAAGACACGAAAAAACAAGTTTACTCTAAAATACTTATTCTATTTATCATTTTAACGATGGCTTGTTTCTCACAAAATGTGATTCCTGTTCACATCGCTTTCATCCCCATCTTAATTCCAGCACTTTTAAAAGTATTAAATGAGCTGAAAGTGGATCGCAGACTTGTTACATGTATTATTACATTCGGATTGATTACTCCTTATATGTGGATTCCAGCAGGATTCGGAAAAATTTATCATGATGTATTACAAACAAATGCTGCGCAAAGCGGTCTTACATTTGATGTCGCACTTATTCCAAAAGCAATGACCATTCCAGCAATCGGTATGATTATCGGATTATGTGTGGCAGTATTTATTACGTACCGAAAACCTCGTACGTATGAAACAGAACAAATTCATACTACTGAAAATGAAATCGTTCCCTATACAAAACGAAGCATTACTTTCGGGCTAGTATCTATCTTAGCTACATTAACTGTTCAATTAGCAACAGAATCAATGATTTTCGGCGCTCTAGCGGGGATTATCGTTTTATCAGTTAGTGGTAGTCTACCTCTTAAAGAAGCTGATGCAATTTTAACAAGCGGAATGCGTATGATGTCCTTTATCGGATTTGTTATGATTTCTGCCGCTGGGTTCGGAGCTGTTCTTCGAAAAACAGGACATGTTGAATCTCTTGTACAAACGAGTGCACATATAATTGGGAATAACAAACCACTCGCTGCATTTCTTATGCTTGTAATTGGACTGCTCGTTACGATGGGGATTGGATCATCTTTTTCAACCATCCCTATTTTAACAACAATTTTTGTACCTCTTTGTATTCAGCTTGGATTTAGTCCAATGGCCACCATTGCAATTATCGGTACAGCCGGAGCGCTAGGAGACGCAGGATCTCCAGCATCAGATAGTACACTTGGACCAACATCCGGTTTAAATGCTGATGGTCAACACCATCATATATGGGATACGTGTGTACCAACTTTTTTACATTACAATATACCGTTACTTATATTCGGCTTTATTGCCGCAATTACATTATAAAAGGTGCGTTTTATACGCACCTTTTACTTTTTTATTTTTCCCTTTAATTGTTGCAATGCTATTCTCCCATTTTCTTCGATACAACTTTCCATTTGCATAAATGACGGACCTGCCCACTCACTGTCTATACTCCCGTTCAGTCCAATAATTTTCAATTTATCCGGTATACGGATATTTAATTTTTTTGCTGCTCGAATTAACTCAAAGGTAATCTTATCACTTGAAGTTACAATTCCATCTATATACGGATAAGCTTGCAATAATGTAACAAACTGTTTATTCGTATACCCTTGTACACATTCTTCTCGATAAGAGATTCCTTCCTCCCAAACAGCGTCTAAAAATCCTGATATGTACTCTTCCATTTCTTCACTATCTTCGCCCTCACCGAAATAAGCAAGAAAGTGACAACCTTTTTCTTTTAATAAAGAGACCGCTCTTTGGCCACTTTCATAATAATTTGCATGAGATTTTTTTTCATCAATCACAACAAACGGAAGTGGGATTTCTCCTATACTTTTAAAAACGGATCTTGTCAAAATAACACCTGCAACGTTATTTTCCTTCAACATATGTATGTATCTATCTTTATTCTCTATATTACAAACAATAATTTGATATCCTTCTTTATACGCTATTTCCTCAATACAATGTAGCAAAGTGATGTTTGATGGGTCATATAGATTATCTACAAGTAATGCAATTATCGTTGAATTCTCTTTAAATAGTGGCTTTGCTGCACTATTTGGCCTATAACGTAATTCCTCAATTGCTTCCTTTACTTGTTTTACTGTGTCCTCATGAACGTATCCTTTTTCATTTATAACTCGTGAAACGGTTGCGACTGAAACACCTGCCAATTTTGCAACATCACGTATAGTTGCCACATCGTCACCCCTTAATATGGTAATAGATTACAATTTTACGGTAACCTAAATTACAATATTCGTCAAGGTTAATAATTTATATTTCTGAAAATTGTTACATCATTACACTAAACTATATTCTAATTGAATTTCATGTAAAATCGGGATATTATCATACCCAATGCGCGGAATTTCTTTCTTTATTTTTCGTGCCTCTTCCACCGCATTTACATATAAATTCGTCATCAAAAAATTACGTTTTTGGTAAAAACGTAACGCATTCATATTATCATTTGTTGTTATAAGCCAAACCTTCCTGCACCGTTCTTCTTCTGCAACTCGTAATACACAATCCACAAGTTTTGTCCCTATTCCTTTTCTTTCTTCAAAGCTATCTAACGATACAATTTCGCACATATTTCCGATCAATTCATACGTTACAATTCCGATTATTCTGTCTTCTGAGAGCGCAACAAATCCTGGCAACTCTTCTAACTGATGTCCCTTACCACGTGAAACCATCAATGAACTCCCCCAGTTCTCACACATGAACATTCGGATTGTTTCTTTCATCGCTGGCGTAATTTTTTGTATATGCACCATTTCCTATTTCTCCCCTTTTCTATCCTTGTGATACAATATAAGTGTATCACATGTAACGGTATTTGGAGGATGAGGTAAAGTATGAAACGTTTTTTTGCAGCATTGTTTACTATACTAGGTGCGATAACTGCCCTTGGGATTTTCTTTACAAATAAGGTGATGTACTTAAAGAAAAAAACAGAGGAAGAAATACTCGAAAGAGAAACGAAAAAACATTTTCGTATAGAGGATTTTGAAGCTCTTCATAAAGAAGAAATTCATATTCCTTCGCAATTCGGATATGATCTTCACGGATATTACATTCCTGCTGGTCATTCCAATAAGTTTATGATTTTCTGTCACGGCGTAACTGTAAATAAAATGAACTCTGTAAAATATGCAAGGTTATTTTTAAACAGAGGATATAATGTCGTTATTTACGATCATCGTCGTCATGGTAAAACTGGCGGAAAAACAACAAGCTATGGATACTATGAAAAGCATGATTTAAAATCTGTAGTTGACTGGCTAAAAAGTCGTTTTGGAACAAATATAACACTCGGTATTCATGGTGAATCGATGGGAGCTGCAACACTTCTTCAGTACGCAGGACTTGTAGAAGATGGTGCTGATTTCTATATTGCAGATTGTCCTTTTTCTGATTTCTACGGACAATTACAGCACCGTTTAAAGGTTGAATTCCATTTACCGAAATGGCCTTTATTACCTTTAGCAAATGCTTTCTTAAAAGTGCGTGACGGTTATACGATTCGTGAAGTTTCACCAATCGATTGTATAAAAAACATTAACAATCCCGTCCTCTTTATTCATAGTAAAGATGATGATTATATTTTAGCTGATATGACGAAAGCGCTCTATGAAGCGAAGGAAAACAATAAACAACTTTATATTGCAGAACACGGCGCACACGCTTGCTCTTATAACGAAAATAAAGAAGAGTATGAAGCAGCCGTTGATCAATTTTTAAACTCATATGTAAAAGAAACAAAAAACAGGCTTGCATAAGCCTGTTTTTTTATTGCGCTAAAACGTCTGTAACTTGTTCCATATTTTCAGAAATCCACTTTATTGCATCATCTAGCGTTGGAAATTCTGTCGTTTGAAATGTTACCTCATCTTGCAGTAACCAAACATCCTTTGACTCTTGTCCTACACCAGCAATGGACCAGTGTAACAAACTATATGGATGATTATCATTCAAAAATGAAGCCCACGTGCGCTCATTTGCAATATTTCGTAATGTACGTAATTGTTTATCCATCTTTCGTCACCTTACTCTAGTCAGTTATAAAAAACATTATAACACTCTCTTCTCTTCCAAAGAAAGTGCTCTTTTCATATTGTCAAGTACTTCTCTTGATTATATGATGAAATTAAGCGTTTGGGAAGGAGGGATAGCGTTGGCTAAAGTACAAATTAAAGTAAATGATAATGGCTCTTTTCGCGTTACAGGGGACGTGGAATTAGTTGATTCACAAGGGAATGTATTCCCAGCAAAACCGGCATTTTCTTTATGCCGTTGTGGTTTATCAAAAAATATGCCTTATTGCGATGCTTCGCATAAAGGTAAATTCGAATCTGTTGTTAGAGCACCAGAGGCAGAATAATTTTACATGTGACATGCACATTTTTTTGTGCATGTTTTTTCTTTTTAGCAACTCCGTTATATCCCTTCTCCTTACAACATTTCTAATACTTTTGTCTCCATCTCAGCCTACATATATTTTCACACAATTCTTCACATTCGAATACTTTTTACTAGCCTTTTATTTTTTTTGTGCTATAATTTGAGCAAACAGCATCCTTCGGGGTCGGGTGAAATTCCCAACCGGCGGTGATGAAGTGCAAACTTCTAAGTCCGTGACCCGTTTTCAACTCGAAAACGGTGGATCTAGTGAAACTCTAGGGCCGACAGTATAGTCTGGATGGGAGAAGGATATGTTTTCTAGTAATTTTATATAGCGAATACACTTTTATTTCAGTATGCATATTTTTATAGATTCAATTCAAATCTATATATATGTTTTATTTTGTATACTTATCTTTCTATGCTGAAATAAAAAGATACGACTAGCGTTTGAAAAATTTGATATTTTTGCTAGGTTTCTTCCTTATGCCAAAATATCAATCATCGTTAGGTTTCTTTCCTATACTTTCGTATTCGAACTATATTTCTAGAAATCACGTCTCCCAAACCCCAAGGATATTAAAATCCTTGGGGTTTTTTGATTTTTTTTAGGAGAGGTGAAGAAAATGACAGATCAAGAATATATGAGGATTGCTCTGCAATTAGCAGAAGGAACATCTGGGCAAACAAGTCCAAATCCTATGGTTGGTGCTGTTGTTGTAAAAGACGGAAACATCGTCGGTATGGGAGCTCATTTACGTGCTGGTGAAGAACACGCAGAAGTTCATGCTCTTCATATGGCTGGTGACAAAGCAAAAGGAGCCACCGTGTATGTAACACTTGAACCGTGTAGCCATTTTGGAAAAACACCACCTTGCTGTGATTTACTGTTAAAAAAAGGAGTTAAACGGGTGGTAATTGCTACTCTTGATTGCAATCCTCTCGTTTCTGGTAATGGAAAACGGAGATTAGAAGAAGCTGGCATCGAAGTAACTACCGGTGTTCTTGAAGCAGAAGCGGTTTTATTAAATCGTTACTTTTTTCACTACATGAAAACGAAACGCCCATTTGTAACAATAAAAACAGCGATGAGCTTAGATGGAAAAACAGCAACTGTAACTGGTGAAAGTAAATGGATTACAGGTGAAGAAGCACGGGCTGATGTTCATCAATATCGTCATACACACGATGCAATTCTTGTTGGAGTGAATACAGTTATAGCTGATAATCCGCATTTAACAACAAGAATTCCTAACGGGGGGCAAAATCCTATACGCGTTATTTTAGATACCCATTTACGAACGCCACCATCTTCTCATGTCATAACAGATGGTTTAGCACCGACATGGATTATAGTTGGTAAGGATGTAAATCCAAAGAAAATAGCTTCTTATGAATCTGAAAATATAGCTATATTCCAAATAAAAACGAAGCAAATTGAAATACAGGATGTTTTACACCTACTCGGCGAAAAACAAATTCTTTCTCTTTTCGTCGAAGGTGGGCAAACAGTTCATGCAAGCTTCTTACAAACAAAGCATTTCAATGAAATTGTAACTTATATAAGTCCCAAATTAATTGGTGGAAGTAATGCCCCTACTTTATTTGGTGGAAATGGTTTTTCAACATTACAAGATGCACTTTCCTTGGAAATTCAAGAGATGAAACAAATTGGCGATGATATAAAAATTGTTGCAAATGCTCGAAGTGAGGTGACGGAATGTTTACAGGAATTGTAGAAGAATTAGGAACGATTGCAAACATGCAACAAAGCGGCGAAGCGATGAAGTTAACGATTCATGCCAATAAAATTTTATCAGATGTTCACTTAGGTGATAGCATCGCGGTTAACGGTATTTGCTTGACTGTAACGAGTTTCACAACAACTTCATTCACAGTAGACGCAATGCCTGAAACGATGCAATCAACATCACTTCGCATGCTTAAACCGCAATGCAAAGTAAATTTAGAACGTGCAATGGCTGCAAACGGACGATTCGGTGGACATTTCGTTTCAGGACATATCGATGGCATCGGAACGATATTAAACAAAAAACAACACTATAATGCCGTCTATTACAAAATAGCTATTTCTGATGAATTGCTACGCTATTGTTTGCATAAAGGGTCCATTGCTGTTGATGGAACGAGTTTAACAATATTTGATATAGACGAATCTTCCATTACAATTTCACTCATCCCGCACACAGTAAGTGAATCTGTTATCGGAGAAAAGAATGCCGGTGACATCGTAAACATTGAGTGTGACATGATTGGTAAATATATCGAACGCTTTATTTCTAAACCAGTAAAACGAACAGGTTCAATGACCGAAAGCTTTTTACAAGAAAACGGATTTCTATAAGGGGGAAGCATTATGTTTCATCGTATTGAAGAAGCTCTAGAAGATTTAAAACAAGGAAAAGTCGTGATCGTATGTGATGATGAAAACCGTGAAAATGAAGGCGATTTTATCGCTTTAGCAGAGTATATTACGCCAGAAACAATTAACTTTATGATTACACATGGACGTGGTCTCGTTTGTGTACCAATTACAGAAGGGTACGCAGAACGTCTACAATTAGAACCAATGGTAGCTCATAATACAGATTCGCATCATACTGCATTTACAGTGAGCATTGATCATGTTTCTACAACAACTGGGATTAGTGCTCACGAACGTGCAACTACGATACGAGAAATGTTAAATCCTGCATCAAAAGGTGCTGATTTCAATCGTCCCGGACATATCTTTCCATTAATTGCGAAAGAAGGTGGTGTCTTGCGCCGGGCTGGTCATACAGAAGCTGCTGTCGATTTAGCACAGCTCTGCGGAGCAGAACCAGCTGGCGTCATTTGTGAAATTATTAATGAGGACGGTACGATGGCACGGGTACCTGATTTACTACAGTGCGCAAAACAATTTGATATAAAAATGATTACAATAGAAGATTTAATTGCTTATCGCCGCCACCATGAAACATTAGTGAAGCGAGAAGTGGAAATTACATTACCTACAGATTTCGGTACTTTCCATGCAATTGGCTATTCTAATTCCTTAGATTCGAAAGAGCATATTGCACTCGTAAAAGGTGATATTTCAACAGGAGATCCTGTACTTGTACGCGTTCATTCAGAGTGCTTAACAGGAGATGTATTTGGCTCGTGCCGATGTGATTGCGGACCACAACTCCATGCTGCACTTGCTCAAATTGAGCGTGAAGGAAAGGGCGTTCTTCTTTATATGAGACAAGAAGGACGAGGCATTGGGCTTCTTAATAAGCTTCGCGCTTATAAGTTACAAGAAGAAGGATTCGATACTGTAGAAGCAAATGAAAAGCTTGGCTTCCCTGCTGATTTGCGGGATTACGGTATTGGCGCTCAAATATTAAAAGATTTAGGTTTACAACATTTACGATTATTAACGAATAACCCAAGAAAAATTGCTGGCTTACAAGGTTACGATTTAGAAGTAATCGAGCGTGTACCGTTGCAAATGCCAGCAAAAGAAGAGAATAAAACGTATTTACAAACGAAAGTAAACAAATTAGGACATTTACTAAACTTATAATTAAAGGAGAGATTTATTATGGTATTCGAAGGTCATTTAGTTGGTACAGGATTAAAAGTTGGGGTTGTTGTTGGACGTTTTAATGAATTTATTACAAGTAAGTTACTTGGCGGCGCTTTAGACGGATTAAAGCGTCACGGTGTAGAAGAAGCTGATATCGATGTTGCTTGGGTTCCTGGTGCATTTGAAATTCCTTTAATCGCTAAAAAGATGGCGAATAGCGGGAAATATGATGCTGTTATTACGTTAGGCACTGTCATTCGTGGTGCTACAACACATTACGATTACGTTTGTAATGAAGTAGCAAAAGGTGTTGCATCTTTATCACTACAAACAGACATCCCCGTTATTTTCGGTGTATTGACGACTGAAACGATCGAGCAAGCGATTGAACGCGCGGGCACGAAAGCTGGTAATAAAGGCTATGAATCCGCCGTCGCTGCAATTGAAATGGCTCACTTATCAAAACAATGGGCATAAAAAAAGAGGCTGCGGCCTCTTTTTTTATTTCTTCACTTTTCTCCGTACATCTTTTATTAATTCATCCATTGTCTTTCCTTCTGTTTGTATACGAAGCGTCTGTGCTGTTTTCCATACATTCTCTCTTTTCTTCGCTTCTTCTATAATAGTAATTTCTTTTCGTACTTCCTTTAAATCTTTCCCTTCTGTTTTCAATCCAAAATGTTCAGCTTTCGTTCGAAAATGTTGTTCAATTCGTTGTTGCATCTCTTTTTGTTCAGGATTTTCGGCGGCCTTAACGGGATCAGCACTTATTGCTTTTAGTAAAATGAGACAAGTCATAATCGCTAATATATATTTGTGCATGTAAAATCCTCCAACCCAATATAAATTACATATTTACTATGTACAATTGGGGCTTGGAAAATTCGTCCACCAAAATTCTTTTTTTCGCTCAAAACCCACTAGTATCAAGCATTCACAACTATTTATTACATTTTATTTACAAAAAAAGCAAACTCTTTTACAAGTTTGCTTTTTTCTATCTTATAATGCACATTCTTCAATCTCAAATCCTAAATCTTCAATCATACCCCAGTCTGCAGTCGGTTCTTGTCCAGCTGTCGTTAAGTAGTCTCCAACAAAAATAGAGTTTGCTGCAAATAAACCGATTGGCTGTACAGAACGTAAATTGATTTCACGCCCTCCTGAAATACGAATTTCTTTCGTTGGGTTTACAAAGCGCATCATCGCCAGCACTTTTAAACATTCTACTGGTGTTAACTCTTTTTGTCCTTCAAGCGGCGTACCCTTTACAGCAACAAGGAAATTACATGGAATTGAATCTGCATCTATACGTTGTAATTCGAATGCAATTTCAGCTCGCTCTTCTATTGTCTCTCCCATTCCAAAGATCGCCCCAGAACATGGTGAAATACCGGCTTGTTTCGCTTTTTGAACTGTATCAACACGATCGTCATACGTATGAGTAGAGCAAATGCTTTCGTAATTATTCGCATGTGTATTTAAGTTGTGGTTATAACGGTGTACACCCGCTTCCGCTAAACGTCCTGCTTGATCTTCGTTTAAGAAACCTAAACAACAACAAATCTTTAAATCTGTCGTTTCACGAATCTCTTTAACTGCTCCAATTACGTGATTTACCTCTTTATCAGTCGGACGACGACCAGATGCTACAATACAATATGTACCCGCTTTACGACGAATTGCTTCATGTGCCCCTTCTACAATCTTTTCCTGCGTTAGCCAAGCATATTTATCAATCGGCGCCTCTGAAATAATAGACTGTGAACAATATCCGCAATCTTCAGGGCATAATCCAGACTTCGTATTAATAATCATATTTAATTTTACTTTCTTACCAAAGTGATGGTGGCGAATGATATACGCAGCATTCATAATTTCTAAAATCTCTGTATCGTCAGCCTCTAATATCGCTATTGCATCTTCTTTCGTAATCACTTTCTCTTCTACTACGTCGTATGCAAGTTTTTTCCAATCCCTTTTTGTTTGTACTTGTTTCATTTCATCTCTTCCCCTCTTTTGTTATATGCACAAATAAAGCATGATACGTTGCCATTATCCCTTCATTTCCCGTGAAGTCTCTTTCGTATATGCGAAGCATCGCACGAAAGAGTGAGGGACTTTGACAATATGATTCTTCATTACTATTGGTCGCTCCTACTTTACGAATAGAATGTAGAAACTCCCTAACTTCTGTAAATCTCTCTATGTAACACGTTTCAGAAACATGTACATCCCCTGTTTCTATCTCACATATATGGCGCAACTGATTTTTCGAATAAAAACGTTGCCCAATCGATGTTTCATTTTGTATATTTTTTTCTTCTTTCGCCCGCTGGAACGAAGCATGCAATTCTTGAAATGTTTCCTGTCCAAATGTTGAAAAGAGTAATATCCCCTCTATAGATAAATGACGAAATAAATTTCTTATCACTTGTTTTAAATCATTTAGCCATTGAAATGTGGCATTTGAAATAATGACATCATACGTTTCTTCTAGTCGTAATCTTTCGATATCCTCACAATAAAATGTTACATTGTTTATATTTTGTCTAGTTCTCGCAACTGCAATCATACTTTCAGCAAAATCAATAGCTGTAATTTGTGCTTTCGGAAATAAGTTTGATAATTGCTCTGTAACATATCCTGTCCCGCATCCAAGTTCTAAAATACGTATCGATGAATTTGCACTATATCGCCGATTCAATGTAGAAAGTAATGAATGCGCCATCTTTTTTTGTACATTTGCATATTGATCGTAGGATACAGCTGCCACGTTAAATCGTTTTTGTAGTAACGTTTTGTTGATCATGTCGTATCCCCTCTACAAATTGAATTATCTCATTTGCGCAATATTCAAAATTCGTTACACATAATGCGTGCCCAGCCTCACTGACTACCTTGAGCATGGCAGTCTCATTCACAGCCATACTACGCGCTGCAGATAATGGACATATTACATCCCGCTCCCCATGAATAAGTAGTATAGGGACTTTAACTTCTTTCAATGCTGCTCTCATATCTGTTTCTATTAAATAATCCAAACCGAATTGTAAAGACTGCATAGAATCACCTTTAAAATGTTTTACGATGTCTTCAAAACTTTTATTCTCTTTCAACTCATCTTTCGTAAACATATTTTCATAGAACCGCTTGAGCGTATCTTCTTTCCTTCTCTCCAAATTTCTTTTCAGCCGTTCTACATGCAAAGTATTCCATCCACTACTATAGTCACTTGTATTTGTAAATTTAGCAGTACCACCAATTAGCACGATACCCTTTGCCTTAATTTTTTTATAAGCTTGAATTGCCGCTAATGCTCCTAGTGACCATCCAACTAAAATTACATTTTCATCCTGTGCTACATCTATAATCCTGTTCGCAAACTCACTTTGTTCTTTCACGTTACGCCAATTAATGCATTGAACAGGATATCCTTTAAAATGGGGAAGTACTAAATCCCAAATATTTTCTTCCATTCCCCATCCAGGGATAAAAATAATCTTCAGCTCTTTCATACGAAAAGCTCCTCTTCTTTCGCAATGTGAGTAATTCGGTCAATAGCCCATTTTAAATCAGCTATTGTATGTTGCGATGTAACTGCAAAGCGAATTCGAGAACTATTAATCGGTACAGTTGGCGGACGAATTGCAATAGCTGCAATACCTACCTCTTGTAACCTTTTGCTAAACCGTAAAGCATTTTCATTTGAACCGACTACAATCGGTATAATATGAGTTGAACTATTCCCTATATCAAATCCAGCTTCTCGTAATTTGCTCCTGAAGTATTCTCCATTTGCTATAAGATTCTCTCTTCTCTTATGATCTTCTTGTACAATTTCAATTGCTTTTTGTACCGCTCCTAACGTTCCAGGCGGTAATGCAGTAGTAAAAATAAAACTTCTCATCATATTGTGTAAATACTCTATATAAATTGCATCGCCTGTCAAATACGCACCATAACACCCTAAAGCCTTGCTAAACGTCCCCATATGTATATCAATTTTTTGAGAAAGATCTTTTTCTATATGAGACAACCCTGCTCCATCAATTCCATATATTCCACTCGCATGCGCTTCATCCACTAAAATAATTGCCCCGTATTTCTCTTTCAGCTCTACTAACTCCCTCAAATACGCAGTATCACCATCCATACTAAAAACAGTATCTGTTACGATTAATTTCCGCTTTTCAGGTGACGCTGTTTTCAATAACTTCTCTAAATGATCCAAATCATTATGACGATACCTTTTATGCTCTGCCCCACTTAATATAATTCCATCAACAATGCTTGCGTGATTTAATTTGTCACTAAACACAATATCGTGACGACTCACTAATGAAGAGATCACTCCAATATTTGCGGTATATCCACTATTCACAACTAAGGCTTTTTCAGTGCCTTTCCAATCGCATATACTTCTCTCAACCTCTTCATACAGTGAATAGTTTCCTACCACGAGCCTTGATGCTGTCGCCCCAGTTCCATATTTTCTTGTACATGCGATAGCAGCTTCTTTTAACCTTTCATCTCCAGCTAACCCTAAATAATTATTTGACGCTAAATTTAGCATCCTTTTCTCATCTCGAATAAGCCATGTCTCTTCTGCTTGTTCTGTTACATGCAAATTACGATACTGCTCTCGCTCATGTAATTGTTGCAATTTAGATTGAAGATGTGTGCGCCACGTTTGATTCATTTCGGATAAGCTCCTCTAATTTTGAAATCATTATATATTCTTTAGCAGATTTCAAGACTTCTTCTCTTGTAAACTCACCTGCAAAGAATGGTAATAAACCTAAAACCGGTACCCCACTTAGCTCTTCAATCATTTCTTTATTTTCTTGCACTCTTTCCATTTCGCATTCTTTGCAGCCAGATAAAATGACACCTGCTACTGTTAAACCATATGCCTTTGCGTAAGCGATCGTTAAAACTGTATGATTTACTGTTCCTAATGTAGGGCGTGCTACTACAATAAGTGGAAGTTGTAATTCTTTTGCGAAATCAATTACTAAAGCGTCCTCTGTATATGGAACAGCTAATCCACCTGCTCCTTCTACAAGTAGACTATTAAAATCTTTCAATCGTTCATTATAGTGATGAATAATGTCTTTTAACGTTACTGTCCTTCCAGCTCTTTTCATGGCAAGTCTCGGGGCAAGCGGCTCTTCAATAGAGTAAGGGCAAATCTCATCTTCTTTTGTCGGTACACCTGATAATGCCTTTAGCCTTGCTGCATCTCCTTCTGGATTTGATGCAACATGTCCACTTTGCAACGGTTTATATACCCCGATGTTATATCCCAGTTCTCTAAATACACCTGCTAATGCACCGGCGACTACAGTTTTCCCCACTTCAGTATCCGTTGCTGTTATAAAAAAGCCACTCATTATTCTCCCTCCGTAACATCCGAGATTGCTTTATACAAAATACGTAACATATCATCAATCTCATCAATTGTAGAAGCAAGAGGGGGCATAAACACAATCGTATTACCGAGCGGGCGCAAAATCATACCTAGTTCTCTTGAGCGTTTACATACTTGAACACCGACTCTCTCTGTCCATTCAAACGCTTCTTTCGTTTCCTTATTCTTCACAAGTTCAATTCCAACCATTAACCCGCATTGACGAATGTCCCCTACATGTTTATATGCAAAGAGGTCTTCTAATTGCGTCGCCACATATTCTGTTTTACGTGCCACCTCTTCTATTAAATTTGTTTTCTCGTATAGTTCTAGATTTGCAATTGCTACCGCACACCCTAACGGATTCCCTGTATAACTATGTCCGTGGAAAAATGTTTTTTGTTCTTCATATCCTCCTAAAAAGGCATTATAAATTTCATCTGTCGTTACAGTAATTGCAACTGGTAAATATCCGCCTGTTAAACCTTTTCCGGCTGTCAAAATATCCGGTGTTACATTTTCATGTTCACATGCAAACATTTTTCCAGTACGCCCAAATCCAGTCGCTACCTCGTCTGTAATAAATAGAACATTATATTTTGTACATAAATTACGTAGCCCTTTTAAGTATCCTTTTGGCATTGTAATCATACCGCCAGCACCTTGCATTAAAGGTTCTACAATAATCGCCGCAATCTCTTCATGTTTATCTTTCAGCAGCTCCTCCATTTCTTCTAAATGTTTTTTTACAATTTCCTCCTTATTATTTCCATAAGGAGAACGATATGTATATGGATAAGGCATTTTAATTGCTTCAAATAAAAGCGAACTATACACTTGGTGAAACAAGTCTATTGCTCCCACTGAAACAGCTCCAATTGTGTCACCATGATACGCTTCTTTTAATGTAACAAATCTTTGTTTCTTCGGTTTTCCTTTATGCTGCCAATATTGAAAGGCCATCTTAATTGCAATTTCAACAGCGCTAGAACCGGAGTCTGAATAAAACACTTTCTTCAAACCTTCTGGTACAACTTCAATTATTTTTTCGGCTAATAAAATAGATGGAACGTTAGCAAGCCCTAACATAGTAGAATGGGAAATTTTATTTAATTGCTCACGAATTGCCTCATCTAGTTCTGGCACTTGATGTCCATGAACATTTAACCAAATAGACGAAACACCGTCCCAATATTCATTTCCATTTACATCGTATAGCTTTCTTCCCTCTCCCCGTTCAATAATGACAGGATCTTCTTCTAAATAATCCTTCATTTGTGTAAATGGATGCCATACATAGGCTTTATTTTTCTCCGATAACTCTTCATATGTATATGATGGTTTGTCAGTCGTACTCTTACTAAAAGTCACAATTGTCACCCCTAATGTCAACTAGTTTATAAATATAGTTAACATTAAATCTAAATGACTGTCAATTATTTTTAAATCAAGTAGTTCTTAAAAAAGAACAACTTATCATAAGATAAGTTGTTCTACTTTCCATGTTGTATCTTTCCGATTTCTAAAATAATCTCTTCGTCTTTTTTTCCTTCTGTTTCAATTCCAAGTTGTTTTGCATGTTCAATCAATAGATCATGGCGCTTCTCAAATCTTGCGGTATTTACTTCTTTCGCAACCTCTTCTTTTGTTTTTCCTTCCGTAGAAACCCCTAGTTTATCAGCTGCTTTTTCCATCGACTTCTTCTCTTCAGCTTCTTTCGCTTTCTTCACTTCTAACTGCTGTATTTGCTTTTGCTTCGCCTGCTCTGATTCAGCTGCAAAAGCTGTGTAAATGCCAGCACTTCCGCCAATGACTAGTAAAGTGGTAAAAAGAATTATTTTTTTCTTCACTCTTTCCTCCCCTTTCAAATTCATTATAACGCACATTTTCATAGGATTAAAATCGTTCTCCTTTATTTCCCTAAAAAATCATTGAATATTTTTATTGACATGTGAGACGAATATATGATAAAAATTTAACTAACATCATATGAATCGGCATTGATAGGATTTAGTAGTATTTCGATTTCTGCTTTCAGAGAGCTGGTGGTCGGTGCGAACCAGTACAGAGCGAATTATGAATTACCCCCTGGAGCTTCTTTTGCGAAACGTAAGGAGTAGTGAAAGACGGTTATAGACCGTTATATCTAAAGAGTGGTGAAACGACACTGTTTCACAATTTAGGGTGGTACCGCGAACTTTTCGTCCCTGCATATGTTGCAGGGGCGTTTTTATTTTATGAGCGCATATCATACGACCCTTTATTTTGTGATACATTCATTTCACAAGCTAGGGTGGTACCGCGATTTCTTCGTCCCTGCATAATTATATGCAGGGACGTTTTTTTATCCATTCATTTCCGTATCATATTAAAGAAACAACAATTACCGGTAATTTGTCACAAAATTCTAAAATTTAGAAGGAAATAAACAATATTGGCGAATTTTATATAAAAAAGAGCTATTTTAGATTACTTAGGAGGGGAAAACAATGGTTTCAAAAATTGAATCTGTTCTTTTAACAGTATTTATCTTTTTCTGCATTGGCTTTAGTGTTATTCAATTAGAAGTTTCACCACACATCCCAATTTTATTTGGTATCGTTTTTTTATTAGCATTTGGATTTATGAAAAAAATTGATTGGTCTACGATGGAAAAAGGAATGATAAGTAGTATTTCAGCTGGTATTCCATCTATTTTTATATTCTTACTTGTAGGCGTATTAATTAGTGTTTGGATCGCTGCTGGAACAATTCCAACTTTAATGGTATACGGCTTCCAGCTTGTATCCCCAAAAATTTTCATTCCAACTGTTTTTGTTGTTTGTGCAATTGTTGGAACAAGTATCGGTAGTGCCTTTACAACTGCCGCAACTGTAGGACTTGCCTTTATGGGCATGGGTAGTGCTCTCGGATACGATCCTGCTCTAATCGCTGGTGCAATTATTTCTGGTGCATTCTTTGGAGATAAAATGTCTCCTTTATCTGATACAACAAATTTAGCGCCAGCTGTAACGGGTGTAGATTTATTTGAGCATATTCGTAACATGCTTTGGACAACAGTTCCAGCTTTCATTATTGCTTTTATCGCATTTTTCATTTTAGGAAGCGGTACTAGTGGAGACGTTGACTTCACAAACTTCATTAGCACATTAGAGAAAAATGCAACGATTTCTATCTTTACACTTATTCCAATTTTATTACTGTTCCTATTCGCATTTAAAAAAGTTCCAGCAGTTCCAACCTTACTTGCTGGAATTATAGTAGGGATCATTATCCTATTTATATTTAAACCTAGTACTTCTTTAACTGATTTAATGAAAATTATGCAAGACGGTTACGTTTCTAAAACGGGTATGAAAGATATTGATAGCTTATTATCTCGCGGTGGCCTGCAAAGTATGATGATGTCAATCGCTCTTATTTTCCTAGCTCTTTGTATGGGAGGATTATTACAAGGAATGGGTATTATTACGCAGCTAATGAATATCATCTCTAGCTTCGTAAAAACTAGCACACGTTTAATTATTTCTACTGCTTCAACTGCAATCGGTGTGAACTTCTTACTTGGTGAGCAGTACTTATCTATCGTTTTAACAGGACAAGCATTCGCTAATAAATATGATGAAGTCGGTTTAGAACGTCGTAATTTATCA
Organism: Bacillus sp. FF-1; assembly: GCF_028548245.1. Taxonomy (NCBI): domain Bacteria; kingdom Bacillati; phylum Bacillota; class Bacilli; order Caryophanales; family Bacillaceae; genus Bacillus; species Bacillus sp. FF-1. The sequence continues at coordinate 168,049 of NZ_JAQQGG010000003.1, forward strand.
CGTGTATTAGAAGATGCAGGTACAGTTATTAACCCGCTCGTACCATGGGGAGTAAGTGGCGTATTCTTATCGAACGTCCTTGGCGTTCCAACTTTTGATTACGTTCCATTCGCAATCTTCTGCTTAGCTTGTCCAGTTGTAACAATTATCGTCGGCTTTACTGGATTTGGCCTTTCATGGAAGAAGGAAAAAGCTGTAACACTTTCATAATATATCAAAAAGGATTACCTGAATCGGTAATCCTTTTTATATTTCTCCACTATCTATTTGCTTTCTTTCTTCTAAATAACAGAAGGAATCCTGCTCCAACAAACGCCAAACCTGCTCCAATTGTAGAAACAACACTTGTACCTGTTTTCGGTAAATCACGTTCTTCTTTCTTTTCACTTACAGTTGTTGTTTCTTTTACGTTTTGATTATCCGTTGTAGTTTGTCCAGATCCTGTATTATTACCTTCATCTGTTGGTGGTGTCGTTGGATTTTCTCCATTATTTCCTTCACCTGTTGGTGGTGTCGTTGGATTTTCTCCATTATTTCCTTCACCTGTTGGTGGTGTCGTTGGATTTTCTCCATTATTTCCTTCACTTGTTGGTGGTGTCGTTGGATTTTCTCCATTATTTCCTTCACCTGTTGGCGGTGTTGTTGGATTCTCTCCACCAGTTTCTTTATCATCATCGTTCTTCTTCGTTATATCAATTGCATATTTAGCAAATTCATTTTCAGATGGTCCAACATATGATATTTTTCCATCTTTCTTTATATACTTTTGTGCATTTGGTGAAGAATCGAATGTTGTATGTAATTTATCGGCAACAATCGGTTTAAACGTCCAATTTTTATCTGCTGCTGGATCAATAACTGGCGTTTCTTGCATATACTTCACAATGATTTGACGCGTTTCATCTTGTGATTGGTATACAACCTCCCCTTTGCTTACACCCGGGAACGTTTGGCTACTTCCACGATAGTTATTTGTAGCGACGATAAACTCTTGATTGTCAGCTACTGGCTTACCTTCATATGTCATATTTATAATACGATTCGTATTAGCATTTATAACTTTTCCATCTTTATCGTATTTCGCTGGTTGTGTTACATCAATTTCGTATTTTAAGCCATCTAAAATATCAAAGTTATATGTAGGGTATCCGATATTTACTAACGGCTGTTCTTCTGTTTTCTTTGGATCAATTTGATTAAACTGACCTGCAGACATTTCAAGCCATTCTTTTACTTGTGCCCCATTTACTTTTACAGCATATAACGTATTTGGATATACATATAAATCTGCCACGTTTTTAATCGCTAACGTTCCAGCTGGAATATCCGTATAATATGTAGCACCGTTTCGGCCACCCGCTTTAAATGGTGCTCCTGCAGATAAAACTGGAATTCCTTTATATTTGCTGTACTGTCCATTTTCAGCAAATAACTTTTCTACATACCATTTTTGTGCATTTGTCACAAGTTGTACAGAAGGATCATCTTGTACTAATGAGAAATAACTATTAATTGGCGCTGTCGTTTTTCCTACAGCAGTATTCACATAATCAATTGTCGCTTGGTGATCATCTTTAATTTCATTAACTAAATTTTGATCAGATTGTACGAGTGGGTTTCCTTTACTATCAGCAATCGGACGAAGTTGCGGCTTCGATTGCTCTTTTTGTACTTCCCATTTTCCATTTACTTTTTTCAATTGCATATCTATAATACCTAAGTTACTTCCAAAGACACCAGGCATTACAACTGGAACACCATTAAATACGTCCTTCACTTCAGTATGTGAATGTCCCATTAATACCGCATCTACACCAGGAACTTCTGTTAAATAATACGATGCGTTTTCCATGCCAACGTTGTAACCACTCTTATCAACACCTGAATGCGCTAGTGCAACGATAACATCGGCACCTTCTGCTTTCATTTTTGGCACCATTTTTTTCGCTGTTTCAACTATATCTTTTGCTTTCACTTTTCCTTCTAGATTTGCTTTATCCCAGTTCATAACTTGAGGTGGAACAAATCCCATTACGCCAATTTTCACTTTTTGTTTTTGACCTGATTCATCTTCTACTTCTTTTTCAAAAACATGATATGGTTTAAAGTAATTTTGATCATTCTCTTCATTATTATCTTTATCATCTTTATAGACGTTCGAGTTAATAACCGGGAATTCTGTTTTACTAATTACTTTGTTTAAATAATCTAAACCGTAGTTAAATTCATGATTCCCAAGAGAGATGACGTCATACTTCATTAAATTCATTAAACGATATAATGGGTGCGTATAACTAGGATCCACAGGCTTCTTCGGATCATTTATTTTATTCGCTACATAATCTCCAAGCGGTGTCCCTTGTAATGCATCCCCATCATCAAACAGGACAGAGTTCTTCGCTTCTTCACGCGCTTTATTCACAAGTGTTGCAGTTTGCACGAGACCTACTTTATTATCGGTTTTCGTTTGATAATAATCGTAATTCATTAAGTTAACGTGAATATCTGATGTTTCTAGAATTCGTAAGTTAACCGTACTCTCCCCAGTTTGCTCATCCGCATGAGCTGTTGCTGGCAATACTTGCGGCGCTATAACACCAATAGCAAGAGTTGCTCCAGCTAGCATTTTTTTTGACTTTTTCACAAAAAATCCCCCTTATACAATTACCAAAGAATAATGAAATGAATTTCTAGCATTCTCTAACCACATACCTTTTTTCTTCTAGTAGATACACGATTTTCATTTCACCCTACGCTAACGAGTAGTCTCCTTAAACGATCCATTAATGGAGACTAGCAATTAACGGGAGATAAAGCTCCCACTATGTAGAATTTCACCTTATCTGACATTATCATATATAATGTACTTTCATATCGTCAATATTTTTTGACATACTTCTACAAATTTTCTGTAAAGTTATTGTAAACTTTTCATAAACATATAATATGCCCTTACATTGTTAATACTGCTGAATATGATACAATTACCAATTACAAGGAGGATGAATTATGAAAAAAGTCATCTTAACAATTGTTTGTCTCCTCCTTCTAATCATTTCTTATTCTTATTTTGAAAAGAACGATGAGACAAAACAAAATGAACCCGAAGAAAAAACAGAAAAAACATCTACTCCAAGTTGGATTGATAAGCAAACAAACGATTCCTTTTATCATCTCGTACTAGGTGATTCGCTCGCCAAAGGATATGGATCGACACAAGGTGGATTTGCTGAATTAGCCTCTAAACAAATAGAAGCACAAATTCATAAACCAATTACTGTAGAAAACCTTGGGATAAACGGTCTTACAACAGATCGTCTCGCTAAAAAGGTTGAATCAGAAGATGTAAAGCAAAAAATTAGAGCAGCCAATATTATTACAATTAACATTGGGGGAAATAATTTATTTCGCTTAAATCGTGATGTCGGTGTTATAGACGGTATTAAAATGTTAAATAAAGAAAAAGCTCATTTTGAAGCGGATGTAAAAAATATTGTAAAGACAGTCCGAGATCAAAATCCGGATGCTTTACTCATTCTTTCTGAACTCTATAACCCGTTACAACTCGATGACTCCATCGCAAGTTATGCAGATATGTTTTTAGACGGATGGAATGAATCCGTTTATTCCATTGCAAAAGCAAATCAACCATCTATCGTTTTACCAATTCGCAAATTAATATCGAATGATAAGAAAGATTTACTCTTTGACCAAGTACACCCAAATGATAAAGGCTATTCGATTATTGCCGATTCCTTTACAAAAAAAGTGTTGGCCTACAAATATTAAAATTCGCATGAAACAATTCTATTTTTATAACATGTCTTTTTTGTTACAATGAGAGTGGAAGGGGGCCTTTATATGGAATCACGCGAGTGGGAACGTATTGTTGATCATCTTCTTTCGCTAGTGCCTCTTTTTTATCGCAAATTTATGCTTCCTGGAGAATTTTCTTCTCAAAGACATATGCCGCCATCACATACACAAGTATTACTGCTTCTGCATGAAAATGGCACATTAGCAGTTTCCGAAATCGGCAAGCGGCTAGCGATTTCACGGCCTAACATGACACCTCTATTAAACAAACTGATCCAAGAAGAACTAATAGAGCGTCATTATAGCGAAAAAGATCGACGGGTCATTTTAATTTCCCTGACAGCTGAAGGGAAATTGTTAGTAAATCAGTATCAACAATTCATTTTAGACAAATTAAAAGAAAATTTCCAAACGTTATCTGAGGAAGAACGTGAAAAACTCATTCACTCTCTTCAAACCATTCAAAATTTAATTTTGAAAACAAACGTATAAAGCTGCTTCTAAATAGAAGCAGCTTTATGATTCGTAATAATTGCCATAGTATACATTTGAATATGGCCATGTCGTTAAATATGGTTTTTGATCTTGCGTAGGTTGTTGCGATGGTATTTGCGGTAGTTGTTGTTGTCGATATAATTCATATTGCCTACTCGTATCATAAACCGGATAATAATTTACATATGGATATACTTGCGGTACGTAATAATAATACATTCATTCTCTCCTCCTTTTTCTTAAACATATTCAAAGGAGAAAATGAGTGTGACACTCTTTATATTTGCATGAGTGGTTCTCTCACTCTTTTCTTTCTGTTCTTCAAACGTAACTTACGGTTCTTTTCATATAAATAATGCACAACGAAATATGAAACTACACCAAACACAACCCCTAAAATCGTCATTCCAATTAATACATACACTTCACTCTGTAATAAGCTCTTTAATATCGTAAAAATGTGACTTGAAAACAAGTCCGATATTGTAAAGGGTTCATGATGTATTTTTTGCACATGAAATGGATAAATCATTTTCCCTAGCGCATACGCAAGCGGAAATAAAACTACTGGGAGAAACGATATTTTTCCAATAATATTGCCAATCACCGCGGCAGGAAAAGATCCCTTTGCTAACCTGACGATTGGATAAAATATTAAATAGACGAGCGATGCTGTATATATAACCAACATCTCTAAACCAAAACCAATCGCAAAACCTAACGATACTTTCTTCGCTCCTTCTGGTGATCGAAGCAACTTATAATATTGATACTTTAATATTCTCCACATCCGCTGAAAAAACGAATATGTTTTCTTAGTTGTTTTCACTCTCATCATCTCTTTAACTATATTTTTATACCTAGTATGCCCTTACACACCCCGAAAAACAAATTTCATTTCCTCTTTTATTATAGATGATATCGAAATAGTTAACTAAATATACATATGACATTTCACTGTCAACCACCCCCACTGAGATAAAACCTTTCAGTGGGGGCTTGAGTTCGAACGCTAGGTCTTTTCGTCTATCGCTAGACAGTTTGACGCTCTAGCATTCATGCTACCCTAAGGTAACACCCCAAGTATGTTTTTGGTTGGTACTGACAACGAACGATTGTTTTCCCACTTGCACCACCCTTTCGAAAAAGAGCCGTTCTCCCTTATGGAAGAAGCCACCACTGGGATGAATCCAGCGTGTGCTACAAGCCCCGACAAGTCGCGTACACATGGATGGTTGACGCACCCACTAGGCTATGCGCGAAGCAATAGCCTTACGTTTTTGCACTTCTAATAGAATCGGCGTTTTCACTTTCAGATTGTCATCCAGTTCTACAATTTTTGATTTTTTCAATGTATTCAGCGCACCATTAATATCAGCATGGATACATGTTCCTGCTTTACTTTGGTACAAACCACGCGTAATTCGTTTGCCACTAAAGCGATACTGCGTCTTATCATCCTTAGACCAAACTGGAACCGGATCCTTATCAAGAAAACTAGCTTTTGAAGTATAGCTTTCTTCTTGTTTGAAAAAGCGGATGCCTTCTTTTATGCATTTATTCTCAATTGCTGCCATCAATTTCTCAAATGGGATTTGAACAAATGTTTGATTATTCTTTTTCCCCATATGAGATTTTTGTTTCCAACCAGCGTTATACCCTACAACAATCGTATCTATATCGAATTCTTTCACTTTTTTGAACAATAGGCCTACTGTTTGTGCAATGTAACCGTTTATTTGTCTTTCTCGTTTATGCCAAAGTGCAGCAATTTTATTCGTTACAAGACGTTTAGAAAGCCCGTTTTCCATATTTTTCAGTTGTAGATTACGTATCGTTTTGTTGAAGTACTGGTTAATGGATTTTAGTTTTTTTCCATCAATTAAGAAGGCATAACCTGTATTGGTTACGCAACTTACTAATCTATCTACACCTAAATCGCAACTCAAAGCGTTACTCGTAGTCGTGGGTTGTTTCTTCACTTGAGAGACGTGCATTTCATATGTATAATGCACCTCAAAGAACCGACCTTTTTGCTTTGGTACAATCTCAATGTAGGAGATGTTTTTATTTCTTAAGTTTTTTGGCATACGTATTTTAATGGAACCGAATTTTTTTCTAAATGCAACATTCATCGGAACCATCCAATATCCGTTCTCATCCACTTTTGGCACTTGATAGATTTCAATGATTCGTTTGTCAGTGGAACGAGAATAATTCGGAAACTTCGGACGACCTGTGAACTTATCAGGATGTTTCTTCCACTGTTCCAACGCTTTAAAAAAGCTCTTCATTTCTGTAAATAAGGCTCTACGAATCGCTTGAACAGAGTTTGATTGAACGCCCGAGTAGTTCATATCAGCCTGCATGGCATTGTCCACTTCTTTTACAGTAGCCATTTTATTATCGTTCAAATAACTTTGTTTTATCGTGTACAACCCAACATTTCGCAGTGCTTTTGAACTATGCGCCATGCGCTGAAGTAAACGAAATTCTTTTGCAGTAAGGCAAGCTCGTCCGATATTCTGTTTCTGCGTGAACCGTTGCATGGTTTCTCTTTTCTTTTGTTTCCGTAATACTTTCACTACCTTCTTTCTAGCCATTGTTTTCACCACCTTTCTTAGAAAGTTCATTAAGCGTATTCATTACTTTTGGCTTAAGTAGCTGAATGATAATCATTATCTAATTTCGTTGCCTTACAATCTATTCCCTTCTTATCTACATAATATTGTAGGACAAAAAGAAACAAACATTCGCCCTCAAAAATTGTTATGAACGAAACAAAAGCGTTCAGCCTACCTACTGACGGCAATTCATCTCCACCTGAATTGTTGGGTTTCACCCGTAACACAAATCAGATGGAGTCTTCTTGCCGGAAGAGATAAAAAAGTGCACCTCAAATTGTTATTCGTGTCTAACAATTGCGGTACAGTTCAAGTTGAGCAGCTTTGTTCTTATTTATTCTCCTAATGTTTGTCCCATTTCATTTATTTTTATATCAAGACGAAAAAAGCACTTGTTGCCTTTAATCGACAATCAAGTACTTTCAGTTCATATTGTTTTTAAGTTGCACTAGATTTTATCTTAACCTTAAAACTTGTATATCTTAACAATTAATATCCATTTTCTTTTCTGTTCACTTCAAATATATTTTGCTTTAGCTGTATTAGTATTTATGTTTTTATAGCTGTACAGTAACAGACACTTAAAAAACATGACTGTATAAACTACCCCTTTAAAGCTAATATCTCTTCTCTATTATAGTCGATCATTGCTAAAAAGTACTCGTCAAAATTCTCAAATCTATCTATTTCTTCACCCGCAAACCAAATTATCTCTCCTGGTCTAGAAGAATTAGGTAAACATAAAACAAATAAATCCCTATCAAATTCCGAAACTGCTATTGGTAATAGCTCCGGCCTTAAAACACCGCTTTCTTCTAAAACAACATCATCTATAGCTTCTAATAGTACCTGAGCATAATCCATTATAGCTGATTCCTTTAATTGCTCCGTACCAAATAAATCCACCGTTTGATAAAAACCTGCCCATCCATTGGCATATTGAAGAAATTCTCTATACATTAAATCAAGTTTATATCCCAATTCTTGTTCAATAATGCGAATAGATTTTTCATTTGCTCCCACCTCCGGAAAATGGTTTGGCCATATTTTTTCTACATCTTGTTTCATTAGCTCCTGCTTCACTAAAATCATTGTAGCTATCTTATCTTTCCAATTATTCATCGTCTACTCCTCCTCTACAAACTTAAATTTTGTAGGTTTATAACCAATTGAACATATTTTTATATTCTACACCCACTATAATATTTTCTGCATATAAAGGCTTAATCATTTAATTCGTTATCCTCTCTTACTTAATAAGTTTAGAGTTTTTTAATAATATACCAACTATCGACTAATGGGGGGAGGTAATTCTTATGCAACACCTTGAAATACATATTTCCCAATGCATTGTCGTCATATTTGAATATTAATTTAAAATCATAAGTTTTTATGTGAAACTTTTTAGATTACTAAAAAACCTTGAAAGACATATAGCCAATCAAGGTTTCAATAGAATTTTACCCAATTCCATAGTATAGATTATTGATTCTTTTATTTTCTTAAAATATATACTTATATGCATAAAGTTTTATGCTAGTAGATATATAGCTGTACTAATCACTAAAATACCTTCTTAAAAATCTACTTTTTCTCCCGAATCAGTATAAACAAAATACTTTTTATTATTTTCATTTAGTAAAGTAATATCTGTGCCAATTGGCATATTAAAAATATTCATTACCGCTGGTTCTATTTCAATAATAGTTCCCCAATCACAAACTGACATATTTGATGCATCAGCAAGATATTCATCTGTATCTATTTCCGACAAAAATCTCCATCCATTATCGATAGCATTAACTGGTTGTTCTTTAATACACCATTTCACATTCCCTTTATTTTGTAAAATATTCTTAGATACAACGCTACCACCTAATCCACTACTCTTTTTCAAACAATCATCTCCAAAACTTTTTTCATATCATCTGTTCCACGTTCTTCAATTAAATCTCTTAATGAATATCCATATTTATTTTCATCATTAATATTCGGTCGTTTTCCCAAACATTTTACTATTAAATCATTTCCCTCCTTTGTTCTTTTTTTTAATACTTCTTGACATAAAGACCATATTGCAGAATTACCAAATTTTTTATCTTTTAAATTCAAATCTACCCCCATATCAACCAGCCTACAAGCTACTTCAACCGCACCTTGACAATTAATATTTGCTGCTAAATAGTGAAACTCATTACAGTCATCATTAGAAATTATATTAACCTTTGCACCATTATCCAATAGAAAGTTTGCTATATCAAACTTTCTACTAATTAATGATTTTTCAAGTAAACTAATACCATTTTTATCAATTGAATCTACAATCTCTTCAATACAGTTTCCCTCAATTTTTAGCTTCTCTAAAAATAATTTAAGATTCCCGAATTTTATAATAGTCCCATAATCAGCTTTATTAATATCCATTTATACTATCACCCTCTCATTCATACTTATGACTTCGGTTAGTACTTGGCAATTCCGGTCGATAGTTTTCAGGGTTTCTATACCACTTTAAGAACTCTTCTTTTGTAATAATCTCATTCATATACAATTCATGCATATCAGAATATTTCTCTCCTGGTATATGCCCCATATCCCATTGACCACTTCTTGTTTTAGATTTATCCCAAATTATTTCTACACCTGATGGATCATAAACTTTCCCATCGATAGAATCTTTCGCATTTTCCCACACTTCTTCAACCTGACCTTTTCCATAACTAGGCCTGCTTTTACTATATGGTTTTTTAGTAACGATACTATCCTCTGTAGCTTTTACAGTATCCTTAACTCCATTGACTTTCTCCACAGGTACTTTTTTAGCTTTATTCACAGCCTCAGCAGCCTTAGCAGTCATTTTAACTCCTTTACCTACTTTAGCTATCTTTCCAAAGGGTGTAAGCCCTGCTACTGCCATTCCTCCAGCAAATACTCTATCCAAAGTAGATAGTTTTTCGCCAGTAGATGGATCAATCCCATCCCAAGCACGACGAATATCATACTCACCACTTATTTCACCTACTATATCCCTAGCAAGTTTTTCACCATCAAAATCCTCTTTTTCTGACGATAGTGGTCCACACATCGCTCCTTGTTCCATTGTAACATTTTGATTATCTGTATTGCGGAATTTTTCAGCAATTCTTTTCAAATCTTCCTCTACTTTTACAAGTGAATGAATAGATGCAAAAGCTTTTGGTCTCGCATCATTGAACAGTTGAATGAACTGTTGATTAGAGGCACCAATCCACTGAAAACACAACTGATCTATTTCATTACATAAATTATTATGTATAGATTCTAATGCGATTCGGGTATTACTTGCACGATTCGCAACTTCTTCTAGCATTTCAGGTGTTACTTTAATTTGAACCATTTTTTCCCTCCCTCTCCCCATTAAAATTATGAGACAAAAAGAAAAAAATGTAAATATAGAAATTTCAGAATATCTAAAAATCTTCATGTTACATAAAACCTGCTTAACGGCAAACGAAGTGTATGTGAAGTAAAAGGCCTTCCTGGTAAACTAGGCACAAATGGTTATACAAAAAATTTAGTAGCTGTTTCTCTAATAGATATCCTCCCTCTATCCATATAATTAAGTACATTCAGTATATACTCAAAGTAATATCTTTTTACCGTATTTACTTTCTCTTCTAAAAAGAATTTAACCATAAAAAACACCCCAGTTTTTATTCGTATCTAGCAACTGGGGTATACATCCTTTAGGAAAGCTCTTCTACATTTTTAAATAAACTTACTAATAATGCTTTTTGCGCATGCAATCGATTACCAGCTTGCTCAAATACGATAGATTTTGGCCCATCTATAATTTCGCCTGTTACTTCTTCTTCACGATGGGCAGGTAAACAGTGTAAGAAGCGATATGTTTGCTTCGCATGCTTAACAAGTTCATTATTGATTTGGTATGGTTGAAACAACGTATATTTCTCTTCTTCGCCCTCTTGCCCCATGCTCATCCAAACGTCAGTATAAATGAAATCTGCTTCATTCACCGCTAATTCAGGGTTATGTAAAATTTCAATTTCAGCTCCTGTTTCCTTGGCAATCGCTAACGCTTTTTTTACAATCTCTTCATTCGGTTCATACCCTATAGGCGTTGCAACAGTCATATGCATTCCAACTTTTGCACTCGCTAACAACAATGAATGACATACATTATTTCCATCACCTACGTAAGCCAATTTTATTCCTTTAAATGTATTTGTTTCTTCGTATATTGTCATTAAGTCTGCCAATGCTTGACAAGGATGATGGTCATCCGTTAATCCATTAATAACAGGTATGCTCGATTCTTTTGCAAGCTCTTCTACATCCGCATGTGAGAATGTACGTATCATAATCCCGTCAATATACTGCGATAATACTTTCGCAGTATCTGAAACAGTTTCTCCTCTTCCCATTTGCATCTCTTTTCCACTTAAAAACATACCATGTCCCCCAAGCTGTACCATTCCTGCTTCAAAAGATACACGAGTACGAGTTGAATGTTTATCAAAGATAAGACCTAATATTTTGCCTTGCAGTAAAGGCTCTTGCTTATTCTTTTTTAAATATATTGCGAACTCAATTAAAGAAATAATTTCTTCTTGCGTTAGTTCTTCTAATGTTAAAAGGTCTTTCGTATTTAATTTCGGTACTTGTACAGTTGACATGAAAATTCCCCCTTATATGATTGATACGTTTTTTGTACAAACTACTTTTTTTATCATATATACTGCCTGTTCTAGTTCTTCATTCGTTACAATAAGTGGCGGTAATAGTCTTATAACATTAGGTCCTGCTTGTAATACGAGAAGTCCCTGTTTTTCTAGTTGTTCTATAAAACTTGCAACTTCATGCGTACATTCAATTCCAACCATAAGCCCCTTACCACGTATATTTTGAATACATTCGACATGTCGTAATTCCTCTTGCAACTTCTGTAATACGTACTCGCCCTTTTCCTTTACTTCTTTTAAAAACGATGGTCTTTTAATTATTTGCAATACTTCTTTCGCCGCAGCCATTGCAATATAATTTCCCCCAAACGTTGAACCATGTGACCCTGCAGGAAACGATATTCCAAGTTCTTTCCGGCCAATCATTGCTCCAACTGGAATGCCATTTCCAAGCGCCTTAGCAGTAGTAACGATATGAGGCGTTATTCCCATTTGTTCGTAAGCAAATAATGTCCCTGTTCTTCCGATTCCTGTTTGGACTTCGTCTATAATAAATAAGGACCCGAACTTCTTACATAATGCTTCAATCGCTTTCAAAAAAGATAGATCAGCAGGTATGACTCCTCCCTCTCCTTGAACAACTTCTATCATTACTGCCGCAACTTCTTCATTCATTACTTCCTCTAATGCCTTTATATCGTTAAAAGGCGTATGTAAAAAAGAGGGAAGGAGCGGACCAAATCCTTCTTTCACTTTATTTTGTCCCGTCGCACTCATCGTTCCGAATGTTCTACCGTGAAAAGATTGCTCGCATGTTACGACGAGAGATTTTTCAGTATGCTTACGGGCTAGCTTCAAAGCAGCTTCATTCGCCTCTGCCCCGCTATTACAGAAGAACACATAATCTAATGCTATGTTTTCTGTTAATAATGACGCGACTTCTTCTTGTAAGCTGTTTGTAAACAGGTTAGATATATGCCATATTTCATGCAGTTGCTCTTGTACAGCTTTCATAACAGTAGGATGACAATGTCCTAAATTACATACACCAATTCCTGATGTAAAATCTAAATATTGCTTACTGTTATTATCAATGACTTTCGTTCCTTTTCCCTTTACAAACTCAATCTTTCTTCTCCCATACGTTTGAAAAAGATGACTTATCATGCAATACTCACGCCCCTCGTTACCGTCGTTCCGATACACTCACCTGTAACCTCGGTAAAATCCTTCATCCCATTTACGATACTAACCTTTTGCACTCCCATTTTTAATGATGCTAGTGCTGCCTGTACTTTCGGAATCATCCCACCGGTAATAACACCGTTTTCTATAAAATTAACAATCTCAAATTCGTCGGTTTTCTTTACTAACTTTCCTTCATGCAATACCCCATCTACATCTGTAATAAAAATGAGTTCTTTTGCAGATAATGCGGCCGCAATCCCAGCTGCAGCGGTATCCGCATTTATGTTATAAATCTCATTATCATTTATGCCGACCGGAGCAATAACAGGAATATAATTCATATTTATTAATCCTTTTAGTAAGGCCGTTTCGACATACCTTACTTCTCCCACATATCCTATCTCCTCACTGACAGGTTGAACTTGAAGTAGATTGCCGTCACATCCTGAACAACCTACCGCTCGTAAATTATGCTTTTGTAAATTCATTACGAGTTTTTTATTCGTACTTCCACATAACACCATTTGAACAACATCCATAACTTCTTTTGGTGTTACCCGTAATCCATCTCTTTTTTCTACGTTGATGTTACAATCTTTTAATTGGGCATCAATTTCTGGGCCACCACCATGAACAATCACTACTTTATACTTCTGTTGTAATTTCTTTATGCAATCAAAAAACACATCATTTAATTGATCCAACATACTACCGCCGCATTTCACTACAATATAATCGCTCATCTTCCCTCTCCTTATGTACGATAACAAGCGTTTATTTTCACATATTCATAACTTAAGTCACAGCCCCAAGCTGATCCGGTCTCTTCACCTAAATGTAAATACACATCAATGACTATTTCATCTTCTTGTAATCTCTCTTTCATTTCCTCTTCAGAAAACATTTGAGGTTCACTATTTTTCAGCACAACGATAGATTGAAGAGTAATATCAATTGTATTTGGATTAATCGCTACTTCACTTTGTCCAATGCTGCTAATAATTCGCCCCCAGTTTGGGTCTTCACCATGTATTGCTGTTTTCACAAGACTCGAACCGACTATTTGTTTTGCGATTTTCTTTGCCTCTTCATTCGTTTGAGCTCCTAGCACATTTACTTCTATTAACTTCGTAGCGCCTTCACCATCTTGTGCAATTTTTTTTGCTAAATCTTCACATACCTTCTGTAAGGCAAATATGAAAGTTTCCCAATCTGCATGTTCCATATCGATTGGTTTCGTTTCTGATAATCCACTTGCCATAGCGATGACCATATCATTCGTAGAAGTATCGCCATCCACCGTAATTTGATTAAATGTATGATTCGTTATTTGTGATAATGCGGTTTGCAATACGTCATGCTCTATATGAGCGTCTGTCGTAATAAAACTTAGCATCGTTGCCATATTTGGATGAATCATCCCTGAACCTTTCGCAACACCAGCAATCATCACTTTCTTTCCATCAATCATCATCTCATAGCAAGTTTCTTTCGTTATAAGATCCGTCGTTAAGATTGCTTCAGAAAAAGAATGAGCTTCATTTTCTTCCTTCGCCGGGATAAGAGTTGCAATTCCCTTTCGGATTATATCCATCGGCAACGGAACACCAATTACACCTGTTGAAGCTACTGCAACATAATTTTCTTTCACTCCAAAATGTTCCGCCCCTAATGCACGCATCTCGTATGCATCTTGTAATCCTTTCATCCCTGTACAAGCATTTGCATTTCCACTATTGACGATAATAGCTTGTAATTTCCCCTCAGTCGTTATACTATCCTTCGTTACTTGCAAGGGGGCTGCTTGTATTTGATTTGTTGTATAAACAGCAGCACATGATGCCGGTACATCACAAATGATTGCCCCTAAATCCTTCTTCTCCTTTTTCAAACCAATTGCAGTGCCAATTGCCGAGAAACCTTTTGGTGTTACAATCGAACCATTTTCTAATTTTGTAATAGACGCTACTTTAACCATCATGTCCCCCTTATAAATAAAGCGGCATATATTGTAAACCTGTTGTTTCTTCTAGTCCCGCTATTATATTTGCATTTTGAATCGCTTGCCCAGCCGCACCTTTCATCATATTGTCTATAACAGAAACGACTGTCACGCTTCCTGTTCTTTCATCGTAAGCTATCCCCATATCACAATAATTTGAGCCCCTCACTTCTTTCGGACTTGGAAACTCTCCTTGCATGCGAATTCGAACAAAAGCTGATTGTTCATACGTCTCTTCATATAATTTTTGAAGTTGTTCTATTTCCATTTCTCGTTTTACTTTCGCATAAAGTGTAACCATAATCCCCCGTGATATCGGTATTAAATGTGTACTAAACGTGATTGGCTTCGTTTCCCTATTCCACTCCGCAAGCATTTGCTCAATCTCAGGAACGTGTTGATGCTCATTTACTTTATAAATACGCAAGTTATCGTATAACTCAGGAAAGTGAGTCATCGTTGTTGGCGTTTTTCCTGCTCCAGATACTCCTGATTTCGCATCAATAATAATGGAATCTTCTTCAATTATGCCGCTACGAACTAACGGTAATATCGCTAATAATGCAGCTGTAGCAAAACATCCTGGATTTGCAATTAAATTTGCCTTTTGAATTTCGGACCTTTTCCATTCACTTAACCCATATACAGCTTCCCTAAGGACTCCTTCTTTTGCAGCTGCCCTTTTATACCACTGTTCATATATGAAAGGATCTTTCATACGAAAGTCTCCAGATAGGTCAATTACTTTTAAGCCTACTGCTAATAATTTGGGAGTTAACTCTGCTGATACTCCTGCTGGGGTTGCTAAAAATACAATTTCTGCTTCCTTCTCTATTTCCTCCACATCAATTTCTTGTAACGTATGAACAAGAACATTTTGAAAATGCGGATATACATTTGTTATACGCTCACCAACTTGTGAAAAAGAATGGAGAGATACTATCGAAAAATATGGATGTTGCTCTAATAACCGAATTAATTCAATACCTCCATACCCAGTTGCTCCAATAATCGCGACCTTCATATGCTCCTCCTCATATCGATTCTTTAAATTAAGTATGATTATAATATTGTATATTTATAGAGTCAATTAAATATTTATAAATTTTATAAACTTAAAAAACTTAATTTTACTAGAAAAATAATATGCACAACCGAATTTTTATACAAAAATAGTGCATAGTAGTTTTTTTATTTCACTTCAAGTACAATAAAACAATACATACGTACATACAGGCGGGGAAAACATGAATGAAAAATTAATTGAGAAAATGATTATAAAAAGTTTTCAGCAATATCAATGTAGTCCTATGTCAAATGAGGATCAGGAAATGCTTGTTAAACATATTCAAGCAATAATTCATTCAAATACTAAAATTGATGTATACGAGGCAGTTGAGGATATCGTTTACGATTATGTGACTGGAAAATAAAAAAATAGGAGATTTCCATATGGAAATCTCCTATTTTTTACTTAATGCTTTACCTGCAACACGCTCAAATAAACCTGGGAATAATGCATAAAGTTTCGGACCAATGCCCATCCATTTCGGTAAATTTACTTCACGCTTTTTCGTTTGCATTGATTTTACAATTTGCTCTGCTACATATGTTGGTTTTAACATGTATCGTCCCATATTTTTCACATATGTACCGGATTGATCAGCTATTTCAAAAAAGTTTGTATCTATCGGACCTGGATTAATCGCTGTTACGAAAACATTCGTACTGGATAACTCCATGCGTAAACTATTGGTAAATCCTAATACTGCATGTTTCGTCGCTGCATACGCACTTGATTTCGGCGTTGCAATTTTCCCAGCAAGTGAAGCAATATTAATAATATGCCCTTCGTTTCTTTTCACCATATAAGGTAGAACTGCTTTCGTACAAGCTACTAATCCAAATACATTTACTTGGAACATATCTTTCACTTCATCCATTGACGCATCTTCAAACGTTTTAAAAATACCAAATCCCGCATTGTTTACTAATATATCAATACGTCCCACTTCTTGTAATACCTTTGAAAAAACAGATTTTATCCCCGTCTCTTCACTTACATCTAATACATAATAATAGCAAGGCGTATTATAAGTTTCTTTAATTTTGTCTGCTAGCGCTTTTAATTTCTCTTCTGTTCTAGCCATTAATACTGGAGTCGCTCCCTGCTCTGCAACTTGCATTGCAACTTGCTCTCCAATTCCACTAGAAGCACCTGTAATGACGATTACTTTATTTTGTAAACGTCCCGTCATTGCTGTCACCTACTTTGCATAATAAATCAATTGTTGCGAAGATTCATCAATCATCACTTGTTGATTATATGCTAAAAAGTCTAATTGTCCAACCGTTTCTGAAATAGTAAGTGGCAATTGTTCCTTATATAATACCGGAAATAGTTTTACACATACTTCAAATGCTGTCATTGGTTTTTCCTTTAATAACTCAAGCACTTTAAATGCACGTGTTTCTTGCTTTTGTAATCTCGTTTCAATAAGTTGTTTCACATTTAGAACATCTTCTCCATGTCCTGATAAAATGCGCGAAATATTCATTTCACTTAAACGCTTTAACGTTTGATTGTATTGTAATAATGGGCGTGCCCTTTCTGTTTGTCCTTCATATGGTGGTTCTAATATTGGATTCGAAGAAATATGACTAATGAGAGCATCCCCGCCAATTAATATTCCATCAGATTCTCTATATAATGAAATATGAGTGGAAGCATGACCTGGTGTTTCAATTACTGTAAAACCAGGCATTGAATCAATACGATCTCCCTCTCTCACAGTATGCGTTAACGATCTATTACAAGAATATTTCAATGTCCTTGTCGTCAATAACGCCTCGTCTTTCAAAAACGCTGCTGGAACACCAAATTGCAAGGCTGTCTCTCTAAAAAACTCATGATACCGCTTTAAAAACTCTGGATTTTGCGTAATCCACGGCTCGTTCCAAGGATGTCCAATAATGTTCGTTTTCTCAGAAAATATATTTAAAAGCCCACAATGATCCGCATGATGATGCGTAATGACTACTGTTTCAATATCTTCTAGCGCATATCCTAATGCACCTAATTGACTCTCTAACGCACTTCTTGCCTCCTCTGTATTCGTCCCTGTATCAATTAATGTTAATGTCTCCCCCTCAACTAAAAACACATTTACAGTTTCAACTGCAAATGGCACAGGAATCTCCATTCGGTGAATCGCCGTCATGCTTAGCCCCCCTGTCTCTTTCCGGTTCAAAAATGAATACTTCTTCAGTTTACAACTTCCTTATATATTTGTCATTATTTTCAGATAAAAAGAGGTGTTTCCTAGAAAAAAACGAATGTATGTACATTTATAAGAATTTCTAACCAAAATTAAAGGAGGAACATCATGTCTATTCAAAACATTTCCTTTCTCGGTGCGGGCTCTATTGCTGAAGCGATTATTGGTGGCTTGTTACATGCAAATGTTGTGAAAGGCGAACAAATTACTGTAAGTAATCGTTCTAATGAGACAAGGTTACAGGAGCTACATAACAAATACGGTGTCAAAGGTACACATAATAAAAAAGAACTACTTACTAATACAAATATTCTTTTTCTAGCAATGAAGCCAAAAGATGTTGCAGAAGCGCTTACCCCTTTTAAAGAAGACATACATAATAACCTGCTTATTATTTCGTTATTAGCAGGTGTTTCTACTCATTCAATTAGAAATCTACTTCAAAAAGACGTTCCGATTATTCGTGCCATGCCAAATACATCTGCAGCTATTTTAAAATCAGCTACTGCTATCTCATCTTCAAAACATGCAACAAAGGAACATATTCAAACTGCCATAGCTTTATTTGAAACGATCGGTCTCGTCTCTGTTGTAGAGGAAGAAGAGATGCATGCTGTCACTGCCTTATCCGGAAGCGGGCCTGCTTATATTTATTACGTAGTAGAAGCGATGGAAGAAGCTGCAAAAAAAATCGGTTTAAAAGAAGATGTTGCAAAGTCACTTATTCTCCAAACAATGATTGGTGCTGCTGAAATGCTAAAAGCAAGTGAAAAACACCCGTCTATTTTGCGAAAGGAAATTTCCTCTCCTGGTGGAACGACCGAAGCGGGTATTGAAGTATTACAAGAACACCAATTTCAACAAGCGCTTATTTCCTGTATTACACAGGCAGCGCAACGATCACATAACCTTGGGGAAACGTTAGAACAATTAACAAAAGAAAAATAAAAAATGGAGCTCAATCTTACTTGAGCTCCATTTTTTATAAACATATATTTTTAGTTATTCGTCTTCCCAAAAATCTCTTCTTGCAGACGGCGACCAGTCGGTGTTGCTGCAAGTCCACCTTCAGCTGTTTCACGAAGTGCTACTGGCATCGTTTGTCCGATTCTAAACATCGCCTCAATCACTTCATCACATGGAATCGTACTCGTTACACCAGCTAATGCTAAATCAGCTGAAATCATTGCATTTGCAGCTCCTGCTGCATTACGTTTTACGCAAGGTACTTCTACAAGTCCTGCAACAGGATCGCATACTAAACCAAGCATGTTCTTTAATGAAATTGCCATCGCTGTAGCTGCTTGCTCTTGTGTTCCACCAGCCATTTCAACTGCAGCTGCAGCTGCCATTCCACTTGCTGAACCAACTTCAGCTTGGCATCCTCCCGCTGCACCAGAAATACAAGCGTTATTCGCAACAACCATACCGAAAGCTCCCGCTGTAAATAAGAATTCAATCATTTCTTCACGTGTAGGCTGCAATTTTTCTCTTAGTGCAAATAGTACACCTGGCACTGTTCCAGCAGACCCTGCTGTTGGTGTTGCACAAATAATTCCCATCGCTGCGTTTACTTCATTTGTTGCAACAGCTTTACTCACTGCGTCCAAAATCGTATCTCCAGATAAGCCTTTTCCACTCTTCATATACGCCTGAACTTTTACAGCATCTCCACCAGTTAAACCAGTTGGTGATTTCACTCCGCGAATACCACGTTCTACCGCTTGCTCCATCACGACTAAGTTCTTTTCCATACCAGCAATTACTTCTTCACGTGAAATACTTCTTGTTTCCATTTCACATTGAATCATAATTTCTGCGATTTTTACATTTTGTTCTTTAGCTTGCGCCACTAGTTCCGCTGCGTTCCGAAACATGGTGTGTCCCCCCTGCAATTATTCCATAATAGTTACTTGACAAATATTTTGTTGCGCTTTTATTTCTTCAATCACTTCATCTGCTAATATTTCATCTGTTTCGATGACCATAAGCGCTCTTCTTCCTTTTTCCTTACGAGAAACACTCATTGTACTAATGTTAATCTCGTGTTTCGCAAGGATTGAAGCTACTGCTGCAATAGCACCGAAGCGATCGTTATTTACAATAAGTAGTGCTGGACTCGTGCCTGATAATTGAAGATCGAATCCGTTTAATTCTACAACTTCAATTTTACCGCCACCAATTGAGCAAGCAACAACTTCAATTTCTTCTTCACCTTTATACAAACGAATTCTCGCTGTATTTGGGTGAGGTGCATTGGCATCCTCTTCAATAAATTCCACTTCAATTTCGCGCTCTTTTGCTATTTCTAGCGCCTCTGGAATACGTAAGTCATCTGTTTCAAACCCTAATATCCCACCTATTAGCGCTACATCTGTACCATGCCCACGATACGTTTTTGCAAATGATCCATATAATGAAATGCTTACTCTTTCTGGTTCATGACGAAACAGCTGGCGAGCAACTTGCCCCATTCTTGCTGCGCCTGCTGTATGTGAACTTGATGGACCAATCATAACTGGACCGATAATATCAAATACTGAGCGATACTTCATCATAACTCCCCCTAAACCTCTATGAAAAAATTTTTTACTATTCTATTAAGCTACCAAATCGGTTGCTTTTCCAGTTGTACTACGAATTTGTTCCGCTATACGAATTGGATCGTTTTTGAATAACAGTGAAGCGATATATCCTGAAATAATACCAGTTATAATATGAAATAAGAAACTTAGCATTACCTTCATTTACACATAATATAAGATAATCTACAGTAAAGTCTTGTAGCAATCCAAAGTTTAACACAGAACCCCTTACAAGCATAGCATAAACAAGTGAAACGCCCATTGCTTTCATACCTTTTGATGCCTTAAAGCTAAAAAGTGAAAAAGGCTTCATACAAATAATAGTAATGTCCTTCCTATTATAATTTCCATGTTGCCCTCTCACAATTTATTCAACTTCACTTGTTATGATAAACGTCTCAAACACATGTAGCCTACAGTAAATTATAATCTGTCCTCATTATAGCTTGTTTTTAATAAAACGCTTACTTTTAATGAATTTTAAAAGTTCTGAATAACAATCCATTTTTGCTATTTGTACTACTTGTATGTCGTCCGACTTATATAACAGTTTTTCTAAACAATCGATACTATGTTGTTTCATCTTATATCTTTACATCATTAAAACTTTCTGTTTCATCCTATATAAGCGTAAAATGATAACAGTTTTATTTTTATTTTTTTTTAGAAATAAAAAAATGGCAACCTTTCGTCACCATTTTTTCACAACATTATTATCTGTCCACTGGAAATGATTTTAAATCTGTAGCTATTTCTGTATTAGAAAATAGCTCTCTTGCCTCTTTCAATAATTCCTTATATGTATCCCCTTGATAACGAGAACTAATATGAGTTAATATTAATCGTTTTGCATTTGCCTGAAGTGCAATACTTGCAGCTTGCTTAGATGTGGAATGAAAATAATCATAAGCTTGTTGTTCATCTTCTGCTGCAAAAGTTGCTTCATGAACAAGTACGTCAGCGTCTTGTGCTAGCTCTCTACTCGCTTCACAATATCTCGTATCACCTAAAATGGTAATAATTCTTCCCTTTTGAGGTGGGCCGATAAAATCTTTTCCGTTTAGTATCGTACCATTTTCCAATTCAACCACTTCTCCATCTTTTAAACGTTTAAAGAGTGGACCTGGTTTCACGCCCATCTCCAGCAATTTATCGACTAAAAGGGCGCCTTGTATATCTTTCTCTATAATACGATACCCAAAACATTCAATACCGTGTGACAATCTTTTCGTTTCCACATGAAATTCATTATCTTCAAACACAGTACCTTCTTCTGTTATCTCAACAATTTCAAGCGGGTATTTTACATGTGTCGTACTTACTGATAATGCGACTTCAATAAATTGTTTAATTCCTTTTGGTCCATACACTGTTAGAGGTGTAGTCCCTCCTTGGAACGAACGGCTTCCTAATAAACCAGGCAATCCAAAAATATGATCACCATGTAAATGCGTAATAAATATTTTTTCAATGCGGCGTGGACGTACTGATGTATGTAATATTTGATGTTGCGTCGCCTCGCCACAATCAAATAACCAAGTCTGTCCTCGTTCTTCTAACAATTGCAAAGCAATTGCTGAAACGTTCCTTCCTTTCGAAGGAACACCTGCACCAGTTCCTAAAAATACAAATTCCACTTTCTTTCCTCCAGCTCTTTATATAATCTACCTTTCATCTTACGGAATGTTATTTCAAATGGCAAATCGAATTTACATAACCAATCATCTAGACAACTATATATCACGAACGTTATACTCAAAAAACTTAGCAATCGTTCGTGTTTTATGTTAAAATGATTATACTACATTTTAAGGGAGCGTTTTATTATGAAAGAAGCATTTCGTTTACAAACTGATTTTTCATCTTCATTTGATCGCTGGGTAAGTTCTTTCGTGTCTGATCACCCAGCACAATTAGAATGGACGACTTTGAAAGAATTAATCCATGAATATACAACAACACATACAAATGACTCGTTACCAACATATATTTCTTCAGCTTTAACATATTATGCACAACGTGTTTCAACAACAAATCGTTCAGAAATTGTTATTTTTGAAAATGCTACAATCTCATAATCTATAAAAAAAGCACTGTAATCAGTGCTTTTTTTATGTTTATTACGGTATTTATTTTCCAAACTTATTTCCTACTATATAGCCAAGATGAATCTATTTGAGTTTTCAAAAAAATATATTGACACTACAAAATTTCAGTGCTAACATTCAACGTGTAATTGAATATGGTCTCTGTTAGGTGAGGCTCCTGTATAGAGAAACGCTGCTGCCCAAAAATGTCGAGAGACGCCAATGGGTCAACAGGAAAGGTCGGAATGAAGGCCTTTTTTAACGTAGCTGGTTTCAGTACCTATGCTATACAGTGCTAAAACTCAACGAGGGAGAGGTGCGTATATTTTGTCATACACAAAACTGTTTTAATCTATATTTACTAACAGTCTTTGTCGTGGACTCTTTTAACTACGAATTCAGACCTTTACTCGTTTTGAGTAAAGGTCTTTTTACGTATATATGCACCTTACTATGAAACAAACATAGCATATTCAGAAACTACTAAATTGTACGGAGGTGAGGAACAGTTGGCAATTGATGATTCGGCCCAGATACCCATATGTTTTACGTTAATATTTCATCATGTAGGTAGGAAAGAAACTGTTCCTCCTAATTTTAAATAGTCGAGTAACAGCTTGTTTCCTCCTTCATGAAAAAGGAGGAACTACCGATGTTAAATTTACAAAAACAAGAAACGAAACATTCATACGATCAAGATTGTATGAAAACAAATCACAAATTATTAGTGGAAGTCGCAACGCAGGATGCAAACAAAGCGTTACGACTTTTAGAAACAACAGAAAATGGACTCTCTAAAGAAGAAGCGTCTCGTAGACTTTCTTTATATGGCCTTAATGAAATAGCTCATAATAAAACATCACCGTGGTACATTCAATTTCTGCTGGCATTTAAAAATCCATTTATTTTTGTTTTATTAGCTCTCGGCGCACTTTCTTTTTTCACAGATGACATACAAGGAACGATTGTCGTATCTGTAATGGTAATGCTAAGTGCAACGATTCGCTTTTTACAAGAATTTCGTTCTCAAAAAGCTGCAGATCAGTTAAAGGCTATGGTTCGAACAACGGCGAGTGTCTTTAGAATAGATGGATTTGTACACGAAACAAAAAATGTAAAAAATTTAAAGCAAACTGATACAACGGAAATTCCAATTGAGGAACTTGTACCTGGCGATATTATTTCACTTTCAGCCGGAGACATTGTTCCAGCTGATGTGCGTATTTTATCGGCTAAAGATTTATTTGCGAACCAATCTTCTTTAACAGGAGAAGCACTTCCTGTAGAAAAATACGAAAACTGCTACCATACAGAAAATAAACATCTATTACCGAAAAGCACGAAAAAAAATTACAATCCACTCGATATGGAAAATCTTTGCTTCATGGGGACAAATATTGTAAGTGGTAGCGCAAGAGCGGTTGTCATCTCCACAAGTACCGATACGTATTTTGGCTCTTTAGCAAATAAAGTAATCGGTAAGCGCGTAGAAACAAGCTTTGATAAAGGTGTAAACAAAGTAAGCTGGCTTTTAATTACATTCATGCTTATTATGGCACCTATCGTTCTTCTCATTAACGGATTCACAAAAGGGGATTGGCAAGAAGCTTTCTTCTTCGCTATTGCAATCGCAGTTGGTCTAACACCTGAAATGTTACCAATGATTGTGACTGCTAATTTAGCTAAAGGTGCCGTTAACATGTCTAAACAGAAAGTAATTGTAAAACAGCTGAATTCTATTCAAAACTTAGGTGCTATGAACATTCTTTGTACCGATAAAACAGGAACTTTAACAGAAGATAAAGTTGTACTTGTTCGGCACTTAAATCCTAATGGTAATACATGTAATCGTGTATTACACTTTGCCTATTTAAATAGCTTCTATCAAACAGGATTGAAAAATTTAATAGATAAAGCCGTTATAAAACATACAGAAGAAAATCAAAAATTTGATCCATCTGTTTTTCAAAAGCTAGATGAAATTCCATTTGACTTTGCTCGTCGGCGTATGTCCGTCATTATAAAAAACAATTCAGGTGAACATACAATGGTCTGTAAAGGGGCTGTAGAAGAAATTTTATCTATTTGCAACTACACTGAAATAGATGGCAAAATTGCTTCTCTTACCGATGACATGCGCTTACATGTAAAACAACTAAGTGAAACTTTGAATAGTGAAGGTATGCGCGTTATTGCTGTAGCTTATAAAAAAAATAGACCAACAAATAATAAAGAGTACGCCGTACAAGATGAAAATGATATGATTCTCGCTGGATATATTGGCTTTTTAGATCCGCCGAAACCATCTGCCGTTACTGCCATTCAAGCATTACAAAAACATGGTGTACAAGTAAAAATTTTAACTGGTGATAACGAAATCGTGACAAAAAAGGTATGTAAAGAAGTTGGATTAAATATTGGCGAGCCTATCCTTGGTTACGAAATCGATGCTTTACCTGATAAAGCATTAGCAAAGCTAGCCGAAGAAACAACTGTTTTTGCTAAACTAAATCCAATGCAAAAATCCCGCATTATACGAGTATTACAAGGAAACGGACACACTGTAGGTTATATGGGAGATGGCATTAACGACGCCGTAGCGTTACGGGAAGCTGACGTTGGCATATGTGTTGATACTGCAACTGATATTGCAAAAGAGTCTTCCGATATTATTCTACTTGAAAAAAGTTTAATGATATTAGAAGCAGGTATTTTAGAAGGACGCACTACATTCGGTAATATTTTGAAATACATTAAAATGACAGCAAGCTCTAACTTCGGAAATGTATTTAGTGTGTTAGTAGCAAGTGCCTTCATTCCTTTCTTGCCGATGCTTGCCATTCACCTTTTAATTCAAAACTTACTTTATGATATTTCACAACTGTCTATCCCATGGGACAAAATGGATAAAGAGTTTTTAGAAAAACCAAGAAAATGGGATACTGCAAATTTACGGAACTTCATTATTTGCATCGGTCCCATTAGTTCCATATTTGATATCATCACCTATGTGGTCATGTGGAACGTCTTCAGTGCAAATACAGCTAGCGAACAATCATTATTCCAATCTGGTTGGTTTGTCGTTGGATTGCTAACACAAACTTTAATTGTTCACATGATAAGAACACAGAAGATTCCATTTATTCAAAGTACCGCATCAGTACCGGTTCTTTTATTAACCGCTTGTATTATGATAATCGGAATTTATATTCCATTCTCGCCACTTGGAGCAGCCGTTGGATTACAAGCATTACCACTTAGCTATTTCCCTTGGTTAGTAGGGATACTATTAGGCTATGCTTTCTTAACACAATTCCTAAAAAATCTTTATATTAAAAAGTTTCATAGCTGGTTATAAAAATGAGAATGAGCGGGTGCTTCCCGCTCATTCTCAAAAACATAACTTGGACTTATATGTATGGAGGTGACCATGATGGTATGGTATGACATTGTACTAAGATTATTTATTGCAATTATTGTAGGTGCTTGCATCGGAATGGAACGACAATGGAGACATAGGATGGCTGGGCTACGGACAAATGCTCTCGTATCACTTGGTGCCTGTATATTTGTTTTATTATCCGTCATGATTGATCACGATGCTAGCCCTTCACGTATTGCCTCTCAAGTCGTCAGTGGGATTGGTTTTTTAGGAGGCGGCGTTATTATCCGCGATGGTTTTAGTATTAGGGGGCTTAATACTGCGGCTACCCTATGGTGCGCAGCTGCTGTTGGTACTCTTACAGGCGCTGGTTTCCTCATTGCAGCTATATTAGGTGCAGCTGGTGTTTTACTAGCAAACATACTACTTCGCCCAATCGCTCTCTTTATGAATCAGAAATCAAAAGAAGAATCACCTGAACAAACGAACTACTTACTTTCTCTCACTTGTTCAGAAGAACATGAAGCCCATATTCGTTTTTTACTTATGCATATGGTAAGTTCTGAAGGCATTGGTTTAAAAGAATTGTATAGTGAAGACGTAGATTCTAATCAAAAAGTATGTATACAAGCGACATTACACTGCAACACAAATACAGCAGTCTTAATTGAAAAAATAGTGAGCAGAATGCTATTAGAATCTGGCGTTACTGCAGCTGGTTGGAAAACTTTATTAGATTTAGAAGCAAGTTGAACATAAAAGGTGTCATGATATTTACAGCTTCATGACACCTTCTACATAAACTTATTTTCTAATTTTTGCTGAAAAGACTTTTCTTGCTTACGTAATAATTGACTACCTCGTTGTAAAAGCGGCATTCCATACTTATCATTAATTTGATCAATGACAGCAAGTAGCGGCTCTTCTTTCGCATCTTCTTCAAATGAAAACAAATCTAATTGCTTCACCGATTCAGTCTTCCACTCTATTTCAGTAGCTGTAACACCTAATAAACGAACGGAATCGCCATCCCAATGTTGCTTCCATAAACGAGAGGCCGCTTGAAAAATATCTCGTTCTTCCCAAATGGCATTTTTCAATTGCTTACTTCTCGTTACTGTCCGCCTATCATGATATTTAATCATAATTTGAATATTATAGCTGACAAGAGTTCGCTTTTGTAATCTTTTACTCACTGATTTTGATAGCCTTTCTAACATATCAAGTAATTCTTTTTCTTCATCCATATCCTTTGAAAAAGTCATCGAATTACCAACGCTTTTATGTTGTCCCATTTGACTCGGATCAACTTCTCTATCATCCACACCTTTTGCCCTTCTTTGTAAATCAACACCATGCTTTCCAATTTTAGCGCGAATGATATGTTCATTTCCTTTTGCTAACTGTTCAATTGTTTGTATATGAATATCTTTTAATTTCTCAGCTGTTTTTTCTCCAATTCCATGCATCGCTCCAACCGGAAGTGGCCAAATCATTTCTGGAATATCTCGTTTTCGGAGCACGGTAATACCGAGAGGCTTTTTCATATCAGAAGCTGTTTTTGCTAAGAAAAGGTTCGGAGCAATCCCGATGCTACACGGAAGCTGCAATTCTGTTAATAACGCCTGCTGAATCATCTTTGCTATTTCAAGAGGTGAACCGAGTGCGTAACAGTCTGTAATATCTAAATACCCCTCATCTATTGAGACTGGTTGTATTTTTTCCGTAAAACGGGAAAGAATTTGAAACATTTGAAATGAAGCTTCGCGATATAATGTAAAATTAGGGCGCCTTACAATTAATTGCGGACATAACCTTTTCGCTTCCCAAAGTGGCATCGTTGTACGTATTCCATATTCTCTCGCCTCATAACTACATGTTATGATAATTCCTTTTCTTTCTTTTTCATTTCCAGCAACCGCTAACGGCTTCCCTTGTAACGATGAGTCATGAGCAATTTCAACAGATGCGAAAAAACAATTCATATCTACATGTAAAATAACACGACCTTTTTTTGGATACATTTCTCGCATAGTACTCACCCCCTAATCAGAACGTTCGTTCTTTTATTATAGCAAATTTTGCACAATAATTATAATTATTACTTGTTCTTTTCCATCATATTTATTGCTATAATTTAAATGAAGTGGATATTTTTGTAATTAGGGGTGATTATTATGAAATCAACTGATAAACTCAATTATACGTTTCTCATAATTATACTAATCGTCGCAATCAATTATTTACTTCTTCCTATATTTGATATAAACATAGCTGGTTTCTTTCCTCGTCTAGTCCATGTAGTAACAACTTACATACTGCCATGGATTTTCTTGTATTGGCTTATCCGCCTTGTAAAAGCAATCGAATCAAAGTAAAAAGCGTGTAAATCACAATTGATTTACACGCTTTTTTGTTATATTATTTCGCTACTTCCTCTATGATTGCAACAACTAATTCTGCTGTTTTCGCTAATTCTTCAACAGGAATCTTTTCGTTTGTTGTATGAATTTCTTCATAACCAACTGCTAAGTTAACTGTTGGAATTCCGTGTCCAGCAATTACGTTTGCATCACTTCCGCCACCACTTTGGTGAAGAGAAGGTGTACGACCAATTTTTTCAGCTGCGCGTTTTGCAACTTCTACAACATGATCGCCATCAGCAAATTTAAATCCTGGATACATAACCTTTACTTCAACATCTGCTTGGCCGCCCATTTCTTTTGCAGTTGTTTCAAATGCTTCTTTCATTTTCGCAACTTGTACTTCCATTTTTTCATTGATTAAAGAACGCGCTTCTGCAAAGATTTGTACATGATCGCAAACGATATTCGTTTGTGTACCACCTTCAAAACGTCCAATATTTGCAGTTGTTTCAGAATCAATACGACCAAGTGGCATTTTCGCAATTGCTTTCGCTGCGATAGTAATTGCAGATACACCTTTTTCTGGTGCTACACCAGCATGAGCTGTTTTCCCGCGAATAATCGCGTTCACTTTCGCTTGTGTTGGAGCTGCAACAACGATTTCGCCAACTTTCCCATCGCTATCTAACGCGTAACCATATTTCGCTGTAATGCGCTCACGATCTAATGCTTTTGCACCAACAAGACCAGATTCTTCTCCAACTGTAATAATAAATTCAATTGTACCATGAGGGATATTTTTTTCTTTTAAAACACGGATTGCTTCGAACATGGATGCTAATCCCGCTTTATCATCCGCCCCTAAAATCGTAGTACCATCTGATACGATATATCCATCTTTAATAGAAGGCTTAATTCCATTACCAGGAACTACTGTATCCATATGAGAAGTAAAGTAAATTGTATCAACACCATCTTTTGTTGCTGGTAATGTACAAATTAAGTTACCTGCGCCATGCCCAGTAACAGCCATTGTATCATCTTCAAATACTTCTACACCTAAATCTGTAAATTTCTTTGTTAATACTTTGCAAATTTCTGCTTCAAATTTCGTTTCAGAATCTACTTGTACTAACTCCATAAATTCATTTACTAAACGTTCTTGATTAATCATAAGACTGCGCCTCCTGCACTACCATTATGTATGTAACACTATTAATTATAACAGAATTTCGCAAAAGTTTCGAAATACAAGACAAAAAACAGACGGTTTATATGTCTAGATAACCATCTGCTTTCTATTACTCATTTAACAATACCCAGCGCATATGATCTTCCCACACTCCATTAACCATTAACATCTTCCTAGACACGCCCTCATACTGAAAACCTATCTTCGTTACGACTTGTATAGATGCTAAATTTCGTGGCATAATCGGTGCTTCTATACGATGTAATTGAAATTCCTCAAAAGCAACTTGAATCGCTTTTCTAAGCGCTTCTGTCGTATAACCTTTGTTTAACTCTTCCTTATCTAATTTATAGCCGAGTACACAAGATTGGTAAATTCCACGAACAATTAAATTAAATGAAATACATCCAATTATTTTCGTATCATCACCTTTTTTAAAAATCCAAAGTCTGATGATTTTACCTTCTGCGATCTCTTTTCTATCCTTTTGTAACTTTTTCTTTTGATAATCTAACGTAAAAAAATCATCCGGTCTATACTCTTCCCAGGCTTTTAAAAATTCACGATTTCTGTCGTAATATTGAAGAACTTTTTCAGCATACGACTCATCAATTTCCCTTAAATGTAAACGATTTGTTTCATATATTTTCATCATCGTATCTCCATTCTTCAGCTTGCATAACAAAAAACTTATACCCTATCATTCTTATATATTCTCTATGTACATACAAATTTCCTGTTATACTTTACACACACTTCTCGAATTTTGTCATTTCTCTCCCTCTTGTCCACAATATCATTTCTCGTTACAATGATATTGTACTGATTTGCAAGGAGGTTTAACGATGCATAAAAAAGCTCAAAAAGTTATGATTTATGTAATGCTAATTTCTATGCTTGTAACAACATTACTTGCTGGCGCAAGTATGTTTTGGTAAAAAGGACGATCTGTTCGTCCTTTTTTTACTTTTTACACATAATAAAATAAACCATCTCGAAATCGAGATGGTTTATTTTATGTAAAGCACAATCGCTACAATACTAAAGAAAAATGACATTACAAGTGCTATCACAAAACTTGTATATTGTTTCTGCTGAAATGCCCCAATAACAAAAGTAAGATTAAGTAATGCCATACATACAATCGCTACAAGATAAGAACATATATTAAAAGTTGCCAATATGAATGTAATAATAAATAGAAATCCCATAAAAAACTGCATATACGAAAGTTTTGGATTCAAGTACATATGAGCAACCCCTTTATCTCATTTTATCTTTCTATACTCTCATTAACGCATGGTTATGTACACATGTCAAGACAACTTATTACAATAGAAAAAGCCAACTTTTTCGTTGACTTTTTCATATGCAATGGCTCCTTTTTCTTTTGCCAATTGCTGAAATGACTTTTTCGATTTTACAATCCATACTTTCGTTCCAATTGGAATGCGATCAAATAAATATTCCACATCATTTTTCTTCATTCTTATACATCCTTGTGAAATATACTTTCCAATTGAACTCGGTTGGTTTGTTCCATGTATTCCATATTTACTCCCATCAGTTCCTCTTGCATTGAATCCCATCCACCTAGATCCAAGTGGATTTTTCGGTGATCCCCCAGGAATATTCTTCGCAATATAATATGGGTCCTTTGCTTTCATTACAATATCAAAAGTTCCCTCTGGGGTTAATTCATTTGTTTTTCCTGTCGCGACTGGAAAAACCTTTTGAATCTTTCCATCGTCAATATAAGCTAGTTTATTCGTCGCTTTATTTACAATAATGAAAGGATCACCGGCACGCGGATTATCACCAAGAGGCCAAATAGGCGATAAAGAAAGACATAATAGGAAAGAGAGAAGATACGGCATAGATAATTCCTACCTTCTATATAAGTTCTTTTATATTATCCTTTCCTTTAAAGCGACTTTTAATGAGTAAATATTGTTCCATTTCGTATACAAGTTGAACAAGTTTCGCACGTATCTCAAATTCTTCACGTGTAGCCGGCAATGGCATATCTCTAAATAATTCTCGCATTTCTTGAAGCTGCCTTAAAGAAATAACCCCGGTACTCTGAGGGCTAATAGCATTTCCAATGTTTTCAACCACATCCGCAATCATGTCCGCTTGTTCATATGTCCATGATAAAGAAGCTGCTAACGGAATCATTCGCTCTAAAATTTCGAATTGTTGCATACGCATATTGAAATAGCGATAGTAATAGTCATCTTCTCGCATAAATGCATTCTCAAGTTTCTTAAACGATAAATCTCTAGCTTCATTTAGCATCTGTTCAGTTTCAATAAGTTCTGCCCCGCTCCAACTACTTTCTCGGTTTCGTAAATATACAACCATTTCAAACAAAATCGTTTTAAAATTATTTTCTATTTTACCTTGATACTCTTTTAGCTTATTTTCACTACTTGGCATATACATATTTACTAATAGAGCCACGCTAATCCCTATCGTTAATATCGCAATTTCATTCCCAACAATAAGCCATGTAATTTGTTTCAATGAATATAGATGCATCACAATAACTGAACTCGTAACAATACCTTCTTGAATTTTAAACATGACTGCAGTCGGAATAAATGTAAGTAATAGTACGCTAATTGCTAGTGGTGTATATCCAATTGTTTCAAAAATACAAAACGCGAACACCATTGATAATACACAGGCTAAAAAACGGTGTAACGACACTTGAAGTGATTTACGTTTCGTATTTTGTACGCATAATATAACTAAAATACCCGCTGAACTATAAAATTCCAACCCTAATAACTGTGCAATAAAAACGGCTGCGCCTGTCCCTATTGCTGTTTTTACTGTACGGTATCCAATTTTGAACATAGCATTGCTCCTATATGTATAAACGTATTTACAGTTAGTATAAAAAAAGGATGACACAATGTCATCCTTTTCTACTTATTATTCACGTAACCTTTACATATTACAATATCTTTTGTAAAAATTGTTGCGCACGCTCACTTTTCGGTGCTGCAAAAAATTCTGCTGGCGCACTATCTTCTACAAGCTTTCCACCATCTAAAAAGAGAACACGATCTGCTACTTCTTTTGCAAATCCCATTTCATGTGTAACAATTGCCATTGTCATTCCTGTCGTAACTAATGATTTCATAACTTCTAACACTTCTTTTACCATCTCTGGATCTAGTGCGGATGTCGGTTCATCAAATAACATTACTTCTGGTTCCATTGCTAACGCTCTTGCAATTGCTACACGTTGCTTTTGTCCTCCCGAAAGACGATTTGGATACGTATCTTTTTTATCTAATAAGCCGACCTTTTCTAACAGTTTTTCGGCTTTCTTTTCAGCTTCTTGTTTCGTTACTCCTTTTACATTGATAGGAGCATACGTAATATTTTCTAATACAGTCATATGAGGAAATAGGTGAAAATGCTGAAATACCATTCCGACATTTTCACGAACGTGCATAATATTCGTTTTTGGATTCGTTACTTCTTCCGTTCCAATCCAAATGTGACCATTTGTCGGTGCTTCTAACACATTCATACAACGTAAAAATGTTGATTTCCCTGATCCAGACGGTCCAATAATTGCTACTACTTCCCCTTTTTCAATCGTTGTTGTAATTCCTTTTAATACTTCGTTTTTTCCAAATGATTTATGAAGGTTTTCAATTTTAATCACTTTTCTTCATTCTCCCTTCAATTGCCTTCCCGACTAATGTAAGAATAATGACTAGCATATAATAAATGAGTCCAACAAAAAGTAATGGTTCAAGGTATTTAAAAGTCTCCCCGCCTACGATATAAGCACGACGCATTAAATCCGTTGCTCCTATTACTGTTACTACAGCCGATTCTTTCGTAAGTGTCGCAAACTCGTTTACAAGTGCCGGTAATATATTTTTTAAAGCTTGAGGAAAAATGATATTTCGCATCATTTTTCCGTATGGAATTCCTAAAGCCATCGCTGCTTCTGTTTGTCCTTTATCAACCGCTTGAATGCCGGCACGGATTACTTCTGACATATATGCACCTGAATTTAAGCTAAATGCAAGTACAGCTGCTAAGAATGCCGGTATTTCATAACCAATTATTTGCGGGACACCGAAATAAATAATCATTAATTGCAATACAAGTGGTGTACCACGGAAAATTGATGTATAAAGATCTGCCGCTATATTTAATGCTCGTATTCTAGCAA
The DNA here is from genome assembly GCF_028548245.1 of Bacillus sp. FF-1. Taxonomy (NCBI): domain Bacteria; kingdom Bacillati; phylum Bacillota; class Bacilli; order Caryophanales; family Bacillaceae; genus Bacillus; species Bacillus sp. FF-1. The sequence goes on from NZ_JAQQGG010000003.1 coordinate 201,950, forward strand.
TTTTGCAAAGTGCTAATAACGTCCCTAAAAGAAACCCTGCTAAAGCTGATACTGCTACAATTTTCAAAGTAACTTCTAGACCTTTTAATATATATGGTATCGAAGGCGTAATCGCCGAAAAATCTAAGTTCATTCTTTTCATTCCCCTCACAGAAAAGTGAAAGGCAGCTTATTTTTCGCTACCAAACCATTTCTTCACTAATTTATCCATTTCTCCATTTTCTTGCATTTTTTTAATTACTTTATTAAATTCAGCTGTTTTATCACTGTTTTTCGGAAGGGCAATTGCTGCTCCAACTTCTTCTGGAGCTTCTTTAATTTCAATTCCTTGTAACTCTTTCATTTTCTCTAAATAATTTTTAGCAACTGTGTCTTCTATAATTGCAGCATCAAAACGACCAGCTTTAATTTCTTGTACGATTTCTGGTATACGGTCACGTCCCTCAACTTTGAAATCTACTTGCTTTTTAAATTCTGCTGCTTTCTCTTCTTGAATAGATCCTGTTTGTACCCCTACTTTTTTCCCTTTTAAATCCTCTATAGATTTAATGTTAGAGTCTTTTTTAGAAACGACCATGTTTTTCGCAACAAAGTAAATATCTGTGAAATCAACATTATTTTTACGCTCTGCAGTTGGCGTCATACCTGCCATTACGAAATCAACTTTTCCTGAGCTAAGAGATGCTAATAAACCACCAAAATCCATATCTTTCACTTTCACTTCATAACCAAGTTCTTTTCCGATATATTTAGCAACATCAACATCAAAGCCGATAATTTCATCACTCTTTGAAGCTTCTACGTATTCATATGGTTTATAATCTGCTGAAGTCCCCATAACGAGTACTTTTTTATTTTTTCCAGTAGCCTTTTCTTCCCCATTACTACAAGCACTGAACATACTTACAATTAAAATAAGTGCAAACGATATTGATAATAACTTTTTCATCTTTCTTCCCCCTAATAATGTATATTTAAAAGTTTAATAGAATATTTATTCGATGTTTGTATTGTATCAGCACTTTTATTTTTATGCAATATATAAAATAAAAATAAATATAAAACAAGTTAAAACACAGTTATCCATGTATAAAAAGTTGCATAAAATAACAAAACTATGCATATCCCACAAATTTTAATACGAAATAAAAAAGGCGGTACATCCACTTGAGTGTGGACGTACCGCCTTTTCATTTATTTTTATAAGGACTTATAATCAGTTGGGATGAACCACCTCCACTGATTATAGTTCTTCGCAATTCTCTTCGAAATACGATTGTAGTTTTGCAATAACTTGCATCGGTTCATGACCTTCAATTTCATGACGCTCTACCATCGTTACAATTTTTCCATCTTTTAATAAAGCAAATGATGGAGAAGATGGTGGATACCCTTCGAAATATTCACGAGCTCTTGCTGTCGCTTCTTTATCTTGACCTGCAAACACCGTTACAAGGTGGTTAGGACGTTTATCATAATGTACAGAATGCGCAGCAGCAGGACGAGCAATACCGCCTGCACAACCACATACAGAGTTTACCATTACAAGTGTTGTTCCATTTCTTTTAAACGCTTCGTCTACTGCTTCTGGCGTCGTCAATTCTGTATATCCAGCAGAGACAATCTCTTCACGCGCTTGGCGGACAACATCATTCATAAAAAAGTTAAAATTAATCAATCTTTTCCCTCCTCTAAAACTACCTATTTGTATCTTACCAGTTAATGTTTATGAAATACAAGTAAGTTTACTTGTATTTGGATATAGAAAAGGTGTTAGAACCCTGTTCTAACACCTTTTTGTCACTTTTCCATAATCTTCATATATTCAGCAATCATTTTTTTATGCGACCCAACAATATAGTCAGGTAGTTCTGTTAGTGGGAAGAATTTAAGCTGAACCGCTTCTTCTTTGTTCATAACAAAATCTCCATCGTATTCGTCCGTATAATAAGCGGTCGTTACAGATTGAAATTCATCACCGTTTGCTAATTTTGTAAAATAGTTCGCTCCAGAAAACACATTGATTAATCGTAGGTTCTTCACCTTTATTCCTGTTTCTTCGTATACTTCACGAAAAGCAGTTTCTTCTGGTGATTCACTAAGCTCCATTAATCCACCAGGCAGCCCCCATTTTCCGTAAGGCTCTGTTCTTTGTTGTAATAATACATATCTATTTTCATTTATAACGAGTACAACAGCACCAACTAAAATTAAAGGGCGATGACCAACTATTTTCCGTAATTCTTCTACATATCCCATCGTATCCCTCCTTTTTCGTTGTCCACACTATTGTATCATATGTATGAAACGACAAAATGCGTATATTTTTCATTTTTTTAACAAAATATTTATTTTATGTGTTTCATCTACTGTAGCTAACAAAATGGATTCAACTTCTGCGTTTTTCTCTAGAAATTCTCTCGCCCATTCTTCTGTTTTCCCTAATAAAGCAAGAACATCTTGCTGAATGCTCCCATCCTTTACTAATACAAAAGAAACTGGAGATTTTTTTCCCGCCACTTTTAGATCAAGTCGGGAAACTGCCTCATATTCTGGATACCGAAATATAGAAACGACACCGTTCGCTTCCCATAATGCTAATTTGATTGTTTGAATATCGCTCACATTTCGCATACGAAGTTCTGAAAATAAATATTCCACGGTAATTCTCGCTTTTTTCAAATTGCTAAAATCAATGGAGCCGTTGTGTATAAGAATGATAGGTGCTGGCTCTAAAAAGCGTCTCCATCTATCCCATTTCAACATTAAAACTGAACTTATAATATGAAGTACAACGAGTATAAACGTTGTAATCATCGAGCCCATTAATCCTACTTTTTCATCAGACAATGCGTTAGAAATATTCCCGCCAAGCAATAACACCAATACAACATCTAAAAAGCGAAGTTGTGCGATGGACCTTTGCCCCATCGCTTTCGCAACTAATATTAAAAATATGTATGCTATAATAGCCCGAATAACCCATTCACTATTAGAAAGATGCCGTGCTCCCTCAAAAATATGCATATGCATCACTTTGCACTCCTTACATCCTAAACTGCTAGTCTGTTTTAGTTTGCAACGTTTATGAGTATATATGTAAAAAAGCTGGTTCGTTTAAAAACGAACCAGCTTTTTTTACTTAACGGAAAACATATACTTTTTATACGTTTTTCGTACCGATAATATGAGACCCATCATAATCATATTCGAGAACAAGGAACTTCCCCCATACGATAAGAAAGGTAATGCAATCCCTTTTACAGGCATTAATCCAACAATCATACCGATATTTTGGAATATTTGAACCGTTAATATCCCAATTGACCCAGCACATAATAATGTACCGAATAAATTATCAGCAGAATAACCGATAATAATTGTTCTATATAGTAGTAATAAGAACAAGAATACAACTAACGCTGCTACGATAAATCCACCTTCTTCGGCAATTGTAGCGAAAATAAAGTCTGTATGCTTCTCAGGGATATAAACATTCCCTTCGCCAAACCCTTTCCCTTCCATACCGCCACTACCTACAGCTAAAATTGATTGCTGTGTTTGATAACCTTGATCTGTATGTTCAAATGGATCTAACCAACCTAAAATACGTGATTGTTGGTGCGGTTTTAGTAGCGTAACTAACTTATTAAAGAAGAAATCCTCATACCTTACGTAAATAAATATTAACGTGGATAGTATGGTGACTGGAATAACTGTACATAACGCTATCAATTTCTTCTGAATACCTGACATAAATAAAATACATGCAATGGCAGCAGCGTATAAGAACACCATCCCCGTATCCGGTTGGCTATATACAACAGCCATAGGCGGGAGGGATACTAGCATAATTTTACCTACTAATTTTAAGTCCGTTTGAAATGTCCTTGCCATATACTGCGCATTATGTTTCACTGCTATACTTGCTACTACGAGAAGCAATGAAATTTTGAAAAACTCAGATGGCTGAATTTGTCCAACTAACGGAAATACAAACCATCTTTTTGCACCTAATTTTTCAGGTGTGAAATTGGAAACCGGTAGTATTTTCAAAAGAATAAGTGAAGCAAATCCAACGATATAAAGTGGCCAAGACAATTTTTGTAATTGATCTAAGTCGATGCTTGCAACAAGCAATAACAATACAACCCCAATTATGTAGTTCAAACCTTGTTTCATCGCAAAGTTTGCCTCTCCATATTGGCCAGTTTGCTGACTGCTATATATAGCAGCTATACTTGTAACACATAATGCTAACAAAATTAAAATTAATTTTACATCTAAACTTTTTAGAAACTCGGTACTTCTTTTCATGACATCCTCCTGAAACATTGTTACAGCAAAATAAAAAACCAGGAGTCAACATTCTTCATGTTTTGACGACTGATTACACATTATCTATAAAACACTTATATAGAATAACTCTCTTTTTCATACAATACAATATATTATACTACAGTTTCGTCAGTAAGATTTGCCAAAAAAATTATTCTTTTCTTATTTTATATCCATATACCATATATCAGCAATGTATTTTCATAAATTCCTAATACATAATGGTTCATTGTAAGATTACTGGGAAAGGTATTATACATATAGTAGGATGTAGATGAAGAAATAAGATGATAAAAAGCTCGCATAAGCGAGCTTTTTATTTAATATACAGATGTATTATTTTCTGACGTATTTTCTAAAATTTCTTTTACACGTCCTAAGAACTTACCACAAATTAAACCATCTAGTACACGGTGATCAAGTGATAAACATAAGTTAACCATGTCGCGAGCACCGAACATACCATTTTCCATAATTACTGGGCGTTTTACAATTGATTCAACTTGTAAAATAGCCGCTTGTGGGTAATTAATAATACCCATAGATTGAACAGAACCGAATGATCCTGTGTTATTAATTGTAAATGTTCCGCCTTGCATTTCGTCCGCTTTTAACGATTTCGTACGTACTTTTCCTGCAAGTTCTGTAATTTCACGAGCGATACCTTTAATTGTCTTCTCGTCCGCGTGTTTAATTACTGGTACAAATAGTTCGTCCTCTGTCGCAACAGCGATAGAAAGGTTAATATCTTTCTTCTGAACGATTTTATCGCCAGCCCACATTGAATTAATTTGAGGATACTCTTTTAACGCTTGTGCTACTGCTTTTACGAAGAAAGCAAAGAACGTTAAGTTAAAGCCTTCGCGTTTTTTGAAATCACCTTTAATTGAATTACGGTATGACACAAGGTTTGTCACATCTACTTCAATCATCATCCAAGCGTGTGGCGCTTCGTGTTTACTACGTAACATGTTCGCTGCGATTGCTTTACGTACACCTGTTACTGGAATTTCGATATCGCCAGGCATTGTTGGTACAGAAACTGGTTTCGCAGCTTCTACTTTTTGTGCTACTGGCGCTGCTTTTGGTGCTTCCGGACGCGCTTCTACTACTGCCGCTACCGCTTCCTCTTTCTTCGCCGCACCTGCTTGCGGAATATTTCCTGATTCCACTAGCTTTAAAATATCTTTACGAGTGATACGGCCGTTTGCTCCCGTACCTTCTACTAGATCTAAATCAACGTTATGTTCACCTGCAAGTTTTAACACAGCTGGTGAAAAACGAGGTTTTCCATCAGTTGGTTGTTTTGCTTTCGGTGCTTTTTCAGGCGTAGCTACTTCTGCCTTTGGTTCTTCTTTTGTTTTTTCCTCAACAGCTGTTGCTGCTACTTCATCTGCGCCTTCTACTTGAATCACACAAACTACTTCACCTACAGCTAACGTATCACCTTCACCAGCGATCAACTCTTTCACAATACCAGTGAAAGAAGATGGTACTTCAGCATTTACTTTATCAGTCATTACTTCTGCAAGCGGATCATATTTGTTTACGTGATCGCCAACATTAACGAGCCATTTACTAATTGTACCCTCTGTAACGCTCTCCCCGAGCTGAGGCATTGTAATATTTTCTACAGCCATGTATAGTCCCCCCGATTAAAATTCCGCAAGTTCACGCATTGCTTTTTCAACTTTATCTGGATTTACCATAAAGAATTTTTCCATTGTTGGTGCATATGGCATTGCTGGAACGTCTGGACCTGCAAGACGCGCAATTGGTGCATCTAAATCAAATAGACAGTTTTCAGCGATAATTGCTGCCACTTCACTCATAATACTTCCTTCTTTATTGTCTTCTGTTACAAGAAGAACTTTACCTGTTTTAGAAGCTGCTTCAATGATTGCTTCTTTATCTAATGGATATACAGTACGTAAATCAAGAATATGTGCAGAGATGCCATCTTGCGCTAACTTTTCAGCTGCTTGAAGAGCAAAATGAACACATAATCCGTATGTGATAACAGTAATATCATCACCTTCACGTTTTACATCTGCTTTTCCGATTGGTAATACATAATCATCTTCTGGCACTTCACCTTTAATTAAGCGATATGCACGTTTATGCTCAAAGAATAATACTGGATCTTCATCACGAATTGCAGCTTTTAGTAAGCCTTTTGCATCATATGGTGTAGAAGGGATAACGATTTTTAAACCAGGTTGGTTTGCAAACATCGCTTCTACAGATTGCGAATGATACAATGCACCGTGAACACCGCCGCCAAATGGCGCACGAACTGTGATTGGACAAGTCCAATCATTATTAGAACGGTAACGAATTTTTGCTGCCTCAGAAACAATTTGGTTTACTGCTGGCATGATGAAATCCGCAAACTGCATTTCAGCGATTGGACGCATTCCATACATTGCTGCACCAATTGCAACCCCAGCGATTGCAGATTCTGCAAGTGGTGTATCTAGCGCACGATCTTCACCAAATTGATCATATAATCCGTGTGTCGCTTTAAATACGCCACCTTTTTTACCAACATCTTCACCTAAAACGAATACTTTCTCATCGCGTTCCATTTCCTCGCGCATTGCTAATGTAATAGCATCAATATAAGACATTACAGCCATGAAACGTTCCCCCCTATTCTGCGTATACGTGCTTCAATGCATCTTCAGGTGCTGCATACGGAGCATTTTCTGCATATTCTGTTGCTTCGTTTACGATATGCATAATTTCGTCTAACATTTGTTTTTCTGATTCCTCAGTTAACACGCCAACCTCTTTTAAATAAGCAGCAAATGTTACAATTGAATCATTTTTCTTCGCTTCTTCTACTTCTTCTTTATCACGATAAACGCGATCATCATCGTCACTTGAATGTGCTGTTAAACGATATGATACTGTTTCAATTAAAGTTGGACCTTCACCACGGCGGCCACGGTCTGCTGCTTCTTTTACAGCTTTATATACTGCAAGCGGATCGTTTCCGTCTACTGTATATCCAGGCATACCGTATCCAATTGCACGGTCTGATACATTTTTACATGCTAATTGTTTTTCAACTGGAATAGAGATTGCGTATTTATTATTTTCACACATAAAAATAACAGGTAACTTGTGTACGCCAGCAAAGTTTGCACCTTCATGGAAATCACCTTGGTTGGAAGAACCTTCACCGAATGTAACAAACGTTACTAAATCTTTCTTTTCCATTTTTCCAGCTAATGCAATACCAACTGCATGTGGTACTTGCGTTGTTACTGGAGATGAACCTGTCACAATACGATTTTTCTTTTGACCGAAGTGACCAGGCATTTGACGACCACCAGAGTTTGGATCTCCAGCTTTCGCGAAACCAGATAGCATCAGTTCTTTCGCTGTCATACCAAACGCTAGTACAACACCCATATCACGGTAGTATGGTAATGCATAATCTTTCTCTCTATCAAGAGCAAATGCTGCTCCAACTTGTGCTGCCTCTTGTCCTTGACAAGAAATTACGAATGGAATTTTACCAGCACGGTTTAATAACCACATACGTTCGTCGATTTTACGTGCAAGTAACATCGTACGGAACATCTCTAATACTTGCTCATCACTTAAGCCAAGCTCTTCATGGCGCTTTTCTTTTACTTCTGCCATTTTTCATAACCTCCTAAATCCACATTTTTATGCGTGTAACGCTTTTCCATCTACAGCTAATGCTGCTTCACCAATCGCCTCAGATAATGATGGATGCGGATGAATTGTATGTGCTACTTCCCAAGGTGTTGCATCAAGTACTCTTGCAAGACCCGCTTCAGAAATCATATCTGTTACATGCGGTCCAATCATATGAACACCGAGAATATCATTTGTTTCTTCATCAACTACAAGTTTTACGAAACCATCTGATTCGCCGTATACAAGCGCTTTTCCGATTGCACGGAATGAGAACTTACCTACTTTTAGCTTATAGCCTTTTTCTTTCGCTTCTTGTTCTGTTAAACCGACAGAAGCAACTTCCGGACTGCTATATACGCATTTTGATACCATAGAATAATCAATTGGTGTAACTTCTTTACCAGCAATATGTTCTACTGCAACAATTCCTTCATGAGAAGCAACGTGAGCAAGCTGTAAGCCACCAATTACATCACCGATTGCGTAAATATGAGATTCTTTCGTTTGATAAAACTCATTTGTTTGAATGTATCCTTTTTCCACAACGATATCCGTATTCTCTAAACCAATATTTTGCGTATTGGCTTGTCGTCCTACAGATACAAGCATTTTTTCTGCTTTAAATTCTTTATTCTCACCGTTATGTTCAGCTTGAATTGTTACTCCATTATCTTTTACCAATGTTTCTGGTAATACTTTTGCACCAGTTACCACTTTAATACCTTTTTTCTTGAATAGACGTTGCATTTCTTTTGAAACGTCTTGGTCTTCTAGTGGTAGTATCGTTTTCGCATACTCTAATACTGTAACTTCTACACCGAAGTCAGCAAGCATAGATGCCCACTCAATACCAATTACACCGCCACCAACGATAATAATCGAGCTAGGAAGCGTTTCCATTTTTAGGGCATGATCGGAAGACATTACATACTCTCCGTCTAATTCTAAACCTGGTAATGAATTCGGACGAGAACCTGTTGCAATAAGTACATTTTTTGGAATTAACATTTCATTCTCTTCTCCACTTGCAAGTTCAACTGAAATTGTCCCTGGCATCGGAGAGAAAATAGATGGGCCAAGAATACGGCCAATACCTTCAAACACATCAATTTTACCTTGTTTCATTAAGTGCTGAACACCTTTATGAAGTTGCGTTACAATCTTCTCTTTACGCTCTTGTACTTTCGCAAAGTTTAGTTCTACATTACTTGCAATAACTCCGAACTCTTCGCTTTTTTTAGCAGTTGCGTATACTTCCGCACTACGTAAAAGGGCTTTACTAGGAATACATCCTTTGTGTAAACAAGTACCACCAAGATTTTCTTTTTCAACAAGTGCAGTTTTTAACCCTAGTTGTGATGCACGAATTGCAGCAACATATCCACCAGTACCGCCGCCAACGATGACTAAATCATATTCTTTTGCCATTATCTCAACCCCTAGCTACCGTTTCTTTTTCACGTACAATATATTCTTTTGGAGCTTCTTCTTCACGTAGTACACGAAGTGCCCCTTCTGCTAATGCTTGTAATTCATCTTCTCCTGGATGTACGATAACATCTGCAATCCAGTCTACTCGTTCTTTTATTTCATCAACAAGGATTTTACTGTAAGCAAGTCCACCAGTTAATACGATTGCATCGATTTTCCCGTGAAGTACAGCGCTAGCTCCGCCAATCTCTTTTGCAACTTGATATGCCATAGCTTTATAAATAAGAGTTGCTTCAGGATCACCTTTTTCAACCATTTGTTCTACTTTAATCGCATCATTTGTACCGATAAGACTTACAAGTCCACCTTGTCCGACAAGTTTTTTTATCATTTCATCTCGGTAATACTCACCAGAGAAACACATTTCTACTAGTTGCCCTACTGGTACTGTACCAGCGCGCTCTGGACTAAATGGGCCTTCTCCGTTTAAACCGTTATTTACATCGATTACTCTTCCTTTTTTATGAGCACCAACTGTAATACCTCCGCCCATATGTGTAACTAATAAATTTAAATCCTCATATTTGTGATTTAACTGTTCAGCTACTTTACGAGCAACTGCTTTTTGATTTAATGCATGGAAAATACTTTTGCGTTCCATACCAGCAATACCACTTATACGAGCAATAGGCTCCATTTCATCTACAACGACAGGGTCTACAATGAATGCCGGAATATTTAATCCAGAAGCTATTTCATATGCTAAAATGCCCCCAAGGTTTGAAGCGTGATGACCGCTAAAACCATTTTTTAAATCTTCTAACATCGCATCGTTTACTGTGTATGTTCCACCTTCGATTGGACGAAGTAATCCCCCACGGCCACAAACTGCGTTTAATTTTGAAATGTTAATACCGTGAGAATGTAGAACTTCTAAGATCGTTTCTTTACGAAACTCATATTGGTCGATAATTCGCTTATATTTTCCAATCTGTTCTTCGTCATGACGAATAGTTTCTTCTAAAACGGGTCTTTCATTATCAAAAACACCAATTTTTGTGGATGTACTACCCGGATTAATAACAAGAATTCGATTTACAGACACTGTTGCTACCTCCACTAATAAATTCAAAAGGAAGTGGAAACCTCATAAGAGGTAACCACACCTTTTGTAAAAGTAATATATGAATGATTAGCGACGGCTAATAATGTCGTGACCGTTGCGTAAGTATGTGCTACGAGAGTTTTTCAAGCTTGCAATGCGCTCTTCAGCTAGACGATCAGCTGCTACATAAGTTGCAATGCCATCGCGTTTTGAAATTTCGATTACTTTTGCAATTGTGTCATAAATTGATTCTACGCGTTTTAATGCGCGTTCTCTATTGTATCCATATAACTCGTCTGCTACGTTAATTACGCCACCTGCATTAATTACATAGTCTGGTGCGTATACAATACCCATTTCATGAATGATGTCGCCGTGACGATCTTCTTTTAATTGGTTATTTGCAGAACCTGCAATTACTTTTGCTTTAAGTTGTGGAATAGTTTCGTCATTAACTGTTGCGCCTAATGCACATGGTGCGTAAATATCACATTCAACACCGTAAATTTCATTTGGCTCAACTGCTGTTGCACCGAATTCTTCTACTGCACGTTGTACAGCTTCTTTATTAATATCTGTAACGATTAGTTTTGCGCCTTCAGCGTGTAAATGTTTGCATAGGTGATATGCTACGTTACCAACACCTTGAACAGCAATTACTTTTCCTTCTAAATTATCAGTACCGAAAGCCTCTTTCGCAGCAGCTTTCATACCACGATAAACACCGTATGCAGTTACTGGAGATGGGTTACCAGAAGAACCGAATGATGGTGAAATACCTGTTACAAAGTCAGTTTCTTCGTGGATAATATCCATATCATCTACTGTTGTACCAACATCTTCAGCTGTAATGTAACGTCCGTTTAGTCCTTGAATATAACGACCTAATGCACGGAACATTGCTTCGCTCTTATCTTTACGTGGATCACCGATAATTACTGTTTTCGCACCACCTAAGTTTAAACCAGCTGCTGCGTTTTTGTATGTCATCCCTTTTGCAAGACGCAATGCATCTTCAATCGCCGCTTCTTCAGAATCATATGTCCACATTCTTGTTCCACCAAGAGCAGGTCCAAGTGTTGTATCATGAATTGCAATGATTGCTTTTAAACCTGATTCTTTATCTTGACAAAATACTACTTGCTCATAATCATATTTTTCTAAGTATTCGAAGATTTCTAATGCCATTGTCGTTTCCCCCTAATGTTTTACCCTATTTGGTTTATTTTGAAGCAGTGGCAACTGCCAATGCTAATGAATATACTTTTGTTTCTGCTGAATCAGCACGAGATGTTAAAACAATCGGTGCTTTTGCGCCAGCAATCATTGCTCCTACTTTTGCATCCGCAAAGTATACGAGTGATTTATATAGTACATTTCCAGCTTCAATTGTTGGGACGAGTAAAATGTCTGCCTTACCTGCTACATCACTTACTATGCCTTTATGTTCTGCTGCAATTTGTGATACTGCATTATCTAAAGCAAGTGGTCCATCAACGACACAATTTTTAATTTGTCCGCGGCGATTCATTTGAGTTAACATCGCTGCATCAATTGTCGCTTGCATCGCAGGATTCACAACCTCTACCGCTGCAATTGGTGCTACCTTCGGCAAATCAATTCCTATTGCCCGGGCAACTTCTACAGTATTTTGTATAATAGCAGCTTTTTGTGTTACATCAGGTGCAATGTTCATCGCTGCATCTGTAACAAAAATGAGACGATTGTAGTTTGGAACTTCAAATGCTGCAACGTGTGAAAGTACGCTACCTTTACGAAGTCCCCACTCTTTATTTAATACAGCCTTCAAAATATTTGCTGTTGGGATGTTCCCCTTCATAAGCACATCTGCTTCGCCATTTCTTACAGCTTTAACAGAAAGTTCTGCAGCCTCAGCACTTGACTGTGTTGCAATCACTTCAATATGTTCTGAAGTTTGTAAACTATGTTCTTGTAGCATCCCCATTATTTTTTCTTGATTTCCATATAGACGAAATTGAGCTAGCTGTAATGTAATTGCTTTCGCTACAGCTTCAATTACTTCATGATCTTCAGCTACTGCTACAGCCACAGTTTTTTTAGGCTGGCCTGCCGCTTGATCAATTAAGTGTTCTAACTTCATATTTTGTAATCAACCCTTTCCGTCGTCCCTCGTCTTTTTATTAAGCAAATACCGTGCCAACTTTCAAAAGTGGTCTTACCAATAATGAAAACGCATTCAAAACACAGTAAAATCAATACTTTGGAAAATAACAAAAGATTCTGTCTTATTTTGTCGTTTTTTGTATACCATGCAATAAATTGCACGGTACGCAATTTATTGCATGCTATTTTTTGCACACTCATACTTTTCTAGCTTGTAATATAAATTTCGAACCGAAATTCCTAACGCTCTTGCTGTTTGTGTTTTATTTCCACCAAATCTCTCTAAATATTCATGAATGATATTCCCTTCAAACTCCGTCACTAAATGCTCAAGTGGCTTTTCTTCTAACTCAGGCAATAAATGAGCTTGTTTTGACTCCACTTGCTCTTCGTTATGTAATGGCGGTAAATGTTGTACATCAATATAGGTCTCGTTATAATTCATAAAGATAATAGCTCTCCCCAAAATATTTTCAAGTTCCCTCACATTCCCTGGCCATTCATATGATTGTAAATATGAAATAGCAGAATTAGTGAGCCCCTCTATATTTCGGCCATAATCTTGGTTGATTTTTTGAATTAATCTGTCTGCGATTGCCGGTATATCCCCTTTACGCTGACGAAGAGATGGGATTTGAATTGGAATTTTATTTAATCGATAATATAAATCCTCCCTAAACTTCCCTTCTAGAATGGCTTTTTCTAAATTCACGTGCGTCGCTGCAATTACTCTGACATTGATAGGGATCGCTTTCGTTCCACCAACTTTTACAATTTCTTTCTCTTGCAAAACGCGAAGGAGTTTCGCTTGCGTATTTGCAGATAGTTCCCCTATTTCATCTAAAAAGATGCTGCCGTTATTCGCTTCCTCAAAGAATCCACGTTTTCCCCCTCTTTTCGCGCCAGAAAACGCCCCTTCCTCATAACCAAACAATTCACTTTCTAACAACGTCTCCGAAATAGCTGCACAATTTACACGAACAAACTTATTATATTTCCGATTACTTCCATTATGGATAGCATGCGCAAACAATTCTTTACCTGTCCCTGACTCCCCGCGTAACAACACTGTTGCTGGTGTATTCGCCCCCAGTTTCGCCTGTTCAATAGCAGCCGTTGTTTCATCTGAATTTCCGACAATGTCATCAAATGAATATTTCGCTTCTAACGTTCGAATAATTTGCCTTGCTCTATTCAATTCATTTGTTAATTTTTGAATTTCTGATACGTCGCGAATTACACCGACGCTCCCTTTCAATATTCCATCCACAATAACTGGTGCTACGTTTACAATTACATCTCGCTTTTTTTGTCCGATTTTCATATGTATGCCTCGTACCGCCCTACGCGTTCGAAGTACTTTCATATGCATACTTTCACCTTCTACAATATCAGTTGTAGCCGGCTTTCCAATAATGTCCTCTTCTGTTAAACCTGTTAATTTCGTATATGCAGGGTTAATTACTAACCCTCGACCTTTTTCATCCACGACCGAAATGGCTTCCTCAGACGAGTTAATAATCGCCTCAAGTAACGTTTGAATCTCCTTTAAATCTGTAACTTCTTCCGCAAGATCTACAACCTCTGTTATATCTTTAAAAATCGCAAATGCCCCTTGCACTTCTCCTCCCTCTTTTAATATTGGAATACGGGTTGTAATAATTTTCTTTCCATTCTCAAGCGTCAGTTCATAATTTACTTCTATTTGTTTCGTACGTATAATACGAAGCAACTTACTAGTCGGAATAACTTCTAAAATATATTTCCCTACCGCATCTTCTTTTTTATATCCGATAATACGTTCTGCACTTTTATTGAATAGGCGAACTTGTCCTTCTTGATCAATCACTATCATACCGTCATGCGTAGAGTTTAAAATTAAATCGCCTTGCTGCGTCTGCTCTTCTAACTTCCCAATTAAATTTTCCTTCTCATGTGCTAATCTCGTAACAATTTTTGCAATATCACCTGGTATAAGAAGAGTATCTTTATGCTTTTTCTTTAATAAATCTTTATGTAAATCATCGTCACCTGTCATATCAAACATTACATCAATGTGCATAGAAAGAAACGGAGTCACACTCTCTCCAATTGCAATCCCGTATTCCTTTGCCATCTGTAACCCTTTTGCTATCGGATTTATATCAATAATCCCTATAATTTGAAATATATTCGAACTCTGTAACAGACGCAGCAGTGTACTACCACCTTCACCTGCACCAACAATTAAAACTTTTTGTTTCATATATTACACTTCCTCTCGGAGTATCTCTGCAAAATTTTTCACACCCTTATCTTACTCGTTCAGCCCCCTCTTGACAAACCCCCTTTTCATATAACATCATTAAAATAAACAAAATAATCTGAAAAGGAGCGTTTATATGCAGCGTTACCTTGCTCTATTATTAGCACTCATCCCTATTTCATTAGCTGTGTTTGGCATTAAGTTAATGAGAGATACCGTATTCGGGATTTTATTTCCTCCACTCTCTATACTATGGTTACAATTTTTAATCGGGGCTCTCTGCTTCGCGCTCGGATTTTATATCTTTGGTGGTTTCGTCTTACACCGAGATCGTAAACGAAATAAAGTACAAGCTCGCTTTCGAAGATAGGAAAGACCTACTATTTACAAATAAAAAAATGAGACCGTTACAAGCGGTCTCATTTTTTTATTGGCAATAATGCTCTTGCCGTTTCAGGATAATCCGTAATAATCGCCGAAATATTCATATCAAAATATTTACGCATAAGTGTTTCTTCATTAATTGTATAGGGCCGAACCTCTACATCACTTTCCATCGTTAGTTCGGCAACAGCATCTTGAAGATAACGATAATTAGGATGCACTGCTGTAGCCCCCATTTTTTTTGCATATGCCCACGGACTATGCAAACCTTCGCGATATAAAATCGCTGTTTGAATATCTGGAGCCATCATATGACACCTTTTCATACTGTAATGATTAAATGAAGAAAATATAACACGATCTTCTAGATTAAATTTCCGTACAAGCGTTATAACTTCTTCTTCTAAACCTCTGTATGGAATTTTATTATTTTTAAGTTCAATATTAAGTAACAACTCTGTTTTTTCAATCCATTTTAACACCTCTTCTAAAAGAGGTATTTTACAAAATCCTACTTTATCACCAAATTTATAACTCGCATCTAATTTACATAAATCCTCATATACATAATTTCGAACCGCACCTTTTCCATTCGTTGTCCGATTCACTGTTTCATCATGAATGACGACAACCTTTCCGTCTTTCGTTAATTGAACATCCAGCTCAATTCCATCTGTCTTAAAAGATTCAGCTGCTTCAAATGAAATCATCGTATTTTCTGGGTACGTTCCCGCTGCACCACGATGCGCAAATATAAGAGTCATCCTCACTCCCCCAATCTTATGCTATACTATACGAAAAAGGAGGTACTTCTATGAGACCATTACAAATTTCTCCAGACACTGCAGTCCGCCTATCAAAAGCACTAGGTGTTCCACTTGAACAACTTATGCATATGCCGCAGCACATTTTAATTCAAAAGTTAGTTGAATTAGAAAAACAAAATAAAGACGAAGAATAATACAGTCCTGTTTCGCAGGACTTTTTATTATTTTCTATTATATCATGGATGGCTTCCTTGCTAAAATCCCTCATTGGATATACCATGATTCAATTTAACCTTCACTTCGAACATGTACAATAAAAAGACCAACGAATTCTAACATTCATTGGTCATTAATTAAAAAGTTCATTGGTTTTAAATTTACTATCGAGTATACATTTCAAGAATTATTAAGCTTTATTAAAACTTAAATCCCTTACTTCTTCTATTCTCAGCTAGCCTTATGTTCAAGTCTCAACTTATCCGCAACCATTGCGATGAACTCAGAGTTCGTAGGTTTTGCTTTTGACATAGATACTGTATAACCATAGCTATATCAAGGCATTGTATATTTCATAACTATCATTAAATGCTTCTATTTATTGGTGCCCATCCTCAAATTGATAGGTCAACTTAATAAAAGTTTATCACTTTCTTCCTATAATAACAATTAGTTTTCAAACAAAAAAATTATATATTCATTTATTCATATTTTTGCTAGGATATATAAAGTAGAAGAATCATACAGGAGGGATAAATTTTGAGGACTTGGCTTGAATATCTAGATATACCTAGTTTTGTTTATGGCATAATCTTTCTTTTTTTATTGCTAATAACACGTAACATACTTAAAGAAAAACCTACCGAACAACTAAAAACCGAAACAGGTTTGCACGATTGGGTACAGAAAAAAGATTTAATCTACTGGCTTGTTATAGTTATGGTTTGTGCTATTTCTCACTATACATATAAATATAAAGATTCCGGAGAATTAATAAGCCATTGGAGTTTCGGAGGAACTATCGTATCAATCATTTTAGCTATCATTGCAATTGTTTATACATTCTATGATAATTTCACTAGCAAATCTTCAGCCCAACAATTAGAAAACTCTGCTGGAAAGATTAGAGACATTACTGAAAAGTTAGACTCTAGCCACCTAGTTAATTCAAGTAATAAAATTGAAGAAATAAGTGTTCAACTTGAAATTATCATGAAGAATATGGATAACAAAATGAAAGATATTAGCACAGAATTAACTACTATACGAGGAATGAATACACAAAAATTCTCTGACTTCACAATGAAACTAGAAGAAATAGGAGTAACTTTGAACACGAGAAGCGATGACAAGGCCAAAATAGCTTTTCAGAATGAACAAACTACTGAATTAACCAAGCTTTTATCAGCATATATCAGCGATGTATTTTGGAACAAAATATCTATAGTATGTATATTACTAGTACATGAACAAAATTTACCTTTTACAAAAATAGAAGTAGGCGAACTCTCAGATGCGATAAGCAAGATAGCAAGTGAAAAAAATGATTCGCATGAATTAATGCACCATTCATCTACATACCTTGCACTTTTTAATACCTTTCATATTCTTAATCTATACGGTTTGACATTAAACGATGATAACACTTTAGAACTAGATGATGAATTAGAAAGAGTGCTAAAACAAATTGTACATCGCTATAAAACGGATGAAAAACGCACTACCGTCGAAAAAGGAATTAATAAAAACATTTATGAAATAGCTTCCGCCGGAATAGATAAAGCATATGATTTAACTTAATTATTAACTTTTAATGTGTCTTAATTTCTCATACTAGCGATTAATTTCACTACCTAAGTAGTAATAACTATTTAGGTAGTATTTTTTTATTACTTAATGTCCGTACCAAGCTTTTTAAATCTATATTTACTAATTAGCTTCTACTTCTATATCTTAATTACGGTTTTAATCTTGTACATATACTTCCTCGTTTTTCAATAAAATTAATTAGATTTCCCACACCTTATTTCCGAAAATTCTCACTCGTCTTCCTATTTGCTGAATCAAGGATTCGTCTGTGCAGTAAATTGTACACCCCCTATTAACATTTTTAATTTTAAGCATAAAAAAATTCCCTCCCGTTTACGTTTGTTTACGTATTAGTAACGGAAGGGAAAAGTGAATCAGACGTATTGAATTGTCAGATAACGCTAACATATAAAAAATAATAAAAAAATTGTTTAGAACCTGTTCGGGTATATATACATAGCCCGGCCCCCGTCCATACGGCCCTTACTCATTCAATCAATGAAAACAGGCCTAAATGATATGCTATAGACAGTACCATATATAGCCCTATCCCTCACTCTCCACCTATCACTCCATAACGCAACGAACGGAACACGCTGTTCGAATCGTGTCGTAACGTCGTATACACACATCATACACACATACACAATGCACCAACCATGCACCATCACACACTATGCACTATGCACCATGCTATACCGAACGGCGTGTTTCCATATGGAATAGGTAGTACATACATACCATACATATACACTACCTATCTATATACCTATAGTCCTAACAGTCTATCTAACTCTGCTGCTGCTGTGTTACTATCCTTTACTGTAACCTCTGCTGTAGTCTCCTGCTTCTCCTTTAGCTTACCCTGTGTTTTCAAGTACAAGTCCAGGGCCTTCAGCTTCTCGCCGTTGCTAGAATGACCACTAAATAAAATGTCTTCTAAAACGCCGTAGGCATTACTAAGGGAAGTTTTTAAACCGATGTCTGCACGCTTCTCAATCTCCTGGGATATTTTTTCGTTTTGTTTCATCTTGTAAATAGTGCGTACGTCGCAGCCTAATATATCTGCGTAGGCTTGATTCGTCCTTACAACGCCGTCTAGCATCAATTCTACAAAGTTTTCTTGTAACGTGGTTAACTGGCTTTTCCTCCTTATTTTGACGAGTTTCTTCTACATATATATATATGTAAAATAAAAAGTGAAGGCAAAACATGTCCCCACCCCATCCTCTTTTATATTGTTTTAATTTGTTTCTTCTTCTGCTTGTAGCTTAGCCATTCTGAATATAGTGGCCCTTGATACTCCTGTTTCTTCGGCTATTTCATTTACACTCATGCCATTATTTTCTCTATCATTGTATAAATCCATTGCGGCTTTCTTATCACCTTTAGTTTTACGGCCCATATGTACACCGCGGGCTTTTGCTGCTGTTCGCCCTGCTGCTGTTCTCTCATTGATTAGTGAACGTTCAAACTCACCTATAACACCTAACATTTGCAGCATCATTTTGCCATGTGCTGTTGTCTGGTCTATGTTCTCCTTAATGAATACAACTTCAACACCTTTATCATTTAATATTTCTAGCGTCTTCATTAAATCAACAAGACTTCGGGCCAATCTATCAATTTTACAAACATAAACCGTGTCACCTTTTCGTGCATACTTTAATAAATTTTGTAACTCTTCACGGCTATCAGCAGCTTTACCACTTTTCTTTTCTGCAAAGATTTCGGTGCAGCCCATTCCCTCTAATTCTGCAATCTGTAATTCTAATGATTGTGATTCACTTGAAACACGGGCATAGCCAATTTTAATTCCTGCCATACTTAATCAGTCCTTTTCGTTAATATAATAAATCTCGTCCGAACAAATAAAGTTACAAAGTATCAAACTCAATAACTTCGATACTTTAATTTTAGACGACTTTGAGACTTATGTAAACCCGTATTTTGATACTTCTTTATTTCACTGAAATCTAGGTATCAAAAGTACAAGTTTGATACTATAAAAAAAGACCCGGTTTGAGTAAACACCACTAACATAAATAGCCAGGTATAAAAAGGCGTAGAGGTCACAACATGCCCACTTTAAGAAACGGGAACATTGAAACCGTACGGCCTGTGGGCTGTGTAGAGTTTTCAAAACATGGCGTGTCAACGAGGCTTCATGGTATAGCGTTACATCATAATTTTATTGTAGTGACTAAACAAAAACTAAAAGAAAGCCGAGATAAGTTAATCTGTGAAACAAAAAAGAGACGCTACCCCACAATTAAGGATAACGGCTTCTGTTTACTCACTTATCTTTTTTCGCGAGTCTAACATGTCTTTCATTATTAAATCCGTACTATCTAAATCCTCTCTATCTGTATTTTCTATTCTGCGAAGTTTCTCACGTGTCGCCTTGTTTTCGGCTGCCAATTCCTTCACTTGTCTCTCTTCCCACAGTTTAACACTTTTTGGTGACTCTACAAAAATTACCTCATGTAACCTTTCCATTCTCTCTTTCTTTTCTTCTACTGTCATGGTTGTTTGTGTCATTGTCCTTTATCTCCTTTTATACTCACTACTTTGTAGCGATTTCTATTAATTGGTTTAGTTGATTTTCTGCTTTAGTAACTTCCTGTACTTCATACGGCGATTTTGTTATAAACGTTTGAATCTTTTCTAACAAGTCACCTTTTACTTTTGTCATTGTTCCGGCCTTCTCCTTTCCTGCTTTGTCCTTACATATTAGTAACGTATAGTTACATAATTTCAGACACTAAAACTGGTTAAAAAGGCAAAAAAAATAGGCCCTGGAATTATAGTGAAAGTTAGTACACTACAATCGCCAGGGCTTTCGAGTTAACCGCGTGTCGGTAAATACTCAATATGATGTTTTTCATCAACGTGGCCTGTAATAATATCTTTTACAACCTGCGTTGGCACTTCTAAATAACTTCCGTAGAATCCATGATTCCCGCGAGTATGTGCTACCGCTACAGAGAACTGTGGCATGGATTTTATAAGCCCACCTACTTCAAGGATTTCAGCAAGCTTCCAATCAACGCCATAATACTCACGTAATGATTTTGATTCAGCTTTAATAGCCTCTAAGTAGGCACGCTTTGCAGCTTCCATGCGTCTATACGTTCTCTGTGTAGCTGCATTTCTTTCTTCGTTAAATGCGGCTTCCAAGGCTTTCGCTTCATTAGCTTTTGTCCATTCATATTTTTCCTTTAGATGCGTAATTACTAAAATTTCTTCCTGTAATTCCGTGATTTCCTTTTGTAACTTCGTTTCTAATGTTTGAAGTCGTTTTGCATCTTTGTCGTCACCATCAACATATTTCTTTACTAGTGCTTCTGGTAACTCTTTTTCTTGAATGAATCGTAATTCAAGTTGTTTGTCATTAAGTAGCTGCGTCTTTTCATCAATGTTCTGTGTGATTTTTTCTAATCCATCAATAAAACCCTCATGAAAAGCAACTACTCTTTTGGCGACGTTCCCGATTGCTGTGCGGCTTTTTCTTCCTGTACTTGTTTCGGTTGTGGTACGTTCTTCCTTAATGCTTGGCATATTAATTCCTCCCGTTTGTTTTCATCTTCTTCGTCAATTAAAATCATGTAATTAAATCGTGATTGTAAGTCCTGGGCCTGCTGTATTGTGAGGTCACGAACCACATTTCGTTTGAATACGATGTCTCCATATTCGAAATCTTGCACCCTAATTCGTCCTCCACCTAAATGGAAAGCCGGGATAACTAAGGCCACCCTTTTCTCTTGTTTAGCAAAATACGCTTTGATTGCATCTAATCGTGTCATACTTTGTCCTCCTTTTGTTCTAGTCTGTTTACATATCAATTTCTATCGGCTGTAAGACCTTCGTTTTTTACGTGTACGGCATGCGGCCACCGCTAGTAACTAGACATGCACACGGTTAATAAGATTTAATAATAAAATAATTTCGGTATTTTCAACGCCGTTTTCTTTCCACATTTCGACTATGCTATATCGTTGCGAAGCTGAAAAGCCGTTACCGCGTACTCCTAAATGATAATTTACGTTACTAGGTGAACATGCTAATCGGTAAGCTACATCATAGTAAGTTAATCCTAATAATTGATTAATCTTTGTAATTGCTTCGCCTGTTAATTTCCTTGCAATGAAATCTGTTTGACTCATAAATGGCACCTCGCTTATTGTGTGATTTTTATATAGTAAAAGGTTTTGTTAATAGTAACTGGTATATGCTAGTGGTTCTAACAGTCATGAAGACAAAAGAAGGAAGGGCCGCTAATCTACCGAACGGAAAAGCAACCCTTTTCTTCTCTCTCTTTATCGTTTAAAACAAACCTGGAGAAGTACCAAACATGACTAAAGAAAACAACTTACTAATAATACTAAGGAAAGGCGGGCCATAATGACCCAGGTTTATACTATGGCAGGAGTTAAAGGATTCGAACCCTTACTAACAGTTTTGGAGACTGCGGTGCTGCCATTACACTAAACCCCTAGAGAATGAGAGAAACCCTGGCGACGAATACCAGGGAATCACTTTTGATTACAACTATAATAAGCACTTGAAAAAGCAATACTGTTACCCCGTCCTACTATATAAGACGCGAAACCTACTCAAAGTACTACTAACTAAGATAGTCATTGTATAAAAAATATATTAACGCTATCATCTCACCGTTCTTACTTATCTTTCTCAGCATTTAATAAATGATAGCTATAGTTATGATAGTTAAAATATTTGTCTTTATGTTTCTATGTTTAATTAGCTACTATACCCTTTAGGGCAGACTTCACCATTAAGCATAAATAACATAAAGATTAACGCCTTAACCTCAAAACCTAAATCTTTAATACATACAGTTATTAGCGTTACTTACTCTTATAGTGTATATGGCGTTGAAAGCAGCAAAAATCCTACACGAAAAGCAAGTCTTTATGTTAGCAATAGTCAGTCAACCCCCGCAACCCTTGATACCACTGGCTTCATACCGATTATTACATTTGTGTTACAGAAGGGAATCAGGCCTGTTTTTGTAGGACGAAATCCTCATATTTTTAGTATTTCATAGGTGTTGTGATTAAAGTATGAGTAAAATATTTTTACTTTACCACATTTAAATATCTTTACCTACTACCTCCACAATGCAAAAAGGGCCACCATAACAGCAGCCCCTCCGTTTACTAGAATATTAAATTTGTAAATATAAAAAATACTAGTTCCCTAATCTGGCTTTATCATGCAGCTTCACTTTCCACTTCACTTACTGAAAGCTTTCTTCGATAGTGTGGGAAAAATGAATTCACCATACCTTTTAACAATAATCTATACGTTTCTTTCTTCGCTTGTGGCGTGTGTATTCTATGCGTAAAGCTGGAATCATTGCAGTAATGGCAAGTAACACCGCTACCTCGGAACGATTCTACTGTTTTAACCTCTTTGCAGTTCCCACACTTCCTGGCGTATGCCTCGCCACGTCTTAATTGATACTCTATTATGTCGCCCTTCTTTACTTCTATCAGTCCTATTGTGTCTGCCAACTCCACATCTGGGTATTTTGGTACTAATTCAATTTGTGTCATGTTTTATTTTCCTCCTGTTAGTTGATTGATATTGCTATATTTTTAAATTCCAGATTAATAACTGGCTTTACGCCTGTATCTTCACACTCTTTAACAGCAGCCGTTATAAGCGTTTGTAGCTGGTCTACTGTTATCGACGTCGCTTCGCGTACTGGATAGCCCTGTGTGGGCTGTTTAGCCCTTCTCCTCTCCGCTATGGCCCTGTTTCTACATACGTAGCATTGTGCCAGCTTTCCTCCTGTAAAACTTCCCTCGCGGCCTTTTGGTGCGTCTGGGAATGACCCAATAGTTTTATCCTCCCGGCATTCTGTACATTCCTTACCTTTACACTTCTTTTCTATTGGTGTTTCGTATACCCGGTAACCACGTTTATTAGTTCTCTTCTCTAGTCTATCAATAAGGCCTGGTACGTCTTTTAAAAGCCTGTCTTCTTTTTTCATTTGTATCCCTCCCTTTTATGCCGCCTGTGTAACTTCTCTCATTAAGTGTTGTTTTAAAAGTTTTGTAATTTCCTCTGCACCTTCTAAAGTGATACGGTAAGCCGTAACTTCTCCCGCACTGAATCTTAAAGGCTGCTGGACTAATCTAAACCATGTACCTTTATATTTTGGTGCTGGAATCCACGAACCACGCACTTTAACACTTTCATAGATACCCAAATCAAGTAAAATTTTATTCGCCTTCTGTGGCGTGATACGCCCCTTTAAATTGTGTCTACACAAATCTGTTATTGACATAGTATCAACCACGTCTTCTAAACTCTCATAGTGTTTTGCTTGTTGTTCAGTTTTTCTATTTCTGTAAGCGTATAATTCCCGTGTCGCTTCAAAAGTTGCCATACTATCTTTTGATTCAATTGCACGGAATACATTAGCTGCTAATACCGTTTCGTGGTTAACGTGGGCCGTCACAATCTCCGGGGCAACTCCCTGGGCCATTTCCTCAATATTTAGTAGTTGTTCACGCACCGCTTTAGCGATTTTGCTATCACGTAGTAACATACCTATTCTTAGAATCGCACGCTTCGGGAATAGATTTGTACCTCGGTAAGATACACCCGCTTCTAGTAAAGGGACATGTTTTACCGTTACTTTTTCTTTAATCTCGCTGTACTTCTCTAGGTGCATTCCATCAGCTTGCAGTTCGTCACCGTGTCTACTAACAACTTTACGAATTGCTTCATGTGATACTTCATAAAATCGTGCGACTTGCTTTGTAGTTGCCGCTTCTAAACCAGGTAGCAATAATAAATCTTTAACCTTCTGTAAAACTTCCACGCGTCCAATTAACGCTTCTCTTTCTTCCTTAGTTACAATAATCTCTTCAGTATTTACCTTTGTCATAATCAATTCTCCGCCTTTTCTTTTAATTTTTTCTTTCTATTCTGTTCGTATACCTTAGTACATCTTTTACACTTTGACTTTCTCCCACCCAAATACGGCTTATGCACCTGGTACGCTTCTAACGGTAAATCCATTTCACACTCGGTGCAGCGTTTCCCAACAATGGCCCATGTATCATCTACAAAGTACACCGTCTTCCCTTGTTTATTAATCTTCTTTTCTAATCCTTCTGTGTATAACATCATAGTTAATCATTCCTTTTTCTTTTTCTTTGTTGTTTATTCAGTTAAAACGTCTTACAGTTTAGCAACGTTTAATTACATCATTTCAGACATCGCGTATTAAAACGCATAATATTCTGACTTTAATAATCGAAGTAATACAAAAATATTCGCCTATGCTAAATAAAAAAGAGATGCTACCAGCGGCCACGAAACCACTAATAACACCTCTATATGTATTACGCATGTGTATAATTTTCTCTTAACTTCTTGATAGCACGGTCTAGAATTCGATGTGCTTTCTTTGCATCCGTAATACCTAGCAATCTTCCTATTTGTGAAATATTCGTTATACCGTCTAGAATGTAAAATTTCGCCACCTGCAACTCTAATCCTGTCAATGTGGATTCTATAAATAGTCGAATTTGCATTTCTGTTTCAAATTCTGTAGAAGAGTCGCCGCCATTCTCGACATAACTTTCATAAGAAGTAGCTACATGAAATAGCTTTTTCTCTTTTGGACTTTTCTTTGTCAATCCTTCAGCACGTAGCAAGTCAATGCACTTGTTTCTACATGCCCTTCCTAATAACTCAAATAGAAAGTACTTTTGGCTACCTCTATACTCTTCTACAACCTTCCAAACCGTTTCATGTAGATATGATTCAAAATCATCTTTAGAAAGCCGTGTGCTACCTCTGCGGCTTTTCATAAAGTGGGCTGCTACTATTTTAACAATACTACCTAAAATCGACTCTATCCGGCCATGTTCATTGATTTCATAAAATGCATTGTATCTATCCTTATCTGTGCGGCCGTTAAATTCTATCCACTGTCTTTCTAGCTTCTCTATGTACAGCCTGTTCACAGACCTTTCAAGACGCTTTTTCTTTGCTGCTTCTTCCCTTTGTCTAGTATCTTCCTGGATTTCCTCTAGTAGTTTCTCTCTATCAACTTTACTTGTCAATTTCATTCTCTTTAACTCTCCCGACTACGTTACTTTTTGTCCTTACACATTAGCAACGTAGGGAAAACCGGGAACAGACGGAAAAGAATAAAAAAATTTCTTAGAAAGTGCCAAAAATGTAGCATATTTTACGCATTCTATATTGTAATTAACTAACGGGAATAATATACACTACTATATATACATACAGTACTAACGACTATAACGCCATAACCCACATAACAGCATTAAACTAATAGAAGTATAAATGTGTTAATTAATTACGTTTTAATATATTTTGTACTCTAGTTTTATGAATCATTTTCATTTCTTCATCTAACGCTGCTGCAACTGCTACAGGGCTAGTTAATCCCTTTTCTTTGTATCTTCTAGCAATTGATTGATAAACTTCAATATCCTCCAATTGCTTAAATTGAAGTTCCCATGCATCAACTACAATTACACTTGATACTACAGGAAATCCCTCATTAACCATAGCTTGAACGCATTCTCCTTTATATTGAAAATAACCTAGTGTGTCCTCTTTTAATGAACGGTATACCTTAACAACAATCATCATACTTTCCCCCTTTAAACATTATCACCATATCCACGTAATACCGCCCCTTCGCAACAAACTGAATGTATTCCATAGCACTGTAACGATAACGCCCTTACATTATTAATCTTCATAAATAAGTTGCGTGTTTCCGTTACTTAACTTCACTAATTTAAAGAACCCATGACTTTCAGCTTTTCTAACTGCGGACTGTACCTGAAATTCAGGTGCTTCAGGATGTTTTTCAATAATCTCTTTAATGATTTCCTCATACGTGTATGTGCCTTTATACGCATAAGACATAAACATTAACACTATGGCTAATTCAGTATTAGACAAATCATATTTATGATAATTTTCTATTAACTCTCTAGGTACTGGTGTAGATTCTTCGCCTTCTAACTCACTTTTTTCATGTAACTCTTTCCCTCGTTCTAATTGAGATAGTAACTCCTTTGAAAGTAAGTAAACTTCAATCATACCTTTTCCTAAATCTGTGATATAAGTGTCTTTTTCATACAGGCTATTTAGGACATCTTTCACTTTCTTTTTTGAAAACCCTGTACGCTTACTTATCATATCGACTCTTATTTTGACATGAGAATTTTTAGAAGTATGCACAACATAGCAAAGATACATATACACTAATAGTTCATCTATATCTATACGTCCTCTTTCAAAATCAATAAACGGTATAACTGGCACCAGGAATGTTTTACCTTTAGTAAAATTAAATTCTATCTTATCGCCCAATTCATCAATCATACTGTTAGTACCATGTGAAAGATATTCTGCAAAGAATAGTAACAACGTTTTCTTTGCATTACTACTCATTCTTTCATCTAAAAAAATCCCCTCACTTAACTCACCAGTAAACTTAACATCTTTAACTGTCACTAACTTTCTCCCCCTTTAAACATTTCCACCTCATTCTACCATTCATTACCTCCTAAGCTGCCAGGTTATTTTTTAACCTATAAGTGTACTTCGTATAGCAGTTCCCCCTGCCTCGTGCTATTAGTCACACACTGAAAAATTTAGGGAAGAATTTGTACTGTGCTAATCGTATTTATATCGCTTTAAAAAGAAAAAGGGAACATGGATTATCTCCACATTCCCTTTCTCATTGTTATATGTTCATTAACAATTGTTTGATAAATTCAAACAATCCAGTAGACCCAAATACAGCAGAAATAATAATTTCAAAATTAACATGAAAAGATATTTCTGTTGTCTCAGAATCTTTCTTGTAAAAGAACTTAAACATACACAGCACCGCCTATTCAGATAGTTTAATGGTTACCGAAACCAACTCCTGATAGTTGCTGATTGAATGAACTCCATTTGTAATTCCTGTTGTATACGTAATAAAACAAATTCTAAACGGCCTCATAATGACGCTATATTATTATCTCTCATTCCCTCAATACAAACAAGTGTTTCTATGTAAATTTTTACTATAATCCTAATTTTCATTTCATAATCTTCTTATCCAATCCTCCTTTTTCTTTTTCAATTCCTCTTTAGTAGCTGATTCATTACCATCAACATTTCCGATTGGATTATACAAATTAATAGCATATAGTTCATAAATTTTTCGGTCTTTCCTATCACAATAAAAAACATCAACGGAATGAAATACATGATAAAACCTCTTTGTAGTACTACTTTTACCAGCTATATGTTTAGCAAGCCTCTTCCTTAAATTCAAAGACTCTCCAATATAAACAATTTCCCCACTTGAATCTCTCATAAAATAAAATCCTGAATCCAAATTTACTTTATGAATTTCTGATACAGGGGTACTCAAAGAACGCTTAGGAATCTCAATCTTTATCAAATTTATTCCCCTCATTTTCAATCTAATTTTCTTTATAATTTAATCTTATGTTATGATAATAAATCAGGGAATCACTTCCCTTCCATGTACTTATTTTACTTATCTATTCATTTTGGCGTTTGGTCATTTGAGACTAGACGTCCTTTTTCTATTCTTCCAACATTGCCTTTTTAAACTTCTTTCCCACATAATTAAGATTTTCTTCACAGTCACACCCCATATCAACAGAATAAAAAGATATTTCGTGCTTTCCTTCCTCCACCGCTTTAAGAATCTTGTCACCTAAATCCCTATGTATCCAATTCTTTTTATAAATCATTACCGTTCCCCCTACGGCATTAAGTGTAAAAATGTTAATCTTACATGGTTCTTTTAACTGGTTAATAGCATGTGCAACCATACTCAACGTTGAACGATTCGGTGTTTGTTCACCAGTGTCTTTTATATACTCTTCTTTTGTTCGTCCTCCATATTCCCAAACAATGTAACCCTTACCGTTAACACGCCGGCCCTCTTCTTTTCCCCATAATTGACTTACTCTAAAATATAAGTTAACTTCTTTTAATTCTAATTCAACCTTTCTTTCTAATGCCTCCAACTTACGCATAACAGATGTTTTCTTTTTTTGCTGTTTTTTCTTTTGTTGCTTATTCTTATTTTGTATTGGTTGTTTCTTTTTCTTCTTTTGCTTACCGTTCCCTACTGTTTTCAATTCATTCTTACGTTCTTCCATTCTTTTTAATAACGCTTGTTTTTCATTCTCTTTCATTTCTTTATTCCCCTTATGTTTCTTCTCTATTTTTCATTTCTTCATTCCCCCTTATTATAATTCTTACTCTAGGTTTCGCATATGACTCTTTCTTCTCTATGCTTAGTTAGTGGCAGATGTCTATATTACCCTCTAGCCATCGTTAGTGGTAGTTACAAAAATCTTTTAAAAATCTCTTGATTTTTGGTTTTAAGGTTTTCATACTGGACATTTCTCCTGGACACGTGCAATGACGTTTGGACATAGTAACCCCTTTGAAAATTAACGAGGTTAAAACGTCCAAACAATACTGGCATATTTCCCATTGTAGCCAATTGAGATGGTTGCATCGACGACAAACGGTCATAGTTAATAAAACTACTATACCGCCCGTATATAGCTTATCGGCTTCATATTACGCCGTACGGTGCGTTTCTCACGCCCAACACCGTTCCCTTTCGGGTGATTCGCTACATAACCCGCATATCCTTGCGATAAAGCTTGTACAAGGATAGCCGTGAATCAGTGTCATGGTCGCCGCTTACGAGTAACTTAATTAACTCCAGTCGTACAACCATGTCTTATTTTGAACCCCCGACACCTTTTGCCGCTAACGCCTTATCTATCATCGTTATTAGGACATACGTCCCTTAGGCTTGTTTTATGTAAAGCTTGTGTCCCTTACTTCACTTACGTCAGACGGTTGAATGCAACGACAACCGTTATCCGAGGGTATTCTCTGCGTTGGCTACCCTGAACCCCGTTTATTGTAGGGGACACTTCACAGCGTTCCTTCATGGTCACGGTATCCATGTTCGGAATTACCGCACACCAACGCTTTTAATCACCTAAAAAAGACAATAGGAAACTAAACCCCTTGCTATCCATTTTTCAAAAATGGTATAATACAAGTGCTGAATGTACGGAATATCCGTTATTTAGTTTTGAATTTAAACTTAACTTTTGGCCTCCAGTTCCCGCTGGGGCCTTTTTTTCTTTTACTTAAAATTTCATACTTGCTAGCGGTGAATGACGTTGATATTTATTTTTAATCTCATCATCAGTAAAGTCTAGGTATGCCCTTTGCGTTACTTCTACCGATGAATGCCCTAGTACCCTAGACAAGCTAAACCAATCACCACCATTAAGAATGTAATACTTTGCAAAGTTATTTCTTAATTGGTGAGGTGTAAAATGTACACTTACCTTTTTACCAATACTTCTAATACTCGCCTCAAAATTATTGACGTTCAACATTGTCCCTCTTATCGTAGGAAACAAATACTCTGCATCACTAAATCTATCCCTATATTTCAACCAACGCTTTAAATCGTTAGCCATGATATTAGAAAAATACACATATCGTTGCTTCTTATTTTTGGGATTCGTAATTAGGATACTTTTATTTTTTATATCCAGGTCTTCAACTTGCATACTGCAACATTCTCCTGCACGTATACCTGTATCTAAAATCAGTTTAATCATGACGTAACTTCTAAACCCATGAAATGTACTTATATCAATCGAATACAACACTTTCTTTATGTCATCTACTGATAATAATATCTTTTGTTTCCGTTGCGGCTTAATTGATTCAATATTAGATATTGGATTCTTAGCAATATCATCTTCAGCTTCTAAAAAATTAAAAAACACTTTAATATTGCGAAGGTAATTAGCAATTGTTGTTTCACTTATGGTCTTTCCATAATCTGTTCTACGTGTTGGATAATTAATTTGTTCACTAGCTGTATTAGATGTAAATGTATATTTACCACGTTCCCTTAAATATTTAATATAAGTCCGAATATGAAGGGGTTTTACCTTATCAACATCTGTAATCTTTAATTCTCTTTCTAAATATGAAGCAAATAACTTCAACGTCTGGTCATATGACCGAATTGTTTTCCTACTTAGATGCTTTGAATCGCAATGAAGTAAAAAGTTCTCAACATTCATCTGAAAGTTATTCATACAACAAAAAAACCTCCTAACTATTGGAATCAAAATTTCAATCCAATAAATAGAAGGTTTTTAAATTAACCGCCAATTACCTATGTACTTTATTGCCTACATACGTAATTCGTTGGTTATTAAATTTTGTTATGAAATACGCTTAACACCTTGATACTACAACATTTACGAAGCCTTATGTTCAAGTCTAAGCTTATCCGCAACCAGTGCGATGAACTCAGAGTTCGTAGGTTTTGCTTTTGACATAGATACTGTATAACCGAATAAGGACGAAATAGAATCGATATTCCCACGACTCCATGCTACTTCAATTGCGTGACGGATTGCACGCTCGACACGGCTTGCTGTTGTATTATATTTCTTCGCGATATCTGGATACAATACTTTCGTAATAGATCCCAGTAATTCGATGTCATTGTACACCATAGAAATTGCTTCCCTTAAGTACATGTACCCTTTAATATGAGCAGGCACACCAATTTCATGAATGATACTCGTAATGCTTGCATCTAAGTTTTTCGGTTTTCCATCTACTGTTGTTGCTGATCGGAAAGATGGCAGTGGACGTTTAATAGTAGCGTTCGCTTTACCGCTCACTTGACGAATATGACTCGTTAAATTCTCCATATCAAATGGTTTTAATATGAAATATGACGCACCTAAGTCAACTGCTTTTTTCGTCACATCTTCTTGTCCAAACGCTGTCAACATAATTACGCTAGGCTGTCTTAACCTTTCAATATGGCGCATTTTCTCTAGTACAGCTAACCCATCTAAATGTGGCATAATAATATCTAATACAAGTACATCCGGCTGCTTATCTTTTAATAAATTTAAACACTCTTGACCATTATAAGCAGTACCAATTACTTCCATATCCTCTTGAGCAGCTACATAACTCTCTAGCATTGATACTAATTCTTTATTATCATCCACAAGACATACTTTAATTTTCTCCACAGCTTTTCCTCCCTTACCGAATCGATTCTCCGACATGTGTATCCTTCTAGGCTACATGAATTGTTCGACAATTGTGTGAAAATTCCCTTTTAAAGTTTGTTACTTTCCGATAAAATCACAAAAAAATATGTTTATCGTTTAATTATTCCTTTTCGCAACACATTCCATCATAGAAAAACAACGAAACGTTCAACCCTTTCCTTTTATTTTACAACAAAAAACACCTCTTGCGGAGCTTTTACAAAATTTCAACGAATTTTTCAATAGAAAAACGAGCTAATTATTAATTAGCTCGCTTTTCTTTCTTGATCATAAATGTTAATTCCAGCCTCATGTAACATCCATTCAATATGAACACCATACCCTGATGTTGGATCATTTACAAATACATGTGTAACAGCGCCAATTACCTTTCCATTTTGTACAATTGGACTTCCGCTCATCCCCTGTACGATACCACCTGTTTTCGCTAATAAACGTTTATCTGTTACTTTTATTACCATGCCTTTTGTTGCCGGAAACTTTTGCGGTACTGTACTCACAACTTCAATATCAAACGCTTCCACTTTATCTTGATCAATAACCGTTAATATTTTTGCTGGTCCTTCTTTTACTTGATGAGATAGTGCAATAGGCATTGCTTTATCCATTACGCCATTTGTCATATTTGTATTCAATTTGCCAAAAATACCAA
Organism: Bacillus sp. FF-1; assembly: GCF_028548245.1. Taxonomy (NCBI): domain Bacteria; kingdom Bacillati; phylum Bacillota; class Bacilli; order Caryophanales; family Bacillaceae; genus Bacillus; species Bacillus sp. FF-1. Next base: position 234,711 of record NZ_JAQQGG010000003.1, read on the forward strand.
ATGGACTATTTATTGTAATATTGCCAATCACTTCACGATCAGGTGAGAACCTCGCTAATTTCTCCCCTGGATTCCCATGACTACCTCTTTCAATTGATGTAACTGTCGAACGCATAATTTGTCCATCTTCGACTTGAATCGGCTTTTTCGTATCATTATCAGAAATAACATGACCAAGTGCCCCATATTTCATAGAATCAGGATGAACAAATGTCATTGTTCCGATTCCAGCTGCCGAATCACGAATATATAAACCAATGCGATAAGACGATTCTCCACTGTCTTTTTGTGGTGTTAGTTTAGTGCGGATATGCTTTCCATCCCTTAGCAAAACGAGATTAAGCGGTTCGCCTGTTTCCCCACTATTATGAATAAATGGTGCTACATCACTCATTCTTTCAATTGTTTTACCATTAATTTCAGTAATCATATCTCCAATTTGCACACCAGCTGTTTCACCAGGAGATACTTTCCCTTTTTCAGTTTGAATTAAATGATGGCCTACAACAAGTACCCCTTTTGTGTTTAACTTTACACCAATTGATTGTCCACCTGGAATAACTTTGAAATCTTTTAATACTCTCACATTTACTTTTTTCACTGGAAAACCAGCAAGCTGAAACACCATATCTGCTTCACCATTTTGATGAGAATTTACCATAAGTCCTTGTTTTTGTTCATTTGAACTTACTGTAAACACATGACGATCTGTAGATGAAGCTTTAAATACTGGTAATGAAGCTATTTCTGATTGTTGTCCTTCAAAAACAACAAGTTGCTTCGGAGATGAAATAAACGTCCGAAGCGGTTTAAAACACCCAATAAAAACTAAAGAAACAAGGAGAAAAATACCTATTATTTTGCGAAATCTTTCTAATTTCAATTTGTTCACTCTCCTCGCTCCTACCCCACATTCAGCCTTTTGGCTTCACTTTTTAATCTCTCCTTGCAATGCTTTATTTATAACCGGAAGAATTAAGAAATCATCATTTGAGAAAAAAAGCTATCCATTACTGGATAGCCTCTGCTGTCTGTTTAAAATGATGCGCTTGCGTAAGTAATTCTTTCGCATGTTCTGTCGTTAAATCTGTAATTTCCACACCAGAAATCATTCGAGCTATTTCTGTTACTTTATCCTCCATAGTTAAAACGGTAACTGATGTAATTGTTCGATCATTTGCTACTTGTTTTCGAATAAATAAATGCGAATCCGCCATTGAAGCTACTTGAGGTAAGTGCGTAATACAAAGTACTTGTGAGTTTACTGATACTCGATAAATCTTTTCCGCAATAGCCTGTGCGACCCGGCCACTTACACCAGTATCCACTTCATCAAAAATAACAGATGCAACACCTTGATGCTTAGAAAAAATGCTTTTTAAAGCTAAAATAATACGGGATAACTCTCCACCAGAAGCAACCTTTGAAAGTGGTTTTAGCGGCTCACCCGGATTTGTTGAAATATAAAATTCCACATGATCGTAACCATCCGCTGTAAGTCTTACCGGTGCTCCCTCCACGAGAGGCTCTTCTGCATTTCCTTCTCGCTTCATAATTCTCACTTCAAATTTTGTTTTTTCCATATATAATTCTTTTAATTCCTGATGAATGGCATTTGTAAGATGCTCTGCAAGTTCATGACGCATATTACTTAACAACGTTGCTTCTTTCAGAATAACACTTTCTAATTCCTTCAACTGTTTCTTCGTCGTTTCAATATGAACGTCTTTATTTTCAATCGTAAAAATTTCTTGTTCAATTTTATCAGCATACGCTAAAATCTCTTCTACAGTATTTCCATATTTTCTCTTTAGCATACGAATTTCATTTAAACGCGTTTCAATTTCATCTAAGCGATTCGGATCATATTCCATCATATCGAGCTTTTCTCTTAGTTGATAGGCAACTTCTTCTAATAAATAATAACTATTGGCAATGGAATCATGATTTTCTTGATACACTTCATCTAAATGTGTAATACTCTCCATTTGTCCCATTGCGCTTCGTACATTATCTAACCCTTGTCCGTCAGCACTTAACGAGCGATACGCATCCCCTAATGCTTTGTAAATTTTTTCGAAATTAGAAATTTGCAATCGTTCTTCAGTTAAGTCATTTTCTTCATCTATCTTTAAATCCGCTTTACGGATTTCTTCATGCTGAAATTGAATTAAATCTAAACGATGTGCCATTTGTTGTTCATTTTCACTTAACGATTTCAACTGTTTTTTTAATTTCTCATAGTCAGCATATACGTTTTGGTATATATCTAATTGTTTAACGATACGCTCTCCATCAAAATGATCGAGCATAAATAGATGACGTTCTTCATTCATTAAGTCTTGCGTTTCGTGTTGTCCATGAATATCAACAAGTGTTTTTCCAATTTCTTTTAATACACTAAGGGTAACTAGTTTTCCATTTACACGACATACACTTTTTCCGTTTGCAGCGATATCACGCTTCAAAATAATCATGCCGTCTTCTATTTCTATATCCAACTCTTCTGCTTTTTCAATACATGGATGCTTATCATCTTCCACATAAAATAGCCCCTCTATCTCAGCTTTTTCTGTTCCGTATCGAACAAATTCTGCTGAACCACGGCCACCTACAAGTAAACTAATCGCATCAATAATAATCGATTTTCCGGCCCCTGTTTCACCACTTAAAACCGTTAATCCTTTTTGAAAAGAAATATTTAATGCCTCAATAATAGCAAAGTTTCTAATCGATAATTCCGATAACAATGCCCCATTCACCTCGTTATAAACTAATCCCCTATGAAGGGCTTTTCTCAGTTCTTTATTCAAATAGTCATACTATATGTTTGTATGTATAAATTACTTTTCTAACCGCTCCATTGTACCAAACATTTGTTTTACGGGTCAATCCACCTATTTCCTAATTTTATTCAAAGAAAATATTATATTACAATTAAGAATTCACGTTTTTAACCAATAAAAATATCCTGTTCGCTTTCCACTTTACAGAGGAAAGCAAACAAGATTTTTTGTTACAGCATATTTAAGAAACGATCAGAGACAACACCTGTATCTTCAGGTGTACGGCAAATAATTAAGCAAGTATCATCACCACAAATGGTTCCGATAATCTCATCCCACTCTAAATGATCAATAAGTGCCCCAAGTGAATGAGCGTTACCAGGCAATGTTTTTAGCACAAGCATATGTCCTGCCGTGTCTAATTTTACAAATGAATCCACTAGATTGCGTTTTAATTTTTGTAACGGGTTAAATCGTTGATCTGCTGGCAAGCTATATTTATAGCGACCATCATGTAATGGCACTTTCACTAAGTGCAATTCTTTAATATCGCGCGATACTGTCGCTTGCGTTACATTAAATCCCTCATTACGTAGAATATCAACTAATTCATCTTGTGTTTCAATTTCTTTGTTCGCAATAATTTCCCTGATTTTAATATGGCGCTGACCTTTATTCATACATTTGCACCTCACACTATCTCTTACCATAGTTTAAACATTGGTATACTTCACTTATTTATGTTAACTTATAATTCGTTACTTGTACACAATTGTTTTTACAATCATTATACAATTACAACAAAAAGAGGAACAACATATGTTATTCCCCTTTCCCTTTTTGTTTTAGGACATCATGTGCCTCTGTAACTACTTGCTCAACAGAAACTGGAGAATGATTTTCGCCATTCTCACGTTCACCATGCCATTTCAGATGAATTAAAAATTCAATATTACCATCCCCGCCCGTAATTGGTGAGAATGTTAAGCCTTCTACGTCGTATCCTTCTTTTATAGCAAAGTCGACAATCATTTCTACGACAGCCTCATGTACTTTTCGATCGCGAACGATACCCTTTTTACCAACTTGCTCTCTTCCAGCTTCAAACTGCGGTTTAATTAACGCTGCTACATCCCCATTCGGCATAAGCATTGTTTTTAAAACTGGCAATATAAGTTTTAATGATATAAACGAAACATCGATACTAGCAAATTGCGGTAAACCACGTTCTAAGTCTGCTGGTGTTACGTAACGGAAGTTCGTTCGTTCCATTACGACAACACGCTCATCTTGACGCAATTTCCAAGCAAGTTGATTGTACCCTACATCTAATGCATAAGATAATTTCGCTCCATTTTGAAGCGCGCAATCGGTAAAGCCACCAGTTGATGAACCAATATCTATCATAACTTTATCTTGTAAATCAAGATGAAATGTCTCTAATGCCTTTTCAAGTTTATAACCACCACGGCTTACATACGGCATAACTTGCCCCTTCACCGTAATCTCTGTATCTTGTGGGATTTTCTCCCCTGGCTTATCCAATCTCATCTCATTCGCATATACAAGGCCGGCCATAATGGCGCGTTTTGCTTTCTCACGTGTTTCTATAAGCCCTCGCTCTACTAATAGTACATCTACTCTTTCTTTTTTCGCACTCATTTGTTACGCCCTTTTTTGTTTTGATGGAATCATTGTATGAATACGGTCTACAACAGCATCTGTCGTTAAACCGATTTCTTCTAATAATTTTGTTACACTACCGTGTTCTATGAAACGATCTGGAATACCCATTCGTTCAACTAACGCACTATGGTACCCGTTCTCAGACGCAAATTCAACTACTCCTGTTCCAAAACCACCAATTAAGCAAGCTTCTTCAATCGTTAAAATTGGTATATTTTTTCCTAAGAGATCATGTAAATATGCTTCATCCATTGGTTTAATGAAGCGAGCGTTCACTACTTTCACTGAAATACCAGCCTTTTCAAGACGCTCAGCCGCTTCCATTGCCATTGGTATTGTCGTACCAAATGTTAAAATAGCTGCTTGTGTACCTTCTTTTAACGTTTCCCATGAACCGATTGGAATCGCCTTTAATTCTTCATCCATATGAACGCCAAGTCCATTACCTCGCGCATAACGTAATGCGATTGGTCCATCTTCATATTGCATCGCCGTGTATACTAAATGTTGCCCTTCATTTTCATCTTTTGGCATCATAAGTACCATATTCGGCAAGTGGCGTAAGAATGAGATATCAAATACACCTTGATGCGTTTCACCATCTGCTCCTACTAAACCAGAGCGATCAATTCCGATGAAAACATTTAAATTTTGGCGGCATATATCATGAACAACTTGGTCATAAGCTCTTTGTAAAAATGTTGAATAAATCGCTAAGAATGGTTTCATACCTTGCGTTGCCATACCCGCTGCCATTGTTGTAGCATGCTGTTCTGCAATACCTACATCAATCATACGATCTGGGAATTCTTTTTGGAATTTCTCAAGTTTCGATCCAACAGGCATTGCAGGTGTAATTGCAACGATACGCTCATCCGTTCTTGCTAACTTAAGTACTGTTTCACTAACAACAGCACTCCATGCTGGTGCAACTTCTTTCGGTTTAACGAAGTCACCTGATTCAATTTTATAAGGTCCTGTTCCATGCCAAGTGCCAATAACATCACTCTCAGCTGGTTTGTAACCTTTTCCTTTTTTCGTAATAACATGAACAAGCACTGGGCCTTTTGTTTTCTTTGCATATTGCAACGTTTCGAATAACTTTTCATAATCATGTCCATCGACTGGACCTAAATATGTAAAGCCTAACTCTTCGAAAAAGACACCAGATACTAGTAAATATTTAAGACTATCTTTTATTTTCTCTGCTGTCGCAGCAACTTTCCCACCGACAGCTGGGATTTTCTTCAAAATATACTCTAGCTCATCTTTTACCCAATGGTATTTTCCTGCGGTACGTAGACGTCCAAGCACATTATGAAGCGCACCAACGTTTGGCGCAATTGACATTTCATTATCATTCAAAATAACAATCATGTCTGTTTTTTCATGTCCAATATGGTTCAATGCCTCTAAAGCCATTCCGCCCGTTAAAGCGCCATCACCAATGATTGGTATAACATATTCTTTCGTTTTCTTTAAATCACGTGCTAGAGCCATTCCCATTGCAGCAGATAATGATGTCGAGCTATGGCCAGTTTCCCATACATCGTGCTCACTCTCACAACGTTTTGGGAAACCACATAGACCTTGATATTGCCTTAATGTGCCGAATTCTTTTGCACGTCCAGTTAAAATTTTATGTACATAGGATTGATGTCCTACATCCCATAAAAATTTATCTTTCGGACTATCAAATAATTTATGCAGAGCAATTGTGAGTTCTACTACACCTAAATTAGGCGCAATATGTCCACCTGTTTGAGAGAGCTCTTCAATTAAAAACTTACGAATATCCTCACTCAATCCCTCTAGTTCACTGATAGACATCTCTTTCAAAAAACTAGGGTTTTGAATTTGCGTTAGATCCACATGGATCACTCACTTTCATTTCATAATCTGTCAACATGTCAAATATTATAAAAAACATTTACACAAAACAAGAAATTCTCTTTTTTTATTTTTCACCTTGTCCTGCTATTAACCAGTCTATTGCGCCCTAATCTTATTATAAACCATATTTCTTTAGGCGATGAAAAAAATAGCCGCTAACACGAAGTGATAACGGCAATGTAATCTACATATATTTTTGCCAATAACAAGAAAAGAAAAACCTTTTCCTACATTTATATCATAAAATGATGAATGACTCAACAAATGAAAACGCTGTTATATTAGTTATTACGTTTTGCAATCAAATCGCAAATAGATAGTAAATATTCATCTTGTAATTGCAAGGAACTAATAGCATCTTTTGCTTTTGCAATCGTTTCTTCTAAAATATCCTTTGCTCTATCTACAGTAAATAACGTCGTATATGTGCTCTTTTCGTTAGAAACATCACTACCAATCGGTTTTCCAATCTCTTCTTCGGTTCCTTCCACATCTAAAATATCATCTCGGATTTGGAAAGCTAGGCCGATATATTTCGCAAACTCAAGTAATTTTTCTTCCTGTTCTTCTGTCGCATCAGACAGTATCGACCCTGCAAGTACAGCGAATTCAAGTAGTTTTCCAGTCTTATGCTTATGAATATACTCTAGCTCATCGATCGTAAGCTGTTTCCCTTCCGCTTCCATATCTGCTACTTGTCCGCCAACCATTCCTTCTGGCCCTGCCGCTTTTGCAAGCTCAAGTACAAGTCTTACTTTTTTCTCAGCAGAGATTTCCTTTTGTTCATATGCCATAATAACTTGAAAAGCATATGTCAACAAACCATCTCCTGCTAAAACTGCCATCGCTTCACCAAATACTTTATGATTTGTGGGCTTCCCTCTTCTTAAATCATCATCATCCATACAAGGTAAATCATCATGAACTAACGAGTATGTATGTATCATTTCAAGAGCACAAGCTGCACCTACACCAAGATTTTTTTCTTTACCAAACGCTTGTAATGTTGCAAATAAAAGTAACGGGCGGAGACGCTTTCCACCCGCTTCCAAAGAATATGCCATCGCTTCACGAAGTACATTTGGACATTGTAATTCATTTGCATAGCTTACAAGCTTCTCTTCTACGAAAGTTTTACTTTCTTTCAAAAAAGTATCAAAAGCAATTGTCACTATGCTTCATCTCCTAAAGCAGTAAACGGTTCAAGCTCTCCATCTTCCCCAAGAATAACTGCCATTTGTTCTTGTACGTTCTTCAACTTCTCATCACAAAGCTTAGATAATTCCATACCCTCTTTAAAATAAGAAATTGCTTCTTCTAAAGGTACGTCACCTTGCTCTAATTTAGAAACGAGGTGCTCAAGTTGCGAAATTGCCTCTTCAAAGCTTAATTTATTTTCCATTATTCAATTCACGCTCCTCTATTCCTGATACGCTACAATCTAATATTCCATCTTGTAATTGAACTGAAACAGCATCTCCAAGGCTAACATCTTTCACACTTTTTAACACTTGCTTCTCTTCATCATATACAAGCCCGTACCCTCTCATCATTACTTTAAGCGGACTTAGCGCTTCAAGTTTTTGAGCAGCTCTTACAAAGGCAAATTCTTTCGTTTGGAGTAACGTTTGCATTTCACGTTGCAATTGCTTTTGCAATGTTTCAACTGCTACCTTTGTTTGCATAATTTTTTGAGATGGGTGGTGCTTCTCTAAATAAAATGAAAGCTGTTTTAACTGATTTACCTTTTTATCAATATAGCGCTCTTTCGCTAACACAAGCTGTTCTAACGCTCTATCCAATTGCTCTTCTTTTTGCTCATATACTTGTCTTGGATAACGGAACGCATAAGATTTTTGCAATACTTGTAGTTTTTCTTCTTTTTTATGTACTAACTCTCTCATTGCTCTTTGCAACCTTAGAGTTCTTTGTAATACCTTTTCTTGTAACTCGATAATATTAGGCGCTGCCAGCTCAGCCGCTGCAGTTGGTGTTGGTGCTCTTAAATCGGCAACAAAATCCGCAATTGTAAAGTCTGTTTCATGGCCTACTGCTGAAATAATAGGAATCTCACTCTTGAAAATAGCTCTTGCAACCATTTCTTCGTTAAACGCCCACAATTCCTCAATAGAACCTCCACCGCGCCCAACGATTAGGACATCTATCCCTTCCATTTCATTCGCTGTACGGATCGCTTGTACAATTGAGGGAGCTGCTGACTCCCCCTGTACAAGTACTGGAAACACAATAACATTTCCAATTGGATAACGACGTTTAATCGTTGTTATAATATCACGAATCGCTGCTCCTGTTGGTGACGTAATCACACCTATTGTTTTCGCATAAGGAGGGATTGTTTTTTTATAAACTTGAGAAAACAATCCTTCTTCCTCTAAACGAACCTTTAATTGTTCGTAAGCTAAATGCAGGTTTCCGACTCCGTCAGGCTGCATGTCTTGAATATAAATTTGATAAGAACCACTCGCCTCGTAAACAGAGATTTTCCCTTTCACGAGTACCTTCATCCCATTTTCAGGTCTGAATTTAATATTACGATTATGACCCGCAAACATAACCGCTGCGATTCTTGCATTTTCATCTTTCAATGTAAAATACATGTGGCCACGGCTATGATTTTTAAAGTTGGAAATTTCACCTTTTAACCAAACAGACTGTAAATGCGGATCATATTCTATTTTTGTTTTTATATAGCGTGTTAACGCTGTAACGGTTAAATATTGTTTCTCCATTTCTCTCTCCTCATAGCCGACTCAAATTATTTACAAACGACACCTGCACGCTTAGCCGATTCAACAGTATTATGAAGAAGCATTGTGATCGTCATTGGACCAACACCCTTTGGCACAGGTGTAATGTAACCTGCAACATCTAGCACGTTGTCAAAGTCAACATCACCACAAAGTTTCCCTGTTTCTAAACGGTTTACACCAACGTCGATTACAACTGCTCCTTCTTTTATATAATCAGCTGTTACCATTTTAGGTCGTCCTACTGCTACGATTAAAATATCAGCTAATTTCGTTAACTCTTTCATATTTTGCGTCTTAGAATGACAGTATGTGACAGTTGCATTTTCATTTAAGAACAATTGTCCCACTGGCTTGCCGACAATATTACTTCTTCCAATTACTACAACATGTTTTCCTGAGATATCAAGATTTGTTTCTTTTACTAACTCTACAATACCATGCGGTGTACATGGAAGGAATGTATCTTGTCCCGTCATCATACGTCCTACGCTGATTGGGTGAAATCCATCTACATCTTTTTCTGGTGAAATTCTTTCAATGATAGCTTTTTCTTCAATATGTTTTGGTAAAGGTAATTGCACTAATATGCCATTAATGCGGTCATCGCCATTTAAGCGATCGATTTCAGCAAGCAAACGCTCCTCCGTAATTGTTTCAGGAAATTCAATTAGCTCTGAATAAATTCCTACTTGTTCACAGCCCTTTTCTTTTCCTTTTACATAAGAACGAGATGCTGGATCTTCTCCAACTAAAATAACTGCTAATCCTGGTACAATCCCTTGCTCTTTCAACTTCACAACTTCTTCTGTTAATTGTGCTCGTTTTTTCTCCGCAACTTCATTTCCTTTGATGATTACTGCTACCATTTTAAGATTCCCCCTTAAAGAAATTACAGTGTATCTTTTATATTAGATAAAACGCCGTTAATAAAACGACGAGATTCCTCATCCCCAAATGTTTTAGCAATTTCAATTGCCTCGTTAATTGTTACGTTGTGTGGAATTTCTTCCATGTATTTCATTTCATACACAGCTACACGTAAAATACTGCGATCAACAATACTAATACGCTCAAGCTTCCACTTTTTTAAATTTTGACGAATCGCTTCATCAATTACTTCTTTATTTTCTACAAAACCTACAACAAGTGATTCTAGAAACTCATTTGTTTCTTCACCTTCATCTAGCGTGTTTTCCACTGCTACTTTCGGTTCTAATTCACCTGTAATATCCATTTGATATAATGCTTGCATAGCTCTTTCTCTAGCCGTCCTACGTTTCATTGTAACTCTCCTTTATGCTTCAAGTCTTTCCTTATGCTTTGTTATATTATTATAATTTATAAGCCGTCAATTCACTTACTCTTACAGTTTTCATTGATTTTCCAACCTTATAATACAATGATAATAACACAATTTATCGTTTCACACACGGGTTACAAGGCTGAAAAATAATAAAAAGATTAACTTCAAGTTCCATATCTTATCACAATGTACGTTTTTTGGTAAAACGAAACATTTTCTTTTTTATTTCTCATTTTTTGAAATAGTATAATAATTAGAGGGTTGTAATTTGTGAAGAAATGAAACGATAAAAAAGATGCCTATGTTACTAGGCACCTTTTTCATTCTTACACTGGTTCGATTTCTGTTTTTTGTGTTTCGAATGTTACGCCAACGATGTGAACATTCACTTCTTTTGGCTCAAGCCCTGTCATTGTAAAGAGTGCTTGGCGAATGTTGTCTTGAATCTTTTGTGCAACAACTGGAATTGCTACGCCAAAATACATTACAACATAAAGGTCAACGATAATATCTTCGTTTGCTAATTCAACCTTTACACCTTTACCATGATTTTTCTTACCTAACTTCTCAACAACATCTGTAGCAAAATTACCACGCATTGCCGCTACGCCTTCTACCTCAGCAGCTGCAATACCTGCTATTACTTCAATTACTTCTGGTGCAATTTCTACTTTACCAAGAGTTGTATCTTGACCCATATCTAACATATGTTCAGCCATGAAAAAAACCTCCTTTAATGTATCACTGCGTCACAAGTTCATGCTCTTCCAAAAATTTCGTATTAAACTCACCTTTTACAAAATCAGGATGATCTAACAATTGCAAATGGAACGGGATTGTTGTATGTACGCCTTCAACGACAAACTCACTGAGTGCACGCTTCATTTTTGCAATTGCCTCTTCACGTGTTTTTCCGTGAACAATTAATTTAGCAACCATCGAATCATAGAAAGGTGGGATTGAATATCCCGGATATACAGCTGAATCGACGCGAATACCAAATCCGCCTGGTGGCAAGTACATTTCTACTTTACCTGGAGATGGCATAAATTTTTTGGCAGGGTTTTCCGCATTAATTCGGCATTCAATTGCCCAACCATTAAATTGTACTTCTTCTTGCTGTAACGATAACTTTTCTCCAGAAGCAACAAGAATTTGTTCTTTAATTAAGTCTACCCCTGTTACCATTTCAGTAACTGGATGCTCAACTTGGATTCTCGTATTCATCTCCATGAAATAAAAGCTTTTCGTTTTATATTCATAAATAAACTCAACCGTACCAGCACCTGTATAATCAACCGCTACCGCCGCTTTAACTGCCGCCTCACCCATCTGCTTACGCACATTTTCATCAAGTGCTGGTGATGGACTTTCTTCTAGTAGTTTTTGCAAGCGGCGCTGAATCGTACAATCACGCTCTCCTAAATGAATGGCATTTCCGTGTGTATCTGCCATTATTTGAATCTCAACATGGCGGAAATCTTCAACGTACTTTTCTAAGTATACACCAGGGTTCCCAAAAGCGGTACTAGCTTCTTGCTGTGTAATTTGAATTCCTTTTACAAGCTCCTCTTCATGACGCGCAACACGAATACCTTTTCCGCCGCCACCTGCAGTCGCTTTAATAATAACAGGATATCCAATTTGATTCGCAAGTTCGATCGCTTCTTCGGTATTTTTAATAATTCCTTGTGAACCTGGTACAATCGGAACCCCTGCTTCTTTCATTGTATCACGAGCAACGTCTTTTGTGCCCATCTTTGAAATAGCTTCTGGACTTGGACCGATAAAAATTAAGTTACACTCACGGCATAACTCTGCAAAATCTGCATTCTCTGCTAAAAATCCGTATCCCGGATGAATTGCATCGCAGCCTGTTAACTTCGCAACACTAATAATGTTCGTCAAATTTAAATAGCTTTCTTTCGAAATCGTTGGTCCTACACAATACGCCTCATCAGCAATTTGTACGTGAAGTGACTCTTTATCTGCTTCTGAATAAATTGCGACTGTTTCAATATCCATTTCTTTACAAGCACGAATAATTCGTACAGCAATTTCCCCACGATTGGCTATTAATACTTTTTTTATCATCACAAAGACTCCCTTATTACGCTTTTACAAGAAATAGCGGTTGTCCATACTCAACAAGCTGTCCGTTATTAACAAGAATCTCAACAATTTCTCCATCTACATCTGCATCGATTTCGTTAAATAACTTCATAGCCTCGACAATACATACGATAGAATCTTTCGATACTCTATCTCCTACACTTACATATGGAGGCGTATCAGGAGAAGAAGAAGAATAGAATGTACCTACCATTGGTGATGTAATTTTATGTAGGTTTTCATTCTGAACAGCTTTTTTCTCTTCTTGTTTTGGCACTTCCACTTGTGCTGCCGCTACTGTTGTTTCAACTTCAACAGGTGCTACTGGTTGCACGGCTTGTTTTGCTACAGGTGCTTGCACCGCAACAACTTCATTACCACGCTTTTTCATTTTGATTGTCGTACCATCTTTTTTGTATTCAAATTCATCAATATTAGAGCTATCAATTAATTTAATTAATTCACGAACTTCTTGAATTTTAAACATGTAAAATCCACTCCCATACTCTTGTTTGTCCCGTTTTTACAGATTTCTCTTCACTAAAACTAGATTGACTGTAAAAATACGATGTACTCTATTAGAAAATGTATTTCATTTACTAATAGAAATAGTTACTATTTCCATCTTACGATAAATTTTTTAAACATTCCAATTTATATTTCTTTATAATAAATCGAAACTCCTGTAAAAATATTATTCCAATAAAAATTTATTACCTAGTAATAATACCAAGTTTCACACAAAATTGGCAAGACCACTTCCGAAAAAACATTCCTTACTTTTCAAAATACTATAAAGTAAACCTACCATTACCGCTTTACTCGTCACCTCATCTATAGTCAATAACGTATTTTTACCAAATATTATTTTTTTGTTTACACGTCGTTCATCATTCCTTCATATAAGAATAGTATGTTCAAAGTGTAGAAAATATATCGTATCGAGGTGTGGACATATGATATGGCTCATTCTCTTCTTACCTGCCGTAATGGTCTGGGCATTCGTTCTCTTCATCCACGTCAAATCCGGAAAAAGTAATCATCACTACCATGAACCGCTAATCTTTTACTCACAACGTATTTCTCCGTTCCGAGTTGAACATAGTAAAAACAAAGACGAAATAGAAAAAAGCTATCGAAAATGATAGCTTTTTTCTATTATTATTTTTATCTAACTATTTTCAAACAATCCGATTACTAAAAACGAATAATCCGCGGAGGAATTCCCCGCGGATTATTCGTTTTATTTTGTTGGTGGATCAAATTTTACACCTACATCTTTTGATCCGCCTTCACTTCTTACAAGTTGTATAATTTTATTCGCTTCTTTTTGTGAATGTTTTGCTGCTTTTACAGTTACTTTAATGTCAGTTCCATCGGCTCTTACAAGGGCATCTTTATATCCACCTTGAGATTTAATTACTGTCTCAAGTAATTCTTGCTTCGTTTCCATTGTAGTGATTGCATCAAAATTTTCTTTCGCTTTATTCTTTTCTGTTGCTGAAGCTTTTGTTGAACTCATCACTTCTTGTAATTTTGCTTTTTGTTCACTTCGCTGATCTTCCATTTGCATACGTAATGCTGTGAAATTTTCATCACTTGATTGAACTGTTACGTTAGCTTCTTTTTTGCTTGTTTCTTTTGTAGCACTCTCTTTTTTATCTGTTTCTTTGTTTGTTTCTTTATTTGATGTTTCTTTATTTGATGTTTCCTTGTTTGTATTTTCTTTTTTAGGCGTTTCTTTAGGTGCTTCGTTTGTTACTGCTTTATCAGTACCTTGTTTTTCTTGTCCAATCTTTTCACCTGTTGCCGGCGATGCTGTATTCATTTTGTCTGGAGTTGTTACGTAATACACAGATAGTACAACAACTAAACTTAACATCGTTAATAGCCAAACCGTTTGTTTTTTTAACACTTTATTTCCTCCCTATCAATTTTTCGGTGAAACTGAAACGCGATGGGCTGGTACATCTAGTAGCCGTATGACAGCTTCTTTTACCATCGCTTTAACTTGTATATTATCCACTCCCTTTGCTACGACAAGAACACCTCGCACTTTCGGTTTCTCTGTTCGTAAAACAACGGGAGTTTCTTTATCCCCTTCACGTATAATGACTGTCTTTTCATCAAGAGACTCATCTTCTACTTCCCTCTTGCCACCTGTTTTATCTGTTTCACCTGTTGTTTGTGAACGTTTCACTGTATTTTTTTCTAATATTTTTTCCTCTGATGAGTCTAAATTTACATTAATCGTTACATCTTTTACTCCTGCTATTTCTTCTAAGGCTGCTTTTAATTCTTGTTCATACGCTTTTTCATATTTTTCTACATTTGACATATTATCATTATTTTTTTGTCCAAAAGTTGGTACGTCTTTTTCTTGTTTTTGAGTTTTTTGTTCTTTAAATACAGGTACTTCTTCTTTTTTACTTGAAAAGAAACTACTAGAAAACATAAGCAACATTCCAAGTATGAGTAGGACAAGTAAGAACTTAGGTGTTACCTTTTTTCCCTTCTCATTACTTTCTTTTTCATCTCCATTCAATAAGTTTCGAAAAAATGAGAACTTCGAATTTTTATCTTTATTGTCCATTTACTCTACCTGTCCTCCCTTCCATTTGAACTTGGATTTGTTTATTCTCTAGTTGCCACCTGCTTGAAAAGAAGTCTTTCATTTCTCCATTCGTTTCCTCTACTTTTTTCGGTGGTTCTTTCGTATTAATTTCAACTGGTTTTACTGTTTCGATTGCATCATTTTTACTACGTTCTTTTTCTTTCAACGTCACAACAACAGATTGAATATCTTTCGCTGACTTTACTTCCGCTGTGCTTTCCGCTGCGACTATTTGTATTTCAGAGACTGACATACCATACTGTTTCTCAAACTCTTTTCCTACTTCTTTTTTCATTTTGGTAGCCATCTCTTCTAAACTATATGCACGTGTTAGAGCTTGTATTTCTTTTTTCTTCGAATCTATTGAATTTTTTACAGATCCTTCTGCTACGTACTTCTCTTCATTAAAATTTGCGATTACTTCATTTACATCTGTTTGCAATAGTTTAAATAGAGGCGTTAAAATTAAAACAACTAATAATAGACTTACAACGAATTTAACGTACTTTTGCAAATTGGAATTTGGAAGAATAAGATGAAGCATTGTCGCTAAGAGTAAAAAAACG
Organism: Bacillus sp. FF-1; assembly: GCF_028548245.1. NCBI lineage: Bacteria > Bacillati > Bacillota > Bacilli > Caryophanales > Bacillaceae > Bacillus > Bacillus sp. FF-1. The sequence goes on from NZ_JAQQGG010000003.1 coordinate 250,442, forward strand.
ATAATATTTCTAATCCACTCTGTAACAAATTGCATACCCTTCACCTCCTACCGCATCATAAGTGTAATGTTCCCCGCAGCAATAATAATTGTGATACTTAAAAAGAACATAAACGATACGATAGCTAAGCAAGCAAATACATAAATGATGCTCCGTCCAATGATATCTAAACATTGAATGATTGCTCCGCCGCCAACTGGTTGCAATACTGCTGCTGCGAACTTATAAATAAATGCGATGCAAAAAATTTGAATCGCTGGAAAAGCGACAATTAAACATAGAATGACGAGTCCGATAATTCCGACTGTGTTTTTTAATAATCCCGACGCACTAATAACTGTATCCGCCGCCTCTGTAAACATTCTTCCTACTACGGGAATAAAGTTTCCTGTTACAAATTTAGCTGTTTTCACAGCGATTCCATCCGCAACAGCTGTCGCTGTTCCTTGTACAGATAATACGCCTAAAAAAATCGTTAAAAAAATACCGATAATCCCGACGCTAACGTTTTGCAGAAGCTTGGACAATTTCGTAACTTTATATTGATCACTCATCGTACTCACAATACTTAATATCGTTGCAAGTAATAAAAGTGGTAGCACGATATAATTCATCAAAAGCCCACTCGTATTCATTAAGAAGATGATAATCGGATGAAAAAACGATACGGATACAACACCACCACCTGTCGCTATGAGTGCAAGCAAGATAGGCAATAACGCTAATATGAAATCTACCATTGTTTGTATCGTTTCTCTTGCATATGTCATAACGACATAAAAGCTATTTAAAGCGAAAATAATTAGTACCATATATACAACTGCATCGGCTATTTTGCTTACGCTACTCTTTGAAAATGCAGATTGCAGTGATTGCAACAATGCACTAAAAATTGTGAGCATAATGAGCGTTCCGAGTAGTTTCCCATTTGCAACAAGTTCGTGAAATAAGTACTTTAATAAACCTAGCATCCACTCTTTTATAGAGATTTCTTTTTCTCCCTTTACAAACTCCATAAAGCTACCTTTTTGACTCTCTGGTAAGTAACCTCCATATTTTGTAACAAGCCCGTCCCAAAATTGCTTCACATCTTCAATTCCGAGCTTATCCAATTGTTGATCAACGACGTTTGTCTCTACAGGAGAAGCTTGTACAACAACCGGTAAAGAAAAGAAAAGGAAGCAAGCAAATAGCAGCTTAGCTCCAAACCCCCTCAACATTCACTCCCCCTTATCCCGTCGGTAAAAATCCGAGAATAGTTTCAATTACAACCGTCAAAATAGGGATCGCCATAACGAGAATTAAAATCTTTCCAGCTAATTCAATTTTCGAAGCGATTGCCCCCTGCCCTGCATCCTTTGTAATTTGCGCTCCAAACTCAGCGATATAAGCAATCCCAATAATTTTTAGCAACGTTTCTACATATACGTTGCTAACTTTCGCTTCACTCGCTACTCTCTCAATCATTTGTAAAATAGCGTGAATTTGATCGATTAAAAGAAGGAACATTACGCTACCTACGAACACAATAAATAATGACGTAATGCTAGATTTATGCTGATTCAATACAGCCGCTAAAAACGTAGCAACGAGGCCTAATCCGACAATTTGTATAATTTCGATTCGAACCGCCCCCTTTACTGGAAGAGAAAGACACTTTTAATCTTGTCGAATAGTGTATTAATTAAAAATGCGACATGAAATAAAATAACGACAAAACCGACGAGGATAACCCAATTTGCAATATCCTCACGCTTTAATTCTTTTAGTACAGTATGAATGAAAGCTAAAACAATGCCGATTCCGGCGATTTGAAATATTAATCCAACATCAATGGACATCGCCTTTCTCCCCCCTATAGCAGTAAAATTACGATAAGTAGCCCCGCTAGTACTCCTAAGCTCTTAATCATCTTTTCATATTGCAGCTGTAATGCTTTCGCTTCTTCTTCTTCTCTCTCTAAATGTGTAATACATAACCGAATATGTTTTTGTTGTGATTCACGATCATGTTGTCCGAGCGTTTCACCAAATTGCTGCAAAATCTCATACTCAGTTTGTTGAAATGCTGTTAGCTTCCAATTTTCTTTCAAACTATCTATCCAAGCTTCTCTAACTGTTTGTTCTCCACTTTCTAGCCTGCTAGCGAAACTTTGAAATATCCAATTTAACGGCTTCGGCATTTGTTTCACTAATCGCTCAGCAGCTTCAGACAACGGTGTATGCCCATACATAATTTCTGCCTCTAATGATTGCAGTGCCGCTTTTAATAATCTAAGTTGCCTCGGTCTCTCACTGTATCTTTTGGCGTATGAAAACCCGAAAAAGGTGCTGACCGCAACGATTAACACTGCACCAAATATTTTCACCATACGCCCTCAGCCTTTCTATGAGGTAATACCGGTTTTCCATATTTATCTTTCACTTGCATAACTGTTCCTGGCCCTCTTGCTTTTGACAATTCCACAAACCTATCAAAAATGCCGAGCTCTAGCACTGCCTTTAATGATGGGCGTTTCACAACATCATCATAGGAAAATCCATGTGCACTTATAAAAAGCTGAACCCCTGCATGTACAGCCTCCATAATTGCTTCACTATCTTCTTTACGACCAATTTCATCCACAATTAATATATCTGGGCTCATAGAACGGATCATCATCATCATTCCTTCAGCTTTTGGACATGCATCTAACACATCTACTCGTGTGCCAAAGTCATATTGCGGGATGCCTTTCACACAGCCAGCAATTTCTGACCGTTCATCAACAATCCCGACTTTACAAGAAGGAATTTTCGAAGTACTTACACCTTGACTCATGCAACGCGCTACATCTCTTAAAAGTGTTGTTTTTCCCGTTTGTGGCGGGCCAATTACCATCGTGTTTAACCATCGTGATTCATACAAATACGGTAAAAGTGGTTCAGCAATGCCTATTTTTTGACGAGCAATACGAATATTAAAAGAAGAGACATCTCGAATCATTTTCACTGTGCTTTTTTCTGTAATAACTTTTCCTGCTAAGCCTATTCTATGCCCACCTCGGAGTGTCACATACCCACGCTTTAATTCTTCTTCCATTGTATAAATTGAGAAGTGACTTAACTTATTCAATAAGTAAATAGCATCCTCTGCTGTAACGATATAGTCATAAAAAAACACTTCACCTTGAGCAATACACTCTAGCGGTCTTCCAATTCGAACACGGATTTCCTCTAGAGCATCGTACTGCTTACAATTTTCCACTAACTGCTTCATCGTTTTTGGTAAAACTTCTAATACTTCTTTCATCAGCTTCGCCCCACTATACTCGACTTACTTATTTCAACAACGCGATAAAAATGCAGCCAATTCCAAGCGCTAGAAAAAAGAGTTTCAAGAAAGAGATCTCACTTGCCACACTCGCTATGCCTATTGTCATTGTTAAAATTAATACGGTCGGTCCAACAAACGCCAACATACCATTTATAAACAATGCTTTCTTCGCATCATTCACATAAAGCATAAGCAAAGCGGCGAATATTTCCGCGCTACCTGAAAACAACCGAAGCAGCCCCATTACAAGCACAGATGTTTCCATTGCCGCTAGCCACTGTTTCATTCTCCCACCTTCTCCCATAACGGTTACTAGTGCATGTGCTAAAAAAGAATATATTTGTACAACCATATGCAGAGGTTGTCTATTTCAGAATTAAAAACATAATTTTTATCTACCGCCTATAATATTTTGAATATTCTTAATAACAATGGTATTTTATGGTATATTTATTGAAAAGGAGGGAAAATGATGCAACGAGTTACTTTACTACCACTCGATTTCCGTTATGCAAATGCGATTTTCAAGCTATCAAGTGATCCACATGTAAAAAACGCATTAGGAATAAAAGTAGAAACAATCGAAGACACGAAAGCATTCCTTCTTTTCGCCATAGAAGAAGAACGTCAAAAGAAGTCTTTATCGAGAGTGATTGTAAATGCAGAGAATGAAATAATTGGTCTCACCACACTTAAACATATTAATTATGAGAAGAAACAATCTCACATTGGCAGCTGGCTCGGCTATCCATACTGGGGAAAAGGATATAATGAGGCTGCAAAAAAAGAAATTTTTAAGATTGCTTTTTTAGACTTACAACTTTCCTATGTATTTGCTGGTGCTAAAACGAATAATATTCGCTCTTTAAAAGCACAAGAAAAACTACCTTATATTTCATTGCATGTGGAAAACAAATTTCCAGACGAACACGCTGCACTAGAGAAAGAAGTAAGGTCACCTTGCTCTCTGCACGTCGTGTCACGTGAAAAATTTTTAAACTGGTTGGAATTACAAAATGAGGAGGAAAAATATGAAGAGATTAAAAATTAGTTTAACAATCGTAGTAGAAGTAACTCTTATTTATCTTTTTTCATCATTGGTCGGCTGGTCATTCATGGAAGCCTTTTTCCTTGGTAGTTTAGCGATATTCGGGGCAATTTGGCTCGTTGCTTTAAATATAAGCCAAAATAACAACATTGATCACACTATATATAAAACAGGTACAGTAAAACCTTTTCAAATGACATGGGGTCCTTACACAACAGGTGCTGCTAGTCTTACAGCTTTCAGTTTTATAATAACTACTATTTATTATTTGCCCTATTTTCTATAAAAAAAGCACTCGTGATAATCACGAGTGCTTTTCTACTATGCACGAGAAACGTATTTACCTTCACCAGTGTTGATGATAAGTGTTTCGCCTTCGTTAATGAAGATTGGTACTTGTACAACAAGGCCAGTTTCTAATGTAGCTGGTTTTGTTACGTTAGAAGCAGTATCACCTTTAATACCTGGCTCTGTTTCTGTAACTTGTAATTCAACTGTGTTTGGAAGTTCAACACCAAGTACTTCGCCTTGGTAAGTCATAATAGATACTTCCATGTTTTCTTTTAGGAATTTAAGCTCGCGCTCGATTTGTTTTTCACCAAGTTCGATTTGCTCATAAGTTCCGTTATCCATAAATACGTGAGACTCACCGCTTGCGTATAAGTATTGCATACGACGGTTTTCGATGTGTGCTTTTTCTACTTTCTCACCAGCACGGAATGTTTTCTCTTGAACAGAACCTGTGCGAAGGTTACGTAGTTTAGAACGAACGAATGCAGCACCTTTACCTGGCTTTACGTGTTGGAAATCAAGTACTTGCCAAAGGCCATTATCCACTGCAATTGTTAAACCTGTACGAAAATCGTTTACTGAAATCATGTAAAAAAATCCTCCTGTGTATTACAAAATAATAAGTTCTTTTGGTGATTTCGTAATTACTTCATTACCTTCACTTGTCACAATGATATCATCTTCAATACGTACGCCGCCAATACCTGGAATATAAATACCTGGCTCTACTGTTACAGCCATACCTGGTTCAAGTACTGTATCAGAACGGAATGCTAAACCTGGTGCTTCATGGATTTCAAGACCGATTCCATGACCAGTAGAATGTCCGAAGTATTCACCGTATCCTTTTTCCGTTATGTAATCACGCGTTAACGCATCCGCTTCACGGCCAGTTAAACCAGCTTTAATACCGTTCACACCACGTAATTGTGCTTCTAAAACGATATTATAAATTTCTTTCAATTTATCAGATGGTTCACCAACTGCAATCGTACGAGTAATATCAGAGCAATATCCTTTGTAATAAGCGCCGAAGTCTAATGTAACGAAATCTCCTGTTTCTATCACTTTTTCAGATGCCACGCCGTGCGGTAATGCCGAACGAAGACCTGAAGCAACGATAATATCAAACGAAGAAGATGTTGCTCCTTGTTTTCTCATGAAAAATTCAAGTTCATTTGACACTTCAATTTCAGATACTCCCGGGCGAATGAATGATAGAATATGTTCAAAGGCAGCATCTGCAATCTGTGCAGCTTCCTTTAATATCTTAATCTCTGAATCAGTCTTTATCAAGCGTAACTTTTCTACAAGCCCAGAAGTTGGGATAAATTCAGCATCGATCGCTTCTTTATGAGCTGAATAAGAACTATATGTAAGAGTATCTTGCTCAAAGCCAAGCTTTTGAATTCCTAATTCTTTCACTTGCTTTGCAACTTCATCGATAATTAATCCCGCATGCTGTACAATCTCGTATCCAACCGCTTGTTTAGTAGCTTGCTCTACGTAACGGAAATCTGTAATAAATTGAGCGCGGTTTTTCGAAATGAGTACAACACCAGCTGTTCCTGTGAAGTTAGCCATATATCTACGACTATGTTCATTTGTTAATAAAATACCGTCAATACCAGCCTCATCAAATGCACTTCTTAATCTTTCGATTTTCTCCATTACTTTATGCCTCCCTCAATTTCTCCATTAATGCAAATAACGCTAACTTATAGCCATAAAAACCAAATCCAACAATTTGTCCCACACAAACAGCTGCCGTCACAGATTCGTGACGGAACGACTCACGCTGATGAATGTTAGAAATATGTACTTCAATAACAGGAATCGAAATGCTTGCAATTGCATCTCGAATCGCATAGCTATAATGCGTAAATGCTCCAGGATTTAAAATGATCCCTTCATATATATCTTCCGCCTCATGAATACGATCGATAATCGCACCTTCATGATTCGATTGGAAACATTCTAACTCCACTCCCATTGTTTCTGCTTCTTGCTTCATATCTGCTTCAAGTGTCGCTAGCGTGCCCTTTCCATATACATTTACCTCTCTGACACCGAGGCGATTTAGGTTAGGACCGTTTACGAGGAGTACCTTTTTCATATGCTTAAAACTCCTTAATATTAAATGTCTATATAACATTTTAACATAGGAGTTACTTGTTTGAATAGTTTGTCTTCTCTTCCCCTTCTCGCTCGGCCTTATTGGTATTTACTGCGTAAGAAACAGAGTATGCTATAAATACACCATACAATATAAAAATGCATATCGTCGTCACAATTGTTTCTTTCGGTAAATGGAGTGCACTTTTAATAGCAGGCGCTATTAATCCCACTCCGAAAAATAGTAACGCCCACCAAAATAGACCATAAATAATCCCTGGAAGAACTCCTTCAAACTTTGCCAAAAACGCTTTATACAAAAAAGCAATTAAAATCGAAAGTAGTCCCATACAAACAATTCCTGACACATTTCCCCATACCCCTTCTTTCCAACTTCCAAAGGCAAATGGTAGAAGTAAATAGTTCGGTCCCGCTTCTGTAAATGAAAATATATGAAGGAAATACCATATTCCTCCCCAAAAGAGTCCACCAAATAAACCAATTTGCACAAAATTTCTTGTTCCTATATGTTCTTGACTCACATCAACACCTCCGCTCAATAGTATGCCCGAAACTATTTTGAACCATGTTTAAATACTGCGAAATTTGTCTATAAAAAGAATAAGAAATGTCCGACTCTCGTAACATTTTTCCTTGTCATCTACTTGTATTTGTCGATAAAATAAAGGAAACTCGGTGATTGTCTTATTTCAAAACGACAGAACCCAGTATGACAATTGCCTCTTTTTCTACATAAGAGAGAAACAAATACAGGTTGGTGTTAACATGGCAGAAGAGTCAAAACAAATATATGGCGGGCAAGCAGTCATAGAAGGAGTTATGTTTGGCGGTAGAGAATATACTGTTACAGCGGTTCGTCGTAAAGATAAATCGATTGAATTTTATCGATTACCACGCGTTCGTAATAAAGCATTATCTATCCTGAAAAAAATTCCATTTTTACGAGGGATTGCCGCTATTGTGGATGCAAGCGCGAACGGGGCAAAACATTTAAACTTTGCTTCAGAACGATTTGATGTTCACCCAGAAGAAGATGAACAAATTGCAAATAAAAAAGAAGAACAATCGAAGTTAACGATGGTATTAGGAGTTGCAGCAGTTGGCGTTTTATCTTTCATATTCGGTAAAGTCATTTTCACAGCAGTTCCTGCATTACTAGCTGAATTAACGAGACCGATTTTCCCATCTCATACAGGGCAAATCATTGTCGAAAGTGTCATTAAGCTCATGTTATTACTGAGCTATATATACTTTATTTCTTTAACGCCACTCATTAAGCGGGTATTTCAGTACCATGGTGCGGAGCATAAAGTAATTAATGCCTATGAGAATAATCTTTCATTGACTGTAGAAAATGTTCAAAAACAAACTCGCCTTCATTATCGTTGTGGCAGTAGCTTCATTATATTTACAGTCATTATTGGAATGTTTGTTTATTTCCTTGTCCCTACAGATCCACTTTGGGCCAGAGTGGTAAACCGAATTTTATTAATTCCAGTCGTTCTCGGTATTTCTTTTGAAGTGTTACAATTTACGAATCGATTACGCGATATTCCAGTATTACGCATACTTGGATATCCCGGATTATGGCTACAACTATTAACAACGAAAGAACCAACAGATGATCAAGTGGAAGTAGCCATTGCATCGTTTGAAGAATTATTACGTTTAGAAAACAAACAATAATTATTTAAAAATGGTGTTCAACTCCTTTCCTCATCGTTAATATACTAATTTTAATATATGTTTTTAGGAGGTGTTCCTTATGAACGGTCGTTCGTTTACTTTCGCTATATTTGTGCTTATTATCGGATTAGCAATATTCGGCCTTGTTTCATCTGTCATTACAGATCCAATGGGAGTGTTAAGAAATATTGGTATCATGTTGGCTGTCGTTGGTATCTTTTATTTACTCTACAAAATGTTTACAAACTCTAGCGGTTCAGCAAATTCGCAAAGCTCATATAAGCGCGCTGCAAAACAATCGAGCCGCAAGCATGGGAAACAAAATGTAGCACCCCTAAGCAATTCTTTCTTTAAATCAAACGCTTCTAATGACAAAGGGAAAAAAGGGAATCTTTCTTCTTTAAAGCGAAAAAGAAAACAATCTCATTTAACTGTCATTGAAGGTAAAAAAAACAAAAAGAAAGACCGTGCTTCCTTTTAGGAAATACGGTCTTTCTTTATATTTTGCAGTACTTCTTTCAAGCTTTTATCTTTCATACTTTCAATTCGAAGATGATGATTTTCAAAGGGTAAATTCCGTGTTACATCATTCGGTACAACAACGCACGTTAACCCTGCCGCAATTGCTGCTTTCAATCCGTTTAACGAGTCTTCAAATACAACGGCTTCAGACGAATCTATCCCTAAACCTTCTATTGCCACTCGGTAAAGTGCTGGATCTGGTTTTACCTTCTCAACATCTTCTCTCGTTTTAATGACTTCAAAATAATCTCGAATTTGTAGCTCTTCCAAAAAAGGAATAACCCATTCTCTAGATGAACTGGAAGCTAATGCGATTTTTAATCCCATTTCTTTCGCTTCTTGTAAGTATTCTTTTACCCCGTCACGAGCTTCTGTTATTTTCATTTTCTCTTTATGTAAAGTTTTCACTTTTTCTTTTAATGCATGCTTGTTAAACTTCTCTTTTAATTGATCATTTAAATATGCATACAGTACATCATCTGTCGTTCCAATACACTTTGCAAATTCCTCTAAAGGTAAATCTCCACCATACTCACGAACGGCGTCTCTGAAAGAGTGAAACCATATTGTTTCTGTGTCCACAATTAATCCATCAAAATCAAAAATAATTGCTTTCATAATTCTCCCATCCTTTTCGATTGAAATAAAAAAGGAAACGACATACGTTCCCTTTAATTACTTTTCTCTTCATTTGCTTTTTGAACACCACGAAGTGTTTCCACTCGAACCTCATCTTGTTCAAAGTATTGCACTAAATCACCAATGCGATCAATTGCTTCCCAGCTTAAATGATGTTCAATTCCTTCTACATCATTGTAAATCTTACTTTCATCCACACCGATAATACGCATAAATTGCTCTAGCAAGTCATGACGGTATACGAGACGTTCTCCAATTTTTTTACCTTTTGATGTTAATACAAGCCCTCTATATTTTTCATAAATTAGATATTCATCTTTGTCTAATTTTTGCACCATTTTTGTTACAGAGGATGGATGTACACTAAGCGCTTCAGCAATATCAGATACGCGGGCATAACCCTTTTCATCAATCAACAAATAAATTTGTTCAATATAATCTTCCATACTAGGGGTAGGCATCGGTTTCCTCCATCCAATTTCATTTTGCTCATTCCGTACGAAGCAATCAATAAAATGATACACCAGAAAGAATAACGTGACAAGTTGAAAACAAGCCTAAATATATAAAACAAAAAAGAATCTGTATTTGTATACAGACTCCTCTTAAGTAAAGTATTGTATTTCTGCATCAGGAAAAAACTCATATATATAGCCTCTTATTGTTTCTTCCAATACTTCCGCATCATCTTTTTTATATACGTATTTCCCGATGCCGTACCGTCCCCATTTATATTTACGCTTCTCTTCATCCATTTCAAGCTTCGTACTCGGATAACGCTCCTGAATGACCTTTTTTGCTGGTTTTGTAAAGCGATGTTGAATTAATTCAAATGTTAAATTCGGTATGGACAAATCTTTTAGTGCATTGTACAGTCTTTCAAATAATTCACGGTATCCTTCTTCCCATCCTTCATGCATATAAAGTGGCGCAACTATAAAACCAAGTGGATAATCAGCGCCTGCTACTTTACGTGCTGCTTCAATACGCTCTTCAAAGGGTGACGTCCCCGGCTCAAAATTTTTAATTACATACCGTGAATTAACACTAAACCTAAAACGAGTTTTCCCATTATGTTTTGCATCTAACAAATGATCAACGTGCGAATATTTCGTAACGAAACGTAAACGCCCATGCTCACTTTCTCCAATGAATTCAATCGCCCGCTTTAATGCATGTGTTAAATGATCGATCCCAACGATATCTGATGTACAAGCAGCTTCAAACCTTGTTATTTCAGGTGCTCTTTCATCCATATATTGCTGTGCCTTCTCAAATATTTCATCAAGATTCACATACACGCGAACGTAAGGCTTACTCCCAAGTGTCGTTTGCAAGTAACAATAATGACAATGTCCCATACATCCTGTTGCAAGCGGAATTGCATATTCAGCTGACGGTTTTGACGTATCAAACTTTAATGTCTTCCTCACCCCAACGACAAGCGTCGCTTTTGCATTACGATACTTTTGCAAATCATTTTCACCCGGCAAATTTCGAATTTGATTATGGGATGTCGTTTCACGAATCTCTAGTCCCATCTTCGTAAACTTCTCATATAGCTCTTTTCCAAGTGGATATTCAAGTGCCTTCGGTTCAAAGTAAACGAGTTTTGGCATAAACGGTTTCATATACTTCCCTCCTCTCGTTAGTATGGGGAACGTGGAAAAATTAAAACGCATTAAAGTTTTCCACGTTTTAACAGCCTTTCAAAAGGCTGTTTTTCTTCTGTCTAATTTTACAAATTGAAAAATTTCATAAAGAAAATAAGAAAAATGCAAAATAATTAAAGTTAATTGTTGACGTGATGCTTTTATTATCGGTATCATAAATCTTCGTGAGCAATTATTTTTCGTTATACGATTTTTTTATTATTACTGAATTTTTGAGAGGAGAAATTAGATGTCAGTTAAGAAGAAAACGCAAGTACGCACCGGCAAAATGGTACGTGAACTAATGTTAGCAGACGAAGATGTAAATGCTTCGCTAATTATGGTATATAGTGAAAACGGTGTAAACGCAGAAATTAAAATCGAGGGCTTAACGCCGAAATGTAACGAAGAATTATTTTTGAGCGGAAACGTGGATTGGAACAAGAGTGTTATTTATAAAATTGTTGATTTCACTGGAAACGCTGAAGTTGGTAAAGTTACATTAACAGCGATGAACAAAAATAATGTTTCTCTAGAAATAGAACGCGTTATGTGGAGTAAAGAAAATAAAGAGGCTGCTGAACAAGAAGAAACAGTTGTAGAAACTACTCCGAAAAAAGAAGTAGTTGTAGAAGCTCCAAAAGCAGTTACACCTGCTACAGCACCAACACCGAAGCCTACTCCGGCACCGAAGCCAGTAAGTGTAGAAGCAGCTGTGGAATTATCTACTCCAGCGCCTGTGAAACGAGAAGTACCAACTCCGGTTACAAAGCAAGAGACAGCACCGGTCGCGCCTGCAAAACCGAAGCAACCTGCTTTGACTGAAACAAATTCAAAACTACAAGAAAATTATGTGAAACTCGTGAAAAAGACAATTGAAGTTTGTCAAGATTACGAGCTTGGCATCGACATAGATGATTCTATTGAAGGCTTAAAAGAAGAACTACAAAGCCAAGGTATTAGCGTTACATTTGACAAAGAAATTATGGACGTTGTCAATCGCCTTCGTTCTTTACAAGATAAAGGAATCAAAGTAGAAAAAGTACTTAATTTACTATAAAAAATAAGAGGCGGCAATTGCCACCTCTTATTTTTTATAATTCCATTCTTTACTTTCATACTTTTCTTTTGCTAACGTTTGCACTTCATGTAATTGTTCTTCTGTTAATTCATACGGAACAAGCTCTACATCTAATCCTTTTTCAAACCCAACCTCAAACGCTTTAATTAACTGCTCGATTGTAAACGTACGGTCTGTTAATTCATTAATTGCTACCGCTTTAGATGAGAACATACTCTTCATACGTTCTTTCACACGTTCATTCGGGAATAAAAACAGATCATATAACTCATCTAAATCTATTTCTAATGGAATCGACCCGTGCTGTAAAATAACGCCTTTTTGACGTGTTTGCGCACTACCTGCGATTTTTCTTCCTTCTACTACAATTTCATACCAAGACGGCGCATCAAAACATACGCCTGAACGTGGATTTTTTAAATTTTCACGATCTGCTTCTGTTTTTGGAACTGCATAATACGCTTCTAACCCTAATGCTTTAAAACCATCTAATAAACCTTGCGAAATAACACGATACGCTTCTGTAACTGTTTTTGGCATATTTGGATGATCTTCAGACACAATAACACTGTACGTTAATTCTTTATCATGTAGTACACCCCTGCCGCCTGTTTGACGACGAACGAATCCATATTTCTTTTCGTTAACTACATCCATATTAATATCTTTTTCAACACGCTGGAAATATCCGACTGTTAATGTTGGTACTTCCCATTCATAAAAGCGAATAGTTGGTGGCATTTTCTTTTCACTTTGCCAATTTAATAGACATTCATCTAACGCCATATTAAATGCCGGTGAACATTGACCAGAGTTAATATAACACCATTTTTCTTTTCCCATCCTGCACCTCATATAACCAATTATTTTTCACATTCTCTAGTCTACCAAATTCGACAAAATTTGTGAAAGAATACGAAATTTCTTCTTATATACAAATGAATCTGTTGCATAAATACATACGGGCATTATAATATTGAAAGTAGGATAAGAAAAAAGGGAGCGATAGAATCGTGTCAACAACTTGGATTATTTTATTAGCCGTAATCGTAGCGTTCATCGGTTACACTGTATGGATGTATTTCTATCAGAAGAAATTAATTACAACACTTTCAGAAGAAGAGTTTCGCGCTGGCTACCGTAAAGCACAGCTTATCGATATTCGCGAAGCAGACGAATATACTGCAGGGCATATTTTAGGCGCACGTAACATTCCGTTATCACAAATTCGCCTTCGTCATAAAGAACTTCGTAAAGATCAACCAGTTTACTTATACTGTCAAAGTGGATTCCGTACTGGTCGTGCGGCTCAATACCTAAAGAAACAAGGCTACAAAGATTTCTACCAATTACAAGGTGGATTTAAAACGTGGACTGGAAAAATTAAAAAGAAATAATAACATACAAAAACTAGCTGAATAATTCAGCTAGTTTTTTCATTTGAAAACTTTCCACGTTATTCTCACACATTTTGACAAAAATTCTTTTATAGACGCAAGAAAGACCCCTATCATTCTCACGCCCAAATAAAAAGGTTACGCGAATAACAGAAGTCATATTTATAACATAGTTTGTGAAAAGCTTTTCAGGTCAAGATTTTTTTCATTCTTATTATTTTCCCTTTATAATAAGAGGAAGAGGTGATACATATGGCCAATATAAAACAAATTGCAAAAACCGCTGGTGTATCCATATCAACTGTTTCTCGCGTCCTGAATAATCACCCTTACGTAAAAGAAGAAAAACGTAAGCGTGTTCTAGATGCTGTTGAAGAATTGAACTATGCCAAAAATATAAATGCTATTCATTTAATAAAAGGAAAAACATATACGATCGGTGTTATGCTCCCTTTCATTAACCTTCCATACTTCAGTACCATTATTGAAGGAATCGGTAACGAAGCGTTAGCAGCTGGATATCACATTAATTTATGTCAAACGAATTACGATAGTATCGAAGAAATTCGTGTTCTGGAAATGATGAAAATGAAACAATTCGACGGGATGATTATTTGCTCTCGAACGAGTTCATGGGAACAAATTGAACCTTTCGCAAAATTTGCTCCTATTATTTCATGCGAAAAAATGCACCACCCCCTCATTTCATCTGTCTACGTAGATCATTATGAAGGCTTCCGTCTCGGCACCGCCTATTTACTCAATAAAGGTCATGAAAAAATCGGGATTTGTTTAGCAAGAAAAACAAGTGTAAATTCTATGGAACGTGAAAAAGCGTTTGCTGATACACTTCGTAACGAAGGCAAAACGTTACATCCCGAATGGATTTTTCACCAATGCTATACAATGCAAGACGGTGCACAAATACTCCATCGTATTGTAAACATGAAAAATCGTCCAACCGCTATTTTTACAGCGAACGATCAAGTTGCAGCTGGTTTATTAACAGAGGCTCGAAAGCAAGGTCTTCGAGTACCCGAAGATCTTGCTATCCTCGGATTTGATAATCATGAAATTTCAAAGGCGTTAGAAATTTCAACAATTGAACATCCCGGTCTCGAAATGGGCTCACATGCGTTTTCTTTATTCCATAAACAAATCCAAAGCGAGCAAATTATCGGGAACGCAAAAGAGCTTTCATTCCAGTTAATCGAACGAGATACTGTCTAATAAGAGCGTTACCTATAGCGCTCTTTTTCAGCTCTTCACCTATTGACTTTATATTTTTACTCGCATATAATAAACCTAACGAACGGTAGGTAGGGGATGAAAATGACATCAAACCGCATTAAAGCTGTAGCACTTTCTCATTTCGCACGCTACGGCTACGAAGGAACTTCATTAGCAAATATTGCTCAAGAAGTCGGGATTAAAAAACCATCAATTTACGCACACTTTAAAGGAAAAGAAGAGCTATATTTTACATGCTTAGAATCCGCTCTTCAAAAAGATTTACAGAGCTTCACAGGCGATATCGAAAAGTTTTCCAATTCGTCTACTGAAGAATTGCTCTTACAGCTACTAAAGGGCTATGCAAAACGATTTGGTGAAAGTGAAGAATCAATGTTTTGGTTACGAACTTCTTATTTTCCGCCTGATGCATTTCGCGAACAAATTATTAATAAAGCAAATGTACACATTGAAAACGTCGGAAAACTTTTATTCCCTGTATTTAAAAGAGCAAGCGAACGAGATGAGTTGCATAACATTGAAGTAAAAGACGCCTTAGAGGCTTTTCTATGCTTACTTGACGGTCTTATGGTTGAACTACTATACGCAGGTTTAAATCGTTTTGAGACACGTTTAGACGCTTCTTGGAAAGTATTTTGGCGTGGACTTTCAAACTGACGGATTGCTCCTTTGCAATGCGTCGTTTTTAAGCCCTTTACCTAACGACTGGTAGGAAGGAGAAATGACATATGGCATGGATTTATGTAATCTTAGCTGGTATTATTGAAATCTTTTGGGTAATTGGATTAAAACACGCGGAGGCTCCACTTGAATGGGCTGGTGTTGCGTTATTAATTACAATTAGTTTCGTCTTATTATTTAGAGCTTATAAAGATTTACCTGTTGGTACTGTATACGCAGTCTTCACTGGAATTGGAGCTGGTGGAATCGTTCTTACAGAAATTTTCGTTTTCGGAGAGCCATTCTCTATCGTAAAAGTATTATTAATTGGTTTAATCTTCTTTGGCGTAATTGGTTTAAAGCGAGTAACAGAAGAAAAAGAAGCGAAGGAGGCCGCATAAAATGGCTTGGGTATTTTTAATTCTAGCTGGTATTTGTGAAATTATTGGTGTACTCTTTATGAAAGTAGCCACTGAAAAGAAAGGCTGGGCACCAAAAGTTATTTTAATCGCTAACTTCGGCGTAAGCTTCTTCTTCTTATCCCTTGCGATGAACACATTACCGATGGGAACTGCTTACGCGATTTGGACTGGAATCGGAACTGCCGGAAGTGCACTTCTAGGCATCCTTATTTTCCGCGAATCAGCGGATTGGCGTCGTCTTGCTTTCTTAAGCTGCATTCTATGCGGCGCTGTTGGCTTAAAACTATTAAGCTAACGTGAGGTGAATGTCATGTGGAAAGAAAAAGGGAAGCAACTGTTAGCATGGATCACACTTGGTATCGTCATTCTATTACAAATAAGTTTTCACATAATAGAATGGTTGTTTCATAAAGTAGTATCCATTCTCACATTCCTTCCTAACATGACACTTGAAATGATATCAATCGTTTGGTCCATTATTGCCTCCATTGCAATCGTCATTATATGGAGTATCGCCAGGCTATGGAATAAGTTATTTAAAAAGGACAGTTCTTCTGAAAAAGAGTAACTGTCCTTTTTTATATTCATTCAGACTTTCTATAAAAGTTTGATGTGATAAGACAAAACAGACCGACTATGGCAATACTTATACCAACCCCTTTATGCAAACTAGGAAATAACGGTGGTATATCTGAATAAACATTTGCTAATATGAGACCGATTGAAACGAAAAATATCCCTATTCTATATAACCATTTTCTTTTGCTCATCATTCTCCCCTCCTAAAATTTTTCATACACTCCTTTCTTTTGGACATACTACCTAAAAAAGGAGTGGATAATATGCAAAATTCCGTACATAAGCAGATCCTATTTTTATTTTTCCTCTTTCTTATTCTCGTTATCGTTTTCAGCTTTATATTACATACTCCAAAAGATGTTGTACCGAATAGCCTCTCTGTTTATAAAGTGAAACTTTAATCAGTGGGGGTTTTGTTCATCCCCCACTGATTATTAGTTGAACCAATCGGACTTTTACGGACAGTTGATCCCCCACCTAACTTCTTTGCTTCCACTGAATTTTGAGGTGGGGGTCTTACTGCCCGTTAAAGCGGGATAAACTTTTACTTTCCTATTGTCGCTATTGAAGAAGGTGCCTTACATAAGGCACCTTTTAAAATTCTCTCTTCTCATACAATTTCACTGAAACGAAGATAGATATTATAAACATGCATATTGAACTAATGAATAACACGCTGTTATATAGTTGAATTTGTTCCATGCTGATTTCAAAGAACATGGTACCAATTGCTGTCGGTGCTATTAGTATGAAAAACGTAATAAAAGTAGCTTTTTTGTAGCTAACCCAAAACAACATCGGTAAGACAAAACTTAAATATATAAAAACAAAACCAGAAATCGTAATTACTGTTGTCGTTATAAATTCAACAGTTCCATCTTCAAACCGATTAATTACTACAGGACTAGACACTATCATACTTATAATAAAAATAATAAGTGCCATTATGTATTTAGCTAACACAATTTGCGTTCTTGCTAGTGGTAAACTATTTACTATTACTTCACTATTATATTTTTTATCGTCATTAAATGTTCTTAAAATTGCTATAACTGGAATTATAGCTGACATAATTATGTAAAAACTTTTCATGTCTATTAATGTCATATACATGAAAAGAGGATATATTAAGTGCCATATTAAATACTTCCATTGCACGATAAAGTCTTTTATTATAAGTTGCTTCACAATCGCTCCCTCCTTATAAATCACGCTCATTGTATAAGTTAATTGAGAGTAACATGGATATAACATACAAAATAAGAAGCCCTGCTATAAAACAAATATTTACGACTAGACTCGTGTTCCAAGCATTTTCTACATCTAACCAAACGTTACTTACAATCAATCCACTCAAATATCCCAATGCAAGTCCGGCGAACGGAGCAATTTGTTTGGCACTGCTATATCCTACTGAGAATTCAATCGGAAGTACAATTATGCTACAAACAAACCCACCTGTTATACCTCCGAGAATTTCTCCCCATAGCATAAATCCAGTCATATGCTCATTTTGCAACTGTATGAAACCAATCACTAGTGAGAAACATCCACCTAGAGCAACTAAAATACTTACAAATATGTATTTCCCTATGACAAGATCTTTACGGTCAAACGGTAAGCTATTTACTATCGTTTCACTTTTATTTTTCCCCTCATAACTCATTGACAGTACCGTGCTAAGAAAAGGTATAGATACGCTAATCGTCATAAGAAAACTATCACTACGAAAATCAACAATAGCAAGGAAAACCAAACATATAAGATAAACAAACCCTAACTTTCTTTGCATCATCATATCTTTTAAAACTAATTGCTTGATCATGTATTGCACCTCCTAATATGAAAATGTCCCTTCTATAACTCTGCCTGCTGAAACATTTTCATTGAGAGGAACATTGATATGAATATACTCACTAATACTCCAATACCAAGAACACCCATTGCTTGCGTAGCCTCTTGAGAGTGAAGTACTTTTAACATAATTGTTTTATCACCAAAAATATTGCACATAAGACCAATCATGCCTATTAAAGGAAACAGCATAATCAAATTCAAGACTGTAATAACTTTATATCCCCCAATGTAATTAGTCGGTATCGTTACTACACAATAAATCAAAGTTGCTACTATTGCTGAAAACACTGCATATCCAGGAATAACTATATCTCTGTCTAATAAAATATTTCCTAATATTATGACTATAAAAGTTATACTCAAACCAGCTATAATAAATAATGTGCTTGAAATATATTTAGATATAACTATCTCTTTTCTCGTTATAGGCAAACTCACTAATACTTTTTCTGTTTTACTTTTCTCCTCATGATAAAAAGAAATATAAATAATTGTACTACATGTTATAAATAATCCTATTGCAATCCCCATTGGTTCGACGGAATTCTTAAAAATAGATAAAATAGGGATTAAAAAATAGAAAGGAAACATCTTCTTCTGTAAAAAAAACTCCTTCAAAATCAACTGTTGCATATGAATTCTCCTCTCTATAAATCACGCGTTTCATAAATTTTAATTGTAAGAAGCATAGAAACGATATAGACACTAGCTAATATAATTCCTCCAATTATAAATACACCAATATGCACCGGGTTCATAATCCACTCCATGAATGGAGGCGTTGTTTCATCCAATCCATCACTAATAAATAGCCAAAGAATTACACCTACTCCCATTGATGCTGCTGATACTATACTTCTCACTACCTTTGATTTTGTACCATAATAACTGGGGAAAAACATTGCAACAAAAAGCAAGGCGTAAACAGCTCCATTTATTACTTCATACCATGGAATTTCAATGTATAGATTCGGATGGTATGTACCGATATCACCAATTACCACAATGCCTCTTATAAGAAAAACAACTAACATCGTAGAAAGAATGGCACCGACAATAAATATTGCACAGGAAATATATCTAGCAATAATGATATCCTTTCGACTTACTGGTAAACTATTTATAATAATGTCACTTTTATTTCTTTCATCCATAAAGGTTAACGTCATAACGGAGGAAAGGGTTATAAATAGACAACTCATCGGAAATAAAAATTCACCACTTGGCTCTAACATAAAAAACAAAAGAGGCATAACAAAATTCACTAACCACATTACCCGAAAAAAGAACAAATCTTTATATACGAGCTGACGCATAGGCACCCCTCCCTTTCGCAGTGTAAACGATAATATCATCTAATGTAGGCTTTTCTAGTACAACCTCATTTCCAAACCAGTCAATAATTGCTTGTTTATCCTTCGCTAAACCTTCAAAACCAAATTTATTTTTTCGTAATCCAACAAATAGTTCTTTTCCTTCTCGATCTAATAAATCATTACTTCCTTTTACGATTACGTAGTTCTCCATCAAGTCTTCTTTTTCACCAGTAAATATAATTTCTCCATCGTTGATAAACGTAATATAATCTGCAATGCGCTCTAAATCTGTTGTAATGTGCGTTGAGAATAATACCGATACTTCATCTTCCATTACAATTTCTTGCAACATATCAAGTAATTCACTTCGAACAACTGGATCTAATCCTGCTGTTGGTTCATCCATGATGATAAATTCTGCGTGGTGCGAGAGCGCGATGGCAATCGCAAATTTCATTTTCATTCCTTTTGATAATTCTTTAATTTTTTTATACTTCGGAACTTGCAATCTATGCATATACGATTGATACTGCTCTTCATCCCACTTTTTATATAACGGTGCAATAATACGCTTCATTTGCTCACACGTTAAATCTTCGTAATAATGATTTTCATCATATACAAAGCCGATATTTTGCTTTATTTCCTTTTCGGCTTTCTTATTGTCCTTGCCAAAAATTTTTATATCGCCGCTATCTTTTCTAATTAAATTCATAATCATTTTGATCGTCGTACTTTTCCCGGCCCCATTCGGTCCGACAAATCCCATAATATATCCGCATGGTAATGTAAAACTTATATTTTTTACTGCAAAATCTTCATAGCTTTTACATACGTTTTTTAACTCTAACATCTCTTATTCCCCCTCATATAAACACGCAATCATCTGCTGTAATTCTTCAAGTGAAAGCTGTAACGCTTTACTTTCATTTACAATCTCTTCCGCTTTACTTTCCAATAGACGAAGCCTTTGTTCTTTTAATAGTTCATTATTTTTACGTGAAACATAAGTCCCCTTCCCAGCAACAGTTTCTATATATCCTTCTTTCTCAAGCTCCTCGTACGCACGCTTCGTAGTAATTACACTAATCTGTAATTCCTTTGCTAAGCTACGAATAGACGGTAATTGTTCTCCACCCTTTAAACCACCATTTAAAATAAGCTGGCTTAATTGTTTTCTTATCTGTACATAAATAGGGTCTTGGGAAGAATTCGAAATAATAATATTCATGTTTTCCTCCAGTGTGTATATACTGTATATACCTTATATATACAGTATATACACAACATCCTATTTTTGGCAAGAAAAAAAGACCAACATTTTCCTGTTGGCCTTTCGTATATGTATCACTTTTCAAAGCGATCTAACATCTCATCTCTCATTCCGAAACTCACTACCGCAATTCCTACATACATAAACAGAAGGAACGCCGGATGAACTGTGTTGTACCAAGTGCTATCAACAATTAAATAAATCGTTAATGCCACAACAAGAACAAACGC
Organism: Bacillus sp. FF-1; assembly: GCF_028548245.1. Taxonomy (NCBI): domain Bacteria; kingdom Bacillati; phylum Bacillota; class Bacilli; order Caryophanales; family Bacillaceae; genus Bacillus; species Bacillus sp. FF-1. The sequence goes on from NZ_JAQQGG010000003.1 coordinate 271,797, forward strand.
TAAGATAAACATATAAAAGTGTCTTGTACTACCCATGATAAACTCCTCTCTTCTCACTTCACCATTCAACAGTATATTTTATCGAATAATTCGATATGACTCAAGGTTAACTTTCTGTTATGTAATCAAGTTCCACCTTTACAATGTCCTCACATGCTATTGAAATAATCGTTCCTTGCTTATCAATTGCCGTCACTTCTCTATTATCCATTACACGATGCGCTACTCTTTCTAGTACTTTTCCTTGATCTCGGTAACAAAATTCTTTTACATCTTTAATTGTTTCTCCATTTTCTAAATGGTATACCATCCTATAACATCGATATCCCACACTTTCACCCCCGTCTTGCTCGTTTTTTCACATATACATAAAAATGAGTAATTTTTGCCTCATCACACCTTCTTAATTTCAATAAAATTCTAACAAAAATAAATACTTTTATCAAACTGACTTTTTCAACAAAATCACCTATAAAACTGCTTCTTTACACCATTATGAAACAAAAAATATAAATTTTTAACATTTTCTTCACCACTTCTGCATAAAGTGAAACTTTAATCAGTGGGTGTTTTTGTTCATCTCTACTGATTACCAGGCCACAAATTGCGGAACAAATTCTCCATACAAAAAAAGAACTCGCATATAGCGAGTTCTTCCTTTGTTATTCTATCAAACTTGTACAGGAGCTGGCTTTGCATAACGTAAAACTGGTTTACGTGCAGCCATCGTTTCATCTAAACGTTTAATGACTGTTGTATGCGGTGCTTCTTGTACAACTTCTGGATTTTCTTCTACTTCTTTAGCGATTTGAATCATCTTATCAATGAAACCGTCTAATGTTTCTTTTGATTCTGTTTCCGTCGGCTCAATCATAATACATTCTTCCACATTTAATGGGAAGTAAATTGTTGGTGGATGGTAACCGAAATCAAGCAGGCGTTTTGCGATATCTAATGTACGTACACCAAGTTTCTTTTGACGACGACCTGATAATACAAACTCATGCTTACAATGTCTATCAAATGGAAGATCATAGAATGGTGCTAATCTTCTCATCATATAGTTCGCATTTAATACTGCATACTCTGTTACTGCACGCAAGCCATCTGGACCCATAGAACGAATGTATGTGTATGCACGAACGTTAATTCCGAAGTTACCGTAGAATGGTTTTACGCGCCCAATTGCTTCTGGACGATCATAGTTAAAGTGATAGCCATTTTCCGTTTTCTCTAAAATTGGTTTTGGTAAGTACGGAATTAAATCAGCTTTCACACCTACTGGACCAGAACCTGGGCCACCGCCGCCGTGAGGACCTGTAAATGTTTTATGAAGGTTTAAATGCACAACGTCAAATCCCATATCTCCTGGGCGCGCTTGGCTTAATACTGCATTTAAGTTTGCACCATCATAGTATAATTTACCGCCTGCATTATGGACGATTTCTGCCATTTCTAAAATATTTTCTTCAAATAAACCTAATGTATTAGGATTTGTTAACATAAGTGCTGCTGTTTCTTCATTTACAACACGTTTTAAATCTTCTAAGTCAACAAGACCATGTTCATTTGATTTTACTGTAATTGTTTCAAAACCAGCTACAGTTGCAGATGCTGGATTCGTTCCGTGAGCAGAGTCAGGAACAATTACTTTCGTACGGTTAAAGTCACCATTTGCTTCATGGTATGCACGAATTAACATTAAGCCTGTCCATTCTCCGTGTGCACCAGCTGCTGGTTGTAATGTAACAGTATCCATACCTGTAATTTCAATTAAATGCTCTTGTAAATCGTACATTAATTCCATTGCACCTTGTACTGTCTTTTCATCTTGCAACGGATGAATATTTGCAAATCCTGCGAAACGAGCTACACTCTCATTAATTTTCGGATTATATTTCATCGTACAAGATCCAAGTGGATAGAAACCAGAATCAACACCGTGGTTACGGTTTGAAAGTGCTGTATAGTGGCGCATAATATCAAGTTCAGATACTTCTGGTAGCTCTGCATCTTCTACTCGAATATAATCGCTCTCAAATACATCTTCTAGTTTCACTTCTTCTACATCTAATTTTGGTAAGCTATATCCTATGCGTCCTTCTTTACTCACTTCAAAGATAAGTGCTTGGTCTTGATTCTTCATTGGATAGCCCCCATTTCGTTTACAAGTGTGTCAATTTCATCTTTTGTACGAAGCTCAGTTACTGCTACAAGCATATGGTTCTCATGCTCTTTATAATCACGGCCTAGGTCGTAACCGCCGATAATATTCTTTTGTAATAATGCATCGTTTACTTCTTTCACTGGGCGCTTGCAATCTACAACGAACTCATTGAAGAATGGTCCAGCAAATGTAACTGTGAAGCCTTTCGCTTCAAATTGACGTTTTGCATATTGTGCTTTAGAAATGTTTTGACGTGCCATTTCTTTCACACCTTGTTTACCAAGTGCTGTCATTGCAACTGATGCTGCTAATGCATTTAACGCTTGGTTTGAACAAATGTTAGACGTCGCTTTGTCACGGCGAATATGCTGTTCACGTGCTTGTAACGTTAATACAAATCCACGTTTACCATCTGAATCTACAGTTTGTCCGACAAGACGCCCTGGAATTTTACGCATGAATGCTTTTGTTGTTGCAAAGTAACCACAGTGTGGTCCACCAAACTGCGTTGGGATACCAAATGGTTGTGCATCACCGATGACAATATCAGCACCAAATTTTCCTGGTGGTGTTAATGCGCCTAATGATAATGGATTTGAAGAAACGATAAATAATGATTTTTGTTGATGAACGATTTTTTCAATATCAGCTAATTTTTCAACTTGTCCGAAGAAGTTTGGATATTGAACGATTACACAAGCAACTGTATCATCTACTTCACTTTGTAATACGTCTAAATCTGTTACACCATCTTTATGATTAATTTCAACAACTTCAAGATGTTGACCTTTTGCATATGTTTCAAGTACAGCTCTTGATTCTGGATGAACTGCGCTAGATACAAGAATTTTCTTTTTACGAGTATGGCCAGCTGCTAGCATTGCCGCTTCAGCTAAAGCTGTACCTCCGTCGTACATAGAAGAGTTTGCTACATCCATTCCTGTTAACTCACAAATCATTGTTTGGAATTCAAAAATTGCTTGTAATTCCCCTTGTGAAATTTCCGGTTGGTATGGCGTGTAAGCTGTATAAAATTCTGAGCGAGAGATAACATGATCTACAATTACTGGAGCATAATGATCGTATACGCCTGCTCCTAGGAAAGAAGCGTATTCTTTTAAGTTCGCATTTTTACTAGCCATTTGAGATAACTCTTTTAAAAGCTCTGGCTCTGATTTTGCTTCTTTAATTTTTAAATCCCCTTTAAAACGAACACTCTCTGGAATATCAGAGAATAACTCATCGATCGTTTGAACGCCGATCGTTTGTAACATTTCTTTTTTGTCTTCTTCTGTCATTGGAAGATAACGATGCAACATGAAATCTACCCCTCTCCCCGTTACTTTGAACGTTTATAAAATGGTGTTGGAACAACTACTGCTTTGACGCGTTTATTACGAATTTCAATTTCTACTTCTGTATCAACTGCTGCGTATTTTACATCAATTAGTGCTAAACCAATGCTTTTCTTTAACGTTGGAGATTGTGTACCACTCGTTACTTCCCCAATTTTTTCTTCTCCAATAAATACAGGGTAATGCGTACGAGGAATTCCACGTTCAATTACTTCGATGCCGACTAACTTACGAGGTGCACCGTTTTCTTTTTGCTCTTTTAACGTTGCTTTTCCAAAGAAGTCTGCTTCTTTATTTGGTTTTACCGCAAAGCCAATTCCAGCTTCAATCGGTGTAATATCTTTTGATAATTCTTGACCGTAAAGTGGTAATGTTGCTTCGAAGCGAAGTGTATCACGAGCACCTAAGCCACATGGTTTTAAGCCTTCTTCTGCTCCAACTTCAAGAAGTTTCTCCCAAAGTTTTGCAGCATCTTCACTCTTACAGTAAATTTCAAATCCATCTTCACCTGTATAACCTGTACGAGATACAAGTGCTGGAATTCCATCTACAAGAATATCGTTTTTAAATTTAAAGAACTTAATTTCTTTCAAATCTTCTGACACAACTTTTTGTAAAATGCCTTCTGCTTTTGGTCCTTGAATTGCAAGCTGTGCAACTTCACTAGAAACATTGACTACTGTCGCATCGCCAATTACATGGCTAGCTAACCATTCGTAATCTTTCTCGATATTTGATGCGTTGATAACTAATAAATAGTCTTCTTCACCACGTTTGTAGATTAATAAATCATCTACTGTACCACCATTTTCGTAGCACATTGCTGTATATTGTGCGCCCCCTACCTTTAAGGTAGATACGTCATTTGTAACAACACGTTGTAAAAATGCTAAACTATCTACACCTTTTACCTCAACTTCTCCCATGTGAGACACATCGAACAAACCTGCCGCTGTACGTACAGCTTCATGTTCTTCTTTAATGCTTGAAAATTGAACTGGTAACTCCCAACCACCGAAGTCGATTGTTTTCCCACCATACTTCGCGTATACATCAAATAACGGTGTACGTTGTAATGTAATCATGATCTCTCCCCCTTATGCTCTGACAAATCAATAAAAGTTGTTACTCATTTCTAAACATTTTCATTCTAAAAAGATAGGATATACGGAATCTCATTATATTTTTTTATGAAAGCGTAAATAAAAAATCACTTTCTTGGATAAAATACGAAAGATTCCACACATTTCACACCATTATCCTAACATTATTCGCTATATTTCATCAATATTCTAGCATAAAAAATAATTTAGAATTTTTTACGCTTAATCTTATTACATACAGTTTTTAAGATTTAGTCCTTTATCTTTACTTATTGTTTACCTTTCAGTAAGTGTAATAGCGCCTTATTACAAGGCTTATATATTAAAGATTTTTTCATAATTACTTTAGTTTATAAAAGGTGGGAGAGTCGTAATGAATGTCGATATTTCCATAGATCGAACGTGGCAAAACAATTTTTTAAATAGAATTGATGAAGATGGTCCTTGGACAAACTGGGATTTATATCATTTAGCTTATGAAACAGAAAAATCATTACTTGTTCCTACTTTTGATGGATTACAAGCACCGAAACATTTATCCCATTTCACACCACTTCCTCATCAATTAGAAGTCGCTCAAAATGTTATTGAACAAATGAATGGTAAAGCGATTCTAGCAGATGAAGTAGGACTTGGAAAAACGATTGAAGCTGGACTTATTTTAAAAGAATATATGGTCCGCGGCCTTGTGAAAAAAGTACTTATACTCGTTCCAGCCTCTCTCGTATCACAATGGGCATACGAATTAAATACAAAGTTTTTCATTCCAGCTGTAGCTCAAAAGAAAAGCTACTCGTGGGAACAAGCCGATGTGATTGTATCATCAATTGATACTGCAAAACGTTCCCCACATCGTGATATCGTTTTGAACTTAGAATATGACCTTATTATTATCGATGAAGCACATAAACTTAAAAATAATAAAACAAAAAACTATGAATTTGCACAGCGATTAAAAAAGAAATTTTGTTTATTATTAACCGCTACTCCTGTTCAAAATAAGATTGATGAAATCTTCAACCTTGTTTCTTTATTAAAACCAGGACACTTAGGCAATCAATCCAATTTTGAAGAATATTACGCTTCAAAAAATCGTTCAGCCGAATCTGATGAAGATTTAAAAGCTCTTATTAACAAAGTGATGGTCCGAAATCGGCGCCATAATACTGGGATTGATTGGCCAAAGAGACATGTACGTACAATTTTTGTTGAGTTTAATAAAGAAGAGCAAGATTTATATAACAATATTGAAAATTGGCGAGGACAAGATGCATTCACATCAGCTTTCTCATCGTTAACTTTAAAACGGGAAGCGTGTAGTAGTCGCGAGGCCGTTTACTATTCATTAAAAAAACATGTAGAAAAACGACAGAAGGAAAATGAACATTACGTAAAAGATCCGCATATTGATGTGCTAATGGACAAAATTAACCGTATTCCTTTTAACTCAAAAGCAAATAAAGCGCTAGAGCTTATAAAAGAAATTGACGATAAAGTCGTCATTTTCACAGAATACCGAGCGTCACAAATGTACTTACAATGGTTTTTACAACAGCACGGTATTTCTTCTGTCCCATTCCGCGGCGGATTTAAACGGGGAAAGAAAGATTGGATGAAGGAACTTTTCCAAAATCATGCGCAAGTGCTAATCGCAACGGAAGCTGGTGGTGAAGGAATTAACTTACAATTTTGTAGCCATATGATCAATTATGATTTGCCATGGAATCCAATGCGTCTTGAACAAAGAATCGGACGTATTCACCGCCTTGGTCAAAAAAATGATGTTCATATTTATAACTTAGCCACAAAACACACTGTTGAAGAACATATTTTGAAACTGTTATATGAAAAAATCAATTTATTTGAGCGTGTGATCGGTGAACTTGATGAAATTTTAACGAGAATTAATATGAAAAACATCGATGCACACATTCAAGAAATATTTGCGCAATCAAAAAGCGAAGGAGAAATTCGAATTAAGATGGAAAACTTAACATCTATTATCGACTTTGCGAAACGAAATGAAGCTGAGGTGCAAGGCTATGCAGCAACATGAAATTCATAATTACTTATACAATTTTTTTGAGGCGAATAACTGTGAAATTTTAGAACGTTCTCCTCATCTATTGGATGTGCAATTAACAATTGAGATGGATAAATTATTAATGAACCGTCCTTTTTATTGGCACTATCTTGAGAAGACAGGAGGCGTACCGAATCCGATGCGCCTTACTCTTATTACAAATCCAGAAAATGAAGAAAACGATGGTGAACTTATTCACTACGGTTCACCACGTCTTCATCAAATTTTTCAAACGACAAAAGAATTAGGCTCTTACATACGCTTATATGAGGAAGTACGGCATAGCGGAGCGACACATACACCGCTCCATCCGTGGCTCGGTGTAAATATAAAAGTTTCCTATCAATGTGATCGAAAAAAAGATATCCTCCACTCCATTGGCATTCATCTTATTTCTGGCACAATGATTGCAAACTTTCATGAAACATTAACTAAAATTAAACTTACACCGAAAATACCTGACTTTTGTTTTACGCTCTCGCCTATTATTAAACCGCAAAGCGGTTTACAACGTATAGAGGATGCTTTAAAAAATATTATTGCAGAAGATGACCATACGTGGGCGAAAGAAGCAAGAGTGCGCTGGAATCACGATTTGGACCTTTTAAATCGTTTTTATGAAGAAAGTGATGAACTTCCTGAAAGCTATGAAATTGAAAAACAAGCACTGCAAGAACAATATGAACCCCGCATTACAGTACAAATTATTAACGGTGGACTCTTTTATGTTACCGCGAATCATTTTCTAACTTAAAAAGCCCCTTCTGTTTTAGAAGGAGCTTTTTTGAGTTATCCTCTATCGCCATTACGCTCTTGTTGTTTTTGCTTTGCCATGCGTTTTTGATGCGCACGATCCTTTGCACTCACATGATTAGCATCAGTTGGAAGATTTTCTTTTGAACGACCAATTCCATTGCTCATTATTTCCCCTCCTTTTTATATCTTTCAAAATACACCCTTATTTTCAGCTAGAGACACCATCCTTATACAAAAAAATAAGAGCAGCCGTTAGCTACTCTTACTTCTTACTCACTCACATATTTTTGAAACATATCATGGATGCCTTTATTTACTAGGTTCGAGATCTGCTCGTCAGATTTATTCGGATAACGATCACGCAATCTGATAGATGCCTTCACCATTAAATTTTCTAATACAGAACGGCCGCCTTCTCCATAAATAATTTCAGCATATTCAACAAGCCTTCCATCCTCTACTGTTGCTGGATTATGATTGAAGAAAAATTTACTCATTGCCTCCACCTCTCTCTTTTGTTAACGTTTACATTTATATAAATTATTTATGTTATTTATTTCACAATATTGTATGCATGTATATTTAATTAGTTTCATTATAAAGCAACATATCGATAGTAAATATGTGATTTTCCGTCTATTTTGTGAACAAACTAAAAATGAAAGCGTTTCCTTTATTGTATACTAAAAAAACTTACTACGCTAGGGGTATTTTTTTCAATCTACTAAACATATACTTTTTCTTTTTCTTTTTCCACTAAACCTTATACAATTTTCAGAAATTATATTATAAAATATATGTATGACTTAAGGAGGCTGTATATGAATCAAAATAAAAAAGCTATATTAGATCTTGTCTTTTATCTCGTAATCCCATTCCTCATTTGGAAATTTGCAAAACCTTATATCGATCCTTATTACGCAATGTTACTTTCCTCTGTTCCGGGGATTATTTATACACTGTATACCTTTAAAAAAGAAAAACAGTTTAACGTAACAGGGTTCTTTATTTTAATTACACTCATTTCTAATACAACGGTAGATCTATTATCTGGATCAGCTGAACGAATGTTGTGGAACGATGCGTATTATCACATCGTACTCGGTATTATCGTTATATGCACAATTTTTATAAAAAAACCACTTATGTTATATTTCGCAGCAGATATTGCTGCACTGCAAGGCCATGACCGTGATAAAAGTCGTGAACTGTATCGTGATAGTCGTATCTATCCAGCATTGCAATATTTAACGCTCTTTTTCGGTCTACAATTCATATTAAAAAGCTTCTTAAAAATTTATTTCATCTCCGTTTTCGGTGTAGATGGCTACGGTGAAATGAGAGCAATTATGACCGCTGTTGGATGGGGCATTTCCATTTGTATCGGAATTGGATTTGTCTGGGTGAACAATAAAATACATGCCGTTACAGAAGAAAAAGAGTCTATGCAGTAAATGAAAATCCCCTAGTAGTATGATGCTACTAGGGGATTTTCATTTTGCTACACATATTACGAAATCTTTAACTTGATTTTTTTCTTTTATTTTTTACGTTTTGATAAAACAAAGCAGCACTTAGCGGCATAACACCAAACCACTTATTCATAAATGGCTCTTTTTCAGCACGACGTTGTTCTTTCTTTTGTTTACGATCTTCTTTTGGAGCATCCATATACGACACAAACTGCTGTGTCACAAAGCGAACATAATCATTAGTAGACATATTATCATCACCTCTACTTGATTAGTATGTCCACTTTTTTATTCATTAATCTTTTCTTTTAATTCATCCATAATTTGCTTTACAGACTTATTCGTCGTATCGATATGAATATGGGCCTCTTCATAATAAGCTCGGCGCAATTCGAATTTCATTACAAATGCATCTATATCTTTCTTCTGAAATAGTGGACGTGTCGTATCTTCACGAAGCCTTTCTGCAATTACATGTGGATCACAATATAAATACACGACAGTTCCATTTTCCTTCATCCACTTTCGGTTTTCCTCTCGCTCAATGATTCCACCGCCAGTTGTAATGATTACATTTTCAACAGGTAGTGAACGTAACATCTTACTTTCATATTCCCGAAAAGCCATTTCACCTTCTTCGGCAAAAATATCACGAATCTCCTTCTCTTGCTTCTCTTCAATTTTTTGATCTGTATCTATAACATCCATATGAAGTTCTTTACTTAATGCTTTTCCAATTGTTGTTTTCCCAGCTCCCATATAGCCGGTTATGTATATAGATTTCATTTTCGTTCCTCTCAATCGTCATGTATTACTTGTTATTATAACGAAAGATGCTACTTTATTTAATAAAAAAACGTTTTGTTCTTCTTATACACTGAAGAACAAAACGTAACATACTCGCTTTATCTATAAGTACCTCTTCTCACCCACTGTGTTGCAATCCATTTCTCACCTTTCGTTACAGGTGCCCCTCCGTGTAACGTAAGCTCATTTAGTGATTGATCTTGATAGAAATACTCAAAGTATACTGCCATTCCCTTTCTAGGGTGCACAGAAAGATTTAATTTCGGAAAGAAAGTTTCTCCGCCTTCTTCTACATCATTTAAGTACATGACAAGCGTACTAATACGATTATTAGCAGCTGATCTACTATGTTCGGCAAAATAATCATAGTGTGCTTTATATTGTTGATCCACTTCATAATTTAAAATGTGTAATCCTTCTCCATGCGAAACAGGAACATTCATGATAGATGAAATTCGTTTTTCAATCTTCGCAGTAAGTTCATTATCATCTAAAAATGCACCACTACTCGTTCGAATATCATTTACATCACGTGATGAACCAACTTTAGAACGTGCTAATTTATTTTTAGACAATTCAATTAATTTATCGCACTCTTCATCACTTAATACATTTCCTAACACGACAATAAGAGGTTCTTCGAATTTTGAAATAATTTGTATTTCCCTATCTTCTGTCATAATTGCATTTCCTTTATGATCAAAAATAGTTTGTTCCTTATTTTCACCTATTTGATTGTTGTTTGTCATTTCCCTATTCTCCCTAAAAATAATGATTGGATAGCATGAATATATCATATTCTTTCTACCTTTCTCTTTTTTGAGAAAATTTAAACTTTTAATTGTTTTATTTATCCATTTCCTTTTAAAAAACAGCCTATTTTCAAATGATAAATCATGGTTTTTTATCCATATATTTCACATACTATCCTTCTATCCAATCGAATATTTTCTCATCTTTTTTTCTATACCGAAAGCTTACTTTATAGAAAACTTCCTGTTTTATTTTGCACTGCAATGAAACGAGAATAACGTCGTTTTCAAATACGTAATTTCCACTCGCTTCGCCCTTTTCATATGAAAAGAAAAAAGTATCTTCCTTTTCTTTTTGCCGTAAGTCTTTTTTTATATTTGTAATAGATTGATTTAGTATTTCCTCCAGTACAAACTTTTGCTCTATTTCAATATAAAATTTTTTATCTATAAGCAACATATTCGTTTCGTATATAAAGAACGAAGTTAATAATATAAGAAAAATGATTGTTCCTGGCATCGTAAATCCATCTTGTTTTATCATACATGTATTCCCATTTCGCTATACCTTATAGCTACACCTTCATATTTTTTCCCGCTCCTATCTTTCACATTGATAAAGAGCAAATGAGGTGTTACTTCATACGAAACCATTTCAACATTTTGTAATATAACTTCTCTTCCGCGCATGTTTACTTTTCTTATAAGGTGATTATTCAATTTTTCATACGTCACTTCATCTCCAGTGCGAAGACGGAAGCGCAACATACTCTCTCTATTTTCAGGAACTATTTTTTCCACAAATGATACTTCACGAAACTCTAACTGTACTTGTCCTACAAACACATCCCATTCCCAATTATTTAACCCTTTTGATTGCTTGTTTTCTATTCCAATAAAGCTTAAACGTGGTAAGAGTAAAAAGAAAAGTGATAACAGAAAAAAACATACGATCATTTCAATTAATGTAAATCCAACTTCTAATTCATTTTTTCTCCCGCATAAAAGCATTGTTCCATCATTTTTCCTTTCACATCTTTCCACATCGCACAAACTTCATTTCCTCCCCAATATGTGTAATATACATTTCCATTTATGACTTTTTCTTTCTGTTGTTTTGCCTCATTCTCATACATATATAAAGCTGCTTCTTTTTTTAATAATACAAATGCCTTATAACGAATTTGTATGTTTTTTCGTTCTTGCATAATCAATACTGTTTGCGGAAGTAGTAAAGATACCATCATCATTACTATACTTAATGCTACAAGCATTTCAGCCATCACTGACCCTTTTTGACATTTCACGATACGTAAATCTCCCTCTTCCAAGCTGGAATACAATCTCATATTTATAACTTCGATACGAAAGTAAAATCGTGCCACCTCTATTAATATTTCCACTCGGATTATATGTCATCGGATTTGGAAAAGTATTCAAATCCAATTGTATATCGCTATCATATTCTCTTTTAATGATAGAATGATCCGTACTCGATTCCCCTATATAATACATATGTCTATCTTTATGCCATCGTAATGTATAGTGTTTTTGACGATTTATAGCTAATTGTTGCATATACAAAATATCATTTGAAAACTGTCTTAAAAATTGTTCGATTTTTTGTTTTTCGTATAATGAATGTACATGAAAATACGTGACCACACTTAATACAGAAATGGCAAATAAAACGAGTAGCATTTCTAAAAGTGTAAAACCTTTTTGCTTCACAGTTTCCCACTTGTTACCGTGCCATCATTGGAAATATGAATAGCTTCACCATTCGGACACTCATCCTTTGTAATATATTTCCCATCAATTAGCTCTTTTAGCGAGGGAATTTTATTATGTTGTAGTTGATATACTTGTATTTGCGCTTCTATAGATTTCACATAGGCTTTACATCCTTTTCCTTCGACGGATGAGCGCTGCGTAACTACATTTGGAATAATTAATAGTAATAATACAGTGATGACGACCATAACTAATAACATTTCTAAAAGGGTAAACCCTTCCTCATTCTGCATGTAAATGCCTCCTATATAGAATTCATCATTTGAAACATTGGCATAATCATCGCTAAATACATAAGAACAACTATTGCTCCAATACACGTAAATAAAATCGGTTGAATAATCACTAACATACGTTTAATTTTTTGCTCCATCTTTTCCATAATCAGATCACTATAATCACCTAATTCAATCGCCAAATTACCGTTTGCTTGACCATGTGTAATAATATAAGAAAGTTCTTCCTCATAATATCCGCTTTTAGCAATAATAGATTGCAACGGTTCTCCCGCAATTAATTGGTGTTTAACTCGGCCCGCTTCATACTGAAAGAACGGCTGATACTTTTGCTCCATCATTATTGTTAGAGCCTCAAGTACTGATAGTCCTCCGTGTAATAAGCCGCTCAATTGAGTAGCGAAATAATGCGAATGCTTTAAAATAAGAAATGTTTTTACGAGGGGGATACGAAGCATAATTTTTACTCGCTTCATATGCGGGAGTTTCCGAAAGTACAATATATATACACTACAACCCACCATAACAATAAAAATAGTGCTAAAAATAAGATAGGGTAGTAGCTTAATTGTACTTAATATTTGTTCTGTGAGTAACGGTGCTGTAGAACCAAATGAACTATATACCATGTCAACTTGTGGTAATAAAATGCGGTTAAAAATCAAAATCATGATTATTAAAAAGAACGCCAAAAACATAGGATACTGCATTATTTTCATCATATCTTTCCTATACTTATCCTTTTTATAAAGAAGTGCACTCCCTTGTTGCAACGCAAAAGAAATATCACCATGTTGCTCGGCATAAAATAAATAGCTTAACATCTCCTGATGAAACTTTAATTGATGAAAAGAATCGTGTAGACTTTTTCCATTTTTTAATCCATCAATCATGCGCTGCAATTGTACTTTCTTTTCTAAAGGTAATTGAAACCGTAAAAATTCTAATGCCTGCAAAAGAGAGTATCCTTTTTCTAATAGTTCTCCTAATCGTTTCAGTAATATTACTTGATCACTTAAACTCCATATTTTCTTAAACATAAACATCCTCTTCTAAAAATCCTAAAGCGTATCCTTTTCGCAACGAAGACTCTAATGTCTCATGCTTGTACGTGACACATTCCCCGTTTGCTTCTTTAATCGCTTGTTTTAACTCATATCCATATAACAACTCATAAATACTCGCTTGCCTTACTTGCCTCATTGATTTACATACAGTTGAGCACTTTCTTTTACAAAACGGACACTTCAATTCAACAAGTCGCTGTGCAGCTATAGCCAATAAAGATTGTTCAATCTCTTGCCTTGTTATGCCAAAGTCCATAAACCGAAGTATTGCTCCTTTCGCATCATTCGTATGCAGTGTCGTCATTACTAAATGGCCAGTCAAACTTGCTCTTATAGCGATTTTTGCTGTTTCTTCATCACGAATTTCACCCACTAAAATAACATCTGGATCATGACGCAAAATAGCCTTTAGTCCCGCCTCATATGTGATACCTGCTTTTTCATTTATTTGAATTTGTAATACATCGTCATTTCTTTTTTCAACTGGATCTTCCAGTGTAACGATGCGGCGTGTTTTCTTTTTTCTAATTACCTCTAATAATGCATACATTGTTGTTGTCTTCCCCGATCCAGTCGGTCCAGTAAATACGAGTAACCCATGGGAATAATGTAAAAAAGAAAGTAGTTTCTTCGCTGTACTTGGAAATAACGAAAGATGAGATAACGGCTGAATAGATGCTTGTAAATGAAGACGAATAACGAGACTTTCTTGATATACAGTTGGAAGCGTGGAAAGACGTAAATACACTTCCTGTCCATCCATTTGTAAATACAGTGAACCATTTTGTGGCTTCCGCCTCTCCCCTATATCCATGGATGCTAAAAATTTAAAGTGTGAAACAAGTTTTTCTCCAAATTCCTTTTCAATGTATTGTTTCGTCATTAAATCTTTCCCTATGCGCAGTTGAATCACTACATCCTTCTTCCGGGGCACAATATGTAAATCCGAAGCTTGTACCCTACACGCCTCTTTCAAAATCGTATTCGCAAAACTTTCAATTCCATTCATCATTTTTCCCTCCCCACTATGTATATAGCATGAAGAAATCCATCTGAAAAATCGGTATTTTTGCATTTTCACTAGATAAAAAAGGAAAAATATGTTTGTGAAATTATGAACAATTTCCGAATTATTGTCTAAAATTACCTATACCCATGTTTATCTGTATTATAATGTTATTATCTTGGATAAAGTGATAAAGGTGGAGATCCTCATGGAACAAGCTTTAAAAATTACAGGTGTTTTAGCTGACCCAACTCGTTATTACATTTATAAATATATTTCTCAAAAACATAGTTACGTAACTGTACAAGAAATTGCTGATGAGTTTGACATTCATCCAAACGTAGCGCGTTTACATTTATCTAAATTAGAAGATGTTCATATGCTGAAATCTGAAACGAAGAAAACTGGAAAAGGCGGACGACCAAGCAGATTATATGTATTATCTGAAGATGTTATCCAATTACAATTCCCATTCCGTGACTATCAATTGTTAGCAAGAATCGCGTTTAATTCTTTACTTAGCCTTGGTGCTGCTGGTGAAAAAGCGCTCTACGAAACAGGGAAACAATTCGGGGCCGAATTAATGCAACAACATATGCAGCGCTTAAATGTGAGCGAAGATGCTTTAACAGTGGAGCAAAAAGTTCAAATTGCAAAGGAAGCCTTTTCAACAGCTGGCTTATCACCTGCATTTGAATTAAGTGCAGATGGAACAAAAATTTTCTATGATGTACACAATTGTCCATTTAAAGAAGTTGCTGTCCATCACCCAACTGAAATTTGTAATATGCACGGAGATATGATGAAAGGGATTTTTGAAATCCTATTCCCTAACACGGAATTAACACGAAATGATAGTTTACTAGATGGATGTAAATCTTGTAATTATAAACTAACAATTTGATTTCTCATATAAAAAGAAGCCAATTATAATTGGCTTCTTTTTATATGAACGAATATTTACAATAGTAAGAAAAATAAACTATAATGAAGTGAGGTTTACTTTTTTTAGAAAAGGAGGGAGATGGCATGGAGCGCATGTTTCGCGTTCTCGGCTTTTGGACTGGAATTTTCTCGGTTATGTTTTACGTAGGGGATATGCATTCGACTGCACTACTATTTTTAGGACAAACAGGATTCTTCGTACTTTTAAGCTATTTAAATTTAACAGAGCGTATGTATATATACGTATTCGGGGCATATTTAACTGTTTTCTTCATAGGATTTACATACTACACGACATTTTTACTTGTCCCTGGGGCTGGACATTAAAAGATGGCATTTTGCCATCTTTTTTTTAATTCCGGAATTCCCTAGTTGACTTATAGGTTTTATTGATTTATATTCTATATAACAGATTGGAATTAGGGGGAATCATCATGAATACACTGCTTGTCGGAATTAACGTTGCAGTCATGCTCATTTTAGTTGGCGTATTATATTATATGCAACGTAAGCATGTATCTTTTAATAAACGTGTATTTACCGCTTTAGGAGTCGGAATTATCTTCGGTCTTATATTACAATTTATTTATGAGCCAACTTCTAAAGTAATTATTGAATCAAATACTTGGTTTGGCTTAATCGGTAACGGTTATGTGAAGTTACTTCAAATGATCGTTATGCCACTTATTTTAGTATCTATTATTTCAGCATTTACAAAATTACAGTTAACGAAAAACCTTGGTAAAATTAGTGGTCTTATTATCGGAATTTTAATTCTGACTACAGGAATTGCTGCAGCTGTCGGTATCGCTGCAAGTGCAGGATTTGATGTTTCTGCAACTGGTCTGCAACAAGGTGATGCAGAATCTGCTCGTCTGAAGCTAGTTGAAGAAAGATTTACTTCTATTGAAAAAACAACAATTCCAGATAAATTATTAGAGCTGTTACCTACAAATCCATTTCTTGATTTAACAGGTGCTCGTCCAACTTCAACAATTTCTGTTGTAATATTTGCAGCATTTATCGGTATCGCCTTTATAGGTGTAAAACGAAAATATCCAGAACAAGCAGAGCTATTTAAGAAAATGCTTGATGCTGTATATGCAATTGTAATGCGTATGGTAACATTAATTTTACGTCTTACTCCATACGGCGTATTAGCTCTTATGGCAAAAACAGTTGCTGGTAGCGACATAAATGCTATTTTAAAACTTGGTAACTTCGTGTTAGCGTCTTACGTGGCACTTATCGTAATGTTCGTTATCCACTTATTATTAATTGCTCTATCTGGTTTAAATCCAATTCAATATTTGAAAAAGGTGTTCCCTGTATTAACATTTGCATTCACATCTCGCTCTAGTGCTGGTGCAATGCCATTAAATATTGAAGCTCAAAAAGAAAAACTTGGTATTTCTGAAGGGATTGCAAACTTCGCAGCCTCATTTGGAGTATCTATCGGACAAAACGGTTGCGCAGGTATTTATCCAGCAATGCTTGCAATGATGGTCGCTCCAACTGTAGGAATTGATCCATTACAACCACAATTTATTTTAACTTTAATCGCTGTCGTTGCGATTAGCTCATTCGGTGTTGCCGGCGTTGGTGGCGGTGCAACATTCGCAGCGTTAATCGTACTATCTACAATGAACTTACCAATCGGTATTGTCGCTCTTGTTATCTCAGTTGAACCATTAATCGATATGGGGCGTACAGCTCTTAACGTAAGTGGTTCTATGACAGCAGGTCTTATTTCTAGTAAATGGCTTGGTGAATTAGATCAAGATACGTACAATCAAGATGATACAAAAACTGGTGAAATTGCTTCATAATGAAAAGGACGCTAACAAAACGGTTAGCGTCCTTTTTTAGTTCTTTTCATCTTCCTCTTTATCTTTTATACATAAGGCATAACATATTGTTTCAAACACTATGTACAGATATAAAGAAATTACACCGTTTTTCATTTTTTTAATAACTATTAATTATAAACTACAGATTAACTATTATTCCTCACCCGCAAACTGTAAAAATTCTTCCAACCGCTCCTTTAACTCCTCCTCTATCTCACAATAAGATTCATCAACAAGTTCACCACTTAACTTACTTCCCCAAAACCTTATTGGAAGCGGTACTCCTAAAAAATAACTACAACATTCCCAGATAGGAACTGTATAAAATTCAACCATCTTTCCTTCTTCATCTAATACAGCTATCGAAATTGATGAAGAATATCCTGTTTCAAAAGGATTTTCTTTATCTCTGATGAGTTCTATAAATAATTCCATGTTTTTTTCTATGTACAAATGTGAATAATCTTTAAAAAGTTTAAATGCTATTCTCTCTATTTCCTTCTCCATGCATTGAATGTTCTCTTTTAACTCCAATGTAAAATCTCGTTCTGTATACTTCATCTCCGTCTCCTTACACATAGAAAAAGAGAATACAATAACATATTCTCTTTCCTCACATATACTTCATTATCTCACAGCCCGTCCTTTTCACAAATAACCATTTTGTTCGCACCATTTATGAAATTGTCCTACGTCTACTCCAACTAACACGATATCCTTTAGCTCTACCTCAATGATTTGTTCTCCAATTACAATAGCAAACTGCGATTCTAATTTTGTCTCGTTTTTCTTTACAATTCCAATTCGGTTCCGATGCGGTCCATCTTTTATATATGCTTTTTGTCCTACAATATCAAAGTTCAAGATCTTCACCTCTTTTACTGCGCTCAAATTGGAAATACGATCTCCACCTCGGAAAATTTCCTTTCATTGCACTATTTCTCTATATATATGACGAAACAATAAAAGAGTCCTTCCTTCTTTACAATTATTTTTTCTTTGTTTCATTTTTGTGATTGAAACGTAAAGTTTATAATAAAATACACTTGGAAGCGCTTTCTATGTAATTTTTTATGTTATAATGTATAAGTAGAACTTCGTAAAGAGGGTTAAAAAAAATGAATACAAAAATGATAAAAAAAGTAATTGAAGCATTAAAAGTATATGGCTTTCAGAATGTATCATTCTGTGACAAAACGAAGCAATTTTTATTTCATAACGAAACAGATATTATGAGCGGCTATGCAGAAATAACATATAGTAGTCAATTTGAAAAATTCAACGTACAAATTCATCCTATTGAAACGCATCACCAAGCAGAGTTACAAGAGGTTGAAAGACATATACAAGCCTGTATAAGAAAAGTGGAATATTTAAACGCACTTCTTAGCGGACAAACGAAACTAGATGATAAAATTATTATAATGTAAAAAAAGAACGTGAGGTGATCACGTTCTTTTTTTACATTATACATTCATCTTTTCTTTCAGTTGTAATCCTGTAATAGACTCTAATACATCCATTGCTTCTCCAAATGTCATGTCAAAAATTGTTTTATCTTCTATGTATGGAAATTGTCTGAAACGCTTTTCTAACATTTTCACAGCATCCGACGTAAAGTGTGCACTATCGATGCCAAATTCTGTTTCAAGAAGAACGATCCAATCTAACACATGAAAACCTAATCCATTTACGAATGAAATAAGTTTTTCTTCTGACTGTGAAGATAAGAATACGTGTCGTTCCATCTCACTAAAAAGTTCTTCTCCTAAAATATCAGCTAATTCATCATCATGTTCGCGGTCAATGATTTCTTCATAACCATAATCATCTACAAGCTCCTCAACTTCTTCACTATCTGCAAAAAGTAATTGGCTAAGAAGTGCCTCTTTCTTAAATTCGCTATTTTGTACGACTTCTAAAAAGCTCGTTTCCCATCCATTTTCTAATTTCATATTATGTACTCCTTTATATATGTTTCTTATCATCACTGTACCCAAAAGATCACTTTTATAACCTTTTAGATAGTTACTATTATTTCACATGATTCATAACATAAGATGCAAATTCTGCTGCATCTCCTTCAAAA
Organism: Bacillus sp. FF-1; assembly: GCF_028548245.1. Classification (NCBI taxonomy): domain Bacteria; kingdom Bacillati; phylum Bacillota; class Bacilli; order Caryophanales; family Bacillaceae; genus Bacillus; species Bacillus sp. FF-1. The sequence goes on from NZ_JAQQGG010000003.1 coordinate 291,279, forward strand.
AAAATCCCCATCTTTAAAACTTATTTGCGTTTAAATGATGGGATGCCTCATGGTCTTCTTTTATTTTTTGTTTTTTATAACTTTCATCAGCTAACATTTCTAGTTCTGCTGTTATTTCTGATTTTTCAAGCTCTCTTTCTTGCGAAAACTTCCTTGAAATATAAACAATAACACTACCAACGTACAACACAAAGCATATAATAAGTGCAGTATTTTCATAGAGACTTAGCTCCAACACAGTCACTCCTAATCCATTCGTATTTTCACGCTTCATTAATTGGAATTTCCCTACTAATTCATTTGCTATTGTAACATAAAAACACCGTTTCTTGGAATCTTTCATCCTACTAAAAGAGGCATGATTGTTTCATCATGCCTCTGAAATATGTTGAATGATTGTTTGAATTGCTTCTTTTCCATTATATTTTTTTAGAGCTGTTCTATACACTTCATTATTTTGATTTAATTCTTCGACATGCCTTATAAGAGATTTCACAGTCACATCTTCTTCATACAATACGGAAGCATATCCTTGTCTCTCAAAAGACTCTGCATTTAGTATTTGATCTCCACGACTTGCAAATTTCGATAGTGGAATTAAAACCATCGGCTTTTGCAATGTTAAAAACTCAAAAATGGCATTAGAGCCCGCACGTGAAATAACAAAATCTGTTATGGCTAATATATCTGGCAGTTCTCCGTGTACATACTCAAATTGTTTATATCCTTCTTTATTTTGTAAACTATCATCAAAATTACCTTTTCCGCAAAGGTGAACAATTTGATATTTTTTCAGAAGTTCTGGTAACGCTTCTCGAACCGTTTCATTAATTTTTTTTGCGCCCAAACTTCCTCCCATGATTGTAATAACTGGCTTTTTACGTGAAAAACCTAAAAATGCTAAACCTTTTTCACGATTTCCCTTTAGTACTTCTTCACGTACAGGAGATCCTGTATAAATTACTTTTTCTTTCGGTAAATGTTTCGCAGCTTCTTCAAATGTAACAAATATTTTTGAAGCGAAACGGAGCGCAATTTTGTTTGCTAGTCCTGGCGTCATATCAGATTCATGTAATAAAACTGGTACCCTGTTTAACCATCCTCCAATTACGACTGGTACAGATACGAAACCACCTTTTGAAAAAATTACATCTGGTTTTAGTTTTCGAATCCTTACATACGCTTCCATAACACCCTTCATCACAAGAAAAGGATCTTTTATATTTTTTAAATCAAAATAACGGCGTAGCTTTCCGCTCGCAATACTATAGTACGGAATGCCTTCCTTTTCTATAATCGTTTTCTCAATTCCTTGATGAGAACCAATATAAGAAATATCCCAATTTTGTTCTTGTAAATGTGGAATGATGGCTAAATTAGGTGTTACATGCCCTGCCGAACCGCCACCTGTAAAGACTATTTTTTTCATACGTCTCCCCCTTCTAGACTATAATACACTAAAATATCTTGCCTCGGGGTGAGAAAATACCATAGCCGTTACAGACGCTTCTGGCTCCATCATAAATCCTTCCGTTAATGAAATACCTATTTCCTCTGGATGAATTAAGCGAAATAACTTTTCTTGATCTGCGAGTTCTGGACATGCTGGATAACCGAAGGACACTCGTATCCCTCTATATTTCGTACGGAAGCGTTCTTCCATCGTCAATTCTGGCGAATCTGGAATCCCCCAGCGATCGCGAATGAGCATATGTGTTTTTTCAGCAAGTCCTTCTGCTAGTTCAAGCGCTAACGATTGAATAGCATGACTGCGTAAATAATCACCTTTCGCCTTCCACTCTTCAGCAATGTCACGAACACCTTCTCCAACCGTAACAGATAGGAAAGCAACATAGTCCATCTCATCTCCAACTGGGCGTAAATAGTCACCTAAAGTACGATATGGTGCTTTTCCTTGTCTTGGGAATGTGAAACGCTCTATAACACGCGTATGATCTTCTGGATCATATATTACAATATTCTGTCCGTCGCTTTGCGCTGGGAAAAATTGATACACTGCTTTCGGTTTTAACCAAGATTGTCCTTCCTGCAATAATTCATCTATTAAATCATTTAATTCATGCGCTCTTTTATCTCCCTCTCGCAAAAGTTTCTTCACACTTCCCTTTAGGCCAAGGTGATGTCCAAGCAGCATTTGTCTATTTAGAAATGGCGCGAGATGTGAAACAGGAACATCTCTTAATACAATTCGTTTTGTTGAATCCGGTACGATAACCTCAGCCTTCGGTAATGGCTCAATTACTGCTGGAATTTCTACTTTCTTCTCTTCTTTTGTTACGATATGAAGATGACGTTCTTTTTTATCCTGCTTCATCTTCTCACGCTCTTCTTCTTTTTGAAGCTTATTAATAATATCCAGCCCCGTCATCGCATCACTCGCATAACATACGAGCCCTTTATAAGATGGCGAAATGCGATTATCTGTAAACTTTCTCGTTAACGCTGCCCCGCCTACAACAATTGGAATATCAATATCCGCCGCTTTTAAATCTTCAGCAGTCGTTACCATTTGTTGAGCCGATTTTACTAATAAACCAGAAAGACCTATAATATCAGGCTTCTTTTCTTGTACTTCTTGCACAATTCGATCCGAGCGAACATTAATTCCTAAATTAATAATCTCATATCCGTTATTTGCTAAAATAATTTCAACGAGATTTTTCCCAATATCATGCACATCACCTTTTACAGTTGCTAATAATACTTTCCCTTTTTTCGCACTATCGCTAGATTCCATATGTGGCTCTAAATAACTTACAGCAGCTTTCATACTTTCAGCACTTTGCAATACTTCAGCAACGATAAGCTCATTATTATTAAATAATCTTCCTACCTCATCCATTCCTGTCATAAGTGGGCCATTAATAATATCCAAAGGTTTTCTTCCTTCTGTAAGTGCGAGACTTAAATCTTCGTGTAAACCTTGTTTCGTACCTTCTACAATGTAATTTGCGAGCCTTTCATCAAGTGTTAATGTTTCTTGGACAACAACATCTTTCTTTTTTGCCACGCGATAGAAGTTTGTAAATTTCTCCAACGTCTCTTGCGTCGTTTCAAAAAGCAATGCATCTGCAAGGCGTTTTTCTTCATCAGGAATTGACGCATAGCGCTCTAATTTTTCCGTATTTACAATCGCGTAATCTAACCCTGCTTTCGTTGCATGATATAAAAAGACGGAATTTAACACTTCGCGACCAGCTGGTGGTAAACCAAATGATATGTTACTTACACCTAAAATCGTTAAACACTCTGGTAATGCTTCTTTAATAAGGCGAATCCCTTCTATCGTCGCAGCCGCCGAGCCAATATACTCTTCATCACCTGTCCCTACAGGAAATACAAGTGCATCAAAAATAATATCTGATGGGCGTATACCATATTTCGTCGTCAATAACTCATAACTTCTTTTCGCAATTTCTAGTTTTCTTTCCGCACTTACTGCCATTCCATCTTCATCGATTGTTCCAACTACAATTGCAGCACCATATTTACGAAGAAGCGGTGTCACTTTTTTAAATCGCTCTTCTCCATCTTCTAAATTAATTGAATTAATAACAGCTTTCCCTTGAATATAAGTAAGAGCTCGCTCCATCACATGTTCATCTGTTGAGTCAATCATAATCGGTACTTTTAACACTTTCGTAACCTCTGCCAAGAAGTTTTCCATATCTTCTATTTCATCGCGATCCGGGTCTGCCATACAAATATCAATAATATGAGCATTTTTCTTCACTTGCGCTCTAGCGATTTCAGCAGCCTCTTCAAATTTCCCTTCTGCTACTAATCTTTTAAATTTACGTGATCCAATAACATTTGTTCTTTCACCAACAAATAACGGTCTCATAGAGTCATCATATTGCAGTGCCTCTAATCCACTAACCCCATGTCCCGCTCTCTCTTGCTGTTCACGAGGTTTAAGAGACGTTAATGCGGATTTCATTGCTTTTATATGTTCTGGTGTTGTACCACAACAACCACCGATAATATTAACCCATCCTTCTTCTGCAAATCGCTTCACTTTCTCGGCAAGCGAGGATGGAGATTCATGATAATGTCCATCTTCATCAGGAAGACCTGCATTTGGATAACAAGAAATGTAACACTCCGATAAATCAGATAGAGAACGAATATGGTCTCTCATAAACTCCGGACCAGTCGCACAGTTTAATCCAACAGATAATGGCTTCATATGTTCTACCGATAAGTAAAAAGCCTCAATTGTTTGCCCAGCTAGAGTCGTTCCCATCGGTTCAATCGTTCCCGAAATCATGATAGGTACAACTGTATTTAGTTCATCAAAAGCCGCTTGAATTCCAATATAAGCAGCCTTCACGTTACGCATATCTTGACTCGTCTCAACGAGTAATACATCCACTTCTCCTTTCAACAATCCTCTTGCCTGCCGTGTATAAGCTTCAATTAATTCTTCAAACGTTACACCACCAGTAACACTAATCGCTTTCGTTGTCGGTCCCATTGCTCCCGCAACATATACTTCCTTCCCGCTTTCTTCGACTGCTTGCTTCGCTAAACGCGCTGCCTTCTCATTTAGCTCCTCGTCTAAATGAGATAACTCATAATCACTTAGTACAATATTGGTTGCCCCAAATGTATTTGTTTCAATAATATCCGCTCCAGCTTCAATATAGGCTTTATGAATCTTTAAAATAACATCTGGTCTTGTTTCTACTAAATACTCATTACACCCTTCGTACTCCTCTCCTCCGAAATCTTCCGCAGTTAAATCCTCTTGCTGGATCATCGTTCCCATTGCACCATCTAATAGTAAGATGTTATTTTGTAATTTTTCTTCTATACATTTCATCAATTAATACCTTCTTTCACTTCTTGCTTTTCTCTCACATATTTAACAAGATGTTCTGTAATTTCATATTTTAAAAATGGTGTAATAAGATAAATGCCGTTAAAGTATTTCATCGCCGCATCGATTAATTCTTGAGAAATACGAATCCCTTCCTCAATTGCTGCCTCTTTCGTTTCATGTCCATCCATTCTCTCTCTTACTGCTTCAGGTAAAGTAATACCTGGCACCTCAAAATGAAGAAAATCTGCATTCCGTTTACTTATTAATGGCATAATCCCAATAAAAATAGGTTGTTCTAAATGCTTTGTCGCTTCATACACTTCTTCAATTAACGCGATATCATAGATTGGCTGCGTTAAGAAATATTCTGCTCCAGCATCTATTTTCCGTTCCATTCGCTTAACCGCTGCTTTTAAATGTCTTACATGCGGGTTAAATGCACCACCCACAGAAAACCTTGTTGCCGGTCCAATGGATTTCCCTAAAACGGAACGCCCATCGTTCATTTCTTTAATCATTTTAATGAGCTCGATAGAGGACAAATCATATACAGAAGTGGCACCTGGAAAATCACCAACGCGCGCTGGATCTCCAGTTAAAGCTAACACTTCTTCCATGCCTAACGCTGATAATCCTAGTAAATGAGATTGTAGTCCGATGACATTATGGTCTCTACATGTTAAGTGCGTCAATACCGGAATATCATGCTTCGTTAATAATGCTCCCATTGCCATATTCGAGATACGGGGCGATGCTAATGAATTATCTGCTAGAGTAATAGCATCTGCTCCAGCTCTTTTCAATACTCTTGCGCCTTCAAAAAACCGCTGCGTATCTAACGTTTTTGGTGGATCTAATTCCACTACTACGGTCGTTTGTTTTTTTGCTTTCTCTGCTAAAGTGACATGAGCTTTTGAACGTTTCTCATGTGTATGAACTACTTTCGGTCTTTGAACCGTATCCTTTTGTATTACAGGCGTAACATTTAGAGTAGCACGTTTCATACTTTCAATATGTTCTGGAGTCGTGCCACAACAACCGCCCAATAACCGAATACCTTGCTCAATAAATTTCGGTGTCATCGCTTCAAAATAAGCTGGACTTCCCTCATATACGTATCGTCCCTCTACATAATTTGGGAGACCTGCATTTGGATATGCTGACAAGTAACCATTTTTCGGAATCGATATCATTTTAAAAGCTTCCGTCATATGAAGTGGCCCTAGTTGGCAGTTCAATCCAACAACATTTGCACCGTAATCTAAAAGTTGTTTTAATATTTCATTTACATCATTTCCATTTTGAGTCGTACCCGCCTCATGTAACGCCAATTGCGCTACAATTGGAATATTTGTTTCTTTTCGTAACACCTGGACAGCATGAAGTAATTCAAACTCATCATAAAAAGTCTCTAATAGCAGTCCATCAACCTGTTCTTCTAATAATGCACTTGCCTGTTCCAGTAACATAAATTCTCGCTCCATATCAGTTGTCGTAACCGCCCCGATATGTTTCATACCACCAATTGTGCCTAAAATTGCATTTCTGTCTGTAACAGATGCTTTCGCCAGTTTTACTGCCGCTCTATTAATTTCAGTAACTTGATTTTCTAATCCATACATACGTAATTTCGCTTCATTTGCTCCGTACGTATTTGTTTGAATCACATCTGCCCCAGCCGCTACATATTGCTTATGAATCGATACAATTAAATCTGGATCAGATATATTCAATTCTTCAAAACTACTTTGCAAACCATGTGAATGTAATAACGTCCCAACCGCACCATCACCTATTACAATTCCTTTTGATAATAAATCTAGTAATTTCACAAATCTCCCTCATTTCTATCAATATAAAAACCCCCTCTTCACTTTGAAGAGGGGGACATAATCGATCCTCCTCTTATTATGCAAAACATTCGTTTTGCAGGTATTAGCACCGTTTCAAACATTTCGTTTGAAGGTTGCCGGGTTTCACAGGGCCTTTCCCTCCACCGCTCTCAATAAGAGTTTGTCTTTATTATTTTATTTATGTAGCTAAAAGGAAATGCGTTCCCCTTTTAACAATGTTTGTTAATTTTTTTATAAATTTAGCACGCACAAATACAAAAGTCAATGACACTTGCGGAAAAATAAAAATTATTTAAAATAAAGTTGCAATTCAATTATCTTTTGTTGTAAAGTTAAAAACATAATAAAATTTCATACGAACATTCTTATCTAGAGAGGTAGAGGGACTGGCCCTATGACGCCTCAGCAACCATTAACATTTGTTAATAAGGTGCTAATTCCAGCAAATTGTGAAAGATTTGACAGATGAGAAGAAGACTCTATTCAAACCGAAAGCCTTCTTCTTAGAAGGCTTTTTTATTTTATATTCAACTAATGGTTCAATTTAAAAAGGAGGAATTTTCACATGTCAACTATCGAAACAAAATTAGCGCAAATCGGAAACCGGAGTGAAACTACAACAGGAACTGTTAATCCACCTGTTTATTTTTCAACTGCTTATCGTCACGAAGGAATTGGTAAATCTACTGGATTTGATTATTCACGAACTGGAAATCCAACGCGCGGCCTATTAGAACAGGCAATCGCAGACTTAGAATGCGGTGAACAAGGTTATGCCTGTAGTTCAGGGATGGCAGCCGTTCTTCTTGTCCTTTCCCTATTCCGCTCTGGAGACGAACTTATTGTTTCTGAAGATTTATACGGTGGCACTTATCGATTATTTTCTGAGCACGAAAAAAAGTGGAACGTTCGATGTAGATACGTAAATACACAATCTATTAAACAAATTGAGCAAGCCATCACAACGAAAACGAAGGCTATTTTCATAGAAACTCCAACTAATCCATTAATGCAAGTTACCGATATTGCCGCTGTTGCAACTGTAGCGAAAAGACACGGACTACTTCTTATTGTAGACAACACATTCTACACACCTTATATACAGCAGCCATTAACAGAAGGTGCCGATATTGTACTTCATAGCGCAACGAAATATTTAGGTGGTCATAACGATGTACTAAGCGGACTTGTCGTTGCAAAAGGAAAGGAACTTTGTGAGGAAATCGCTCATTATCATAATGCCTCTGGTGCGGTCTTAAGTCCATTTGACTCATGGCTATTAATCCGTGGTATGAAAACGTTAGCGCTTCGCATGAGACAACATGAAGAAAATGCAAAAGCAGTTGTTGCTTATTTAAATGATGAGGATGGGGTGACAGATGTATTTTATCCTGGAAGAGGCGGCATGATCTCGTTTCGTCTGAAAGATGAAACATGGATTAATCCATTCTTACAATCTTTATCCTTAATTACATTTGCCGAAAGTCTCGGTGGTGTTGAAAGTTTAATGACATATCCAGCAACACAAACACACGCTGATATTCCTGAAGAAATTAGAACAGCAAACGGTGTATGTAATCGTCTTCTTCGATTTTCCGTTGGTATTGAAAATAGTAACGATTTAATTCAAGACTTAAAGCAAGCCATTAAACTTGTAAAAGAAGGTGTAAGAATATGAGTTATTCTATAGATACACTCTTACTGCACAACCAATATAAACATGACTCGCAAACAGGAGCTGTTAACGTTCCCATCTATAACACATCAACATTTCACCAATTTGATGTAGATACGTTCGGGAAATATGACTATAGCAGGTCAGGCAATCCAACTCGTGAAGCTCTTGAAGACATCATTGCTTTATTAGAAGGCGGAACAAAAGGATTTGCCTTCGCATCAGGAATTGCAGCGATTTCTACTGCATTCCTCCTCCTTTCACAAGGTGATCACGTACTCATTTCAGAAGACGTATACGGAGGAACTTATCGAATGATAACTGAAGTTCTCTCCCGTTACGGTGTTTCACATACATTTGTTGATATGACCAATTTAGAAGAAATAAAGCAAAACATTAAGCCAAATACAAAACTCTTTTATGTAGAAACACCTTCCAATCCACTTTTAAAAGTGACAGATATTCGTGCTGTTTCTAAACTTGCAAAATCTATTGGCGCCCTTACTTTTGTTGATAATACATTTTTGACACCACTATTCCAGAAACCACTTGACCTTGGCGCTGATGTCGTTCTTCATAGTGCCACAAAATTCATTGCCGGTCATAGTGATGTTACTGCCGGATTAGCAGTTGTAAAAGATACCGATCTCGCTCAAAAACTTGGCTTTTTACAAAATTCATTCGGCGCTATTCTAGGCCCGCAAGATTGTTCTCTCGTACTTCGTGGTCTAAAAACATTGCATGTACGTCTTGAGCATTCAGCTGCTAATGCCAATAAAATTGCACACTATTTACAAGAGCACGCTAAAGTTCAAAATGTCTATTATCCAGGATTACAAACACATCTTGGATTTAACATTCAACAATCTCAAGCTACATCAGCAGGAGCTGTCCTATCTTTCACTTTACAATCAGAAGACGCACTTCGCCAATTTTTATCAAAAGTAAAATTACCTGTCTTTGCGGTTAGTTTAGGGGCTGTCGAATCGATCCTTTCCTACCCAGCTAAAATGTCACATGCAGCACTATCGCAAGAAGCTCGTGATGAAAGAGGGATTTCAAATTCATTACTTCGGCTATCCGTCGGTCTTGAAAATGTTGACGATTTAATATCCGATTTTGAAAATGCCCTTTCTTATGTAGAAGAGCCTGTAAATGCATAGAGCGAAAAGAAGATATGAAATTAAATTTTCATATCTTCTTTTTATGTTTTCGATTATACTTTTTACTTTTCGTATAGTTCATAAAAAAAGAAAGAGTACACCCATTTCCAAGTAATGAATTAATTGATATATTAAGAAGTAAAAAAGGGGCAAAAATAATGGATACTTGTGCAGATATTTTAATCGTTATCGATCTACAAAATGGAGTATGTTATAGCGAAGAACATTTATTTGACTTACAAAATTTACTTACAAAAGTAAATAAAAGAATTTCTTCATACAGAAAATCAAATAAACCAATTCTTTTCGTTCAACATTGTGATGATGATTTAGTACCTGAAAAAGAACTTTGGGCTATTCATTCAGATTTAGATGTTCAAAAACAAGATTTTTTTGTAAGAAAAACACATGCCAATTCTTTTTATAACACAAACTTGAAAGAGATTTTAGATCAATTATCTGTACATCGTATTGAATTTTGTGGTGCCCAAACAGAGTACTGTATGGATACCACGATTAAATTTGCCCATGGACTAGGGTACGAAAACTTCATGTTCCAGAAAGCAACCTCTACGTTAAATAATCCATTTATGTCCGCAAAAGAGACAATTGATTTTTATGAAAATATATGGAACCACAGATTTTTAAAATTGATGAAAGATGAAATCTAGAATACATAACTAACATCTTGGTAATTCTAAGATTTATCAGCTATATTCAAACATTTCATTTTCACCATAAAGAAGCTGACTAAATTCGGCTTCTTTTCTTTTAACCTGTTTTATATTCTATATATAACATTATAATTCCTTTGTCATATTATTTTAAAAATTTCGTATATTCATTTGAAAGAATAAGAAAATCATGATAAAATTGTGTTACAAATATATCTATATCTTTCAATTTTTAAAACGCATCGAAATTTTCACCCAAAAATGTCATTTTACAAAACCGTGCTAAATTATCTACTTTATTTACATCAGGGTCTCTTTTCTTACAATTTCTTTACTTTAGGAATGTTTTTCTGCAACAACTGTTTTCTTTTCTTTAATTTTTTGGTATGTATAGTATGGTATAACAGCTCACACGGAGGTGGAAAAGAACATGTTAGAAACCTTTCAAAAAGAAATAGAACTATATGAAAGCAATGCAGAATTATTGAAAGTACTTGCTCATCCTGTTCGCTTATGTATTGTAAAAGGATTAATTGAACGCGGTCCAAGCAACGTTTCTACAATGTACACTGGCTTAAACATGCCACAATCTACAATTTCACAGCATTTAGCAAAGTTAAAAAGTGCTAAAATCGTTTCAAGTGAAAGAAAAGGATTGGAAATTTATTACAAAGTAGAAAACGAGACAATTATTCAACTCGTTCGCGTATTATTGGGTTAGGGACTCATAGACAGAAAAAAAGGATGTATTTTATATTTTTCATCTCATATCTTTAATATAAATATATATCATGAGAGGAAATATATGATGCTACATAAGTCGTATTAAAAAACAAGACACAGAACTATGCTGTGTCTTGTTTTTTATATTTTCAAATACCGATCCAAGTGTAACTGTTGCATATGTTTCGTATGTATAACAACATCACATGCACTCCCCAATCCTCCGCTCAAAATCATAGAATGAACTGCACGATTTTGTTTTTGAATTTCAGAAAAAGGATCCCGATCTTGATGATTCGTAAGCAGCTCTAGTATTCCTGCTGCTAACAAAAACTCAGATTGTTTCTTATGCCATACCATATTCATACCTTGCAGGCTAAACATTTCTTTCAGTTCGTCCCAATGAATATGAGTAGTAAGATCCATTTCACCTGGATACGCTAAAGGATTACGAATTAATTTATGCTCGTAATATCCTCGTAAACTACCTTCTTGATGTGCGGGATGCATCCATTCTTCTTTTGTATATCCATAATCAACTGTAATACATACACCTCGTTGAAACCATTTCGCAATTTCTTTTATATATTCTTCCATCGCAATTGGCACTTCAAAACGCTGGCCTTCAGCGAGATGAATATTATATTTCAATAAGTATCGACCAATTCTTTTATGTAACGGCCTACATACTTCTGCAAGTTTCCCTTCCTCTGTGTACGTAACACGTACTTCATACAATATTCCATTTCTCTTCTCAATTACTTCAACAGGAAATGCATCAAATAACTCATTCGAAAAAAGAATCCCCTCGAACGATTCTCCCATTTCACTATGCGACGTATAATATGACACATTAGAAAAGGAACAAAGAGTCTTTTGCTGCAATTTTCTATGAAAAGGGCTCATTTCAATTATCGAATAGTTTAAATCAATAAAGGTTTCCGGTGATAATTGCTTCCATTCTTGTAAAACATCATAGGCAAACCTTCCTGTCCCCCCACCAATCTCACAAATATGTGGAGCAACTTCACCATTTTCAACAAGACGAATAAAAAACTTAGCAAAAGTTTTTGCAAACACAGAGGATACGTTGCTACTTGTAAAAAAATCCCCTTGTCTTCCTATTTTTTCACGTTCTTTCATATAATATCCATGTTCCTCTGCATATAATGCGAGGTTCATATATGTACTGTATGAAATTGAATAATCCTTTTCTTTTTCCATCCATTCTTTTAAAATGAGCTCCATCCCCATACTAGCTCCTTACTGTAAAAATGGATTATTTTCTTTTTCAAAACCAATGCTTGTTTCTGGACCATGTCCACATAACACCGCTGTTTCATCAGGTAATACAAATAATTTCTCTTCAATACTTCCAATCAACTCTGCAAAACTTCCACCAGGTAAATCTGTTCTTCCAATACTCATTTGGAATAATACATCTCCAGAAAATACAGCATTCGCCTCTTTACAGTAATAAGAAATACTGCCTGGAGAATGTCCTGGTGTCTCAAAAATTTCAAAGTTAAATGAACCAATTGCTAATGCACCTTCTGCATCAATAATATGATCTGCTGGTTTTGCTGTAATGCTGCGATTCATCATAAAGATTTGAGAACCATTTACAGTTGCATCGCCTAACCAATCTGCTTCTTCTTTATGTACGTACACAGGAATATGAAAAGCGTCTCTTACCGCATCAACAGCACCAATATGATCAAAGTGAGCATGTGTTAATAAAACAGCCAGTGGCTTTAATTGTTCTTCTTGTAAATATGTAACGAGCTTCTCTCCTTCGTGACCAGGATCAAAGATAATACACTCATTTTGCTCATTCGTTAAAATATAAGCATTTGTTTGTAATGGGCCTAACGGCATTTGTATCCATTTCATATGAAAATCTCCTCCAATTATTAAACTTACTTTCAATGATACAACATTTTTTTCTCTTAGGAAAAGAAAGGATGCTATCTCGACAATCATTTTTAAAACATGTACAATATAAAAGAGTAAATATTCCAAAAACTCATATTAAGGAATGGGTAGACAGAGGAGGATATTGTATGGGCCTTGTTATTATTTTTACGCTTGTCACTCTGTTAGCTGTATTTGCTACGCTTAGAACACTTCGCGAAAAGAATTTTCTCGCGGGCGGCTTTGCAATTGCAACTGTACTCGTTTTCGGATGGTTTACAATCATGACTGTTCTATATAACGGGTACCCACCAGCAGCTTAATTCATTTACATGCTCGTCTTCATCAAGATTTCGCACAAAAAGAGGAAGGGTTTCCCCTTCCTCTTTTCATACTTCACAACTTATATCATCTTCGCTTCGTATTTGTGCTTTTTTACAAGCCAAGCTCCTCCGATAACACCTGCATCATTACCAAGTGTTGCAATAGCTAACTTCGTGCTCTTTACAGCACGTGAGAAAGCATATTGCTCAAAATAGCGTTGAATTGGTTCTAAAAGTGCATCTCCAGCTTTAGAAACGCCTCCGCCAATAACGATTTTCTCTGGGTTCAACGTGCTAGAAAGGTTCGCTACAGCTAATCCTAAATAAGAAGCTACCTTTTCTACTACTTCGCCTGCTAGTTCATCACCTTGTCCATGTGCTTCAAATACGTCTTTTGATGTGATACGTCCTTCTTCTGCTAACATAGAACGTAGAATACTTTCTTTATCAGTCTCTTGTATTTTTTGCATAGCAACACGCACAATACCTGTTGCAGATGCTACAGTTTCTAGGCAACCAGACTTCCCACAATTACATGGGAAAGCATTCTCTGTAACGACTGTAATGTGTCCGATTTCACCAGCAGCACCGCTTACGCCGTGTACAATCTCTCCATTGGCAATTACACCGCCGCCAACACCAGTGCCAAGCGTCATACAAATTAAATCTTTTGCTCCTTCACCAGCACCTTTCCACATTTCACCAAGCGCTGCTAAGTTCGCATCATTATCAATCACAACAGGTAATCCTGTTTCTACTTCTAATAAATCTTTTAACGGATAGTTCTTCCATCCTAAGTTAACCGCTTCATAAATCATTCCAGACGCCACGTGTACAGGGCCAGGAGCTCCCATACCAATACCGATTAACTTACTTTTTAATTCGCCTAACTCCTCTAACTTTTTATCAATAGCTTTCGCTACATCAAGTGTAATATGTTTTCCTTGCTCATTTGTATTCGTAGGGATTTCCCACTTATGTAAAATTTCACCATATACATTAATAAATGCTAATTTAATCGTTGTACCACCAAGGTCAACACCAACTAACCATTTCTCTTCCATGTTACTTACCTACCTTTATCTAATTCTTATTTAGCTCTTTTTGAATTTCTTGCTTCAATAAAAATAAAGCTGTTTGATAGTCTTGTGAATCGATTAGCTGTGATTGATTTAATTCACGCAATTCATCTTGCATTAATTGTAAATCTGCAATTCGATCTCCCGTATAAATAATCGTACCAAATTTCTTTAGCAATTGCTGAATATCATATATAGATAACATTTCATCACCCTCTATGCTCACTTACTATAAAAAATTATAATAAGAAAACGTTCACATATTTTATTATAATCAAGAAGAAAAAGTCTCGTCAATTTTTATTTGTCTATACAAGCCCATTTTTAACCATTGTTCCTTTTTCTGTAATAATTTTTTCTACATTTTTATCAAACGGCTCTATTGGAATATGGTCTACCATTTGAAAACTATAAGCTAATGATAGCGTTTTCCCTTTATAATGCATGAGATAACGATCATAATAGCCACCACCATATCCAATCCGTTCTCCTCGCTCTGTATAAGCTACACCTGGTACAATTTGAAGGTCAATTTCATCTGCATTCACTTCTTCCGTAAGCGCTGGAATTGGCTCACGTAAATTCATATACACTGTTTCCAATTGATCAAAATTACTAATTTGCCTAAAGGACATTGTTCTTGTTTCTTTATTACACTTCGGAACAACAACTTTCTTTCCTTCTTCCCAAGCTTTTTCGATAATAGGATATGTATTCACTTCATTTTCCATTGAAAGAGTGATTCCAATTGTTTTAGCTTCAGTCCACTCTTTTTGTGCATACAACGAAAATGCAATTTGCTCTGATAAAGTTGTATACCGTTCTTTTGATAAAGAATTCATGTGCTCTATTATTTGTTTACGTAAACGTAGTTTCTCTTCTCTCACACATTTTCCCCCTCACAGTGATACTTTGCTCTACGATGATAGTGTATCACTTTTAAGAGAGGAATCGAATAAAAAAAGAAACAGTAGGAAAATATTCCTACTGCTTACTTTGTTTCACGGTGTAACGTAGACTTCTTGTCACGCTTGCAATACTTTTTAAGCTCGATACGCTCAGCGTTGTTACGTTTGTTTTTCTTTGAGATATAGTTACGATCTCCGCATTCTGTACATGCTAGAGTAATATTCACACGCATTCTTATTTCCCTCCAGTACTAATAACTTAAATCAGACTATACTATAATACCACTTTTAAAATAAAAATTCTACACCTTTTGATATTGTCTAATTTTTTCTATAAGATTTTTCATGTTTTCCCTTGCTATTACTGGGTTTCTAGCATGTGAATACACTAAAAATTTCGGTTGTTTTGTGTCAGAAACGATATAAGACCACTCTTTTTCGGTATATTTGAACTGTACTCCTTCAAATATGCCTTCTTCCTTCCTTTCGATATCAGCCAATAATTTCCTCATCACCTTCCCTTTTTCATTCCACGAACATACAACTTCATCACAAAGTAAATAAAGCGGTGGGGATTGCTCTACTATGCTGAGAAAGGTTTTTCCCTGCAATGCTATTAACTCGAATAATTTTCCAATTCGATATAAAATATCTCGCTTCCATCTCGCTTGAAACGATTTTTTTTCATCCTGCGTATAAAATAGAAGATAACATTCTCCTAATTTCAAAGACATTGGGTAAATATTTCCTGCCGATTCCAGTAATAAATCTGGAATATCAATCTCTTCAAAATCCGTCCCTTGGTAAATATTACTATGATTATCATATAACTCGAAATAATTTCCTTGCTCTGAAAACATAAGCGCCATATTTGCTTTACTTGATTTCATTAAAGCTTTCACATGATCCTTTTGTTCACCAGCATAAATCCACGTAACTGTGCATCCGAGTCTTTGCAAAAAGAGCATAAGCAAATGTTGTAACATATCATTTCTCTTATTAATAAGAAGATGGAACTTCTGTTTTTTTATTTTCTCAATATCAATACGCTCTAATACAGCCTCTATATAATTATGTAAAGAAACGTGTACTAGCTTATTCCGCCCCATTTCCTTCTCACATACGTAATAAAACGACTCAGACATATACACTTGTTCTATCGCTTTTTGCTGCTTATACGTTAACTGTGCCCCATCCTTACCATACAACTTTATAACAATCTCTTTTTCTTTTTCCGCTTGAATGAAAACCCCGCCCGCACATTGCAAATCTTGAATGCTGTACTGAAAAAGTGATTCGTTCATTTCTTTGCATTCCATCGTATGAATCCCAATACCATGAATTGCATGAAGAAAAAGATTTTTATAAGAAGTCGTTTCTATATGTTCTTGACTCCCGATTAATATACTTTCCCCTTTTGTAAAAAGAGATCCGTACGCCATCGCAACCTTTACAATAAATTGAGGCGTAATCTCCACATTACCTCTTCCTACAATGCGGCTTTTTTGCAACCATCCTGCACTCTTCTCACTTTCTTGAACACCAGCCGATCCTACTACCGAATGACTATCAATCGCCTTATATGGCCATAGTTTTCCCTTTTGCTTAATTACCGTACTTTTCCCTATATGACAATGGTCCGCTACAATGCTTTTTTGAAACAATGTAACATCATCTTCCACCATTGTATGTTCTCCTATTGTCGTTTCTAGTAACTCACAATATTTCCCAATGTGCGCATTTGCAAAAATAATACTCTTTTGAAGATGAGAATAACTTGAAACAACACTATTTTTCCCGATAATAGAGTATGGCTCAATTACAGATCCAGCACCAATTCTTGCTCCTTCACCAATAAAAGAAGGACCGTGAATTTTCGTTCCTTTTCCAATCGTTACCCCTTCTCCCATCCATACCATCGGTAATACTTCCGTATATGGGATAGGTACTTGCAATTTTTTCGTTAACAAATCAAATTGTGCTTGTCGATATTGATCAAATGTACCGATATCTAACCAGTAACCTTCTGACAAATATGCAAATAATGCGTTCTTATTTGCCAATAACGGAAACACATCTTGACTAAAATCAAAAAATTCTCGGGGCGGTATGTAAGAAAAAATTTCTGGCTCCATAATATATATACCTGTATTCACAATATTAGAGACTACTTCATTCCAACTCGGTTTTTCTATGTATCGTGTAACCTCTTGTTCTTTGTTCATTACAACTAAACCAAATGAGAGTGGATTTTCTACTTCCTTTACAAACATAGTTACCATTCTTTTCTTTTGTTTATGAAACGTAATTCCTTTTGATAATTGAAAATCAGTTAACGCATCCCCACTTATGACAACAAACGGTTCATCCAAAAATTTTTCCGCTTGTTTAATACTCCCTGCAGTTCCAAGCGGTGGAGAGTCTTCAAAGTAGTACAAGTTAACGCCCCATTTGCTACCGTCACCAAAATATTGCTTAATAGCTGTACTCATATACTGAACAGTAATTGCAATCTCACGTATACCATGCTGACGCAATAATTCAATGTTGTATTCTAAAACTGGCTTTTCTAATAATGGCAACATCGGCTTTGGAGTATTACATGTTAATGGTCTAAGGCGTCGTCCTTTTCCTCCAGCTAAAATAACCCCCTTCATATACTTCAGCCTCCACTTATATAATGTTCAGTAACTTCATATACGATATGTATATTATCTACCCAGCATTAACTAGCAGTATAAAATAAAGTGAAACTTTAATCAGTGGAGGTTTTCTTCATCCCCTACTGATTATTAGCCTTGACCAATCGGGCCGACAGGCAGTAAAGTTCCCCTTATATACATTCACCTTTCAACAACTGAAGAAAGCGCTTACTATTAACTTTTAAAATATTACTTAATAAGCGAATAACATATACGCCCTATTTTTTCCATTATATTATGATACATCTTATCATCATAAACTAAAGGAAACAACGAGCTTTTTTTGTCATGTTTTGACTAAAAAAAGCAGGTGATGCTTCACCTGCTTTTTTCTTTATTCATTTAATAAGTAATGCTTTCCCTTTACTAAATAAAAAACATTTTCAGCAATATTTGTAATATGGTCTGCTACACGTTCGATATATCTCGCTACAAAGGATAATTGTGTAATTTGTGTAATTGCTTCTGGTTGTTCTGGAACTGAAGATATAAATTCACGAATCGCTTTCCCATATATTTCATCAACAGAATCATCCATTTCGGCAATTTGCTTCGCAAAAGTTAAATTTTCTTGCTCATATGCATCTAGCGCTAACTGTAACATCTTATTTGCAATCGCAAACATCTCATCAAGATTGTGCAAACTAACAGACACGTCTTTTTCCCCGAGACGAATGGTTGATTTCGCAATATTAACAGCATGATCTGCAATCCGTTCTAAATCTGTCGCTGTTTTAATTGAAATGAAAATCCTTCTTAAATCACTTGCTACAGGTTGCTGCTTCGTAATGAGCATAAGCGCAAGATCATTTATTTCCTCTTCTAAATTATCCATACGATAATCACCATCTATTACCTCTAACGCTTTCTCTACATCCTTTTTATGGAGCCCTTCCATAGCAAGCAATAAAGCTTCTCTCGCTAGTTCACCAAGCTCAATCACCTTTTGCTGTAACGTTTTTAAATCACATTGAAATTGTTCTCGTACCATTGTTTCTTCCCCCTCAATATTATGTGCCACTATATATAACTCTCCTACCTAGCCTACTTATAATAAACCTTAAGATAGGAGAAGTATTACTTCTCCTATCTTAAATAAGGTAAAAATAAGAAATACCCTCTGTTAAGAGGGTATTTGCTCTTAGCCTTGCTAGCGACATCAACCGAATCGGCCTGTAATATAATCTTCTGTACGCTTATCTGAAGGTGTCGTAAATAATTTATTTGTATCTGTATACTCCACAACTTCTCCACTTAAGAAGAAAGCAGTTTTATCTGAAATACGCGCAGCTTGTTGCATGTTATGCGTTACGATAACGATACTAAAATCTTTCTTTAACTCTTGAATTAATTCTTCTACTTTTAATGTTGAAATTGGATCTAGTGCTGATGTTGGCTCATCCATTAAAATAACGTCTGGTTCAATCGCTAAACAACGTGCAATACATAGACGCTGTTGCTGTCCACCAGATAAACCGTATGCATTATCATGCAAACGATCTTTTAACTCATCCCAAATTGCTGCTCCACGTAAACTTTTTTCAACAATTTCATCTAACGTTTTCTTGTCGCTAATCCCATGAATTTTCGGGCCATATGCTACATTTTCATAAATAGATTTTGGAAATGGATTTGGTTTTTGGAACACCATTCCTACATGTGTTCGTAATTCTTCAACTGGATATGATTTATCAAATATATTGCGCTCTCTATATTCAATTACGCCTGTAGTTCGCACGATTGGTACTAACTCTACCATACGATTTAATGTTTTTAAGTACGTTGATTTACCACAACCACTTGGCCCGATAATTGCTGTAACTTCATTCTCATGAATACTTAAGTTAATATCTTTTAAAGCATGGTCTTCTCCATACCATAAATTTAAGTTTTTCGTATCAAATACTACTTTCTTTGGCGCAGTCTCGATTTTCTCCTCGTTTTTCACCTGTACATTTACTACTGTTGCTACCATTTGAATTCCCCTTTCATCCATTTCCAACTTATTTTCGATTTCGTAACCATAGGACAACTATATTGATCAAGAGCAACAAACCTAACAAAACAATCATCCCAGCAGCTGCTACATACTGAAATTCTTCCTGTGGTCTACTCATCCAATTAAAAATTTGAATTGGTAAAACTGTAAATCTATCAAACATACTAAACGGAACATAATTTGCAAATGCAAGTGCCCCGATAACTAATAACGGTGCCGCTTCTCCAATCGCTCTTGATATCGCTAACGTACAACCTGTTATAATTCCTGGGAACGCATATGGCAATACAACTTGATACATCGTTTGCCACTTCGTAGCACCTAACCCGTAAGAAGCTTCTAATAATGACCTCGGTACAGATCGTATCGCTTCTTGACTCGCTACAACAACTGTCGGTAAGACGAGTAAGCTCATCGTCAGTGCCGCTGCAATAATACTCTCACCTAAGTGAAGAGCGTATACAAAAATGGTTAAGCCGAGTAATCCAAATACGACGGAAGGTACTCCCGCTAACGTTTGATTATTAATTTCTATTACCTTTTTAAATATAGATTCCTTCGCATATTGCTCTAAATAAAGAGCAGTTCCGACCCCAAATATAAAGGAGAGTGGTATAACAATACTCATAAATAATATTGTTCCTGACAAAGCTGCAGCAATCCCAGCTTCTTTCGGATTACGCGAAGCGAAGTTTGTAAAGAAATCTAACGAAAGGTAACTGACACCTTTTTCAAAAATTTGAAAAAGCAAAATAAGCAGGATTACTATTGAAAACAAAATTGCCATATAAAATAACAATTTGTAAATTCGATCTTTAAAAAAACGTGATGCCATATTTTCTTGTATTTTTTTATGATTCAACATGCGCATATTATGTCACCCTCCTAAAGCGGCGCATAATAAACTGCGAAATGATGTTCATTATAAAAGTAAACAAGAATAACGTTGCGCCTACAGCGTACATGCTGTAATAAGTAATTGTTCCATGCGGAGCATCACCTAAACTCACTTGCACAATATAAGCTGTTAACGTTTGAATAGAGTGTGTCGGATCGAGAGATACGTTCGGTGTGGACCCTGCTGCAATTACAACGATCATCGTTTCACCGATTGCTCTTGAAGCAGCTAATATAATCGCTGCCATAATCCCTGCGAAAGCTGAAGGAAACACGACTTGTTTTACCATCTCAAACCGAGTTGCTCCAAGTGCCAACGAAGCTTCTTTCGTTCCTTTTGCTACAGCTCTCATTGCATCTTCAGACAGAGATGCAATTGTAGGTATCATCATAAAGCCAATAACAATACCTGGACTAATCGCATTAAAAAACTGTAAATCAGGTATAATCCGTTGTAAAAGCGGTGTAACAACTGTTAATGCAAAAAAGCCATATACAATTGTCGGGATACCTGCTAATAGTTCTAACATCGGTTTTAATACTATTCTTACACTGTTTGAAGCATATTCACTTAAAAATACGGCACACGCTAAACCGATAGGAACTGCTACGCACATAGCGATTGCTGTTACAAGTACCGTTCCACATATAAGTGGTAATATACCGAATTTAGGATTTTCAAAAAAAGGTAACCATTCTTTCTCTGTCAAAAAGGAGAGCAATGATATTTTTTTAAAAAACATTATTGTTTCATTAGAAAGCGTAAAAATAATTCCAAGTGTCGTCGCAATAGACACGCTAGCAATTATTTTTAGTAATAATGGAACGATTCGATTGATTCGCTGCGTTTTTTTTCTATGTTTTGTATTTCTTTCAATCAAATGTTGTACAGAAAATGTAATTTGACTTTTGTCATTATAAGCCAAAGATGAAAACCCCTTTCCACCCTGACATTACCTTTTTATTTCTGTTAACATCCGCAGCTGTTCATTGTATTTTTCTTTTGGTAATTTTACATATCCAACCTCTTCAGCAAGATTACCAACATGCTGAATCATAAACTCAATATAATTTGCTATATTCATTTTATTTCGGATAGATGCATGATTCACATAAGCAAATAGCGACCTAGATAACGGCTTATACTCACCTGATTGGATGGTATCTTTCGTCGGAAGTACACCATTCACTTTTATTGCTCTCACCTTATCTCGATTGGCCATATAATAAGCATATCCTACAAAACCAATGGCATTTTTATCATTCATTACCCCTTGCATAATAACTTGATCATCTTCAGACAAAGAGACTTTTTTTACAATGCGACTTTTTTGTAAGATGACATTTTGAAAATAATCATACGTACCAGAGTCTACACCTGGCGCATAAAACTTTACCTGTTCACGTGGCCATGATGAATGAATTTGTGACCATCGCTTTTCACTTTCATCTTCACTCCATAATAGACGTAACTCGTCTACCGTCATATTATCTACCCAAGTATTTTGACGGTTCACAACGATCGTAAGGCCGTCATAAGCGACTTCAAACGGTGTAAACTGAATGGAGTTTTTCTTCATTTCATTTTCTTCCACTTGTTTCATTACTCTCGAAGCATTATTTATATCTACTTCTCCTTTACTGAAACGATTAAATCCTCCTCCTGTCCCAGAAACACTGATGGAAATTTTCACGTTTGGATGCACCTTTGTATATTCCTCCGCTACTGCTTCTATAATAGGAAAAACCGTTGAGGATCCATCAACTCTCACTTCTCCCATTTCATTCACAGCAAATGCAGTAGACGTGCCAACATAAAAGAAACATGTCGACAGTATGAAAACTTTAATTGATGCACTTATCCATTTCACGTGTTCTTCCTCCTAGAAGTAACCGGAAATAACAGGATTACAGATATAAGAATACTGCTAAACTATTAATTCGGTTTTAATTGTTTGTAAAAGTTTTGTAAAGTTCCACAAGAATCAACATTAGGTAAATTATTAATCCGTAGCCACTGTTCATCTTCACTGAGGATTGGTCCATAACTTCCATAGTGAATGCATACGTATTATTTGCAAGGTCCCTTAAAATTCCGATATGATCTGCTTGTCCACTTTATTAAAACGTATGCATGAATCAAAAAAAAAAGCACACTATCTTTTCAGATAGTGTGCTTTTTTACAACTTTTTTATTCATCATCTTGCTTTTTATTTTTCTTATCTATTTCCTCTTGTGTAGCTTCGCCATTTTCTACCTTTTTCAAATCAAAGTACGCGTCCATAATGTCACGACTAATATATCCGTTAATACCTGATTTATCATCTACCCAAGGTACAACAACAGAAAATGCTACTTCAGGGTCTTCAAGTGGCGCATAACCTACTAATGTTAAGTTATATGTTTCTTTACGCTCACCGTTTGCTTTTCTACCAATCTCTTTATCTCCGCCATACACAGTTTGAGCTGTACCTGTTTTACCAGCAGCTTTATATGATGCGCCTGTAAAGTATTTCGCAGCTGTACCACCAGACTCATTAAATACTTGTCTAAATCCTTCCTGAACACGTTTAATTTGTGATTCAGGCATATCAATACGGTTTAGTACTTTTGGTTCCATTGAATGAACGACTTTTCCAACTTCGCCTTGTTTCGCTTCCGGTTGACGAATTTCTTTTACAACTTGCGGTTGCATACGGTAACCACCATTTGCAATTGTTGAAACATACTGTGCTAATTGAAGTGGTGTATATGTGTCATACTGTCCAATTGATAAATCTAATAAGAAACCAGGCTGATTTCCTCTACCTATTTGACCCGCAGATTCGTTTGGTAAATCGATACCTGTTTTTACACCAAGTCCAAACTGTCCGAAATAATAGCGCATCGTATCAAATGCTTTTTTTGGTACATCTAACGTACCACCTCTCACATATTGAACACCTGCGATATTCATCGCTGTTTTAAACATATATACGTTAGAAGACATTTTTAATGCTGTCAGATCATTAATAGATCCCATCGTCTTCCAAGAAGATTTTTTCGGCGTTCCTTTCAATACGATTGGTTCATCCAGTTGGTAGGAACCCGGTTGAATCGCTTTTGTTTGATATCCTGTAAGTACTGTCGCACCTTTTACAGTTGATCCCATCGGATAAGAACTTGTCATCGTTCCTAATGCGAAATCTTGCACTTTCGTTTCGCCATTTTCTTCCACTAACTGTTTCCCTGCCATAGATAAAACTTCACCATTTTTTGGATTCATCATTACAACGAATGCGCGATCTAAAAGAGGTTGTCCCCCTTTATATCTCAATAAATTTTTCGTGATAATTTCTTCTACACGCTTTTGTAATTCCATATCAATTGTTAAATTCAGATTGTTACCACTTTGCCCTTTTGATACATTAATCGTTTCTAAAATATTACCGTTTTTATCCGTAATATTTCTCACTTCCGCTTTATTACCGTGCAAACTATCTTCATATTGCTGCTCAAGATAACTTTTCCCTACGCGGTCATTTCGATTATAATCACGAACAAGATAGTAATCTAGTCTTTCTCTAGGTAAACCTTCATCAGACGTTGACACGCCGCCAAGTACACTTCGGAATAAATCATCATAAATATACTTTCGATCCCAATCAACATTCGTATCTACACCTGGTAATGTTGCTAGATTTTCACTAATAATCGCATATTCTTGTTCTGTAGCATCCTTTTTAATGACTTGTGGCGTCATCGCATATCCGCCGTCCATTTTGCTTTTAATCGCTAGCACTTCTAAATCTTTTGCGGATAATTGATTCACTTCTTCTTCTGTCACGCGATTTCGTTGACGCTCATCTAATTCTTTATCGTCAATTTTTTTATCTTTAAACTCTTGACGATCTTTTTTCGTAATTTTTTCTTGCGCTTCTTCTTTATGAATAGCAAGCCAATAATCTTTTTTATCGCGATCTGTTAATTTATCTGTCGGTACTTCAATCAAATCTGCTAATCTTTTCGCTGTTTCTAAGCGAGCCTCTGCAGTTGATCCTTTCATTTTTGTAAATGTAATCGTACGTACAGCTGCATTATCTACTACAGCTCGCCCATAACGGTCAAATATTTTCCCACGTGGTACAGGATTACTTATCGTCGAGTTTTCTTTCCTCTCCACTTCATTCTTATATTCCTCACCGCGAACAATTTGTACATAACCAAGCCTTACAATAACCGCGGAGAACATTAAAAACACGCAGAAAAACAGCACGTTTAACCGAAAAGGAACGTGAGTCTTTTTCTTTTGTTGTTTCTGCTTCTTGCCCATACAAACCCCCTCTACCAACAGCTATGTAATTTGAAAGGGACACCTTCATACAGGTGTCCTCACTGCTGTCTTACATCTTTTTCTATTCTAGCATAAAACAAACGATAAGTTAACCTTCTGGTTCTGTTTGATTCTGCGTGGTTCCTTGCGCTACGACACTTGTGTTCCCTGCATTTCCTTCATCATATTTGACATTTTTAACTGCAAAATAAATAAGAAAATGTCCAGCACCTAAAATACATAGTAAGACAGGTAAACTCTTTTCAGGCGGAAAGAATAATACAGCACATAAAAAACTTAAAACTGAACAAATTCTCCCGGCATTTAACCATAATTCTCGGACAACAACATACTCTACACGCCACTCTCTCGCATTTTTCGCTCTACCAATTACATCATATGTCATCGATCCATATGGAACGAGTAAAATAGGGTATGCAATCGCAATGCATGCTGCATAAATAAGTAATTTTGTGTATGTAACATTGAATATAACTAAAAATACAACAGCATATAAAATAATGCCTCCAAGTAAAATTGCTTTTTTTCGCCACTCTTTCTTTAACATACGGGCGACTAAATAGTAACATACAAATGATACAGCAGAATTTACTAAGCTATATTTCCCTAATGCAAGCTCACTATCGGTTGCTAAGTACACATATACTGAAATAACAAAAATGAATGTCCCCTCTCTCAATCCTTGGAAAAAATGAGCGCGTGTAATTCTCCCCCAATTTTTATCAATCCGTCGCTCTTTCAAAACTTGTGTAACCTCATAACGACCTTCACATTCTCTCTTAGATACAAAAAAGCTTAAAACGACAGCAATTGCAAATAACAATAACGAGAGAAAGAATATGACCGTATAACCACTCCACTTCTCCATACGTGAAATTGTGTATCCAGCTGCTATCGGTCCAATCATGCCAGAGAAGGATGTAAGAAGCCCAAGAAACCCGTTAAAGAAATCTCTTGTTTCTGGTTCTGTAATCTCAAATGTTAATAAGTTAAACGCGAGCCAGTAAAAACCATATCCGACTCCTAAAAGAGCCCCCATTAATAAAATATAGTGAGAAGCGCTTTTCCCCGCTACTAAAACAACGATAAAAAAAATCGCTAACGTGCCTACGCCTATTCGTAACAAGATCGAGCGATCAATACGCTTCGCTAATTTCCCACCTATAAGAAATGTGAGGGGCTGCAATACAACGCTGGCCAAATTATACAAGCCGAGATTCACATAATTTTGTGTTTGTTTCCATAAATAAATGTTAACAAACGTATTCGATAAAGAAATTGCGAGCGTGTATAAACCTCCAATGAGGAGTAATAACACTAAATCCCGATTCACTTCAACGTCACCAATTATATGTTTCCACTTCATACACAACTCTCCTTTACTTCATGTTCTAGTCTTCCAAAGACAAGCTCAATTATGTAAAAGGAAAGCATAGAAAAAAGCTAGGAGCATTCTCCTAGCTTTTTCTATCGTTATTACAATTATTTTGCTTCTTGGTAACGTTTTTCAGCAGCGTTCCAATCTACAACGTTCCAGAATGCACCGATGTAGTCTGGACGACGGTTTTGATAATTTAAGTAGTAAGCATGTTCCCAAACATCTAAACCGATAACTGGAGTTTTACCTTCAGTTAGAGGAGAATCTTGGTTTGGCGTGCTTGTTACTTCTAACTCACCATTATTTACTACTAACCAAGCCCAACCAGAACCGAAGCGAGTTGCGCCAGCTTTTGCGAATTCTTCTTTGAATGCATCGAAGCTACCGAATTTCGCTTCAATTGCAGTTGCAAGTTCGCCTACTGGTTGTCCGCCGCCGTTTGGAGATAAGATTGTCCAGAAGAATGTGTGGTTAGCATGTCCGCCACCATTGTTACGTACTGCTGTACGGATTGCTTCTGGTACTTCGTTTAAGTTTGCAACTAATTCTTCTACGCTTTTGTCAGCTAATTCTGCATGACCTTCTAAAGCAGCGTTTAAGTTTGTGATGTACGTGTTATGGTGCTTTGTATGATGGATGTTCATTGTTTCTTTGTCAAAGTGAGGCTCTAAAGCATCATACGCATAAGGTAAATTTGGTAATTCGTGTTTTGCCATTGTTATATTCCTCCCAGTTTATGTATTGCCACTTAAGTGACATACAACTACATTCTACCCTAATTGCCATAGGGTGCAAACAAATAAATCACATTGTCTTGCTATCATTAAAGTAGCAAAATTCCCACTTCTTTTCAATTAAAATGCTCATATATTTCATAAAAAAAGCTCCCTTCTACAAGGAAGCTTCCTACTGACATAATAAACAGGTGAAATGGATATGGACCCTGTAGGACTCGAACCTACGACCGGACGGTTATGAGCCGTCTGCTCTAACCAGCTGAGCTAAGGGTCCACAATTATGTATGTAATAATACATCAAATAAAGGAATTCCTATCGGATATACCCTTTAAGAAATGTAAGATAAATTTACCATATAGAAAAGAAAACTGTCAATTGTATTTTTTTCATTTAAAAGAAGAAAATTAATAAAAATAAATTTAGTTATCGCTACTATATGTAAATATAATATATCTTGAGATTCCCTAGATTCCTACGTTACAATGATTTTATACATACATAAAGGAAGTGAATCTATGTCCATATTTACCCAATTAGTCAAAAGCGTATATTCGCCTAAAGATATGGCGCTATTCCGTTTTCAAAAAATCGGAAAAACCATTTTGTATATTATGCTACTTTGTCTAATCACTACTATTCCAAGAACATTCTTTTACGGTAGCTTTATCCAAGATAGTGTTACTATGGTAAATCAAGCAATTGAAAAAGATTTACCTGATTTTAAAATCGAAAATGGTGAACTAAAAGCTGATATTGAACAACCTATTCAAAAAGAAGAGGGAGATGCTCTTTTCGTATTTGATCCAAATACAACAGATATCGAAAAGTATCAAAATAAAACTGGTTTATTTATTTTAAAAGATAAAGTAGTTTCTATAGGAAATGGCCAGACGCAAACATACTCCTACAATGATTTATTAGGGACATCTCTTGAGAAAAAAGATTTGCAAGATTTCATTTCTGTATTTGATAGTATTTATCCAATTTTATTAGCTGTTATCGGAGTGTTAGTATATCTATTCCAATTGTTCATTACTTTCTTAGGAATTACTTTACTTGCGTTTATCGGTTCTGCTATGAGTGGTCAACGTAAATTATCTTATAAGCAAGTATGGACGTTAACTGCCTACAGCTACACAATTCCAACCATCTTCTTTATGATTATGGATTTATTCAAAATCGTTGTACCTGGCTCAACATTCATTTATATCGCAGTTGTTTTAATTGTCCTATACTTAACAATTAAAGAAGTTCCAAAACCGAACGAAAAAAATGCCTAAATAGGCATTTTTTTTTTGGACAAGCATATATTCCTAGCAAAGGAGTGAAGAATATGAAGAGATTAGGTATATTCTTATTCGTGCTTGTTCTTGGTTATATATTTTATTACGATATAAAAATCGGCACTTTACCGATGTTAAGTTCATATAAAAAGACAAATGCGGCCGAAACGATAAAACAAGAAAGTACAAATACAAAACAAAAGAAAGAAAACAAAGCGGAAAAAGAAACAGATGTCACTTATAAAACAATTGAAGTCAAAACAGGTGATACGGTTCTTTCCATTACAGAAGCGATTAATAAGAAGAAAATTCCTTCTATCGAAAAAGTAATTGATGATTTTAAACAATTAAATAAAAATACACCTGCTACAAAAATACAACTTGGAAAGTCTTATAAATTCCCGTTATATCAATAAGCAATCACTTAATCCTTGTCAATTACATAAAGGCGCTGATACAATAGTAAAAGTGAAACCGAGCACTTCGGTTTCTATAGCCCTGTATCACGTATACTATCATTGATATAAGGGACTAAATAAGAAACTTCTTTTATAAGGAGAGCGATCTATTCGTGAATGAAATGACTCATCGTACAAAAACACGTCCAGTTAAAGTCGGTAATTTAACAATTGGCGGTAATAATGAATTAATTATACAAAGTATGACAACAACAAAAACACATGATGTTGAAGCAACAGTTGCTGAAATTAAACGTTTAGAAGAAGCTGGCTGCCAAGTCGTGCGTGTTGCTGTTCCAGACGAACGCGCAGCAAATGCTATTGCTGATATTAAAAAACAAATCAACATTCCACTTGTTGCTGATATTCATTTTGATTATCGTCTTGCTTTAAAAGCAATTGAAGGCGGCATTGATAAAGTACGTATCAATCCAGGTAACATTGGTCGTCGCCATAAAGTAGAAGCTGTTGTAAATGCAGCAAAAGAGCGTGGTATTCCAATCCGTATCGGTGTAAACGCAGGTTCATTAGAGCGTCACATTTTAGAAAAGTACGGATACCCAACTGCAGATGGTATGGTTGAGAGCGCCCTGCATCACATTAAAATTTTAGAGGACTTAGATTTCCATGATATTATCGTATCTATGAAAGCCTCTGATGTTAACTTGGCAATTGAAGCATACGAAAAAGCTGCACGTGCTTTTGATTATCCACTACATTTAGGTATCACAGAATCTGGAACGTTATTTGCCGGAACTGTAAAAAGTGCCGCTGGTCTTGGAGCAATCTTAAGTAAAGGCATCGGAAATACACTACGTATTTCATTAAGTGCTGACCCAGTTGAAGAAGTAAAAGTTGCGCGTGAACTATTAAAGTCATTCGGCCTTGCATCTAATGCAGCAACACTTATTTCTTGTCCAACTTGCGGTCGTATTGAAATTGATTTAATTAGCATCGCTAACGAAGTGGAAGAGTACATTTCTACACTACAAGTACCAATTAAGGTTGCAGTACTTGGCTGCGCCGTAAATGGTCCTGGGGAAGCTCGTGAAGCTGATATCGGTATTGCCGGCGCGCGCGGAGAAGGACTATTATTCCGCAAAGGGCAAGTCGTTCGTAAAGTACCAGAAGAAATAATGGTAGAAGAACTGAAAAAAGAAATCGACGTAATTGCTGCTGAAATGGCTGCTGAACGAGAAAAAGAAAAAGAAACACAAGAACAATAAAAAGAAGGTTGCCCACAACATTTGTGAGCAACCTTCTTTTCTACGTAAAAAAGCTCGTCAGTTATAGAACTAACGAGCTTTTACTTTGCACATTTTGGACAACGTCCGTATATTTCAAACTTATGACCTGTTACTTCATAACCATTAAAATCTTTATTCATAAAATCCATCGGGCAAGAAGTAATCTCTTTCGTCCCTCCGCAATCTAAACAAATAAAATGATGATGATGTTCCATAATAGAACATGTAAAACGAAAATGTTTTTCACCGTTTAATTCCGTTTGTTCTAAAACACCGATTTCAGCAAACACCGTTAAGTTACGATAAATCGTGTCAAAGCTAAGACCTGGATAATCATCCTTCATATGCTCTAAAACGTCCTTCGCTGTTAAATAACGATTGTGAGCTGCAAATAACCTGAGCATTTCTTCCCTTTTCCCAGTATGTTTGTATCCTTTATCTTTCATTAGGCGTAAAGCTTCTGTTAGATTCATATCTATCCCTACTTTATGCAGTTTTTTTCTTCTTCCATAAAATCGCACCAATTAAAATAAGAACCGCTATCATAACAATTGTACCACCTGGTGCTAAATCAAGTTGATACGAAGCAAACATTCCACCAATTACTGCAATTTCACCAAATAAAATGGAGAAGAAAATTGTTTGTTTAAATCCATTTGCAATACGAATACTTGCTGCAACTGGTAATGTCATTAATGATGATACGAGAAGAACCCCTACTACACGCATTGATACTGCAATGACAAGCGCAACCAATATAATGAAAATAAAATGAATCCACTTTGCACTCAAACCGGTTGATACAGCGTATTCTTCATCAAACGATAGTAAAAATAACTCTTTGTATAATAAAGTAATCGTTACGATAACACCAATTGCTACAATGCCGATAATTATTAAATCCGTACTTGTTACAGCACTTACACTACCAAATAAATAACTAAATAAATCTGTGTTAAACCCATTTGCAAGTGAAATAAAAATAACGCCAATCCCCATTCCTGCTGAAAGAATAATTGGAATTGCTAATTCTTGATAATGTTTATATACAGTACGTAGTTTTTCAATAAGTAACGCCCCACCAATAGAAAAAATCATCCCCATATATAACGGATTTAAAAATCCCCCTGTGAAAATTGTTTTTTCTAGTAGTAAACTTGCAGCAATACCCGATAATGTCACGTGGCTTAATGCATCCGCAATAAGCGACATGCGGCGAATGACAACAAATACACCGATAAGCGGCGCAACAAGTCCTATTAAAATTCCTGCATATAAAGAGTTACGTAAAAAGTCATATTGTAAAAAATCTTGTATCATTATATCCTCCCGTGATGCTCATGCTCGTGTTCTAAACGATGAACATGGTGTCCATATAAGACGGACATTTCTGCATCTTCTAACTCTCGGAACTTTTCTACATTTCCATGGAAATGTAAATGTTTGTTTAAGCATGCAACATGTGTTACTTTCTCGGTAACAGCTCCCATATCATGCGTAACGAGAATTAATGTGATTCCTAGCCTTTTGTTTAAATCCTCTAATATCTCATAAAAACTTTCTACATTCTTCACATCAATTCCAACAGTGGGCTCGTCCAAAATAAGTAATTCAGGATCACTAACGAGCGCACGAGCAATAAATACGCGCTGTTGTTGTCCACCAGAAAGTTCTCCAATATTACGCCCTTGAAACTCACTCATTCCTACATCAGCAATCGCTTTTTCTACCTTTTTCTTATCGTTTTTCGTAAAAAAGCGAAACAGCCCTTTTTTCGAAACGAGTCCCATTGACACAACTTCAAACACAGTTGCCGGAAAACCAGAATTAAAGCTATTTGCCTTTTGCGACACATAACCAACTTTGTTCCATTCTTTAAACTTCTTACTATCAACACCAAACAAACGAATGCTTCCCTGTTTTGGCTTTAAAACGCCTAATAAACATTTTAGCAAAGTGGATTTCCCTGAACCATTTGGCCCAACTAAACCTAAAAAAGCTCCCTTCGGAACTTGCAAATTTATATCTTCTAACACATTTCGATCTTCATATCGAAATGACAATCCTTCTATTTCTAATATATTGTTCATAGCATCTCACCTATTTTAATTCAGAATGATTCCGATTTATATCTATTTGAATTATAGTACAGCTTATTATAGTTGTAAACCAATCTGCCTAAAATATATCTACTTTTTCAAGAAACCTTACTATTATAACAAAAAGCAGAGAAAAATTCTCTGCTTTCAAAAGATATTATAATTATTTTTTTAGTGAATAGCCGATTTAAACTTACCACCATTTGTCTCTTGTGTACTCATAATCGTAACAAACGCATTCGCATCAATTTCATACACAATTGATTTTAGCTTTGTCACTTCTAGACGTGTTACCACTGCATAAATAACTTCTTTTTCTTTATCCGTGTAACCGCCTTTCGCTACAAGCTTTGTAGTTCCACGACCAAGACGATGCAAAATCGCATTTGATACTTCCTCATATTGATCTGATACAATTAAAACAGCTTTCGTTTCATCTAAACCTTGAATGACTGTATCAATTGTTTTGAATGCAATGTAGTACGTCATAACAGAATACATCGCTTGTTCCACACCAAATACAAATGCTGCCCATGCAAAAATGAATAAGTTCACAAACATTACAAATTCGCCTACGGAGAAAGGTAATTTTTTCGTTAATAAAATACCCATAATTTCTGTTCCGTCCATTGATCCACCATGACGAATAACAAGCCCTACACCAAGCCCTAAAATAAGACCACCAAACACTGTCGCTAAAATTGGCTCTGTTGTAAATGGCGGAACAGCATGTAACGTTGATTCAATAAACGCTAAAGCTACAATACCGAACGCCGAAGATAACATGAACGTTTTTCCAATTTGCTTATAACCCGAATACATAAATGGGATATTGAGAATAACGACCAAAGTAGAGAAACTTAACCACCAAATATTAGGAGTAAGATAATCTAATATAAGAGAAATACCAATAATTCCACCATCAATAATTTTATTTGGCATTAAAAATAATTCAATCGCTACCGCTGCGCATGCTGCTCCAAAAATAATCATAACTAAACGATACATAAGATGGATAACACTTTCTTTTCGATGTTGCTTCTGCTCCATAAGTCCTCCCTTATACTCTTTTTCTATAGTTTTGTCCTTATATTATAACATACGCTTCTTTTTCTCATGAAAAAAGAAGCTCTATATGAATATGTACAAGCTACGTACTCATATATTTCGATAGAAGAACGTGTGAAGGAGGATAACTCGATGAACCTCATTAAACAACTTGTAAATAAAAAATTAAATCATATTTCTACAAAGGAATTATTGAAATATAGTAAAGAATATGATGTTCCAATTACGACTGCACAAGCTGATCAAATTGTTGGACTTATGAAAGGAAAGAATATTAACATTTACGATAATGACGAACGACTAGCGCTCTTAAAACAAATAGCTCAAGTAACCTCGCCCGCTACTGCCCAACAAGTAAATACTTTATTTCAACAACTACTAAAATAAGGAGGGGATATTCCCCTCCTTATTGCTTATTGCGCTTTAATTTTCTCAAGAAGTCCTTCATCAAAAGTACCATTTTTCAGCATTTCGATTTCCAATTTATATGGCGGCTTCTTGTCCTTTTTATCTTCACCTACATATGGTGTTTCCAGAATTTTTGGTACGTGCATTAATTGCGGATGATGCACAATATGATGCAATGCTTTATAACCGATATGACCGAAACCGATATTTTCATGACGGTCCTTTCCTGCGCCGCGTACATTTTTACTATCATTAATATGAAGTACTTGTAAACGATCGATACCAACAATCTTATCAAATTCGTTTAATACACCGTCAAAGTCATTTACAATGTCATATCCTGCATCGTGCGTATGACACGTGTCAAAGCATACCGATAGTTTTTCATTATATGTTACACCATCAATAATTTTGGCAATTTCTTCAAAGCTACGGCCGCATTCTGTTCCTTTTCCTGCCATCGTTTCTAACGCAATGTTCACCGTCTGATCTGGCGTTAATACTTCATTCAGTCCTTTAATAATTTGTTGAATGCCAGCGTCTGCCCCTGCACCAACGTGCGCACCTGGGTGAAGAACGATTTGTTTTGCCACACCTAATGCTGATGTTCTTTCAATTTCCATACGAAGGAAATCTACACCTAATTGGAATGTTTCTGGCTTCGTCGTATTTCCAACATTAATAATATATGGCGCATGTACGATAATCTCTTCGATACCGTTTTGTTCCATATGTTTTCTTCCTGCTTCTATATTCAATTCTTCAATTGGTTTTCTTCTCGTATTTTGCGGTGCACCTGTATAAATCATAAACGTCGTTGCACCGTATGAAACAGCCTCTTCACTTGCTGCTAATAACATTTTCTTACCACTCATAGAAACATGAGATCCAATCTTTAACATACAATCACCTCTTCAATATACAATAGATATAATGATAGCATAATTTGTAGAAATATGTAGTGAATTGTTTGTTCACAAAAAACGCACTACATAAATTTATACGACTATTTAAACAGACTATACTCTTCATTTACATTATCTAGATGAAGCGAAACTTTAATCAATATTTTCTATCCATATTGATTACGGCTCTCACAAATAGCTGGATAAAAAAAGATAAGGGAAATCCCTTATCTTTTTTTATTGCTATATTTTCTTTTCACTTTGTCACGTTCTGTTGCAAGTTTACGTTTATAGTTTGGTTTTACTTTTTTCGGTTTTTTAACAACTTTCGTTGCCATAACATCAAGTTCATCATTTGGTTTTTTACGGCTCTTACGACGACGACGTTCACCTAAATCTGCCCACTCATCTCCACGTAAATCTACATGTTTAAACTCGATATGACGTTGTTTTTCTAAACTATCTAATGCTTCTTCGTTTGCTGGATCATAAATCGTCACTGCAATACCTGAATAGCCTGCACGTGCTGTTCTTCCCACTCGGTGAACGAAGAAATCTAAATCTGATGGAAGTTCGTAGTTAATAACATGACTAATTCCTTCAATATCAATACCACGAGCTGCTAAATCAGTTGCAACAATATATTGGAATTCAAGGTCACGAATTTGTTTCATCATTTTTTTACGATCACGAGGTGATAAATCTCCGTGAATTCGTCCAACTTTTAAGCCGCGTTCCGTTAATCCGTCAGCAACTTGATCTGCCATTTTCTTCGTATTCGTGAAAACAACTGCTAAATACGGCTTAAATTGTAGCAACATTCTTTTCACTAAATCAATTTTGTTACGATGTTTAGAAGGCACTAAATAATGCTCGATATTTCCAGCCGCAACTTGTTTTGGATTGATATGAATATGCTCTGGATTCTCCATGTATTTCTTCAGAAACGGTTTTAGTTTTTGAGGAATTGTTGCAGAGAAAACTAACATTTGCAAGTTTTTAGGCATGCGTGCTGCAATCTTATCTACATCATGAATGAATCCCATATCAAGCATTAAGTCTGCTTCATCGACAATAATTGTATTTGCTTTATGAACAAACAGTGCTTGTTCTTCTACTAAGTCTTTAATACGTCCTGGTGTTCCAACTACAATATGAGGTTGTTTTTTCAACTTTTCAATTGATCGTTGTTTATCAGTTCCACCAATTAAACAACGTGCTGTAATCATTTGATCTTCCGCACAGAACTTTGTTAATTTCACGATTTCTTCGTAAATTTGTTGTGCTAACTCACGAGTAGGCGCTGTAATAACAAGTTGTACTTCTTCACGACCTGGGTTAATTCTGTTCAATGTAGGAAGTAAGTATGCATGTGTTTTCCCAGAACCTGTTTGGGATTGTCCAATTACACTTACACCTTTTTTCACGACCGGGAAAATTTTCTGTTGAATTCCTGTCGGCTCTGTAAAGCGTAGTTCACGAACTGCATCTATTAAAAATGGTTTAAAATCATACTGTGTAAAAGTTTGTTGTGTCATAAGTTACACCTTCTTTCTAAATTTCTACTGCGCGCACAAATCAGTCAAGTCTACATTATATCGAAATCTACAAGTAAAATCCATCTTTAGTTTAGGTTTTTACTTCAAAAACTAACCTTCTTCCCTCTTATTGCATATTGTATGTGTATATACCTAACTGAAGAAAGGAGGATTTCTCACATGTTTCCAAAATCCCCCATGAGGCAAATGTATCCGAATCCAGGGCAGCAACCTTATACACCATATCCAATTCCACAACTACCACCGATGGCACAAAAAAAGAAAGGATTTCTTGCTAAACTCTTTAAAAAACACGATCCAACCGAAGCTTTCATGCAAATGGTTCCGCCTTATCGACAAATGGAAGGACCGCCAATGATGCACCAGCAACCGCCACCTCAATATCGACAGCAATATCAGCAACAATACCAACACCAATACCCGCAACAATATCAACAGCAATATCAACCATACATGCAGCAACATCCCGAGCAAATGATCCCTCCTCAAATGTATGAATCAAACGACACGCGCGGCGGTGCAGCAAATACAGACACATCAAGTAGCGGCATCGGTAGTTTTTTTTCGAATTTAATTTCGAATCCAACTAATATGATAAATAATATCGAAAAAGTATCACAAGTCGTTCAATCTGTAAGCCCTGTCGTCGAACAGTACGGTCCCATTATGCGTAACCTACCAAGCATTGTTAAAATTCTAACCTCTGGAAAAAGTACGGAAGAAAATCCAACCGAAGATCAAACTGAAGACGTAACAGAAAAGGTTGAGGTAGCAACTCCACATCCTCCATCCAAAAAAAGAAAAAGAAAAAAAATGGTGATTGAGCCAGTCATAGAAAAAGAAGTACGAGAGGAGCCTGTTCAAAAAATAGCAACAAAACCAAAACTATATGTGTAACAATCCTTTGTTTTCTATCCACTCCTCCTTTATAATGTAAAAGACTATGCACAAAAGTATCCCTTGTTTAGAAGGAGAGGATTACTCGTATGAAAATTGTTAAAATTTCCCCTCGTGGTTATTGCTACGGTGTTGTGGACGCGATGGTTATTGCACGTAACGCCGCATTAGATACATCATTACCAAGACCTATTTATATTTTAGGTATGATTGTTCACAACAAACATGTAACAGATGCGTTCGAAGAAGATGGCATCATCACACTAGATGGTCCAAGTCGATTAGACATTTTAGATAAAATCGATTCTGGTACTGTTATTTTCACTGCACACGGTGTTTCTCCAGAAGTTAAACAACGTGCAAAAGAAAAAGGTTTAACAACAATCGATGCCACTTGCCCAGATGTTACAAAAACACATGACCTTATTGAAGCAAAGAAAGCTGAAGGTTACCATGTCATTTATATTGGCAAAAAAAATCATCCAGAACCAGAAGGCGCAGTTGGTATCGCACCTGACATCGTTCATCTTATCGAAAGAGCCGATGATTTAAAAACATTAGAAATTCCAACGGATAAAATTTTAGTTACAAATCAAACAACGATGAGTCAATGGGATGTTCAACATTTAATGGAGGACATTCAGAAGAAATTCCCAACAGCAGAGTTCCATAAGGAAATTTGTTTAGCAACTCAAGTTCGCCAAGAAGCGGTTGCCAAACAAGCTGATGTTGCAGACTTAACAATTGTTGTCGGTGACCCGAAAAGTAATAACTCAAACCGTTTAGCACAAGTATCGCAAGAAATCGCTGGTACGAAAGCATACCGCGTTGCGGACGTAAGTGAAATCAAATTAGAATGGCTACAAGGTGTCGAGAACGTAGCTGTTACAGCAGGCGCTTCTACTCCAACACCAATTACAAAAGAGGTTATCGCTTTCTTAGAGCAATATGACCCAATGAATCCTGCTACATGGGAAAGAGTTCGAAAAGTACCGTTACAAAAAATATTACCTCGTGTAAAAGTGAAAAAAGAACAATAATAAAAACCGTTGCCTATATGAGCAACGGTTTTTTATTTTTCTTATACAAATGTAAATGGATCTGTATGTAACTGCGAAGCATGAATATGTACATTCAGTTTCTTTGCATCTGCTTTTTCTTGTAATTGCTTTTGTACACCTTGCTTCATTACCTTTTCAACGTTATGTCCTGGGTCGACGATATTTAAACCGAGCATCATCGCATCATGGGCAACATGATAATACATGTCACCTGTTACATATACATCCGCACCTTTAAATTTAGCTTGATTGATGTATTTGTTACCATCGCCACCAAGTACAGCTACTTTGCGCACTTTATCCTCTAATTTCCCAACAACTCGCGCACCCTTTACATCTAACGATTGCTTTACATGTTCCGCAAACTGTCCAAGTGTCATTTCTTCTTGTAAATACCCTATTTTTCCAAGCCCTAACGTTTCACCTTTGTTATCAAGTGGATACACATCATAGGCTACTTCTTCATATGGATGTGCTGTTACCATTGCTTTAATCACTTTTCGTTGTAGTGAAGCTGGAATAATCGTTTCGATCCGCACTTCTTCTACGCGCTCTAACTGTCCAGTTTCCCCGATATAAGGATTTGTCCCCTCTTGAGGTACAAACGTACCTGTACCCTCGCTATTAAACGTACAGTGACTATAATTGCCGATATGACCAGCACCTGCGTCTCCTAATGCTTTTCGTACTTCTTCTGCATGAGTTTCAGGCACAAACACAACAATTTTTTTCATTTCTTCTGCATATGTCGGTGCCAAAACTTCTGTATTTTGCAATCCTAACGCCTCAGCAAGTAAATCATTTACCCCGCCCTTAGCAACATCCACATTTGTATGTGCGGCATAGATTGCAATATCATTTTTCATACACTTTTCAATAATTTTCCCATATGCCTTATCTGTATGAATCGCTTTTAGCGGGTTAAAAATTAAAGGATGATGCGCAATAATGACATTCGCTCCTAATTGAATTGCTTCATCCACAACTTCTTCCGTTACATCTAACGCAATTAATACGTGCTGCACGGGTTTATTAAGCGCTCCAATCTGCAAGCCAATCTTATCTCCTTCCATCGCCAAATGCTTCGGATACATACTTTCAAATAACGAAATAATTTCATGGCCATTTGGAATTTTACTCATGATAAAACCTCCCCTATCATTTTCATTTTCGCTTCTACTTCCGCACGCTTCGCTTTTGTTTCTTCAGAATCAGCCGCACGTTCTAACTGCTTTAAAATATTTTGGAAGTTTTTTAATTCTCCTTCCCACTTTTCAACGAAAGCTTCACTTTTTTCTTTCATTAAAAATGGTCCCATAAATAATTCAGCCTGTTTATTTTCAGAGTAAGGAACCGTGATATTTCCTCGCTCCCCTACTAAAATCTCGTAAATTTTCCCATCTTCTTTTACGATTTTTTCATGGATAAGCTCCCATCCATTCGCAATAAACCATTCACGAATGTGATGCGCTGCAATATTCGGCTGTAAGATTAAACGTGTTACACCTTCTAATTTTTCTTTACCACTTTCTAAAATATCACGAATTAACGCTCCGCCCATTCCGGCAACCGTAATTACATCTACTTCTCCTGGCGCGATAACAGCTAATCCATTCCCTTTACGCACATCTACTTTATCTTGTAAGCCACTTTCAGCTACAGTTGCCTGCGCAGAGCGAAATGGTCCATCTACAACCTCTCCAGCAACTGCTTTAGTAGCAATATTATTTATAATTGTATAACACGGTAAATACGCATGATCCGATCCAATATCGGCAACTGTAGATCCTACTGGTATTTCACGCACAACTTCTTCTAATCGTTTTGAAAGCTTTACTTCATTCATGTATTTCCATTACTCCTTCTCTTGTCAGTCTGTCTCCATGATAATGAATTTATAGTAGTTGTTGCAAGCCTATAACAACAATTCACTTCTCTATCATTCATCGTATTTTAGAAAATATAGAAAAACAAGCCTTTTGCTTAAGCAAAAGGCTTGTCATACGGAACTTTATTTTTTCTTCGATAACCAATCAGCTACTTTAGCGGCTTGATCAGCTGGAACTATATTCGCTGGCATATTGCCTTTTCCTTTCGAAAGAATTTCTTTAATTTCATCCTTTGAAAGTTTCCCACCAATTTTTTGTAAATTAGGTCCTACCGCCCCTTGTAATTGATCACCGTGGCAGCTCGTACAGCTTTGCTTCACAATATCCTCTGGCTTGGATGCTGTTTGTGCTGGCTTCCCGCCATTTTTTGCATCAGCTAACTCTTTAGATTTATTTAGCCCCTGAAATGAAAATACAAACATAACGATAATACCCAATGCTGCAATAAGAGCGAACGGAATCAGCGGATTACGTTTCATATCTCTTCTCCCCCCTCTATACCCCTAAATAGTTAGATGATTCAGTCATTTCCATTGTACTTGAAAACGCTCTATCAGAAAAGAGTAAACTACTAATCGTTAAAAATATTCCATAAATTCAGTTTATTGTTTTTTATTGTTATATCGCTTATTATTTCGATAATTATTAACGTTTCTCATCATATTTTTCACTTTTCTACATATATTTTTGTATAGAATAAACAAAATTAATCGAAAAATCGAAAAATGAGCATTTGCAAATCAAAAGACAATTCTGTAAAATAAATTACAAGAAATTGTAATCGTTGCTGACAGCTAAAGTTTAACAAAAATTAACAAAATAAAAAAGTTTACTTCACAAAAGTGAAGTAAACTTAAAGGTAGCCTATTCTAAGAAATCCTTAAGACGCTTACTACGGCTTGGATGTCTCAATTTACGAAGTGCTTTTGCTTCAATTTGACGGATACGTTCTCTCGTTACGCCGAATACTTTCCCAACTTCTTCAAGCGTACGAGTTCGTCCATCATCTAAACCAAAACGAAGACGTAGAACATTTTCTTCACGATCTGTTAGTGTATCTAACACATCTTCTAATTGTTCTTTTAGCAATTCATACGCTGCATGGTCCGCAGGCGATGTTGCTTCTTGGTCTTCAATGAAATCACCTAAATGGGAGTCATCTTCTTCACCAATCGGTGTTTCAAGAGAAACTGGCTCCTGTGCAATTTTCAAGATTTCACGTACTTTTTCTGGAGCAAGATCCATTTCTTCACCAATCTCTTCAGGAGATGGTTCACGTCCTAAATCTTGTAATAATTGACGTTGTACACGAATTAACTTATTAATCGTTTCAACCATATGAACTGGGATACGAATTGTTCTTGCTTGGTCTGCAATCGCACGTGTAATTGCTTGGCGAATCCACCAAGTTGCATACGTACTAAATTTGAAACCTTTACGATAATCGAACTTTTCAACCGCTTTAATTAGACCCATATTCCCTTCTTGGATTAAGTCTAAGAAAAGCATACCACGGCCCACGTAGCGCTTTGCAATACTTACTACAAGACGTAAGTTTGCTTCTGCAAGACGACGTTTCGCTTCTTCATCGCCTTCTTCAATACGCGTTGCAAGTCGAATTTCTTCTTCTGCAGATAGTAAATCTACACGACCAATTTCTTTTAAATACATACGAACAGGATCGTTGATTTTAACCCCTGGTGGTACACTTAAATCATTGAGGTCGAATTCTTCTTCCGATTTTGCTATTTGGCGATTATTAGGGCCTTCGTCGTTGTCATTGTCGCCAACTAAGTCAATCCCTTGTTCACCTAAATATTCATAGTATTCATCCATTTGATCGGATTCAATTTCAAATCCATTCATGCGTTCTGCAATCTCTTCATATGTAAGAACGCCACGTTTTTTTCCGAGCTCAGTGAGTTGTTCTTTCACTTGCTCAAGGGTCATTTCAGTTTCAATTTGTTTAGAACGAGCTGGTTTGTCAGCCATCTGTTCCCCTCCTTACGCGAGATACAAACATTCATTATACTAAAAATTTATCAAAAAAGCTATTTTCTCGCTTTTTGATTTTGTAAATATGCTACATAATATTTAGCAGCCTCTACAGGATCTGTTTTTTCCATTTGTTTTATCTTGAAGATGATTTCCATCTTTTCAAGTTTTTCTTGATGACGTCTAAGCGTCTCCAAATGGCCTTGTAACACTTCTTCTGTGTATTCTGGATTAATAAATTCATCCGTCGAAATATCAGTAATAATATTTTTCAACTTTTCATCAGAGAGCCAACTTAAAAATGTTCCGACTGAAGGTTCATTTCCCTTTTCATAATATGCGTATAGTTCATATAAAATCCCTTTATGTTCTTCTGTATGAAAATCTTCTATGTGGGATTCCATACGAACGGCCACTTCTGGACTTTGCAACATATGGTAAATAATTTCTCTTTCTGCCCTTTCAAAACCTGTTAACTTCGGTTTTGTTTGAACAATTTGAGACGGCTTAGAAACCTGCTTTACTTGTTTTTGCTGTACCTTTTGTTCTTTGCGATATTGGTGCAATTGATTCAAAAGTGTTTCCATTGAATACGAAAATTCTTGCGATAATGACTTCAAATATGATTCTGCCTGCATCGCATCCTGTAACAACGATAACTCTTTTAAAACACTTTTCACATACTCTTCTTTGCCCGACTCATCTTGCAAATTTTTCCCTAAACGCAAATAATTTATTTTAAAACCAACAAAACTTATACTTGATTTCACAAGATTTTCAAAAGCAGTTGTCCCATATTGTTGCACATATTCATCAGGATCAAGCTTATCTGGCAAGGATGTAACTTTCACTTGGCAACCAACTTGCAACAATAATTGCCCTGCTTTCATCGTCGCTTCTCGCCCTGCTTTATCACCATCATAGCAAAGAACAACAGTTTCAACGTTACGTCGCAGAAGTTTTGCTTGTTCTTCAGTTAAAGCTGTTCCCATTGTCGCAACAGCTTCTTCCACACCACTTTTTACCGCAGCTAGTACGTCAGCATACCCTTCAAAAAGGACCACTTGCCCACGTTTTCTAATAAACGGCCTCGCTTGGTGGAAGTTATACAACAATTTACTTTTGTGAAAAATTGGTGTTTCTGGGCTATTTAAATATTTCGGAGTGTCATCTCCTAATGCCCTTCCACTAAACGCTATCACTTTACCTTGTAACGTATAGATTGGAAACATAACTCTTCCACGGAAGCGATCATAATGACTACCATCCTTCTCG
This sequence comes from Bacillus sp. FF-1, assembly GCF_028548245.1. Lineage (NCBI taxonomy): Bacteria > Bacillati > Bacillota > Bacilli > Caryophanales > Bacillaceae > Bacillus > Bacillus sp. FF-1. The sequence goes on from NZ_JAQQGG010000003.1 coordinate 334,629, forward strand.
CTTCTTATGAGAAGACCAGCTTGTTCCATACTTGATAGCGATAAACCTCTTTTTTGTAAGATTTTCGTTGCTGCATCCCAAGCAGGTGACGCATAACCAATTTCAAACTTCTCAATCATCTCTTTTGTAATACCACGTTTTAACAAATACGAAAGTGCTTCATTTCCTTCTTCTGTATTTACTAATAAATGATGATAATACTTTTTCAAAAGTTCATGAGCCTGTTGCATGATGACAGTGTCATCAGATATGTCTTCTTGTTGTCCTTGCCCTGATGTATACTCTGCAACCGCAATTCCATTTCTTTCACCTAGCTTTTGAACAGCTTCGGTAAAAGCCAGTCCTTCCATTTTCATTAGAAAGGAAAATACATTTCCACCTTCTCCACATCCGAAGCAATGAAAAATTTGCTTGTCAGATGAAACAGAGAATGAAGGAGAATTCTCACCATGAAACGGACAAAGGCCGAAATAGTTACGTCCCTGTTTTCTAAGTTGAACGTATTCACCAATCACTTCGACAATATCGGATGATGTCCGAATTTGTTCAACAACTTCTTCAGGAATTCTGTTCCCCATAACTCCATCTCCGTGTCGTATTTTGTATTCGATATAAATTAAAAAATTCCTTTATAATTCGACAATATTTTTTCTAAACTTATTAGAAAATGTTGTCGATCACGTTATCAAGCGATTTTGCAGACCCTTTTCTGCGTAACTTCGCAGATACGTACCTACTATATAAAATTGTATCCATTTGCTCATCTATTACAAATGTACCTCATGGAGACAATACATATGCACTTTTTCATAAGAAGACTAGCAAGCATCATATCCTATGTGATCACGAGATCTGTTTTTTGCATGTTGATACATATAAAGAAATCAACTTTTGCTTATTCAGCATCTACATAGATCCAAATTCCCTCGCTGCTTCCTTAAACGATGAGCATACGATGTGACAAACAAAATTTTGACATGAAATTTCGTTCCAGCTCGCACAATTGTCAGCCTTCACAGTATATGCATCTGCATCAACTCATACCATATTGATGTTTTGCATATTTCTGTATTCTACATCCCTTCTGCGAATCCTTCCATAATGTGCGTTTTCTTGTATAGATTTTGTCGATTTAACGTAATTACATGTCATTTCTTAAATCCTATCCCTAGTTTATTCTGAAAAATTAAAGTCTAAACGTAAAATATAGGTTTTTATCACAATTTTTTATTATAATATATTTTCTTCAACTACGCTACATATCCCTTTATTTTTTCATCTTCTATTTCAGGATAGCGAAACCCTACCTTTAGCATAATAAAAAGACCGAAAAATATAAGCATAACCACTTCGCTATCATCTATTACGAAATCAGCAGGCACTGTGTTTCTCACGAGCGAAAAAAGCACATTCACCTTTGGTAAATGTGCTAAAACATTTTTTGGTTTTGCACTGCATTCACAATAATGTTAGCTGTTTCTTCAATCGCTTTGTTCGATACATCAATTACTTGACAATTTATTTTACTAACTACATTCTCAAAGTGATCAATCTCTTCTTTAATACGATTAATATTGGCATATGTTGCTCCATCACTTAGTCCAAGTGATTTCAATCGCTCTTTTCGAATATGATTTAACTTCTCTGGCGTAATTTTCAAACCGAAGCATTTTTCTTTAGCCACTTGATATAATTCTTCAGGCGGATCTACTTCTGGTACTAGTGGTACGTTGGCAACTTTCAAACGTTTGTTATGAGCTAAATATTGAGAAAGTGGTGTTTTTGATGTGCGCGAAATCCCAATTAACACGATATCTGCTTTTAAAATACCACGTGCATCTCTACCATCATCATACTTCACAGCAAACTCAATCGCTTCAATCTTTTTAAAGTATTCTTCATCTAACCTACGAACAACACCAGGCTCATATCTAGGCACTTGCCCGGTAATTTCTTCAATTTGATCGATTAGAGGACCAATAATATCATATGCCTCTACACCTTCTTTTGCAGCCTCTGTCACTAAATATTGGCGCATGTCAGGCTTTACTAACGTAAAACAAATAAGTGCTTGATTGCTCTTAGCAATCGAAATCACTTCTTTTAATGTCCCTGTATCTTCTACATACGGCACACGTCTAATATCAGGAGCAAATGGGAATTGCCCCATTGCTGCTCGAACAACCAAATCAGCCGTTTCTCCTACAGAGTCAGATACGACATATACGATTTTATTATCCATTACATTACCTCACTTTAAACAAATTACACTTATTCGTTATTTACTAAGTTTACAAACGCACGTGTAATATTTGTTTTTGTAATTCGTCCAACCACTTCTAAACCTTGTTTCGTATCTTTTACAACTGGCATCGCATCAATCTGTCTTTCTATTAATTCCATCGCAATATCATATAAAGAATCTTCTCTACGACACATCGCAATGTTTGGCATCCTTGTCATGATAATATTAACCGGAAGTGAGGTTAAATCCTGCTTCCCTAAGCTAGCTCGTAATAAATCTTTACGAGATACAACGCCTACTAATAGAGTCGATTGATCTACAACGAATAATGTACCTACATCCTCTAAAAACATAGTACAAATCGCATCGTATACCGATACATTTTTATCAATTACAACCGGTCTAGATTGATAATCTTGTACTTTAATTTTCTTAACAGCTTCAGATAATAACTGCCCCCCAGTTTTACCCGTATAAAAATAACCTACGCGTGGACGTGCTTCTAAATAACCAGCCATCGTTAAAATTGCTAAGTCTGGTCTTAGCGTTGCACGTGTTAATCCCAATTGCGCAGCAATTGACTCCCCTGTAATAGGACCGTGATCTTTTACAATCTGAATGATATGTTCTTGCCGTTTATTCAGCTCTATGATAATCACCACCTTTAATGCACAACGAAAAAAGTTATACTATCTCTTAAATATTATATACTAAATATGCTATTCGAAAAAGAAAGGATGTAAAAAGGACCGTATACGGCCCCAAATTATATTTGAAACTTATCAAGTTGTTCTAAGAAACGTCTTGATTTCAAATAAATCCCGCAATATTCATCATAATATGTATTCAATACTAAACGCATTTGTTTTTTTGTGCTATCCTTCACTGATACATTGCCAAGTCTATGTAAATCGAAGTGGTAGAAAAGACGTAATAATTTATGAACGGCTTCCCCCACTGGTATACGATACTGATCTTGCTCAGCATGACGTGAGCACAGAAAACCGCCCTCCCTAACAGAGAAGGCGACAAAATCTGTTTCTTGATGACAAATCGCACATGTATCAAAGTACGGGCGCATCCCTAATACCGGAAGCATTTTCGTTTGATAAATTAATGATAATACTTCTGGATCAACACCCTCACACATATAATGCAACGTTTGATATAACATTTCAAATAAATATGGATTATGTTTTTTATCTTCTGTTGCTTTATCAGTTAACTCAACAATAAATGATGCATAAGCAGTTAAAAATATATCCTCGCGAATTTCTTTCATAGTTGAAATAATCTCGCCTTGTTGCAAAGTTCCAAGTCCAGATCCCATTTGAATAAGAAAATGACCATGTGTCATAAGTTGCGAAACAGATGCTAACCGGCTTTTCGGTTTTTTCGCTCCTCTTGCCATTGCACTTACCTTACCCAATTCTCTTGAGAATATTGTAACAATCTTGTTCGTTTCTCCGTAATCTGTCGTACGGATAACGATGCCCTCAACTTTTTGAAACATGTTCGTCACCATCCAAGGTTTGAACAAAACGGGTCAAGAAATTGGAGAGTCTAGATGCGCTAGCTCCTCTTCATGTTGATCCATCTCATCGTTTACGTCTTTTTCCATTTCTTTCAAAAGCAAATACGTCTCAATGCTTCCTGTTTTGGAGAAAAACTTCCAGGTAAAATCTAGCATAAGAATCCACCTTTCTCAATAAGCGTAGCCTATAAACCAATTTCCTTTGTTGTTATTAAATTGACCCATTTTGTCCATTTTCATGTGAGAAAAATTTTTCCTAATTTATCAAAACTCGTAAAAACCAATAATCAGCGGATGAACAAAACATCCGCTGATTACAGCTTTACTCTATTTTAATACTCGTCTTCGCGGAAACCAAGGTCACGAAGCTGAGACATTTTATTACGCCAATCTTTTTGCACTTTTACCCATACTTCTAAAAATACTTTAGAACCAAGTAATGCTTCAATATCAAAACGAGCTCGCTTACCGACTTCTTTTAACATCTTCCCTTGTTTTCCGATAATAATCCCTTTTTGCGACGGACGTTCCACAACAATCGTTGCATTAATATAAACTGCCCCGCCCTCACGTTTTTGAATTGCATCGATAACAACAGCTACAGAATGCGGCACTTCTTCACGTGTTAAATGTAGTACTTTCTCACGAATAAGCTCTGCAATAATAAATCTCTCCGGATGATCCGTTACTTGATTATCTGGGTAGTATTGTGGTCCTTCCGGTAAATACTTTTTAATTGTACCAATTAGGGCCTCTACGTTATTACCGTCTAATGCAGAAATTGGTACGATTTCTGCAAAGTCATGTAATTTGCGATATTGATCAATTAGCTCTAATAATTGTTCTGGGTGAACTTGGTCAATTTTATTAATAACTAAAAATACTGGTTGTTTCGTTTCTTTTAACTTCTCGATGATGAATTCTTCACCACGACCAAAGCCTTCAACAGCATTCACCATAAATAGAACGATATCAACTTCTTTTAATGTCGTTTGCGCCATCTTCACCATGAAGTCGCCTAGTTTATGTTTCGGTTTATGTATTCCTGGTGTATCAATAAAAATTACTTGTGAATCATTTTCTGTATATACACCTTGAATTTTATTACGAGTTGTTTGTGGCTTGTCACTCATAATAGCAATTTTTTGACCAATAATACGATTTAAAAATGTAGATTTCCCAACATTCGGTCTGCCAATAATAGAGACAAAACCTGATTTATAACCTTTTCTATTCATGTAAATCCTCCGCTAAAAATGCTCCTGGTAACAATTCCCCGACTGTTGTCTCTTGAACGTCACCATGTAAATTTGATAGGTATACTTTCGTATCCTGTTTACATAATTCTACCATAACTTGTCGACATGCTCCACAAGGAGGTACTGGACGCTTCGTATCCGCCACAATTGCGATAGCTACAAACTCTTTATCTCCTTCAGAAACCGCCTTAAATAAAGCTGTTCTTTCTGCACAGTTACATAAGCCATATGAAGCATTCTCAACATTACATCCACGATATACTTTTCCATCCTGCGTTAATAATGCTGCACCTACTTGAAATTTAGAATATGGTACGTACGCTTGTTTACGCGCTTCGATTGCTTCTTGAATTAATTGTTGACCATTCATATTCCCGCATCCTTCCTGTTCACAGCTGTGAATAGATACACTCTCTTATTAAAGGCCTTTACGGCACCTTCAAAGCTTAAGAAAAGCTTTGGAATGCAACTATACCACATACGGTAAAAAGATAATAGCACCAATTATAACGGCTATTATCGCAAACAATAAAACCGCTCCCGCCGCGACATCCTTTGCGACTTTCGCAAACGGATGTATATCGGTAGTCGCTAAATCTACTGTTTTTTCCACAGCCGTATTTACCATCTCTAAACTCATTACAATTCCTATTACAATAAGTAATACCATCCATTCTACTTTTGTAATATGGAAATAAAAGCCGCAGCATATAACAACAACTGCGGCTAAATAATGAATTTTCATATTTCGTTCATGACGAAGACAAAAGAATATACCGACTATAGCATACCCAAAACTATCTATAAGTTTTCCTTTTTTCATCGTCCTAATCCAAATGCTTCTAAAATTTCTTTTTGTCTTCCGAACATTTCTTTTTCATCCTCTTCTGTCATGTGGTCATAACCAAGTAAATGTAAAAAGCCATGTAACGCTAAAAAGCCAAGTTCACGATCAAAAGAATGTCCATACTCTTCAGCTTGTTCTTTCGCTCTCGGAATAGAAATAATAAGATCACCTAACATACGCGGCATCTCTACACCTACAATTTCCATTTCTCCTTCTCCCATTTCTTCCATAGCAAAAGAAATGACATCAGTAGGCTGATCCTTATCTCGGTAATCACGATTAATCTCGCGAATGCGTTCGTTATCTACAAATGTTACTGATAACTCTGCACCATCCTCTATTTTTTCCATTTGAGCTGCTTTTCCTAATATCTCACGAATTAAATTCACATACTCTTCTTTCACTTCTTCTGTTTCATCAATGAAATCAATTAATAAACTCATTCTTTCTCCTTATCTTCCGGTGGTTCCGGATATGTAATACGCGAATGGAAAATACCATTTAACGTTTCACATAACGTTTTTCCAACGATTTGTAGTTCCTTAAATGTCAAATCACATTCACTAAATTGCCCATCCTGCAGGCGATCTTTAATAATACTTTGTACTAAATTATTAATTTGATCTGGCGTTGGGTGATTCATAGAACGTACCGCTGCCTCAACACTATCCGCAATACCAACGATTGCCGATTCTTTAGAAGTTGCTTTTGATCCCGGATAACGGAACATCTCTTCTGTATATTTTTCTTTATCTTCTTTAATCGCCTTATAATAAAAATATTTCAGGAGCGTTGTACCATGGTGTTGTCCAGCAATATCGATAATTTCTTGCGGAATATGGTATTCTTCGAGCATCTTTACTCCATCGGTTACATGACCAATGATAATATCTTTACTCGTCACAGGATCTAATTTATCATGCGGATTTTCAATTCCCATCTGGTTTTCAATAAAGAATTGTGGTTGTACTGTTTTTCCTACATCATGATAGTAAGCCCCTACACGCGCTAATACACCATTTGCTCCAACTGCTTCACAAGCCGCCTCAGAAAGATTCGCTACCATTACACTATGGTGATATGTCCCTGGCGCTTCTAATAAAATTCTACGCAACAGCGGATGATTCGGACTTGATAATTCCATAAGCTTCATACTTGATACAATTCCAAGTCCACTTTCTAAATATGGTAATATCCCCATAGCCAAAACGGATGAGATAATTCCTGAAAGGGAAGCCATTAATAATTGGGTACCAATTTCAAGAGGCGAAAAATTCCCATTACGTAATAATAATAACGCCGCCAAGACGACTACATTTAAGATTGAAACGAGTATACCAGCTTGTAAAATCATCGTACGACGATTTTTTTCTCTTAAGAAAATGCTCACTGATAATGAACTTAATAACACATAAATGCCTACACTATAATTTAGTGTACTTGTTACTCCTTCATTAAACATAATACTTCCGCACACAGAAAAAATCATACTTGTTAAAAATACAAATCGATCGCCAATCATTAGTTTTACAAGTATCGTTCCCATCGCAACTGGGACAACATACGCAATTCCTGCATATTCAAGCTTTTGAAACAAACTAATAATTTTCATTAAAACAATCGTGATAGACAAAATTGTAATATACGCTAAAATGTACGGTTTGTCTTCTCTTTTCCGCTGTAAAAATACTTCAAACTGTTTATGCATAAAGTATAGTAACACACCAATGAGCACCGCTAATCCAACATAAGGCTGAAAACTATTACCTTTTTCTAATAAACCGACTAATTTCAACTGATTATACATATCACTTGAAATTGTTTCACCTTCTCTAACAATAACTTGTCCTTGAAGAATATAAACAGGTGGAACTAAATCTTCTTCTGCTTTCTTCTTCTCTTTCGTTACAGCCGGGTCATAGAAATAATTTGCTGTAATCGCATATGATCCTAGCGCATTCACAGCTTCTTTCAATCCGCTATTCACATTCAGGCTTTTCATTTCATTAACAAATCGCTCTTTCGCTGCCATTTCTTCGGACATTTTAATATTTCCACCCATGATAACGCTAACAGACGTTAAAGCCGCATTCTTTGCTAATTCTAATTGATCCGGTTCTGCATTAATAAAGTATAATAAATTCTCATCCGATAATTCCTTCGTTAAATTAGATGGCAACTTCTTCTTCAACTTTTCTAATTTATTCGCATCGGTCATCTTTTTTTGCTCTTCAGGTCCAGCAGCTTTCATCTCCTGAATTACTTCATTCACCTTAGCAAAAACATCATTTACAATATCTACTCTATTTTGTTTATATTCACTTCTATATGTATATTGATCCCCGACTTTTTGAGCGGCCTCTTGTTTTTTTCTTTCCGTTATAACCTTATCTTCAATTTTAATAGGAGAATGAATTGTTTTTTTCGCAATAGAATACATATCAACATCTAATTGCTCTGGTTTCACATTATTCATAAGTGCGAAAAACAGCACTGCTCCTAATAAAACGTAAGAAATCCAACTTAGTTTTTTCGAATGTTGTAAATTACGAAACCACTTAGAAATTTCTTGAGATCTTAACATGATTTCAATACCTTCTCCTCTCTAGAAATAAAGTGAAACTATTTATAGCTTTCATTTCTTCTAGCCAACGATACTTTTAGGTAACATTTTTATACACCAGTACCTATAGTTTATTTCTCTTATCTTTTATGATAGTAAAAAATATGCCGTTCGCCAACCTTAATACAAAAAGAAATGATCCTGACAAATAGGATCATTCCATTTTATCATATGCCTCAATAATACGTTGTACCAGTGGATGCCTTACAACGTCCGTTTGTTCTAACGTAATGAATGAAAGACCTGATACACCAGATAAAATGTTAGCGGCTAGCGTAAGCCCTGATTTTACCCCCTTTGGTAAGTCTACTTGTGAAGGGTCCCCCGTAATAACCATTTTAGAACTAAAACCTAATCTAGTTAAAAACATTTTTATTTGTGCACCCGTTGTATTTTGCGCTTCATCTAAAATAACAAATGAATCATCGAGCGTACGTCCTCTCATATAAGCAAGAGGCGCGATTTCAATTACACCTCTCTCCATCATACGCTGCGTATATTCTTGTCCAAGAATATCGTGCAGAGCATCATACAATGGACGTAAGTACGGATCTACCTTCTCTTTCAAATCACCTGGTAAAAATCCTAAACTTTCTCCAGCTTCTACAGCCGGTCTCGTTAAAATGATTTTCTTTACATACCCTTGCTTTAAAGCTCTTACAGCCATTACTACAGCTAAGTATGTTTTCCCAGTCCCGGCAGGTCCTATTCCAAATACAATATCATTTTTCTTCATTGCATGAATATATCTTCTTTGTCCCATCGTTTTTACACGAATGGATTTACCTTTTGCCGTTTTAAAGATTTCTTCTTCATATAACTCTTCAAATTGAGCAATTTTCCCTTGTTGTGCGAGCTGAATTGCATACGCAACATCTCTTTCTGTAATTAACACACCTTTTCGAATAACAACAAGTAGTTGTTGTAAGATTTTTTCTACGAGTGTCACAGTTTCAACTGCTCCAGATGCATGAACAGTTTCACCTCTAGTTACGATTGATACATTCAGTTCCCGTTCAATTACTTTCAAATGAGCATCATTGACTCCAAAAAGAGCGATTGCTTCGTTAGTATTTTCCAATTGTTGGTTCATTTCTACTAATTGTTCTGCCATTACTCAGTCTCCTTGAATATCGGATTCGGATATTGGTTGTGGCTCTGCAATATTTTCAATCACAGTATAATGCAAAGTGACTTTTAGTTGATCCGCCTCAACCTCTTTACTCAAAATCTTATCACTTACAATCATAGCATGTTCATCCAATTTTTTCTTTAGTTCTTTTTCGGCCATTTCTTTCGCTACTTTCATTGCCTGTTTTTCTGTATATTCTCGGTTCGCCTCTTCCTCTTCTCGCACTACATCTTTTTCATATGCAATCGGCAGTGTAAAACCAAATAATTTCACATCATGTTTTACACTTTCCGTACGAGAACGTTTATACTTATCATGCTGAAATCCCCATATTTTTATTTTTGTACTCCCAAATGTAAGGTAATGCTCATTATACGTATTACCAGTATATACTTGAAATTGCGTCTTGAGTGGTACATTCACCTCAGAGGTGTACCACGTTTCTCCATATACAATACCTTTCGCCGAAACAATGGTTGGACTCTCCTCATTACCGTATATCCCTGATACGAGAAGCTGCCCTTTTTCTACATGATCATTTTTTAAAACGACTGGTTTTCCAACTTCAACAAATGTTTTTGTAACAATCGCTTCTTTTTTTGCCACTAAATTTTGCGGCCTTTGTTCTTTTTCTTTTTTCGGCTCATTTTTTTCAACAATTTTAAAATGGTACGTCGTTCCCCTTACTTCTAGTCCTGCCCAAGTAATCGCATTAATATTGTCCGTCAAATGACGTTGTACATCTTCTACACTAGGCATTTGGAATTGTAATTTTCCTTTTTTAATACCCATTTTGTCCAATTCTTTCATCAATATATATTCTGTTTCAGGTTTCGCTCCTGTAATTTCAATTTTCCAAACCATATTCGATAATGCAATCATACCAAAGAAGAAAATTAAAAAACCAATTAAGAATCCACTATTTTTAATTAAGCGCTTATTCCAAAATGGAAAACCGTAACGCCCAATAAAATATAGTTTACACTCATTTTTTCTATAAATCGGCTTTATTTTTTTCACATCTCGTAATAGCATACAAAAGACTAACGTTTCATCGGCAATTTTCTTAACGTCCCAAACTAATAATTTTCTACGCACACATTCGTTAACAAACCGCTCCGCTCCTCTACCTTCAATTCGTACCTTCACATATCCAAGCCACTTTATAAACCATTTATTTTTCATCTACTACCTTCACTACCTTTCCAAAAGTAGACACACTACTTTTCACTTTAATTAGCAAAATAGCTCGTACGAAAATGAAATAAAGAGTTTTATTTTCCATAAATAGCGGGATAAAGTGAGACTTTAATCAGCCCTCACCAATTGGACTTTAATGGATAGCCCGACCCCCACCTAACTTCTTTGCTTTCGCTGAATTTTGAGGCGGGGGCTTACTGCCCATTAAAGCGGGATAAACTTAAATAGTAGGGACAAATCATTAGAATAAAGAAGAAAAACTTCACATACGGAAGTTTCCCTTACTTCTCTTTCTGTTCGTCTTCTAAAAACGTCACTTGCTCAATTATCCCTTCAAGCAAAAGTTCTTCCGGAAGGATTGTTTTAATAACAAAGGACTGCCCCTTAATCAATAACTGACCATGTTTTAACAACAATCTTACTTCTTTATCTGAAAACACTAATAAACCTCGATGATTTTCTATATAGATATGCACTTGCCCAACAAGCGTGATCCGAGGTAGATCCATTAGCACATCCACTGGTAGGTCTATTTGCTTCGTTAACCAATTCTTCATTTGTTCTAATTTTTTCATCCCAAAAGACCCCCTCTCATCCCATATGTATGAAAAAAGAGCTTGTAATATCACGTCCAAACTGAAAAAAGCATAAAAAAACGTCTCATACGAAATGAGACGTTTTTTTATGCTAATAGCTGGATAACCAGCTTATTCACAAGCGATCCATCTGTTTTACCTTTTACTTTCGGCATAACAGCAGTCATCACCTTACCCATATCTGCTTTAGACGTCGCACCAACTTCAGAAATAACTTGCTTGATTATATCAACTAGCTCTTCTTCCGTTAATTGCTCCGGCAAATATGCGCTTAAAATCTGAATTTCACTTTGCAGTTTATTAACAAGGTCTTCACGACCAGCTTTTTTAAATTCAAGGAGGGAGTCCTTATGCTGTTTTACTTCACGAGCTAAAACTGTTAGTTCCTCTTCTTCAGTAAGAGTATGCTGTAGTTTAATACCTTCATTTTGTAAAGCAGCCTTAACCATACGAATGACGGTTAATTTTTCTTTTTGTTTATTCTTCATCGCTTGTTTCATATCATCGTTTAAACGACCGAGAAGACTCATAACTTACACCCTCTCTTAGAATTTACGCTTTCTTGCCGCTTCAGATTTCTTCTTACGTTTTACACTTGGTTTTTCATAAAACTCGCGCTTTCTTGCTTCAGCAAGTGTACCAGTTTTAGAAACCGATCTTTTAAAACGGCGAAGTGCATCCTCCAAAGACTCGTTTTTACGAACGACTGTTTTTGACATTCTCTTTCCCTCCCTCCGAAACATCACACTTACATACTAACTCCAGCATGCAAAAAGAAACACTTCTTCAGCATGTCTTTTACGATTATAATACATTTTATCACTTCAGGTCAACTATTTGACAGAATAAAAGAAGAATAGATGCTCTTCCTTTTTCAAAAACTATGCAGATAGCTGTTATCTTTTCCCCTGAAGGCAACTATATTTTTGTCATTATACCTTTTTTCATGCAGAAACGTACGGAAAAACTACTCATTTCGTACATTTTCAGTACTTAACTTCTCCACTAAAAAAGAAAGCATGCAAATCGTTTCCGTTTGCATGCTTTTTTATCCCGATTGGTGCGGGCTAATAATGAGCGGGGAATGAATCCCACGCTCATTAAAGTTTCACTTTATGCGCTTGCTGATTCCTTTTTCACATCATCTTCAAGGACACGAACAAATTGCGCTTCGTTATATGGATAACCAGCTTTTGTGATTTTTACTTTCACTAATTTACCGATTAATTCTTCTGATCCTTCAAATACAATTTTCAAGTAGTTATCTGTATAACCTACATATAGGCCTTCACGGTCGCCCTCTTTAAATTGTTCTTCTGGAATAATTTCAAGTACTTCTCCTTCAAACTGTGATGCATACTCTTTCGCTAATTGATTAGATAGTTCAATTAAACGGTGAACACGATCATTCTTCACATCTTCAGGAACTTGATCTTCCATACGCGCTGCAGGTGTTCCTGTACGTTTTGAGTACGGGAATACGTGCAACTCAGAGAAGCGATTCTCTTTAATGAAATTGTATGTTTCCATGAATTCTTCTTCTGTTTCACCTGGGAAACCAACGATTACGTCTGATGTAATCGCAAGACCTGGTAACGCTTCTTTCAAACGATCTAAGCGCTCCTGGAAAAATTCCATCGTATATTTACGACGCATACGCTTTAATACAGTATTAGATCCAGATTGCAACGGAATGTGTAAATGACGTACAACTACTTCAGACTTATCTAACACTTCAATTACTTCATCTGAAATCTGACTCGCTTCAATAGAAGAAATACGAAGACGTTTTAATCCGTCTACTTCCGCTTCCATATCACGAAGTAATCCAGCTAAGTTATAATCTTTAATATCTTCACCGTATCCACCTGTATGAATACCTGTTAATACGATTTCCTTATAGCCTGCATCTACTAATTGCTGCGCTTGTTTAATAACTTCTTTCCCATCGCGAGAACGCATTAAACCACGCGCCCAAGGAATAATACAGAATGTACAGAAGTTATTACAACCTTCTTGTATTTTTAAAGATGCACGTGTACGATCCGTGAAATAAGGTACATCCAGTTCTTCGTATACACGTGTTTTCATAATGTTGCGGACAGCATTAATTGGCTGACGCTCTTTACGGAATTCTTCGATGTATCCTAACATCTTTTCACGATCTTGTGTACCAACTACAATATCTACACCTGGAATCGCCATAATTTCCGCTGGAGATGTTTGTGCATAACATCCCGTTACACAAATAACCGCATCTGGGTTTTGACGAACAGCACGTCTAATAACTTGACGACTTTTCTTATCTCCCGTATTTGTTACTGTACATGTATTGATAACATATACATCAGCTTTCTTTTCATATTCAGTTCTTTCATATCCACCTTGTTTAAACAATTGCCAAATGGCTTCTGTTTCATAGTGGTTTACTTTACAACCTAACGTATGGAACGCAACAGTTGACATTGATCATCACCCCATCAATTCAAAATGATACGAAGCAGCACTTAACGCGTATAACGGCGCCGTTTCTGTTCTTAAAATTCTTGGTCCTAAACTACATGGTACAAATTTATGTTCACGAAGCGCTGTAATCTCTTCCTCAGCTAAACCGCCTTCTGGGCCAAATACAATCAATAGCTTTTGACCTGGTTTCATCATCGTTAAAGCTTTCGCAAAATTAGATTTCTCGCCTTGTTTCGCTTCCTCTTCGTAAGCAACAAGGCAAACATCATACTCACCACTCATTGACAGCAATTGTTTAAACGATGCTGGGGTGTGTACTTCTGGAATTTCACTTCTATGTGATTGTTCCGCAGCTTCTTTCACAATTTTTCTTAAACGCTCAACTTTTTTATCAGCTTTTTTCGCATCCCATTTTACGATAGAGCGAGATGCTTGAAATGGTAAGAATGCAGCTGCCCCAAGCTCAGTTCCTTTTTGAAAAATTAACTCTAGCTTGTCTCCTTTCGGCAGTCCACTTGCAATCGTCACGAAAACAGGAAGTTCACTTGACGTCTCTACCCATTCTACAATAGCCGTATGAATAAATTCACTGGTAATTTCATCAATTGAACATACGGCTGTTTTTCCGTTTACACAGCAATAAATGTGATCACCAGCTGACATACGCATCACTCTTGCTATATGATGTACGTCATCACCTACAATGCGAATACTTGTCTCATTTACATATTTCTCTTCTACAAAATAACGTTGCATATAATCACCTTAGTAGAGTTTCGTTCCTTTCGTAAGCCAATACTTACGAAAAGAACGAAACGTTATCATTTTTCATATAACAAACGGCAAGTCCCTCACCTTATAGTGAGAGACTCCCCTTTTCATTATAGACTAAAATCTATATTACGCATTTCGTGCAATAATTGCTACCCAATCTTCCATTCGCAACACTTCTTCAATTGTAAATCCAGCTTTTTCTAGCGCTTCAGAAATTACTTTTTCCTTTGCAGCAATAATGCCCGATGTAATAAATAATCCGCCTGACTTCACAACTCTTGCTGCATCTTCAGGGAATAAAAGAATAATTTCTGCTAATAAGTTAGCTACGATTAAATCAACAGGACCTTCAATACCCTCTAAAAGACTATTTTGTCCAACAGTCACGATATCATCTGTTTTATTTAAACGTACATTCATTTCTGCACTTTCAACCGCAACCGGATCTAAATCATATGCTTGAACAGAAGACGCACCTAGTTTTGCTGCTGCAATACTCAGCACACCAGAACCTGTTCCTACATCAATGATTGTGTTACCTGGCTGTACTGTTTTTTCTAAAGCACGGATACACATCGTTGTTGTTGGATGAGTTCCTGTCCCAAACGCCATACCTGGATCTAATTCAATAATTTTTTCTTCCGGAGAAGATGGTGTATATTCTTCCCAAGTCGGTACAATTGTGAATGTATCAGAAATTTGTACTGGATGGTAATATTTTTTCCAAGCAGTAGCCCAATCTTCTTCATTGACTTCGTTAACGGTAATATTTCCAGTACCAATTTCGATGTCGTAAGATGGAAGCACATCAATAGATGATTTTACACCTGCAATTGTTTCATGTAAAGAATCCGTTTGCGGGAAATATGCTTTTATTAACACACCTTCTGCCGGATACTCATCTGGGTTCAATGCATAAATTTCACCATATTGTTGCTCGCGCTCTTTCGTCAACTCCGCTGGGTCCTCAATCGCAACTCCACTAGCACCAGCTTCATGTAAAATATGAGAGACAGCTTCTACTGCTTCTTCTGTTGTATGAATACTAATTTCTGACCATTTCACAATTTACCAACTCCATTTTTTATTTCCATTATTCCCCTTTGAAAGCACGTTTAAGCTTTCCGAATAAACTATCATCCTGCTCTTCTTGTCCTGCAAATTCACGCAATAAATCTTTTTGCTGTGAAGTTAATTTCGTCGGTACAACAACACGCACGACTACATATTGATCTCCTTGACCGTATCCACGTACGTTCGGAGCACCCTTTCCTTTTAGGCGGAATTCTGTTCCTGTTTGTGTTCCTGCTGGAATTTTCAGCTTCACTTTACCATGAACAGTAGGAACTTCTACTTCATCACCAAGTGCCATTTGCGCAAATGTTAATGGCATTTCGCAAATAATGTGATCTCCTTCGCGCTCAAAGAATTCATGATTTCTTACATGAACAACAACATATAAATCTCCTGCTGGGCCGCCATTTACGCCCGCTTCACCTTTTCCAGATACGCGGATTTGTTGACCATTATCGATACCTGCTGGAATTTTAACATTGATTTTTTTACGTTTACGAACTTTACCAGAACCGTGGCATGTCGTACATTTTTCTTTAATGATTTGCCCAGTTCCTGAACAATGACCGCAAGCTTGACGGTTTACGATACGACCAAATGGTGTATTTTGTTCTACACTTACTTGCCCTGATCCTGAGCAATGTTTACATGTTTCTTTTGAAGTTCCTGGTTTTGCCCCGCTACCTTTACAAGTATCACATGGATCTTCTACTGGAATCTCAACATTTAACTCTTTACCAAAAATAGCTTCTTCAAAATCTAAAGTGACTTGATATTGTAAGTCAGCACCTTGGCGCGGAGCATTTGGATCACGACGTCTGCCGCCACCGCCGCCAAAGAATGAACTAAAGATATCTTCAAAACCGAAGCCACCACCGAAGTCTCCTCCGCCGCCAAAGCCACCGAAGCCTTGATTAGCACCAGCATGACCAAATTGATCATATTGCGCACGCTTTTGATCGTCGCTTAATACTTCGTATGCTTCTTGTACTTCTTTAAACTTTTCAATTGCATTTTCTTCTTTACTTACGTCTGGATGGTATTTTTTAGCCAAACGACGATACGCTTTTTTTATTTCATCTTTTGAAGCACCCTTGCTAAGTCCAAGGACCTCATAATAATCTCGTTTACTCATAAATTTACAACCCCCGAATCTTTCACATAAACGTAATTTTAACACCGAAAGAAAGTGCTTTGCAACAAAGTTTCCTCACTTACAGTATGCAAAGTAAAAAACTTAAGACCCTTACACATTCCTTCTCATTCGTGAAAAAAGCCAAAGCCAAGGCACGCTTGACTTTGACTTTTTGTCATCTTACTTATTATGTTTAAAGTTGAATTACTTGTCTTCTTTTACTTCTTCAAACTCAGCGTCTACTACATTGTCTTTCTTCGCGCCAGCATCTTGTGCTCCTTGTGCACCTTCTGCTTGCCCTGCAGCTGCTTGAGCTTGCTCATATAGTTTAACAGTTAGTTGTTGTACGATTTCTTGTAAAGCGTCTTTTTTCGCACGGATTTCCTCAAGCTCGTTCTTCTCAATCGCAGCTTGTAATGCTTCTTTCGCTTCTGTTGCTTTTGCAACTTCAGCTGCATCTACTTTACCTTCTAAATCTTTTACAACTTTATCTGTTTGGAATACAAGTTGGTCAGCTTCGTTACGAAGTTCAACTTCTTCCTTACGTTTTTGGTCAGCGTCAGCGTTTGCTTCTGCTTCTTTTACCATACGATCTACTTCTTCATCAGAAAGACCTGAAGAAGATTGGATTGTAATAGCTTGTTCTTTGCTTGTTCCTAAATCTTTTGCACGTACGTTAACGATACCGTTCGCATCAATATCGAATGTTACTTCGATTTGTGGAATACCACGTGGTGCTGGTGGGATATCCGTTAATTGGAAACGTCCTAACGTTTTGTTGTCAGCTGACATTGGACGCTCACCTTGTAATACGTGAATGTCTACTGCTGGTTGGTTATCAGCAGCTGTTGAGAATACTTGTGATTTACTCGTTGGAATTGTAGTGTTACGCTCGATTAATTTCGTGAACACACCACCCATAGTTTCAATACCTAAAGAAAGTGGAGTTACATCTAATAATAGTACGCCTTCTACATCACCAGTAAGTACGCCACCTTGAACTGCAGCACCTAATGCTACAACTTCATCCGGGTTTACACCTTTATATGGTTCTTTACCAGTTTCACGTTTAATAGCTTCTTGTACAGCTGGGATACGAGTAGAACCACCTACAAGGATAACGCGATCTAATTCACTTGCAGATAGACCAGCATCTTTTAAAGCACGACGAGTTGGTTCTAATGTTCTTTCAACAAGGTTTGCTGAAAGCTCTTCGAATTTCGCTCTTGTTAATGTTAATTCTAAGTGTAATGGACCAGCAGCTCCAGCACTAATGAATGGCAATGAAATTTGTGTTTGTGTTACACCTGAAAGATCTTTTTTCGCTTTTTCAGCTGCATCTTTCAAACGTTGAAGTGCCATTTTATCTTGGCTTAAATCAATGTTATTTTCTTTTTTGAACTCAGCTACTAAGTGATCAATGATAACTTGGTCAAAGTCATCTCCACCAAGACGGTTGTCACCAGCAGTTGAAATAACTTCAAATGTTCCATCTGCTAACTCAAGGATAGATACGTCAAATGTACCGCCACCTAAGTCATATACTAAGATTTTTTGCTCTTCATCTTGTTTTTCTAAACCGTAAGCAAGCGCTGCTGCTGTTGGTTCGTTAATGATACGCTCAACTTCTAAACCAGCGATACGACCAGCATCTTTCGTTGCTTGACGCTCTGCATCGTTGAAGTATGCAGGTACTGTAATAACAGCTTTCGTTACTGTTTCACCTAAATATGCTTCAGCAGAAGCTTTTAAGTTTTGTAAAATGATTGCAGAAATTTCTTGAGGTGTATATTCTTTACCTTCGATTTCTACTTTGTAGTCTGTACCCATATGACGTTTAACAGACATGATTGTATTTGGGTTTGTAATTGCTTGACGCTTTGCTACTTCCCCAACTTGACGTTCTTCATTTTTGAAAGCTACAACAGAAGGTGTTGTACGGTTTCCTTCTGGATTTGGGATAACCTTTGGTTCTCCACCTTCCATAACAGCTACACAAGAGTTTGTTGTACCTAAGTCAATACCGATAATTTTACTCATGGCGAATCCTCCTACTTTTATGTAAATTATTGATTTACTTTTACCATCGATGGGCGAATTACACGGTCTTTTAATTTATAACCTTTTTGGAATTCTTCCACAACCGCATTTGATTCAAATTCGCTGTCTTCTACTTGCATAACAGCTTGGTGTTCATGAGGATCAAACTGTTTACCAACAGCTTCAATCGCTTCTACACCTTCTTTTGTCATCGCTTCTAACAATTGACGATATACCATTTCCATCCCTTGTAATAAGGACTTCATTTGCTCATCAGTTGCTTCCACTTGCATCGCTCTTTCAAAATTATCAAGAGCTGGCAAAATATCTGAAACAAGACTTTGTGCTCTATATTTTTCAGCAGCCTGTTTATCCATTTGAACACGACGCTTATAATTTTCAAAATCAGCTTGTAGACGTAGCATACGGCCTTCCGTTTCCGTCAGTTTCGCTTGCAATTCATCTACTTTTTCTTGTAAAAGAGCAGCCTCGCTTTTTTCTTCAACAGTTTCTTCGCTGTCTTCAGATGTTACGGCTTCTTCAACTTGTGCTTCTTTTACTTCTTCTTTCACTTCTTCTACAACTTGTTCGTTACGCTCTTCCACAATTTTCACCTCCTTAAAAGGTATTAGGTATCATGCATAGCATGATTACCTAAGTATAGTTATATATTACACACAGTGATGTATTGCTTATCACTTGAGCGAATGTATTCTTCTTTATTCTTTATTTTTTTAGTCCATCTGTAATTTGCCTTGTAAATAACTGCAACAAACTAATTACACGAGAGTATTGCATTCTCGTTGGACCTAAAATTGCAATTGTTCCAAGTTGTTCTTCTCCAATCGAATATGTTGCAGAAATCAAACTACAATCTTCCATGGCTGTCGCAGAGTTTTCCCTACCAATTTTCACTTGAATACCAACTTGTTTATGACGCAAAATATCATAAAACTCAGCTTCGTTATCAATCATGGTAAGTAAAGATCTAACTTTTTGAATGTCATGAAACTCTGGTTGCGAAAGCATATTTGCCTTCCCTCCAAAGTATATCTTTTCCGATAACGGAACTTGAAATGTACCATCCAATATTTTTATTGCACTATCGTAATTATGAACATACCCACGCAATACCGTAACAATCTCCTTAAAGATTTTATTATGGAGTTCCGACATTGGTACGCCCGATAGCTTTTCATTTAAAATATTAACCATTTTTTCTAAATCTGATAAATCAACAGATTCCGGAACGGTAATCGTTTTGCTTTGTACATGCCCTGTATCCGTTACAATAATAGCGACTGCGGTTTGACGATCAAGCGGAACAATTTGTACGTTTTTAAGTTTATTTGTGCTTAACTTCGGTCCAAGAACAATGGCCGTATAATTTGTAAGCTCTGATAAAATTTGAGCTGATTGTTGTGCAATCTTTTCCGCTTCAAAAATTCTTTCAGCAAATAAATCTTTAATTTGTACAATTTCATCGTTCGGTAAATTTTGCGGCGCTAAAAGATGGTCTACATAAAATCGGTATCCTTTTTCAGAAGGAACACGTCCAGAAGAACTGTGCGTTTTCTCAATAAATCCTAGTTCCTCTAAATCAGCCATTTCATTTCGTATAGTAGCTGAACTAAATGTAATTTCATCTTTTTTAGCCAACGTCCTTGACCCAACAGGTTGCGCTGATCCAATAAAGTCATCAATAATTGTTTGTAAAATTAAGAGCTGACGTTCCGTAAGCATCTCATCATCACCTCTGTTAGCACTCTTTGTCTTCGAGTGCTAAATCTATTAATAACTTACCAAAATTGACATTCAATTGTCAACGGAAACGTCACGAAATAATGAAACTTTTTCACGTTAATGGAACATTTAATTAGTCAATCAAAAATGATTGGAATACTTCATTCCCTAATAATTTTCCTTTTCGCGTTAAACGAACATATCCATCGCTCTCTTCAAGCAATCCTTGTTCTTGGTTGTTTTGTAACTGCTTCGCGAAAACTTGATCCATTTCCATATTAAATTTCTTTTGAAACGCTATTTTAGATACACCTTTTGTTTTTCGGAGTCCTAAGAACAATTCTTCTTCCATTTTTTCTTTCTCCGTCACCACGTGAACATCTAAATACGGAAATCCGGTTTCATCGATTTTATTGAAATATTGCTTGAGCGGCCCTACATTTTGGATACGTTCTCCATTTACATAACTATGCGCTCCAGCTCCAAATCCATAATACTCTTCATTATTCCAGTATGTGAGATTATGTCTACTTTCATTATTACCTTTTGAAAAATTACTAATTTCATACTGGGTATAGCCATGTTTCTCCATTTCATCCATTACCATTTCGTACATTTTCGCTTCATGGTCTTCACCTGGAAGCCTTAATTTCCCTTTATTCATTAAGTTATAAAATACTGTTTTCGGTTCCACAATTAATGAATATGCCGAGAAATGTTGTACACCAAGCGTAAAAGCAATGTCTAATGTTTCTTTTACATCTTCTATCGTCTGTCCTGGCAGAGCATAAATAATATCTACATTTATATTTTTAAAGCCTACTTCCTGCGCTTCTCTAATTGCTACAAACGCATCTTCTCTCGTATGCTTACGTCCAATTTTCTCAAGCAATTCATCTCGAAATGTTTGCACCCCAAAACTAATTCGGTTCACTCCACCTTCTAGCAATACATTTAATTTCTCTTTCGGCAAATCACCTGGATTCGCTTCAAATGTTAATTCACAATTCGGGGCAAACGGACGTAAACGACGATTTATAATATTTAATAATTTCTTTGTCTGTTCCATATTTAATGCTGTTGGAGTTCCCCCGCCAACAAAAATCGTTTTCATACTATCAAACGGTACCTTTTGAACTGTATTTATTATTTCTTTCTCTAAATACTCTAAATATTGATCGACCGGCTGGCGTTCAATAAACACTTTATTAAAATCACAATAGTGACAAATATGCTGACAAAACGGAATATGAATATATGCAGCTTGCACCAAAAATAACTCCTACCTTTCTAAAAAGAAAACCTCCACGCTCGGGAGGCTTCTTTTACTTCTCTAACGTATTACGAATTTGTTCCATTCGCATTTTTCCCCAATCATACATCATTTCAACGATTGGTAAAAGCGACATGCCTAATTCCGTCATATAATATTCCACTCGCGGTGGAATTTCTGGGTATACTGTTCGATCAACAATCCCATCTTCCATTAACTCTTTTAATTGGTTTGATAAAACTTTATGAGAAATGCTCGGAAATAATCGCTGTAATTCACTAAAACGATGAGGCCCTTCCACACCAAGATGCCACAATATCACAACTTTCCACTTTCCACTAATAATAGAAAGCGTCAATTCCTTTTCACAATTAAAATTGCCATTTTGTATTTTTTCTTGAATATCTTTTCGAATATTTTCGGACATTAACAAACTCCTAACTTTATATGAACTAAAAAGCTCTCTCACTATTGTAAATGAGAGCTACTCGGATGTCTAAAAAGTAATTATACGTAAAAAAGAAGCCGCATAAACGACTTCTTTTTTCATTCCAACTATTAGTTGTCATCCATTTTCAGTACAGCCATGAATGCTTCTTGCGGTACTTCTACAGAACCAACAGACTTCATACGTTTTTTACCTTCTTTTTGCTTATCAAGAAGTTTACGCTTACGAGAAATGTCACCACCGTAACATTTCGCAAGTACGTTTTTACGCATCGCTTTAATTGTAGAACGCGCTACAACTTTGTTTCCGATCGTCGCTTGAATTGGCACTTCGAACTGCTGTCTTGGAATTAATTCTTTTAATTTTTCTACGATTACTTTACCACGGTCATACGCTGAATCACGGTGTACGATAAATGATAGAGCATCGACTTGCTCAGAATTTAAAAGAATATCCATTTTCACAAGTTTAGATGGCTTGTAACCAATTAACTCATAATCAAATGATGCATATCCTTTCGTATTTGATTTCAACTGATCGAAGAAGTCATATACGATTTCTGATAATGGGATTTCATATGTCAAAGTAACACGCGTTTCATCTAAATATTGCATATCAATAAACGTTCCGCGTTTACCTTGGCAAATTTCCATTACAGCTCCAACATAGTCATTCGGAACCATAATTGCTGCTTTAACAAATGGCTCTTCAACGCGATCAATTGTCTGTGGATCCGGCATATTAGACGGGTTATCGACAATCATGTCTTCACCATTCGTTAAGAATACTTTATAAATAACACTTGGCGCTGTTGTAATTAAATCAATTTTAAATTCACGTTCAATACGCTCTTGAATGATTTCCATATGAAGAAGTCCTAAGAATCCACAACGGAAACCAAATCCTAGCGCTTGAGATGTTTCTGGCTCAAACTCAAGAGCAGAATCGTTTAATTCTAATTTCTCTAGCGCATCACGTAAGTCGTTGTAACGTGCAGAGTCAATCGGGTACAGACCACAGAATACCATTGGATTTAATTTACGGTAACCAGGTAATGGCTCAGCTGCTGGACGTTTCGCATGTGTAATCGTATCACCAACGCGTGTGTCACCAACATTTTTAATCGATGCCGCTAAGAAACCTACATCACCTACTGTTAACTCATCACGTTGCGTAGTTTTCGGTGTAAACACACCTACTTCTGTTACTTCAAATTCTTTTCCAGTTGCCATCATACGTACTTTATCGCCAACTTTTACCGTTCCATTTACAACACGGATATACGCAATTACACCGCGGTATGGATCATATAAAGAGTCAAAGATCATACATTGTAACGGTTCTTCTGAATCACCTGTTGGTGCTGGCACTTTTTCAACGATTTGTTCTAAAATCTCTTCGATACCAATCCCAGCTTTTGCCGAAGCAAGTACAGCTTCTGATGCATCTAACCCAATTACATCTTCCACCTCTTGGCGTACACGCTCTGGGTCTGCACTTGGTAAATCGATTTTATTAATAACCGGTAAAATTTCTAAATTGTTATCAAGCGCTAAGTATACGTTCGCTAACGTTTGCGCTTCAATACCTTGCGCTGCATCTACTACAAGAATTGCACCTTCACAAGCCGCTAAACTACGAGATACTTCGTACGTAAAGTCGACGTGTCCTGGTGTATCAATTAAGTGAAGAATATATTCTTCGCCGTCTTTTGCTTTATAGTTTAATTGTACTGCGTTTAATTTAATTGTAATACCACGCTCACGCTCTAAATCCATAGAGTCAAGCAACTGAGCTTTCATTTCACGTTGTGTTAACGCGTTTGTTTTCTCTAAAATACGGTCTGCTAACGTTGACTTTCCGTGGTCAATATGAGCAATGATAGAGAAATTACGAATTTTGGACTGTCTTTTTGCTCTTTCTTCTTTGTTCATCTATGTTCTCAACTCCTAATAGTCTCGCCAATATACACTAGCACTGATTATATCAATAGAGCAGCAAAGATTCAATGAAAACTCGTGCTGCTTACAATACAAATCATTCTATTTATATCTTATGCGAACAAACCATAAGAGACAAACCTTTTTCAAATTAAAGAACGGCTGTCTTACAAACCTGTAAAACAACCGTCCTCCGTTTGACTCTTAACTAAAAATCCCTTTTACTTTCCCAACAACTATATCTGTTCCAAACTTTGTTATTTCATAGGCAACGCTTGCTATCGCCATACCCATTCCTTCTACAATATTAAAACTTTTTAAGCTTTCTAATTGTTTTTGTTTTTCAGTAGCGGAAAACGAACCTTCCAAAGTTTCTGATTCAGTGGCCTCACCTTTTGTTCCTGTCATATGAGCGATTTGTTCATACGACATTTGCTGATAACCTTTCATACTTTTCAACCCATGATTTGCAAGTGCCACCCCTGCTATTACCATAAGTAAGCATATAGCCACACTACATATACATAAAAGCGAAAAGCGGCTTACATGATTATCGTCACTTCCCATCAATGTGTATATGCTCCTGTATTATCTTGGTCAATTTGATGATGCAGCGCTGCATTTAAACCACTTGCTATTACATTTGCCATATCCTCTATGAAAGCATCCACTTCTTTCGGAGTCACCATTAAATTATGACCAAGAGGAGATAACACTTCATAAATTAATTTTCTCTTCTCTTCATCTTCCAGTGTACCTACAGCACCTAAAAACATATTCCGGCTCTTTTCATCCGGCATATCCTCTTCTGTTAATTTTTTCTTTTCTCCAAATGTAAAACCAGCCGGCAACAAAGATCGGGAAGGTTTATTTCCTTCTTTCATCTCCCGGCCAAAATGTTTCAAAATAAAATCAATTGTATCGCTTGTAATCGAAACGGCATCCACCACAGTCGGAACACCAATTGCGATAACAGGAATACCTAATGTTTCTTTACTGAGTTCCTTACGTTTATTCCCAACACCCGACCCTGGATGAATTCCTGTATCAGAAATTTGTATCGTACTATTTACCCTTTCAATAGAACGAGCAGCTAATGCATCAATTGCAATGACAAAGTCTGGCTTTGTCTTCTCAATGATTCCATAAATAACATCGCTCGTTTCAATTCCTGTAATCCCCATTACCCCCGGCCGAATTGCACTAACAGGCCTAAACCCTTCTTCTACACTTTCAGGTTGCAATTGAAACAAATGTCTCGTTACCAATACATTTTCTACAACTATCGGTCCAAGCGCATCCGGCGTTACATTCCAATTTCCAAGACCAACAATTAAACAACTCGCTTCTTTCGTAACGCCAACCTCTTCTAAGAAATAAGAAAATTCTTTTGCAAAAATACGCTCTACTTTTTGTTGCAGCTCCGTATCTTGTTGACGTATACCTTGTACTTCAAGCGTTAAATAATTTCCAGGTTTTTTACCCATCGATTCCGAGGCAACTTCATCAATCGTTACTTTTGTAATGGTAATACCTTCTTCTTCCCTCTCTTTTACAACAACTCCTTGTATCCCTTGTTGCTCTTCTTGGCGCTCTTGCAGCATTTGATGTGCCTCTACAGCAAGGTCCGTTCTAACACTATATTTACTTAAATCTAGTGGTTCTTTCATCGTATCTCCTCCGTCATTCATAGTAAATATCGTTAGATTTCCCAAAGTTATATAAGGTCATTCTTTCCTTTACGTGAAATTTCATGGATATACTATTGCAATTCTCTTCACCGTTTGATAGAATATCACTTGTTCTATGTTAAGAATCGAGTCATTCGATTGCACCAGGGAGGTGAAAAGTATGGCAAACATCAAATCTGCTATCAAACGCGCTAAACTTAGCGAAGAGCGTCGTGCACATAACGCTTCTATCAAGTCTGACATGCGTTCTGCTGTTAAAACTGTAGAAGCTTTAGTTACTAATAACGATCTTGAAAATGCTAAAGAAGCTTTCAAAACTGCTTCTAAAAAACTTGACAAAGCAGCTCGTAAAGGTCTTATCCACCAAAACGCTGCAGCTCGTCAAAAATCTCGCTTAGCGAAACAAGTAAACGCGTAAGGCGTTTAAAAAACGATCCATTCGGATCGTTTTTTTATATACAAAAAAGTTCACGCTCTTAGCACGTGAACTTTTTTTGTTTCATCACATATGATTTAACCGCATTAAGAAAAACTCGAGCACAAGTTTTTTATCCATTTTTCCCGTTTTCATACTATAATCAGCTTCCGCTAATTCCATTATCACTTTTTTTAATGCTTCAAAAGAGAAAAACTTCGTTTGATTCATCGCTAATTTTACACGATATGGATGCACACCAATATGAGACGCGATTTGATTTTGGCCGTAACCACGCTGCTGTAACTCTTTCACTTGATGCAGTAAACGGAATTGACTTACTAATAACGCAAGCAATTTAATAGGTTCCTCCTGCTGCGTAAATAATCCATCCAAAATTTGCATCGCACCCGCGATATCTTTTTTCACCACTTTTTCTGTCAAAGCAAACACATTTTGTTCAACTGATTTTGGTACAAGCTCTGCAACGAGTTTTGGTGTAATCTCTCCGCCCATACCGACGTATAACGTTAACTTGTCCATTTCCTTCGCCAACATTGTTACATTACTTCCCACAAGCTCTAACAACAAACTAACAGCCGCATGATCAATATGCACATGTACTTCATCCGCCCGAGCAACAATCCACTTCTGAACATCCTGCACTTGCATTGCATTCGCTTCTACTACATCCGCTGTTTTCTTTAATAGTTTTGTAATTTTTTTTCGTTCATCCAGCTTTTCGTAAGGCGCAACAAAAACAAGAATAGAAAAGGGAGAAGGTTCCCCGATATATTCTTCTAAAATTTTTATATTTTGTTCCAATTTTTCTTTTTGTGAAGTTAAAAAGAGTGGTGATTTTATTAATAACACTTTACGTTCTCCGAAAAAAGGAAGTGTACGTGCATCTTCAACCACATCTTCTAAATACGCTTCTTCTAAATCATATGTAACAACATTAAACTCGCGATCTTCCTCTTCAAGCGCTTCTGTTGTAATAAGCTTTATCGTTTCATTTATAAAAAACGCTTCCGTTCCATACAGTAAATATAACGGAGCAAACTGCTTCTTTTTAATCTTTTTATGTATATCACTCATACTTTTTCCTACTCCCTAACTTGGCAATATATATTTATACTAATGCCCTAGCTTTTGTTTTACAAGTACAAAGGAACAGGCAATATAACCCGTCCCTTTATTTATATTAAACGCCACGCAATAAGCCCCGGGTTTCTTATTGGTGTGCGGTAATCACCTTCCCTTTATTATTCGCAATAAAAATTCGAGTATAAGTGCCAACTGTTAACATGCTTGGAAACAAAAATTCACATTACTTCATGATCTAAAAGTAGTAAAAACGCTCTATTTCTCCTCACATGGAAATTGTAGATTTTTTTCTGACAATATTTTATACTAAAGTGGAATGTTGGGGAGGGATTCTAAATGAATGATTTTGAACAAAACGTTCAAAGTAAACGCAATGACGCTATTGATTCAGGGGTAGGATTTATCGTCTCATTTGGTTTTTTCGCAACACTTTTCATCATTGCAACTGTTATTAAATTTATCGGTTCTTAAAGACTGCTGCTTACTGGCAGTCTTTTTTATCTATTATGTGTTTCATCATATGTGATTTTGCTGCGAAAGGTTCCGTTTTCCCCTTTAAAAACATAGGAGATAGCCCCTTGCTTATCCGTACGCCATATTTCAATCCCCCTCTTCTCAAAACGCTCTATAACGTCCTTATGGGGGTGCCCATACCTATTACGCTCACCGGCAGAAATAACGGCTATATTAGGCTGTACGACGCTCAGAAAAGTTGTTGTAGATGACGTATTACTCCCATGATGAGCAACCTTTAAAACATCCGCTCGCAACTCTGGATACGTAGCTACTAAAAACTTCTCACCTTCTTCTTCTAAATCACCTGTAAACAACCACGTTAGTCCTCCTAATTTTGCCAACATTACAATTGAAGCGTTATTTTCACTGCTCTTCTTCCCTGTTGGCGCTAATACGAAAAATTCCGCTCCATTTATGCTCCAACTTTCTCCTTCTCTCACTTCTCTTATTTTCACTTCCTTTTCTAAAGCCTGTTTCTTTACTATTTTTTCTAATTCCGCATCTTGTTCCTTTCGGCCAAATACAACTTCTTTTACGGTTATATTTGATAACAACTCTTGTGCAGCACCTATATGGTCCGCATCTCCATGCGTTATAATTAATTTATCGATCTTTTTAATACCTTCCTTTTGTAAATAAGGAATCAAAATATCATTTCCGACAGAAAATTCATGCTTTTTACGTTGCCATTCTTCCTTGTTTGGACGAATTGTTCCACCAGTATCAATAAGGTAAATCTCTTGATCATACGGGAGGCGAATTAATATTGCATCTCCCTGTCCAACATCGAGAAAGGTAACACTCCCACTTTCTCGAAAATACGGATATACATAATGGCATGTACTAATAAAAAGAAATACACCCGCAGATATAAACAGAATCCCCTTCGTCATTCGCCTTTCCCAAACCATCAATATACTAATAATACTCACGCAATATAGGGCTACAAGAAGTATAGGTGTTTGTCCGAAATTAAGACGGGTAAATGGTAAGTTTTCGCAATAACTTAAAAAATCATTAGAAAGATTCAAACCTATTGATAATACATTCCCAAGCCTTTTTGCCAGAAACGGAATGATTGGTATACATATCAAAATAACAATACTGCACGGCAATACAACGAGAGATAAAAACGGAACGTATAGGATATTTAAGAAAATACTATATGGAGAAAAATAACCGAAGTGATATAACAAAATCGGAGTACTAACGAGCTGTGAAATGAAAGAAATATAAATAGAATTTCGAATTACTCCATTACCACTCTCTAGTAAAAGCGGGGCAGATAAAAGTAAAGCAAAACTACCGACGAAAGAAAACTGAAAACCAATATTAAACACGAGATATGGATCAAATATAAGCATACATATAGCTGTTATACTTAAAGCATCTAAGCTAGATAAACGAATAGAACACATAAAAGCAATTAACATGAAAACTCCTGTTAGAGAAGCTCTTATAACAGATGGTGACGCCCCTGCTAAAATCATATATAGAGGAATGCAGAAGATAAGACATACTGTCGCTACCTCCCTTGTCACACCGCTTCTTAGCAAAATAAAATACACGATTACCATTAACAATACGATATGCGATCCTGAAATCGCCAACAAATGCACGAGACCGAATTGTTGATATTGCTCTTCAACTTCAAATGTCATTTGTTGTCTATCACCAAATACTAATGCATTCATAAAAGCACCTGATTGTTCTGGAAACATTTCTGTAACTTCTGAGATTGCTTGTTGCCTCAAAAGAAGAATCCACTGCACCAGTGACAACGATATTTTATGGCATTCAGAAATATATGTAGCGTCCAATATGAAATGAATATTTTGCTTATATAAATAATCACGATAATTAAAACCATGAAAATTCCGAGCTATTTGTGGTTCTTTCCTCTCACCTTCGAATACACATGATACTCCTGCATGTAATTGTCGCATTTGTTTCTTTTCCGAGGCTGATTTCATTTTGTAACTTAACTGCACTATATTTTTATTCTGATCTTCAACTTGAAATGAGAGGCGATCGCCGTTAATAAGAGGTGTAGTATGTATCACTCCTCTTGTAGCTTCATAGGACTCTCTCAGAGGCTTGTTTTGCCCTTGAACATACGCGGTGTACATAGCGCCACTAAAACACGCTATCATACAATAAAAGAAGGTTTTACGCGAAGTACGATATAAACAAAAGAAAACATATACAACGAGACAACAAGTTAGCAATACAACTGAAGAGGAGAAGGCAATTGCAATCCCTATTATAAATGAGATTGCAACATAGCCCCATTGTCCTTGCAACTCATACCCACTCCTTATAGCATCATTTTTGCTTTCGTGAATACATGCTGTAATTCTTCCATTGATAAGTTCTCTTTTTCTAAAGATGCAAATAGTTCTTTTAACTCCATATGACGTTTTTGATCCTCTAATGCTGCAATATCATATTCTAGCGGAACGTGTTTCACCGTTACATTCGCTTTTTCAAATAACTCTACGGCATACGGATGATTTTTATAATCCTGTGCATAATAAACTGCTGTAATACCACTTTGAATAATCGCCTTACAACATTGTAAACAAGGAAAATGCGTAACATAAATTTCCGCTTCCTCCGTTTTCACACCAAATTTTGCACATTGTAATAAAGCATTCATTTCTGCGTGAATTGTACGAACACAATGATTGTCAATAACGTAGCATCCATCATCTATACAATGTACGCCACCTTTAATTGAACCATTATATCCACCAGCAATAATTCGTTTATCACGAACAATTGTCGCTCCTACTGCAAGCCTTGTACATGTACTACGTAAAGATAACAAATGGCTTTGCGTCATAAAATATTGATCCCATGAAATTCGTTCCATATTCTTCACCTACTTTTTTGTCTACTTGTAGTGTAGCGAATGAAGAAAAACTTCGTCAATCTTTTACGGAATAATAATTTGATCTTTTATTTTCTCCAAAGACTTCACACCAATCCCATCAATCTCTAACAAATCTTCTATTTTTTGAAACGGACCATGTTCCTCTCGATATTTCAAAATACTTTCTGCTTTCCGAGAACCAATACCTGTAATTTTTTCAAGTTGTTCTTTAGAAGCTGCATTTATTTGAACTTTTCCCTCTCCCTTTGAAACAGCAGCTACTTCTTGCACTTGTTCGTTTTTATTCGGTACGTAAAGAATCATTTGGTCTTGTACCATTTGTGCTAAATTTACCTTCATCCTATCTGCCTCAGGCAAAAAACCACCTGCTTTTTCAATAGCATCCTTGACCCGGTCCCCTTCTTTCATTTCATACACCCCCTCTTTAACAACAGCCCCTTTCATATCAATTACAATTATTTTTTTCTGCTGCTTTGTATCCGATATTTTCGGTTTACTTTTCTTCTCTATATCTTTCGCTTGAACATCCGTTGCAATAACTGATCGCTCTGTATGCTCATTCGTTTTCCAGAAAATAAGAAAAAGCACAGTTCCAATAATAGCAACTAATCCTAACCATTTCTTTGGAAAATCCCACATCATTTTTCACCTCTAATCATAAATTTATAACATCATTCATATTGTTTAGGAGAAAGCTGTTACGAAGGAGGGATGAAACATTGAACATAGGAATTATAGGGACAGGAAACATGGGGAATATACTAATCGATGCATTTTTAGAAACCCGTGCTGTCAAACCTTCGTGCCTTACGATCATTAATCGGACGCCCGCCAAAGCATATCATATAAAGGAAAAACACCCTTCTGTTCATATAGCCAAAACTATTGATGAGGTAATCGAACGATCACATCTTATTTTTATTTGCGTAAAGCCGATAGATATATACCCAATCTTGCAAAAATACGCTGAACATTTTTCTGATGAAAAGTGCTTAGTTTCTATCACAAGTCCAATATCTCCATCACAATTAGAGACACTTGTACCTTGCCATGTTGCCCGTATTATTCCGAGCATTACAAACCGCGCCCTATCCGGCGCATCACTATTTACATTTGGAAGTAACTGCTCTGAAGAATGGCAACAAAAACTATTTCGCTTATTCAAAAACATTTCTACTCCCCTTGTAATAGAAGAAGATATAACGCGCGTTTCATCTGATATAGCAAGCTGCGGCCCTGCATTCTTTAGTTATTTATTACAATGTTTCATTAATGCTGCTGTAGATAAAACAAATATTACACATGAAGAAGCCACTACTTTAGTAAGTGAAATGGTCGTTGGAATGGGGAAACTACTCGAAAAAGGAATTTTCACATTGCCTACTTTACAAGAAAAAGTATGTGTGAAAGGCGGCGTTACAGGAGAAGGTATTCGGGTTTTAGAAGAACATGTTGGAGATATGTTTCATAAATTAATCGAGCGGACACACGAGAAATTTGATGAAGATTTAAAATGCGTTGATCAGCAATTCAATAAACACACATAACAAATACGTCATCGTCATTCCAAATCCTTTTTATAAATACTTAATTTTTCACATTACATTTTTACTTAAACTAGCTTTTTCACAATCCACGTATGTCATTTTCTTATTATCCTAGAACTAAAATTACAGCTTCTTCACAAAACAAAAGCAACCTTCTCGGTTGCTTTTGTTTTATCCGTTTTTCTTCGCCATGAAGAAAATACGCTCTGTTTGTTCTGTAACTTCAAGTCGCTCAAAGTCACCAGTTACACGAAGCACTGTAAAACCAGCTTCTTCAAGCCATTTCGTTAACTCTTCAACCGGATATGCACGTTGTACGTGACATTCGTCAAAACGATGGTACACATCTTCTTCTGGGTCTTGAACAAAGAATGTTAAATCATGTTCTACACTGTTTGAATCTTCACCAGGGAAGCAATTCCAAATAAGAGATATTTCTTCTCCATTCACTGTGTATGTTTCATTTTGAAATACATGATGTATTTTATATAAAGAATGTACATCAAATAAAAACAAACCATCTTGACGTAAATGATGAAACACTCTTCGGAATGTTTCTTGCACTCCATCTTCTTGCAATACATAGTTTAATGAATCACAAAAGATCGTTACACAGTCAAACTCACCTGGAACATCAAGCTCCCGCATATCTTGTTGGTAAAAAGGAATAAAATATCCTGCCTCGCCTAGTTTTTGCTGTGCGACTGCTAACATTTCTTCTGAAAGATCGACACCGATTACATCGTAACCCTTTTGTACAAGCGGAAGCGTTACATTACCAGTACCGCATGCTACATCAAGAATCTTCGCCTCTTTCATATCCGCTTGCTGCAAGCTTTCCTCTGTGAATTCCACCCATTTATCATAAGGGACATCATTCATTAGTTCATCGTACAGCAACGCAAATTGCTCGTAGTTCATTGGCCTAACTCTTCTGTAATATCTTCACGTGGCACATCGCCCCATAGACGCTCTAAATTATAGTGATTACGCTCATCTTTATGGAATACATGAGCAACTACATCTCCAAGGTCAACTAATACCCAGCGAGCTTCGTCAAAACCTTCCATACGTTGTACGTCGATTTGGAACTCGTGTGCTTTCGCTTTAATTTCACGTGCAATTGCTTGCACTTGCTTATCTGAATTACCGTGACAAATAATGAAATAATCTGCAATTGGTGAAATACCTTGCATATTTAGGACAACCATATCTTCTGCTCTCTTATCATCAGCTGCTTTTGCTGCTAATACTAATAAATCTTTATCTTTCATTTACTCATTTCCTCCTTGATAACTGCATTGTATGTTTGGAATGTTAATGGATAAATCGTTTGATCTTTTTCCATTAAAAATTGAATTGTTCTCTTTAGCGCAAATAATAAAGCTTGATCTATATCCGTATATGCGAGTTTACGAGCTTCCTCCACCCCTGGAAACTTTCGCCCAGGCTCAATGTAATCAGCTACATAAATTACTTTATCTAACATCGTCATTTTCTCATGACCACTTGTATGATATGTAATAGCTTGCAGGATTTCAGAATCTGTAATACCTACTTCTTTTTCTACTAAGTATGCCCCAACAGGTGCATGCCATAACTCTTTGTTATAACAAAGTAAATCTTTCGGCAAACCTTCACTTTTAATGATCTCTTCCATCTCTGAAATCGCTCTACACTTCGCATAATCATGGAATATAGCTGCAACTTCAGCCTTTTTTTCATCCACACCGTATAATTTAGCAAGTTCAATTGCCGTCTCCATTACACCAATTGTGTGTATATAACGTTTTTCATGCATTTGTTGTTTCACAATATGAAGTGCTTCCTCACGATTCATACAACCCATTCCTCTCGATATATACCTGTACTTTTTCAGGAAGTAAATATTTGCATGTTTTCTTCTCTTTATATCTCTCACGTAATAAAGATGAAGAAACTGCAAACTCCGGAATTTCTACAGTGGTGATAGGATAAGGTGTATGCAATGTATAACCCGGTCTTGCAACCCCAACAAACGTTACAAGATCAAGTAACGCTTCAATGTTATACCACTTCGGTAAATACTCAACCATATCTCCACCAATAATAAAGTGAAACTGCACATCCGGATGCTTCTTCGTTAATTGTAGCATAGTGTCATACGTATAAGATGGGCCCTTCCTGCTTAGCTCTTCTAAACAAATAGAAAAATGTTCCTCTTCCTCAGTCGCAAGTTCTAACATTTGTAAGCGACTTTCTACACTTGTAATATTCCGCCCTTGTTTATGCGGCGGAATTTGGTTCGGTAAGAACCATACTTCTTCTAAATTCAAAGCATGATATACTTCATTTGCAATGAGCAAATGTCCATAATGTGGCGGATCAAATGTACCGCCAATGATGCCAACTTTTCTCAAAAGAAACGCCCCTTCCTTTTACATACAGCAACTCTCTTCATTTCCATCCGAAGAGAGTTTACTGTTAATAAAAGTTCAATTGGTTTCGATCTCTACACCATTACTAGTGATAAAAATAACATATGCTATTTTTATCGAGGAAGTTTAATTTGCTTGTTTTCTCTTGATTCTTTGTATAAAACAATTGTACTTCCAATTACTTGAACGATTTCCGCACGTGCACCTTTTGCAAGTTCTTCTGCAACTTCACGGCGATCGAATTCACAGTTTTGTAGCACACTTACTTTAAATAACTCACGAGCTTCTAAAGTATCTGCAATTTGTTTAATCATATTTTCATTTACTCCGCCTTTTCCTACTTGAAAAATTGGTGTTAAATGATGTGCTTGTGCACGTAAAAATCTTTTTTGTTTTCCTGTTAACATATATGTTAGCCTCCAAGCTTTCTTATAACTAATTGTTTCATTCGTTCAATATTCGGTACGCAACCTGTCCACATTTCAAATGCAAGCGCTCCTTGATAAACAAACATATCAATACCATTTTGAATGATTGCACCTTGCTCTTTCGCCTCACATAAAATTTTCGTTTCAAATGGATTATAAATTATATCTGATACAATCGTTCCCTTTTTCAACGAAGAAATTTGTAACGGCGTATGTTCGACACGTGGATGCATACCTATCGTTGTCGTCTGAATGATAATATCATAATTCTCTTGTTCTTCTGTTGCTTCCTCTAACGATAAAGCAACAGAATGAACAGTAGCCGTACATGCAGTAATAAGTTCTTTCGCCTTATCTACTGTACGATTCGCTACATCAATCTCTTTTACACCTACATCAGCAAGTGAAAAATAAATAGCTCGACTAGCACCACCTGCGCCAAGCAATAAAATACGTTTCTCTTGAAGTGGTTCACTACTAATTGACTGTAGCGCTTTGACAAAACCAATTCCATCTGTATTGTAGCCAATCAATTTCCCATCCTTATGAACCACCGTATTTACTGCACCAATTTGTTTTGCTAGCGGGTCAATCTCATCCAAATAATCCATAATCGCAACTTTGTGCGGAGTTGTTACATTAAATCCTGAAATACCTAACGCTTTTAAACCTCTTACTGCTTCCCCTAGCACTTCCTCTTTAACAAGAAAGGCATGATAATAGGCATCCATATTCAAGTGTTCAAATGCATCGTTATGCATAACGGGTGATAATGAATGTCCAATTGGATTTCCGATTACACCATATAATTGTTTCATAAATCCCTCTCCATATTAAATTAAAGATTTACGCAATGAAACACTTACTCCTTTTGGTACGTGTGCAACAATTTTTGCTCCCGGTTCGTTCACAGTAACCCATCCTAATCCAGAGAATACAACATCCGTTTTTGGTTCACGAATATTAAACTCGTATTTCACTAACTCTGGCATATTTTCTAATTCTTCTGGTGTTGGCGGGCTTAGTAAATCCCCTGCATGATTTTTATACAATTCATCTGCTTTCTCAAGCTTTGTACGATGGATTGTTAAACGATTTGAGAAGTGACAAGTAAATGCGCGACGACCGCCACTTACGTAATCAAAACGTGCCAATCCGCTAAAGAACAATGTTTGTTCTTCATTTAATTGGAATACCATTGGCTTAATTTCTTTTGTTGGTGTAATAAGCTTTAAGCTTTGTTTTCCAACATAATGAGCCATTTGATGGTGGTTAATAATACCTGGCGTATCATATAAAGAAGATTCTTCGTCTAACGGGATATCAATTAAATCAAGCGTTGTTCCTGGGAAATGAGATGTTGTAATTACATTTTCAGTCTCATCACTAAATTCTTTAATCATACGATTAATGAATGTTGATTTCCCTACATTTGTACATCCAACAACGTAAACATCTTTTCCGCCGCGGTAATACTCAATCGCATCTGCCAGCTCAGCAATCCCTTGTCCTTTCGCTGCACTAATTAAAAAGACATCTTCTGGCTTTAATCCTAGCTGCTTTGCACTATAGCGCATCCAATGCTTTACTTTATCATGTTTTACTGACTTAGGAATTAAATCCGCTTTATTCCCAACAAGTAATACTTTATTATTTCCCACGAAACGATGTAAGCCAGGTAACCAGCTACCATTAAAATCGAAAATATCTACAATTTTAACTACTAACGCATCCGATTTTCCAATACCGTTTAGAATACGTAGGAAATCATCATCTGTTAATGAGACATCTTGAATTTCGTTATAATGTTTCAATCGAAAACAGCGTTGACAAATGACTTGTTCTTTTTCTAAAGATGAGGCAGGAGCATATCCCACTTCATTTTTATCTTCTGTTTGAATTTCTACACCGCAACCAATACATTTAATTGTTTCAGTCAAACTTTATTCCTCCCAGTTAATTAAACCTTTTTTCTTCATGTTTCTCATAATTCTTCGTTCAATTTTTCGATTAAAGCGCGTTACTAATCCGTCTGTTTGTGCTACTGGTACAACTAAAATTGTATGCAGTCCAACTCGGTTTCCACCTAGCACATCTGTCAGTAACTGATCCCCAATTACTACAACTTCATCTGGTTGCAACTGCATCTCTCGTATCGCACGCTTAAACGCACGAACAAATGGCTTACGCGCACTATGAATAAATGGAATGCCTAATGGATCAGCAAAATCTTTCACTCGTTGCTCATTATTATTTGAAACGACCGTTACTTGAATGCCTTGCTCTTTCATTTTCAAAAACCATTCTTCAAGTTGTGGCGTTGCATTTGGACGATCCCATTCAATTAAAGTGTTATCTAAATCAGTAATAACACCTTTAATTCCACGTTTTTTCAAATCTTCTGGTTGAACATGATATACATTTTTCACATATTCATTTGGTAAAAATAGTTTCAATTTCTTTCACCTCTTTGAGGAGTTTTCATAAAAATTTTTCGACAACATATTTCGATATATGGCCTGTGGATAAAATTGTACACATTTTCCACATTAATTTTTCGGTTAATTTGGAATTTACTAACAATCTATACACATTTTATCCACCTAGGTATGTGGATAACCACCCGTTTGTGACTGTCATATTTTTTTGGTACATTAAATGCAACAACGAATCAATCCTTATATTATTAGGAGGTGACTCACCTTGAAAACAAAACATATGGAACAGTTATCTACTGAGTTACTCACTGAGTCTTATTATAAAGCAAAAGAACTAAAATTAAATCCCGACTTCATTTTACTTATAAAACAAGAAATTATTAGACGCTCATTAGAGGACAAGCTCGTCAAATCGTCTTGATTACATATAAAGTGAAATTTTAAGTAACTAACTTGTAAAAAGAGCCATCCTGCGATGGCTCTCGAATAAACAAGTACTCCCATCTAGGGAATTTCATCATTACGCATCTTTGTCCATAAATCTTACTTACAGTTATAAAATCTTTTTTACTTATGAGCCAATCGAGTAGCAATCTTTTCACCAAGGCGAAGCTCTTGTCCACTCTTCAATTCTTGCACTACTTCTATCATATCTTTTTCAAACAATAACACAACTGTTGAACCGAATGTAAAGTATGCCATTTCTTCACCTTTTTGAACAGTGTCTCTTTCATGCAGCAGCTCAATACTATTTACAAACATAGCTCCTACTTTTACAAGCGCCATATGTTCACCGTCACTATTCACTTCTGTAACGGAGCGATAGTTTTTTGACAATGGTTCTTTCCCGTATTCCATACCAGCTGCATTTACCGGATATGATTTTCTACCGAGTACAAATCTTTCAATCACAGCACCAGAAAGCGGACTATGAATACGATGATAATGACTTGGGCTTAAATAAATAACCATATATGTACCACCTGCATATCGCTGTGCACGTTCTTCATTACCTAGCATATCCACAATCGAATAACGCTTGCCTTTAATATCAAATGTTTTTGTGTCCTCAATAGGACCGTGATCAGCAAAAACACCATCAACAGGACTAACGATACTCGATGCATCTGTATCAATACTACGCTTTCCTTCTTTTAGCTTACGTGTAAATAATTCATGCAATGTTCTATATTCCTTCAAACCCTTTTCCATCTCATCTTGATTAATTTGAAATACTTTCGCATACGATGGAATAATGATAGAGCTCAAACGAGATTGTGCAAATTTACGTAATATATAAGAAGTAAAACGACCATTTGTAAGTTCGATCATAAGTCGATATAATGTACGTCGCAAATTGCGGAACCTCCTAATCAGTCTATAACTTTAGCTTCCCCTTCTTTTCCTTCTATATCATATGTAAAATTAGTTCTTATTCCCACATATCATATAGAACCGCCATATTATACATGCAGAAAACTAAGTACGGTATCATTCTTAAATTGTTTAGCACCTTCTAATATTACAGATAGAATCCGTCATTTTCAACAGTGAACATGGATTTCTTCTGAACACAACTCTTTTTCTTTCCTTATTTCCAAAAAGAAAAGCAGCCCATTTTAAAATACAGCTGCTTGTAATGTACATTATTCTTTTGCTTTTTTCTCTTTCTCTGCTCTTACAAATTCATGGAACATTTTCATTAAAGCGCGCTTTTCAATTCTTGATACGTAGCTTCTGGAAATACCAAGTGCCTTCGCAATCTCTCGTTGCGTCTTCTCCTTATCAAGCCCCAGTCCAAAACGCTTCACGATTACTTCTTTCTCTCGTTCGTCTAAAATATCGATATACTCTTTAATCTTTTCTAACTCCATACTAAGCTGGATCATATCAATTACATCTTCAGACTCTGATTTTAATATATCAATAAGCGATATTTCATTCCCCTCTTTATCTTGCCCGATTGGATCATGAAGTGAAACGTCCTTTTTCGTTTTCTTTAATACACGTAAATGCATCAAAATTTCATTTTCAATACAGCGTGCTGCGTACGTCGCAAGTTTTGTACCTTTTCCTGCCGAATAGCTCTCGATTGCTTTAATGAGCCCGATTGTACCAATTGAAATTAAATCTTCTGCATCTTCCCCTGTATTTTCAAATTTTTTAACGATATGAGCTACAAGCCGTAAATTATGTTCAATTAACAGATTCCTCGCTTGAGCATCACCTTGCTCCATTAACTCTAAGTACTTTCTCTCATCGTCTGATGATAATGGCTGCGGAAACGCATTGTTCTTCACATAAGAAACAAAAACAAACACTTCTCGAACCATATATCCAATTGCGGCGAATAGACTCAAACCTTTCACCTCCGCCAAAATAGTGGTCTTTACTAAGTGTATGTGGGCATGAGGTTGTTTGTGTCTGTACAGTTTATTTATAAAACTCAACACTTCCAACATTTAAAATATTTTATTGTTATATTATAATTATATAAAATTGTTATTTATATATGAATATGCTATTAAAGGGGACACTATTCATGCTCACATTAGATCGATTATTAAATGTAACAATTTATTTAGGGGTATTTTTACTTTTCATTTCATTCATTACTTTTGTTATTAAGAGAGGGCCTGATTTATTATTTTTTCAATTTGGAATTTCCTTGTTTTTTGGAGCTCAAATTATAATTGGAATGAAATTTTTTCATAACTATGGTTTCTCCTTTCACTCAAAATTAGAACTACTTATCTTTATTTTCTATGTAATTGGATTTATTACATGTATACTATCGTTCTTTCACTTTCAAAATCCCTATCGAATTTTTTTATTAATTTGTAGTTTTTTATTTTTAACTGGATCCAATTATTACTTTAAAGAAACATTTAAGTTTAGTAAAAAAATTCCAAAGCAACATAAAACTTTTTTAAGTACACAAGAAGAAGACTCTTTCCCAAAAGAAGTCCGTAAATTTTCAGAGGATTACAACAACATAATAAGGAATGATTTTTATGAAATACCGATGATTCCTACTGAATTACAGATTACAAGCAAAAAAGATTCTTCCCATAGTACATCTTTCTTAGTTGAACTTCATAATATGGAGGATGAAATTACTGATGACTCTGTACAATTAACTCCATCAGACCGTTTTTATATACTGTTAAATACACAAAAAACAAAAATATCAAAAATAGTATATGAAGGGCGAGATTTTTTCACATTAACAGTCACACTAAAGACTCTTAATTTACAGCAGGAACCAGAAATTCATAATATGTTTTTAGAAATAGATAAACGTAGAGCAATGAATCTTCTTGATTTCGAAATTAAAGCCCACTCTAAAGAATGGAAAGTAACATTTAAAAGTGATAGTTCTCCTTCCAACCTTCCTATCACATTTACATTTGAAAAACGAACAGGCAAATTATAAAAATAAAAAGAGTTATTTTCTTTGAAAAATAACTCTTTTTATTTTACTTGCTCCAAATTTTCTCCCCAGTATGCGCATCAATATAACGAATTTCTCGACTACCGTCGAAGAATTCTTTATAATTTTCACCCGTTATTTGTTTATACAGCAATTGATATACCGTTTCCTCTACATCATGATCTATAGACCATTCTAATTTAACTCGGATAGCATCTCTGTATATTTCTAACGCTTCTTCTTTCGTTACTTTTGGTGTTGTTTCGTATGTAAGTAATTCTTTTATAAATTTGCTAGACTCTCCAGAGTAGTGCATCACAGCACCGTTTTCCGTATTGATGTTAATCATAAATTGGTTATACTCTGCCGGAATATCATTTATATATACAGAAAAAATAAATCTTTCAATCCCATCTTCAGCTTCTTCACGTTCCTCCCAAAGACGCAGATATTGTGTGATATCTGGAATAACTTGTTCCAAAAATTGAAGTGCTTTTTTTAAACATTCCTCTCTAGGCAGTATTTGCTTTACTTCTTTATCATCTGTCAATTTTATAAAACCAGTTAATTCATTGGTTAATTTATCAATTGTAACGCTAACTAAATTATTATATTTCAGCATCGGTAAATGCTTTTTAAAGAATTCATTCATTAAATATGAATTCTTTTCTTCTTTCTGTTTTTGTAATTCCTCTTTCGGAACAAATTTCATCCTTATTTCATTATTATTTTCCGTCTCATCTACTTTTGCAAAACTTTCTTTATCCCAGTCAAATAATTCGAATATGTCATCTTGCCGGTTACCTTCTTCTATTTTTTCAACAACTACTGTTGGCGGTAATTTATAATGTTCTGGCCCATATAAATCTTTACCTGTACTTGCATCAATACATGCATGGCTAGGATCTGGTTCATATACAAGATGGTACCCTTTTACTTCTTCTCCATTTTCATACTCACATGAGGAGTGTGTTAAATCTACAAATGCAAGTCTCATATCTTGTCTAGCCTTCAAATTTTCTAAGACGACGTTCTCCTCAACAATATCACTTGGCCATAACGGTTTTTTCTCGATAGCTTTTTGTCCATTATAATGAAAATGCATCACATCACCTAATGGATGTACTAGCACAACACACCCCGTATTCGGCAATGGATAGCCATTCACTTCTTGCATATAATTTACTTCTTTCCAACCACGCCTGTCGTCCTTAACAGTTACATATGTATAAAATTCATATCCTTCTTTTGTATATTTTGTTAAAAATATATTTGCAATCTCTCTCGCTTGATTTTCCTCTAGAGCTTCCTTATCGTCCGAAAAAGAATTTTCATCATCTATACTAAATTCAATTAAATTACCAGTATGTCTATTCAGCGTAATTTGTATCGTTCTCTCTTCATCCTCTTTATGCTCCCACCATAATAGATGATACGGGTCATCTACGCCTTCTTGATCGTCTACAACAAGTCTATAATCATCTGGAATGTTGATCATATGAGCCACTTGCTCTTTTCTTTCTATATCTTTTTGATTCATCATACCGCCCCCTTGTTACAATTTAAGGTAATTATAACAAACAAAACCAAAGGATAATAAACAAAAAAGACTAGAGATATCTCTAGTCTTCTACTTCGTTTCACGATGTAACGTTACTCGCTTTAATCGTGGACAATATTTTTTTAGTTCGATGCGCTCTGGATTGTTTCGTTTATTTTTTTTAGAAATATAATTACGATCACCGCACTCCGTACAAGCTAGTGTAATATTTACACGCATATGTAATTCTCCTTTCTTTTAAAGATCGCAAAATAAATCGTAATGATTACGATTTATATATTATATAACTTCATTCTATTTGTCAATTGCAAAATAAAAGGGATCTAAATAGAACCCTTTTATTTAAGTAATCTATACCTTGTATTAAAATGTCTCATATGTAACAAACTCACTAATTGGTTTTCTATATCCTCGTGGGCGAATTTTAGTAGTATCACTTTTTCCTATCGTAATCATTAAAACAGGTACTACATGCTCTGGCATATTCAATTCACCTTGTACTGCTTTCTCATCAAAACCGATCATTGGACACGTATCATATCCATAATACTTAGCTGCGTACATAAAAGTCATCGCACTTAGCGAAGCATTTCTAATCGCTTCCTCTTCCATGAAGCGTTCTCCTTTTCCTTCA
This sequence comes from Bacillus sp. FF-1, assembly GCF_028548245.1. Taxonomy (NCBI): domain Bacteria; kingdom Bacillati; phylum Bacillota; class Bacilli; order Caryophanales; family Bacillaceae; genus Bacillus; species Bacillus sp. FF-1. The sequence continues at coordinate 378,041 of NZ_JAQQGG010000003.1, forward strand.
TATAACCCTTTCGTTTGCTTAATTGTATCTTCATACTCACATTCATCAATCATCTTTAAAACCTTCATACCGAAATAAATATTTTCGACATTTTGGTATGCTCTCTTGTCACCACAAACAAGTATTACCGCAGATGCACTCGATACTTTATATTGTCCGAAGGCTAACTCTTTTAATCTTTCTTTGCGCTCTTGATCACGAATTACAACATAATGTGTATGTTGCAAATTGTAACAAGATGGAGAAAGCTTTGTGAGCTCAAATATTTTTTTAAAGTCCTCATCTGGGATTTCTATTCCTTGTACAAATTTCATTGCAGAACGTCTAGCAATTGCTAATTCTTCAAAGTTCACCGTATAGCCTCCTTAATAACTATAAATTCAAATATACGTTAATTTATACAAATGAATAAATCAAATAAAAACACTTTAAATTATCGAGAATAATGATGATTTGCAAAAAAAGACAAAAAGCTGAAACAATTAGTTCATACGAAATTCACACGAATCTATTACTATAGAAATTGTACATAGTGAATTTATTAACAATCACGTTTATTCATATAGAATTTTTAATCGAAAGGAGTTGAAAGTATGAAAACTAAATATCGTTTTATGATCTCATCATTTGCTGCTTGCGCCTACATGATTTGGTGTTTAGTATAATAACAACCTCACTTGTAAATAGGAAAAGGTGTGTATATAAATGGAATATAATCAATCAACAGTTAACTACTGGAAAGCTTTTGTACTACCATATACATTTGCTTTAGAAGAGTTAAAAACTAAATTTGAAATTATGAACCGGGAAGCCCAATTTTTAGAGGATTACAACCCGTTTGAACATATAAAAACAAGATTAAAACAACCTGAAAGTATTATTAAAAAACTTGAGCGTAAAAATTTATTACCGACAGTTGAAAATGCGCAAACGCATTTACAAGACATCATTGGCATTCGTATTACATGTTGCTTCGTAGAAGATATCTATCATTTGAAAGAAGTCATTCAAAAGCGTGAAGATATGGAAATCATAGAGGTAAAAGATTATATCGCTAATCCAAAACAAAATGGATATAAAAGTTTACACATGATTATTAAATATCCTTTATCACTGAATTCTGGTACAAAAGAAGTCTTTGCAGAAATTCAGTTACGTACGCTCGCAATGGACTTTTGGGCAAGTTTAGAACATAAACTTTATTATAAATATGAAGGGAAAATACCTGATTATTTAAAAGATGAACTACATGATGCCGCAATGAAAGCTGAGGATCTTGATAATAAAATGGCAACCATTCGCCAAGATATTGATGATATCGAAGCATGCTCAGATCAAATTATGTTACCACTATAAAAAAAGGTTCTCGCCAATGAGAACCTTTTTGCGCTATTTACGGAAAATTTCACTTTATTTCTTCTCTATCGTGCGAACCTCTTCAATTTTCCAGCCATCCTCTTCTTTTCCAAGTGCATACTGTACTTTTTTCTGAAGAGTGATTTCTCCATCTATTTCCTTTTCTTTTGTTTCAACAACAACATACCCTGCTTTACTAGCTTTTATGTCTATATGTTCCAATTCAATTTTCTTATTTCCCTTTTGAAAAGCTGCTTCTTTTTGCGTTTTTAAGTCTTCGGCACTAGGCATCTTCTTTGAAAATAATTCTATATGTTCAGCAAGATTTTTTTCATTTGTTGTCCTTACAAATTTATCCATAACATCTTGAATCGATTTCTCTTCTTCTTTCGTTATTTGTACCTTTTCCTCAGCTTTTGTAGTAGTAGCTTTTTGTTCTATCTGATTCTCTTTGGATTGACATCCAACTAGCAATAATACACCTATTAGAAAGGGTCCTATCCCCCTGAAAAAAGCTCTCATCTTCCCATCTCCTAAAAAGAAAAGTGAGGCATTTCGCCTCACTTTCGTTTATAATTAGCGTCTTCCTTTATTCGGGTCGCCACCGCCAACAATATCAAAGACACGTTTCGCGATATTTGTATTCTCTTGAACGCCAGAGAACAAGTATTTACCAGGACCAAATGCATATACGTTTACATCCTCTCCTGTATGTCCACCTGTTGTCCATCCTGTAACCGAACGCTTATTGAAAATATCTTCAATCGCATTATCAATCTTTGTTACATCTTTTGAAGGAGCAATATCATTTACCGCTTTAATTTCTTCAGGTGTTAATTGTAAATCAATATATTTTTTCAATGTTTCTTCTACATTTGCACCGTTTGCAATCTCATTTGCCATAAAGTCTGGTGTGCGTTTTGCAGCTTTAATTGAATCTACTTTAAAGTTATACTCACCATTTGCACCTAAAGATAATCCACCAGTAGCGTGGTCTGCCGTTGCAATAACTAACGTATTTTTATCTTTTTTCGCAAACTCAATCGCAGCTTTAAATGCTTTTTCAAAGTCTTCCATTTCACTCATTGCACCAACGATATCATTATCGTGTCCTGCCCAGTCAATTTGACTTCCTTCAACCATTAAGAAGAAACCTTTTTTATTTTTGTTCAAACGCTCAATTGCTGCATTTGTCATTTCTTCTAATGAAGGTGTCTTCTCATTGCGGTCAATCATTTTATCTAAACCGCCTGGTGCAAATAAACCAAGAATTTGATCATTTTTATCATTTAACAATTGATCTCGATCTGTTACGTAACTATAACCAGATTTCTTAAATTCTTCTGTAAGATTGCGATCTTTTCTAACAAAGTTTTTTACGCCGCCGCCAAGCATAACATCTACTTTATGCTTCCCTTTAATTTTCTCATCAAAATAATCATTTGCAATTGCGTCCATATTTTTACGACTAATGTCATGCGCACCGAAAGCAGCTGGTGTTGCATGTGTAATTTCAGAAGTAGCAACTAGTCCTGTTGATTTCCCCTTTTCTTTCGCTTGTTCAAGAACAGTTTTCACTTCTGCTTTATCATTATCAACTGCAATTGCCGCATTATATGTTTTAATTCCTGCTGACATAGCTGTTGCTGCAGATGCAGAGTCTGTGATATTTTCATGTTCATCTTCTGGATATGTCTTTTGTGTTCCTACAAGATGTTTATCAAACTCTGTAGATTCCATCTCAAAAGTTTTTGGATTATCTTTCATATAACGGTGAGCTGTCATATATGAAGGGCCCATACCATCCCCAATTAATACAATGACATTTTTAATCTTTGCATTGCTTCCGTTCTCATCTGCACTCACTTCACTAGAACGTGTAAAATTCCATGTTGCTACCGAAGTAACTGCTAATGATGCCACAACTGCAAATGGCCATGCTTTTTTCACAAACTTTTTCACTGTCTTGTCCCCCTAATTACGTTATTCATTTCCCACTATCAAATCTAATAGAAGACTATTAAGAGAAAATTAGTTATATGTAAATTTTTTGTTAACTTATGTAAATATCAGTTATAATTTGTATAAGTTTGTCTTTTCATATCAACCATCTTCACCTTTACAATCAAAATATAAACAAGTTGGATTTCATTTAACGTAAATCTCTTATTTAACATTTTCCATCTACTTTTATGAAAATTAATAGAAATGTGGTGAACATGTATGAAAATAATAAAGCTAGATGAAACTTTTATTTTTGATTTACTCGACCTTTGCAAATCTATTGGATGGTTACAAAATAAAGCATTTATGAAAAAACAATTCGAAATGTACCTTTCTCTCGGTACACTTGTCGGTTATATGCATGAAAATAAACTGATTGCAGCTGGAGGCGTATTTCCTTTTAAAGAAAGTTTTTCTACTATTGGCATGTTAATCGTCCATCCTCATTTTCAAAGACGAGGTATCGGGCGTATTTTGCTTAATCACTGCTTAGAACACACTCACCCAAAACAACCAATTGCACTTATTGCAACAAAAGCTGGCGAGCCTCTGTATACATCATGCGGATTTCAAACAGTAACGACGATTCATCGTTTTGAAAAACAAACTACTAAGACACATATCACTCATCCAAAACAAGTAAAAGAAAAAGATCTTATATCGCTTATTTCTCTCGATCAAAGTACAACTGGTGCCGATCGTTCTTTACTTTATTCATTACTATTACCAAGAACGAGCCACTCTTTTAAAATTGAGAGACATAACTGTATAGAAGCTTTTTCCTTATGCATACAAAAGGGGAATGTATTATGTATCAATCCACTTATCGCCAAACGAGAAGAAGATGCTATTCAATTACTACAAAACATATGTGAATGTTGGAATGGCACAGTAAGAATTGATGTCCCACATTCACAATTTTCATTTCGCAAATTTCTTCAAACAGAACATTTCCAAGAAACGCTCCTTTCACCTCTTATGATCAAAAATGGTAGCCAACTTCCTGGAAATCGTAATATGCTATTTGCTATGATAGATACAGCGTTATGTTAGAAAGGGGACACCTAATTGAAGCGATTTAGCTATTTTATGGTAGGTTGTCTTACTCTTACACTATTAGTAGGATGTAGTGCAGCAGAAAAGCCAGTAGAACAAGTAAAACAAGTTAAAAATACACTTACAGCAAAACTAGCTACCGAGGAAAAAATGGTAGAAATAGATGGTCAAACCATTTACTTCAAAAAGATTGGCAATGAAAAACCACCTTTACTTATGATCCATGGATTTGGAGGATCGTCAGATGGTTTTCAAAAGATTTACTCAGACTTAGCAAAAGATCATACAATTATTTCTGTAGATGCTTTAGGATTCGGGCGCTCATCTAAGCCGATGGATTTTTATTATTCTTTCCCAACTCATGCAAATTTGTATTATAAATTAATGAAAAAACTAGGTTACGATTCGTTTGCAATATTGGGCCACTCAATGGGCGGAGAAATTTCTCTTAATTTAACATATTTATATCCAGAATCCGTTACCCACCTTATTTTAACTGATGCTACGGGCGGTGCTCATACACTCGTTAATAAACAAGGATCACCAAGACCACAGTTGTCGACTGATTTAAATACCGTTTCTGCCATTGCAGATTATGATGAGAGCAAAGTGAAATTTAAACGTAATGATGAAGAGCATTACAATAAAATGAAATTATGGCCTAGACGTCTTCAAATCAACGCAAATGAAATAAAACAACCGACCTTAATTATATGGGGAAGAAATGATAGTAGCGTTTCGTGGAAAGAAGGAGAAACGTATCATCAATTCTTAAAAAATAGCACTTTCCATATTATCGAGAAAGGCTATCACGCACCATTTCGTCAGGAACCACAGGAGTTTGTAGGGTATGTGAAAGATTTCTTTGGCAAAAACCCTATAATAACTGAAAAATAAACGGGTATCTCATTTTGAGATACCCGTTTTCATATATTAAGCAGCTTGCTTTTGGCGTTTTTGAGTTTTTGAACCTAATACTTTCGGAATAACGAAACCATCTATTCCAAATTTACCAGCATTCATACCAGAAACTAGAACGAACATTGATAGAATAACCATTTCAGGATTCACACCAATTGACCCACTAAACATATAGGAAAAGTTCATTACAAGACCGAAAAAGACCGCTGTTTTTGTTAAACAGCCTACAATTAAACCAATTCCGACTAAAATTTCTCCCCACGTTACAAGTGTATTAAATAGATCAACGTTTGGAATTGCGAAATCTTGTAAAAATGATGCCCACCAAGATTGAACAGCCGGTTGTGCTCCTTTAGATTTTTCAATTGCACCTTGTAAATAACCCGTTGCATCGAATCCTTTTCCTTGTAGTTTACCAATTCCAGCCATTAACCATGTGTAACCAAGATACACTCGAATTACCGCTAACACAAAAGAAACTGCTTTGTTTTCTCTTAAAAATTGAATAACCATATATTCCTCCTAAATTTGTAATTAAGTTAGTTACAAGTTATAAAATAACATTAGTTACTTATTTTTAAAATGTTAATTATGAATAATTCATGACATGTGTATGAAACATTAAAAACTAACGTTTATATAGTAACTTTTATTACCTGTAAAAACTTGAACATATCATACCATAAGTGATAATGGTTTTCATTGAAGAAAATGTAAAAAAAATGTGAGTTAAATGTGAAACACGTTTATTCGAATATAGAATAAACGTGTTTCACACTACTTATATAATCGAAATGTATGTGTCTCTTTATCAATTAACCGTGCTTCTTCAAAAACCTCTCCTAACGTTTTTTCATGGTTAATAAGCCCGTAAAATAAGCGTATTGTAAACATAAGTGCTGCATTTCCATCTACATAATCTATCGATCCAATATACGATTTCGCACCACTACGTAAGAAAGATTCTGCTAGTTTTTGTTCCCCTAACGTACACCCACTATTTACAATATTTGTATTATGTAATTTTGCATATTTATAAATTTCTTCTGCACCAAAGTATCCTCTCGGTTCATCTTGTTCATATATATCTTCACCTAACTCTTCCATGACAAACTTTCCTTCCTCACCATGAAAGCAAAAGACGACATAATTAATATCGTTATATAAACCCTTTCCAGAAAGAATGTCGATGAATTCTTTCGGTCTACCAATCCAGTACGTTATAACTTTCGCCCCAAAGTATTCAAGTGATGCTCGGATTGATTGTGCCTCTAAATCAGAATTAAAGCCAACTACTAGTGCAACATTCCACATACACCCACCATCCTATAATTAGATCTCCTCTATCAAAATTTTAAGGGATACATCCATTTCATATATACCCGTTTCTTGCAAAAAATCAGCTCTAGTTAAAACGACTTTTTGTAAATATTGCCGATACGCAGTAATTGTCCCGTCGTGAGATACAATGCAAATTCTTTCAGCGCCTAGCTGACAACACCAAAGAAGAAATTCATCTACGATTTGCTGAAAACGATTCTCTGGAATAGTATTTATACCTTCCGTCCATAGCTGTTTATTTGTACTTTTCTCTATCAAAAAATGTGGAAATAAATTTGTTATTACCCCCTGATCTACTATGTGATCACATGGTAATGTTGTCGCTCCTTCTCGATAAGGAAAAATACGTGGGGATACATATGGGTGGACAATTTTTTGACAAGCTACTTTCGCACTCCATATTGTTGCCGTTTGTAAAGTTCTAATTGTAGGACTAGCAATTAATATATCCGTTTCTTGCAAGGGTACATTGCATTGAAGTAATTTAGCCTGATTCCTTCCCTCATCCGTTAACGGTGGATGAGGCACTTGTAAACTTGATGGCGAATCTTTTGTATGTTCTCCTTCACCGTGCCGAACAAAGATGAGTTTCATCCCCATCCTCCTCTCACTATAAAATCCTCTTACATATTTCTTCCCTATTCCATCCTTTATTCCTGCTATATGAAACATCGATATGTAAAAAATATTTGACACAACAAATTGGAAAAAATTACAATTATATGTGTAAAATACTTTTTACAAGAGAGAGGAGAAACATGCATATGAAATGGCTAACCATCTTAATTGGCATGATTATATGGGGGTATATAAACGGATTTTTTAGCAGTGATAAAACTGCTAACCCTTGGATTACAGATGATGAACGCGAAACAAAAATTAAGCAAAAGGCAATCATTGCAAGCTGGTCCGGTGTTTTTATGTTTTGTACCATTAATCTCTTAAACAAATGGTTAGGTATAAAAACGAGTAATACATCACCATACTTACCAACTTCTGTCGCAACTATTTTAAAAGAAAATGTAGAGTTACAAATTTTATTTATGCTATTTATTACGTATGGCATATTTTACGTATACTATCGAAGAAAATTAAGCGCTTAACTTTTTATCTCATGATTATCCTCCTAAATGGTTATAGTAATTAGGACAAGATGAAAGGAAAGGAGCGATAGAAAAATGAGTAACTCGAATGACTTTTTAGATACACTGCATGAAAAACAAGCAAAAGATGAACAAAATAGAAAACGTCAAGGGAACGGAAACCCAGCGAAAAAAAAGCCAAATAAAACACATAAATAATAATAAAAAATCTGCTTAAAATTATCTTTTAGGCAGATTTTTTATTGTTATTTCACCGATATAACATTTCCCCAATTCCATTTCTCATAATACCACTCTGGTACATCTATATTTTCAATCCACTTCATTTCATGCTTTCCATATCTATGAGCAAGCCATACATCTGCTTTCTTACGGTCTGAACGTATCCATATTAATTGATTGCTCTTCTTCATAAAGATTGGATGATAATCACCCTGCTTATGAGGTGGCTTTGTGATTCGATGCTGTACATTGCTTGTACTATCAACTTCATATAAAGATGGTAGTGGCCTTTTTTCTGGCAATGTTTCAAATCCTCCCTCTTTTGCTCGAGAGACGATAATTACGTTATCGTTCTTCCATGTAAAATCCCAATCGACATATCCTTTCGGTGTAAATGTGTTCTGCTGAAGTGCTGGCAATTCTTTTACTTTCAAATGTTTATTCTCTAATGCAACTCTCCCGCTTCCTTCAATATAGGCCAATATATTGTTGGCTGGCGCCCATTTGAACCATTGTGTGTTTAATAACATTTGATCTACCTTTTCAAAACGACTACCATCTGCACGAACTAAGCAAAGCGTATTGCTATCAGCTGACCATGAAGCTGTCGGTACTGCTAAAAATGAAATCCACTTTTGATCTGGCGACCACTGAAAGCCACTTGCAACTAACGCTAGGAAATCATCATGTTCATTTGGCAATGCATACAAATGCTTCATTTTGTGAGGATTCATATGTGCATCTTTTTGTACTTCATATAGCTGAGCTCCTGTCCATCCAGTTGGAAGTAAGTGTGCTTCAGAAGATACAAGAAACTTCTTTCCATTCGGGTACCATGCATAATCTCCTACACCTGCCGATACATTTTCAAAATCTGTATTCTTTTTTTGGACATCAAACGTATTTAATGTATCCGCAAATACAAATGCAATTATATTTTCTTTTGGTGACCATTGATAATTCGATGCTTCTGAGTGAAACGGCGTAACTTTCTTTCCATCTTTCAGCCGATATAACTCAAGACTACCTTGTTTCTTTCCTTTTACATATGCCAGCCACTCTCCATCATGAGACCACTTTGGCCCTGTTATATACTCTCCTTTTGTAAGTTGTTTTTCTTTTCCATCAACTTTAATCCAGAGGTCATGATGACGAATAAAAGCAATTTTAAATTCATTATTTTCTGCGCTACTATTAATGGTTGAACATAAAAATACGACTAACATTGTACCAACGCTTACTATGAACCGTTTCATAACACCCCTCCATTCCCCTCATAGCATTCCTCAATGTTCACCTACAATATGTAAAAAATACCTATTCGACATAATCAGAAAAAATTTCCCAAGAAATTTTAAATTCATAGAGGATTGGTATGAATTATGTCGAAAATATAGTTTAGCTAACATCAGATTATGTAATTCGAGATCAATTTGTAAGATTATTTTTCGGAATATTACCACTTTTTATTAGGGGGAGTTTCAATGAAAAAAACTACATCTACACTATTAAGTATGGCGCTCGTCTTTTCCAGTTTTGGAGCTTTAAGCGCACATGCTGAATCGCTACAAAAGGAGAAGCAATTTAGTCCACAGTTAAAAGCGAACATTGAACAATGGGGAGAAAACAAAATTGCGCAAAATGTTGAAACAAAAACATCAAAAGAAATTTCTGTCATTGTAGAATTGCAACATGCTCCACTCGCTTCACAAAGTAACATTCAGCATGCTCCAGATTTACAAAATAATCATACACAGTCTTATCATACCGAGCTTAAAAAAGCACAAGAAGGTACAACTAAGAAAATAAAAGAAAAAGCACCTGGTGCAAAAATTAAAGAAGTGTATAATACGTTATTTTCTGGATTCTCTATTTCAGTTCCTGGAGATCAAATTACCGCTCTTGCTTCTTTACCTGAAGTAAAAGCAGTCTATCCGAACTTAACATATAAATTACATGAAACATCAAAAAGTACTACTAATGAAGAAGCACCAAATATCGGCGGACCAACAATTGGTGCAACTGAAGCATGGAATTTAAAAGACCCATCTGGTAAACCGCTTGATGGAAAAGGTATGAAAGTAGCGATTATCGACTCTGGTGTAGACTATACACATCCTGACTTAAAAGCAAATTATATCGGTGGATATGACACAGTTGATGAAGATAATGATCCAATGGATGGTAACGTACATGGTACTCATGTAGCTGGAATTATTGCTGGTAACGGAAAAATTAAAGGCGTTGCTCCGAATGCTTCTATTTTAGCTTATCGTGTCATGAATGACGGTGGTACTGGTACAACAGATGATATTATTCAAGGTATTGAACGAGCAATTCAAGATGGTGCTGATGTGTTAAATCTATCCCTTGGACAAGATTTAAATGTACCTGATCAGCCTGTAACTTTAACGTTAGAACGTGCAGCAAAGCTTGGGGTTACTGCAGTCGTTTCCAATGGAAATGATGGTCCAAAACCTTGGTCTGTTGATGCACCTGGAAATGCAAGTAGCGTGATATCAGTTGGAGCATCTACAGTTTCTATTCCGTTTCCAACATTCCAAGTAGCTGGTTCCAGCAAAACATACCAAGGATTACCGTTATCAAAATCAGATTTCCCAATAGGAAATGATTCTCCACTTGTATATGTTGGCTATGGTAATCCAAGCGATTATGCAAAACAAGATGTGAAAGGAAAATTTGCACTTGTTTTACAAGGTACTTCTAGCACGTTAGTAAAAGCTGAACAAGCGAAGCAAGCTGGTGCAATTGGTGTACTATTCATTTCTACAGAAAAAGAAATCAATATTATGCCTGAATACTTTACACGTGAAAACCTAGCCCTTCCAGTTATGCAACTATCCAATGTAAACGGTGAAGAGTTGAAAAACTTAATTACAAAGCGTAAGAAAAATATAAAAATTGGCCAACCAAATCCAACCGAATTGATTGCTAACTTCAGTTCCAGAGGTCCGTCACAAGGAAGTTGGCTTATAAAACCAGATATAATTGCACCTGGCGTACAAATTACGAGTACAGTACCGAGAGGCGGCTATGAATCTCATAATGGTACAAGTATGGCTGCTCCACAAGTAGCTGGAGCGGTTGCCCTCTTGCGTCAAATGCATCCTGATTGGACGACAGAGCAATTAAAAGCATCCCTTGCCAATACCGCAAAAACTTTAAAAGATGTGAATGAAAATACATATCCTATTATGACACAAGGGTCTGGTTTAATTAACATCCCGAAAGCAGCTCAAACAGATGTATTAGTCAAACCTAACAATGTGAGCTTCGGTCTTATTAAGCCAAACAGTGGGAAAGTAAAACTGACGCAAAATATTACGTTACAAAATCTATCTAGTAAAAAGAAAAGTTTTTCAACTCGTGTGGAATTGCTAGATACAAACACAAAAACAAAAGTAAAAACTTCTGTACCTTCATCGATTAGCATACAGCCGAATAGTAGTACCGAAAAACCATTTACTATCACTGTCGATAGTTCGCTACCCCAAGGTGTCTATACTGGAAATGTGTATATAAAAGAACAAGGTAAGAAGGAAGAAACTCGCATTCCATTTACATTTAGTATCGATCCTAAAGATTACAAACGTATAGATGGACTCGAAATTATTAATTCTACATTTAGTCCAAATGGTGACCAAATATTAGACGATAATCTCATCAACTACTATTTAGTTGCACCTGTGGATGATGTAACATTGCACGCAAATTTAGTTACAAAAGAACGTGTAACGTACCAAGGGATTATCCATCAAGCTAAAAATGAAACAGCTGGATACAAACCTTTCAAATGGAATGGTACAAAAGCAGATGGTACTCCGTTAGCTGACGGTCTATACCAAATCGAAGCAGTTGCCTCTAATTCTGGTGGGGAAACAAAACAAACAGCTGCTGTATTTCTGGATCGAACTGCACCTAAGTTAACATACGAAATTGACCAAGAAAACCTTGTAATCACAGGAAAAGTGGATGATATCTTACTAGATTGGATGACAGAATCTGGTTGGGTAGCACCTGGAATTCCAGTGAGACTACAGTATGAAATCAACGGAAATGGTGTATGGGAAAGTGCATTCCTAAATCCTTGGGAGAAAAATTACGGCATTTATTTAGAGCGTACTCAATTACAAGAAGGTAAAAATACAATTCACATTGTAGCAACAGATGCAGCTGGAAATACATCTAATTTAAATGTTGATTTAGATGTGAAATAAGGTAGTAACCCGATTCTTTCGCCCCTATCGGATTTTCCGATAGGGGCTTTTTCTATTTCTCACAGAAACAAATATTAAATAATTCCGAATCTTATGATAAAATTTTATAAGCGCTTACAATTTTTGAAAGGGGGTGATACAAGCTATACGAAACCGATACTTAATTTTATTTAAAAAAAGGAGGATGTCTAAATGACAAAGAAAAGAGAAATTCCATCGCATTTAAAACCATTCGTATCCACACAGCATTATGATCAATACACACCGGTGAACCACGCTGTATGGCGTTACATTATGAGACAAAATCATAGCTTCTTAAAAGACGTTGCTCATCCAGCCTATGTGAACGGACTACAATCATCTGGTATTAATATAGATGCAATTCCAAAGGTAGAAGAAATGAATGAATGTTTGGCGCCAAGCGGCTGGGGCGCTGTAACGATTGACGGACTTATTCCTGGCGTCGCATTTTTCGATTTTCAAGGGCACGGATTGCTACCAATCGCAACAGATATTCGCAAGGTAGAGAATATCGAGTATACACCAGCTCCAGATATTGTACACGAAGCTGCAGGACACGCACCTATTTTACTTGATCCTACATATGCAAAATATGTGAAACGATTTGGACAAATTGGTGCAAAAGCTTTCTCAACAAAAGAAGAACATGATGCATTCGAAGCTGTTCGTACATTAACAATTGTAAAAGAAAGCCCTACTTCTACTCCTGATGAAGTTACAGCTGCTGAGAATAATGTACTTGAAAAACAAAAGTTAGTTTCTGGCTTATCAGAAGCGGAACAAATTTCACGTCTTTTCTGGTGGACAGTAGAATATGGATTAATTGGAAATATAGATGCTCCAAAAATATATGGTGCTGGTCTCCTTTCTTCTGTTGGCGAAAGCAAATATTGCTTAACAGACGCTGTAGAAAAGGTTCCATTCTCTATAGAGGCATGTACAAGTACAACTTATGACGTAACAAAAATGCAACCACAACTATTTGTTTGTGAATCATTTGAAGAATTAACAGAAGCACTTGAGAAATTCTCTGAAACGATGGCCTTTAAAACAGGTGGTAAAGAAGGATTAGAAAAAGCAATTCGCTCTGAAAATCATGCAACTGCTGAATTAAATAGCGGCTTACAAATTACAGGTACATTTACCGAGACAATTGAAAACGATGCAGGTGAATTGATTTACATGCGAACGAGCTCGCCAACAGCATTAGCAATTCACAATAAACAGCTAGCGAATCATTCTACGTCTGTACACAGTGACGGGTTTGGAACACCAATTGGATTACTCACTGAAAATATTGCATTAGAAAATTGTACAGATGAACAATTACAATCATTAGGAATTACAATTGGAAATGTTGCTGAGTTTACTTTTGCAAGTGGTATTCATGTAAAAGGAACAGTAACAGATATTGTAAAAAACGATAATAAAATCGCTCTTATTTCCTTTATCAATTGTACAGTTACTTATAACGACCGCGTTTTATTTGATGCTTCATGGGGCGCATTTGATATGGCTGTTGGTTCAACAATCACTTCGGTATTCCCAGGTGCCGCAGATGCTGCAGCATTTTTCCCAATGGATGAAGAAATCCAAGAAATTCCTGCTCCACTTGTACTGAATGAACTTGAACGTATGTATCAAACAGTTCGCGATATCCGAAATGAAGGTATTTTACACGACGCGCATATCGAGCAATTAGTAGCAATTCAAGAAGTATTAAATAAATTGTATCCGAAAGAATGGTTACTTCGCCTTGAAATATTAGAATTGCTTTTAGAGCATAACAAAGGGCACGAAACATCAGCAGCATTATTACAACAACTTTCTACTTTCACAACGGATGAAGCTGTAACACGTCTTATTAACAATGGTCTTACGCTACTTCCAGTAAAGGATGTGAAAAATGATGCTACGATTAACTGAAGAGGAAGTTCAAGAAGAATTATTGAGGTTAGATAAATGGGTAGTAAAAGATGAAAAATGGATTGAAAGAAAATATATGTTTTCCGACTACTTAAAAGGAGTCGAATTTGTCTCTGAAGCCGCCAAACTATCAGAAGAACATAATCACCACCCATTTATCCTTATCCAGTATAAAGCAGTCATTATTACTTTGTCATCTTGGAATGCAAAAGGTTTAACGAAACTCGATTTTGAGCTTGCGAAGCAATTTGATGAACTATTTGTCCAAAATGAAAAAGCCATTATAAGAAAGTAAAAAAGAGAAGCCTTTATTAGGCTTCTCCTTTTATTTTGAAATGGATACAATGTCCAAATGGATCCTCTACTTGTAATATTCCATCTTTGTACGTAGCAATCTTGCCAATATTTTTTAAGCTTTCACATACTTGCTCTTTTTGTTTTTCATCTGCTAGTACAATTGTGAAATATTTCAAGCCAACAGAATTTGGCATTTGCGGTAGTATTCCTTCACCTTGCCACGTATTTAAACCGATATGGTGATGGTAGCCGCCTGCCGATACAAAGAGCGCCCCATTACGGGCTGGGATCGTTACTTCAAAGCCAAGACCATCCACATAGAAACGTTTCGCTTCTTCCAAATCAGCTACATGGAAATGAATATGTCCCATCACAGTACCAGCTGGAAACCCACTCCATTTACTTCCTTGCTGTAATAATTCTTCACCAGCTAACGGGTTACTAACAAATGGTAGCTCTCCATTCTCATCACGCCAAACTTCTTTTTGACGATCATGATAAATTTCAATCCCGTTTCCATCTGGATCAGCTAAATAAAGGGCCTCACTAAAGTAATGGTCAGCTCCGCCGTGCAGTGGATATACCATTTCTACAAGATGACGAAGGATATTCGCTAAATCCTGTCTGCTCGGTAATAAAATTGCGTAATGATATAAACCCGTTCTCCCTCTTTGCTTTGGTAAGGCTTCTTTCTTTTCTTCAATGATAAGGAGTGGTTCGTTATTTTCATTCCCAAATGTAACGACCATTTCATCTTCTTTTAGCACTTTCATACGTAGTACTTCTGTATAAAACTCTAGTGATTTCTTTATATTTGATACATATAAATGAACAACATCAAGTGTTGTATCGGGATGAAGTTGAAAACTCATCTTGTTAGCCTCCCATTTAAATTAGTTCTTCTTTGACATTTTCTCTTTTAAGAAATTATCTACAAAACCATCCTCTTTCGCAACAAATAAGTACGCACCCATTGCTAACAATGCAAGCTCTAATTCGAAACCAGGATTTTTTCCATCTCCTAATAAACCAGCTGACCATTTTACTTTTACAATTGCTCCAACCATAACTAGTGCAAATAATAATCCAATATATCTTACACCTAAACCTAGAATTAATAATAGACCGCCAACTAATTCAACTGTTGCTACACCGTATGCAAGTCCTCCTGGTAAACCAATGCTTGTGAACCACCCTGCAATATTGTCAATTCCCGATTGGAATTTTGTTAAACCGTGCATAAAGAACGTTACCCCTAACACGATACGAATAATTAAGTTACCAATATGTTGATTCATTTCCTTCTCTCCTTTATAGTTTTCTTATACAAAACTTTTATTTACATTACAAAACATACACTAATTTTTTTTATTCGTCAATTCATTTTCACTGGGAAAATATATATTTTTTTTGCTATGATACAAATAGTTGTTTATAAAAAGGAGCTTGATTTTATGAATATTGGTTCTGCAATACGTGAAATTCGTCAACGTAGAGGCATAACAATTGCACAAATTTGTGAGGGAACAGGTCTTTCTAAAGGGTTTATGAGTCAGGTTGAAAATAATAAAACATCACCATCTATCTCAACTTTAGAAACAATCTCCAATTTTTTAAACGTTCCTCTTCCCTATTTATTGTTAGAACAAAAAGATCGATTGAAAGTTGTCAAAAAGGTAGAGCGTAAATATAGTGTATACGGAAAAGATGAACAAAGAATTGAACATGTTGCAGAGCAAGGTGGCCTTCGCCTCAATCTCGTAGAAATTCCTGCTGGATTTCCGAAAGAAAACACACCAAATGCCCATGAAGGAGAAGAATGTCACCTTGTATTACGCGGAAAACTAGAAGTTCAACATGGAGAAGATGTTGCAATTGTAGAAGAAGGAGATTCTTTCTCCTGGAATGCATGTGTTCCTCATATCGTTCGTAATATAGGAGAAGAAACTGCATTATTACTCATCTCTAGTCATGCAGAAAATCGAAAACGTGTTTATTAAAAAAAGAAGCCTGTAAATCAGGCTTCTTTTTATCCTCTTATAACTCCATAGCTTGTCCCAACTAGTACAGTCTTTTCGTGTTGATTACGATAAACTGACTCGATTGAAACCTTTTTGTATCCTTCCATCTGTTCAACATTCGTTAAAGTTAATTCACAAGTGATCGTATCTCCTGTAAAAACTGGTCTAATAAACTCACTTACTAATTCTCTTGCTATGTAATGTAATTCTTCGCCTACTTTCGTTCCAATACTAGCAGTCAATAAACCATGAACCATTAAACGTCCATTTTCATCATATTCCATATGATGCCTACCTTTATCCCCTGTAATATTTGCAAATTCAAAAACCTCTTCCTCAGTAAATCTTCTTTCGTATTTAAATACATCCCCAACTTTTATACTCATTTTTATCCCCCTAATAATAAACAGAATTTTCTTTCATTTTATCATAAAATGAATCTTAGTTCAGTTTATATTATTAAAATAGTAAGCCTTTTTCTGTTCTACTTTTTCTCCTTATCGGTGCCCCTCTTTTTTGGCTATTTGATATCCATAGTACGCACATGTTCCATTTCTCGATAACTCTCTCACCTCAAAACCACAACTTCTATAAAAATCAAAATTACTCGCAGAAGTATGCGCAAACCAGTCACCATGTGGCAATTTTTGCAAACAAAGAGCAACAAGTTTCTTACCTAATCCCTTCCCTCTATATTCACATTTCACAACTAAATTTACTATGTTGGCGACCATGATTCCATCAGAAATGACTCTAACCATCGCAATCATCTCTTCTTCATCCCAAATTGTGAATGCCCATGTTGAATTTTCAAATGCTATCGTGAATTTTTCAATTTGCCAAGAAGGGATATTATCATTGCTCCAACCGGCATCTTCGAATAAAGTTTTAATTGCATATGCAGGTACACCATTCGTTCCCTCACGAATAATAAGTCCATTATGATAAATGTACATGTAATCCCCCCTTTATTTTTATATACCATTCTTCAAAAGATGCAATTCACCTTTTTTCATCCAATGCGCCTAATGGAATAAACGAGAACATCCATCCCATGAAATGAAGTTGTTTTCTCATAACTAAGCCCCGTTTTTCTAGCAACAAAGATTGAAGCGGGGTGATCCGGATTAATAAGAGAGATTAATTTATTCATTCGTAACGCTTGGAAGCCATAATCTCGAAATGCTGCCGCTGCTTCTTTCGCATACCCTTTTCCCCAATACTGAGGTAATAACCAATAACCAATTTCAATTTCCTCTTTTCCATCTATTTGCTGCTTTACTAATCCTGCATGACCAATTCGTATTCCCGTTTCCTTTTCAATCAATACAAATAAACCGAGACCGTTTTTATAGCTAGGAATCACCCACTCCTCCAAACTTTTTTTACACTGCATATATGTTTTTAACGTCCCATTTCCAATATAGCGCATTACCTTCTCATTTCCCCATAGTGAAGCGTAGAACTGTAAATCATCCATTGTATATTTGCGAATTTGTAAACGATCTGTATGAAACATTTCTGCACTCCTTCCCACGAATTTGTACTTCATTACACGCTCACGTCTTGTATCCATACTAAATGTTACTATCTATTATAAATGAACTAACATTGAAATACAGAATATTCAATCTCAAAAGAATTAAAAAAGGCAGTAGACAAATATTGTCTACTGCATCCATATCATAACTAGCATAAAGAAAACTACAATTGAGGGGGGTGTAGGATTTTCAAATACACTAGATACTTATCCCGTTCTAACGGGCGGTAAACTTTCCAATTATATAAAAGTGAAAAGTTTACCGCACATAAGAACTTTGGCGGTCAGTAAGAAAGCACCGTTAAGTAGTCAAATACACGCTGTGCTTTTTCTCCACCCATTCGTGCATGTTGCAGAAGAGAAATACCATGTGGACCAGATGCACGTAATGCTTCTGGTTGTGCTACTAAAATAGCTTGTACAACTTCTAATTCCCCCAGCATAGCGGCCGCGAAAATATCCATTCGAGCCCCCTTTTCTAATAAGTAAAGAGCAATATCTTTACGCCCTACATGTGCCGCTGCTCCTAACGCACTTTCCCAATCTGATCCACCCCAATTGTAAGAAGCATGAAGTAAACTTGGCGATTCAGCCAACAGTTCTTGTACTTTTTCTAAATCTCCGTGAGCTGCCATAACAAATTCCCTTACTAACTCAGTGGTAACACGTTCTTCTGTTCGCATTTTGCTCCTCCTTTTTTAGAAATTCGTTTCGGTGTAAAAAATGGCTTATCGCTTCCTTGAAAAATATCTACCTCTATGCCAAATACATGTTGAAACATTTCATGACATAACACTTCTTCTGGTATGCCATCATACTGAAGCTTCCCTCGCTTTAATACGAGTAAACGATCACTATATTGAGCCGCTTGGTTAATATCATGTAAAACCATTATAATTGTCATGCCAAATTCCTCGTTTAGTCGTTTCACAAGTTCCATTACTTCCAACTGATGAACGATATCTAAAAAAGTTGTTGGCTCATCCAATAATAAGACATTCGTACGTTGTGCTAGCGTCATTGCAATCCAAGCGCGTTGTCTTTCCCCTCCTGATAAAGATTGTAAAAGACGATATTCATACCCTTCAAGATTTGTAACAGACAATGCCCAATCAACAATTTCTTCATCTTCTTTATTTAAGCGACCTCTCCATAACTTATGAGGTCCTCTTCCAAATTCGATTAATTCTTTCACTGTTAAATCTAATTGATGATCATGCATTTGTGGTAACATCGCTAATTGCTTCGCTACATCGGCACTTTTCATCGTATGAATACTTTTTCCATCTAAAACGATATCCCCTTCGCTTTGTTTAAGTAGTCTTGCTATTAAACGAAGCAAAGTAGATTTCCCAGATCCATTCGGTCCAATCAAACTAACGACTTCTCCAGCTTTAATATGTACATTCATATTTTGCATTTGAAATCTTTCAGAATGTGCGTAAAACACTTTATTAACGGAAATCACGCTGTTTTCCCCCTCTATGAATTAAATATAAGAAGAACGGACCGCCTAAGAAGGATAATAAAATACCGACAGGCAATTCAATTGGATCAAACCAACTTCGAGCTATCGCATCCGCGAAAACAAGTAATATCCCTCCGCCAATGCATGATAATGGCAGTAAATATTTATAGTCATTTCCAACTAATAAACGTAACATATGTGGTACGACAAGGCCGACAAATCCAATAAGACCAGAAACACTAACTGCTATTCCAGCTAATAATGTGCTTACTACTATTAAATAAAAACGACTTCTCTCCACGTTATGACCTAATAATTTCGCCATTTCATCTCCAAGCATTAATACTCGAATATGCTTGATACCGAAGAAGGCCAATATAATAGCGAATATTGCATAATAAATAATCATATGTAAATGTGCCCAACTTACACCGCCAATACCACCCGCTAACCACGGTAACACGGATTGTACTTTGTCACTATGTAATAACATTAATGCTGACGTCGCTGCACCTATTAATGCATTAATTGACACACCTACTAAGACAATTCTTGAAGGTGGCGCCCCTTTTTGCCATGATAAAGCATAAATGATCATCGCCGTTATGAAAGCTCCTAAAAACGCACCGAGTGGTAAAAACGCCATATGCTGAGGGAATAAAATCATAATTACAATTGCAACAAGGCCTGCTCCAGATGACACCCCGATAATACCAGGGTCTGCAAGAGGATTTCTCATCACCCCTTGCAGCATTGCGCCAGATGCAGCTAAACATGTTCCTACTATAAATCCAACGAGCACTCTTGGTATACGAAGGTCCCATACAATTCGATGAACTGTCGAACCTTCATCTTGTATCCCTGTTACAATATCTCGTAAAGAAAAGGATAGGCTTCCTGCGAAAAGACCGTAAAAAAGACATAAAACCGTTAATACAACTAAGGTAACTGCTATGATCCATCTTTTTTTCGCAAAAGGATGTTCCTTTTCCCTTACTACTTCACTACTTTCCATACTTATCATTTCCTTACATCTTGTATACTTTTATACATAAAGTCCATCGCTTCTGTAACTTTTGTTCCAGGATTTGATCCAAATAAGTCTGGTGGCAAAATAACTACGCGATTTTGTTTTACTGCATCTAAATTTTTCCACGCTTCATTTTTCATCATTTCACCTTCAAATGCTTTTTTAACGCTATTTGGATCTCCATGTGTAATTAAGTAAATCACATCAGGATTCGCCTCAATAATGCGTTCTACACTTAGCTGTGCATATTGCGGATATTCCTTCATTTCTGGAAAATCAGCGGCAATATTTTTCCCACCTGTTTTCTCTAAAATATCACCTGATAAAGAAGTTGGTAATGCTGCTAAATAAGTACCAGGTGCTCCATACACTAGCAATGCTTTCACATCACTCTTTTTCTCATATGTCTTCATTTGATTCGTAATTTTTTGGTTAAGTTCTTTTGCTTTATCTTCTTTTTTCATTATCGTTCCGTATAGTTCAATATTCTTTAGAATATCTTGTACAGAATTCGTAGAAGAAATCATTACTTTCGTTCCTTGCCCTTCAACTGTTGGAACATTCTTTTGGAACCCATTATTAGCAATAAGTACATCGGGCTTTAAGCTGGCAATTTGCTCAAAATTCGGCTGATGTGCATTTCCGATTACTTGTACTTTCTTTATATCCTCTGGAAGAGTTATTTTTGCATCCGGACGACCCACTATTTTTCCGCCTAAAGCATGAATAATATTCATGTCTCCCATACTTAATGTTGCAAAACTCTCTGGCACTTTATCGAATATTACCTTTCTTCCTGACAGGTCGGTAACTTCTATTTTCTCTTTTCCTTTTTCTGTTTTTGTTGCCGCTGCTTTTTCGTCTCCCTTTGCACTGCAACCTATTAATAAGAAAAAAATAGATAAAATCGCTGTAAATAGCGTAATAGATTTTTTCATTCTCCCACCTCTAATTGATAATGATAATCATTAACTACTATTCTACTTTAATTGATAAGGATTATCATTGTCAATATGAAACACATACATTTTCTAGAAAAAACAAAAAGCGTTACAAAAAGATTCCTTCTTTTTGTAACGCACTATTTATCAATATTATTCACATTCGTTTCCCTCTAACTTGTCTCGCATCACTTTCACACGCTGAAAGAAAAAGAAAGATAAACTTAAAAATATAACGATGCTCCCCATCATAACAAAAAATTGTATCGTTTCTTTTGCTCCATTTGGAATCAATAAGCCAACCATTAACAATGTACTTACAGCGAGAAGAATTTGTCCGAACCGAGTATAATCTTCTATTTTCTCTTGTAATTCTTTCATTATATTCTCACTCCTCCATTTCACTGTATCATATTCTACTAAACTTAAAGACAAGTAAATACAGCCATTCTGGGAGATGTTTTCCAAAAGAAAAAGAGCCGCTTTATTGCGACTCTTTCATAACCATTACTCACCTTTATATGCTTTCATATAAATTTCTTTCAGCTCTGAAATGAGAGGTAATTTCGGATTAGCTGTTGTACATTGATCTTCAAAAGCTCTTTCTGCTAATAATCCAACAACCTCTTCAAATTGGTCTTTAGCAACTCCTTGTCCCGCAATACTCATATTTATATTTAAACTTTTTCCGAGATCAATAATTGCTTTGACGAGTGATTCTACACCTTCTGCCACCGAACTTGCTGGTAGCCCGAGCATTCTCGCAATATGTGCATAGCGTTCATCAGCTACAAAATGCTCATATTTTGGGAACAATGCGTGTTTTCTTGGCTTAATAGCATTATAGCGAACTACGTGCGGCATAAGAATTGCATTCGCACGCCCATGCGGAATATGAAATTCTGGTCCAATTTTATGTGCTAAACTGTGATTAATACCTAGGAAAGCATTTGCAAATGCCATCCCTGCAATTGCAGAAGCATTATGCATTTTTTCTCGTGCGTCTTCATCATGTCCATCTTTAAATGCTCTTGGTAAATATTTAAATACGAGATCAATAGCCTTTAATGCTAATCCATCTGTATAGTCATTTGCTAAAACAGACACATACGCCTCGATTGCATGCGTTAATACGTCCATCCCAGTGTCTGCTGTTACATGTGGTGGTACTGTCATTACAAATTGTGGATCAACAATTGCTACATCTGGCGTTAATTCATAATCGGCGAGTGGATACTTTATATTATTTTTCTTATCTGTAATAACCGCAAATGGTGTCACTTCTGATCCTGTTCCAGATGTTGTTGGAATAGCAACAAACTGCGCCTTACTTCCTAATTCCGGATATTTACATGTACGTTTTCTTATATCTAAAAACTTCTGTTTAATTCCATAGAATGTTGTTTCTGGGTGCTCATAGAAAAGCCACATCCCTTTCGCTGCATCCATCGCTGAACCACCACCAAGTGCGATAATGACATCAGGCTGAAAACTTCTCATCATTTCCGCACCTTTAAACACAGTTTCATCTGACGGATCTGGCTCGACCTCAAAGAAAACTTCAACTTTCACATCATTTGCATGTTTACGTAAATAATGCGTAACCGTATCTACATATCCGTGCTCAACCATTCCTGGATCCGTTACAATAAACGCACGTGAAATGTTAGGCATATTTGCTAAATATGATGTCGCATGTTTTTCAAAATAAATTTTTGGTGGTAATTTGAACCACTGCATATTCTTTTTTCTATTTGCCAACCTTTTTATATTTAATAAGTGCGTCGCTGTTACGTTTTGAGAAACCGAGTTTTTCCCGTAGGAACCGCAGCCAAGCGTAAGTGATGGAATAAATCCATTATATATGTCACCGATTCCACCTTGTGATGAAGGGGCATTTATAATAAGGCGGCAAGCTTTCATACGTAATCCAAATTGCTTTTGCACTTCTTTATTTACAGAATGGATAACTGCTGAATGTCCTAAACCACCGAGGTTTAACATTTCTTCACAATATGTAAACCCTTCTTCTAATGAATTTGCTTTTACACAAGCTAATACTGGACTTAACTTCTCACGAGATAGTGGATATGCAGCTCCGATGCCTTGTATTTCAGCTACAAGCATTTTTGTATTTTTAGGTACAGTAATTCCAACTAATTCGGCAATATACTGTGCGGATTTCCCTACAATATCACTATTTACTGCACATGTATTTTCATTAATAACAAGCTTTTCTAATTTACTTCTCTCTTCCTCGGTTACAAAATAACAATCATTTGCAATCATTTCTGTTTTCACATTATCATAAATTTCCTTGTCTACAATAATTGCTTGTTCTGATGCACAAATCATACCATTATCAAATGTTTTAGATAAAATCAAATCATTAACCGCTCGTTTTATATGCGCTGATTTCTCTATATAACATGGTACATTACCAGGACCTACACCTAGCGCTGGTTTTCCAGTAGAATAAGCTGATTTCACCATACCAGCCCCTCCAGTTGCCAAAACAAGAGCAACACCTTCATGGTTCATTAATTGTTTCGTTGCTTCGACAGAAGGTTTTTCAATCCACTGTATACAATGTTTTGGTGCCCCCGCCTTCACCGCTGCATCATATACTGTTTTTGCCGCTGCAATGGAACAGTTTTGTGCTGAAGGATGAAATGCGAAAATAATTGGATTTCTCGTTTTTATCGCGATTAATGCTTTAAACATTGTTGTCGATGTTGGATTCGTTACTGGTGTTACCCCAGCTACTACACCGACGGGCTCCGCGATTTCTATTATTTCTTCATGAGGATCTTCGTGAATAATCCCTACTGTTTTATCTTTCTTTATGCTATGCCAAATATATTCAGTAGCAAAAATATTTTTAATACATTTATCTTCGTATACACCACGACCTGTTTCTTCAACAGCCAACTTCGCAAGCGGCATATGTTGATCAACACCTGCTAATGCCATTTCATGAACAATGTTGTCAATTTGCTCTTGTGTAAAACTTTCTAATGCTTGTAAAGCTCTCTGACCGTTATTCACTAACGTATCAATCATCTCTTTTACTTCCTGCATTTCATTTACAACTTTCTCTTTGACTACCATGTAAATTCCTCCTATTCTGCTATCTTGGACTAAATAAGACCCTACAGGTCATAATTAGTCCTGATTAGCGCAAAAAAATAGAATTGCTTTCCTACATGAACCTCATTGTTTGTGAAATATTTCACAAGTTTGTTCGTGGGTAACACTTCATGAACTTAATATACATGAATTTATTTTATTTGTGTTTGTCTAATTTGTGAAATATTTCACAAATTAATATAGTAAAAATGCACTGCCTATACTAGCAGTGCATTTTTACTATGCTAACGCTTGTGCTAAATCTTCAATTAAATCTTCTCCGTCTTCAATACCGACAGAAATTCGAATTAATGTATCTGTAATTCCTAATTCTTTACGACGATCTGCTGGAATTGATGCATGCGTCATTTGAGAGGGAATAGAAATTAAACTTTCTACTGCTCCTAAACTTTCAGCCAGCGTAAAGTATTGTAATCTCTCAAGTACTTTATTTAATGTTTCTTCGCTATCTACATCAAATGAGATAATCGCACCAAATCCATTTGCCTGTTCTGTTGCCAGTTCATGGTTTTGATGTGACTCAAGGCCTGGATAATATACTTTATTCACTTTTGGATGATTATTTAAAAACTCAGCAATTGCGCGTGAATTCGTTTCATGCTCTTCCATTCGAATTCCTAATGTTTTTAAACCACGAAGTAGTAAGAAACTATCTTGCGGGCCAAGAATGCCTCCTGTTGAGTTTTGTACAAAGTGAAGGTCTTCTGCTAATTGCGGACTATTTACAACTACTAAACCTGCAACTACGTCACTATGACCTCCTAAATATTTCGTTGCACTATGAAGTACAATGTCTGCTCCTAAAGAAATCGGCGACTGCCAATATGGCGTCATGAATGTGTTATCAATAATTGTTAATAAATCTTTCTCTTTAGCAAGAGTAGATATTTTTTTAATATCAGTAATTTTTAGTAACGGATTCGTTGGTGTTTCTACATAAATCGCTTTCGTATTTGGACGAATCGCTTCTTCAACTTCCTCTAAGTTTGTTGTATCTACAAATGTATGCTCAATACCGAAGCGGTTTAACACTTTCGTAATCACGCGGTACGTTCCGCCATACACATCATCTGTTAAAATAACGTGGTCACCTTTTGAAAACAACATAATTGTAGCTGTAATAGCCGCCATTCCTGAACCAAATGCGAAACCAGCATGGCCGTTTTCTAATACCGCAATCATTTCTTCTAAAGCTGCACGTGTTGGGTTTCCTGTACGTGAATATTCATATCCTTGATGCTTACCAACTGCTTCTTGTTTGTACGTACTCGTTTGATAAATCGGTACATTTACAGATCCAGTTGAAGGTTCTCCTATGCGAATACCATGAATTAACTTTGTCTTTGCTCTCATTTTTTATTCCCATCCTTTGTATATGTCTTTACTTAAATAGCGCTCACTACTATCAGGAAAAATCGTTACAATATTTGTACCTGGCGCCGCTTTCTCTGCTTCAAGTAAACTTGCATGAAATGCTGCTCCTGAAGAGCTCCCAACAAGAAGTCCTTCTTTTTGCGCTAATTCTTTCACTCGTAAAAATGCATTTTGATCAGAAATCGTATGAATTTCATCAAAATAAGATGTTTTCAAAAATGGCGGGATGAATTCAAGGCCAATCCCTTCTGTTTCATGTGAGCCAGCTTTACCACCATTTAAAATAGATCCTTCTGGTTCCACAATAACCGTTTTTATATCTACATTTTTTTCTTTTAAATAAGATGCAGTCCCCATAAACGTACCGCCAGTTCCTGCTCCAGCAACAAATATGTTAATCTCTCCATTAAGTGCCGACCAAAGTTCAGGTCCTAATGTTTTAAAATATGCACGAGGATTTGCCTCATTTGCGAACTGACTTGGAGAGTATGAATTCGGTATCTCATTTACTAACTCTTTTGCTTTTGCAATTGCACCGGTCATTCCTTGCTCAGTCGGCGTATGCACGACCGTTGCGCCTAGTGCTTTCATTAATTCTTGTTTTTCAATGCTAAATTTCTCTGGTACACAAACGATAACGTGTAAATCATGTTGTAACGCTGCGAGTGCCAGTCCAATACCAGTATTTCCAGCTGTCGGTTCAATAATTGTTCCGCCCTCTGTAACAAGCCCTTTTTCTAGCGCATCTTCGATTAATTCTCTTCCTAATCGGTCCTTAACGCTTCCGCCTGGGTTATAAAATTCAAGCTTTGCAAATAAACGGACCCCTTCTGGAAGTGAAAAACGAGTAATTTCCACAATTGGTGTATGACCAATTAACTCATGAACTCCACGATATACATTCATCGTGTTCTCCCCCTTATTTGCCAATAAAGAAAAGGCAACTGTATGTATTTTCTTTATATGAGACAGTTGCCTTTTTGTTACATTACTTTAACTCTTCTAATACTTTTACGATAAAGTTTGTAGAATGAAGAGCTGCTTGATCTAAAAATTGATCAAATGAAACATTTGATTCTTTACCAGCAATATCAGAAAGTGCACGAATGATAACAAACGGAACTTCATATTGGTGGCATACTTGTGCAACAGCTGCTGCTTCCATTTCTACTGCATAAAGGTTTTCAAATTTATCACGAATGGCTGCAACTCGGTTCGGATCACTCATAAATGAATCACCTGTTGCAATCATACCTTTTACAACTTGAATATTTTCTTCTGCCTGCATACATTTTTCAGCTAATGCAACTAATGCTTCATCAGCTTTAAATCCAGGCGGCATTCCTGGTACTTGACCATACTCATAGTTAAATGCTGTTACATCTACGTCATGGTGACGAACTTCTGTTGAAATAACGACATCCCCAACATTTAGAGAATGATGGAATCCACCAGCTGAACCAGTATTAATGACTTTTTCAGGCTTATATCTTTCTAATAAAATTGTCGTTGACATCGCTGCATTTACTTTACCAATACCAGACTTTAACAAGATTACTTCATGTCCTGCTAATTGCCCTTTCGTAAATTCACAACCCGCAACCGTTTCTGTTTCTGCTTGTTCTAATTTATCACGTAAAATACGTACTTCTTCTTCCATTGCTCCAATTACAGCAATTCTCAATCTAATCCCTCTTTCTATTGCTTAGTTGCCTCCATTACCCACACGAAATGATTTAATCTCGTAAACGTTACATGGAAGCCATTGTTTTCAAAAATAGTCTGCATAACTGGAATACGTGTATAGTATTCCGTTTGCAAATCGTTTGCTAACTGATGAAAACCTCTTTGTTTTGCTGCTTCAACAGTTTTATCATATGCATCTTGATCTGCAAATATCGTATCAGCAAACACTATTTTACCACCTTTGTTTAGCAATTGACTATACTTCGCAATCGCTACATTTTTTTCATCATCTGTTAAATGATGAAATGCATAGGTGCTTACTATGGTATCAATGGAATTCGGGACTTCAAACGAAAGAAAATCACCTTCTGTAATGGAAAACTCTTTTGGCAATTTCTCTTTTGCAATCATGCGCATTTCACGTGACGGTTCTATACCGTAAACTGTGCGGCCAGCAAGTAATAATTTATTTGTTAAATTACCTGTACCGACACCAAATTCTAATACGTTACCAAATGACTTGTTCACTACATCCTCTAGAATGTCCTCATAATGGGCGAAAACTTCTTTATATTGTATATCTTCGCCTTGTACAAATGAGTCGTACGTATGAGCCCACTCATCAAATAAACCATTAAATTCTGTACCCATAAAAATTCCCCTTTTTCTTATCGGTTTTATCAGTATGATATTCCCTCTTTCTAAAAATGTCAATTGAAATGTACATGGTATTTCCTTCTTTTCTTTGTTACACTATAGTTGATTACATAGGAGAGGGGCCGTCTTCATGTCATTTACCTTTGAAATGTTAGAAGATAAAGTAGAATTTTTTGAAGCGGGAGACTTAGCTTCTTTAGAACGTAAAATCAGTGAACAAATCGATAATAATAAAGCACTTATGCTTGAAGTTCATCACATCTCGCATCAAATGGTTATGGATCCTGAAAGTAAAAGACCATATTATAGCGCGGTTGTTCATTTTAAATTAAAGAAATTACGCTAACTAAAAAAGAGAAGCTCCTAAGGAGCTTCTCTTTTTTAGTTTAGAGTTTGAACAAGTACTGGTTTCCAGCCTTCATTGTCTACCCAATCAATATTTACATAATATCTTTTACCTGTTTGTTTATCTTGTACGTTACCGTAAGCTTTATTCTTACCGTTATTTCCGATTCGATGAATAATTAATTGCTCTACTGGAACGTCAATTGCAGCTGAAATCGCTTGATTCATCTCATTCCAATCTGCTGTACCTTTTTTAAACGTCATCGCAGGTGTTGCACCTTGCTCTGTGCCTACTGGCTTCCAAGAAGGTTTCGTATAAGCGTCAGTTGCCTTTGGCTGTGTTTTTTCAGCTGGTACTTTCTCGTTAGCTTTCGCTTCTTCTTCAGCTTTTTTCTGTTCTTCTTCAGCCTTTAGCTTCTCTTCTTCTTCTTTCTTCTTAGCCTCTGTTTTCTCTTGTTCATTCTTCTTCGTCTCTTCTTTGCCTTTAGCTTTCTCAGACTTATTCTCTTTCGTTGTTTGCTGAGCTACCTTTTTATCGCTAGAAGACGCTTGCTCTTTCGTGTCAGGAACAAACAATTGATATGCTACAATAGCTACTGCTACTAGTACAATAGCGATTGCAATATTTAAAACACCGTTTTGACGACGTTTTTGTTGTTTCTGTTGGAATCTAGATCCTCCTGCCATTCTTCAAACCTCCATGCAGTTTTTCATACTTGCTATTGTAACATTAAATCTAGAAAGGTTGAACATTTACAATAATATTTTCATGAAATGAAAACATTTTACTATGAATTGCAAGATTACTTTTCATTCTCTAATCGATAGATTGATTCTACGATTGCTTTAAAAATAGGTGTAACTGCATTTACATTGCTACTCGTTTCTATATCCACGACAACTAAAGCATATCTTGGATTTTCATATGGAAAATAACCTGCAAACCAACGATTCTCTTTCGTTCCTTTTCCTGTTTGTGCTGTCCCAGATTTTCCAGCGACACTTAGTGGTAACGACTTGAATGCTGCTCCTGTGCCTTTCTCCGTTGTTACAACGCTCCTTAATAACTGTTGTAATGTTTTCACTGTTTCATATGAAAGCTGTTTCCCACCTAATGTATGGTCTTCAAATGTATAAAAATCTGTTCCATTTTTGTACATTATTTTTTCAACAGCTTTCACTTCCATCTTTTCTCCACCTCTAGCAATCGTCGCCATCATATTTGCAATCGCTAGAGGTGACATACGTACATCTTTCTGTCCAATTGCTGTTTGCGCTACCGCTTTTTTACTATTCTTATTTCCTTCACTCTCCCAAATCGTAACACTTTTCTCCTCTGGCATTTGCTCAAAATGAGTTGTATGAAATACAGAACCTCTCCATCCAACCTTCTCAGCGCCTCCTAAAGCCTCTACATAAGTTTCTAACACCATCTTATCCTTTTGTATTAGCTCATTTCCTAACTCTGAAAATGTCCTGTTACAGCTTCTAGCAAAGCTCTCTTTAAAACTAAGTGTCCCCATCCTAACTTGTGGGTGATCTTCACCATATAAATCTTTATTACAATTAAATACGCGATTAAAAACATTTTCATTTTGATCAATCGCTGCGGCCGCAATTATTGTTTTAAAAACAGAACCGGGAAAGTGTGGTGTTAACATTTGATTTTCAAGTGTAGTTTTATATAAACTCTCATCTTTCACCTGTACAGATGGTTTGCTAACCATTGCTAAAATTTCATTTTTCTTTACATCAAGTAGCACTACTCCTCCCTTCTTAATTTCACTTGCTTCAACTACTTCTTCTGCTTTTTTCTGTAACTCGTTATGTAAAGTAGTTTGAATCGTCACTGGATAAAACGGATTTCCAGGCGATGTATATTTCGCTTGTTTTCCAAAAATCGGTTCTCCTTGCCGGTCCACTTGATACAATACTTTTGCCTCTCCATCGGTCAAAAGAAATTCATCAAATGATTGCTGCAATCCTGAAATGCCAATCGGTGTTTGTTTTGAAATTTTTCTAACTTCTCCGTATCGTTTTTGAAATTCTCGTTCATTCTCACCCACATCACCAATTAAATGATTCACCACGCTAGTTTGCCGCAAACGAACTTCAGCTGCTACAATGCCTAATACATTTAATTGATTCACCTTCTCCATCTGCTCTCGTTCCAAGCGAAGTGGTTCATTTCCTCTTTGCAGGATAAATGCACTTTTCTTATGTTTCATTTGACTTTCAATCTCTTGTCTCGACATACCAATGATATGCGCAATTTTCTCCAACATGTTATTTTTTAATTGTAGAAATGGAAAAACAATTAAAACAGGATACTTTTTCTCACCTATCTCCTTACCATTACGATCTATAAAATGGCCGCGTCCATCATCTACCGTAATGGATTGCGTCCGTTGTGTAACACTTTTTTCAATTAAGTTAATCTTACGATCCGTAAATGATTCCGTATCGATAATTTGTATTTGAATTAAACGACAAAGTAACATAAACATGACACATATAAAACAAATTAAAACAATTGTAATTCTCCGTTTTATTTCCATAAAAAAACACCTCGTCTAGTATAGTTTGGACGGAGTGTTTCATCTTTTATACAAATAAAAAAATCACTCGCTTTTACACGAGTGATTTTTAATTATTTTACAGAGATAATCTCTACTTGCATTTCTCCACCTGGAGTTTGGATTGCTACCTTCTCGCCAATTTGCTTACCTAATAAGCTTTTTGCGATTGGAGAATCGTTAGAAATTCTTCCTTCAAATGGATCTGCTTCTGCGCTACCTACGATTGTGTAAGCTTCTTCATCTCCATCTGGTAGTTCTTTAAATGTTACTGTTTTACCTAATGTAACAACTGTAGATTCTTCACCGTTATCTGTGATGATAACTGCGTTACGAATCATGTTTTCTAATTGTGTAATACGTCCTTCTACGAACGCTTGCTCATCTTTCGCTGCATCATACTCAGAGTTCTCAGAAAGATCTCCGAAGCTACGTGCAATCTTAATGCGCTCTACAACTTCTTTACGTTTTACCGTTTTTAAATCCTCAAGTTCATTCTCTAGCTTTTGCTTACCCTCTTGCGTCATAGGGTATGTTTTTTCTGTTGCCATATTTTCCACTCCTTTTATATACCAATCCCCCGAAAAAAAGAGGAGTTCCATATGAAAACTCCCCCGCTTATATGTAAAGCGGAGGTTTCTAGCACGCCTGTACTAGCGGAGTTGTCACATACAACCCCGTATTCCCAATTCTTCTTTATATAAAGAAGATATGTATGGAAAGTTGATATAAATATGCCCTCACCTATATATAGATGAGGTTGCATGTTTCATTGTATTCGATAGGAAGGGAAAAAATCCCTTCCTACCGTATATCTTTTACTATGCTATTACAAATTTACTTTTTGTTCAAGAATTGTTGCAATTTTTGTAACCATAATATCAATTGCAACGTGGTTTTGTCCACCTTCAGGGATAATAATATCCGCAAATTTCTTAGAAGGCTCAATAAATTGATTGTGCATTGGACGTACAACATTTACATATTGATCAATAACTGAATCCATCGTACGACCACGTTCTTTAATATCACGTTGCATGCGGCGCAGGATACGAAGGTCAGCATCTGTATCAACGAATAACTTAATGTCCATTAACTCACAAAGACGTGGGTCTTCTAAAATAAGAATTCCTTCTAAAATGATTACATCTTTCGGCTCAACTGGAATAATTTCATCTGAACGCGTATGCAATGTATAGTCATATACAGGTTTCTCTACTTGTTTATATGCAAGCAACTGCTGCAAATGTTCAATTAACAAATCATTATCAAACGCTAATGGATGATCATAATTTGTTTTTAAACGCTCTTCCATTGGTAAATGGCTTTGATCTTTGTAATAATAATCTTGCTCTAAGATTAAAATGGAATGACCTTTAAAATGGTCAAAAATCGCTTTCGTTACACTTGTCTTACCTGACCCTGAACCACCAGCAATTCCAATTACAACAGGCTTATTCGTCCCCATTCGACTATCACTCTTTCTTATTGAAGTATGCTTTTGCGCATCATATTATTCACATACACTGGTTGATCCACTTTGAATTTCACGATCTGCAACGGATGTCTCGCTGCATCTAATTCGTTTCCATCCTCATCCCAAATTTTCTCCACCGTCTGCGTAAAGTTTTCTATTTCTGGTCCAAAGAACTCCACTTCATGTCCTGGTTTGAAATGATTACGTTGCTCAATCGTTACGATGCCCGTTTCTTCATTATAATCTAACACTAAACCAGCGAAATCATACGTTGTTTTCTTACTATGATTTCCAAACATTTGCTCTTGATGTCCTGGAACCCCTTCAAAGAATGCAGGAGCTGTATCACGATTTGCACATTTATCAAGCTCATCTAACCATTCTTGTTTAAACTCAAAGTTATCAGGATCCGCACAATATGCATCAATTACTTTACGATATACTGTCGCTACAGTAGCTACGTAATGGATTGATTTCATACGTCCTTCAACTTTTAAGCTATCAATTCCAATTTCAATCATTTTCGGAATTGATAAAATTAAATTTAAGTCTTTTGGACTCATTGCAAAGTGAGCATCTTCTTCTTGGAATAGAGGAAGCTCTTTTGCATCTTTATGTTGTGATACTGTTTGAACTAAATCATAGTCCCAGCGACAAGATTGACAACAACCACCACGGTTAGAGTCACGCGCTGTCATATGGTTACTTAGCGTACATCTTCCTGAATATGCGATACACATTGCACCATGGACGAATGCTTCAATTTCAATATCCACTTTTTCTTTAATCTCTTTCATTTCTTCATAGCTTGCTTCACGAGCTAATACAAGACGATGTAAACCTTCTTCTTTCCAATACTGTGCTGCTTTCCAGTTGGATAGTGATTGCTGTGTGCTTAAATGCACCTCAACAGAAGGCGCTACACGTTTACAAGTCTCAATGATAAGCGGATCAGCAACGATAATTCCCGTTACGCCAGCTTTTTCAATCCCTTTTAAATATTCCTCTAGCCCGTCCATATTTTCATTATGTGCAAAGATATTTGTTGTTACATATATTTTTGCTCCATATTTCTTTGCAAATTCCACACCTTCTGCCATTTCTTCCAGTGTAAAGTTACCTGCATTCGAACGAAGACCAAATTCTTGTCCACCTAAATATACAGCATCTGCCCCGTAATGGATAGCTACTTTTAATTTTTCTAAGTTA
Source organism: Bacillus sp. FF-1 (assembly GCF_028548245.1). Classification (NCBI taxonomy): domain Bacteria; kingdom Bacillati; phylum Bacillota; class Bacilli; order Caryophanales; family Bacillaceae; genus Bacillus; species Bacillus sp. FF-1. The sequence goes on from NZ_JAQQGG010000003.1 coordinate 412,000, forward strand.
CCCGCAGGGATTAACAGTTCAGGTTTCTTCACAATAACGCGTTTGCCATCGATCACTCGTGAAATTTCTTGTACAGTCATTTCCTACACCCTCCTCGTTTAGTAAACCGTCTCTTTAAAGAAGAATCCTGTATCTAACGGACGATTCACCGGTTGCATTTCTTCTATCTCTTTATATAAGTCGTCTTTCACGTCGTAATACGCATCACGATCTTCTACACATAAATCAATTGCTTTACGATATTTCTTCGTTACCTCAATAATGTATGCAGAGCTTTTTAGTACACCATCAACTTTTAAGCTATCAATTTCAGCATCAATTAGCTCTTCTAACTCATCGATGAAACAAATATCATTTGGACTCATAATGTGAGTACCATTTTCATCTTCATAAATTGGATATTTATTGTTACGCTCTGGGTCATATAAGAACATATTCTCTTCATATTTTTTCTTTTCAATGTCAAGATGACGTCCTTGATACTCAAAGTAGTTTCCTACTAACGAACGCTTCGACTGGAACATACAAGTCATACCGTGAATTTGCACTTCAAGTTCCACTTCAGCATTTTCTTTTAATTCAACAATTTCATCTAAGCTAAGCTCGCGAGCTAATACAGCACGTTTTGCTCCTCTTTGTCCCCAGTAGTTACAAGTAAACCAGTTTGTTGCTGTTGTTTCTGTATTCCAGTGCAATTGCATATTTGGCGCTACTTCGCGAACCGCCATTAATACTGCTGGATCTCCGAAAACAATTGCATCTACATGTACTTCGTTTAAAAATGCAACATAGTCTGTTAATTCTTCTACTTTATCGTTGTGGAACATAGCGTTCATTGCTACGTATACTTTTACACCATTTTCATGTGCAATCTTCACAGCTTGTTTCACATCTTCACGTGAAAATTCCCCTGCTAAACGTAAACCAAACTTTTGCTCACCGATCATTACCGCATCTGCTCCTGCTTTCGCAAGAGGTTCGATATCCGCCACTGCTTTTGGTGTTACTAACAATTCTGGTTTCTTCATACCTTGGTCACCCTTTCTTTTTACTAACAGCTACTCCATCACCAATTGGGAAAATCGTTGTATCATATCCTTCATGGTTCATAAGCCATTCATTGTACGTCTTAATACGACGGATTAAACCACGTGTACGTCTGTTTTCAATTTTCTCTTTCGTCGTTACAAGGCCATGGTACATAACATTATCTGAAATAATTACGCCACCAGGATTTAATAACGGTTCATATAAGTCAAAAAAGCGACGATATTGTCCTTTTGCTGCGTCAATAAAAATAACGTCAAATGTTCCATGTTCTTCTACTTGCTCGCCTGTTTCTAACGCATCACCGTAAATAACGGAAATACGTTCTTTAACTGGTGAACGTTCTATATATTCAAGTGCTTTTTCATATCGATCGCGATTGCGCTCAACTGTCACAATGCGAGAATTTGGAATAGCTTGCATCATACGAATACTAGAATAGCCAATTGCTGTACCTAGCTCTAAAATGCTCTTCGGTCCAATTAAACGTAAAAATTGCAACATAAATTCCATTCCAAGTCGATCCATAATTGGCACATGATTTTCTTTCGCATAGTCTTCCATTTCAAGAATTAATTTATCTTTCGGATCAATAAATGATAATAGGTACTCGTTAACTGCATCCTCCATAATGGTCCTCCTTATTTACATGGAGAAGTGCCTCTATGACGTCTTTTCACACATAGAATGCAATAAAAATACAAGCCAGCTTTATCCTTAGCTTGTACGTCCCGTTTTGATATTAAAAACGATTCTTCTGCCAGTTTTTAACCCGATATATTTTACCACAAAAAAGAGGGATGTGCGACCTTTTTCGCTATCCCTCCCCATTTCACTGCTTTTTCGTAATATATTTTTGCTTTAGTGCATTATGCTCTTCCAATGTTTTCGCATAGTACACTTCACCAGTTGGTGCAGCTAAGAAATAATAATAATCTGTTTGCGCAGGCTCTAGCGCTGCTTCCACTGAATGTTTACCAGAGTTTGCAATCGGGCCCACCGGCAATCCTTTCACAACGTACGTATTGTACGGTGAGTTTATCTTTAAATCTTCGTATAATACACGTTGTTTATGCTTTCCAAGTGCATATAATACCGTTGGATCCGTTTGAAGCGGCATACCTTTTGCTAAACGATTATAAAAGACACTAGAGATCTTTTGACGATCTGTAAAGCCTGTTGCCTCTTCTTCAATAAGTGAAGACAATGTTAAAAGCTGATGCACATCCCAGTTTTTCGCTTTCATTTTTGCTTCGTTTTGAACAATGATTGCATTCGTTTTCTCAAGCATTTGGATAACAATTTCTTCCAAAGTTATATCTTTTTTATAGAAAGAGTACGTCGCAGGATATAAATAACCTTCTAATGGATATTTAATATTGCTATCAAAGATTTTATCCGTTAACAGCTTGGGATACTTTTGCTGCATTTTTTGAATAAATGCTTTATCGTTTAATTGACGTACAACATCATCTTTATTCCACTTTAATTCGTTTGCAACCGTTTCTGCAATTTCAGTTACTTGTGCACCTTCTTTTACCGTCACTTTATAAAGAGCTGGACGATGTACATTACCAGATGACATTTGCTCAATAACATCTTTTGCACTCATTGAAGGATTTAATAAATATGTACCCGCTTGTAAATTTTTAGATTTAGCCTTTGTATAAAAACTAAAAACTGTACCGTTTTTCACAGCACCTTTTTCTTCTAAAATCTCACCAATTTTACTAGTAGATGATCCCTTTGGAATTTCTACTTCAATCTCTTTTTTATTCCCGCTATCAACCGGTCCTAATGCGGATGAAATATACGCATAGACTGAACCACAAACTAAAAGCAGTGCAATTATCGAGAATAAAAAAATGCGTCTACGCTTCTTTTTCACTTGATTCTCTACCAAAACTCTTCCTCCTTATTCAATTGTAGGCCATATGTACATCTTTCTATACAAAACGATGAAAAATCACAATAAACTTACCTATCATTTTGACAGATACTTTATTTTTCTACAATCCGTCTCATTATACTACAAAGGATTACGCAGTTTCGACAAAAAATCTTTCATTTTACATATAAAAAAAGGTGGACTATATATCGTCCACCTTTTCAGTACTTATTATTCAGCTTCTTGCTCATCAGCTAGAGTGTTGAACATTTCTTGTACCATTTCCCACTCTTCTTCAGATTCGATTGGAAGTAAAGTTCCGCCCTCTTCTTCATTTTGCTCATAAGCCATTGCATCGTAAATTTGGTCTCCATCTTCGTCTACTTCACCGATTGGAGAGAAGACTACGTATGATTTTTTGCCAAATTTTTCAGCGTCAAAAGTGAAAATAATTTCACATAAATGTTCGTTACCTTTTTCGTCTACAATTGTAATTTGATTTTCTTCCATTTTGGTCACCTCTTATTTACTATCTAAAAATCCTTGTAAGATTACGACTGCAGCCATCTTATCAATTACTTGCTTTCGCTTCTTACGGCTTACATCGGCTGAAATGAGTAGACGTTCCGCTGCCATCGTTGACAAACGCTCGTCCCACATTACAACGTCTAATTGTAACAGCTCTCGTAGGTTTTCTGCAAATTGTTGGCACGCTTCACCACGCGGGCCAATTGTACCATTCATATTTTTAGGTAAACCTACTACTATCTTGTCCACATCATACTGCTTTACTAACTCAGAAATACGATCAAAACCAAAGTGACCTCGTTCTTCGTTAATCTTAATTGTTTCTAACCCTTGTGCTGTCCAGCCCATTTCGTCGCTAATTGCAACTCCGACTGTTTTTGTACCTACATCTAAACCTAATATCCGCATAAACTACTCCTCACGATGATGTTTCAAGTAAGACTTCACAAGCTCTTCAATTAATTCATCACGTTCAAGCTTGCGAATGATGCTACGTGCATCTTTATGGCGAGGTATGTATGCTGGGTCTCCACTTAATAAATAACCGACGATTTGGTTAATCGGATTATAGCCTTTTTCTTGAAGTGCATCATACACAGTTAAAAGTACATCATTTACATGGACACTCTGTTTTTCATCTTGAATGCTAAACTTCATTGTTTTATCAAAACCGTCCATTTCAAGCACCTCACTTATATAGTAAGTATAGGGAGAAGAACTTCTCCTCTCCCTACCATTGTACACTACTATCTCTTTATTTTGAAACAGATTTAACGTACTCTTGTACAAATGCTAAAGCTTCCTCAACTTGCGCTGGGTTTTTACCGCCTGCTTGTGCCATATCAGGACGGCCACCACCGCCACCGCCACAACGAGAAGCTACTTCTTTCACAAGTTTACCAGCATGGTAACCTTGGCTAATTAAATCTTTCGTTACGCCAGCTAAGATGTTTACTTTGTCATCATTTACAGACGCTAATACGACAACCGCAGATTCTAATTTATTCTTCAGATCATCCATCATCGTACGTAAGTTATTCATATCTGCAACATTTACTTTCGCTGCTAATACGTTCACGCCATCAACTGTCATTACAGAATCCGTTAAGTTTCCAGCTTCGATATTGCTTAATTTCGCAGCAAGAGATTCATTTTCTTTTTGCAATTGTTTCACTTCAGCAAATAGACCATCAACTCTTGTTAAAATGTCTTTTGGATTTGTTTTCATTTTTCCAGCTGCTTCTTTTAATAAACCTACTTGATCGTTCATTAATTCATAAGCAGACTTACCAGTTACTGCTTCAATACGACGAGTTCCTGCACCGATACCAGACTCAGCAACGATTTTGAAAATACCGATAGAAGCTGTATTATCAACGTGACAACCACCACAAAGCTCTAAGCTGTAATCGCCAACTTGTACAACGCGTACAACATCACCGTATTTTTCACCGAATAATGCCATTGCGCCCATTTCTTTCGCTTCTTCAATTGCTTTTTGAGAAATCTCAACATCAATACTTTCCCAAATTTTCTCGTTTACGATACGCTCAATTTTTTCTAATTCGTCAGCTTGTACTTGACCAAAGTGAGAGAAGTCAAAGCGTAGACGTTCAGAAGTTACAAGAGAACCTGCTTGGTTAACATGTGTTCCAAGTACGTCTTTTAATGCTTGGTGTAGTAAGTGAGTTGCTGTATGGTTCTTCACAACGCTACTACGGTTTTTCGTATCGATAATAGCTTTTACAGCCGCATCTTTCGTTAATGTACCTTCTTCAACTACAACTTTGTGCAAGTTTTGGCCGTTTGGTGCTTTTTGTACGTCTTTTACAAGAACTTTCACGCCATCAGCAAGAAGATAACCACGGTCTGCAATTTGTCCACCGCTCTCAGCATAGAATGGTGTTACATCAAGCATTAATTGTCCTTCTTCACCAACTTGTAAGCTGTCTGTGTATTCACCGTTTTTCACAAGTGCAACAACATTACTTTCTGTTGCAACTGTACCGTAACCAACGAACTCGCTCGCTACTTTCACTTCTCCAAGGACACCGCCTTGAACTTGCATAGAATCAACATCTTGACGAGCAGCACGTGCGCGCTCACGTTGTTTTTCCATTTCATTTTCAAAACCTTCATGATCAACAGTCATACCAGCTTCTTCTGCATATTCTTCTGTTAATTCAATTGGGAAACCGTATGTGTCATATAGACGGAACGCATCTACTCCAGAAATAACCGTTGTTTTTTCTTCTTTCGCTTTTGCGATAACTTCAGCTAAAATTGCTTCACCATCATGAAGTGTTTCGTGGAAACGCTCTTCTTCATTTTTCACAACTTTTGCAATGAAATCTTTCTTTTCAAGTACTTCTGGATAGAAGTCTTTCATTACTTCTCCAACAACCGGTACTAATTCAAACATGAATGGACGGTTGATGTTTAATTTCTTCGAATAACGAACCGCACGGCGTAATAAACGACGTAATACATAACCACGGCCTTCGTTAGATGGAAGAGCACCGTCACCAACAGCGAATGTTACTGTACGGATATGGTCAGCAATTACTTTAAACGCCATATCTTTTTCTAAGTCACCATTACGATATTTCTCACCAGAGATTGTTTCTGTTGCACCAATCATTGGCATGAATAAGTCTGTGTCAAAGTTTGTAGGCACATCTTGAACGATAGATGTCATACGCTCTAGACCCATCCCTGTATCGATGTTTTTCTTAGGAAGTGGTGTATATGAACCGTCTGGATTATGGTTAAATTGAGAGAATACAAGGTTCCATACTTCTAAGTAACGCTCGTTTTCTCCGCCTGGATATAATTCTGGGTCACTAAAGTCATTACCGTACGCTTCTCCGCGGTCATAGAAAATCTCTGTATTCGGTCCACTTGGTCCTTCACCGATATCCCAGAAGTTTTCTTCTAAGCGGATGATGCGCTCTTTTGGAACGCCCATTTTCTCATTCCAAATTGTGAATGCTTCTTCATCTTCTGGATGGATTGTAACGGATAGTAATTCTTTATCGAATCCGATCCATTTGTCGCTCGTTAAAAATTCCCAAGCCCATGTAATTGCTTCTTCTTTGAAGTAATCACCGATTGAGAAGTTTCCTAACATTTCAAAGAATGTATGGTGACGAGCTGTTTTCCCTACGTTTTCAATATCGTTTGTACGAATTGATTTTTGAGCATTTGTAATACGTGGATTTTGCGGGATTACACGTCCATCAAAATATTTTTTTAATGTTGCTACACCACTGTTAATCCATAGAAGAGATGGATCTTCATGTGGAACTAGTGATGCACTAGGTTCTACTGCATGTCCTTTTTCTTGGAAAAAGTCTAAAAACATTTGACGAATTTGTGCGCCTGTTAGTTGTTTCATTGTATTTTCCTCCTTAAATATAAAAAACTCCCGCCCCTATAAAAGGGACGAGAGTTAACTCGCGATACCACCCTAATTATGAATTGATTGCTATACGAATCAATTCATCACCTCATGGTGCCGTAACGTGGCAAGACGGCAGTGATTAGCTGCTCTCAGGATTAGCTTTCTGTTACCCTTCATTTAAAGCTTCTTTCAGCCATATGGAAGCTTCTCTCTATAAATGGACTGTAACGTACTTGTTCCGTCATTGATTTAATGTATTATATGACTAAATATAATAGAATTCTCTTAAGTTTGTCAATGTAGATAATCATTTATATTATATCAATTACTTATTAATCATAGCTATTCTACTATTCATTCTTAACAGCCTTTTCATATATTATGCATGTATTAACAAATTGTACTACTCCCACGCACTTTTCTGAATATTTTATTTTTGTTATAATTGAATTATTAATAATAAAGGAGCGATTATAATGACAACCTTATTGAACAAAGCTAAAAATATGTTAACGACTGATGAAACAATATTGTTTTACGTAGCCTGTTCACTAGACATATTTATTTATCGTTCCGTCGCAAGGCCAGGATTGCTAATTTTAACAGACAAACGGCTCTTCTTTTATGGACCAGATGTAAGTAAGAACCCTTTATTTGAAGAGTACGCTTTCACAAAAATTTCAAATTTAAAAGAACAAAAGCGGCTTTTCAGCAATCAAATTGTATTTATGTATGATAATGAATGGAAAAAAATAAAACATATTCAAACAAATGATGTAAGCTCTCTCGTTCAAAAAATAAACGAGCAACTCTCTAAATAATGATAGCCCTCTACTTTTATAAGGAGAGGGCCTTCCTATTACACATCTTCTTTTTTCCAAAGGGGCCTTACATGAACGATCACTGTGCGAATGACCGCTAAAACAGGAACTGATATTAATAACCCTACAATTCCTGCCACTTCTCCCCCAACTAGTAGTGCAAGCATAATAATGACAGGATGCATGCGAAGCGACTTACCAACGATGTAAGGGGATAAAATGTTACTTTCTACGAATTGCAAAATAGCAATCGTAATCCCCGCTTTAATGAGTAAACTTGTTGATACCGTTGCTGCAATCATCAACGCTGGAATCGCTCCTAAAATAGGGCCAAAGTATGGGATTATATCTGTTATCCCGATGATGATGCCAAGTAATAATGGATATTTCATACCGATAAACCAAAAAGAAAGAACCGATACTCCCCCTAATACTAAACAAACGAATAACTGTCCGCGAATATAACTTCCAAGTGACTTATCAATTTCTTTCGCCAGCATTTGCCCCGTACTACGCCACTTACTCGGAACTAGTTTCCAAAAGATATGATAAAACTCGCCGTAATCTTTTAATATGTAAAATACAATGAACGGAATTAAGAAAATAATGAGTAACGAATCTAGTACACCACGAGCTGTGCTCATCACTTTATTTAAAAGTGCTTGTATCTTCGTCTCTACTCCGACAAAAATTTGTTTCACCTTTTCATGAATAAATGACGGGAAATTCGCTGTTTGTTCTGTAACACCATCCATCCAAGAATCATACATTTTTGTAAACTGCGGGAATTGTTCATTGATTTCTTGTAATTGCTTAATCACAACCGGCGTTCCTTTATAAATTCCATAACCAATCCCGCCAAAGAAAAGGATGTAAATAAGCAAAATAGCGAGTGTACGCGGCATCCCTTCCTTATGAATTTTTTCAATTAAAGGATGCAATAAATACGCAATGAAACATGCAATAAGGAACGGTGTAATGGCCACTTTACATACAAAAATAATCGGTGCCCATAGCGGCTTAATTTTTAAAAAGACGAGCAAACAAAGAAAGACAAGTAACAATAATCCTAAACGGTATATCCAAATGATTTTAAGATTCTTCACACGAAAAACCTCCTCCACCTTTATTGTGAAAATAAATAGGGTAGGTTATGTGCAAAAGTTTTAAAATCTTTTCGTGCAGACCATACTGTTTTGTAAAGACGCACATATATATACATAACAAGAACAACCACCCCTGAGAACGCGGCATGAAACAATATAATCAGGAGGGCTCATAATGGTTTTATTTATGCTCATATTATCTGCACTTTTTATGATTCTTGAATGGATTTGTATCGGGTTTGGTATTTGGAAAGGCTTCTTTGTTCGTTCCTCACGAAAAGAAAGGGCGAAGCAATTATTTCATTACGGCATGCTTGGCGTTGGATGTTACGGCCTATCTTATCTCTTCTCTGAAATTGGACTTTTATATTTGCATACAAATGCATAAAAAAACTCCCTTGTTGATGAAGGGAGTTTTTTACGCTTATAAATAAGATTTAATCATCTTACGTGCTTTTTTCATATTGCGTTTTGAAAAGAAATCTTGTTTGCGAGCATATTGATATGCTGCCGCTCCAACACCTAATGCGATTAATGAATTGCGTAGATTCAAAGTAAATCCCCCTTTTCGTTATCCGATCGTTCTTTCATTCTCATCAAATAAATCATCAAGAGAACTTAACGAACCATCTTCTTCTACTTGATGCGTATGGATTTTCCCCTTTGAAACCGATAATTCGATATAACAATTCCAGCAATAAAATTGGTTGACACCTATTTTCCCAATGTCTTTTCCTTTGCAATTTGGACAAATAAACATATGGCGTTCATCTCCTTACAGTCTCCCGGATTCTATTCGCCATTATTTCCAAACTGCATTCATTTATACATTGCTGGAGCCTTTCAACGTTATACGTTTGAAAGTTTCACTATATAATTTCACCTTGTTACATGAAATCATACGGTGAAATGTTTTCCACGTCCATTTCTTCGCCATTAACCGTTACCATCTGTACTTCTCCTTGTGATTCTTGCAATCGGCTAGCTAAAGTCGTTTGACGCATTGCATCATCAAGGCGATTTACACCAGACTGAAAAGCAGCTTCCTCCCCGCAAATAATAAGGAACTTCTTACTTCTTGTAATACCAGTATAAATTAAATTACGACGTAACATACGATTATAACTTTTTACTATCGGCATAATTACAATCGGAAACTCACTACCTTGCGATTTATGAATGGAACAACAATACGCATGTGTAATTTGATTTAAATCTGGTTTTGTATATGTTACCTCAATTCCATCAAATGAAACGATAATCATATCTTGTTGCTCAACGTTTTCTTTCGCATAAAACACCGAAACAATTTCTCCGATATCACCATTAAAAACTTGACTCTCCGGCTGATTAACGAGTTGCAAGACTTTATCGCCTCTTCGGTATACAACATCACCGTAAGCAATTTCTTTACTCTTTTCCCTTTTCGGATTAAACACTTCTTGCAACGCTTCGTTTAGTACATTAATACCCGCCGGTCCACGATACATCGGGGCCAATACTTGTACATCTCTTGCGCTAAACCCTTTTGTCTTCGCATTCTCACAAACCTTCTTAACAACCTCAACAATTTGAGCTCCTGTACAACCGATAAATGAACGATCTTTTTGGTTTTGCGCTAAATCTGGTGGGAGCGTTCCATTTTTTATCGCATGGGCAAGTTGAATTACTGATGAACCTTCCGCTTGACGATAAATCTCAGTAAGCTTTACTGTTGGAACTGCACCTGCATTCAATAAATCTTTTAATACTTGTCCAGGTCCTACAGATGGTAATTGATCTTCATCGCCTACAACGATAACTTGAATGTTAGTCGGCAATGACTTAAACAGCTGATTTGCAAGCCAAATATCAACCATTGAAAATTCATCAATAATGAGTAATTTCCCTTGTACCGGATCTGTTTCATTCCGTTGGAAAGACCCTTCGGGCGTCCAGCCAAGTAAACGGTGAATTGTACAAGCTGGAAGCCCTGTTGATTCACTCATTCGCTTCGCTGCCCTTCCTGTTGGAGCCGTTAATAATATCGGAAATGGATTATCATCACTATATTCATTCGGATTTAACGATAGCCCGTGAAGTGACGCATACATTTCAACAATTCCTTTAATAACTGTTGTTTTCCCTGTTCCTGGTCCACCTGTCAATAACATCATCGGTTTATGAAGTGCCGTTTGAATTGCTTCTTGCTGAAACGGTGCATATTGTACGTTCAGTTGTTCTTCAATTTCACCTAATGTTTTTAACACTTCTGCCTCTGGAAATGAAGGTGTTTCTTCTTGATTCATAAGCCTGCGAATGGACTTTACAACACCTTTTTCAGAGTAGAATAACGTTGCTAAATACACTCGCTCTTCTTCTATGATGACTTTCCCTTCACTTTGCATCGTTTCAATACAGCCTACAATATCTTCCTCAGTCACTCTTCCTTCTTGATTGTTTAAAAGCGACATCGTTTCTCTTACAAGTTGGTCTTTCCTCATATAAACGTGACCAAGTTGTAATGAGACATTCTCTAACGTGTAAAAACATCCTGCGCGTACACGGTCGTCGTGATTACCCGATATCCCTAACGCACGCCCTATATCATCCGCTCTTCCAAAACCAATTCCGTCCACTTCTTCAATAAGTTGGTACGGGTTATTACGAATTACTTCTAATGTCATCTCTTTATATTGCTGATAAATCTTAATAGAAAGCTTCGTTCCAAAACCGTAGCCATTTAAAAAGCTCATTACTTTCTCTAATCCTTGATGTTCAACAATTGTCTCATAAATTTCTTGTGCTTTTTGCTTGTTGACAACACCATTTAAAGCCTCAGGATCATCCATAATTTTAGAAATAGCATGTTCCCCCAGATGGTCCACAATTTTTTCAGCTGTACGCTTTCCTATCCCTTTAAATAAATCACTCGCTAAATATTGCACCATACCGGCTTTTGTTTGCGGCAATTCTTTCTTAAACGTTTCAACTAAATATTGTTTCCCATACTTCGGATGGTCTTTAAAATGACCTGTCAACGTAAACACTTCATCTTCATGCATGCGGGGAAAATGACCGTTTATCATCACTTTTTTTTCGTCGTACGTTTCATTCGTTTCAATGACTTTCATACTGACAACGGAATAGAGGTTTTCTTCGTTGTGGAAAATGGTATGAAGAACTTGCGCTTTTATAAACTTTTTCTCTTCCTCAAACAAATTCATTGCATGTTGATTTCCCATCTTTCCTCTCCTTTCCGGTTTCGTTTCACTTTAATGAGCAGTACATCCCCCACCTATTTAGATGAGGGATAACTACCCATTAAACTACATTTTTCTTATTCAGCTTCTTGCTCTAATAAACGAACACCATTACCCGCTAAAAAGTGATCTGGCTGAATTTCAGTTGCTTTCTTAAATAAAGCGAGAGCCTTCTCATTTTTTTCCTCAAATACGTAGGCAACACCTAAATTATAATACGCATCTGCATGCTCTTCATCCATTTCTAATACCTTTTCAAAATAAGGTTTCGCCTCTTGAATATGTTCTAGTCGTGCAAAGCAAAGTCCGCACTGGAACAAAGCTTCTACATCGTTTTCATCTAATTCTGTTGCTCTTTGTAAAAACGGCAGTGCAAGACGATCATTTCCAAGTTGCACATGTGTAATACCTAACATAAACGTTACATCAGCTGATTGTAATCCAGCTTGCATCGCTTGTTCAAATACAGCTTTCGCCTCTGCAAATTGCTCTTGACCGTAATATACGTTTCCTAATCCATAATAAGCAGCCGCAGATTTATCATCTAACTCCAATGCACGTTTATAAAATAAAATTGCTCTCTCACTGTCACCTAGTACATCTAATAAGTTTGCAAAATTAATATATCCAAGCGCATCTTTCGGATTTTCTTCGATTGCTTCTGTGAAATTTTTAGCAGCTTCTTCCCAGTTTCCTTCTTGCATATATTGAATACCTGTTTCAAGTTTGTTTGACATGTCCTTCACCTCTACAACAAATTATAACAAAGAATGTATTTTCCAAGCGAACGAAAATTCGCCTTATGTAAAAGAAACCTCTAACCGCGAATCGGTAGAGGCTTCTCTTTTATCCTAAATAATCCAATTTCTTACCGCTACGGTACACTTCATCAATTGTAGCACCGCCCAAACACTCATCTCCATCATAGAAAACAACTGCTTGTCCTGGTGTAATTGCACGAATTGGCTCGTCACAAAGAATACGAACTGTATTTTCATCAACGATTTGAACCGTTACTTTATTGTCTTCTTGACGATAACGGAATTTCGCTGTGCACTTAAATTCTTTCTCTTTCGCTTTATTACTTACCCAGCCAACATTTGTAGCAATAACTTCGTCGCCATATAGAAGTTCGTTATGGAATCCTTGATCAACATATAAAATGTTTTCTTTCAAGTTTTTCCCAACAGCAAACCACGGATCACCGTTACCACCAATACCAAGGCCATGACGTTGTCCAATTGTGTAGTACATTAAACCGTCATGCTTTCCTTTCACTTCGCCAGATAACGTTTGCATCACACCTGGTTGTGCTGGTAAATAGTTACTTAAGAAATCTTTAAAGTTACGCTCACCAATGAAGCAAATACCAGTACTATCTTTCTTCGCCGCTGTCGCTAAACCAGCTTCTTTCGCCATTTCACGAATTTGTGGTTTCTTCAGTTCACCAAGCGGGAACATTGTTTTTGATAATTGCTCTTGGCTTAATTGATTTAAGAAATACGTTTGGTCTTTATTGTCATCAACGCCGCGAAGCATTTTATATTCGCCGTCCATATAAGCAACGCGTGCATAATGACCTGTCGCTACATAATCAGCACCGAGCGCAATGGCATGCTCTAAAAATGCTTTAAATTTAATTTCTTTATTACACATTACATCTGGGTTTGGTGTACGACCAGCTCGGTATTCATCTAAGAAGTACGTAAATACTTTATCCCAGTATTGTTTTTCAAAGTTTACTGCATAATACGGAATACCAATTTGGTTACACACTTCGATTACATCATTGTAATCTTCTGTTGCTGTGCAGACACCATTCTCATCTGTATCATCCCAGTTTTTCATAAAAATTCCGATTACATCATAACCTTGCTCTTTTAATAAAAGAGCCGCTACAGATGAATCGACGCCACCGGACATCCCGATGACAACGCGTGTTTCGTGAGGTAGTTTGTTCATCATGTCACCTCCCATGCTAATTTTGTGTTAATCGCTTCACGATTTTCACTGTTTCGTACGCCGCTTTCTCAACTTGCTCTTTCGTATTTCCAAGTCCGAAACTAAAACGTACGGATGAACGTATTTGATCGGAGTCTTTTCCGAACATCGCCACTAATACATGTGATGGATCAATTGAACCAGCTGTACAAGCCGAACCACTTGATACTGCAATGCCAGCTAAGTCTAAGTTCACAAGAAACGGTTCAATGTTCATTCCTGTAAAACTAATATTAAGCACATGTGGTAAGCGATATTCTAAGTTTCCGTTTACCTCGAAAGTAATGTCTTCATTTTTGAAGACAGATACCATTATATCTTTAAACTCTTCATATTGGGCATTTTTTTGCTCACGAGTTTTTTCAGCTAGCAAAATTGCATGTTGCAACCCAACGATGCTCGGCACATTTTCCGTACCAGCACGGCGTTTTCTTTCTTGCTCCCCACCTATTAATAACGGTTCAAATTTCACATTTGCACCAGCGTATAAGAACCCGACACCTTTTGGCCCGTTAATTTTATGAGCCGAAATTGATAATAAATCAATACAAAACTCTTTCACATCAATTTCTACTAAACCGTAAGCTTGTACCGCATCTGTATGGAAATAAGCTTGATGCTCTTTTAGCAGCTTACCTATTTCCGCAATTGGTTGCATCGTCCCAACTTCATTATTCCCAAACATAATAGATACAAGAATTGTCTCTTCTGTTAATGCCTTTTGTATGTCAGAAACTTGAACGCGTCCTGTTTCATCAACAGGTAAATATGTCACTTCAAATCCTTCACGCTCTAACAATTCACACGTATGCAAAATTGCATGATGTTCAATTTGTGTCGTTATAATATGGTTACCTTTATGACGGTTCGCACGCGCTACACCGATAAGCGCTAAATTATCAGCTTCCGTACCACCGCTCGTAAATATAATTTCATTCGGATTCGCATGAATGCTACGTGCACATGCGCGTCTCGCCTCATCTACTGCATGGCGCGTTTGACGTCCATAAAAGTGAATACTAGACGGGTTTCCGAATGTTTCTGTCATATATGGAATCATCTTTTCGACCACTTCTGGGTGAGTCGGAGATGTCGCAGCATGATCTAAGTAAATGCGTTCCATTAAATCTCCTTCTTTCCAAATCGTTTCACAAGGAATTAAATGTAAAACATATAGCCCCCGTGATTTTCTTCCTCATAACGTACTAAATCTTCTAACGTTGTACTATCTAACACTTCTTGCACCGCATCACGAACACGCATCCATAATTGGCGTTGTGCTGGTTCTTCTTCTTCTATCATTTCTACAACACTAATCGGACCCTCTAATACACGGATTACATCCCCAGCTGTAATATTAGCCGGCTGATCTGATAATACATATCCGCCATATGCCCCGCGTGTACTCTTTACTAGACGCGCGTTACGAAGTGGTGAAATTAATTGCTCTAAGTAATGCTCAGATAAGTCATGTGCCTGCGCAATTGATTTTAATGAAATCGGACCTTCACCAAACTTTTTTGCAAGATCGATCATAATTGTTAAGCCGTAGCGGCCTTTCGTTGAAATCTTCATCTATTTTGCACCTCTTTTCAAATTTTCACTTCTATTGGTTATATCTTATTTGTAAAAGAACACAATTTAAAATCCTATGAAATTATAGCATAATATAGTATTATAAGAAATTTCAACTTGTGTATCAAAATGATAACATAAAATCACATTGAAAAACTCGGAAATTATTACAATTGAAAGAAAAATGAAAATATTCATATTCATTTTTCCCACAAAACAGCATCCTATTTCAAATTCCACTAAAAAAAATGATACGATAGAAAGAGATTATACATTAAGGGAGACGGTAAAAATGAAACAACCACTCGCACATCGAATGCGCCCTACAAATATTCAAGAAATTATCGGACAACAACATTTAGTTGGTGAAGGAAAAATTTTATGGCGAATGGTCCAAGCAAATCATTTTCAATCTATGATTTTATATGGCCCTCCAGGCACTGGAAAAACATCCATCGCGAGCGCAATTGCAGGAAGTACCGGAACCCCTTTTCGCCTATTAAACGCTGTTACTCATAATAAAAAAGATATGGAAGTTGTCGTACAAGAGGCAAAGATGCATCGACACCTCGTTTTAATTTTAGATGAAGTACACCGTCTAGATAAAGCAAAACAGGATTTTCTATTACCTCATTTAGAAAGTGGACTCCTTACCTTAATTGGTGCGACGACGAGTAATCCGTTCCATGCTATTAATTCTGCTATTCGAAGTCGGTGTCAAATCTTCGAATTACACGCATTAACAGAAGATGATCTTTTAATTGGCTTAAAACGAGCACTTGAAGATAAAGAAAAAGGTCTTGGGGAATATGATGTAACTGTTACGCCTGAAGCATTACATCACTTCGCAAATGCATCAGGCGGAGATATGCGTTCCGCTTATAATGCACTGGAACTAGCTGTTTTATCTAGCTTTACAACTGATGACAAAGCTGCGGAAATTACGCTAGAAATCGCCGAAGAATGCTTACAAAAAAAGAGCTTCGTTCATGACAAAGGCGGAGATGCTCATTATGACGTATTATCGGCATTTCAAAAATCGGTGCGCGGAAGTGATGTAAATGCAGCACTTCACTATTTAGCACGTCTTATTGAAGCTGGTGACCTACAAAGCATCGGTAGACGTCTTCTTATTATGGCATATGAAGATATTGGACTTGCTAGCCCGCAAGCTGGACCGCGTACGCTAGCAGCTATAGAATCAGCGGAACGAGTTGGATTCCCAGAAGCACGCATACCACTTGCAAATGCCGTTATTGAGCTTTGCCTATCACCAAAATCAAACTCAGCTTATAAAGCACTTGACGCTGCCTTACACGATTTACGGAACGGTCAAACAGGCGATATTCCAAGTCATTTAAAAGATAGTCATTACAAAGGCGCAGAGGCACTTGGAAGAGGCATTGGATACTTATATCCACACGACCATCCAAATGGTTGGGTACCGCAACAATACTTACCTGATAAAATAAAAAACAAACAATATTATAAACCGAAAACGACAGGGAAATTTGAGCAAGCACTTTCTACTGTATATGAAAGATTACAAAGTTCGAATAAAACGAAAAATAAAGGGTAACATAAGCGAAAACGTCACCATTATGGAGGCTTCGCTTATGAAAACACGTCAAGATGCATGGACAAAAGAAGACGATCTCCTTTTAGCGGAAACTGTTTTACGACATATTCGCAGCGGCAGTACACAAATAAAAGCATTCGATGAAGTCGGCGATGCTTTAAACCGCACTTCCGCAGCTTGCGGTTTTAGATGGAATGCTGAAGTAAGACCGAATTATGAAGATGCGGTGCAGCTTGCGAAAAAACAACGTAAAGAATTAAAGCGTTCTGAAGCTAAAATAGAAAAAGATCAGTTCACAAAAACGAAACAACTCGTAATCGATGCTGAGTTTTCAGAAGATATTGTACCAAGTAAACAAGAACTTACAATGCAAAATGTCATCTCGTTTTTGCAAAACTTAGAGCACAATAATCCTTCACTCGCAAAGTTACAAACTGAAAATGAAGTATTACAAACTCAGCTCACTTCCTTGCAAAAAACGAATGATGAGCTTGAAACTAAATTAGCCGCACTCACAAAAAAACAACAAGCAATCGAAGAAGATTATGCAATGCTCGTTAGAATTATGGATCGTGCTCGAAAACTCGTTTCAGTTGAAGAACAAGAAGAGCAGATCGCTCCCATTTTCAAGACAGATCAAAATGGAAATTTAGATATTATTTATTCTGCAGAGAATTAAAAAAGGATGTCACCTAGCCCAATTTTCCGGCTAAGTGACATCCTTTTTTTGTCTCTTCGGTGGATAGCATATTGGTAAATGAAATTATATCGACTATTCGACAAGGAATATCGATTTACCGACAAATATTTACAAAATAAGCAAACCCGCTATACAAAGAACTCCCTGAATCAACTGGATATTTTTTACTTAAATGTTACTATAAACATATACGATTGAAAGGAGCTGATTGCCATTTCATTAGTAGCCTTCAAAATAACACTCGGTATTCTCGTTCTAACGTTAGGCCTTTTTACCATTCACAGTTTAAAAAAGACCTCAGGTTATAAATCAGACAAATATGATTATTACTTACTGACCTTGCTTGCATTTGAACTAGTAGCAATGCAAATACCCCTATTTCTTTAGCACATCTAAAAAAGCATATATCCAAAAATGGATATATACTTTCACTTTATTCTTGCCCTACACGCTTCACTTCTACGTTTTTAATACGTTCACGTACAACGTGACTTGCCATAATTAAGCCTGCCACAGATGGTACGAATGCATTTGATGAAGGTGGTAATTTCGCTTTACGAATTTTTGCATTTTCGTCTGGTACAATTTCTTTACGTACCTCTTCACGAATTACGATTGGATTTTCGTCAGAGAAGACAACTTTTACACCTTTTTTAATGCCCTCTTTACGAAGCTTCGTACGAATGACTTTCGCAATTGGATCTGTATGTGTTTTAGAGATGTCCGCAATACGGAAACGAGTTGGGTCCATTTTATTTGCTGCACCCATACTTGAGATAATTTTAATTTTACGACGTAAACATTGTTTAATTAAATGAATTTTGAACGTAATCGTATCAGATGCATCCACTACAAAGTCTAAACCGTACTTAAAGAACTCTTCATATGTTTCATCTGTGTAAAACATTTCTAGTCCAATTACTTCACACTCTGGGTTAATGTCTGCAATACGCTCTTTCATTAATTCTACTTTTGAACGTCCTACAGTAGATACTAAAGCGTGAATTTGACGGTTTACGTTTGTAATATCTACAACATCTTTATCTACTAATACGAGACGCCCAACTCCAGAACGTGCTAACGCTTCAGCTGCAAAAGAACCTACGCCGCCAATTCCTAAAATACCGACTGTACTATTTTTTAATATTTCAAGTCCTTCTTTACCGAAGGCTAATTCATTACGTGAAAATTGATGTAACATTCAGCTCTACACTCCTATTACAAAAATGGTCTACCATGTATTCTAGCGTTTTTCCGACTATTTGTATAGAAAAAGTTATAGAATTCCTAAAAATACATATTTCGAAAATAAAAACATAGTGTAAACCGGGATTTTATTTCTTCCTAAATACACGTTTAAAAAGGAGGATTTAGAGAACCGAGCAGATTGAGGCGCTGAAGCCAGGAGGAGCGCAGTGTAGCTTTACTACTCGAGCACCGGACTGGCAAAGCAACGATGAGATGCGACAGTTATCTGAACCGGACTTTTTAAACAACCTTCCAATACACGTTTAAAAAGGAGGATTCAGATAACCGAGCAGATCGAGGCATGTATGCTAGGAGGAGCGCAGTGTAGCTTTACTACTCGAGCACCAGACTAGCATACGTAACGACGAGATGCGACAGTTATCTGAACCGGACTTTTTAAACAACCTCTCAAAAAAAGCCTAGATGGTATTAGTATAACCATCTAGACCCTATTCTTACTTCTCTTCTTTTAAGCTTAATTTTAAGTTTAACTCTTCAAGCTGCGCTTCTGCAACTGGGCTTGGAGCTTCTGTTAATAAGCAGCTTGCGCTTGCTGTTTTCGGGAATGCAATTGTATCACGAAGGTTCGTACGACCTGCAAGTAACATAACAAGACGGTCTAAACCTAATGCAATACCACCGTGTGGTGGCGTACCGTATTCGAATGCTTCTAATAAGAATCCGAATTGCTCTTGCGCTTCTTCTTGTGAGAATCCAAGTGCTTTGAACATTTTTTCTTGTACATCACGCTCGTAAATACGAAGTGATCCACCACCAAGCTCATAACCGTTTAATACAAGGTCATATGCTTGCGCACGTGCTTTTTCTGGTGCTGTTTCTAATAGCTCAACATCTTCACGGAATGGCATTGTGAATGGGTGGTGAGCTGCGAAGTAACGATCTGCATCTTCATCGTACTCAAGAAGCGGCCAATCCGTTACCCATAGGAAGTTAAATTTACTTTCGTCAATTAACTCAAGCTCTTTACCTAGGCGTAAACGAAGTGCACCTAAGCTATCTGCAACAACGCTCTTCTTATCTGCTACGAATAGTAATAAGTCACCAGCAGTAGCTTCTAATGTAGTCATTAACACGTTTGCATCTTCTTCACCGAAGAATTTCGCGATCGGTCCTTTTAAGCCGTCTTCTTCCACTTTAAGCCAAGCTAAACCTTTTGCACCGTATACTTTTACGAATTCAGTTAATGCATCGATGTCTTTACGAGAGTATTTGTTCGCAGCACCTTTTGCATTAATTGCTTTTACTTGTCCGCCGCTTTCTACAGCACTTGTAAATACTTTAAATCCACAACCTGCTGCAAACTCAGATAAGTCTGTTAGTTCCATTTCAAAGCGTGTATCTGGCTTATCAGAACCGTAACGAGCCATTGCATCAGCGTAAGTCATACGAGGGAATGGTGCACTAATCTCTACACCTTTCGCATCCTTCATAACTTTCGTCATCATGCGCTCCATCATATCTAAAATTTCTTCTTGTGTTAAGAATGAAGCTTCAATATCGATTTGCGTAAATTCTGGCTGACGGTCCGCACGTAAATCTTCATCACGGAAACAGCGTGCTACTTGATAGTAGCGCTCAAATCCGCCGACCATAAGAAGCTGTTTAAATAGCTGTGGAGATTGTGGTAATGCATAAAACTCACCATCATGTACACGACTTGGTACTAAATAATCACGAGCTCCTTCTGGCGTGCTCTTCGTTAAAATTGGTGTTTCCACTTCTAGGAACTCTTCTGTGTCTAAGAAGTTACGAATTGTTTTTGTTACGTCATGACGCATTTTGAATGTATTGAACATTACAGGACGACGTAAGTCTAAGTAACGATATTTTAAACGCACATCTTCTGATGCATCTGTATCATCAGCGATAATGATTGGCGTTGTTTTCGCTGCATTTAATACGTTTACTTTCGTTGCTTGTACTTCAATACGACCAGTTGCCATATTGTCATTAATTGCGCCTTCACCACGCTCAACAACTGTACCTTCTACGTGTAATACGTATTCGCTACGAATTGTTTCTGCTACTTCTAGCGCCTCTTTTGATGTTTCTGGGTTAAATACAACTTGTACGATACCTGTACGGTCACGTAAGTCGATAAAGATTAATCCACCTAAATCACGGCGTTTTTGTACCCAACCTTTTAATTGAACTGTTTGTCCAACTGCTTCTACTGTTACTTTTCCACATGCATGTGTTCTTTCAGCCACTGTAAGTTCCCCCTATATTAATTTCTCTGCTACGTATGAAGCAAATACATCTAATGCTACTTCTTCTTGTTCGCCTGTTGCCATATCTTTTAAGTTGATGATACCTTTATCTAACTCATCTTCCCCTAATACAGCTACAAATTTCGCTTTTAGACGATCTGCTGATTTAAATTGTGCCTTCATTTTGCGATCTAAATAATCTTTTTCAACTGATAATCCAGCTTTACGAAGATCAAACGCAACTTTTGCAGCATGGTCTTTTGCTTTTTCACCAAGCGCTACAACGTAACAATCAATGCTATGTTCGATTGGCAATTCAATGTTTTCAGCTTTTAGTGCCATAATTAAACGTTCAATACTCATCGCAAAACCGATACCTGGCATTTCTGGTCCACCAATTTCTTGTACAAGTCCGTTGTAACGTCCACCACCGCTTAATGTAGTAATAGCACCGAAACCTTCTGCCTCACTCATAATTTCAAATACAGTGTGTTGGTAGTAGTCTAAACCACGTACTAAGTTCGGATCTTTTTCAAATGGAACATCCATCATCGTTAATAGTTCTTGAACTTTTTCGTAGTATACTGCTGAATCTTCGTTTAAGTATTCTGTAATAGATGGTGCTGTTCCCATTAATTCATGGTTACGGTCCTTCTTACAATCTAAAATACGAAGAGGGTTCTTTTCTAAACGAGATTGACAGTCAGAACAGAATTCGCCAATACGTGGCTCAAAGTGTGCGATTAATGCATCACGGTGTGCTTGACGGCTTGCTGCATCACCTAAGCTGTTTAATACAACTTTAATATTTTTTAAGCCCATGCCGCGGTAAAACTCTACAGCAAGTGCAATTACTTCTGCATCAATTGCAGGATCGTTACTGCCGATTGCTTCAATACCAAATTGTACGAATTGACGATAGCGACCTGCTTGTGGTCTTTCGTAACGGAACATTTGGCCGATATAGTATAATTTCGTCGGTTGTGTTGCGTCACCGAACATTTTATTTTCAACGTAAGAACGTACAACAGGTGCAGTACCTTCTGGACGTAATGTTAAACTACGCTCTCCACGATCTTGGAATGAGTACATTTCTTTTTGCACGATATCTGTCGTATCACCAACACCACGTAAAAATAGCTCAGTGTGTTCAAAAATTGGTGTACGAATTTCTTTGTAATTGTAACGACGGCAAATTTCGCGTGCTTGCCCTTCGATATACTGCCATAACTCAACAGTACCTGGAAGAATATCTTGCGTTCCGCGTGGGATTTGAATAGACATATTCAGTTCCTCCTCAAATTGTTTTAATCTTAATAAAAATAAAAAAACTCCCGCCTCTACTGTTTGAACAGTAGGGACGAGAGTATTATACCCGTGGTGCCACCCTAATTGAAGCACGTATGCTTCCACTTTTTTAATAACGCTTAAATGTGCGTTCATCCCTACTAAGCGTATACGCCGTTCAAGTTGAAACCTCTAGAGTGTCATTCAATCAGTCATCATGTAGAAATGTTTTCAGCCTAAGACATTTCTTCTCTTTCCATGTGTGTCTCATTTACTCTTCTCTATCAAAGGTTATATTCATATGTAAATATAAAATTACTATACGTTTGTTCAGTAGGATTGTCAAGTGCTCTAAGAGCGTTCAATCTGCTTCTTTAGACGCTTTACATCTTGAAGAGAAATGCCAAACTCAGAAGCCAGCTCCATTGAAGTATTGTTTTGCTCTTTTGAAATAAAATCATGAAAATTCACGTTAAACAGTTGATTTGCACCATTTGTAACAGAATGCCCTTTTTCATTCATACGCATACGTATATCCCTCACATTCAATATGGATGTTTTACTTTTTATTGTTCCATATTGATTAGAGAGTTATACATAAACGAAAAAGCTATTGACTCAAAATAAACATTAGTATTGGATTTATAACAATGAGCTAGTCCACTTGCTAGCATATGATGCTTCAAATAATATAACGATACGATACAATACCTACCCCAATTACGAGAATTTCTAACATTACATGTAATACAACTTGCGCGGCCATTTCTTCTATAGGAAGTAAAGCATACATTAAATTACTTCTACACTCTGATTCAATATACGGACCAATGCCTCTGGATTAGTTTCCATTACCCAATGCCCACCAACTTCAATAGAAAAAACCTCCCATTTTCTATCTCTTGCTTTTTTTGCTGATTCTAAAAAGATAGACGTCATTGGCCAATGTTCTGGATTATCCTTTACTTCTACGTATATATGCGGTATACATTGTGCTTTAAAGTTTTTTATTTCAACCGATTGTGTAAAAGCCAACAATGGCATCGCTGATTTTCTCTCATCTATTGTATTTCTAGGAAGAACACGCCATCCCTCCCCGTATACTTTTACTTCTTCTATAAAATGCGCGGCCATTTCCGGTCCAGAAATATCCATAACAGAATCACCATCTTCCGGAAGCATTGCATCCACGTATACTAGCTCCTTAATGAACTCGGGAATTACTTCTGCCACCCCTGTAATTACCATACCAGAATAACTATGTCCTACCAAAATTACATCTTTTAGACCCTGATATTTAATAGTATTAACAATGTCTTGAATAAATGTCTTCAACCCTATATTAGGTTGCATAAGATGTGTTCGTTCCCCAAGTCCAGTTAATGTAGGAGTATATACACTATGACCCTCTTCCCTTAAAAGTTCAGCTAGTTTTTTCCAAACATAACCGCCATCCCATGCTCCATGAACGAGTACAAATGTTTCCATAAGTTTTACCTCCCATAATCCCCCGATTATATCGTTTATTTTCTTAACTATCATAACAATAATTAACAAAATATACCATTAAAAACCATAAAAGAAGAGAGGGGCTCATCCCCTCTCTTCTTGCAACACTATTTACTTTCCACAATTAAGGTAACCGGACCATCATTGATTAAAGAAACATCCATCATTGCTCCGAACTTCCCTGTTTCTACATGCAACCCTTGCTTACGTACTTCTTCATTAAAGAAATCATATAAACGCTCTGCATAGTCAGGTTTAGCTGCATCCATAAAGTTTGGACGTCTTCCCTTGCGGCAATCTCCGTATAATGTGAATTGCGAAATGGATAGAACTTGTCCTTCTACATCAAGTACAGAATGGTTCATCTTTCCGCTCTCATCTTCAAAAATACGTAAGTTCGCAATTTTTTCTGCAATGTAAGTTGCATCTTTTTCTGTATCTTCATGCGTAATGCCAACTAGTAATGTTAAACCGAACGGAATTTGTCCTACGATCTCACCGTCTACTGTGACAGACGCTTCTTTTGATCGTTGTAAAACAACTCTCATCTTTTCTACACTCCCTATTAATGCATCATGCGTCGTACTGCATAAATTTCTGGAACACGTTTAATGCGTTCTACTACTTTTTTCAAGTGCTGTAAGTTACGAATAGAGATTGACATATTAATTGTTGCCATCTTATTACGGTCACTTCTACCAGAAACTGCTGAAATGTACGTTTTCGTCTCTGTAACAGCTTGTAATACTTCGTTTAATAAACCACGGCGATCGTAACCTGAAATTTCAATATCAACGTTATACTCAATTTCTTTTTCAGGGCTACCTTCCCACTCTACTTCTAATAAACGTTCTATAGCTTCTTCTGTATGAACATTTACACAGTCACGGCGGTGAATCGATACGCCTCGGCCTTTCGTAATATACCCAACGATATCATCACCAGGTACTGGGTTACAGCATTTTGATAAACGAATTAATAAATTATCTGCACCACTTACTTTAACGCCAGAATCCCATTTTCGAATTTTCATCGGTTTACGAACTTCTTTAACTTCAACAATCTCTTCTTCTTCACGTTGCTTACGGAACTTGTCCGTTAGTCGCGTAACAATTTGCGATGCAGTGATACCATTATATCCAACTGCCGCAAACATATCTTCTTCATTTGCAAAGTTGAATTTTTCAGCAACTCGTTTTAAATTGTCAGGCGCTAACACTTCTTTCATCTCATACTCTAGGCTACGCACTTCTTTCTCAACAAGTTCACGGCCTTTTTCAATATTTTCATCTCTACGTTGTTTCTTAAAGAACTGACGTATTTTGTTTTTTGCATGAGATGTTTGAGCAAGTTTCACCCAATCTTGACTTGGTCCATACGAATGTTTCGATGTTAAAATCTCAATGATGTCACCTGTTTTTAATTTATAGTCAAGTGTCACCATTTTCCCGTTTACTTTTGCACCAATTGTTTTATTCCCAATCTCTGAATGCACACGATATGCAAAGTCAATTGGAACAGATCCAAGTGGTAATTCCATTACATCGCCTTTCGGTGTAAAGACGAATACCATGTCAGAGAATAAATCAATTTTTAACGACTCCATAAACTCTTCTGCATTAGAAGCTTCATTTTGCCATTCTAATATTTGACGGAACCATGTAAGTTTCTTCTCTAATGTACCTGTTGTTTCTGCTGTTTTTCCTTCTTTATACGCCCAGTGTGCCGCGATCCCGAATTCTGCAATCTCATGCATTTCTTTCGTACGAATTTGCACTTCAAGCGGATCACCTTTCGGTCCAATTACAGTCGTATGAAGAGATTGATATAGATTTGCTTTCGGCATTGCAATATAATCTTTAAAACGACCTGGCATCGGCTTCCAGCACGTATGAATAATTCCAAGTACTGCATAACAATCTTTAATACTATTTACAACGACACGTACAGCTAATAAATCGTAAATTTCATTGAACTGTTTATTTTGCAGTGCCATTTTACGATAAATACTGTAAATATGTTTTGGTCTTCCAGAAATTTCAGGTTGAATTGCAACTTCGTCTAATTTCTCACGAATACCAGTCATTACTTCGTCTAAATACTCTTCACGTTCTGCACGTTTACGCTTCATTAAATTTACAATACGATAATATTGCTGTGGATTTAAGTAGCGAAGTGACGTATCCTCTAGCTCCCATTTAATAGTACTAATTCCGAGTCTATGTGCTAAAGGCGCAAAGATTTCTAACGTTTCATTCGCAATGCGACGCTGCTTCTCTTGAGGCAAATGTTTCAATGTACGCATGTTATGAAGACGATCAGCTAGTTTAATTAAAATAACTCGAATATCTTGAGCCATTGCAATAAACATTTTGCGATGGTTTTCTGCTTGTTGTTGCTCATGAGATTTATATTTAATCTTTCCAAGCTTTGTCACACCATCAACAAGCATAGCAATTTCTTTATTAAATTCCCGTTCAATATCTTCTAATGTAATCTCTGTATCTTCTACTACATCATGTAAGAAACCTGCTGATACTGTAGCTGGATCCATGTGTAAATCAACTAAAATACCTGCAACTTGAATTGGATGAATAATGTATGGTTCACCCGATTTTCTGTATTGTTCGCTATGCGCATCGCGTGCATATTCATAGGCACGTGCTACTAGCTCAATATCTTCATCCACTAAATATTGACTTGCTTTCTCGAGTACCTGTTCAGCTGTTAGTACCTGCTCATTTGCCATCGAATCACCTTTTATTGAAAATTGACTTTATCTTTATTAAATAGAATAAATTATATTCTATCATTATAACCCAATGATTGTGAATTGTGAAAAGGAAAAGATTTTACTGACATTTCACCATAATTTTTTGTTCAATTATACAAAAGTACCCGCTCCTCTCCAAGAGATTCACGGGTACTTCTTATCACCGTAGTTTTACCTATATAGCGATTAGTATTTTTCTAATACTAATACATCGTAACCATCTAACATTTTACGACCATCTAAGTAAGTAAGTTCTACTAAGAATGCAATTCCTGCTACAACTCCGCCTAGCTCTTCAACTAGCTTAATTGTCGCTTCGATTGTTCCACCTGTAGCTAATAGATCATCTGTAATTAATACGCGTTGGCCTGGCTTGATTGCATCTTTATGGATTGTTAAAACATCTTTACCATATTCTTTACCGTAGTCAACTGTAATTACTTCACGTGGTAATTTTCCTAATTTACGAACTGGCGCAAATCCTACTTCTAATGCGTAAGAAACTGGGCAACCAATAATAAAGCCACGAGCTTCTGGACCTACTACAAGGTCGATGTCTCTCTCTTTTGCATACTCAACGATTGCATCTGTTGCTGCTTTGTATGCTTTACCGTCGTTCATTAACGGTGTAATGTCTTTAAACACAATACCTTCTTTTGGATAGTCCGGTACAATTGCGATATGTTGCTTGAAATCCATATTTCTGAATCCTCCTCAGATCTAAAAGGTTTGTAAATACAAATCCTTTACCCTAACTGTTCTACTTCTTTATGATTACGAATCGTTTCAAACCATGTATATAGTTGCTGATATGTGCTATAAACCAATTCTTTTTCTAATTGTAAGTGGTTCATTTTCTCACGATATGTGTTCGATTCAATTAAATCACGCTTTTGTTTTTTGTCTGCCATAAAAATGACGCCATCTTTTATTGTAACAAATTCTAACTCAAAAAACACCTGTGTCATGAAATTTACTGTATCTTTTGACCAACCTTTATGTTGACATAGTTGTTCTCCATATTGTCTTAAAGAAAATGGTGATTTTTGGCTCAAGAATGAATAGTACCATTTAAAGTGATCCCTCGTTGGAACAGTACTAAATAAATGATTATTCTCTTGATAAAATAGCGTATAAATTCGCGACGGGAACCCAACTTTAAATAGATCTCGTAATTCATCTGTTCCTTTTGGTAAATCAAGTAACACGATGTATTGCTCATCTAACTCGGTTACTTCTGATGCATGCATCATATGCTCTTTATAGTCTTCTAAAGAAAATTTATGCAATACCTCTTTAGAAAAATACACCATCGTTATTTTTTCTTTCGGAAGTTCTGCTAAATTTGCTTCTACGTTACGCATACTACGCCAATCAAATAATTGCCATGCCTCTACAGCAATATCTTGCACCATTAATTGCGGCTTCTTAAAATTATTCCATTCATTAATAGACGCTTCCCCGATTACAGATACTTTTGCAACTGGAGAAATTTCTTTCGCATACGCTCCAAATCCAAACCCGATTGTATCCAGTGTTGCCTGTCCATCACGAAGAGCCATTTTTAAATGAGAACCGTCTGATCCGATTGCACGAATACTTTCTAACTCCGCATCTTTCACTGCAATACGTGGCTTTGGATTTCCAACACCAAATGGTGCTAACTTTTGCATATCTTCAATTGCTGCAAGTGTTACGTCCTCCACTTTGCAAAAAGCATCGACAGCTGTAATTGGAATAAAATCTTCTTCCGTTAAAATTGTATCTGCCTGTTCATTTAAACGGCGGCGTAATTCATCTACATCATTCATATGTAGCGTCATTCCCGCTGCCATCGGATGTCCTCCGAAGTGTGGCAATAACTCTCTACAATCTGACAAGTTTGCAAACAAATCAAATCCTGCAATACTACGCGCTGAACCTTTTGCAGTTTCTTTTACAGGATCAATGCATAATACAATCGTTGGACGATAAAAACGTTCAACTAATTTAGAAGCGACAATTCCAATTACACCTGGATTCCATCCTTCTTTTGCAAGCACTAATACTTTATTATCTTCAGGAGGGAAATTCGTTTCCACTTCAGCGATAGCTTCTTCTGTAATTTGTTTTACAATATCTTTTCGCAGTTTGTTCAGCTCATCAATTTCTTCAGCCAGCTCTTTCGCTTCTTCGGGATCCTCTGATAATAAAAGATGTACAGCCGGCGTAGCATCTTCTAAACGTCCAACTGCATTAATACGAGGTGCGATTGAGAAGCCAATACTCTCTTCTGTAATTTCACTTTGCGAAACGTTAGCAACTTTAAATAGCGCCTTTAGTCCAATATTTTTCGTCATGCGCATATGTTTTAAACCGCGCTTCACTAGCAATCTATTCTCACCGTGAAGTGATACTAAATCGGCTACCGTACCAATCACTGCAATTTCTAATAAATGTTCTGGTACACGGCCTAGTAGTGCATGTGCAACTTTAAACGCAACACCAACGCCCGCTAAATAGTGAAACGGATACACACCGCCATCTAATTTCGGATGAATAATCGCAAGTGCTTCTGGCAATTCTGGTGGCGGCTCATGGTGATCTGTAATAATAAGATCTATCCCAAGTTCCTTCGCTACTTTCGCTTCATGTACAGCTGCGATACCAGTATCAACAGTAATAATAAGTGAGAATCCCGCGCTATGCGCCCAACGGAATGCTTCTTCGTTTGGTCCATAACCTTCTGTAAAACGGTTTGGGATATAAAATTCTACGTCTGCACCTAATTCTTGTAAGGCAAGATATAATACAGTCGTACTACTTACTCCGTCCGCATCGTAGTCACCAAATATTAATATTTGCTCTCCATTTTGAATCGCCTTATTTACACGTTCTACCGTTCTATCCATTCCTTCTAATAAAAATGGATCATGAAATTCTTGATTTTCTGTATTTAAAAAATCTAAAATCTTATCTTCTGTATCTAGTCCTCTACCGAGGAATAACGAAACGACAAGTGGTGATAATTGTAATTTACTTGCTAATTCACTCACTCGCTCGCCATTATATTCTTTTTCTTTCCAACGCGTCTTCGGTTGTAACACGAAATCACCCCTTAACCTGTTCATTATACAAGACAGATTAAGGGGTGACAATATCATGCAAACTACGATGCAATATCTATATACTAAAATGTTAATAATGTTTAATTTGGAGAATACGGATTTATATGTACAAACACATTTTGTACGTTATCTTGTTTCATAAGCGTTTCTTTCACATGCTTTCCAATGCGATGCCCTTCTTCTACAGTAATGTATGGATCTACAGAAACTTTAATATCAACAATAACATAATGACCATGTTCCCTTGCGTATAAAGAACCAATTTTTTTTACACCATCTATTTGAAGTACGGCTTCTCTAAGCGGAATAACATCTTCCTCATGAAGAACATGATCAAGCGTTGCATGAATTGCTTCTGCCCCAATACTCCATGCCATTTTTGCAACAAGAAGTGAAACAAATAATCCTGCAATTGGATCGGCATACACAAGCCAATCTAACCCGAACTTACCACCAATAATCGCTGCACAAATACCGATTAAAGCTGCAATTGAAGAAAACACATCTGAACGGTGCTCATATGCATTTGCAATAATTGCATCACTATTTACCCTTTTCCCTAATCGGAATTTATATTGAAACATTCCTTCTTTCACGATAATTGAAAGAACGACAGCAAAAATTGTAACCCCTTTCGGCGGTTCTAGTTCCTGTGAAAAAGCTTTTATGGACGAAATCGCTATCTCGATTCCCACAATAAATAATAATACTGCAACAATAATCGCTGAAATCGATTCCGCTTTACCATGACCATACGGATGATCTTCATCGGGCGGCTGCTTTGCTGCTCGTAACCCAAACAGTACAGCTAGCGAACCAATTACATCTGATGCAGAATGCACCGCATCTGCTAATAGCGCTTTACTGTTCCCAATATAACCAATTACCGCCTTTATAATCGCTAATATAATATTACCAACGATCCCGACAATAGCACCAAACTCGGCCTGTTTAAAACGTTCATCTTTTTCCATCATTAAAATCCCTTCTTTTCTTAACCTATCTTTTTATTGTAACAAAAACAGCGATAACATCACAACTTTCTTCCATTTCATCATTTCAAAGTAACTATCTTATTGTATCCACAAACGAAAAAAGAGATGCCTCATAAAGAGACATCATCTTTTTTATACTTGCGGTTCAGATTCTACTTTCTCAACCTTTTTCTTGTTTTTGCCCTTTTTCAAACGACGGTTTTCAAGCATTAACCAAATTTGAGAAGCAACGAAAACAGAAGAATACGTACCTACAACTAGTCCAACAAGTAACGCAAACGAGAAGTTACGTAGTGACTCACTACCGAAGATAAGCAGTGCAATTACTGGGAATAACACTGTTAATACGGTGTTAATCGAACGACCAAGCGTTTGGCGAATACTTGCATTTACGATTTCTTCTAAGTCTTTTATATCGCGAACTCGTTTTTTCTGTTTGTATAATTCACGGTTTCTATCAAACGTAACAATTGAGTCATTAATAGAATAACCGATGATTGTTAACACGGCAGCGATAAACGTTAAGTCTACCTCCAATTGGAAAATACTAAATATAACAATCATAACGAATGCATCATGTAATAATGCAAGCACTGCAGATAATGCGTACGTAAATCGGAATCGAATACTTACGTATAAAATGATAACTGCAGAAGCAATTAATACTGCGATAAATGCATTTCTTGCAATTTCTTTACCAATTGTCGGCGAAACTGTACTTACGTTTGGATCTGTACCATATTTATCGTGGAAGAATGTTTTTGTTTTCGCAATTTCATCTTTTGATAGAACACCTAATGTACGAACTGCGAATCCCTTATTGTCATCTCCAGTCGGTACAATGTTTTCTTCCTTCACGTCAATGTTCAATTCTTTAAAATCTTTATGAACATCAGACACAGTAACTGATTGTTTTGATTGCAGGTCGATACGTGTACCACTCGCAAAGTCAATACCAAGATTCATTTTGAAAATTGGTAAAATAATTGCACCTGCAATTACAACTACAATCGAGAAGATAAGGAATTTATGACCGACATTTACAAAGTTAATACGATCAAATTTCGTTGGTGGATGTACTACACCTTTTGTTAACGGAATAATATCCTTTTGTTTCACACCAAAGTATCCTGGTTTTTTATCGAAGTAACGGCTCTTTACAAGTAAACTTAGTAAGAAACGAGTACCGAATACGTTCGTAATAAAACCGACTAAAATACTTACAATTAAACTTGTTGCGAATCCTTTTACAGAGCTATTACCGTAAACGAATAATACACCAGCTGCTGCAAGTGTTGTAATGTTCGCATCTAAAATTGTTGCTAATGAACGATGGTTACCAGCACGGAATGCTGACATCATTGACTTACCAATTTTCAGTTCTTCTTTTAGTCTCTCGTACGTAATAATATTCGCATCAACTGCGATACCTACCCCGAGCACTAACGCTGCAATACCTGGCAACGTCAGAACTGCATGCATCCAGTTAAAGACAAGTAATGTAACGAAAATGTATAAACCTAACATAATAACCGCTACAAGTCCTGGTAAACGGTAGAATACAAGCATAAATAAGAAAATAAGAGCGATACCAATCGCACTAGCGAAAATTGTTTGCTCTAACGCTTGTTGACCAAATTTCGCTCCAACAGATGTTGAATACATTTCTTTTAAATCAACCGGCAGTGCACCTGCGTTTAATAAAGATGAAAGTTGTTTTGCACTTTCAACTGTGAAGTTTCCACCTACGATAGATACTTCAGCTTGGTTAAATACTTGACTTACTGTTGCTGCTGATAAGAATTTCGGATTCGGTTTTGCAGATTCTGCTTTATACGAATCTTTTCCTTCTTCAAAATCAAGCCAAATTACCATTAAATTCGTTGGTGGTGGCATTTTTGAAATTTTCTCAGTTACTTCACGGAATTTTTCAGCGCTTTTTAGTGTAAGACCTACACTCGCACGGCCTTGCTCATCAAATGTTTGCTTCGCTCCGCCACCTTTTAAATCCGTTCCATCCATAAGAAGATTGTCATCTACATCACGAAATGTTAATTTCGCTTGTGTTGATAACATTTCACGTGCTTTTTGCTGATCTTGTACACCAGCAAGCTGTACACGAATTCGATCTTGCCCTTCGATTTGAATGTTCGGCTCACTTACACCGAGAACATTGACACGATTTTCAAGAGCACCTACTGTACTTACAAGTACATCTCGATCGATTTTATCACCTTTTTTGGCTGGTTTTACTTCATACAGAATTTCAAAACCACCGCGAAGGTCTAGTCCTAGACTAATTCCTTTTGCTATGTCTTTTCCTGCCGCACCAATTACTCCACCGATTAATAAAACGATGAGGAAAAAGGCGGCAATTCTTGTACCACGCTTTGCCATATGTACCCTCTTTCCGCTACTAACACTTCAAATAAATCTTTTACGATTCACTTTTACACGTGTGCATACGCCTAGTTAGTAGACTTCCTTTCTATAATTTTGCTAGTTCCTCACCAGCTGTGTCGGTAAGTTTTTCACATTACCTACACTTTCATTATTTGTTTTCTCTCTTCACTACCTCCTTTATATATGATCTTAGACATAATTATTTCCTCATTATCAATACCTATCATTATACTGCAAAAGGAAGAACAAACCAATTGCAGTCGGTTATTTATTTTCATATTCATCAAATGACCAAAGCGGGGCTTGATATGCTTCAACAGTTAAATACGTCATATATTCATTAGCTGTTACTGTTAATACGTCATTAACTAATTCATACAATCTAACGTCACTGTCTATCTTCTTCCACTTTTTCACTTTAAGAAACTTCCAAATGTCATCATCTGTTACTCGGTCGTAGCCGAACATTTGGAACTCTTCTACTTTACTTTCTAAAACGACTTGTAACTGTCCGCGGTATGATTCTACCAAAGCCTCTCTATCTAACATATATAACATCTCCTTCTTATTTCAGCACGAAAAGTCGCTTTTAATCCCGCTCTAATGGACAGCAATAACTACTTTCAAGAGTACTCTCTTAAATGCTTGTCATTCTTGTCTCGTACGTGCATATAAATTATTGTAAATCATTCCACTGATTTTGAGAAGGTAGGAGAAGACCATGACGAGACAAAGCTTTTTAAAAGGCGCATTTATTTTAATGATAGCCGGCTTTATTACCAAAATTCTAGGATTTATTAATCGTATTGTAATGGCACGTATTTTAGGAGAAGAAGGCGTTGGCCTTTATATGATGGCCGTCCCTACATTTATTCTAGCAATTACATTAACACAAATCGGTCTTCCTGTCGC
Organism: Bacillus sp. FF-1; assembly: GCF_028548245.1. Classification (NCBI taxonomy): domain Bacteria; kingdom Bacillati; phylum Bacillota; class Bacilli; order Caryophanales; family Bacillaceae; genus Bacillus; species Bacillus sp. FF-1. The sequence continues at coordinate 446,355 of NZ_JAQQGG010000003.1, forward strand.
AATCGCAAAATTTGTAGCAGAAGCAGAAGCTGTGAATGATAAACAAAAAGTTAAAAAAATATTAACAGTATCATTAGCTGTTACATCTGTTATTAGTATCATTTTAACAATTGGAATTATGCTCCTCACACCTATTTTAGCAAAAACATTATTAACTGATGAACGAACGTACTATCCATTAATGGCCATTTTGCCTGTCGTTCCTGTTATTGCTGTTTCTTCTGTTTTACGTGGCTATTTCCAAGGGAAACAAAATATGAAACCTAGCGCTTACGCCCAAGTGATAGAACAAATTGTCCGCATTACCATTATCGCTATATGTATTCAATTATTTTTACCTTACGGCGTAGAATATGCTGCAGCTGGCGCTATGTTATCAGCCGTTCTCGGTGAAGTGGCATCGTTATTATTTTTACTTACTTTATTCCAGCGCGAAAAACATTTATCTATACGCTCTGGATTTTTCACTACTGTAAAGGAGAGCAAAGGAACATTTTATTCTCTTATGGATATTGCACTTCCAACTACAGGAAGTCGTTTAATCGGTTCCGTTTCCTATTTTTTTGAACCTATCGTCGTTATGCAAAGCTTAGCGATTGCCGGCGTTGCTGCCTCCGTCGCAACTCAGCAATACGGTATATTAAACGGGTATGCATTCCCGCTTCTTTCACTACCAGCCTTTATTACATACGCTCTTTCGACAGCACTCGTTCCATCAATTAGCGAGGCAATGGCAAAAAGACAACATAAATTAGTAGAACACCGCTTACAACAAGCTCTTCGAATCTCACTCATTACTGGCGGGTGGTCAGTCGTTATATTATACGTATTTGCTTCTCCTGTTTTAACTCTTATGTATGGATCGGATAGTGCAACAGCGTTCATCCAGCTTCTTGCACCTTGCTTTTTATTTCATTATTTTCAAAGTCCACTTACCTCTGTCTTACAAGCTTTAAACTTAGCACGTGCGGCCATGATGAATACGTTTATTGGTGCAATCGTGAAATTAATCGTTATTTTTGTACTAGCTTCAAGGCCAGAGTTTCAAATGATGGGGGTTGCCCTTGCAATTGCAGCAAATATCGTAACAGTAACATTTCTTCATTATGCTACTGTTTTAAAGAAAATTACATTTACCATTTACGCAAAAGACTATATTTTTGGCGGACTTGCCATCGGTATCGCAGGCTCCTTCGGTTTTTACCTTCATAAGTATATAGTTTTCTCTCATTCACTTGGCGTACAAACATTATGGGAAATCACTTTAACAACACTCGTTTATATTGTGCTCCTCTTCATTTTCAAGCTCATTCGAAAAGAAGAGTTAAGTCGTCTCCCTATCATTCGAAAACTTTCATTTTTGAAGTAAATAGGCTTACTATTCCATATAGTAAGCCTCTAGTTTTCTTTCAAATCAACAAAAAATTTTCCATTTTGAAAACTACAGTATAAAATTTGTGTTACATCGTTATAGCCTAAGTTTTTTAATTTTTCAACAAGCCACTCGTCTGTATGTTCAATCATTTGTAAATGATTCGATTGAATTTCTCCATCGATAATAAGGGGAAGAGTAAACTGCAATGCATCCTGCCCGCCTTTTTGTTTTTGAAAGACAGATAACTTCCCAGATGGTTCTAAAATAGCGTATTCTACATCCCTAATATCTCCGACTCCCTGCTCTCTTAATTGCATCATTAAATCATCTATATTATATCGCTGGTTTCTCATCTTTTTTCCATCAATTTTTCCAGCATTAATAATGATTGCTGGTTCTCCTTCTATTAAATGCCGAAATCGTTGAAACTTTAAAGAAATGACAGACAAAATGATCTGTATACACATAAGAAAGACCATCGGAACTAATTGATGCCAAAGTGATTTATCCGTATTTTCAATTGCGACTACAGCCATTTCACCAAGCATAATGAATACGACTAAATCTAATACACTTAATTCTCCTATCTCACGTTTACCCATAAGACGAAAAATAATTAAGATGATAATATACAACAGCATCGTCCGGCCAATTACTGATACCCATTCCATTTTTACATCTCCTTTTTACGTATAGACTCCCCTATAAAAAAGAAAATAGTCTAACTTAGGCAAAAGGAAAATATGCTTGTATTAAAAAGGGGGAATGTATAAATGGATGGAACGAAAAAATTATCAACTGCAATCGGCTTCGGTATCGTTATCCTATTAATTCTCGCAACAGTTACTAGCATGATTATGGCTCTTTTATTAAAATTTACAGATATGAATGAAGGAACATTAGCTGTTACTATTTTTATACTCGCACTTTTATCTATGCTTATATCTGGGTTTACTGCCGGCAAAAAAGCACAAGGGAAAGGTTGGCTAGTAGGCTTCTCAACAGGACTTACATTCACTATACTTGTTTTTCTAGTTAACTATTTAGGCTTCTCTCAAACTTTATCGAACTCGCAGTTACTTTACCAATTAGCATTAATGGGCGCGAGTACACTTGGTGGCATTTTCGGTGTAAATATGTCCAAACAAAATAACTAAAAAAAGGCCCTGCACATTTCATGCAGGGCCTTCCTCATTAGTTTTTCACAACTTCACGAATCGCATTACGATCGAAAGTTAAGTGTGAACCACCAGATTTAATAACGATTTTCGTCTCATCTACTGATTCAATTGTACCGTGTAAGCCACCGATTGTTACGATAGCATCACCTTTTTTTAACTCACTTTGCATTTGAGCAACTGCTTTTTGACGTTTTTGTTGCGGGCGAATTAATAAGAAATAGAAAATCGCAAACATCGCAACGATCATAACGATATTCATCATACCTGGATTCATCTTTTGTTCCTCCTTTTAAATTATGTATTAGAAGTTTTTAGCATTCGGTTTATTAAAGCCATACTGTTCAAAGAATTCTTCGCGGAAATCGCCAAGACGGTCTTCACGAATAGCTTGTCTCACCTGCTCCATTAAGTTTAACAGAAAATGAAGGTTGTGATAAGACGTTAAACGAATTCCGAACGTTTCATCACATTTCATTAAGTGACGAATGTACGCACGAGAGTAATTTTTACATGTATAGCAATCACAGTTTGGATCAAGCGGACCGAAATCTCTTGCGAATTTCGCATTTTTGACAACAAGGCGGCCTTCACTTGTCATACATGTACCATTTCGAGCGATACGAGTTGGAAGTACGCAGTCAAACATATCAATACCACGAATTGCACCATCGATTAACGAGTCAGGAGAACCTACTCCCATTAAGTAACGTGGCTTATTATCTGGAAGAAGTGGCGTTGTAAACTCAAGTACACGGTTCATAATATCTTTCGGCTCACCTACAGATAAACCACCTACCGCGTAACCAGGGAAGTCCATTGAAACAAGGTCTTTTGCACTTTGGCGACGAAGCTCTTCGAACTCCCCACCCTGTACAATACCGAATAAACCTTGATCTTGTGGACGTTCATGTGCTTTTAAGCAACGCTCTGCCCAGCGGCTTGTACGCTCTACAGATTTCTTCATATATTCAAAAGTAGCTGGGAATGGTGGACACTCATCAAATGCCATCATAATATCTGAACCTAATGCATTTTGAATTTCCATCGCTTTTTCTGGTGATAAGAATAATTTATCTCCATTTAAGTGGTTACGGAAATGAACGCCTTCCTCTTCAATGCGACGGAAGTCACTTAAACTGAATACTTGGAAACCACCAGAGTCCGTTAAGATTGCACGATCCCAGTTCATAAATTTATGCAAACCGCCTGCTTCACGAATGATTTCGTGACCTGGACGTAGCCATAAATGATACGTATTACTTAAAATAATGCCAGAATCCATTGCTTTTAATTCTTCTGGTGACATTGTCTTAACTGTTGCAAGCGTACCAACTGGCATAAATGTTGGTGTATCAAATGAACCGTGTGGCGTATGTACACGTCCTAAACGGGCACCTGTTTGTTTACAAGTTTTAATAAATTCATAACGAATTGCTGTCATAATTTACTCCTTTTATTTGTTTCCCATTTTAGCGTGAGAGGCAACGAACATTGCATCACCAAAGCTAAAGAAACGATATTTTTCTTTTACTGCTTCATTATAAGCATGAAGTACATTATCTCTGTTTGCAAATGCACTTACAAGCATAATTAATGTTGATTTCGGTAAATGGAAGTTTGTAATTAAACCATCAATTGCTTTAAATTCGTAACCTGGGTACATAAAAATGTCTGTCCAGCCAGAAGCAGCACAAAGCTTGCCGTCATGATCTGTCGCAATTGTTTCTAACGTACGAGTTGAAGTCGTACCTACCGTAATAATACGTCCACCATTCTCTCTTACACGGTTTAATAATGCCGCCGTCTCTTCAGACATATGGTAATATTCTGCGTGCATATGGTGCTCTTCAATCGTATCAGCAGAAACTGGTCTAAATGTTCCAAGCCCTACGTGAAGTGTAATAAATGCTAACTCAACGCCTTTTTGTTTTAACTTCTCCAGTAACTCTTCTGTAAAATGAAGTCCTGCAGTCGGCGCTGCTGCTGAACCGATTTCTTTCGCATATACTGTTTGATAGCGATCGCGATCTTCTAGCGTCTCTTTAATATATGGAGGAAGTGGCATTTCTCCAAGTTCATCTAAAATTTCATAGAAGATGCCGTCATATGAAAATTCAAGCTGACGTCCACCTTGATCTGCAGTTCCTGTGCAAGTTGCTTTTAATTTTCCTTCGCCAAAAGAGATAACAGTTCCTTCTTTTACACGTTTCGCTGGCTTAACAAGCGTCTCCCACTTATCGCCTTCTTCTTGTTTTAAAAGAAGTACTTCAATGTGTGCGCCTGTATCTTCTTTCACACCATGCAGACGAGCAGGCATTACTTTCGTTTCATTTAAAACTAAGCAATCCCCCTCATGTAAGTAAGAAAGAATGTCTGTAAAATGTTTATGCTCAATATCGCCTGTTTCACGGTCTAACACCATTAATCTTGATGTTTCACGCTCTTCTAATGGGACTTGTGCAATAAGTTCTTCTGGTAAATGAAAATCAAACAGATTAATATCCATAACTATATCCACCTATTTCTTATTTGAATCGATTTATTATATACATAATAAAAGATAATACAATACTTAACACAATACATGTAATGATAGGAAAATAAAAGGTAACGTTTCCTTTTTTCACAAAAATATCGCCTGGAAGTCTTCCAATGAACTTCCAAGCTAAGCCAACAACGATAAGTAAGATCCCTGCTGTAATAAGCAATTTTGGCATCTCCGTCATACTTTTGGCATCTCCATTCCGAAATGCTCATATGCAAGTGGCGTTACAATTCGCCCCCTTGGCGTTCGTTGTAAAAAGCCAATTTGTAATAAATACGGCTCATACACATCTTCAATCGTATGAGATTCTTCTCCAATCGTTGCCGAAACCGTTTCTAATCCAACTGGACCACCACGGAACTTCTCAATAATACCAAGCAATAATTTATGGTCAATATGATCTAGACCTAATTTATCTACTTGCAGTAGTTCTAACGCCATTTGTGTAATTTCCATCGTAACCGTTCCGTTACCCCGAACTTGTGCGAAATCTCGTACACGTCGTAATAAACGATTCGCAATACGAGGTGTACCACGAGCACGTCTTGCAATTTCTAGTGCAGCTAATGAATCAATTTCAACTTCAAATACTTCTCCTGTACGTTCCACAATCGCAGAAAGCTGATCTACTGTGTAATACTCTAATCTTGAAAGTACACCGAAACGGTCACGTAATGGCGCTGATAATGCTCCCGCACGCGTCGTTGCTCCAACTAATGTAAATGGCGGTAAATCTAAACGTACAGACCTTGCTGACGGTCCTTTTCCAATTACAATATCAAGGCAAAAATCTTCCATCGCAGGATATAGTACTTCTTCAATTGATCTATGCAAACGATGAATTTCATCAATAAATAATACATCCCCTGGCTGAAGTGCTGTTAAAACAGCTGCTAAATCACCTGGCCTTTCAATTGCCGGTCCTGAAGTTGTTCTAACATTTACGCCCATTTCATTGGCAATAATATTCGCAAGCGTCGTTTTACCAAGACCTGGTGGTCCATATAAAAGCACGTGATCTAGCGTCTCTTCACGCATTTTCGCCGCTTCAATAAACACCTCTAAATTATGTTTCGCTTTATCTTGGCCAATATACTGACGGAGCGTCTGTGGCCGTAATGAATATTCTAAATCCGCATCTTCATATGCTGATTCCCCTGAAAGGAGACGTTCGTCCATTATACTCACCTCTTACCATTTAGTAAAAGACTAAGTGCCTTTTTAATATGCTGATCCGTCGTTAATGATTCTTTTAATAACTCTGGTACAACGCGAGAAACTTCTCGTTCCGCGTATCCAAGTGCGCGCAGAGCTTCCAACGCCTCATCAAGCTCAGCTGAAGAACCTTTCTTCTCATCAAAACGTTCTGTATCTGAGAATAAATCAACAAATGCATCTGGTACAACATCTGCTAGTTTTCCTTTTAAATCTAAAATCATTTGGCGCGCTGTTTTCTTCCCTACGCCCGGGAACTTCACTAAAAACTTCTCGTCCTCATGTTCAATCGCTTGAACGACCTGTCCTGTTTGACCAGAAGCTAAAATTGCAAGAGCGCCTTTTGGTCCAATACCAGACACGCCTAACAACTTTGTAAATAATAAACGCTCTTCACGTGTTTTAAACCCGTAAAGCGCCATAATATCTTCTCTCACATAATGATATGTATAGACACGGATTTCTTGCTTACTTCTTTGAAATACATACGGATTCGGTGTGAAAATTTGATAACCAATTCCATTATGATCAATTACGACATATTCCGGTCCTACATACTCCACGTAACCTGTAACATATTCAAACAAAATACGATCTCTCCCTCTTAAATCATGTATTCCATTTTAACATATTTAATGATAGAAAAGCGAGACTACCCCAACAAATGTTCTCTATTTGAAACTTCTGTTATTTTCCATTGACAGAAAGCATGAAGCACATTAATATACAGAAGTCGATAATGATTATCAATACTAATTAAAGGGGTTACATCAGGATGAAACGTAAGCTATTTATTTTATTTACTATTATGCTAGTTGTTCTTTCTATCGTTGGCTGTTCTTCTCAAAAAGAAGAATCAAAAGCAAAAGAACAACCGAAAACAAAAGTTGTAAAACACGCTAAAGGGGAAGCTACAATTCCAGTAAATCCAAAGAGAATTGTTGATTTATCTGGTTCAACAGAAGAATTATTACTTCTTGGACACAAACCTGTTGGTACAGCAAATACATATAAAGATAAAATCCAAAAGCATTTGACAGAAAAGCTAGACGGAGTAAAAGCAGTAGGTTGGTATTGGGCACCTAAAGTTGATTTAGAAGCTGTTACTGCTTTAAAACCAGACTTAATTATTTTGAACAATCGTCAATTAAAAATTTATGATCAACTAGAAAAAGTAGCACCGACAGTTGTTCTAGAAACAAACTTAGAAGACTGGCGCGGTAAGTTTAAAGAAGTAGGTAAACTATTTGACGAAGAAAAGAAAGCCGACAAATGGATTGCAGACTACGATAAAAAAGCCGACTCTTTATCTAAAAAGATTAAAGAGAAAACAAAAGATGAGAGCTTTATGTTCATCGCAGTTACACCACAAAACTTCCGTGTATACGGTAGCTTCGGGTACGGTGACATCATCTTTAACGACTTAAAACTTCCAGCAACAAAAGGTACAGATTTAAAACAAACGATGGCGCAAGTATCGCTAGAAGGTCTTGTTGCATTCCAACCTGACCAAATGTTTATTGTAAACTTTGGCGGTGAAGCTGATAAAGTTTACGAAGACTACAAAAACAGTGCCGTTTGGAAAGACAATAGAGCTGTAAAAAACAATCACGTATATGAAGTATCAAACGAAATCTTCAATACGAAAGCTTTCAATCCAATCGGAAAAGATATGCTAATCGATGAAATCGCAAAACAAATTTTAGATAAAAATAAATAAGAAAAAAAGCAGCTCACCATGAGCTGCTTTTTTTCTTATTTTGCACTGCATATTGTTTCATTTTTTCAATCGTCTTCACAAAACCTTCTTTTGATTTAATACGAATACCACGTTTCAATTTCGCACGCTCATAACTCTCAAGCTTTTTCATATCAATTTGAAAGAAGGAATGAATCGCATTATCGCTTTTCGGTACACCTTTAAAAATTTGTAATATCCCTTCCTCTGACACGCCAAAATAACCGCTCGTTTTTAACAACGGAGAAATATCGTCAACTTTCTTTTGTAATACGATTTGTACATCATCACGATCAACGAGCTGCCATTCTTTATACTGCTGTAAAAACTTTTCTAAGTCTGCTACTTTTTCTGTAAAGATTTCCTCACTTACTTCTCCATCAACATACATTCGCTCTAATAAAATTGTAACTTGAGGGTCTTTCTCTGTTACTTCTGGTACTGGCCCTTCCGCCTTCGCATTCGTTCCATAAACGAAACAAAACATCATAACGAAAGCTTGCATCGCAATCAGTATCCATTTCATTTCCGTTCACCTCTTTTAGGCAAAATCATACTTTCATTAGTAGTTTTTCCGGAAATGGGGGTTTTATCCCTAATTCATAGATTACTCTCATTAAGACTTATAGAGTCCAATGATTTCTACCTATTTCGAAACATATTGATTACTTGAAAGCTTTTTTATATCTTTATTGGATTGTACCGTCGCTATATAGACTCCAATTAATACGATTGCCATTCCAACTATCTGTTGCCACGTAACAGCTGCTCCATATAGGACAACTGATATACAAGTAGCTACAATAGGAGTTAGATTTAAATACATACTCGCTTTGCTTGCACCTAACTCTTCTACTCCTTTATTAAACACGATATATCCAATTAACGTCCCGCATATGACCATATACAACATTTCTATCCATCCCTGTAAAGAAAACGTCCCAACCTTTCCCCATCCATCTTCATATAAAGAAAGGCCTGCTAAAAACCCAGTACCCAATACCGTCATACTCATTGTAGTTAATAAAGGGGAGACACCACTCATAACTTTTTTTCCTGTTAAGCTATATAACACCCCACAGATTAAAGCAGCTATAAATAAAAGATCGCCCTTATTAAATGACAAAGACATAAGTGTATTTATTGAACCGCTCGTAATAACAACTATTACACCGATAAGAGACAACATTAAACTTATTCCGACTTTTATACTCCAAGACTCTTTAAAAAATAATATTGCTCCTAAGGTTACAAAAACGGGCATTGTAGCAATAATAAGCGAGCCATTCAAAGTGGAAGTATAGTTAAGTCCCATAAAGAAAAAAACATTGTAGCCAAAAATACCTGTTAATGATACAAATAACAGCCCTTTCCAATTCTTTAATAACAAACTTGTATTCCACTCAGATTTCATAAAAACTATGCCTATTAAAATACAACCCGCTAAACCAAAACGAATTGTTGCCGCTGTAATCGGTGGAATTTCAGTAATAACATGCTCTGCTGTTGCAAAAGAGCCACCCCAAAATAAAGGAACAAGTAACATAATGACATACATACGATTTATTTTTTTCATTTTTATTACCCCTTTCAAGTAAACAAGTTCAAAAGTTTAAACTTGTTTACTTATTAGTTAAAAAAAATTAATAATTCGATTCTATTGCTTGAAGTAAATCCTTCACCTGTTTTAAAAATTCTCCGGCTATTATAGAATAAAAAATTTCTTTTCCATGTCGATCCGCTACAATTAGTTCTGCTTGTTTTAAAATTTTTAAATGGTGTGAAACAGCTGGTCTAGAAATCCCCATTTTATCTGTTATTTGCGTTACATTCATCTGTTTGTTTTCTAACAATAGCATAATAATTTGCTGACGATTCTCATCCCCCAACGCCTGAAATATAGGTGTTACGACCTGAAATTTCTCTAATACAACTTCTGTATTTCTACATTCAAAATTCTCCATATCCTATTCATCCCAACCTTTTATATATAAAAAACATGTAATATATTACCATTAAATAGTAACTCTTTCATTCGCAGTTGTAAATAACTTTATTTTCAGACTATTTTTCGATAAAAAAAGGAAGATTGGATTCCTCCATTCTTCCCTTTACATTCATATAAAATGAAAGACGCCTGCAAAGCAGGCGTCTTGATGCGTTTACGGCGAGAGACCAGGCGACCACATTCGCGTGTTTAGCACTTAAGCATATCTCTCGTCTTACGTAAATTAGCTCATCGCTTTGCTAATATAACATTAATAAAGTATAAGTGCAACATGTTTATAAAAATATTTTATTTCCTCTTTCATCCAAACAAATTATATGTAAATTATAAATTGATAAATGCAATATATATGTTACAATTAATATAACAGCGAAATTATCATAAACAGGAGATAGATATTGTGAAAAAAATAAAAGATGAACGTCTCATTCTGCAAACATTAAAAAATATACGTATTGCCTTTCTTTTTCAATCACTTGGTATAATTGGAATTTTAGGCTATATCGGATTCACTGAAGGACTAGATCAAATTACGAAATCTCCATTATGGCTATTATTTATTCTTACGAGTATTGTGCTTAGTTATTTACAGTTAAGCGTTTCAATTGATGTAGAAGAAAGCAAAAAGGACATCCAATTAATTCCTTACTATAAACTTGTCTTTCGCTCCCTTATCGTTGGAATTATTATGGCTATTATTTATATTATTTTCAGTCCAGAAAGACCTCTCTTTGAAGCTATTTTAACAGGTAGCATTCTCTTCATATGCTTTTTAGTCTCTTACTCCGTTAGTTATTTTATAAAAAAGCGTCGTTTACAAGACAACGATGAATAAAGAGGAAGGGCTATCCTTCCTCTTTTATTTTGCTATCGCACTGTACCAGTTAAACCGTAACGAATGTCTCGGAACATATTCACTATGTCACGATTAAAATCGTTTGTAACTGTACCGTTACGCAAGCGTGTACTCATTGCATCGACACGAGTAAACATGTCATTTCTTACAGATACATATACGTTTCTGTTTCCAACTTCATTTGAAACCGCTTGACGAATTTCGTTCGCCATTGCCGTTTCATTTGTCACTGTGTTACGTGGTTTTACCGCAATCGCCACATCGTTTCCATATACAACTGTAGACACACGGTCTACGTTATTCATACGTTTCACACGATTTGTAATTCTTTCTGCAGTTTTACCATCATTGTTAATGTATGAATTGTTCATTGTAATATTACGTGTTGGATGCGGATTAGCAATTTGACCGTTGTAATTTACATCACGGTAATAGTTATATCCTGTATCGTTACGACCATTTCTATATGTTACATAGTCTGTATAACGATCGTTACGCGTCACATTATCACGATACTGGTGTGTATCATTATAAGATGTACGCTCGTAATTGTAGTTACGTCCATCCATTGCATTGTTTTTTGGTGTACCACATGCAGCTAATGCACTAGTAACTAACAAAGAAGCAGCAATCACTTTTACTTTCGTATTCAATACAAAAACCCCCTCTGTTAGAATGAACTTCTCTTCTGAAAAGCTCCCTCTTATGATGAGTAACAGAGAAGGTTTTTACACTGTTAATATTTCACTGGGGATTTTCTAACATTTGGTGTAAATCTTCCGTTTCCAGAACGAATCTACATACAAAAAAGGTGGGAATCATCCCACCTTTTTTAAACTTCTTCTTCATCCTCTTCTTCTGAAACTGGCTCCCCAAATACATTTGGTGGATCTGGTTGATAATACATCGTTCCTGGCTGTGGTGCATATGCGGATTGAGTTGGTTGATAATATAAAGGATTCGCGTATTGTGGCCCTCCAGGTTGCGGACTATATAGCCTACTCTCTCCTCCGCATCCACAATCTTCCTCTCCTTGCACGAGCGGCGGCATATTATTATCTATCGGCATCATATTTGGATTTGGCATAGACGTATATTGCGGTCCAAACGGTGCTCCTTGCTGATATGGCATTTGATATGGATTTTGTTGTTGATAATACGGATTCGGCGGCATCATAGGCTGTTGGTACGGCATTTGATATGGCATCATATTCGGTGGTTGATTGTTATCCATGATTGGCATCATGTTTGGCATTTGATTGTTATCCATAATTGGCATCATATTCGGCATTTGGTTGTTATCCATTATCGGCATCATATTTGGCATTTGATTATTATCCATAATTGGCATTATATTTGGCGGTTGATTGTTATCCATGATTGGCATGATGTTTGGTGGTTGATTGTTATCCATGATCGGCATCATGTTTTGTGGTTGATTGTTATCCATGATCGGCATCATGTTTGGTGGCTGATTATTATCCATGATTGGCATCATGTTTGGTGGCTGATTGTTATCCATAATTGGCATTATATTTGGCACTTGAATATTTGGTGGTATTACTTGTGGAATCACTACATTTTCTTTCGATACATTTGGCGACACTATGTTTCCTACATTTTCTTTCTTTACTTGCGGTGATACTATGTTTCCTACGTTTTCTTTTTTTACTTGCGGTGATACTATATTTCCTACGTTTTCTTTCTTTACTTGCGGTGATACTATATTTCCTACGTTTTCTTTCTTCACTTGCGGTGATACTATATTTCCTACGTTTTCTTTCTTCACTTGTGGTGATACGATATTCCCTACGTTTTCTTTCTTCACTTGTGGTGATACGATATTCCCTACATTTTCTTTCTTTACTTGCGGTGATATTATATTGTCTTTTTTCGTTTGCGGAGAAATGATGTTATTAGGTTTCATTTTAGTAATTTGAGGAGCAATTAACTCGCTTCCTTTTTTAATTACATCTGAAATTTTATATTCTTTTTTCGTTTTTATTGGTGGTTGCGGCGGCTGCGGTAACACATTTACCGAAAACTTCGTATTTTCTTTTTCCGCTGGTTTTTGTTTTTCTATAACAGGTGGTTTTTGAATCACTGACGGTTTTTCAACTGGTTTTTCTTTTTGAATTGGCTGTTCTTTTTGCACCTCTTTTTGCGGTTTCACCTGTACTTCTTTTTGTGGCTTCACTTGTATTTCCTTCTGTGGTTTTACCTGTACTTCTTTTTGTGGTTTCACTTGCATTTCCTTCTGTGGTTTTACTTGCACTTCTTTTTGTGTTTGTTGCATGGCAGGCTCTTGTGTAATTGGTGCTGATTGATACGTAACTTCTTCCTCGTCTTCTATTCCAAGCGGCGTTGGCGTTGCTGCAAATTCTTTTTGTTGCACTTCTTTTACATATTGTTTTGGAGGTGCTGAACCTGCTCCAGCATGCTGTTTTACGTGTACACTGTTTGATGGTACTTTAATTTTCATACCTGGCATAATTAAATCTGGATTGCTAAGTTGTGTATTTGTTTTTTTCAACGTATCAAAATCCACTCCGTACTTTTTCGCAATTTTCCAAAGGGTATCCCCTTTTTGCACGATATGAATTTTCAAATTTTCCCCCTCCTGTATAACTTATCTATAAGTAACAAATCTCATGAAGTAACCCTTTCTAAATAACGTTAACCTCTTTTCACTTGTATCACTTCTTCGATTTTCGATATCATTAGAAGCGGAATAAGTATAAGATAATCGCAATGATTTCTTCAAAACAATGTATGCCCATTTTGTTCTCGTTATGATTATATGTACGAAAAAAAGCAACGGGAATCCGCTGCTTTACACACGCTCTAACATACGATTTAATGAAAGAACTGCCTCTTCAGTCACTTGTTTATCTACGCTAATGACGTTAATTTCTTCTCCTTTTTCTATCGTTTCAAGTGCCCATAATAAGTGCGGCAAATCAATTCGGTTCATCGTTAAACACGGACACATAAAGGGGTTAAGTGAAACAATTTCTTTATCTGGATGTTGTTGAATAATTCGGTTCACTAAATTCATTTCTGTACCAATCGCCCATTTACTTCCGGATGGAGCCGCTTCAATCATATCAATAATGTATTTCGTTGAACCTGCATAATCCGAAGCAGCTACAACTTCGTAGCAACATTCTGGATGTACAATAATATTCATGTCCGGCTGATTTTTCCGTACGTTCTCAATGTTTTTCACTGTAAAATTTTGATGAACAGAACAATGTCCTTTCCATAAAATCACTTGGATTTCTTCTATATCTCCATCGTACTCTAATGAATCAGTATGTGGATCCCATACTGCCATTTTATCTAACGGGATACCTAAATCGTACGCTGTATTTCTTCCTAAATGTTGATCCGGTAAAAAAACGAGACGCTCTTTTTGTGTAAACGCCCAAGATACCATTTGTTTTGCATTAGAAGAAGTTACTGTTGCTCCGCCATTACGACCGCAAAATGCTTTAATTGCAGCCGTAGAGTTCACATACGTTAACGGAATCATCGTATCTCCAAATAATTTTGTGAGCTCTTTCCACGCTCTTTCTGTTTGTTCTATATCTGCCATATCTGCCATCGAACACCCTGCACGCATATCTGGCAAAATAACAATTTGATCATCTGTCGTTAACATATCTGCTGTTTCTGCCATAAAGTGTACACCGCAAAATACAATATATTTCGCCTCTTTATTGCTCGCTGCAACTTGCGCAAGCTGAAGTGAATCTCCTGCTGCATCAGAAAATTGTACCACTTCATCTTTTTGGTAATGATGTCCTGGAATAAATAGCGTTTCCCCCATTTTTTCTTTAATTTCACGAACCCGCTTTTCCATATTTTCTGTTGACATCGTGTAATAACGCTCTGGTAACATCGTTTCAATCGGTTGTACTTTTTCTAAAATACTCATATTTCTTTCTCCCCCTCTAAGCCACTTTCCTTACGCCTCAATATTGAAACTAATATCAAGTGCTTTCACTGAATGTGTTAACGCTCCAAGTGAAATATAATCTACCCCTGTTTTTCCGTATTTCGATAAATCTTCAATGGTAATACCTCCTGAAGCTTCTGTAACAATGGCACTTGGTACAATCTTTGAAAACTCTCGAATCTCATCTGGCGTACGGTTATCAAACATAATAATATCCGCACCAGCAGCTACAGCCTCTCTCACTTGTTCCTCAGTTTCTGTTTCTACTTCTACTTTCACCATATGTCCTAATTTTTCTTTCACCGATGTAACAGCTTTCGTAATAGAACCAGCAAAAGCAATATGATTGTCTTTGATCATGACACCGTCATATAAGCCGAAACGGTGATTAAATCCGCCTCCGCATACAACTGCATACTTATCAAACATACGTAGCCCTGGCATCGTTTTTCGCGTATCACAAATGCGTGTATGGCTGCTATCTAAGGCACGAACAGCCTCGTATGTCATTGTCGCTATCCCACTCATACGCTGGATAACGTTTAATATAACGCGCTCTGCCGTTAATAACGATGCGATTGGTCCTTGGACAGTTGCAATTATTTCGCCTTTTTCTACAAAATCTCCATCTTTTTTATGAAGCTCCACTTTAATTCTCTCATCAATTAATTTAAACCCTTCTTCAATGACTAAACGTCCCGCAAAGACTCCTGTATCCTTTGCAAGAAACGTTCCTTTTGAAAGTAAATTATCTGGAAAAATAAGCTGAGATGTTACATCTCTTTCTCCTATATCTTCTAGAAAAAATCGATTTAATGCTTCTTTAACCTTTATCGTATTCATAAAGCCCCTCTTCCCCTCATTACACAAGTTGTAGTTTTCTTTTCACTCGAACGATTTCTTTTTTTACGCTATTTCTATGTGGGTAATCACTTCGATAATGGCCACCAATGCTTTCTTCTCTTTGCAAAGCTGATACGACGATAAGCTCACAAACTGTTAACATATTCATAAGCGTTATCTCTTCATTTGTAAGAACATCATG
Source organism: Bacillus sp. FF-1 (assembly GCF_028548245.1). NCBI lineage: Bacteria > Bacillati > Bacillota > Bacilli > Caryophanales > Bacillaceae > Bacillus > Bacillus sp. FF-1. The sequence continues at coordinate 462,279 of NZ_JAQQGG010000003.1, forward strand.
TTGTAATATCATATTTCGAACACCGTACTTACTAAGCCATCTCTTTGCATAAGATAAACTTTGCTCTGTTCGCACAATCCCAACATATTTCATCATGCATTCTTGTATTTCTTCTTTCGTCGGCAAATGATTCAGAACGATAAACTTCTTTTCCTTCTCAGCAAAGTTGTTCAATCTGTCTTTTGTCGCTTTCGTTAAAAGATGCTGTCCTATTCTTTTTCCAAACACAAGACCTTCTAATAATGAATTACTCGCTAATCTATTTGCTCCATGAACCCCATTACAAGCTACTTCACCGACTGCATATAAATTTGGAATAGACGTCTCCCCATCAATGTTTGTTTTCACGCCACCCATATGAAAATGAGCACCGGGTACGACTGGAATGCGTTTTTTAGTAATATCAACACCATTCTTTTTACACAATGCTGATACAGTTGGAAAACGTTCTTCGAAATTTTGAATAGACTCGATATTCAAATACACTTTTTCACCCGACAAAAGCTGTTCATGAATCGCTCTTGCCACTACATCACGCGGTGCGAGATCATGATCTGGATGTATATCCATCATAAAACGCTGCCCTTTTCCGTTTATAAGGACAGCTCCTTCACCGCGGACTGCTTCAGAGACGAGACCGCAGCATCGCCCGCCCGCATATAACATCGTTGGATGGAATTGTACAAATTCTAAATCTACAAGCTCCCCACCCGCGCGGTACACCATCGCAAGTCCATCACCCGTAATTGTTTTGTCATTAGAAGTAAAAGCATACAAACCACCAATCCCGCCTGAGGCTAACACAGTATAATCTGCATCATAACGCTTCAACTTCCCTTCACTATCTCGCGTTAAAACTCCAGCACATTTTTCGTTTTCTATAATAAAATCAAGCACCATTTCCTGTTCCACTACCGTAACATGCGGAACTACTTCTTGAATGAAATGCTCTAATAAATTCTTTCCTGTTGCATCGCCACCTGCATGTAAAATACGCCGCTTCCGATGTGCACCTTCTTTTCCAAGGTGAGGGCCCGTTTCATCTCCATCAAATTTCATTCCATTTTCAATGAGATGATTCATTTCTTTCGGCCCTTCTTCAACTAAATAACGAACCGTATCTTCATTGTTATAATGACATCCTGCTACTAACGTATCTTCAAAATGATCATTTGGATTGTCATATGTAGCTACGGCTGCGGCAATTCCACCTTGCGCTAAATATGTATTATTATTACGATTTGTTTCCTTTGTGATAATAATCACATTCTTTTCGTGACAAATCTCTTTTGCAACACGAAGTGCCGCAACGCCACTTCCAATAATTAAGACATCTGCACTTGGCATAATTGTTGCCTCCTACTTTACACTTTTCAACTGTCTTGACACCTATATTTACATAGTTTTAAAATAATGACAAGAGTTTTTTTATAATTCTTATTTTCACTACCATTTAAAAAAATAAAAGAAATGTAACTCTTACTAGAGAGAGGAACTTACATGATGATATATCTTGATTATGCAGCTACTACACCTATGAGCGCGGAAGCATTACAAACATATACGAAAGCAGCATCGCAATACTTCGGAAATGAACAAAGTTTACACGATATTGGAGGAACGGCCTCTTCTTTACTACAAGTTTGTAGAAAAACATTTGCCGAAATGATTGGTGGAAAGGAACAAGGGATATTCTTCACGAGCGGTGGGTCAGAATCGAACTACCTTGCGATTCAGTCCCTTCTCAATGCCCAAAATAAGAAGCATATTATTACGACACCTATGGAACATGCATCCATTCGAAGTTATTTTCAATCCTTACAATCAAAAGGGTATACAATTACTGAAATTCCTGTTGATAAAAATGGACTCATTCGTTTAATAGATTTAGAAGAAGCTATTACAGAAGATACTGTTCTAGCAAGTATACAGCACGGAAACTCTGAAATCGGAACCGTTCAAAATATCGCAGAGATTGGGGCACTTTTAAAAAAATATAACGTTTTATTTCATTCAGATTGTGTACAAACCTTTGGTAAACTTCCTATCCATGTTTTTGAGATGGGGATTGATAGTCTTTCTGTTTCAGCACATAAGATATACGGACCGAAGGGTGTTGGCGCTTGCTATATCAATCCGCAAGTTCGCTGGACACAAATATTTCCGGGGACTTCCCACGAAAAAGGATTTCGTCCAGGTACAGTGAACGTTCCTGGCATCGCAGCTTTTTTAACAGCTGCTGAGAATATATTAAAAAATCAACAAGAAGAAAGTTTACGTTTTAAAGGGTTACGATCTTACTTTTTAGAGCAAATACGAACACTTCCACTAAAAATTGAAGTAGAAGGTCATTCTACTTCTTGTTTACCACATATTATTGGGGTTACAATAAAAGGAATAGAAGGCCAATATACAATGCTAGAATGTAATCGCCGCGGTATTGCCATTTCTACCGGAAGTGCTTGCCAAGTTGGTAAACAAGAACCTTCGAAAACAATGCTTGCAATTGGAAAAACGTATGAAGAGGCAAAACAATATGTCCGCTTCTCTTTTGGACAACAAACAACGAAAGATCAAATTGATACTACTATTCATGCACTACACACAATTGGAAATCAATTTTATAGAGGTGTTAAATCATAATGAAACAAAATGAACAAAAAAAGATTTTAGGTGAAGAAAGACGACAACTTATCCTTCAGTGGCTTCTCGCTGCAAATGAACCGTTATCCGGAAATGAGCTATCGAAAAAGACAAACGTAAGTAGACAAGTTATCGTGCAAGATATTTCCTTGCTTAAAGCACGAAACGAACCGATCATTGCGACTGCTCAAGGCTATTTATATTTAAAACCACAAGAAAAACAGCAAGCTTTCGAACGCGTAATTGTATGCCAACATAAACCAGCAGAAGTACGTCAAGAACTTACAATGCTTGTTGACCACGGCGTTACGATTAAAGATGTAAAAGTTGAGCATCCTGTATACGGTGACTTAACAGCATCCATCATGGTAAGTAATCGCTTTGATGTAGAGCAATATTTACAAAAAATCGAAAATACAAACGCTTCCTATCTATCGCAACTAACAGATGGTATTCACTTACATACAATTGAAGCGGATTCTAAAGAAAAATTAGACGCTGCTTGCGAGGCTTTAGATAAAGCAGGATTTCTCGTTTATTAATGTAAAGCACAGAGTTTTTTATCATTCTCTGTGCTTTTTTAATGATATAATATTGTAATCAATTGTAAAGGAGATCAAAGATGGGAATTGAACTCGTTCACTTTAGCATTGGCAAACCAAAACAAATGAAATATGGCGAAGATAAAGAAATGATAACAGGTATATGTAAAGATTCTACGGAAGAAGCTTTTCTCTCAAAAGATGGCTTCCTTGGTGATGACGTAGCGGATTTAAAACACCATGGGGGACCTGATCGTGCAGTTTGTGTGTACCCACACGAGCATTACGCACTATGGGAAGAAGAATTCCAAACAACACTCCCCGCTTCTGCATTTGGCGAAAACATTACCGTAACAAATATGTTAGAGCGTGATGTTTGCATCGGAGATACATACAAATTAGGTGAAGCAATCATTCAGGTGACACAAGCAAGAGTACCTTGTAGCACGATTTCAAAACGCCTCGGTATTCCTGGCATACTGCCGCGCATTGTAGCAACTGGATTTACTGGCTATCTATGCCGCGTTCTTCAAGAAGGTACTGTACGTAAAGATTCTAAAATTACTTTACTAGAACGTCAACCGAGCAATGTTTCTGTCTTGTTCTCTAACGAAATTTATTTTCATAATAGAAAAGATAGAGATGGCATCGAAAAGATTCTTGCTGTTCCAGAACTAGCTGACGTTTGGCGTGGTCAATTAGAAGAGCGTCTTGCGAAGTTAAAATAAAGAATCCCACCATTTATAGGTGGGATTTTATTGATCTATCACACGGTATAATCTAACTCCCCTTATAACCAATAAGAAGAATAACTCCCCAGCACCGTAACAGAAAAACCGAGTGCTTCAAGTTCCATCGTTACGCCTGGCAATAATACATCATCATATGCTTTATCGACATCAATCAAGAAAAAGTAATTTCCAAGACCCGTTTTCATCGGGCGCGATTCAATTTTTGATAAGTTTAATTTTCTCCATGCGAAAGCTGATAACACTTGATATAGTGCCCCTGCATAATCAGCAGGTAACGTTATCATAAGCGTCGTTTTCTCTCCGCGGTTTTCTCCATTATTTGAGAGTATAGCTTTCTTTTTCTTATGGAGCACTAGGAAACGTGTATGATTATTTTTATGTGTATGAATACTTCGTCTTACGATCGTTAATCCGTATTTCTCTGCAGCTGCTTCATTTGCAATGGCAGCAATTTTTTCTTCAGGATGTTCTTTCACATATTGCGCAGCAGCACTTGTTGATGTCATATCTCGAGCAGTTATCCCTTTTAATTCTTCATTTAAAAACTTATGACATTGGGCAATAGCGTGTGGATGAGAATGCACTGCATATACTTCTTCCCACACTTCTGCATACTGCGGATGTACAAGTAAATGTTGCTGAATGGGCACTGTAATTTCTCCTACAATAGAAAGTGGTTGCTCATGTACAAGATAATCAACCGTTATATTCACTGAACCTTCTATGGCATTTTCTAGTGGTACCACTGCATAATCTACATTTCCATTTGCAGCTGCATCCATACAATCTGGGATCGTTCGATACGGTACATGCTCTGCTTCCGGAAAAAAACGACTCACCGCCATATTTGTAAATGTTGCTTCTGGTCCTAAATATCCTACTCGAATCATCGTCTTTTCCCCTCTTTTTCGTTTTCTTACTGTTATACCATACTTTTTTATATTCTTCTATGTAAATTTCGAATATTAAAAAAAGACTAGCATTTGCTAGTCTAAATGTTTCCTATATTCTCTTTGAGCAAAAAAGAAATAAACGATGCATGCAACAATATAAAATAGAATAAACAAGCCTACTTTTCGTAATGAACCATCCATAAAGATTGTATTATGAAATGTATATAACGCAACCGCACTATGCATACTTCCTACTATAATTGGCGCAAAAAATAGCATACATAATTGCCAGCGAGAAATCTTCCACACTTCTTCTTTCGTCATTCCAAGCTTAGAAAGCGCCCCGTACTGCTTTCGATCCGATGCAATATTATGAAACCATTTAAAGTATACGATACTACACGATGTAAGGAAAAATAATATACTAATGAATGAGCCTACAAATAGAGTAATATCGCCGCCCTTTTTCATAGTTACATAAAATTCCATATTACTTCGAAATGCATGATCTTTATCTTGTTTCATATGTTTCCGTAAATCTTCATTTAATTCTTTCGTATTTTCGATACTTGGTAATGTATAGCCTCTATATATCATTTTTTCAGAATCAGGAACCTGATTTGCTATACTGTCAAAGTCTTTATCATTCATGACGAAGAACAGACCGTTAATGTGCGAAGGATGATAGTTAAATTGGACCCCTTCCTTTTGACCGTTAAATACGAAGGAATAAGTTTGATTCATTACTTGTAGTTGAATCTCTTTTTGATCATATACATTCGGATGATTGTATTTATTATAATAAACAAGTGTGACTGTTCCTTTTTTAGGATGATACGTTTTCTGTTTTTGTTTTCTTGCCTCCTGATTGTATTCACTTTCTTTAATGAGTGGCGCTACTTCTGTTTCTCCCTTATTGATCTGAAAAGATGCATACACTCCAACAAAACTCATAAATTGAAAATCATCATATCCATATTGATGCAGTAATTGTTCAACCGTACCTTCCTCAAAGACTTCATGGGTAGAAACACCTTTTTCTATGTATGAAAATGAGTGTGCGCCCCCATCTCGCCACATATCTTGCATGCTAGAAAAATATAAGAACACCGTACCTGTTGCTGTAACTACAAATGTCGTTGCCATAGAAAGCATAAAGAAAAAGCGACCATTTTCCTTCATTCGATGTGACAATTGATTCACTATAAATAAATACGGATATGTATACATAATCTTTTTATTTCGTTTTATTATTTCTAATATTTGAGCAGTGCCGTGTGTAAAAGAAAAATACGTTCCGAAAGAGACAAGTATAGACACAGGGAAAAAATAGACCGCTATCGTTAGTATGGTCGCTTGTAACGCTAACGCATATCCTATACCTAAACAAATAAATCCGAATATACAAAGCCACATTGATGTTTTCTTCTCTTTTTTATCTGCTCGAAATTCTTTCAATAACCGAATGATTTTTATATTCCATATACGTAAAGCACTTATAAATGATAAGACAACAAATACGACCATATACGCAATAAATGTTCCCCCAATTGCTCTCAAGTCAAATATGACAGGGAGTTCTTTCGGAAGCCCCAGTAACATACTAAACACCATAAAGAAGAGCTTTAAAAAAATCATGCCAAGCCCAATACCAAAAATATTAGCAAATACCCCGATCAACATTTGCTCGGTCATAATTACGCCAATTACGTTAGATTTCGTTGCTCCCATTAACATATATAATCCTAATTCTTTCTTACGTGCCTCTATGAAAATAGAAGTAGAATACAAAATAAATATGACGAAAAAAGAAATGATAATAACATTACATATGATCAGTCCCCAGCGTACGTTTTGATACCACATCGTCTCTTGCATATACGGATGTACAATGACGGACATGTATGCAAAAGACGCAAATATCGCAAAACAACTACTTAAGAAAAATACTTTATAATTACGCCAATTTCCTTTTATATTTTGCAGCGCTAGTTGCCGAATGTTCATCTATCGTCCTCCTGTAACTTACTACATAGGCAAAAAGCTAGAGGTTCCCCTAGCTTTTTACGTGTTTTAAATATCCTCTTTGCGCGATCATAAAGTAAATCGCAGAAGCTAAAATGTATGCTCCAATTACAAGCGCACCTGATTTCCATAAATCGAGATAAAGCATTTTTCCTAACGTATGAAGAGCAAATCCACTATGAATAGCGCCGATGACAATTGGGATAAAGAAGATAACGCCCATTTGTCGAATTGCAATTTTACGAATTTCTTTATCTGTCATACCGATTCTCTTTAACGATTTAAATTGAATACGATCTTGTTCTTTATCGTTAAACCATTTAAAGTATGTCATACTACAAGCGAAGAAGAAGAATAGTACAGCTACAAAGAAACCGATGAACATTGTAATTGCACCACCTTCTCTTATAGCCTTATACGCAAACACTGAATTTCTCAATTCCCCTTGCTTTTCTGGTGCAATTTCCTTTTTCAAATCTAGCACAAGATCTTCGGTACTTTTCCAATCTTCAATATAATAACCATAATATTTCGTCTTTTCTTCATCTGGTACAAGCTTTGCATATTTCTCAAAGTCTTGATCATTCACAATAAGATATTCGCTATCGTTAAAAACAGAATATGACGTTGGCTCGTTTAATTGAACAGACTGCTTTTGTCCGTTAATCTTAAATTCATACGGTTTCGTACGATCTATTTTCATAAGTTCATTTGCTGCATCAACCATAACCATCGTCGCGCTACCTGGTGCATTATGAACCTCTGTAATTTGCTCTTTCTTTTGTTTACGCACTTCCGCGTTATATTCTTTTTCTGAAATAATCGCCATTGGTACTTCACGTTCACTGTTAAACAACATTATTTTCTGTGTTGCAGGTAGTTTTACATAGGTTACTTTTCGTGCATCTTCAAACCCATTTCTTTTTACAATCTCTTGTACTTTTTCTTCATTAATAAGGCTATGCGTATTTAATCCCTTTTCCTCATATGAAATAGCATGTGGCGTAAGCTCTATCGTTTTCGCACTCATATTTTCAAAATATACGTACAGTGTACCTACTGCTGAAGATACTACCGCCGTAATGATAGAAATTACAAATAAAAAACGAGCATTATCCTTCATTTTATAAATAAGATTGCTAAGTACGAACATATTTGGGTATGTATAAAAAGATTGTTTTCGTTTTTGCAATGCTTTTAATACAACTGTACTTCCTTGTGTAAATAGTAAATACGTTCCGCCAATGGTCAATCCTACAATTGGTAAGAAATATATAATAAAATTCATAATGGTTACTTGGAAACAAAGAACATATGCAGCAATAATACATCCTATACCAACTATGCATAACCATGTAAATGCAAAAGGCTCTACTTTTTGTTTTCTTGCTTCTCTTAATAAATCAATAATTTGCAAGCGCCCTACTGTCCAAACACTAAACAATGATAGGATTAAAAAGAGAATAAAGTACACACCAGCTGTAATAAGAACTGCTTTACTATTCCATACGAGCGGTAGTGTTTTATCAATTTTTAGTAATACACTCAGTGCTTGGAAAAATAGTTTTGAGCAAAGCATTCCGACCCCAATACCAACTACAATTGCAATACTACCTAACATCAGTTGCTCTAATATAATCATTCGGCCGAGCTGCGATTTCGTTCCGCCTATTAATGTTAGTAGACCAAACTCTTTTTTTCTTGCTCGTAAAAACGTTGAATTTGCATATAAAATAAAGAGTGCTGAGAAGATGACTACAATATAATTCATTGATTCTAACCCTTTTGAAATCATCTCCCTCATACTAATATTACCGCCTACAACATCTGGATGATAAATGAAGGAAGCATACATGAAAAATACGACTATCGATAAACAACTACTTATAAGAAACGCTTTATAATTACGCCAATTTCCTTTTACATTATTAAGCGCGAGCTGGCGAAAGTTCATGATATTCCCCTCCTAGCATCGCAAGTACGTCCAGAATTTCTTGGAAAAAGGCTTGTTTCGTTCTTCCCTTATGTATTTCTGAGAAAATCTCTCCATCACGTATGAAAAGAATACGTTCGCAATAACTCGCCGCTACTGGATCATGCGTTACCATTGCAATTGTTACTTTCTTTTGTTCATGCAAATCTTGCAACGCGCTCATTAATGATTTTGCCGACTTAGAATCTAAGTTTCCAGTTGGCTCATCTGCTAAAATTAGCGTCGGTTCATGAATGATCGCTCTCGCAGCTGCTGCACGTTGTTGTTGGCCACCTGATACTTCATATACCTTTTTATTTAAAATGCCCTCGATATTTAAAAACTTTGCAATCTCAAGCACTTTTGCATCGATTTCATTTACAGATTTCTTCGCCATTACAAGTGGTAAAATGATATTTTCTTTAATCGATAACGTATCAAGTAAGTTAAAATCTTGGAAAATGAATCCCAAATGTGTACGGCGAAACTCCGCTAATTTTGCAGCACGCATTTGATTAATTTCTTCCCCATTTACAAGCACATGACCTGAAGTTTGCTTATCAATTGTTGCTAATAAATTTAAAAGCGTTGTTTTTCCGCTCCCTGAAGGACCCATAATCCCTACAAATTCGCCTTCTTCTATTTTAAAATTTATATCATTTAAAGCAGTCGTTGCTACTGAACCTTTCGATTGGTACACCTTCGTTAATCCTTTTACTTCAAGAACACTCATTTCTAATCCCCCTATGTGTTTTCTTCTTACATTTACTATAAGAAAAATAAGAAAAAGAAACGAGTGATTTCCCTTACAAAACGTTTTGTTATCTTACAGTTTTGTCATTTTTCTCATTAATGTATGATATTCTTCATCTTTTGCAAATTGGAACGTGAATGTTGTCCCTTCCCCTTCAGCCGATTGCACATACATACCGTGATGTAAATTATCACAAATTTCCTTCGTAATATATAAACCCATTCCAGTCGCTTCTCTCGTTTTCCGGCCATTTACCCCTGTAAAGAATGGATCAAATATACGCTTTACATCTTGCTCTGGAATACCGATTCCATTGTCCTTAATATGTAATAACACCTTTTGATCTTTCTCTTCAATTTGAAATTGAATTTCCTTTTTCTCTGCTTCCGAAATTTTTGTATACTTAATTGCATTTACAACAATTTGTCCTATAGCAATACTGAGCCATTTTCTATCAGAGGCAACCATACAAGTATCTTCCTCAAACATCACTTTCGGAAATACAGACGATTGAATGAAGGACTTTCTATTTTCATTAATAATACCTCTAATAATATCTATCACATTTACTACTTCTACTTTATAATCTTTCGCAAACTGCTCTAACCTTGCCATATGTAACGCTAAATCTAAACCATTTAGTATGCGATTATTTTCTTCACGAATACTTTCAACTGTTGCCCTTGCTTCACGATGCTCTTTACCAAACTTCTGTAATAGTAACTCAATAACAGATACCGGTGTTTTCATTTGATGAATCCATTGGTTCATAAATATCATTTGCTGTTGTTCTTTTGCATGTTGTTTATGAACTTCATTCATATATTGCTGTCTTAATAGCGTAAACGATTCAACGACCATCTCTTGCTCTGCCGTATAAGAAGTATCAATAAGTAAGGAATCATGTAATGTATTTCCGCCAGTAACATACTTTTCAATCCTCTTTAAAAACACACTTCGTTTTCGGTAATCGTAAATGAGATATACAGTAAAAACAACTGTCCCTAATAAAAGTCCGTATAACCACGTATTCCAATCAATAGATCGCTTTTCTAAAAGACTTTGCAACTGCAAAACGAGCCCAAATAAACAGAGGCTAACAATGTAAGAAAGAATTAAAGAAAAGCGGTCCATGAGGTAATCTTTAACCTTCATGTCCTTCTCCCCACTCTGTAAGAAGCGCATAACCGTATCCACGTTTCGTTACAATTGCATTTTTAATGCCTAGCTCCTCTAGTTTCTTTCTTACACGTTTTACATTTACGGTTAATGTATTATCATCAACAAAAGCTACCTCATCCCAGAGGGCTTCTAACAATTCTTCGCGCGTTACATATTGATCTGCTTGTTTCATTAAACACTCTAATAAGTAAAATTCATTTTTTGTCAGTTCTGTTTGTTGCCCTTGCCACTCAACAACGTGCTGAGATGGGAATAACAACAGTCCATTTACACCTAAACAATCGCTTTCTGCCGTGGAAGCATATTCACCATACCCACGACGAAGTGCACTTTTTACCTTAGCCATTACAATGTCTAAATGGAATGGCTTCGTAATGTAATCATCTCCGCCATTTTCAATTGCCATTACTTGATCCATTTCCCCCGTTCTTGCAGAAACAAAAATAATTGGTGCATTCGATACAGTGCGGATTTGACGACACCAATAGAAACCATCAAAATACGGTAAATTAATATCAAGTAACACGAGATGTGGATTTACTTTTACAAACTCATCTTTTATATGTCGTAAATCACTTGCTCGAAATGACTGATAGCCATACCTTTCTAAATGCTCCTCTAATATCCCCGCGATTTTTTCATCGTCTTCTACAATTAATATTTTATACATGTTCACTTTCTCCCCATAAAAAGTTCTTATAAAACCACTTCTTTTTCTATTATAAATTGAAAATTTAATTAGTGGGGATTTTTTCCTGTATAAATCAGACTTTTACGATATAAAAAAAGACTGCCATATTTCGGCAGTCTTAGTCGATAAATTCAAATTCATATTCAAGAATTTTTACAATATCTCCGTCTTTTGCACCACGTGCACGAAGCGCTTCATCAATACCCATTCCGCGCATTTGGCGAGCGAAACGACGTACAGATTCATCACGTGAGAAGTCTGTCATCTTGAATGTTTTCTCGATATCGTAACCAGAGATAACAAACGTGCCATCACTTTCACGTGTAATGTCAAATTTAACACCTTCAGTCTCAAGTTTGTACATTACACTTGTATCAGACTCATCCGCAACTTCATGTATTGGGAATTCAGGTGTTGTTTCTAATAAGTTCGCTACTTCAAATAGTAAATCACGAACACCTTGTTTCGTTACAGCTGAGATTGGGAAGATTTTTACTTCGTCTCCCACTTTCTCTTTAAATGCTTGTAAGTTTTCTTCTGCATCTGGCATATCCATTTTGTTTGCAACAACAACTTGTGGACGCTCCGTTAAGCGAAGATTGTATTCTTTTAATTCATTATTAATCGTTACGTAATCTTCATATGGATCACGGCCTTCTAAACCAGACATATCAATTACATGCACGATTACACGTGTACGCTCAATATGACGCAGGAATTGATGACCAAGTCCAACGCCGGCATGTGCGCCTTCAATTAGTCCAGGAAGGTCAGCCATAACGAAGCTGCGGTTATCACCTGTTTCAACAACACCAAGGTTTGGAACGATTGTTGTAAAGTGATACTCTGCAATTTTCGGACGTGCTGATGATACGACAGATAATAATGTAGATTTACCTACACTTGGGAATCCAACAAGTCCAACGTCTGCTAGTACTTTAAGTTCTAGAATAACATCACGTTCTTGACCTGGTTCCCCATTCTCAGCAATTTCTGGCGCTGGGTTCGTAGCTGTTGCGAAACGTGAGTTACCACGGCCACCGCGGCCACCTTTTGCAATTACAGCTGTTTGTCCATGTGTTACTAAATCCGCAAGAATTTGACCTGTTTTTTCATCTTTTACTACCGTTCCTGGCGGAACTTTAACGATTAAATCTTCAGCTTTACGACCGTGCTGCCCTTTACTCATTCCGTGCTGACCACGATCAGCTTTGAAATGACGTTGGTAGCGGAAGTCCATTAATGTACGTAAGCCTTCTTCAACAACGAAAACAACATCTGCACCTTTACCACCGTCGCCACCTGCTGGACCACCTTTTGGAACATACTTCTCACGACGATACGCAACCATTCCGTTACCACCGTCGCCGCCTTTTACATATATCTTGACCTGATCTACAAACATTATTTCACCACACTTTTTTCAATTGGTTGTAATATAACTGAGACTTCTTCGTCTCTTACTGTATAAGAAATGGAATACCATTTATTGTTTTGGTTCGCAAGCCAATTCTGTAGTTCTTCTACACTCGTTAGCTTACCACGAAAATCAAAAAAGAAACGAGCATTCTCCGCGTCACATTCAATTGTGATACAAACATAATTTTCAACATATACGTCTAAACTATGCTGAAGCATTGAGAAAAATTGATTCGTCCATGTACATACAGTCTCATCTAAGTGAGATAAGTTATGTAAATTCCCTAATACTTCGTACTCCAATAAGCACGGCTGCTGTTTCCAATTATATGTTAAAATCCACTCTGAAAATAAAGGCATTGATAGCCCCATCAGATTGGATTCTTGTCTCGCTTCTTGGACAAAACGATCGATGAGACTATGAATTTCTTCCACTTTTCCAAGGGAAAGGTTTCCTTTCACCATCTGCATACGATTGAGCCAATCATGTCTTGAATGGCGCAATGCATCTATAATTGTCCATTTTTTATTCATTTAGATACTCCTTAATATAGAAAAACTCTAACCTGCACTCAGGTTAGAGTTTTCCGTGAGTTCTTATGCTTCTTGAGCAACAGGATATACGCTCACTTGTTTGCGGTCACGGCCAAGACGCTCGAAGCGTACTACGCCGTCAACTTTCGCGTATAAAGTGTCATCGCCACCACGACCAACGTTAACACCTGGATAAATTTTTGTACCGCGTTGACGGTAAAGAATTGAACCACCTGTAACCGTTTGACCATCTGCGCGTTTAGCACCAAGACGTTTTGACTGAGAGTCACGACCGTTCTTTGTACTACCTACACCTTTCTTAGATGCGAAAAACTGAAGATCTAATCTTAACATACGTTACACCTCCTGCACTTTTTCTATTAAACGGATATACTTTCCGTAATCAAGTTCGATCGTCTTAAGCGAAACAACCAATCCTTCTAAAAGTATCTGTGCTTTTTCTGCTGTATGAACGTCTAAATCATTAGGCAATTCATACGTTAAGAATCCACCATCACTTCCGAGTTCAATAGTTGCCTGCACATTACAAAGTTCTTCCACAGCATTTATGGAACCAAACACAACCGCTGTAGTTCCAGCACAGACAAGATCTTGTCCATGTGGCGCATAATCGGCATGTCCAGTCATTTTAAATGATTGGATACTTCCTAATTTCGTGCGACTTATCGTAATTTTAATCATGTTAACCAGAATTAAGCGTTGATAGCTTCAACAACTAGCTTAGTGTAAGGTTGACGATGACCTTGTTTCTTACGATTGTTCTTTTTCGCTTTGTATTTGAAAACGATGATTTTCTTAGCGCGACCGTGTTTTTCAACTTTCGCAGTAACTGTTGCACCTTCTACAACTGGGCTACCAACTTTCACGTTTTCGCCACCAACGAAAAGAACTTTGTCAAAAGTAACAGTTTCACCAGCTTCAACATCTAATTTTTCAATGTAGATTTCTTGACCAGCTTCAACTTTGATTTGTTTTCCACCTGTTTCGATAATTGCGTACATACTTGCACCTCCTCTTAATTACTAAGACTCGCCAAAAACGAGGTAGACATAAATGCCTTTAAGGAACCTGTCTTGTGCGGTTGTAGCATATAGCCGTTTAGGTGCTATAAACTATAACATAAAGATGTTATCATGAATCATAGACTATTGTCAATGAAAGTTCTAATAACTATTTTTTCCGTTCTATAATTTCTTTTTTACTTCCAAAACGGATAATAGCGTACTTTTCGATCATATCATCTTTGAAATAAATTTCAAATGGAATATTTTTTTGTAATTCTTTTTGCAAAAATTGTTTTTGTAATTCTTTAGGTGCAGAGATTAATACTGCCTCATCTTCTATATTGCCATATGTAATTAGCTCTCTCTCTAGCTCATACGCAATCGTTTCATATGACATGACATAACCCGTCGCTTTGCACGGTGCACACTCTTCAAGTAATACGTCACGTAAAGAATGTTTTTTACGTTTACGTGTCATCTCTAAAATCCCTAACTCTGTGAACCCGAGCACTCTTGTATATGTGCGATCATTTTGCATAGCAGCGATGAGACATTCTCTTATTTTTTCTTTATCTTCTCTTCTTTTCATATTAATAAAGTCAATTAATATCATACCACCAATATCACGCAGTCTTAATTGACGCGCTATCTCTTCAGCTGCTACTTCATTTGTACGAAGGACTGTATCTTGTAAATTCTGTTTTCCAGTAAACTTACCCGTATTCACATCAATTACAGTCATCGTCTCCATTTGTTCCACAATTAAATAAGCACCATTTGGGAGCCAAACAATTTTTTGAAGTGCTTTCTCAATCTCACGCTCTATGCCAAAATGGTTAAATATTGAAGACTTTTCATTATAAAAAGATATTTTTTCTTTGCCGACTTTTTCTTCTAATTCTTTTACTATACTTCTTGTATCTACAACTACTTTTTCAATCGTTTCAATTGGATTCTCTTGAAATACACGATCTAAAAAAGTCGCCGGTCGATGAAGTAGTAACGGTGCCTTTCCTTGGCCCTCTTTTCTTTTTAACTCTTCATATAACTGCTGTAACCTTTGCATTTCAGCTTGTATTTCTTCAATTTCTCCTTTTTCAGAAGCTGAGCGGAAAATATAACCTCCTTTCCCTTCTACTTCAATTTGGAGTAATTGTTGCCTTCTTTTATTGTTTTTTATTTTCCGAGAAACCGCACGCATTTCATCATATGGCATATAAACGACATATTTCCCGGTAAATTCTATATTTGCTGTCAATTTTGGTCCTTTCGTATCAATTGCCTCTTTTACAACTTGTACGAGTACCGCTTTTCCTTCATGTATATGATAAGAAGATGGTACATCATCGTACGAAAGATAAGCATGTTTTTCTAAACCGATATTTACAAAAGCTGCGTTCATTCCAGCAATCGTTCTTACGATACGTCCAACATAAATATGCCCAACAATCTCTTGTTCTTCATTTCGTTTCCATAAAAACTCAACAATTTTCTTATTCTCTTCAATTGCAACGCGTTTTTCCGATCCAGCGTAGTTCATATATAACGTTTTCAAAATACTTTCCTCACTTTATAATCTTCTTTGCTTTTACAATAATAAAAGGTTAGTGCTAACGTCAACACTAACCGATTAATTCTTCAACAGATGAAGTTGTTCGTTTTTCAGTAAAATACGCATAAAGCAATTCATTTTCATCCAATGTGTAATGTTCTTTATATTTTCCGCGGACGATAATAGAATGCTTATAGCCTCTACGAAATTTTGTGAATATCTTATATAAATGATCTTCTGATTGCACCTCAATCGGTGCAATCTTTTCAATTCCTCTTTTGTTCCCATAATAACGTTCTAATAAAAAACGCATAAAGGCATACCGTCTTTGCTTCCATTCTTGATATAACGACACCGCTAAAAATATGAGTAGTACCCACATCATAATATTGTTACTATTCCAAAGTAACTGCCATCCTAGTATGACACTAAAAAAAACACATGATAATTTCATCATCTTTTCATGTGCTTGTAAATAAGGAAAACGATATGATAGTACGTTAAACAATACTTTTCCACCATCAAGAGGCCAAATAGGTAGTAAATTAAACGCTAAAATAATTATATTATTCCACATAAAGAAATAATATAATTCCGCATGAAGCCAACCAGCTTCAAACAACATATAGCCTACCGCCATCATCCAAATATGTTGAATAGGTCCTGCAATTACAACAACTAGTTCCTCTTTCAATGATTTATTCCCATGTTCCTCAAGCTCAGCCACACCACCAAACGGCAAAAGTTGAATCTTCTTAATACGCCAATTATAGTGTGCCGCTGCAAAAGCATGCCCAAGTTCATGGATGAGAACGATACAAAATAACAGTAGTAACTCTTTAAAACGTGCCGTGAAAATACCAATGACAATAATAACCCAAAACAACGGATGTACTGAAATCTTTGTTAAAACATCTCTATATTTAATCAAATGAAATCACCTGAATCGGATCAATAAATTTTTCGTCCTTTTTTATTGCGAAATAAAACTTACCATTTTTATTATTCGCATCATTATTCACTGTTCCAATTTTTTGTTTCTTTGAAACGTAATCATATAATTTCACTGACATATCATTTAAATTTGCATACCATGACTCCGTACCATCTGCATGCTGAATTTGAACTGTATTACCAAGTTCCTCTTTCTTGCCCGCAAAAACTACTAGCCCTTCATTCACTGACTCAACAGTTGCATTTGTAGCTGTTTGTACAAATACACCTTGGCCATTTTTTTGAAACCCTTGCATCACCTTTCCGGAAGCAGGAATGGCATAATCTTTTTGCTGAATCGTTTCTTCTTTTTTCTCATTAGGCGAATAGAACACGAGCGGTTTTCCAAACTGTTTTTCGTACCATTTCGCTACAGTAGCAAACTGAAATTCTTCTTTCATCACTTTTTCTGTAACAGCTTTAGCACCGTCGAAAGAAGCTGGTGCATTCTTATATAAAATAGCGACAGAAAGAACTAATATTGCTGATAACAATACTTTGAAGAAAAACACTTCTTTTCGAAATAAAGGATGAATTTCCTTTTCTCCATCTTCAATAAACACTGTTTCACTATCAAAATTCCCTCCAGCAAAATACTGCTCTTCCTCCATCCTTTCTTGCTCTGCCTTCCTCTTCGCAATCCGTTTTTTAATTTCTTCTACACGTCTATTCTTCATACTGTCTCCTTTCTTTCGTTAAGCTAATGTACATAGAAACAGTTGTATACAGTTTGTACATATGTATGAGCTAGGTATGGAAGATATTCGTGTGAAGAAAAAAGAAAGCACTCCGCAAATATGCGAAGTGCTTTTAACGGATTCCAAAGAAGTTTTTCACCTTTGTAAATACCGATACCTTTTCTTGTTCAAATGCTTGTAATGGGACATTCTCACCCAACAAACGTCTTGCAATATTACGATAAGCTAACGCTGCTTTTCCGCTCGGTTGCAACGCTACAGGCTCACCTGTATTTGTAGCACGAATAACTTCATCATCATCTTCGACAACACCAAGAAGCTCGATTGACAATGTACGTACGATTTCATCAACATCTAACATATCCTGTTCATGAAGCATATGACTACGCACACGATTAATAACAAGTTTCGGTGGTTCAATATCCTCTTTTTCTAAAAGCCCGATAATACGATCCGCATCGCGCATTGAGGATACTTCTGGCGTCGTAACAACAATTGCTTTATCCGCACCAGCTACCGCATTTTTAAATCCCTGCTCAATCCCCGCAGGACAATCAATTAATATGTAATCATAATCTTGACGTAATACTTGTATTAATTCATCCATTTGTTCAGGTGTTACCGCTGATTTATCACTCGTTTGTGCTGCAGGTAATAAATAAAGATCATCAAAACGTTTATCTTTAATAAGAGCCTGAGGTAAACGGCAACGCCCTTCAACGACATCAACAAGATCAAATACAATACGATTTTCCAGCCCCATTACTACGTCTAAGTTTCGAAGACCGATATCTGTGTCAATTAAGCACACTTTCTTTCCAGATAACGCTAGGGCTGTCCCAATGTTCGCAGACGTTGTAGTTTTACCTACACCGCCTTTTCCAGATGTAATTACTATTGCCTCTCCCACAGCTATACAATTCCCCTTTCTAACTTTGTTAAATTAGGTCTAAGATGAGTGAGAAGTTGCAGTCGATCGACAACAATGTGATTGTTCTCATTAATATACGCACATTCTGCCGCCTCCGCTCCGTCTTCTTTCTCTTCCGGAGCCCGCATTGCCACATCACTAATTCGAAGTTGCATCGGGTTCATAACAGATGCAGCGATTACAGCATCTGAATCCCCATAATAGCCCGCATGTGCAATTCCTCTTAATGATCCTACGACAAAAATATTCCCCCCAGCGATAACCGTTCCGCCTGGATTAACATCACCAATTAACAATAAATTTCCTTTTACATGTAAAACTTGTCCAGAGCGAACAATTTTGGAAATAGGGACGATTTCTGTTTCTTCTTTCCAAGCTATTGCTTCCTCTTTCGTTATAACATCACTTTCAATCGAATCCACAACGAGATTCTTTTTATTACGAATTAACGTACGAATCTCTTCTTGTTGGACTTCTGTTAAATAACGGTTTCCTACTTTCACATGCACTTCAATTAAAGAGCGTCCATCACCATCATAGTAATGTGTAGAAAGCTTTTCATCCAATTCCTTCAATAATTCAGAGAATGAACAACAATCATCTAAATGAAGGGTTATTCCGTCTTTTGTCCCTTTTATTGTTACATTTTGTTGCTTTTTTTCTTCCACTAAAGTTCACCCCACCGATTCAATTCGACATAAAATTAGAAAATCCTTTTTTCTTTTTCTTCCATCGCTTTTGAAAGACGCACTAAATATCGTCTCAGTGGGAAACAAACTATCAATAAGAAAATTGCATTTAGCAATAAAGTAGACAGGAGACGATCTGTGAAAAAGACATACGCCGACATATGAGTACGTCCTAACAAAGTTAAAAATCCATACACATAATACTCTAATGCTACTATGCTAGCTAGTACGATAGAAGTAACAATAAATAAATTCAATTGTAGTACCTTCATCACACTATAAACTAAATAAACTAAAATCGGATACGCAAAAATATATATACCAACAAGTTCCGTGTATACGGTATCAAATAAGAAACCAAATAATAGTCCGTAATAAATCCCTTGGACCGGACTATAGTACACAGTAATAAAACATAACACAATGATAAAGAAATGAGGTGATGCTATACTGTCTTTCCAAAAAACCTCTGTTGGAACAATAGTAGCAAACATATTTTCAAATAAAAAAGCAAAAAGGAGCAAAAGAGGAAGAGCTGCTCTTTTTAAAATCTTCATCATCTCTTCTCCCCCTCCTATTCTAATGGCGCTGAAGGCGTTTCACGTTTCGCAACTACAACATGCTCTACGTCATTTAAATCAGCGGCTGGCTTTACATAAGCTGTTTTTGTTAAACCGTATGGATCCTGCTGAACTTCAACGATTTTTCCAATTACAAGACCTTTCGGGAAAATATCACCGAGCCCAGATGTTACAACTAGTTGATCCTTATCTACCGGTGCATCAGAACCAATCTTTGTGAAAAGAAGTAAGTGCTTTTCTTTATCGTAACCTTCAATCAATCCAAAGATTTTCTCATTCCCTTGTACGATAGCAGAAACACGATTTGTTCGGCTCATAGAACTTAACAATTCTACTGATGATGTAAACTGAGATACACTTTTCACTCGTCCCACTAAACCTTGTGGAGTTAATACAGCCATATCTTTTTTTATTCCTTGCTGTGCCCCTTTATCAAGTCCAACTAAATCGTACCATTTATCTGGATTACGAGAAACAACAGTCGCTGGAATTTCAGTATAACCGCTATTTAACTTATCTTTACCCGTTAACTCTTGTAACTTCTTGTTATCATCTTCTAATTGTTTTACTTTCCCTGATAGACCTGCATAATTGTCTAATTTTGCTTTTAATTCTTTATTCTCTTCATACGTGCGCTTTACATCCTCTACATTTTCGAAGAATCCAGCTACGTATTTCGCTGGCTTTTGGAATACACGTTCTACAACACCGACAGTGTCTTTAACAAACTGCTCTGGCCATGTTAAACTGTTCCGTTCTTTCAATGAGATTCCAATCAATGCCACGAGAAGAATAATACTAACTAACAAAACAATTAATCTTTTGTTTAAGAAAAACTGTGGCACGTTCACACCCTCTTAATTTCATTGATTTTTATTTTGCAATATTATCGAGCAGCAGTTTTGAAAAGATCGATATTGTCTAATGCTTTACCTGTTCCAATTGCTACGCAATCTAATGGGTCTTCTGCAACAAGAACTGGCATATTTGTTTCTTCACTAATTACTTTATCTAAGTTACGTAGTAATGCTCCGCCACCTGTTAATACGATACCACGGTCCATAATGTCTGCCGCTAATTCAGGTGGAGTTTTCTCTAACGTATTTTTAACAGATTCTACAATTGCATCTACTGTATCTTTTAATGCGTCTGCAATTTCTTCTGGTTGAATTAGTACTGTTTTTGGTAAACCACTTACTAAATCACGACCGCGAATTTCCATAGGTTCGATACCTTCTGGCTCGCCTGCAGAACCGATTTCTAATTTTAATGCTTCAGCTGTTCTTTCACCGATCATTAAGTTGTAGCTTTTCTTAATGTACTGAATGATTGAATCGTCCATATCATCACCAGCAACACGAACTGATTGACTTGTTACAATACCACCTAACGAAATGATTGCAACTTCTGTTGTACCGCCACCGATATCAACAACCATACTACCAGTTGGTTCCCAAACAGGTAAGTTCGCACCAATTGCTGCTGCAAATGGTTCTTCGATAGGATAAGCATCACGAGCACCAGCTTGACGAGTCGCATCGATTACTGCACGTCTTTCTACAGCTGTAATACCAGATGGTACACATACCATTACATATGGTTTACGTGAGAAGAATCCATTTGATTTTTGAGCTTGTTGAATGTAGTATTTCATCATTGTTGCTGTTGTTTCGTAATCAGCAATTACACCGTCTTTCATCGGGCGAAGTGCCACAACGTTTCCTGGTGTACGACCAATCATTTGTTTTGCATCGCTACCTACAGCAACGATTTGTTTCGTATCAGTTTGTAACGCTACTACTGAAGGTTCACGTAAAACTACACCTTTTCCTTTTACATATACAAGCGTGTTCGCAGTTCCTAAATCTATTCCAAGATCGCGAGTAAAGCCACCAAATCCAAACATATTATTTATCTTCCTTTCTTGTTTTCACGGACTCATTTTTTCTTACTTTATATTATAAAAACAGTACGTTTTTTATATCTTTATCCTTTTTGTAGATAATTTTCTACAAAAAACTCATAAATCACATTATAAAACAAAATAAGTAAAAAGCATAGTCTTAAATATGACCTTTTTCCTTTAAACTCACGAATTTATGGTCACCTATTATAATATGATCGAGCACTTCAATTCCGATAATCCGGCCGCATTCTACTAAGCGTTTTGTTACTTCAATATCTTCTCGGCTCGGCGCAGGGTCTCCTGAGGGATGGTTATGAAGACATATGATAGAGGCTGCTGCACGGCGAAATGCTTCTTTAAAAACTTCCCTGGGATGTACAATTGAAGAGTTTAAACTTCCAATAAAAATCGTTTGCCTATGTATAACTTGATTCTTTGTGTTCAAATAGAGACATACAAAATGCTCCTGTTGCAAGAAGCGCATTTCTTCCATCATATATGTGGCGCAATCTTCCGGGCTTCGAATGCTGTATCTATTTTGATATTCTAAACGCACCATTCTTCTACCGAGTTCAAAAGCAGCGATGAGCTGTGATGCCTTCGCAACTCCAACACCATGTATACTCACTAACTCTTCTAGCGTTGCGTCTTTCAACATACGTAAACCATCAAAATGATGCAAAATTTTATCCGATAACTTTAAAACTGTTTCTTCTTTAGAACCTGTTCTGAGTAACACTGCAAGAAGCTCCCGATTGGATAAACTTCCAGCCCCTTCTAACAATAAACGCTCCCGTGGCTGTTCTTCTTTGACAACATCACGAATACCGTTCATTTCTCCACCCCTTTATTTGTTCTCTCAAAGAAAATCCCATGCAGTTTTACGCATGGGTTACATCAATATTAAATTGTTTTAATTCCCGAACAAGACGTGAAATTGGTAACCCAACTACACTATAGTAGTCCCCTTGAATATGTTGAACAAAAATAGATCCTTTACCTTGAATCCCATAACTTCCTGCTTTATCCAAAGGCTCTTTTGATGCAATGTATGTGTCAATTTCCTCTTCTGTTAATTCCCAAAACGTAACTTCTGTACGCTCGTAAAAAGTGACTGTTTTGTCCTTTGCTATAATTGCAACACCTGTATACACCTCATGTGTTTTCCCTGATAATAATTGCAACATTTCTTTCGCCTCAGCCTCACTAGATGGCTTTCCAAGAATACGCGACTCATATGTAACAATTGTGTCTGCACCTAACACAATATAATCACTGTTATTTTCTGCTACCGCAGATGCTTTTTGCAGGGCAAGGGACATAACAATATCAGAAGGCGATGAATACGCACCAATCGTTTCTTCTACTTCACTTACAACAATTTCAAATGGTACACCCGCTAACTCAAGCAATTCCTTCCTGCGAGGTGATCCTGAAGCTAAAATAATTTTTTTCATATTTTCTCCTTCCTTTCTCACATGAAGCAGAATCATTTATATCAATCGTATCAAAGGAATAGTTTGTCCACAAATAAAAGAAATATTATTTTCTCTAAACAAAATAATACTTCCTTACCAAAACACGATTATATTCCTGTCATAGAGAAAGCACTTTACTCTAAATTCAAAAGAAAAGAAAGAAGCCTCTACACTTCTTCCTTCGTCATTTCATTATCCTATTATTTCACCTTTTGTGAAACAATTTTTTCGTATGAAAGTATACCATCAATGATAACTTGATTTAATTTCGCTAATGATTCCTTATCATCTTTTCCATCCTTCACTGTTTGCACAGCTACCGACGTATACATATACAATTTCTTCGCTTCTTCCTGCTTCATACTTTTCCCTTCTTTTTCAATCGCTTTCCACTCTTTTTCGATTGCACTTATATCTTTTGCATTACTTTTTTCACTAGCTTGTACGCTAGAAGCATATTTTGCTAAATGAGTATATAATGGCTGTACTTTTGTTAAAAACGCCCCGATTTCTTTATCATCTTTAAGTAACGCTTTATCTGTTATATCCCAGTCCTTTTTCAATACGGAGACATTATCTTTTTTATACTGCGTCATTAATTGGTTTATGCCTTGTTCATCGCTAGCAATACCAACAACTAATGCATACTTATCACCGCTCGGTTTTAAGGCTGCTACACCTCCATTACCTTTCCACTCTTCAAGAGCGGCCTGTCCCTTTTCTTCAGAAGAATAGATTCCTCCTTGAACAAAAAATAATTTCATTGGATCTAATGACGTTCCTGTCTGTGCTTTTGTTTTTTCCTCTTTTGGTGCTGTTGTTTGTTCTGCCGTTCCACCCACCTTTGATTCTTCCTTTCGCATCTGCTTCGAAGCTGTTACTTCGCTTCCTCCTGTCGCACCTTGTCCTTTCAGTAACTGTAGCATCCCCATCCCAAACGCCGTACCAATAATAATTGCAGTTGCAACGATTGCAATTAACGTATTGCTCCACTTCTTTCGATTTTTTTCCGTAGACGCTACTTTCGATTTTTGAAACGGAACAACGTTTTTTGGCCTTTCACTTTCTACTACCATCCAGTCAAATTCATCTTTCTTCTTCTCCTCATACTTCGCTTCTGTTCCATTCACTTTCACTGAGATCGTTCGTGATTGCTTGTCCATACACTCACACCTCACCTCTTATCGTTGTCCGCATCATATCATATTCATTTCACAAAAAAACGAGATATTTGTCAGAGGAATTCGCCAAATAACCCTATATATTTATCTTATATGTATGCATTTGACTTCATTTGTAGAACAAAAAAACTAGATAGCAAAGACTATCTAGTTTTTTTCGCGAATATATTTTCGAACTTCCGAAATGAAATAAAGAGAACCTGTTATGATAAAAACATCATTTTCTCCAAGCATTTCAACCTTCGTATCAATTGCCTCTTTCCAATTTTCAAAAACTAATTTTGACTCTTCCTTTGCATACGATGCAAGCTCGCCTGCTGAAATAGCACGATCAAAGGCGAATGTTGTAAAAATAATTTCATCGGCGATGCTTTCTAATTGACCTACCATATTGTGCAATTGTTTATCACCAAGGGCAGTAAATAAAACTATTACATTTTTATCTTTGTAATGTGATTCTACCGTTTTCACAAGACTTTCAATACCTTCTGGGTTATGAGCACCATCTATAATAATATCCGGATTACTTTGCAGTTTTTCAAAGCGCCCCACCCAATACGCTTCCTGTAATCCCGTTCTTATTTCTTCTTCCTCAATTAAAAATGATAAGTATGTTTTTACATACATGACTGCCATAAGTGCAAGTGCTGCGTTTCCTACTTGATGGCTGCCTTTCATTGTGATTCGCACATCTTCAAAAGAGGCGAAAGGACAAGTGAAATCGAACTGTTCTCCATCTTCACTAGACTGTTTATGTAACGCTGTAAAATGGTTGCCCATCTCGTATAAGTTTGCCTGATTTTCCTTTGCAACTTTTTGAATGACTTGCAACGCTTCCTCATCTTGCACACCAGTAATAACCGGAACACCAGACTTAATAATTCCCGCCTTTTCATATGCAATTTCTCCTAATGTATTACCTAAAATATGCATATGATCGTGACCGATATTCGTAATAATCGTGAGAACTGGATGAATCACATTCGTAGAATCAAAGCGCCCTCCAAGCCCTGTTTCAAATAAAACAACATCACAGAAATTAACTTTACCGAAGTAACAAATTGCCATAACAGTAATAATTTCAAACTCAGTCGCTTCCCCTAAATCCGTTTCATCTAGTTTTTCAACGACTGGCTTTACCATCTTTACAAGTTCAGTAATCTCTTCATCTGCAATTGGTGTTCCATTCACACTAATACGCTCGTTAAATGTTTCAATATAAGGGGAGGTAAATGTTCCTACCTTATATTTTGCATTTTCTAACATGTAGCGCATATATGTTAACGTTGAACCTTTTCCATTTGTACCAGCAAGGTGAACACATTTTATGTGACGCTCCGGATTTCCGAGCTCTTCTAGCATCCATCTCATTCTTTCTAATCCCGGTTTAATACCAAACTTCAATCGGCTATGAATCCACCCTATCGCTTCTTCGTATGTATGTATCACGTATGCTTTCCCCTTTCAAAAAACAACCTTCATAACCCTATTATACGCAAAGAAAAGAGACTCACCAATATAGTGAGTCTCTAAAAAGCATTTTATTTCTCAAGATCTGCTAGACGTTGGCGAACTGCTTCGCGTTTTTCTAGGTAATCTTGCTCTTTCGCACGCTCTCCTTCAATAACTGCTGCAGGAGCTTTCGCTACGAAACCTTGGTTTGAAAGTTTCTTCTGTACACGTTCTACTTCTTTGTCGAACTTCTCAAGCTCTTTCTCAAGACGCGCTCTCTCTTCATCAAGATTGATAAGATCAGCTAACGGTAAGAATAACTCTGCACCTGTTACAATTGCAGTCATTGCTTTTTCTGGCGCTTGTAAGTCCGTTTGAATTGTTAATTCGCTTGGGTTACAGAAACGCTCAATGTAAGAGCTGTTTTTCGTAAGTTGAGCAAGTACAGCCTCGTCTTTTGCTTTAATTTGCATTTGAACTTTTTTGCTCATTGGCGTATTAACTTCTGCACGGATATTACGAACAGAACGAATGATATCAACTAGAAGGTGCATTTCTGCTGCAGCTTCTGCATCTTGTAAATCTTCGCGTACTGTTGGCCACGCTGCTACTGTAATAGATTCGCCTTCGTGCGGTAAATGTTGCCAAATCTTCTCTGTTACGAATGGCATGAATGGGTGTAATAGACGCATTGTTTGGTCTAATACGTAAGCTAAAATAGAACGAGTTGTTTTCTTAGCTGCTTCATCTTCACCGTATAGAGGAAGTTTCGCCATTTCAATGTACCAGTCACAGAAATCATCCCAAATAAAGTTGTATAATGAGCGACCAGCTTCACCGAACTCATATTTATCCATGTTACGTGTTACGCTTTCGATTGTTTCATTTAAGCGAGTTAAAATCCACTTATCTGCAACTGATTTTTCACCAGTTAAATCGATTTCTTCATATTTCATGTCATCCATGTTCATTAATACGAAACGTGATGCATTCCAAATTTTATTAATGAAGTTCCAAGTAGATTCTACTTTCTCCATGCTGAAGCGTAAATCTTGACCTGGTGCACTTCCCGTTGATAAGAAGAAACGCATTGCATCTGCACCGTACTTCTCGATAACTTCCATTGGGTCAATACCGTTACCAAGAGATTTACTCATTTTACGTCCTTGCTCATCACGAACTAAACCGTGAATTAATACATCTTTAAATGGACGCTCGCCTGTAAACTCTAAACCTTGGAAAATCATACGAGATACCCAGAAGAAGATGATGTCATAACCAGTTACTAGTGCATCTGTTGAATAGTAACGCTTGAAGTCTGCTGCATCTTCATTTGGCCAACCAAGTGTTGAGAATGGCCATAGTGCTGAACTGAACCATGTATCAAGTACGTCGTTATCTTGATTCCAGTTTTCAATATCTGCTGGTGCTTCTGTACCTACGTATACTTCACCAGTTTCTTTATGATACCAAGCTGGAATGCGGTGTCCCCACCATAATTGACGAGAAATACACCAGTCGTGAATATTTTCCATCCAACGTAAATATGTGTTTTCGAAACGCTCTGGTACGAACGTTACTTTCTCTTCTTCTTTTTGCTGAAGCGCTACTGCCTTCTCAGCAAGTGGAGCCATTTTTACGAACCATTGTGTTGATAAGTAAGGCTCAACAACTGCACCACTACGCTCACTATGACCTACTGAATGCATATGAGGCTCGATTTCTACTAATACGCCCGCTTCTTGTAAATCTTTTACTAACGCTTTACGGCACTCGAAACGATCCATACCGTTATACTTACCAGCTTTTTCGTTCATCGTTCCATCTTCGTTCATTACTAAGATACGTGGTAAGTCATGACGGTTACCTACTTCAAAGTCATTCGGGTCATGAGCTGGCGTAATTTTTACAACACCTGTTCCGAAATCTTTTTCTACATACTCATCAGCAATAATCGGAATCTCACGGCCTACGATTGGAAGTGTAACTGTTTTTCCGATTAAATGCTTGTAACGATCGTCTTCTGGATGAACCGCTACCGCTGTATCACCAAGCATCGTTTCTGGACGAGTTGTTGCAAGACGAATGTGGCCAGATCCATCTGTTAACGGATAGTTCATATGGTAGAATGCACCTTGAACTTCTTTATGAATTACTTCAATATCAGAAAGAGCTGTGCGTGTTGCCGGGTCCCAGTTGATAATATATTCACCGCGGTAAATTAAGCCTTTTTCGTATAATTGAACGAATACTTTATTAACCGCATCAGATAAACCTTCGTCTAATGTGAAACGTTCGCGAGAATAGTCTAGTCCTAAACCAACTTTCCCCCATTGTTGACGAATGTGAGAAGCGTATTCTTCTTTCCATTCCCAAGCCTTTTCAAGGAATTTCTCACGGCCAAGATCGTAACGTGAAATACCTTCTTCACGAAGTTTCCCTTCTACTTTCGCTTGTGTTGCGATACCTGCATGGTCCATTCCTGGAAGCCACAATACATCGTAACCTTGCATACGCTTCGTACGAGTTAAAATATCTTGAAGAGTTGTATCCCAAGCATGACCTAAGTGTAACTTACCAGTTACGTTCGGAGGTGGAATTACAATTGTATACGGTTGTTTCTTCTCGTCTCCTGTTGCTTCAAAATATTTGCCTTCTAACCACCACTGATAAAGGCCTTCTTCAACGGACATATGATCATATTTAGTTGGTAAATTCTTTTCCGTGTTTGACATTATTTTCCCTCCTTAAAATAAAAAATGCCCCTCATCCAAAAAAGGACGAGGGACATCGCGGTACCACCTTTATTTACAAACAAATTCAGAAATTTGCTTATACTCTTAATTTGATAACGGACAAATCCGTCTTTTCCTAATGAGAACTATTCCGTTCAGAAAAGATGCTCCAGGGCTACCTTCTAACATAACTATCTAGAGAATCTCCCAGCTAATGATTCTCCTCTCTGAAGACGTTTCTTGTTATACTCTTCCCCTTCAAGGCATTTATATGATTGTTAATTATTATATACAATAGTGTAAAAAACGAAACCTTATTCGTCAAGATAAATTTAATACTACAGCTTTTTGAGTAAAAAAAAGAAGATAAGTAACATCCTCTACTTATCTTCTTTATCCGTTCCCTTGCTGGGCAGCTTGTAATTGCGAAAGAAAATATTCTATATTACTAACGAGCCAATGCGCTTGTTGCAAACTCTTTACTCCGAGAAGTTCATTTTCCTCATTACGCCGCTCTCTTCTTTTCTTATAAGACTGGATTTGCCGAATAAATTGCGATGGATACGTCATATACGCAAACATGAGTAGTTGCTCTTCTTTCGTAAAAGGGAAATTTTTTTGATACATTTGATACCATTCAAACCGATCACTTCGCGCAATTGGATATGTGTTTAAAGACCGAGAATAAAAGCCTACAATATCTTGCACAGGTGTTGCAAACTTCGATTTTTCTAAACTAATAAAATAGCCATTCCGTTCATAATCAAATAAAAAATGATTAAGCGATACGTTACCATGTACAAAAGTAATGCGCGTTGTTTCTTTTTCTTTCATTGCATCGTTCCACTCATTTAATTGCTTCGTCGCAAACTCACGCGCCCTCATTACATGATGATAGTACGTACAATATTGCAATTCAAACGGAGACATATACCACTTCGCTTCAGATTCTACAAGAAACTCTTCTAACATCTCTCCATCACTTTCCCAGCGATCGGATATATTTGTATAATGTTTTTCTAAATCCTCTTCTGTATACGTTTCTTCTTTTACCGTTTTTTGATGCAACGTTCCGAGAGTCTGAAACATTTTATGGTATTGATCATTATCCTCGCC
The DNA here is from genome assembly GCF_028548245.1 of Bacillus sp. FF-1. NCBI lineage: Bacteria > Bacillati > Bacillota > Bacilli > Caryophanales > Bacillaceae > Bacillus > Bacillus sp. FF-1. The sequence continues at coordinate 492,023 of NZ_JAQQGG010000003.1, forward strand.
GTTCCCTTCCGCACGCTCTAACCAAGGCATTAAATAATAATTATACGTACCGTCACTTAAAATATAATTTCCATCCGTCGCATGGTATATAGGTACATAATTTGAAAAACCTTTCTCCTTTAAATATTGAATATGGTGCAGAAAGTTATTCCGCTCTAACTTCCTGCCTTCTATTTTCTTGAGCGCATATGGACCTTGATTCGTATAAATTTTCGTCACGCTTCCGTGTTCTTCCATATGCTGCGTATCCAATCTATATTGCCTTACAATGGGTTCATAGCGATTTCGTAATTCCATATCCATACGAATAACCCTTTCTATTCAAAACATAGCCTTTAGAAAAATAAGTGAGTGAAAACACTCACTTATTTCGCTTTTGCTCTTGAAACAGGAATATAAATAATTTGTCCTGTAGTTAAATATATATCTTCTGTTTGATTGACACGGTATAAGTTTTGTACAGATGTTTCATAACGTTCTGCAACAGATTCAATCGTATCTCCTTCTTGCACGAAATACATTCTTAACTTTGTAAATTCTTCTTCCGGTTCTTTCGTAAATAATTTCGTTAAATAAAGCGCATTTTCATCTCGCTGTGAATACGTTTCTTCTTCTTGCTCTTCTTGTTTTTTCGCTTTTTCTTTCTTGAAATCTTTTCGTCCGAACAATTCAAATTGCGGCGTTGTTTCTTTCTCCTCTTCACGCTCTACAAATTCATGTTCTTCTATTTCCTCTTCTTCTACTTCCTGCTCTTTTCTTTCTTCTAGTTGGAACGGTTCAAACGCGTAATCTTCCCACTCATCTGATTCCTTATAAGCTGGTTCTTCTACTTGCGGCGTCGGTCTATTTTCATCCTCTTGCGCTGAATCAACTTCCAACTCAGCATACGCCGTTTCTTTCTCTTCCTCTTCATCCTCGATGCGTTCTTCATCACATAATCCTGTAATAGATATATCCGCTAATAATTGTAAGCAACCATTTTCCTTTAATTCATAATCAAATTCCTCGATGGATACATATAGTTCTTCAATTACTTTCACACGGTTTCTTGGGATCGATATTTCAAGCGGAAAGGAATGAACAAGTTCATTAACCCCATCTTCTCTCGTTTCTACATAATCAATTGACTTCGCTGGCGATAAATCTCTTAATGAATAAGCTGAATCATCTTGCCTTGCAACATACTCTCCCGTTAAATCTAATTGCCCTCTCACAATAACCTCATGATCAAGCTCTTCTATCTCAACGTCTGGATCTAACGAAATTGACAAAAGTTCTTCGACTTCCTGTCCTTTTTGGAACCAAACAGATTCTTTTAATGAAAAACGTAATGAATGATCTGTTGCCACTTCTTTTCCCCCTCCCAAACTATATGTCATTACAGATTTATGTACGGAAAGCTGACTTTATGAATAAAAAAAAATCGCTCCCCTTACGGAGAGCGATTTTCTTTATTCAATTAAGCTTTTAATTTTGACATTGCAATTTCAGCCGCTGCAATCGTCGCTTCAATATCAGCATCACTATGTGCTGTCGATAAGAATAAACCTTCGAATTGAGATGGCGGTAAAAATACCCCTTGTTCTACCATTTCACGATAGTAAGCCGCAAAGAACTCTAAGTTTGAAGATTTTGCTGCATCGTAATTAATAACTGGTTCATCTGTAAAGAAGATACCAATCATAGAACCCGCACGATTGATATGATGTGGAATGCCATGTTTTTCAGCCGCTTTACGTAAGCCAGCTTCTAACATTTCAGCTTTACGCTCAAATTCTACATACGATTCTGGCGTTAACTGTACTAACGTTTCATAACCTGCTGCCATTGCTAGTGGGTTACCTGATAAAGTACCTGCTTGATAAATCGGTCCGCTCGGTGCAACTTGGCGCATAATTTCTGCTTTACCACCGTATGCTCCTACCGGTAATCCACCACCGATTACTTTACCTAAACAAGTTAAATCAGGTGTTACACCGTAATAACCTTGTCCACAATTATAAGCAACACGGAATCCTGTCATTACTTCATCAAAAATAAGCAATGCGCCATTTTGCTCTGTTACTTCACGAAGACCTTCTAAAAATCCTGGTTGCGGAGGAACAACACCCATATTCCCTGCTACTGGTTCTACAATGACACAAGCAATATCATCACCGAATTGTTCGAAAGCGTATTTCACACTTTCTAAATCGTTATACGCTACTGTAATCGTATTTTTCGCTACACCTTCTGGTACACCAGGGCTATCTGGTAAACCTAGCGTCGCTACCCCAGAACCCGCTTTAATTAATAACGAGTCACCATGACCGTGATAACAACCGATAAATTTCAAAATTTTGTTACGCCCTGTATAACCACGAGCTAAACGTAGCGCACTCATTGTCGCTTCTGTTCCAGAGTTAACCATACGCACAATCTCAATTGATGGAACACGCTCAATAACAAGTTTCGCTAATTTATTTTCAATTTCCGTTGGAGCACCGAAGCTCGTACCTTTTTCAGCAACAGCTTTTAAAGCCTCAACAACACGATCATTTGCATGACCATGAATTAATGGACCCCATGATAATACGTAATCGATGTATTCATTTCCATCGATATCATATACTTTAGAGCCTTTTCCACGCTCCATAAACAACGGATTCATACCGACAGACTTAAAAGCACGAACTGGGCTATTTACGCCACCAGGCATTAAATCTTGAGCCTCTTCAAACGCTGCAATCGACTTATCAAACTTTTTCATTATTTAGCGCCTCCTTCTTGTAACCATCTTGCTGCATCTTTCGCATGATACGTAATAATTAAATCTGCTCCTGCGCGTTTCATACTAATTAATTTTTCAAGTACAACTTCTTTTTCATTAATCCAGCCATTTTGCGCTGCCGCTTTAATCATTGAATATTCACCGCTTACGTTATAAGCAACGACTGGTAAATTAAAGTTATTTTTCACATCACGAACGATATCTAAGTAAGAAAGAGCTGGCTTTACAATTAAGAAATCTGCCCCTTCCATTACATCTGATTCTGCTTCACGGAATGCTTCCATGCGGTTCGCTGGGTCCATTTGATATGTTTTACGATCACCAAATTGCGGTGCACCATGCGCCGCATCACGGAATGGTCCGTAAAATGCTGATGAATATTTAACAGCGTACGACATAACTGGTACATGTCCAAAACCATTTTCATCTAATGCGTGGCGAATTGCTGTTACGAATCCGTCCATCATGTTTGATGGCGCAATAATGTCCGCTCCTGCTTTCGCTTGGCTTACAGCTGTTTTTGCAAGAACTGCAAGAGACTCGTCATTTAAAATAATACCATCTTCAATTACACCGCAATGACCATGGCTTGTGAATTGGCATAAACATGTATCCGCAACTACTACTAGATCAGGGAATTCACCTTTAATTTGCTGAATCGCACGTTGCACAATTCCATGATCACAATATGCTGATGATCCAACTTCATCTTTTTCAGCAGGTAAACCAAATACAATAACAGAACGAATACCTAAATCAACAACTTCTTGCATTTCAGCTTGCAATAAATCTAAAGATATTTGATATACGCCTGGCATAGAAGGCACTTCATTACGAACATTCTCTCCTTCTAATACAAAAATAGGGTAAATAAAATCTTCCGTATGTAAAAACGTTTCACGCACAAGCGCACGCATGCCTCCACTTTGTCTTAAGCGACGATGACGATTAAATTGTAAAGAGTTCATAGATTTCTATCCCCATTCTTTTATTTTATAGATTCACAAACACATTGTAGTAATGCTTCTACAGTGTACTCTTTCGGCATAATAATATGCGGAAAATAAAGGCTCGCCTCTTTTTCCGTAATAGGCCCTATACAAGCAATTGTACATTTTTTTGTCCATTCTCTCCAGTTTGTATCCTCAAGTAAACGAACAAAACTCGTAACAGTGGAAGGGCTCGTAAATGTAATAATGTCTACTTTCCCTACTTCTAACGCTTCTATAAGCTCTTGCTTTTTCTCTACATTTTCTTTCGTACCATATACGATAAGCTCATCTAGAGAAACACCCATTTCACGAAGCGCAACTGGAATTACGTCTCTTGCTAAATTCCCTTTCGGAAATAAAATACGTTCGTTTCCACTTAATCTTTTTACAAACTCTTCTGCAAATACTTCTGCAACAAATGAAGTTGGAACAAAATCCACTCGATAGCCTCGCTTTTCTAACTCTAACTTTGTTTTCACACCTACTGCAGCAATTTTAGTCGTTACAGGTAGCTTCTGTCTCAAACGATCTAGAAAAAAAGCTACCCCATTTTTACTCGTAAAAATAACCCAGTCATACGAATGTAACTGCCCTGCTATATGTTGAATTTGCCTATGAGACATACCTTCCATACGCAAAAGCGGAATTTCCAATGGAATTCCGCTCTTTTCTTTCACCGCTACACTCATTTGTTTTGCTTGATGCTGGGCACGTGTAATCAATACCGTTTTGCCAGCGAGAGCGTTCATGCTTATTGTTGCTCCTTATTTGCAGCAAGAATGAGTTCTTTTGCGCCTTGGTTAATTAAACGGTCCGCAGCCTCTAATCCTACTTTCTCTGGATCAGTTCCTACTACTTTCTCTTTCAATAAAACAGAACCGTCCATAGACCCGACAAGAGCTGTTAATTCGATTGCATCGTTTTCCGTAAGAGTTGCATATCCAGCGATCGGAACTTGGCATCCCCCTTCAAGTTTATGAAGAAATACGCGTTCTGCTGCCACTGTTTTTTCTGTTACTCCATCATTCATATGAGCTAACAACTGCAGTAAATCTTTATCATCCTCACGACACTCAATCGCTAATGCACCTTGTCCTACAGCAGGTACACATAACGTCTCATCTAAATGTTCTGTAATAACTTCATTATCCCAGCCCATTCTTTGTAATCCCGCTGTCGCTAAAATAATTGCATCGTAATCTTCTTCTTTTAATTTGCGTAAACGTGTATCGATATTTCCGCGAATCCACTTCACTTGTAAGTCTGGTCTCGCAGCGAGTAGCTGTGCACTACGTCTTAAACTACTCGTACCTAAAATAGCGCCTTCTGCTAACTCTTTAAACGACGCTCCGTTTTTTGAGATAAAAGCATCACGAGGGTCAACACGCTTTGGTGTACAACCAATCATTAATCCTTCTGGAAGTACGGCCGGCATATCTTTCATACTATGTACAGCCATATCAATTTCTTTCGTAAGTAGCGCATGTTCAATCTCCTTCACAAACAAGCCTTTGCCACCTACTTTTGAAAGAGTAACATCTAAAATTACATCGCCTTTTGTGACGATTTCTTTCACTTCAAATTCATATGGTAAACCTAGCGCTTTTAACTGATCAATAAACCAATTTGTTTGCGTTAATGCTAATTTACTCTTTCGTGACCCTACAATAATTTTGCGCATAATTTTCTCTCCTCATTATAAATACCAAAAGTGGAAGTTGGATAAACTGCTTAATAGAAAAATATTAATTAGCATTACGAGAAATGCTCCGATGTTCCACTGCACGATTTTCTTCCCTTGCAACACATCTGCCGCTCGTAAATATAGGCCAGCACAATATACAAATAGAACGACAAAGGACCCGATTACTTTCGTATCATACCAATGGAAATTGTCCAATTTTGTATATCCCCATATGCATCCTAATAAGATAGCTAGTAAGAAAAATGGAACAGAAAATAAATTTAATCCGTAAGACATCGATTCTAGCTTCGGTAAATTCCCTAACCTTCTTAATCTGGCATTCCATTTTTTCTTTTTTAATAGGCGATATTGCAATAAATACATAATAGAAAAAATGAACGATACAGTAAAAGTTGCATAAGAAATAATAGCCATACCGACATGTACATATACAAGCTCCGAAACTAATTGCTCTGCAAGTATCGGCGACATCTTTCCAAGCGGCGTAAAAATAGAAAAAGCGCTTACGCCAAATGCAACAACATTTGTAAAAAAGACTAAAAAATCGATTCTCATAAATCGATTAATGACTAACGACATCGTAATCAATAGCCAAACATAAAAATAAATACCTGATAATAAGGTTAAAAGGGGGTTCGTTTCTGAATCTGTAGCTCTAAGCAACATAAAAATAGAATGCAGAACCCATACAATCGAAAGTAACCAAAAAGCAAATCGGTTCGCCTTTCGGTTACTTTGGAAATAATCTATAAAATATAAACTAATGCTACAAGCATATAAAATAATTGCAATATGATAAATAATACTGTTATTTAAAAAACTCATCCGATCATCCTTCCAAATTATAAAGATGGAACGGATGGTGTCCACGCTCTTTTATGTTCTACTTCTTCCGCACGACTCTCTACGTCTTCCATTTCTAAATCGAAAATCTTTGCAAATAACGCTAATTTTTCGTCTGCTCCCTCTTCAGCAGCTATTTCTTTCGCTACCAAAATTGGGTCTTTTAATAATTGATTAATAATACTTTTCGTATGCTTACTAATTACTTTTCTCTCACGATCACTAAGATTCGGTATTTTTCGTTCCAGACTTTCCATCGTTTCACTTTGAATAGCAAGTGCCTTATCACGAAGAGCTGATATTAACGGAACGACACCAAGTGTACTTAACCACGTTTTAAATACAACAATTTCCTCTTCAATCATAAATTGAATTTTCTCTGCTTCTTTCAAACGCTCAGCACGGTTCGCTTCCACTACTCCTTGCAAATCATCAATGTCATACAAGAAAGAACCTTCTAGCTCATCAATTGCTGGATCAATATCACGCGGCACTGCAATATCAACCATAAATAATGGACGACCAGAGCGCATTTTCTCTACCTTTGTCATCATCTCTTTCGTAATGACATAATCCGATGCACCAGTTGAACTAATTAAAATATCAGCTTCTAATAATGCACATTGTAATTCACTTAAAGGTTTTGCGTGTCCCATATATTTCTCAGCCATTATTTCTGCTTTTGAAAGCGTTCTATTCATGACTGTTACTTTACGAGCACCACTTCCATATAAGTTTTGTAGTGCAAGTTCACCCATTTTACCAGCACCAAGAATAAGTACGTGACAATCTGTTAACTCGCCAAATATTTTCTTCCCAAGCTCAACAGCAGCATAACTAACAGACATCGCGCTTTCACCAATTGTCGTTTCTGAGTGAGCACGTTTCGCCAATGTAATAACTTGCTTAAACAATTCATTAAAAATTGTCCCTGTTGCTTTTACTTGTTGCGCTTCTAAAAAGCTATCTTTTATTTGACCTAAAATTTGCGTCTCTCCAACTACCATAGAATCTAAACCGCACGTTACGCGGAATAAATGATCAATTGCACCATCTTGTTCAAAAATAGTTAAATATGGTGCGACTTCTTCTATTTCAAGCTGAAACCAATCAGCTAAAAACTTCTTAATATAATACCGTCCCGTGTGTAATTGATCGACAACAGCATAAACCTCAGTGCGATTACAAGTTGATACAATAACATTCTCTAACACGCTCTTTTGATTTTGTAATGTAGTCATTGCTTGCTCTAGCTCTGCTGCCTGAAATGTGAGTTTCTCACGAAATTCTACAGGGGCTGTTCGATAATTTACACTAACAACAAGAATATGCACGCAGCATGTCCCCCTTCACCCGTTTTATCACTTTATCTACTATCATAATACAACTTTCCTCTTATGAATCTGACAATCGTGTGAACAACCGATTATTTTTTTATTTATTCTCCATATGTAAGAAAGGAGATTCAGTAAAATGAATAAAATTTTTCTACTTTATAATGATTATAAATTAATAACTCTATTTGTACGTTACCAAAAAAAGCCCTCATAATCAAGTGATGGAAACTATTCCATATAAATTATAACATCATCTTTCCTATCTTCTTTCATCATGAAGGAAAATATGTATGATTGTTCCAAATTGTAGCACAAACTTTCTCAATACAATGTATTTGACATTGTATTTCTTTTTCGTTATATTGATTTTACAAAATTAAATTGTGCACAACTTAATTAGAAAGGAGTCATTCATGACAGAAGATTCTTTGCATCTAGATAATCAACTTTGTTTTTCTATTTATGCTTGTTCTAGAGAGGTTACACGCTTTTACCGACCATATTTAGAAGAAATGGGCATTACGTATCCACAGTACATTACTTTACTCGTACTATGGGAGCAAGATGGATTAACAGTAAAAGAAATTGGAGAACGTCTATTTTTAGATTCCGGTACGTTAACACCTATGTTAAAACGAATGGAATCATTAAACCTTGTAAAACGCGTTCGTTCCAAAGAAGATGAGCGAAAAGTGTGTATTGAATTAACAGAACAAGGAAAAGATTTACAAGATAAGGCTTGTTCATTGCCGACAACGATGGCAACAAATTTAGGAATTACAGAACAAGAATATCGTTCTTTATTAATTCAATTAAATAAACTAATTGAAACAATGAAAACAATTAATGATAGAAAAGGGGAATAAACATGGATAAATTATATACTGCTTCAGTAACTGCTACAGGTGGAAGAAATGGAAAAGTAGTATCAGATGATGGCATATTAAATCTTGATGTGAAAATGCCGAAAGCACTAGGTGGTGCAGGCGGAGAGGCAACAAATCCAGAACAACTATTTGCTGCTGGTTACGCTGCTTGTTTTGATAGTGCATTACAACTTGTCATTCGTACGAAACGTGTGAAAGTAGAAAGTACAGAAGTAACTGCTCACGTTTCTATCGGAAAAGATACAGATGGTGGTTTCGGCCTATCTGCTGTACTTGATGTACATGTCGCTGGCGTTTCACATAGCGAAGCACAAGAACTTGTAGAAGCCGCTCACGGTGTATGTCCTTACTCTAAAGCAACACGAGGAAATATTGAGGTTACATTAAACGTACGCTAAAAGTGTATAAAGAAAAAAACGCGCGACATTCGTCACGCGTTTTTTGTTTTTGTAAATTTATGAATTGCTTTCCATGCTTCTTCTTTCCCAAGTCCTGTTTCAGAAGAGAATAGAACGACTTCATCGCCACTTTCAATATCAAGCGTTTCTTTTACAACTTTTAAATGCTTTTGCCATTTCCCTTTCGGAATTTTATCGGCTTTCGTTGCAATAATAATGGTTGGAATGTCATAATGCTTTAAGAAATCATACATCATTACATCATCATTTGTTGGTTTGTGACGTAAATCAACTACTAATACAGCTGCATCTAATTGCTCACGTGTTGTAAAATACGTTTCAATCATTTTACCCCAAGCCGCGCGCTCTGTTTTAGATACTTTCGCATATCCGTAACCTGGAACGTCCACAAAGTGCATCATCTCATTAATTAAGAAGAAGTTTAATGTTTGTGTTTTTCCTGGTTTAGAAGAAATACGTACTAACTTTTTACGATTTAAAATTTTATTAATAAAGGAAGACTTCCCGACATTTGAACGACCTGCTAATGCAATTTCTGGTAAGTCACCGTCTGGATATTGTTCTGGTTTAACAGCACTAATTACAATGTCTGCTTTTGTTACTTTCATTGTTTCACTCCTACTAATGCGTGCTCCAATACTTCATCTAAATGAGATGCAAGCACAAACGTAAGGTTTTCTTTTACGCTCTCTGGAATATCATCTAAATCTTTCTCATTTTCCGCTGGTAAAATAATCTTTGTTAAACCTGCGCGGTGAGCACTTAATGTTTTTTCTTTTAAACCACCAATCGGTAATACACGACCACGAAGTGTAATTTCACCTGTCATCCCCACTTCTTTACTTACAGGAATACCTGTTAGCGCAGAAATAAGTGCCGTTGCCATCGTAATACCTGCTGACGGTCCATCCTTTGGAACTGCTCCTTCTGGAACATGAATATGAATATCATTTTTCTCATGGAAATCAGGATCAATCTGAAGCTCTTTTGCACGAGAACGAATATAGCTAAACGCTGCTTGTGCGGATTCTTTCATAACATCCCCAAGTTTCCCTGTTAAAATTAATTTCCCTTTACCTGGCGCTACGGACACTTCGATCGCCAGTGTATCGCCACCTGCTGCCGTATACGCTAAACCTGTCGCCATACCAACTTGGTCTGTTTTTTCAGCTTGCCCATAACGGAATATGTGCTTACCAAGTAAATCAACAACGTTTTTCTCTGTTACTACAATACGCTTACGTTCTGCTGTAACGATAATCTTTGCTGCTTTACGACAAACCTTTGCAATTTGGCGCTCTAATGTACGAACACCAGCCTCACGTGTATAATAGCGGATAATTTCAAGAAGCGCTTCATCACGTACTTGTAAATTACCTTTTCGTAAGCCATGCTCTTTTAATTGTTTCGGCAATAAATGTTCACGAGCAATGTGAACCTTTTCAAGCTCTGTATAGCCAGCAATCGAAATAATTTCCATACGGTCAAGTAACGGACCTGGAATACTGGAAAGTGTATTCGCAGTTGCTACAAACATAACTTTCGATAGATCATATGGTTCTTCAATATAATGATCACTGAAGTTATGGTTTTGTTCTGGGTCTAACACTTCAAGTAATGCTGCTGAAGGATCTCCACGGAAATCGTTAGACATTTTATCAATTTCATCTAATAAGAAGACTGGATTAACTGATTTCGCCTTTTTCATACCTTGAATAATACGTCCTGGCATTGCTCCAACGTACGTACGACGGTGACCACGAATTTCAGATTCATCACGCACACCACCAAGGGATACACGGACAAAATTACGATTTAATGATGTTGCAATAGAACGCGCTAACGAAGTTTTTCCGACCCCAGGTGGTCCTACTAAACAAAGGATAGGCCCTTTTAATGAATTCGTTAACTTCTGTACCGCTAAATATTCAAGTACGCGCTCTTTCACTTTCTCAAGACCGTAATGATCTTTGTTTAAAATCTCTTCAGAATGAGCAAGATCAATCATATCTTCTGTTGCCTCTGTCCACGGAAGTGCTAATAACCAATCGATATAATTGCGAATAACACCGCTCTCCGCAGAACTTGCTGGTAACTTTTCATAACGATCTAATTCTTTCAGTGCGGCCTTCATTGTTTCTTCAGGCATTCCTGACTGTTCAATTTTCTCACGAAGTTCTTCAACTTCCCCGCCCTTACCTTCTTTATCGCCAAGTTCAGTTTGAATCGCCTTCATTTGCTCACGTAAAAAATATTCTTTTTGCGTGCGCTCCATTGAACGTTTCACTTTTTGTCCAATTTTCTTTTCTAAACTAAGTAATTCTTGTTCATCTTGAATAATTGAAATAAGTGTATGTAATCGTTCTTTCACAGATATGATTTCTAAAATCTCTTGTTTCTGCTTCGTTTTAATTGGCAAGTGAGAAGCAATTAAATCCGCTAATCTTCCTGGCTCTTCTACATCAGCTACCGTTGCAAATGTTTCATTTGAAACTTTTTTCGAAACTTTAATATATTGTTCGAAATGCTCCAGTAATGTGCGCATAAGAGCTTTCTCTTCTAAATCAGCTTCCACTTCTTCCGTTATCGTTTTAATAGAAACTTGCACTACATTTTCTTCTTCGATAAACTCTACTACTTCTGCTCTATGTAAACCTTCTACAAGGACACGAAGCGTACCGTTCGGCAATTTTAACATTTGCTTCACTTTCGCCACTGTACCTACACTATATATGTCATCTTCTTTCGGATCATCGATATTCATTTCTTTTTGCATTGCTAAAAAGATGATATTTTCATCCATTGCCGCCTGCTCTAGTGCTTGTATCGATTTATCACGTCCTACATCAAGATGCAGAACCATCGTTGGATATACGAGAACGCCTCTTAATGGTAGGAGGGGCACGATTCTTTCATTCGTATTCATACTAGACATAGCACCTCCATAATAAATTAAACTCCTGTTCAACTATTTTATATTACAATACATCTAGATGCAATTGCAGAGATTCTCCGCAACTGTAAATCCCTCGTTTTTTCTCCCTTATAAAAGAAAAAAGACTCCGCTTAAGCATACAAACTTAAACGAAGTCTGGCAAATACTATTATCGTTCATTCTCACATTGATTGTGCATCTGTTTCGTCTATCGTAGTATGTACATCGAGCTCTCGATGTATATTTTCCTGTATAAACGTTAGCTCAAATACTTCCTTCAACTTCCGAACAGGAATAATTTCAATTCCTTTTATTGTATACAAAAATGGTTGCATGTTTTCAGCAGGAATGATAACTTTCTTAGCTCCTGCCTTTTTCGCAGCTTTTATTTTTGCGTACACACCACCGATAGGTTTCACTTCCCCGTGTATACTTATCTCACCAGTCATCGCTACTTCATTATTCACATACGTATGATGCACTGCTGAATACACACCTGTTGCCATAGCAATTCCCGCCGAAGGCCCATCAATCGGGATACCACCTGGAAAATTAATATGTATATCGTACCCTTCTGGCAATACATCTAGAGATCGAAGCACTGTTAATACATTATCTACAGAACCTTTCGCCATACTTTTACGACGAATGGATTTCGTTTGACTACCAATACTTTCCTCTTCAACAATTCCAGTAACATTTACCGATCCTTTATCTTTCGCCTTGATTGCTGTTACTTCAATTTCTAATAACGCGCCTGTATTTGGTCCGTATACAGCAAGTCCATTTACAAGACCGATTCTCGGAATAGGGTAAATGCGTTTTTCATACTTCGGTGTAAGTTGACTAGAGTGAACAACCCACTCTATATCTTCATCTTTAATGAAAGGACGTTCTTCATTTATTGCCATTCCAGCAGAAATTTGTACAAGATTAATCGCTTCTCGCCCATTTCTTGCATACATCCCGATCATTTCAATACCATTTTCACCGATTTGCATTTCCACTTTGTCAGCCGCATTCTTCGCTACTTTTTGAATTTCTTCTGTATCTAACTCACGGAAGAACACTTCTAAACAGCGCGACCGAATAGCAGGAGGAATCTCCTCTGGCGAACGTGTCGTCGCCCCAACTAAGCGAAAATCGGCTGGTAAACCTTTTTGAAAAATGTCATGTATATACGTTGGAATCATCGTATTCTCTTCACTGTAGTATGCACTTTCCAAAAACACTTTCCGATCTTCTAGCACCTTTAACATTTTGTTCATTTGAATCGGATGTAATTCACCTATCTCATCAATAAACAAAATACCACCGTGAGCATCTGTTACCGCACCTTTTTTCGGTTGCGGAATACCTGCTTGCCCCATCGCACCAGCACCTTGATAAATTGGATCATGCACCGAACCAATTAAAGGGTCTGCAATACCACGTTCATCAAACCGAGCTGTCGTCGCATCCAGTTCAATAAATGTTGCATTTGTGCGAAATGGAGATTTTGGATTTCGTTTCGCTTCTTCTAATACGAGACGTGCTGCCGCTGTCTTTCCGACACCTGGCGGACCATATATAATCACATGTTGCGGGTTCGGACCACAAAGAGCCGCTTTTAACGACTTAATCCCGTCCTCTTGCCCTACAATATCTAAAAAGGATGTAGGACGCACCTTTTCCGCAAGCGGCTCTGTTAAAGAAATCTCGCGCATTTTACGAAGCTGTTCTAATTCTTTTTTCGATTCTCGATCAATTGAAACTTTTTGTGTTCGCTGATTTCGAAGTAAATGCCAAAAATACAATCCGACAATTACACCAAAAACAAGTTGAACAAGTAAAAATATATTTGTCCAGCTCATCATTTATTTCCTCCCGCAATGTTTTATCTCTTAGTATTTCCGCGGAGGAACATAGCTAAACATAAAGAAAAACAGCAATTATAAAAATTGCTGTTTCTCCTTCGCATTATGCAGATGTTTTTGTATCAAGTACAGTACCGTCTTGTAACACCAATTTTGGTGCTGCATTATCAGCTACTGTTTCTTTTGTAAGAATACACTTCTCGATATCTTTGCGAGATGGTAGCTCGAACATTACCTCAAGCATTAAGCCTTCAATAATAGAACGAAGTCCACGAGCACCTGTTTTACGTTCAATTGCTTTTTTCGCAATCTCAATTAGTGCGCCTTCTTCAAACTCTAACTCAACATCGTCAAGCTCCAATAGTTTTTGGAATTGCTTAACAAGTGCATTTTTCGGTTTCGTTAAAATATCAACAAGAGCATCTTCATCAAGCGGCTCTAGGTTCGCAATAACTGGAAGACGACCGATAAACTCTGGAATTAAACCAAATCTTAAAAGGTCCTCTGGTAATACGTGAGATAAAACATGCTTCTCATTTACATCAGCATTTTTCTTCTCAGAACCAAATCCAATTACTTTTTCACCAAGACGACGTTTAATAATTGGCTCGATGCCATCAAACGCTCCACCACAGATGAATAAGATATTCGTTGTATCAATTTGAATAAACTCTTGATGCGGATGCTTACGGCCACCTTGAGGTGGAACGCTTGCTACAGTACCTTCTAAAATTTTCAGAAGTGCCTGCTGCACACCTTCACCAGATACATCACGTGTAATTGATGGATTTTCGGACTTACGTGCCACTTTATCAATCTCATCAATATAAATGATTCCTTTTTCCGCTTTCTCTACATCATAATCAGCTGCTTGGATTAATTTAAGTAAGATGTTTTCTACATCTTCCCCAACGTACCCAGCTTCAGTTAAAGATGTTGCGTCCGCGATTGCAAATGGAACATTTAAAATACGCGCTAACGTTTGTGCCAGTAATGTTTTACCACTACCTGTTGGCCCGATAAGTGCGATATTACTCTTCGCTAATTCTACATCATCAATTTTGCTGTTAGAATTAATGCGTTTGTAATGGTTATATACCGCTACCGCTAGTGCTTTTTTCGCGTTATCTTGTCCGATGACATACTCATCTAAAATTTCACGAATTTCTACCGGTTTCGGTACATCTTTGAATTCTACTTCTTCGTCTTTCGCAAGCTCCTCTTGTACAATTTCAGTACAAAGTTCGATACACTCGTCACAAATGTAAACACCTGGACCTGCAACTAACTTTCGGACTTGCGTTTGTGTTTTACCACAGAAAGAACATTTTAATTGCCCTTTTTCATCATTAAATTTAAACATATTTTCACACCCCTTACAAAGTGCTAACCTCTTGCCTTCGTATGTACACGATAAATGTATCGTATGTAAATACATATTATGTCACTACGTGGCGAGAAATACAAATAATATGACTAGTTATGTACAAATAAAAAGTTTTTAAAACTTTTGAAATATGTATATTCGACTTATTAAGGAAGTTTTCCTTCTTCATCGAAAAGTTTTATAAATATATTTCTATATTTATAAAACAAGGCACGATTAAAATCGCGCCTTGTTATTTTATTATGCAGCGTTTTCTACTAAGAAGTCTACAGCTTTACGAACTTTAAGATCTTCAGCTAAAGCGTCTACGCTTCCAAGAGCTTGCTTGATAGCGTCTACTGGCATACCGTACATTTCAGCCATTTTTTCAACTTCTGCAGTTACTTCTTCTTCAGTAACTTCGATGTTTTCAGCTTCAATGATAGCTTCAAGAACAAGGTTGATTCTTACGCGTTTTTGAGCGTCTTCTTTCATTTGCTCTTTTAACTTGTCAGCATCAGTACCTGTGAATTGGTAGTAAAGCTCAAGGTTCATACCTTGTTGGCTTAAACGTTGCTCGAATTCACGAACCATACGATCTAACTCAGTGTCGATCATAGCTTCTGGAATGTCGATTTCAGCGTTAGCAGCAGCTAATTCTACTACTTCGTCACGTACTTTGTGCTCAGCTTCGTGCTTTTTGCCTTCTTCTAAGTTTGTGCGAAGTTTTGCTTTTAATTCATCAAGAGTTGCAACCGCTTCGTCAGCTTCTTTAGCGAACTCGTCGTTTAACTCAGGAAGTTCTTTTGTTTTGATTTCGTGAACTGTTACTTTGAATGTTGCTGGTTTGCCAGCTAATTCAGCAGCATGGTACTCTTCTGGGAATGATACTTCAACGTCTTTAGACTCACCAGATTTAAGACCAATTAATTGCTCTTCGAAACCTGGGATGAATGTACCAGAACCGATTGCTAGAGAGTAGTTTTCGCCTTTTCCGCCTTCAAATGCTTCGCCATCAACGAAACCTTCGAAGTCGATTACAGCTGTATCACCGTTTTCAACAGTTCCTTCTTCTTTAACAACTAGCTCAGCTTGACGCTCTTGTAAAGATTTTAATTCGTTCTCTACATCTTCGTCAGTTACAGTTGTTTCAACTTTTTCTACTGCTAAACCTTTGTACTCACCTAATTTAACTTCAGGTTTCACTGTAACTTTTGCAGTGAAGATAAGGTTAGCATTTTTTTCGAACTTCTCAATGTCGATTTCAGGATGAGCAACTGGGAAGATACCAGCTTCATCGATTGCTTCACCGTATGCTTTTGGTAAGATGATATCTAAAGCATCTTGGTATAAAGATTCAACACCAAAGCGTTGTTCGAATAACGGACGAGGCATTTTTCCTTTACGGAAACCTGGTACGTTGATTGTTTTTACTACTTTTTTGAACGCAGCGTCGATAGAGTTGTTTACTTCTTTAGCATCAACTTCGATTGTTAAAACGCCTACGTTACCTTCTAATTTTTCCCATTTTGCAGCCATTTATTCTTTCCCTCCAACTATAATAATGTATGCACATACCTCTATAGATTAAGATCTTCATTATCTCTTTTTTGAAATAACAAAAGTACAAATAATCCTCTAGCAAAAGCTTTCAGATATAATGTTCCAATCTACTAATTGCCTAAAAGACAACTACGGTATATTTTGTTCGAGAATAATATGAAACATATTAAGTAAGAGAATTACACTTCTCTTCTCTTACAAACAGGCAGATTTCTGCCTTTTGCAACCCTTACATTATAACATAGAATATGCTCGTTTCAAGAACCGAACGATTCTTTTTCATAATTATACGGGCAAATATCCTTCTCTTTCAACACGTAATAACCATTGATAGGCAATATGAAACTCTTCTAATTCAATATTATACGCTGTCATAAGCTCTTCTTCATCAATAGTCAACCCGAAACGCTTTCTACCAATTCTCTCTAAAACAGCAGCCCAAATCTCCACTTTATCCATTAATAGAGCGAATGGGAAAATGCTAATTTGCAATTCTTTCCAATATGTAACCATCGCATCAAATATATCAGGATAATTTTGCTCTAATCGACTTGATAATCTATGTATAATGTTATCGGATTGCTCCTCATTATGACCTGTAAATGCCGGAATTACCTTGATCGTATTCCCAAACTTTTCTACCTCTATCTCTTCTTCTATTTGATTTTCTATCATTTTATATAAAATAGAAGTTTTCAAATAAGGGTGCTGTTTTTCGTCTATTAAAAATTTCTTTAAAATAGGTAATGCAAGATCCAAGTCTTTTAACGAAAGTTGCTGAATCGCTCTTAGCTTTTGCCCAAAGTTTTCTCCAAATATTTCATTAGTAAATTCATCTAACTCAAAATTCGAATCAACTCGTGATGTATCTACTTCATGTAACATACCTTCTGCAAATAAAGCGAGCTGTGCTAATTTTTCCTTTTGCTCAGGCATTACATCTTTCGTTTGCAAAACTTTTTCAACAGTTTCAATAACGCCTTCATAATCATTTGTTTGAACTAAAATTGTCACATACGTTTCAAGAATATCACCAAATAAGACCGCTCCTGTTTCCAGTAACTGTTCACATTTCTCTTTCGCTTCTTCCATATGTTTTAATTCTAACAAACAAATAACCGAAGCTAGTTCCGTTTGTTCCGTTTCTGCATTATACTGACGTAATATTTCAAAGCAGCGCAATGCATCTTCGAATTTCCGCTCTTTCAGCGCTAAAAAACCTTCATCAATATAGCGCTCTGATAGTTGCGGAAACAATACGACCGTATTTTCTTTTTTATCCATACGTCCGCCTCTTTTTCTAGATTTTAATTATCTTTAAAGTAAATATATCAAATGAGTAATGAGAACACAACATCCCGAAACCCTTTGTTTGAAATATAGAAATATTTAATTTTTATATTTCAATACAAGTGAATTCCTACTCAAAATTAAAAATATGCAAATAAAAACCCTCAGCAATTCAAGCAGAGGATTCATCATTAATGGAAAGCTTTTATAATAGTGGGGTATATAACAAGGGTAATAATTTGGAGAACAATAATTGCCATAACAATCATGCTAAAGTAGAAGATTGGTTTACTTCGCTTCATTAAAAACATAATGATAAGCATCGTACAAGCAAACAAACTTAAGAAGAACAAACTCGTTGTCGAACTAAGTATACCACTCGGGACAAAGAACAATAACACTACACTACACTACAAGTACCTATAATTCCAAATAACCATTCCATTCATTCACTCATTCCCTTTCCCTCTCATGGTAGTTTCCTCTAAGCGATTAAATGTTTTACAACATCAACTACATACGTTAATTTCTCATACGCTACAAATCCAAAAGCAACTGTTAAACCCGTTACGATTAATCCCTTCATTATTTCTTCCTCCTCGTTTTATCGTTGTTACCTTCATTATAGAGGATTAGCAATTTGTTACCATCGAACTACCTTACAGTTACCTTACAGAATTGTAAGATTTCAAAGAGAGATTGAAAAACACCCCATATCGCTTGAGGTGCTTTCACGGAATTTCTCTATAATCACTTGCAAAATTAACTTTTTTCTCTTGTTTATTTTTCGGAGAATCCACTCTTAAACTAATAGATTTACTAAATAATTTCGGATTGAAATAATAACAACAATCCGTTTGAGGACAATATACACAATACACGTCTATTTCTTCTTTATTCACTTCTTTTGTAGCGACTCCGCTTGCTGTAGAATAACTAGATCGGAATCTTACTTCCAGTATCCCTCTTGCATTCAACTCTCTATATTTCACTTGCACCCTTTTAAATACCCCGCCCTTATATACTACAAGATCAAAGGGCGAATGCTCTGTTTGTGGTATTAAAATCATATATCCTTTTTCATACAAATCAACTTGTGCCTTTAAAACAGCTAAATCTCCTTTTGTTTTTGTATGATGGTACACTTTTTCTCAGCACCTTTTTACATATTTTCAAAATAATATTCGTTCCTTTTCTTAACTTACCTCCCAACATTTTCTCATTAAAAGAAAACTCTTTGTTAAAACCATGTTAATATATTTTTGTATAATTAAGAATTTAATTTACAAGGGGGATTATATATGTTCAAAAAAGTAGCTGCTGATGTTTTAGGGTTAAGTGATGTAGGTTCTGTAATTACACCGAAAGATTATGACAAGGTCGATGCTGATGATTACGTAATGCATGAAGATGGAGAGAAAATTTATTTTCTAATTAAATCGAAATCAGATGAATATTGCTTCACAAACAAAGGATTACTTCACCTAGATGGTACAAGTGCGACAAGCAAAAAACGTACACTACGCCGCTTTAGCTATAGTAAATATCAAATTAAAAACGTAGCGCTTGAAACTGCGGGAACGATTGATTTAGATGTAGAAATTAAATTTCAAATGGGAGATGAACATTATTCAATTGATGTTCATAAAAAACATATCGAGGAATTAAAAGATTTATATAAAGCTTTACTTAAAATCGAAGAAATTTCATACGACAACGACATTACATTGCAGTATGCACATAAAAGTTTAGATATGGCATCTAACGCTTTTAGCCGTATTTCAAACGCACAAGTAAATTTAGCAGAGCAGTTTAAAGAAATGAATGAGATTGCCTTTAACTGGCTTGTTGATACGAAGAAACAATATAATGTGAAAGATTATGGTTTTGTATTTGAGAAGTTTATTAATAACTAAACAAGAAACCCTTGTTATCAAAAGATAACAAGGGTTTTTCAGCGTCCTAGAAGATGTTCAAACTCTCGGCCTGCTCATTTCCGTACTATTTTATATATTTTGATCGCAGTCTTAATATATCTTCCTCTTCTCGAATACCTGCCGATCCTTTCCTCACATTTTTTACGATAGTCCAATCCGGGTTGGTTTCATCACCGATGTTCTGTACTGTAAAGTTGCCATCACCATATTTTCGGTGACCTTCTGCCAATTTCTCCGTTAAATCGTTCTCATTTGATCTCGCCATCTTTGCGCCATCTCCCTTTTTTATACAACCTTCTTAAACTGTCTAACCAATCACAGGTCTAGTCAATTGGAGATTCTCGTTTTCCGCTTCTATTCATTGTAACACACTAACGGGGATAAGTTTCGATAACGGTTGCTCAATCGTACGAGGGCGGTAAAAAGTTTTATAATATTGTAAGTGAACAGTTAGGAGAATCTGGATATGGATTTGAGTTCCATCATAAACCTATTGATTCTTGAAATGAAATAAGAGGAATAGGGCGCATAAATGGCGCTCTTTTCTTCATGCACTTTAATCCGTTACACATAATAATTACCATATATTACGTCATATTTTTTACACCTTTTGCACATACATCAATTTGTAGACAAACAAAAACCTTGTTATCAAAAGATAACAAGGTTTTTTTTAGCGTCCCAGGAGAGATTCGAACTCCCGACCGACGGCTTAGCTTACCACCATAGCTTTCGCTACCAGCAATTACTGTTTGTAGTCTGGACTATATCTTCACCATTTCAGGTGCGACACGTGTAGTCTCTACGGAACCTCACGATGATTTTCATCATACTTCAGAGTCTTTACCATTAAGTTTTACTTAATCATTCAAAACTCCTTAATCTTTTTCAAGATCGTAAGTTTCCTCGGTATTACCATCAGCCGAACTGTTAAGGCTTCACCGATATAGTGTCGTCCACTTTATAGGTTCTTGTTTCCCTATAAAGGCTCCTATTTTTCTTGAAGGCCGTTGCTCTATCCTGCTGAGCTACTGGGACATGGAGCGGGTGAAGAGAATCGAACTCTCGACCAGAGCTTGGAAGGCTCTTGTTTTACCACTAAACTACACCCGCATATGTTGTTTTATTTTCAATCGTTAGCGCCGTTGCCCTATCGACAATATTTATTATATGTATAACCATACATAAAGTCAACACCTTTTTTAAAAGAGGATAATTTTTCTTATCCTCTTTTAAAAACTGCCTGTTCAACTAGCTGTCCGTCTAGTGTTTCAAAACGAACTTCCATTTGATTTTCATCCATTTCTAATAAAGCAAATGTTTTTTCTACACGCTGACGCGGTAATAAAATACTGCCTGGATTAATAAATAAAACGCCGTCGATTAATTCCGCACCTAATACGTGAGAGTGTCCGAAGCATGCAACTTGCGCCCCTACCTCTTCAGCATGGTACGCTAATGTTTGTAACGTCATTTTCACGTTATGACGATGTCCGTGCACAACTATGAAACGAACACCATCTACATCAGTTACAATTTCGTCTTGAAAGTTAGCATAATCACAATTCCCTTTTACAACATGGAAACCTTGCAACTCTTCATGAGCAGGCGTTAGCTCTGAATCACCGCAATGAATCATGATATCTACTTTCCCTTCATACTTCTCTTTTAACTGCTGTAATTCCTTCACAGAGCTATGACTATCGCTTACGATTAAAGCTTTCATCAATCTCTCTCCCTTATTCTCCTAAAAACCATTCAGGGATTTTTTCTTCTAGCTTACGTAGAGCACGTCCGCGGTGACTAATAGCATTTTTCTCATCTGAACTTAGTTCCGCCATCGCTTTTTTATATTCTTCCACATAAAAAATCGGATCATATCCAAAACCGTTTTCCCCGCGGCGTTGTTCTAAAATAAAACCTTCGCACGTCCCATTTACAATGACAGGCTTTTTATCCCCTTCAGGGAAAGCCACTGCTAATGCACAGTAGAAACGAGCTTTACGCTTTTCAAACGCTACGTCATTTAATTCTTGTAAAACTTTATCAATATTTGCTTGATCATCTTTCGGCTCTCCAGCAAAACGCGCTGAATACACGCCTGGTTTCCCGTTTAAAGCATCTACAATAAGACCTGAATCATCCGCAATTACAATTGCATTCAATTGTCTACTCAAACTGTCCGCTTTTAAGATTGCATTTTCTTCAAATGTTTCACCAGTTTCTTCGACTTCTTCAATATGAGGAAAATCGTGTAATGATTTCACTTCTAAATCAAATCGCTCAAATAACTCAGCAAATTCACGTACTTTCCCCATATTTTTTGTCGCTACAACAACTTGTTTCATTTTTTCCACCTCTACTCTATATGAGATACGATGTCACCTAACGCTTCTTTTTGCATATCGATCAGTTGGAAAATGCCTTGTTCTGCAGCATCAAGTAATTCATTTAACTGCGCTCTACTAAACGTCGCTTCTTCTCCAGTTCCTTGCACTTCAACGAACTGACCTTTTCCAGTCATAATTACGTTCATATCAACGTCTGCTTTAGAATCTTCTGCATAGTTCAAATCTAAAACAACACCTTGCTCTTCAACAATCCCTACTGACGTTGCTGCTAAATAATCTTTTACTGGAATTTTAGATACTTTTTCTGCTTGTAATAACTTCTCAAACGCTAATACCATCGCTACGTATGCACCTGTAATAGAAGCAGTTCGCGTTCCACCATCCGCTTGAATAACATCACAATCAATCCAAACCGTTCTCTCACCAAGCGCTTCTAAGTCAACTACCGCACGTAATGCTCGTCCAATTAAGCGCTGGATTTCCATTGTACGTCCTGTTACTTTCCCTTTACTTGACTCCCTAATTGTACGTTGTTCTGTCGCACGTGGAATCATCGCATATTCAGCTGTTACCCAGCCCTTTCCTTCTCCACGCATAAATGGCGGGACGCGCTCTTCAATTGTCGCTGAGCAAATTACCTTTGTATCCCCAACCTCAATTAACACTGATCCTTCTGGATGTTTTAAATAATTCGTATGAATATGTATATGGCGTAATTCTGTTTTTTCTCTACCATCTACTCGCATAAAAATAACCTCCTCATAACTACTTGTTAGTATAGCCAAATTTAAATGTATGATATGTATACAATAAAAGAAGAGGAACCCAAAAAGCAATTCCCCTTTCTTACTTAAGTATATCAAATTATTGGCGATTAAAAACTACCTGTATTCACGTTTTCTGGACGATCTACAGGTTTTATTAACTTTCCGCCCTTTTCATCTATAAGATTTGCTTTACCATTTACTTCAATAGAAACGCTTTTCACGCCTTTCTTTTCTGTTAAAGATAAAACTAATGACTTCAATACGTAATTTGAAATCATATTTTTATCTGGGTTTATAAATATATTTTCATTAAAGTTTAATGTAAGATTTCCATCTTGTAATTTCGGATTCGTAATGAGCTTAACTCCTGGATTGAAATCGTTCAGAAGAGATTGATGAATCGGCCCTTTTACAAGTTCATCTACAATTGCTGCATAATCATTTTCTTTTCCTTCTACAACGCGGCGTGTTACTGGTACGTAGTATTGCTGTTTATTATTATTTTGTGCCATAAAATAAAGTGTTACTGGTTTTGTATTTGTTACATCCGCTACTTGCTCATCATCGAAGTTAATACCGTTCGCACGGCTCACCCCTTCACCAAGCGGTGTACCACCAACAGGCATCTTCGCTAATTTTTCACCATTTATTTGGAACTGCACTTGTTTTATTTCTTTAAATTGCGTCAACGTCCATGCAATAGATTCAACGATTTGACGTTCTTCCTCTTTTGCATAGTTTTTCATTTCTTTAGAAAAATCAATGACTGCCGTCCCATCTTTTTTCAAGTTTAGGGTCATCGATGTATTCGCCGGAATGACTGCACGGAACCCATTCGGTAACAAATTCGTTACCGGTCCATCTTTCACAAGGTACTCTAACGTTTGCTGAATAACCTCATTTGCTTTCGGAGTAGGTATAGCTAACGTTTGCGGTACAACATAGCCATTTTTATCAACAAGGTATAGTTCTCTATTCACCGTTTGTCCTTGCTTATCTTTCTTAGATACTTCTTTCTTTCCACCCTCTGTATACGTAACTTGTTTTGGCGGATCAATTTGCTCCGTTGCTTTCTCTTGATTTATAAAGCCACACCCTGTTAGTAAAACAGCGCTCACAGTAGCACCAACAACCCATTTAAAAGTGGATTTAGGCATGCCATTCCCCCCTAAAATCTAAGTTTGTACTATTATGTATACGAGCTGTTTCATGTTTTAGAACAAGCTGTGCTCCCTATAAACAAAAAAACTCCTGATTTCTCAGGAGTTCACTTATATGAATTCTATTATTATTCTTTTTCTAAATAAATATGTTTTACATTTTCAATCGGTTGACCGAACCATTTTGATGCAATTTCTTTAAATAGGCCTATTTTTCCTGTTGTTAAGAAGAGATGATCACTTTGTTCCTCTCCCTCATTCAACATTTTACTATGGTATAAAATGGTACTTACTTCACGTGCCGTTTCATCACCAGAACTAATGAGTTGCACTTTATCTCCCATTACTTGTTTAATAACAGGACCTAAAATTGGATAATGTGTACAGCCTAAAATAAGCGTATCAATATCAGTGTTTTTCAGCGGTTGCAACGTTTCTCTTACAACTTCATACGCCATTTCACTTTCGAAATTACCGCTCTCTACAAGCTCAACAAAAGGTGGACACGCTAAACTTTCTACCATAACACGATTATTAATAGACTTTAACGCTTCTTCGTATGCACCACTTTTCACCGTTCCAATCGTTCCAATAATCCCAACATGATACGTGTTTGTCATTTTTAAAGCTGTACGTGATCCTGGGTGAATAACTCCTACCACTGGAATTGGTAATTGTTTCTGCATCTCTTCTAATACAACTGCAGTTGCTGTATTACATGCAATAACTAACATTTTGATATTTAAATCTAGTAAATGCTCCGTCATTTCCCACGTAAATTGACGCACTTCTTCTCGAGAACGTGGACCATAAGGGCAACGTGCTGTATCCCCTAAATATATAATGCGCTCTTTCGGCAACTGACGAATTAATTCCTTCGCCACTGTTAAACCGCCAACTCCTGAATCGATAACACCGATTGCTCTATTCAACTTCATCACCCGTTTTCTCATTCATCATCTTATTTTATCATTATATTTTTCACACTTTAAGTTCGCTCACTTAAACTGCTTCTATATGAAAATTTTCATTTGTACCTGTATAGACTAGGACCTTTTTTATTTTGCTCCTTTTTTTCATAATTTGCAAGACAGAAAAACAACCGACCTTCTATATGAAAGTCGGTTTCTTCTATAATAAAGTACATCTTTAATGCTCCATCTTTTTTTGGAAAGAAGACATTCCTATTAATAAGAAGAAATGAGCAGAAATTAACATGACGATTAAAATAAAATTGAAACGATAACTATTTGTAGATTCCATAATTTTGCTCGCAACAGCTGGTCCAAATGCCATACCGAAAAAGTTAATTAAATTATATAAGCCAAGACCGACTCCAACTTTAGCTGCATGTAATGTTTTCGGTATAAATGTGTTCAATGATACTTGAATGGCAGAATAACTCATAAATGTCAAAATAATCGCCAATACAATAACGACTATACTTCCATTCGGAATAAACCCTAAAATTAAAAAGCCAACAATCATAATGACAGACGCTACATAAATCATATTCACATTTCCAAACGAAGGGACAATCTTTCCAGTAATAAAACTAGACACAATACCAAAGAGTGATGCAACAAATAATACAATTCCGATAACAAATGGAGACAATCCGTGCTCTCTTCCTAACAGTAATGGCAACAATAATAAATTAGCACATAACGCCACATTAATTATAAATCCGACTGTTATTAAACGAAGAAATGCTTTGTTCGAAAACAACTCAATATCGATAAATGGATGCTCCGCTTTCTTCATACGAACCGTGAATAAAAATAAAGAAATTATCGATAACACAAATAGCCAACGATTCATATTGATACCTAGTAAAACAGTCGTAATGAATGCAAATAGTAACGCCGCTCCAATATAATCAAAATGAAACGTTTCATCCGTATGCTGCATTTCTTCTGGCATAAATTTTATAAGCAAGAAAATCCCCACTACTGAAATAACCATAAATAAAAATAAATATGGCCACCCTAGTGTATTTGTAATAGCCCCGCCAACTAAAGGGCCAATACCTACTGCTAATGCAATAGAAGAACTAATCATCGCTAACGCACCAGGCTTCTTATGAGGAATAACTAATTTGGCCACTGCAATCATACTAAGCGCAATAAACGCTGCACCCCCGCTCGCTTGCACTAATCTTGCAAGAATGGTAATCACATAAGATTGATTCATAAATCCAATAATAGAACCCACTACAAATATGATAATCGAAATAATTAATAGTTTTTTTACACTGTAACGATCAGCAAGCTTCCCATATATCATTGAACCAATACCGACAACTAAAGAATAACCTACTACAACCCAACTTACTTTCGATTGACTAATAGATAAATCATGAGCAATATCCTCTAACGCAACATTAAATAAAACCGCATTCATCGGTCCTAATAAAACGATAAAACATAATGTGAAAACAAACCATTTTGAATGATTGTTTATATCTTCCCCCATGTGTAACACCTCTCCTGATTGTAGTAATTGAAAACGAAAAATGAAGTTGTTTAGCTCTTCTATTATCACTAGACAACTTCATCAAATGTATACATTTATCGCGCGACAAATTGAATTCGAAACGAAACATGTACGTTGTTCGATATTCATGGAACTATCATAGTTTCAGCATTACAGTTTGTCAACGAAAAATATACAAAGTAAACTAATTTAGTGTTTTTAGTTTACTTTGTTCAAAAATTGTTATACACTAATTTCGAATCCGATATAAGGAGGACTAACACGGTTATTCAAATTTGCAATTTCTAACTTAATAAAATAATGAACTTGTATACGGAAGAAACATTACAGGAGGATTATGATGAAGAAAAAAATGTTAGTTGTATTAACGAGCGTTGAAAAATATCCAAATTTAAATCGAGCTACTGGCCTTTGGCTTGGTGAAGCTGTTCATTTCGTTAAAAAAGTTGAAGAAGCTGGTTACGAAGTAGATTATGTTAGCCCACAAGGTGGTTATACACCGATTGATCCGCATAGTTTAGCAATGGCGGAGAGCATCGATTGGGAATGGTATCAAAAGAAAGAATTTATGAATCGCCTCGGTTCTACAATAAAACCGAGTGAGGTGAATCCAGAAGACTATGCTGTTATTTATTACGCAGGTGGTCACGGTGTGATTTGGGACTTCCCTGAAAATAAAGAACTCCAAATGATTAGCCGTAGCATTTATGAAAATGGCGGAATTGTTTCCTCTGTTTGTCACGGAGCTGCTGGTTTATTTCATATTACATTAAGTAATGGGGAACGTTTAATTAGCGGTAAAAAAGTAACAGGTTTCTCAAATGAAGAGGAAAAACTAGCTGAATTAGATCAATTCGTTCCATTTTTAACAGAAGATGAACTTATTAAAAATGGAGGAATTTACGAAAAAGCAGCGCAGCCTTGGGAAGCTTTCGCTGTAGAAGATAGTCGTGTTATCACTGGTCAAAACCCAGCTTCAGGTGGTCCAGTAGCTGAATTAGTATTACAACACTTAAAAAAGAACATGTAATAAAAAAAGCAGATTTTCCATTCATATAGGAAAATCTGCTTTTTTACGAAATCATTTGCAAAATAGCCATAACTTCTTTTTCAATTTCAGAATCATCAATCGCTTCTATATAATCCGGTTTAAACAGTTGATACTTCTTTAGTTGATAAAAATCAAGTATCGCTTTCTTTAACGTAATATCGTACTGAATACAAAAAGAATGATCTATAATACGCCTTAACATCACATCATCTTGCACCATAAATAATTGTGCGTTCATTTTATTAAAGTAACCTTGTTCCATACCAGCTTCAAAAAACATTTGCAAATTATGATTACGATTTTGTTGTGCAGCGACTAACCGATCAGATAAGTGCGGATATGCCTCTTTCAAATCTTGTAAAAAGACATCTGAAATGTATGTCACACATTTTAAAGAGTGAATAAACGTCTTTTGGAAACGTTCTGCAAAAGACATACTTTCATCTTGATTATCCGCATCCCCTTCAAGAAGATAGTTCATAAAATCTTCTACCACAGCTTCAATAATCTCATCTTTTGAAGAAAAACGTTTATATAAAGTAGCTTTACTAATATCCATATACTTCGCAATTTCATCTATTTTCAATTGACTAAAACTCGTTTTTCTAATAACGGGCTTTATTTTATTAATATAAGTATTTGCACACGCAACTTTTCTCATTAAAAGAGCCTCCCCTTTTGTCCATACAAAATAGTATAGCAAATTCACGATTAATTATAAATGAAGTCACTATACTCAATACATCTTTTTAGTTTAAGGGGTCATTTATCCTATAGAAAAAGTGCCCGCTACCTTTATGAGTAACGAGCACTTTTTCTATACTTTATTTACAGCTCTTCTTATAGCTTTCCCTATTTCCATACTAGACTGCGGATTTTGCCCTGTAATTAAACGCCCATCTACTACGACGTGCGGCGTAAAATTTGGAGCAACATAAAACAAAGCCCCTTCTTCTTTCAATTTATTTTCTAACAAAAACGGCACTCGCTTTTCTAAATGTACAGCTTTTTCCTCATCATTTGTATAACCTGTTATATGCTTACCCGCACTAAAAAACGAGCCGTCCTTATTTTTCACACCGACTAAAGAACTTACTCCGTGACAAACAGCCGCTACAATTCGGTTGTCGTTGTACATATTCACAATTAAATTTGCAACATATGGATTACCTGGAAAATCTACAATCGCCCCGTGTCCACCACCAAATAAAACCGCATCATAATCCGAAAAATGAACATTTGAGATTGGTTTCGTATTTTGCAATAAAGAAGCGACATGCTTAAATTCACGAGGTATCCCGTTCGGAATAGAAACTCTATCAATCGGCACTCTACCGCCCTGTATCGACACAATATCAACATCAAACTTAGCCTTTTTAAACAAGTTATAAGGAGCTGCGAGCTCTTCCAGCCACAAACCAGTCGGGTGTCCATTCATATCATGAGCGCTTGTTGAAACTAACAATATCCTTTTCAACATATCCCCTCCTTACTACTTATTTATGTATGGAGTGTTCTTATCATTCATATAACGCATGAAACAAAAAAATAGCCGACTCTTTATATAAGTCGGCTTTCTTTTTATAACTCGAGCTCTCCCATACGAAGAAGCTCAACAACTGCTTGTGAACGTCCTTTAACCCCTAGCTTTTGCATTGCGTTTGAGATGTGGTTGCGAACTGTCTTTTCACTGATAAAAAGTTCACCTGCAATTTCCTTCGTTGTTTTATCTTGAACCAGTAATTCAAATACTTCTCTCTCTCTCTTTGTGAGTAAAGGTTTAGATTGATACGCTTTTTCCTTCAACTGGTATAACCCTCCTTGCTTAAGCCAGAGCTGTGTATGTGTAAGTTGGGTGTTTATTTAGTCAAGATATTGTATGAACGAAATGTGCGGGTGGTGAATGAAAATGGGCTTTATTTCACATGTTATTTTAGACTTTTATACAGTGCGTTCACTCTTTGTATCCACTTACTTTTCGGTACGCCATATTTGTTCTAGTAATATGCTGACAACTGTACCTACGAACAAACCATTTCCAAATATATATTGTATGACAGACGGCAAGGATTGGAGCGCTCCAGACGGTAAAAACATAACGCCGCTACCAAATAATACTGCAACGCCTAAAATTGTTACATTCCTTTCATTAAGCTCCACTTGTTTTATATTATTTAACCCAATTCCAATTAACTGTACGAAAGAAGCCATTAAAACCGCAGATGCGACAGCGGATGGTAAAGATGCTAAATAACGAATAATACTTGGGAACAGCGACATTACGACTAGTAACATACATGCTAGTAAGAACGAACGTATATATTTTTGTTTCGTTAAACGTATAAATCCTGCCGTTGCCGGTAACGGCACGACACCTACAGTTGAAAATATGGAAGAAATGATATGTGAAATGCCTCCAACCCACGTTCCATCCTTCAACTGTTTCTGTTCAATAGTCGCTTTTTGAATGGTAGCTTGATTAATCGCTATAATAGCTGCCACTGTATTTGAAACTAAAATACATACCATAACGAAACTTGATACTGCCATACCTGTATTCCATTTTGGAAGTCCCCAAGCAAATATTTGCGGAAGTTGCACAAAATGAGTTACTTGAGATGGAATCGTCACTTTTCCTGCAATGAGAAAAAGAATCCACCCACTAATTAATCCTATTAAAACCGCATAACTTTTGACAAAACCTTTCCCAAAATTAGATAGTATAATAACGAAAAGAAATATACTAAACGCAATTATCGCTGTAAATGCATCAATTTGAGAAACAGTAGCAGTAATTCCTAGCATTCCTTTTAGGAATACACCGCTTAATTGTAAGCATAATAAAAGTAAAAACGTCCCTGTCACAAGTGGCGTAAATAAAAATAAAATACGTCCGATGAAACCAGTTACTCCTAGTCCTATTAAAATAACACCTGAGATTATCATTCCTAATTCTAAAATTTGCAATGTACTGTGTAATTGATCTTGCCCGACCGTTGCGTAAGCAAGTACGGTAAATACGCCAACCCATGATCCAGCTGGTCCATCTGCAATTGGTAGTCTATGTCCAAGCCACCCTTGTAAAAAAGAAGATATACCAACTACAAAAAATGTACGCTGCATTAAATAAAATATTTCCTCCGTCGTAAGATGAAATAATCCGCCAACGACAATTGGTAATGCGATTGAATTCGCTAATAAAAAGATAAACCATTGCAAAGTTCCCATAATATGATTTTGGTTATGTTGATTGTCCAAATTTTTCATCCCTTCCATACATTTCACATAGAAATACACACTATACTATTACGTAGCTTTTCGAAACAAAACTTTTTGTCCCTTCGATTTCTTCCCGTATCCAAATGTCGCAGTGTACACTCCACAAACGATAAAAACAGCTCCAATTATTTGAATAGCTGTTACACTTTTCTGCAATATAATATAGCCTACCACCATCGTAACGAATGGTTCTAAATTTAAAAACATGGCTGCTGTTGATGCTTGTGCTTTTCTCAATTGATTATTCCAAGCCAATGTACAAATTCCATGCATAAGTATTGCTGTCACAATAAGAAGCGACCAACTCTCTATAGAGTATTTCAACGTTATGTGAGAAAAGGTAAAAGCAAGAAACGGTAGCATAATTAAAAAACCAAAAATTGAAGAAAAGAATGTAATCAAAAACATATCTTCTCTGTTCCCCAATTTCCGAATTAAAACGATAGATAAAGAAAAAGATAGCATCGTTATAAAAATCCATATTAACCCTTCTGAAAAGACAAACCTCTGCCCAACACCAATTACAAAAAACACTCCAAAAGTAGCAATTCCCCCTCCTATTACTAACTTAGCTGTTAACGGTTCGTTTAAAATAAATACCGCTAAAATAGAAGTCATGACAGGAGTAAGTGCTAATATTAGCGCAGCTGTTGTTGGATCTGCTGTTTGTAACCCTTCATAAAAAGACCATTGATTAATCGCGACACCTATGACTCCAATTAATAATACACCTTTCATTTCATTCTTTTCTATATATAAGCCTTTCTTACACATAATAGCGTACGCTAGAAAAAACAAATTAATAAATAGTAAGCGAAGTGTCGTTAACAACACCGGATGAAATGTATTCACTAAAATCGCACCAAATATAAAATTACTCCCCCAAACTACTACACATATAAACAGTAATATATATGTACGTGTCATCTATTCCCCTCCTTTTCTCGTAAAAAAGAAGGATTCCTATTCTTTCATTAGGAACCCTTGAAAAAATATATATAAAGTGAAACTTTAATCAGTGGGGGTTTTGTTCATCCCCCACTGATTATTAGTTGAACCAATCGGACTTTTACGGACAGTTGATCCCCCACCTAACTTCTTTGCTTCCGCTGAATTTTGAGGTGGGGGTCTTACTGCCCGTTAAAGCGGGATAAATTAGGGAGATACGTAAATTAAATCAATACGCCTTGAACATGTTGCAAGGAACCTGCTACTATTTTTCCACCTTTCATCACAGCAGGTCGCTGTGCACGTCTAGCTATCGCTTCTGCTGAACAAGTAGCTTGTAAGAAAACAAAATCAGCTTTATCTCCTACTTTAGGCCAAACTTGATTTCCGTCTTGATCCAATGGCGTTTTTCCACCTGTAATATAAGTTAAAGAAGAAGCTAAAGACTTTTCATCAATCCAGCGATACTTTTCCGCTAAACGCCCTACTCTTTCAAAAATATCAGCATTTCCAAATGGTCCCCATGAATCAAACATACTATCGCAACCTAAAGAAACGGAAACACCCTTTTCTGTAAGTAATGGTACTGGCGGCATATTTCTGTTAATTGGTACCGTCGTAATAATAGACATTCCTCTTTCAGCTAATAAGTCTGCCATATCTGCTCCTTCTTCTTTAGATACATCTCCTAGGCTAAACGCATGACTGACCGCAACACGTCCGTCCCAACTAGCCTCCTCTGTATACTGAGCTAACTTTTTAATTGTATAAATACCTAAATGCCCTGCATCATGTAAATGCAAATCAACATCGGCATTTGCTTCTACAGCAATTTCCATCATATCAAAAAGTGATTTTTCAATATTATTATCTACAGTAGCTGGATCTACACCACCTACTAAAGTTGCGCCCATTTTCATCGCTTCTCTCATAAGAGAATGCGCTTCTGTACGAAGTAAACCATGCTGCGGGAATGCTACGATTTCATATGTAAACGCATCTTTCATATTCTCTAAAGTTTGACGTACAGATTCTAAGTTTTTAAGACCGATATACGGATCAATATTTACATGCGTTCGTATATGAGTCGAACCAGCATTTAAAATGTTGCTTAGTAATAACTCTGCTCTCTCTCCAGTTGTTTGAGCTAAAATTGGTAACTCTTGCTGTTCTAACTCTAATCTCTCAATAATATTTTTTACTGGTGTACATGCTTCCCATGGACCACCAAGTCTTGTCTTATCAAGGTGAAAATGATTTTCCACAAACGACGGAAGAACAAGCAATTCTTTCGCATCTTTCATTTCATATTCCGTTTGAAGCGGTACATCCGCAAGTACAATCTTTGCAATCTTTCCATCTTGTATAAGTAAATGATGCAAAGCTGTTTCTGTACCTGTAACTACTTCATTATTAAACTTGTAACCTGTTTCTAATCGTACATTCGTTAACCAATACACATTTTGCATTTCAATCATCCTCTCAAACAAGATTATTTATAGCCGTTTTTTCCAAACTACCAGCAACAACATTCCCTTTATATAAAACCGCACAGCGCTCTGTTTGTCTTGCTACTACCTCGGCTGAACATGATGCTTCTGTAAAGACGATATTTGCTTCATCCCCAATTTTTGGCCATTGACGATTTCCTTGATCATCTAATATAGATTTCCCACCCGTAATAAACTGAAGTGCTTTCCCTAAAGAGCGCTCATCAATCCATCTAAATCTCTCCGCTAGACAATTTGCCTTTTGCAACATATCTCCTGTCCCAAACGGAGACCAATGATCAGTTATACTATCATTTCCTAGCGAAACTTTTACACCTTTACGATTTAATAACGGAACTGGAATTACATGTCTACTAATTGGAACTGTTGACGTTATATCAATACCTAATGCCGCAAGTCGTTCAGCCATTTCCTCCGCTTCTTCTACAGATACATCTCCAAGTCCAAGAGCATGACTAATCGTAACTCTTCCTTGCCACCCTGCTTCTTCTGTTAGTGCAGCTAATCTCTTCATTGTAAATGTTCCAAGTTGATCCGCATCATGTAAATGAATATCAATGTCTGAATCAAACTCTACTGCAATATCCATAATTGTATTCAATGATTTTTCAATATTACCATCTACTGTGGCTGGGTCTACTCCACCTACTAAATGAGCTCCCATACGCATAGCATCTTTTACAAGCCCTACGGAATTACTTCTTAACAAACCGTGTTGCGGGAATGCTACAATTTTTGCTGATAACTTATCTTTATATGTTTCCAGTGCCGCAATCGTTGCTTCTAAATTCCCAAGACCAATTACAGGATCAATATTGCAATGTGTTCGAATATTTGTCGCTCCATTTTCAAGAAGTAATTGCAACATTTTCTCCGCTCTACTCTTTGCAGTTTCTAATTGCTTCGGAAGAATAGTTTGCTCCTCATGAATACGAGTGAATATACTTTTTACTGGTGTACATGCTTTCCATGGTCCACCATAATACGTTTTATCAATATGAATATGCATTTCTTCAAATGCTGGTAATGCCAGTAAACCATTTGCATTTACTACTTCACCATCTTGCTCTGATACAATTCCAGGTAATATGTTCGTAATCTTTCCATCTTCAATAAATAAACTACAAATTTCTGTTTCTGTACTTGTAATTCGCGCTTCCTCATATACGTACCCACATTCAAGTTTTACATTCGTTAACCAATATTGTGATTTCACACTCACTTTGTCAATCTCCCTTCGCAATATGATTTTTCTACTTACAAACGAAACAAAAACAGATAAAAATTTCTATCAGTGTAAAATCATTTTTACACTGATAGAATTTTCTATTTTACTGTAGTTCTACACCTTCCAGTCGCAAATACCCAGATGGATCAATCCAAAATCCTTTTATATTTTTCGTAGTTGCCGCAATATGATTAATCCCTCGAATTGGTACTAGTAAGGCATCCTTTAATTCAATCTCTTGTAACTGTTTATATAATTCTTTTCTCTTCGTCTCATCTTTTTCTTTTCTAGCTTCTTCTATTAATTTATCTACTTCCGGATTACTATAGAAAAATTGGTTACCAGTTGCTCCGTGTGAACTAGAATGGAATAAATTATATTGATTATAGTCACCATCACCTGTTGCGTTTCCCCATCCTCCAACAAACATCGCATGTTCTGATTTATTCGTTGCAGCTAAAAACGCACCATATTCCATAACTTTAATTTCTACATCAACGCCAATCCCTTTTAATTGAGATTGAATTACTTCCACTAACGCCATTCTAACTTTGCTGTCATTCGTCCAAATTGTTGTTTTAAATCCATTTGGATAACCAGCATCTGCTAATAATTTTTTCGCAGTATTAATGTCATACTTATATCCTTTTACGTCTTTCGTATAACCGAACACTTTAGGAGTCATTACGGAGTTTATTTCAGTCCCAACATTGTTATATACCCCTTTTAAAATCCCTTTCGTTTCAATTGCATGTGCAATCGCTTGACGAACGAGCGGGTTGTCAAATGGCTTTTTCTGTACATTAAATCCAATATATTCTACACCTAAACCTTCATTTTCAATTAACTCCATAGATGGTGAATTTTTCACACGTTCTACTTCAGTTACAGGTAAATTCTCTGCAATGTGAGCTTCACTAGTTTCAATCATTCCAATACGTGTTGCATCTTCTGGTACTACTTTGAATACCACTTCATCAATCTTTGATTTTTCACCCCAATAATTTTTATTCTTTTCAAGGCGAATTTCTTCACCTGGTTTCCATGATTTAAAAGTATATGGACCTGTCCCAACCGGATGCTGCGCTAAGCCTTTCCCTTTTTCATCAATTGCCTTCGGACTTAAAATACTTCCTTCATTACTTGCGAAAATAGATAAAAGAGGTGAGTATGGGTATTTCAATACGAACTGTACTGTATATTCATCAATTACTTTTATTTCTTGAATCATGGAATAAACAGTTGCTCGATTTGAACCTACTTTCGGGTCTAATACACGTTCAAAGTTTTTCTTTACTGCCTCAGCATTAAATGGTGCACCATCTTGGAATGTCACTCCTTGTTGCAACTTAAATTCCCAATTTAAATCATCAATTTGTTTCCATTCCTTTGCTAACATCGGCTTAAAATCCATGTTTTTATCTCGCTGTACAAGATTTTCATATACTTTATGGTACACAACACTTGCGGAAGGGATGTTTGTAATAAAATGCGGATCTAAATTATCAGCATCTGACAGTCTAGCAATTGTTAAAACACCGCCTTCTTTTGTTCCATTGCTTCCTGATCCTTCATTTCCTGTCTTCGTATTAGATGAACACCCCGCTAGAAAAACTGAAAGACATAAAATTGTGATAAAACAAATCACAAGTCCCCTTTTGAATCTCATCGCCCTTCCCCCTCCACTTTCTTTTATCTCTACATCCTAAAGTGAAACCTTACATCTAGCTTTCTATCCCCTACTTTCTAATAGCAGATCATTCCACCACCCTTTCTTTTTCAATTTCGTCTATGTATTTGTAATTATAAATAACTTTGCGAAAAAAGTTTTTAAACATCTTTACTTCTATTTGCACTTTCTTTACTTATTGAATTTTCTGAATTATTTTGAAACATCTTTACTTCTATTTGCACTTTCTTTACTTATTGTTTTAAACTCGTTGACTCGTTTTAATTTTCTGATAATTTAATCATAAAGAAAGAAAGAAAGGGAGGTATAAAAAATGGAAGTTCGTCTTTCTAAAGAAGAAAATACTTCTTTGCAAACAATTCAAACGAAGAACACATCGAAATGGATCATTAGCTATCGAAAACTGAAAAAAAATAAGATGGCATTTATCGGGGGTATTATCGTTCTTTTCTATATTTTAATAGCTATATTTGCCCCATTGTTAGCACCCTACAATCCATTTGATATTCAGTTAGTTAACAAATTACAACCACCATCTATGGAACATTGGATGGGAACAGATGATAAAGGCAGAGATATTTTAAGCCGCCTTTTACACGGGACACGCCTTTCGTTACTTGTTGGATTTTCTTCTGTATTTATAGGGGCATTGTTCGGCATTATTCTTGGTATCATTTCTGGTTATTACGGTGGATGGTTTGACACAATCATTATGCGAATCATTGATATTATGCTAGCTTTCCCTGGTATTTTACTTGCTCTTGCCATTGTAGGCGCACTAGGACCAAGTCTTGTGAACGTAATTATCGCTATTGGCTTTTTCTCAATCCCTATGTTCGCTCGTATCGTTAGAGCTTCTACATTAACAGTAAAAAAATTAGAGTATATCGATGCTATAAGAGCACTAGGGGCAAATGATTTTACTATTATTATGAAACACATATTCCCTAACATCTTATCACCTATTATCGTCCAAGCTACTTTACGCTTAGCTACAGCAATTTTATCTGCAGCTGGATTATCATTTTTAGGACTTGGAGCGCAACCACCTTCACCTGAATGGGGTGCCATGTTAAGTAATGGGCGCGACTTTTTATTTACCGCACCACATATTGCAATGTTTCCTGGAATCGCAATGTCTACACTCGTAATCGGTTTAAACATGTTTGGTGACGGATTACGTGATGCACTAGATCCGAGACTTAAAAAATAGAAAGGGGCATTATACATGCTAATGTTTATTTTTCGTAGAATACTACAATTAATTCCCGTTCTTTTCGGCGTTGTATTCGTCGTTTTCTTAATTATGCAAATGGTACCCGGTGACCCAGCTCTCCTTATCGCTGGTGAAGGAGCATCAAAAGAAACTGTCGAGCAAATACGCCATCAATTAGGATTAGACAAACCCTTTATCATGCAATATTTCTCTTATATCGGAAATATATTACAAGGAGATTTCGGGGTTTCAATTCGTTCTAACCGCCCAGTGTTAGACGAAGTATTAATCCGCCTTCCAATCACTATTGAACTCGCACTGTGTAGTATCGTCATTACAGTTGTAATTGGGATGATTGCTGGTATCATCTCTGCTACAAAGCAATATTCTTGGACAGATGTTTCTATTATGATTATCGCTTTGTTAGGTGTCTCATTACCAAGCTTTTGGTTTGGACTTATGCTCATTTTCTACTTCTCTGTCCAAATTCAAATATTCCCGGTTTCTGGTTGGGGAACTTGGATGCACATGGTTTTACCAGCACTTACACTTGGTGCATCTGGCGCAGCAATTGTAGCACGTATGACTCGCTCAAGTATGCTTGATGTTATACGCCAAGATTATATACGAACAGCAAGAGCAAAAGGGGTAAAAGAAAGAGTTGTTATATATAAACATGCTTTGAGAAACGCATTAATTCCCGTTATTACTGTTGTTGGATTACAATTTGGTGCCCTTTTAGGCGGTACAGTTTTAGTAGAATCAGTTTTTGCTATAAATGGACTTGGAAGATTGATCGTAGACGCCATCCGAATGAGAGACTTACCAATGTTACAAGGAGGCGTATTAATCGCCTCGGTCATCTTCGTTCTAGTCAATCTTATTGTTGATATTTTATACCG
Source organism: Bacillus sp. FF-1 (assembly GCF_028548245.1). NCBI lineage: Bacteria > Bacillati > Bacillota > Bacilli > Caryophanales > Bacillaceae > Bacillus > Bacillus sp. FF-1. The sequence continues at coordinate 530,522 of NZ_JAQQGG010000003.1, forward strand.
TCATTTCAATAAACGTATTGAGCTTAATTAAGGGGGTGCACAAACATGAATAAAAAGGAAGAGGTATTACAAGTTAAAGATTTAAAAACACATTTCTTTACAGACGAAGGTGTAAGCAAAGCGGTTGATGGTTTAAATTTCTCTGTTTCTAAAGGAGAAACACTCGGCATCGTAGGTGAATCTGGTTGTGGGAAGAGTATCACTTCTCTATCCATTATGAGATTAATTGACCGAGAAAGCGGCAGTAAAATTGAGGGGAGCATTTTATTTAAAGGAAAAGATTTATTACAACAAAACGAAGCTGAAATGCGTGCAATTCGCGGAAATCAAATCTCAATGATTTTCCAAGAACCAATGACATCTTTGAATCCAGTATATTCTGTTGGGGAACAGATCGCAGAAGCAATTCGTATCCATCAAAAATTAAATAAAAAGGAAGCTTGGAATAAAGCCGTAGATATGTTGAAACTAGTTGGAATTCCTTCTCCTGAAAAGCGTGCAAAACAAGAGCCTCATGAACTAAGCGGAGGAATGCGACAACGCATTATGATTGCAATGGCACTTGCTTGCAATCCAGATTTACTCATTGCAGACGAACCAACAACTGCTCTTGATGTAACAATTCAAGCCCAAATATTATCACTTATGAAATCACTTCAAAAACAACTCGGTATGGGAATTATCATGATTACACATGACTTAGGAGTCGTGTCAGAAACATGCGATAGAGTCGCCGTTATGTACGCTGGAAAAATCGTCGAATATGCAGATATCGAGCATATATTTACTAGTCCAAAACATCCTTATACAATCGGACTTCTTCAATCTCTTCCAAGACTCGATACAGACCAAGAAGAGTTACAAACTATTCCTGGATCCGTACCGAGTCCATACCATATGCCGAGCGGATGTCGCTTTGCTGATAGATGCACACATGCAAAAGAACTATGTCACAATACTCTTCCAGAACTTCAACTCACACAAGATGGAAGTAAAGTTCGATGCTGGATGTTTACAGACCTTTGGGATAAATCATCTTCAGAAAAATTGGAGGTATTATAATATGTCTACTGCTACGCAAATAAATAAAAAAGAGTTATTACAAGTACAAAACTTAAAACAATACTTCCCTATAAAAAAAGGAATTCTAGGACGCTCTATTAACTATATTAAAGCGGTTGACGATATTAGCTTTACAATTTACGAAAAGGAAACTGTTAGTATTGTTGGTGAATCTGGTTGCGGAAAATCCACCACTGGGCGTGCAATATTACGCCTTGATGAAGCAACAAGTGGAAAAATTATTTTTCAAGACAAGGATTTACTAGAATTAAATAACTCAGCAATGCGAAAGGTTCGAAAAGATTTACAAGTTATTTTTCAAGATCCCTTTGCTTCTTTAAACCCTAGGCAAACTGTAGGGAGCATTTTAGAAGAAGCTATAGCCATTCAAAACGTATGCCCAAAAGGTGAAAGAATGGCGAAAGTTATTGAGCTGCTCGGGAAAGTTGGTCTTCCACCTGATGCAGTGAAGCGCTATCCACATGAATTTAGCGGTGGTCAACGGCAAAGAATCGGAATCGCACGCGCCTTAGCTGTTAATCCAAAACTCATTATTTGTGACGAGGCTGTCTCCGCCTTAGATGTTTCAGTGCAAGCACAAGTTTTAAATTTATTAAAGCAGTTGCAACAACAATACGGGTTAACATATTTATTCATCTCTCACGACTTAGCTGTCGTTCGTCACATATCAGATCGCATCATTGTAATGTACCTTGGTACCATTGTGGAGATTGCCGATAAACATTCTCTTTTTAACAATCCGCAACACCCTTACACAAAAGCGCTTCTCTCAGCAATTCCTACCATTAGTGCAGGAACGAAAAAAGAACGCATTGAACTTAAAGGAGACCTCCCCTCTCCTCTAAACCCGCCAAAAGGCTGTCGTTTTCATACTCGTTGTCCGTATGCCATTGAAAAATGTGCTACGCAGCAACCAAGTTTTCAATCTATAAGCGAAGGTCATAAAGTAGCCTGTCATATCATTTGATCCGAGTCTGAATAATAGAAACATTTACAACGCTTTAGTATAATAATAAAAAACAAGATTGAGGTATGTATGTTAACTTATGAAGCATTTGCTGTATTAATAACTATACTTGTCTTAGCTCCAATTTTTGGAGCTATTATTTTATTATGTTTATTTATTTTTGAAAAACGAATCGATTTACTAGAAAGTGAAAAGAAAAAAATAGCACTGGAACGAGAGTTGCAACAGTCTTTATATCATCAACTTACGCAACAAATTCAGCCTCATTTTTTATTCAATACATTAAATACAATTTTGAGCTTAGCTCGTCTACAGAGAACAGATGAAGTTGTCAAATCACTCGAGATCTTTTCTCTATTTTTGAAAGGAAAATATAAAACAACAGATTTGTTAATTCCAATCTCTGAAGAACTGGCTTATACGAATTATTATATTGAGATTCAAAAAATGCGGTTTCGCTCGAGACTTTCAATAAATATTACTTCTTCTGAAGATTTACAGAATGCTTATATTCCACCTTTCGTTATTCAAACGTTAGTTGAGAATTCTTTTAAACACGGTCTTGAAAAAAAAGCTGGTCAAGCTATTTTAAATATTCATCTACACAATACAAATAACCGAATTACACTTCTAGTATCCGACAACGGTACTCAAAACGAACCATTTACTTCCCATACGGAAGAAAGCGGATACGGACTTGAAAATATAAAACAACGATTTCAGTTATTCTTTCAAGAACAAACTACATTCTCTTTCCTCTCTACAAAAGAGAATGGCACGAAAGTAGAAATCACATGGCCTTTCATCACAGAAAAAAACACAGAGGAGGTAATACAAAAATGAACGTGCTATTAGTAGATGACGAACCACTGGAACTGGAACAATTAGAATTTCTTATCCACCGTCAGTTCCCTAATTGGACATTACATCTAGCTTTAGATGCGGCTGAAGCTTTACGTATAAATGAAAAATTCTCAATTCATTTGGCACTTTTAGATATTCACCTTCCGGGCATATCCGGCCTACAACTAGGTGAGAAATTAAAAAATAATAACTCTAACCTCGATATCATTATTGTAACCGCATATCAAAATTTCGATTATGCAAAACAATCTATTCGTCTAGGCGTTATTGACTACATAACAAAGCCAATTATAGAGAAAGAACTCATCGATATATTACAAAAGTACAAAGGAGATGCTAATACCCCTTCCTACTCACGTATTATTCAAGATACATTAGACATCATCCATGAAACTTTTCATGACAAACTACACTTAGCAGACATCGCAACTAAAGTACATACAAATCCGACTTATTTAAGCCGAAAATTCCATGAAGAAGTAGGGGTTTCATTTTCCGGATATATCATGCAATATCGGATTGAAATGTCACAGAAATATTTAATGGAACACCCACATTGGTGTATCTCTCAAATCTCTGAAAGATCTGGTTTTAATAGTCAGCATTATTTCAGCACTGTTTTTCGTAAGATGACCGGAATGACTCCGAAAGAATATAGAGGCGAGGGATAAATTGTGAAGAAAAACAACTCAGCTTTCACACCTTTACAATTAGGCATCGGAACTGGTACTGTTCTTTTATTATCTAAATGGGTCGCAAGTATATCGACGCTCGCTTTACCTGAATCGATTATTAATTATGGGCTAATCGCTGGTATTCTTTATGCGATGATTGGCCCTTTTACTCTTATTTTATTGGGGATTTTAATAAAAAAAATACGTTCTACATTCCCAGAAGGAGAATCCATTCACGATTACTTATCTTATAAACTTTCTCGCAAAGGATATATAATTGTATGCTCTTTCCTTGTTCTATTAAGTATAGAAAGTATGTTCATTCAAACGAAAGTTGCTAGTATTTTACTTAATGTTTTTTTCCATATTCCATATACATTGGGTTCTTTCCTTTTCATTACCCTTTGTACAATATTCGTAATATTAAGTAACGCTAAGCTATTTACTAAAATGGCTATTATGCAAACTGTATTAATGTTTTCTACTATGATCATTATTCCAATTTATTTTTTTGTGCAAGATGGCATTACCCATGTATACGATGGAATCCGCTTATATCACCCGTACTTGCTATTTTATGAAAATAGAAATGGAATATATTTTCTTACTGCCGGTATTCTCATTGAAACAGGAAGAGTATTAATAAGCCCTGCATCTTGGGATAAAGCTTTCCGTATTCATCCTAAAAAAATTATTCCAACTTTTTTACTATCAGGATTTATATGGATTACTATCCCTTTGGCATTCGCTTCTCTAATTATGATAGTTATCTTTAGTGGGAGCTTAGATCATTTATACGATCTTCTAGTCCAGCTTCCAAAAAAAATAGAATTTACCATTTTATTTTATCTGCTCGTTATCGGTTCGTTAAGCGCAATAACTTCTAGTTTTATTTCTTGGATACATGGATTTACTAAACTCATTCGAGATTTTATACCGATGATACCTACAAAAATAAATTTCAAATTATATACAACTCATTTTATTTCTATCACTATCGGATTTTTAGCTTTTTTCATTACAATTACTACAAACTATACGATTTTAGAAATTATTTTTTTCTTTGGTATTCTTTATACATCTCTTATCATCACAATATTATTCGTTATTTTCAGCAAGCAAAAAATCAGCATCATTATACCGCTCATCTCGATTATTGGTGCTCTTACCGGTTATGTAGTTTACTTCTTAATCGGTCCTTTAACGAGCATTTGGGTTAGTATAGCGGTTACTCTTTCACTAAGTATTTGTTTTCTGTTTTCACATTGGATACATCAACAATTCAACTATAAAATGAAACAATAATATGAGGCCTTTTTGGTAGCTTAAATTTTGCTACCTAAGGCCTTTTTATTTTTATCGCAAACTATTATACTGCGCTATAAATTAGATTTATTGTTTATATGACCTCACATCTAAATTGTAAAATACGGTTCACTTTATAAAAAAATGTCATACAACCTCATAGTCTCCTCATAGATTTCCATATAGAATAGAAGTATATAGTTTGCTATAAAAGGAGTTGATCGTAATATGTCAAAAAAATTATATAAATCCGAAACTGATAAAATGCTATTTGGTATATGCGGTGGTTTAGGAGAATATTTTGATATTAGCTCTACTCTCATTCGCATACTTTGGGTCATTGCAGTTTTATGTTTTGGGACGGGGTTTTTAGTTTATTTTATTTGTTTATTACTTATGCCACGCTCTTACTAATAACATTCTTTCGTATATTTGAGCATAGTGTATACAAAATCCCCTATAGATTTTTCTATAGGGGATTTTTTCATGAAGAATATTTCATCGTTAAATGTAATACCGCCACTTCATCTTCTTCATTCTTATAACTATGTTTCTTATTCGCTTCAAATTGAATAGAGTCAAACTCATTTAATTCGTAAACATCGCTTTCTACTTGAATCGATACTTTCCCTTTCATTACCGTTACAAGCTCAATAGCACCTTCATGATGAGCTTCTGGTTCATATATACTATTCGACCTTAAACAAGCACGGTGCATTTCCATACCCGTTTCTTTCGTATAACGGAACATTGTTTCTAAATGCCATGCTTGTCCTACGTCTACTGCAAATCCTTCTCCGCAGCGCGCAACCGCTACAGGTTCTCCAACAACCATCAATCTCGATAAAGGAATCGATAACCCTTTCGTTATTTTCCAAATGACAGCTAACGTCGGATTCGTTTCGCCTCTTTCAATCTTTCCTAATGTTAATTTACTAACCCCTGTTTTTTGAGCTAATTCTTCTAAACTTAATTTTTGTTCATTTCGAATTTGCCTTAATAACTGACCTACTTGCTGAATGACTTCTTTCGTTTGCATATCTTCATGTTCTTTCATCTATAAAACCACCTTAAAATATAAAATAGTTTACTTTTATCTAGATAAAGTATATTATACTATACATAATCATTAAATTCCGAAAGGAGTGCTATACTTCATGCGCGCAATTTTATTAGGCCTTTTATCATCAGCCTTTTTTTCCGCAACTTTTATTATAAATCGAGCGATGAATGTATCTGGAACGAGCTGGGCTTGGACAGCTTCCTTCCGTTTTTTATTTGCTCTCCCTATTTTATTCCTTATCGTTTTATTTCGCAAAAACTTAAGGGAGTTATGGGAAGAATTAAAGAAACATCCATTGGCTTGGATCGGGTGGGGGTCTGTTGCTGGTATTGGTTTCTATTCTTTATTAAGTTTTGCAGCTGTCTTTTCTCCAGCTTGGCTCGTTGCTGGAACTTGGCAAGTTACTATATTAGCAGGTTTACTACTCTCGCCATTATTTTTCGTTAAAATAGAAACGAAATCAGGTACGAAACTTGTACGCGGAAAAATTCCACTTCGTAGTTTATACGTTGCATTATTTATTTTACTTGGTGTAATTTGTATGCAAACAACTGCAGCAGGTCACATTACAATGACTCAGTTTATTTCAGGTTTTTTACCTGTCGTGTTAGCTGCTTTCTTATATCCGTTCGGTAACCGAAAAATGATGGAACTTGTTGGTGGGCGCCTTGATACATTCCAACGTGTATTAGGAATGGCAATAGGCAGTCTTCCTATAACAATTTTACTTGGTATATACGGATTTTCTACTACTGGTATTCCAACATCAAGCCAAATGCTACAAGGATTTTTGTTAGCATTATGTTCTGGCGTTATAGCGACAATGACATTTTTCTTTGCTACTGACTTAGCCAAAGATAATCTCGCTCTACTTGGAGCTGTTGAAGCAACGCAAGCTGGAACGATGGTCTTTACCGTGCTTGGCGAAATTGTTTTCTTAAATGGTTCATTTCCTGGCGGGCTTTCCCTACTTGGAATGATTATTATTATGTTAGGAATGGTTGCAAATAGCATTTTAAACCGTTCTGTTCCAGTCGTTAAACAGAAAAAAACAGCATAAAAAAAGAGTATGGTTCTGTAACAAAGAACTATACTCTTTTTTATTGTCTCCCTATTGCGCCTTATCAGAATAGTATTTCATTAACGGTTTATACTAAAACCTATGTTATAATACGGTTCATGCGCAACAATAGGAGGTAAATTATGTTAAAAAAAGCAATCGCTGAATTTATTGGTACGTTTGTACTAGTATTATTCGGAACTGGAGTAGCTGTCATTGGCGGCGGAATTGAAGGAATTGGAACATTAGGAATCGCTATGGCTTTCGGTCTATCTATTGTGGCTATGGCATATAGCATCGGAACAATTTCTGGATGTCACATTAACCCAGCAGTATCAGTAGCTATGTTCATCAATAAAAGAATGAACGCTATGGAACTTTGTTATTATGTATTAGCTCAAATTTTAGGTGGTTTATTAGGAACTGCAACGTTAGTAACAATTTTAAAATCTGCTAAAACACCTTTAGATAATTTAGGACAAAACGGTTTTGGAACTCTTGGTTTATCTGGAGCATTTCTAGTTGAATTTATTTTAACTTTCGTATTCATTTTAGTGATCGTTGCTGTAACAGGTAAAAAAGGAAGTTCTTCTCTAGCAGGATTAGTAATTGGTTTCACATTAGTTTTAGTTCACTTATTAGGTATTCCGTTAACTGGAACTTCTGTTAACCCAGCTCGTAGTATCGCCCCAGCTTTATTCGCTGGCGGAGAAGCCCTTTCTCAACTATGGGTATTCATCATCGCACCAATTCTTGGTGGTATCGTAGCAGCTATCGTAGGTAAATTCATTTTAAATACTGAAAAATAGAATTTTCAATATTTCTGAATAAAAAAAGGCGAGCCCTCATTATGAGGATGCTCGCTTTTTTACTCTTTCATTTTAGACTTTAAATTTGTAACTAGTTGATCTACCGTTACATTTGCAAGTACATTTTCCATCGCTTCTTGTGCTTGCATTAAAATAATTTCTAATACTGATTGAATATTAGCTCCTACTGGACATTCAATGTTGGGATTTTCATGGAAGGAAAATAGCTGTCCTTCTTCTACAACTTCCACTGCTTTATATACATCAAGTAATGTAATTTCTTCTAAATCACGAGCAAGTGTCGTACCACCTTTACCAGCTTGTACATCAACAAGTCCTGCTCTCTTCAACATTCCTGTAATGCGACGAATCACAACTGGATTTGTATTCACACTACCGGCAATCCATTCAGAGGTACAGCGAGAGTTTCGATCTATCGCAAGTAATGTCAGCATATGAACACCTACTGTAAAACGACTACTAATTCCCATCTGCACACCCTCCTTTTTATTCATTCTATTAAAAGACGACTCTTATTATTATATACTATTTTTAATTTATACATAAAGAAAAAGCATGATTTCATTAGGAAATCATGCTTTTCTCTCATTATTGACGCTTTATAAATTTCGCTAAGTCTTTAAATTTCACTTTGTCTGAGTAATTCATTACACCATTTACGTAAATGCGGCTTGTTAGCATATTGACGATAACAATAGTCACCAATAAAATGACTAACGTCACAATAATTTCTACAGTGCCCGCTTCACCAGATACAAGTCTTGAAAAAGTAACCATAGGTGTAAAGAATGGAATATATGAACTAACTATAGCTAATGTACTATTTGGATCAAATAATGATTTAAGACTAATAAAAAATGCCGCCATACCTAACATTGTAATTGGGAACGAAAGAGATTGCACATCCTCAATTTTTGATACAACAGCACCAACCGCTGCATATAGCATTGCGTATAGTAAGTAACCCGTAACAAAATACACAAAGAACATACTAATTACTACAGCATCCAATTTAGAAAAATCTAGTGTAAGTCCTATTAAGGATGCATTATCTAAATCCACCCACCCTAATAAATTTGGTACAAGAAAACCGAAAGAAGCAATAACAAGTAATAGTAAAGCACTAGAAACAATTGCTAAAATTTTGGCATGTAGCATTGTTAATGGTTTTACTTTCGGAAGCATTAACTCCATAACACGAGATGATTTTTCAGATGCCACAGTTGTTCCAATTGCAGCACCAAAGATAACAATAAACATATATAAAGCAAACGAGAAAACATAACCAATTCCAAAGGAAGATGCATGATCCTTTACTGCCTCTTGCTTTAACGGAATTTCCATCTGTAACTGTTTGGCTACTTCTGCAGATACATTATTTTTTTCGATCATTACCGCTGTATATTGTTCTTTTAAATAACTCGCCATAAGTGTAGCAGTTGATTGACTTGGAAAACCACTATACATATACGTCACTTCTGGAATACCATTCTTTTCTGTAATACGGAATAAACCGTCTAAATCCCCATCTTCTACTTGCTTACGTAACTCATTAAACTTATCCTTATTTTCTACCGTTACTTTAGCAGACGGGAGTAACTTTGTTACATCACTTTCTTGCACTTTATACGTATCACTTTCTGTTACTACAGCAAATTTATCTTTTCCTTTATCATTATCAGCAGTGAAATGATTAAAGGCAAAAAGACCAAACACAACTAAAAACAAAATCGCACTCGTAATTAATGATTTTTTAGATAAAAATGCTTCTCTAAAATAAAATGAAAATACGTGAGAAAATTTACGCATCGTTATTTCGCCCTCTCTACAAAGATTTCGTTTAACGTCGGCTCTAACATCTTAAATTGTCGTAAGGTAACACCTTGTTCTTGTAATTGTTGTAAAATGTTTAGAGCTTCTGCATCATCTTGTACTCGCACATAAAGAAGGCCTTGTTGTTTTTCATACGATACATGTATAGATTCTAATCCCTTCTCATTCACTTCTGTATCTTCAATCGTTAAATTACGAAAACCATATTGTTTTTTAATATCACTTAACTGACCTTTTACGACTGCTTCGCCTTTTTTCAGAATACATACATGTTGGCAAAAAGCCTCTACTTGTTCCATACGATGACTAGATAAAATAATTGTCTTTCCGCTCTGTACTTGTTCTTCAATAATGCTAGCTAACATTCCAGCATTCACTGGATCCAGTCCGCTAAATGGCTCATCTAAAATGAGAAGTTCTGGATTATGAAGAAGAGCAGCAATTAATTGAATTTTTTGCTGGTTCCCTTTTGAAAGCTCTCCTGCTGTTTTAAATTTATATTCTGGTATTGCTAATCGATCTAACCAATGATCAATAGCAAGATCTACTTCTTTTTTCGTCATTCCTTCTAATCTACCAAAATATCGCAACTGGTCTATTACTCTACTTTTAGTATATAAACCTCTTTCTTCTGGTAAGTATCCTATCGTTACCCCACTAGTCCCAAATGGTTTTCCATCCCATGTAATAGAGCCTTCATTAGGCGTTAATAATCCGAGAAGCATTTTGATTGTCGTTGTTTTTCCTGCACCATTTCGTCCAAGTAATCCTAACACTTCACCTTTTGGTAACGAAATTTGCAAGCCGTTAACTGCTTTTGATTCCCCAAATTGTTTCGTTAAGTTTTGAATTTGTAAACTCAAAGTATAAAGCCTCCCCTTTAGTATCATTCATACTCTCTTTCAAAGACTATGTTTATTCAGGATAAAATATAGCACTACACTCCATCCTCTTATTATGTAGCATCTCTCTAATCCATCATTTGTTTCATTTAGTTAAAATTGTAAATAAAATTACATAGTTTGTCAATTATTATTGTCATTTCGACAATTAAACTTGTCAAAATAATTCCCATCATTTTTTCTCATCTTTCTAATATAGGACATACTACTATATATACAAAAGACAATATGCAAATGTTCATACAAAAAATATTATTTTTCGATATATAATATTAACTGGTTTTCTAACATCAAGGAGGGTACATATGAAGATGAAAAGGGGCATTACCACTTTATTATCTGTAGCGGTTCTATCTACATCACTTGTAGCATGTTCAGGAACACAAGAGAAAACAGTGGCGAAAGAAGAGAAAGTAAAATTAACAGACCAGCAATTAATGGCTGATTTATGGTATCAAACAGCCGGTGAAACGAAAGCACTGTACTACCAAGGATACAATATCGGTCAATTGAAACTTGATGCAGCTCTTGCAAAAGGAACCGAGAAAAAACCCGCTATCGTACTTGATTTAGATGAAACTGTTTTAGATAACAGTCCTCATCAAGCAATGAGCGTAAAAACAGGAAAAGGCTATCCATATAAATGGGATGACTGGATTAATAAGGCTGAAGCCGAAGCCCTTCCAGGTGCAATTGATTTCTTAAAATATACAGAGTCTAAAGGTGTAGATATTTACTACATCTCAAATCGTAAAACGAACCAACTAGATGCAACAATTAAAAATCTTGAGCGTGTAGGCGCTCCTCAAGCAACGAAAGAACATATATTACTACAAGACCCGAAAGAAAAAGGAAAAGAAAAACGACGTGAACTCGTTTCTCAAACACATGATATCGTCTTATTCTTCGGTGATAACTTATCTGACTTCACTGGTTTTGATGGAAAGTCTGTAAAGGACCGAAACCAAGCAGTAGCAGATTCAAAAGCACAATTTGGTGAGAAATTTATTATTTTCCCTAATCCGATGTATGGTGATTGGGAAGGCGCTTTATATGATTATGATTTCAAAAAATCAGATGCAGAAAAAGATAAAATCCGCCATGACAACTTAAAATCATTTGATGCAAAATAAAAGAGGATGGCATGTGCCCTCCTCTTTTATTGCATATTTCTCGTTAAAGGTAAAATAAACACTTCTACACGTCTATTTTTCGCTTTTCCTTCTTGCGTATCATTTGGAGCAATTGACCGATATTCTCCGTAACCAACTGCACTAAATTTTCCTGGTTGTAATTCTTTATTTTGCAGTAATACTTGCATAAAATTAACTGCCCGCTGCGTACTTAATTCCCAGTTCGATGCAAATTGCGCATTTGCAATAGGAACATTATCTGTATGTCCAGATACTGTGATTTCACGAGGTGATGCTGAAACCAGTAAATTAGACATTTCTTTCGCAATACTTAACGATTCTAATTTTACGTCCGCTTTCCCAGAATCAAATAGTACATTTTCTAATATCGTTACCTTCAATCCCTTTTCTGTTAAATCAGTTTTAAAAGAAGAAGATAATCGATTTTCCTCAATATACTTATCAATACCTTTTTGTACCGCTTTTAATTCGTTCATTTCTTGTTGCTTTACTTCAGCTTCAGCATTCTTTTTAATCTTCTCAGACTCTAAACTACTTGCTGATAATTCCTTTTCATCATTTGGCTTCTGATCACTTAAAAATTCTTTGTTACCTGTTCCACCAGCTAATTCACTTCGAAAAGCAACAGCCATCTGTTTAAACTTAGCAGCATCTATACTGCTCATTGCGAATAAAACGATGAACAATGCAAACAACAACGTTAACATATCAGAATAAGGGATTAGCCAAGTTTCATCGATATGTTCTTCGTGTTTTTTCTTTTTACTTCTTCTATTTTTTTTACTCCGCATTTTTTTCTGCCCCTTTTTCAAGCTTTTTGCGCTCAGTTGCAGAAAGTGCACCTAAAATGCGGTTCTTCATAATAAACGGATATGTACCTTCTTGTAACATTAATAAACAATCAATAATTAAACGTTTTTTCTCTAATTCAGCTGCAGATTTTTGCTTTAATTTATTTGCAAATGGATGCCATAGTATATAACCTGAGAAAATACCAAAAATCGTTGCAATAAATGCACCCGAAATAGCGTGACCTAACTTTTCAATATCAGTTAAATTACCAAGTGCAGCTACAAGACCAATAACAGCACCTAAAACCCCTAATGTTGGTGCATATGTACCAGCTTGAGAAAAAATTGCTGCCCCCTTTGCATGCCTTTCTTCAATTGCTTCTAATTCAGCTTCTAAAATCTGTTCTAAATCTTCTGCAGATACGCCATCAATCACAAACTTCATACCACGCAAAAGAAATTCATCTTGAATTTTGTCTAATTGCTGCTCTAAAGACAAAATACCGTATTTTCTACTTTCAGATGTCCAATGAACAAACAATTCTAGCAACTGTTCATAACTTAAATCTTTTTTATTAGAACCAAAAAGAACTTTAAATAATTTTGGAATCTTTTTTAATTGATCCATCGGAAATGCGATACATACTGCAGCAAATGTACCAACAAAAATAATTAATGCTGCGGCAGGATTAACTAAGGCCATTACGTCAGCGCCCTTGACGACCATCCCTACAACTACCGCCACTACTCCTAAGATGATTCCAATAAGTGTTGCAAAATCCATTCCCATTCACTCCTAGTCTATACAAGAAGTTCTTTATTCTCGATAATCGCTACATCTTCTTATGTATATATATTACATAAAAAATGAATTTCATGAAAGATAAGAAATGAATTATATAAAAAAATACTACAATTCCACACATTTTCTGACATTTTCTTTGCATTTCTATTACGTTACGACTCTTATATTTCTTTTTCAGTAAACTAGACTTATAATAAAAAACGATACATATTTTATTAAGAAAGGATTGTGATTACAAGGCATCATGAAAAAAATAATCCTTATTTCTGCCGCTACTATTGTAATCGGTATCACTTCTTTCGCTTACTTTGATTCTAAATCGCCACTACAAAATGAGGCGAAAGCTGTCGAAAGTCAACAGCATAATAATCACCAAAAAGAAGAGATTCCTGCTTTTCCAAAAGCTGATCATAACGCCAAGAAGCTAGACAATGATTTTTCCGTTGTAACAAATCCAGATTCTAACCTTGTATTAGTTAATAAACATCGAAAACTACCAGATGGATATACACCTGAAGACTTAACAAGACCAAATGTACCATTTACTAGTCCAAAAGATAAAGAAAAAACATTGCTACGCAAAGATGCTGCAGATGCGCTTGAAAATATGTTTGCAGCAGCAAAAAAAGAAGGACTTGAACTTACAGCTGTATCTGGTTATCGTTCATACAAACGCCAAAAATCATTACATGATACATACGTTAGACGTCAAGGAAAAGCTGAGGCAGATTCAGTAAGCGCCATTCCTGGTACGAGTGAACATCAAACTGGTTTAGCAATGGATATTAGTTCAAAATCTGCTAAATTCCAATTAGAGCCTATTTTTGGAGAGACAGCCGAAGGTAAATGGGTTGCAAAACATGCTCATGAATTTGGCTTTGTCATTCGTTATTTAGAAGATAAAACAGAAACAACAGAATACTCATATGAACCATGGCATTTGCGCTACGTTGGAAATCCATACGCTACATACATATATAAACATCATTTAACATTAGAAGAAGCGATGGAAGACAAAAAATAAGAGAGCATGTTGCTCTCTTATTTTTCTTTCACTCTATTATTGTAGTAATTTTTTCTTCCACTCTTCAGGCCACGGTTCGCCTCTTCCTGTTTTTTTCGACGCTTGGACCATCATTCCACGACCAACTAAACAAACCTCTCCTTCTGCATTCTTCACCATATAATGCAAATCTAATGAAGAATTTCCAACTGATCCCGCTTTTACATACACCTTCAACTGTTCATCAAAATATATTTGTTTAATAAAATTACATTGTAAATCCGCAACAACAATCATCGTTTCTGAAGATTCATGCGTCCATTCTTGCATAAATCCAAGTTCTTTAAACAATGCGATACGCGCTTCTTCAAAATAGGTGAAGGCAACGACATTATTTACATGTCCAAACATATCTACTTCACCAAAACGAACCTTTACAGGATTGTAAAACGAAAAACCACTTTCCCATTGCTCAAAGTCTTCAATATAAGAAATCCTCTTCATTGTTCCCTCTCCTTTTCGCTTTAAAATAAACAGAATAAACAGAAAAATATAGTTATAAATATTGCCCCTTCGAAATGAAGAGGCAATATTTTTTAATAGTTATTGTCGCTACCAAAGAAATCTTTGAACGATTGAATTGTTGTATCACGGTTTAACGCCGCAATTGAAGTTGTTAATGGAATACCCTTTGGACATGATTGCACACAGTTTTGAGAGTTACCACAGTTTGCAAGTCCTCCATCACCCATAATTGCACGTAAGCGATCTGCTTTATGCATTTCACCCGTTGGATGTGAGTTAAATAAACGAGCTTGTGATAACGGTGCTGGTCCAATAAAGTCCGATTTACTATTTACGTTTGGACATGATTCTAAGCAAACACCACATGTCATACATTTTGAAAGCTCATAAGCCCATTGACGTTTCTTCTCTGGCATCCTTGGTCCTGGTCCTAAGTCATACGTACCATCAATTGGAATCCAAGCTTTAACACGTTTTAGAGCATTAAACATGCGACTACGGTCAACTTGTAAGTCACGAACAACCGGGAATGTCTTCATCGGTTTTAAGCGAATTGGTTGTTCTAATTGATCGATAAGCGCTGTACATGATTGACGTGGTTTTCCGTTAATCACCATCGAACATGCACCACATACTTCCTCTAAACAGTTCATATCCCATGCAATCGGAGTTGTTTTGTTTCCTTTTGAATCAACAGGATTACGACGAATTTCCATAAGCGCCGAAATAATATTCATATTCGGACGATACGGAATTTCAAACTCTTGGTCAAACGCTTGCGCATCTGGTCCGTCTTGTCTCGTAATGATGAGGCGGATTGTTTTCTCAGACATGTTGTTTATCCCCCTTCTCTTCACTCTTAGCAGCTACATCGTGTTTTGAAGAATAATCACGTTTACGTGGTTTAATTAATGAAATATCCACGTCTTCGTAATGGAATGCCGGTGCATTTCCTTCTCCTTCAAATTTCGCCATCGTAGTTTTTAAGAAGTTTGCATCATCACGATTTGGGAATTCAGGTTTGTAATGCGCCCCACGGCTCTCATTACGGTTATATGCACCAATTGTAATAACACGTGCTAATTCAAACATATTTGCAAGTTGGCGTGTAAATGAAGCACCTTGGTTGCTCCATCTCGCTGTATCGTTAATGTTAATACGTTTGTAGCGAGCCATTAACTCTTCAATTTTTGCATCTGTTTCTAATAATTTTTTATTTTCACGAACTACTGTAACGTTATCTGTCATCCATTCTCCAAGCTCTTTATGAAGAACATACGCATTTTCGTTACCATCGAGCGTTAAAATATTGTTAAATTTCTCTGTTTCGATTAATTCATTTTGTTCATACACAGTAGATGAAACAGCATCTGATGATTTAGAAAGACCTTTCATATATTCAATTGCATTTGGTCCTGCTACCATACCACCGTAAATTGCTGATAATAGTGAGTTCGCTCCAAGACGGTTACCACCGTGCATAGAATAATCACACTCACCTGCTGCAAATAAACCTGGAATGCTTGTCATCTGCTTATAATCAACCCATAGCCCGCCCATTGAATAGTGAACAGCTGGGAAGATTTTCATTGGTAGTTTACGAGGATCATCACCTGTAAATTTCTCATAGATTTCAATAATTCCACCAAGTTTAATATCTAGTTCTTTCGGATCTTTATGAGAAAGATCTAAGTACACCATGTTTTCACCGTTAATACCTAGTTTTTGCTCTACGCAAACATCAAAGATTTCACGCGTTGCGATATCACGAGGTACAAGGTTTCCGTAAGCCGGATATTTTTCTTCTAAGAAATACCATGGTTTACCATCTTTATATGTCCAAACACGTCCACCTTCACCACGTGCAGATTCACTCATCAGACGTAATTTATCGTCTCCAGGAATTGCCGTTGGGTGAATTTGAATGAACTCACCGTTTGCATAATATGCGCCTTGTTGATATACAGCAGAAGCTGCTGTACCTGTATTGATAATGGAGTTTGTTGATTTTCCGAAGATGATACCAGGGCCCCCTGTTGCCATAATCACGGCATCAGCTCGGAAACTTCTAATCTCCATAGTTTGTAAGTCTTGTGCAACGATTCCTCGGCACACACCTTCATCATCAATAACAGCTCGTAAGAAATCCCAACCTTCATATTTCGTTACAAGTCCTGCTACTTCGTGACGACGTACTTGCTCATCTAATGCGTATAGTAATTGCTGTCCAGTTGTTGCACCAGCAAATGCTGTACGGTGATGTTGCGTTCCACCAAAACGACGGAAATCAAGAAGTCCTTCTTCCGTACGGTTGAACATAACACCCATACGGTCCATTAAATGAATGATACCAGGTGCTGCTTCACACATTGCTTTAACTGGTGGTTGGTTCGCTAAGAAGTCCCCACCATAAATTGTATCGTCAAAGTGGATCCATGGAGAATCCCCTTCACCTTTCGTATTTACGGCACCGTTAATTCCACCTTGGGCACATACAGAATGCGAACGTTTTACTGGTACTAAAGAGAACAGTTCAACATTTACTCCTGCTTCCGCCGCTTTAATCGTTGCCATTAAGCCAGCCAAGCCACCGCCGACTACTATAAGTTTCCCTTTCATGCTCTCCCACTCCTTACTGGTTTGCTAGCTGTGGATCGATGAACGCTAATAATGCACTCACACCTACATAAGATAGACCTAAGAAAATAGCTAATGTTACATAAGTAGAGATTCTTTGTGAACGTGGAGATACTGTAATTCCCCAGCTGATGCAGAATGTCCATAGTCCATTTGCAAAGTGGAAAATTGTTGAAACAACACCAACTAAGTAGAATGCAAACATAGCTGGATTGTTTAAAATATCTGCCATCATGTCATAGTTTACCTCTTTACCTAACGCTGCTTGAATACGAGTTTCCCAGACGTGCCAAGAAATGAAAATCAGTGTAACGATACCTGAAATTCTTTGGAAGACGAACATCCAGTTACGGAAATAACCGTAAGAAACCGCATTGTTCTTAGCTGTAAATGCAATATATAAGCCATATATAGCATGGTACAGTATCGGTAAAAAGATAATGAAAATTTCTAGCGCATACCGGAATGGAAGGAGCTCCATAAAGCCTGCAGCTTTGTTAAAAGCCTCTGCTCCTCGTGTTGCAAAGTTGTTTACAATTAAATGTTGCGTCAAAAAGACACCAACCGGGATGACCCCCATTAATGAGTGCCACTTACGAAACGTATACTCGCGGCCTTTCATGTCCCCATTACCCCCCTTGAATGATTGACTGCTGTTTTCAGATTAGTTTATGGCAATAATGTTTTTTCACTATTGGCATAAGAAAAACTGAAAAAATTATTCGAAATATTTCAGCATAATTTGATACCAAGTTCATTTTACTCCTATTTTTGTCGAAGCGTCAAGAAAACGTATACATAATTTGCATATAATTTGCCAATTCTTTTTTTCTTCTTATATATTCAGATTTTCCCAAAGAAAAATCTGTTTTTATAAATGAGAAATGTTATATAATAATCCCTATAGAAAGAGGGGAATATTGTGAGTAAAAATACAATCGATTCAACATCTTTAGAAGATGTTTCATTGAACGCCTTCGCTTACGAATTGCTACGTGAAGAATTACTACCTGATTTAATCGGTAACGATCTAGATGGTATTTTATACTGGTCCGGTAGAAACCTTGCAAGAAAATATCCACTAGACACAATTGAAGAAGTCATTCAGTTCTTTGAAAAAGCTGGCTGGGGCACTTTAAGCATTATTGAACATAAGCGTCGTGAAATGCAGTTCCAACTTAAAGGCACACTCATCGCTGAACGTCAAAAACAAAAAAGACATTCTTCTTATCAATTAGAAGCTGGGTTCATCGCTGAACAAATTCAAAAGCAACGAAACGTCGTTGCAGAGTCCTACGAAGAAAAGAAAAAACGTTCAGACTCTATTACATTTCTCGTAAAATGGGATATAAAAGATCTCATTGAAGTGTAGCATTACCCACAGTCAACTAGACATATCAGTTTAGTTGACTTTTTGCATTTTCATTCATTTGAATTTATTTTAAATCTTCAGAAATTATACCAAAAAATAGAAGACGTTGTAAACTACAACGTCTTCTTATCCGCTAAATAACTATAAATCGTCTCTGCGACATTTTTCGGCATACCCGCTTCGACAAATTCTGTTACAGAAGCCTCTTTCATCTTTTTTAGCGATCCGAAATGTTTTAACAATATCTTTTTTCGTTTATCTCCAATTCCAGGAATATCATCGAGTGCCGATTGAATGACAGATTTCCCGTGTAATTGACGATGGAATGTAATTGCAAATCGATGCACTTCATCTTGAATGCGCTGCAATAAATAAAATTCTTGGCTATTTCTCTCAAGCATCACAGGTTCAGGTGGATCTCCAATAATTAAATGAGATGTTTTATGTTTGTCATCTTTTACAAGACCTGCCATCGGAATATATAAACCGAGCTCATTTTCTAAAACATCACTTGCAGCCGCCAGATGACCTTTTCCGCCATCAATAATGATTAAATCTGGTAAAGGTAACCCCTCTTTCAGCGCCCTTGTATAACGGCGTCTCACAACTTCTCTCATAGACTCATAATCATCTGGTCCTTGAACTGTTTTAATTTTATATTTCCTGTATTCTTTCTTAGCTGGTTTCCCATCAATAAAAGCAATCATTGCCGAAACAGGATTTGTCCCTTGAATATTTGAGTTATCAAACGCTTCAATACGATAAGGCGTTTCAATTCCGAGCTGCTTCCCTAAATTCTCTACCGCTTTAATCGTTCGCTCTTCATCACGTTCAATTAAATAGAATTTCTCTTCCAAGGCAATCTTCGCATTTTTATTTGCCAGTTCTACAAGATCTTTTTTCTTACCGCGTTTCGGCTGTGTCACTTCCACTTCTAAAAAGCGTTCTACTAATTCTGAGTCTATACTTCCTGGAACGACAATTTCCTTCGGCTTAAAATGACTGCTGTTTTCATAAAATTGACCGATAAACGTTAAGAACCCCTCTTCTGGTTCATCGTAGATTGGAAACATAGAAACATCACGTTCGATTAGCTTTCCTTTTCGAACGAAGAAAACTTGAACACACATCCACCCTTTATCAACTGCATAGCCAAACACATCACGGTCCACTAAATCACTCATAATCATCTTTTGTTTTTCCATAATCGCATCGATATGAGCGATTTGATCACGTAACTCTTTTGCACGTTCAAACTCTAGTTTCTCTGAAGCTTCATACATTTTTGTTTCTAATTCCGAACGAACTTCTTTATGTCCACCATTTAAAAACTTAATAATTTCATCTACAATTTCTTTATTTTGTTCTTCCGTAACTTCTTTCACACAAGGTGCTAAACATTGACCCATATGATAATATAAACAAACTTTATCGGGCATATTTGAGCACTTACGAAGCGGGTACATACGATCTAGCAGTTTTTTCGTTTCATGAGCTGATTGTGCATTCGGATAAGGACCAAAATACTTTCCCTTATCCTTTTTTACATTTCGCGTAATAAGTAATCGCGGTTGTTTCTCAGCTGTAATTTTAATAAAAGGATATGTTTTATCATCTTTTAATTGAATATTATATTTTGGGTCATGTTTTTTTATTAAGTTTAACTCCAAAATGAGCGCCTCTAGATTTGAGGAGGTTACAATATATTCAAAATCTACAATTTCCCCTACTAGCCGAAGTGTTTTTCCATCATGCGAACCAGTAAAGTACGAGCGCACACGATTTTTAAGCACTTTTGCCTTTCCGACATATATAACCGTTCCTTGCTTATCTTTCATTAAATAACAACCAGGTTGATCTGGTAAAATAGCCAACTTCTCTTTTAAATGTTCGTGCACTCGTTACCCTCCATTTCTACATGCTTAGCATTTTTATTTTCACATGAAAACATACTATGCCAAAACACCCAACATACGTTCTTTCATTGTAACGGAAAGGTGTAAAAAAGGAAAATAAAAAAGGCTACCAAATGGTAGCCTTTTTATTTTAGAAGTGTTTAGAAACTAATTCTACTAACGCTTCTTTCGGTTTGTAACCTAACGCTTGATCAACTACTTTACCGTCTTTTAATACGAAAAGAGCTGGAATGCTCATTACTTCGAATTGACGAGCAGTTTCTTGATTTTCATCCACGTCTACTTTTACTACTTTTACTTTTTCGCCTAGTTCTGCATCAATTTCCTCTAATACAGGAGCGATCATTTTACAAGGTCCACACCAAGGTGCCCAGAAATCTAATAATACAACACCTTCGCTAGTTTCTGCTGCGAAGCTTTGGTCATTTGCGTTTACAATTGCCATTTTATTTCCTCCTTCAAGTATATTCTACCAAGAGTATATCATTAACTTATATACGTGGCGAATAATATGTATCGTTATGTATTGTAACAAAAAAGTGTTCCTTTATACTATATAAAAATACGGATTAAATACTAAAAAGATGAGAGACAGGGGATCTCTCACCTTTTTCTATATATAGGGGTACTTCACTTGGAACTCAAGGGTACTCAAATCATGAATGTACTTTTAACTTTTTAAACTCTTCTGTTAAAAGAGGTACCACTTCAAATAGATCGCCAACAATACCGTAGTCAGCTACTTTGAAGATACTTGCTTCTGGGTCTTTATTAATCGCAACGATTATTTTTGAGTTAGACATACCAGCTAAATGCTGAATCGCTCCAGAAATACCGCATGCAATGTATAGGTCTGGCGTAACAACTT
Organism: Bacillus sp. FF-1; assembly: GCF_028548245.1. Lineage (NCBI taxonomy): Bacteria > Bacillati > Bacillota > Bacilli > Caryophanales > Bacillaceae > Bacillus > Bacillus sp. FF-1. The sequence continues at coordinate 552,174 of NZ_JAQQGG010000003.1, forward strand.
TACCAGTTTGACCAATTTGTAATGAGTAATCGCAATACTCAGCGTCACAAGCACCACGAGATGCTCCAACAGCGCCGCCTAATACGTCAGCTAACTCTTTTAATGGCTTGAACCCTTCTTCACTCTTCACACCGCGTCCGCCAGCGATAATCACTTTTGCTTCAGAAAGATCAACGCCTTCTGCCGTCTTACGGACGACATCTTGAATGATTGTACGTAAGTCTTTCACATCTACTGTAATAGAAGACACGTCACCACTGCGAGACTCATCTTTTTCAAGCGTTGCGATGTTATTTGGACGCACTGTCGCAAATAAGATGCCGTCTGTTACAATCTTCTTCTCAAACGCTTTACCAGAGTAAATTGGACGAGTAAAGATAACATTTCCACCTTCAACTTCTAAAGCAGTTACGTCAGAAACTAGACCAGCCTCAAGCTTCGCTGCTAATTTTGGTGATAAATCTTTCCCAAGTGCTGTATGTCCAAATACAATACCTTCTGGATTTTCTTCAGCATATACAGCTAAAAATGCTTGTGCATAGCCATCAGATGTATATGATTTTAATTTATCATTTTCAACTGTCACAACGCGATCTGCACCGTAATGAATCAATTCATTTGCAAAAGAAGCAACGCTGTCTCCAACTAGAAGACCTACTACTTCACCGCCTTCTGCAATTGTTTTTGCTGCTGCTACCGCTTCAAACGAAACGTTACGTAGCGATCCATCACGAACTTCACCCATTACTAATACTTTACGAGCCATAGATTTTCCCTCCTGCATATATAATTTCGTATTTTATTAGATTACTTTCGCTTCTGTATGGAGCAACGATACAAGTTCTTTTACTTGATCTTGCAGCTCGCCTTGTAACACTTTTCCTGCATCTTTCTTAGGAGGCAAATAGATTTCAATTGTTTTTGTCTTTGCTTCCACATCATCTTCTTCTAAATCTAAATCATCTAATTCTAATTCTTCTAGTGGCTTTTTCTTCGCTTTCATAATACCTGGAAGCGATGGATAACGAGGTTCATTTAAACCTTGCTGTGCTGTTACTAAAACTGGTAATGAAGTTTCAATCACTTCTGTATCACCTTCAACATCGCGCTCAATCTTCACGTTTGTACCGTCAATTTCAAGTTTTGTAATTGTCGTTACGTACGGAATATTTAACGCTTCAGCTACACGCGGACCAACTTGTCCAGATGCACCATCAATTGCAACGTTTCCGCCTAAAATTAAATCTGCATCTTTATCTTTTAAATATTCAGCAAGCACTTTTGCTGTCGTGAACTGGTCACCATTTTCTACATCATCTTCAATATTAATTAATACCGCTTTATCGCAGCCCATCGCTAACGCCGTACGAAGTTCTTTCTCACTATCTTCGCCACCAACTGTTACGACAGTAACTTCTCCACCTTGTGCGTCTCTTACTTGAATTGCTTCTTCAATTGCATATTCATCGTAAGGGTTGATGATGAATTCCGCTTCGCCATCGTAAATTGCACCGTTTTTAATTACGATTTTTTCTTCTGTATCAAATGTTCGTTTCATGAGTACGTAGATGTTCATTCCATTTACCCCCTTGTTTTTCAGAAAGATTCTATCAATTTTAATTTTCTGTTAATTTATATTAAAAAAATAATTGAACTACCTGCCGCTAAATGAAGGCTTACGTTTTTCTAAAAACGCCGCTACACCTTCTCTTCCATCTTCACTCGTAAATACTTCACCAAAGATTTGAGCTTCGCGTTGTACACCTTCATAATAATGAGACGATTTCGTCGTTTGCAATAACTCTAGTACAGCACGAGTCGTCGCTGGGCTTTTTCCAGCAATCTGTTTTGCAACTTTAAGCGTATCATCTAAAAATGTTTCTTCAGCAAAAACTCCGTTAACTAGTCCCCATTTTAATGCTTCTGCACCAATAATCGGTGTACTTGTTAACATCATTTCACAAGCTTTCGCTTTCCCAACATAACGTGGTAATCGCTGTGTACCTGCAAATCCAGGAATTAATCCAAGTGTTAATTCAGGTAAACCAAGTTTTGCACTTTCAGTTGCAAAGCGCATGTGGCAAGACATAGCAAACTCAAGGCCGCCGCCAAGTGCCGCTCCATGAATTGCCGCGATAACTGGTTTTGAACATTTTTCAACGCGCTCAAACGTAACTTGTCCAAGCTGCGCTAATTCAGTCGCTTGCTTCGCTTCAGTAACAGATGTAAATTCTTTAATATCTGCTCCCGCCGAGAAGAAGCGCCCTTCACCGTGAATAACAACAACACGAATGTTATCATCCTTCTCCACTTGATCAATTAATTCAGTAACGTCATGCATAACTTGTGAAGACATCGCGTTAGCTGGCGCATGATTTAACGTAGCCACCGCGATATGATCTTCAACTCTTACAGATAGGAATTTCAACATGATCCCTCCCATTATTGACGATAACCACAAGCTGCAATAAGTAGCCCATGTACCGTTTTTGAAAGTGCGACCAGATCATACTTATGATCGCTCATTACCCAATTGGTCACAACTTCATCTACTGTTCCAAAGATCATTTGTCTTGCCACGCGAACATTTAAATCCGCTTGGAATTCACCTTGCTTTATACCAGTCTCTAAAATCTCATCAATAACTTGTAAGTAGCCTTTTAATACTTCATTTATTTTCAGGCGTAAGTCTTGATTGGACTGTCTTAGCTCTAATTGCGTAACGATAGCAAGAGGATCATTTTGCGACAACAGCAAGAAGTGCGTTTCTACCAACATGAATAACTTCGATACAGCGCTTTCAATTCCTGCTGTTTTTTGACGAATTGTTTCGACAAATTCTCCCATCTTCTCTTGGAATAAGGATATTAATATATCTTCTTTATTTTTAAAATATAAATAAATCGTGCCATCAGCTACCCCAGCTTGCTTTGCTATTTTAGAAACTTGCGCTTGGTGGTACCCATTCTCCGCAATCACAATGACTGCCGCATCAATAATTTGATTGTATTTCGGTCTATTTTTCTTCACTTTACTGTCCCCTTCAAGAAGATGACTGAATGAATAGTCATTCATATTCTTATAATACTGACTATTTAGAAAAGTGTCAATCCCATTTTTTCAAAAAGAAAGGGCCTTAGCCCGTTTGCTCATCCTCATTCTTTCTTTTCTCTTCCTCAATTAGGACACGGCGCAAAATTTTCCCAACTGTCGTTTTCGGCAGTTCATCTCTAAACTCATATACTTTCGGAACTTTATAGGCCGCTAAATATTTACGAGCAAACTGATTTAATTCTTCCTCAGAACACTCTGTACCTTCTTTTAACACAACAAACGCTTTAACTGTCTCTCCCCTATACGGATCGGGAACTCCAATCGTCACTACTTCTTGCACTTTTTCATGCTCATATAATACTTCTTCTACTTCACGAGGATACACATTAAATCCACTCGCAACAATCATATCTTTCTTACGATCTTTCACATAGAAAAAGCCATCTTCATCCATGTAGCCAACGTCCCCTGTATGGAGCCATCCATCTTGCAGTACAGCTGCTGTTTCTTCTGGCTTATTCCAATATCCTTTCATAATTTGAGGACCTTTTACTACAATTTCACCGATTTCTCCCGGTGGTAATGCCTCACCAGTTTCAAGCGACATAATCATTGCTTCTGTATCTGGCCACGGAACTCCAATGCTACCTGGCACTCGCTTTTCCCATAAAAAATTACTATGTGTAACTGGAGATGATTCTGTTAAACCATATCCCTCTACGAGTTTACCCCCTGTAACTGTTTCGAACTTTTCCTGTACTTCTACTGGTAGTGGTGCTGATCCACTAATACAAGCACGAATAGACGAAATATCGTATTCTTTTAAAAGCGGGCTATTTAAAAGAGCGATATAAATAGTTGGTGCTCCTGGAAACAATGTCACTTTATGCTTCTTAATCGCTTCAAAAACCATTTTCATATCAAATTTTGGAATAAGAACCATTTTGTATCCTTGCATAATACTTAAATTCATGACAGCCGTCATGCCATACACGTGGAAAAATGGAAGAACCCCAAGAACGACTTCTTCTCCTTCTTTGCAATTATATAACCATTGAACTCCCATCAAAGTGTTAGAAACGAGGTTTTTATGCGTTAACATAACGCCTTTCGGAAATCCAGTTGTTCCTCCTGTGTACTGTAAAAGAGCTAAATCATTTTCAGGATCACAAGGCACCTCAACATCCGTATTCACTTCTTTTTCTACTGAGTTCCAAAGGTGAATCGTTTCACTCTCTGATACTTTCACAACTAAATTTGACTGTTTTTTCTGCACAAATGGATACAATAGATTTTTAGGGAAGGGCAAAAAGTCCGCAATACGAGTTACGATAATATGCTCAATTTTTGTAGCAGATTGAACATTCGTTACTCTTGGGAACACTAAATCGAGGCAAAGAATGACTTTTGCTCCCGAGTCATGAAGTTGATATTCTAATTCTCTTTCTGTATATAATGGATTTGTTTGGACTACGATACCTCCCGCAAGTAATGTACCGTAATAACCGATTACAGCTTGCGGACAATTCGGCAACATAATGGCAACTCGATCACCCTTTTCCACACCGAGCTTTTGAAGATAATTTGCAAATCTCTTCACCTTATCATGAAAGTCTGAAAATGTAATATCCTTCCCTAAAAAGTGAAGCGCTTTCTTTTCTGGGTAGCGAGAAGCCATCTGTTCTACATATTTATGAAGCGGCTGAATATCATAAGAAATTGTACTTGGAATTTCCTCTGGATAATTTTTCAACCATGGTTTTTCCACCTTCATTCCCCCTTCAAATACATAAAAATAAATGAATGTTCATTCATGAGGTTGTTTTCATTATATTATAGTCACCATAACGTTACAATCATAATATTCTGGCTTTTATATAACTATGCTTCACTCCATTAACTTCTTATTATATGTACAAACTCTCCTAATCTATAAAAAAATAAGAGAGTTATTATTTAGCTTAATCTTATTATCGTTAACACAGCTCCTGGTGTAGTTGTTGATAATGTTGCAACAGCTAACAAACCAAATAGTTGCAAACTAATAGCATCTCCTGCTGCAAGAGTTGTAATAATTGTTGCGCTAAATGATGTAGTTGCTAACGCAGGAGAATTGATCGTCCCAGCAAGTGGTGCTCCATTAATTGTAATCCGTGAACTGACTAATAACGAAGCCGTTATATTAATTGTATATGAAATATAATAATTCCCAGCATTTGCAACCGTAAATACTGTATTTCCACCAGAAACAGTAATTCCTGGACCGATGTTTTGATTATTCGGAAGCGGGACATTCGTTCCACCAAGAAGTACCGATATCGCTGTTCCCGACGTATTATTTGCAAATGCATACGTCGCCGTGATACTTGTACCTGTAGCTCCGGTTGCCCCCGTTGAGCCTGTTGGACCTGTTGCTCCCGTTATTCCTGTCACTCCGGTTGGGCCCGTTGCTCCTGTCGCTCCCGTTATTCCTGTTGCTCCCGTTGCTCCCGTTGCTCCCGTTGCTCCCGTTATTCCTGTCGCTCCCGTTGCTCCTGTTATTCCTATTGCTCCTGTTATTCCTGTTGCTCCTGTTATTCCTGTCGCTCCCGTTATTCCTGTCGCTCCCGTTGCTCCTGTTGCTCCTGTTATTCCTGTCGCTCCCGTTGCTCCTGTTATTCCTGTTGCTCCTGTTATTCCTGTCGCTCCCGTTGCTCCTGTTATTCCTGTCGCTCCCGTTGCTCCTGTTGCTCCTGTTATTCCTGTTGCTCCTGTTATTCCTGTTGCTCCTGTTATTCCTGTCGCTCCCGTTGCTCCCGTTGGACCTGTTGCTCCCGTCGGACCGGTTGGGCCTAGCTTAGGCACTGTCCCATCGCAACTAAAACAACACGAATCAACATGTACACCATTTTGATTATTACAACTACAATATCCATTTATATTATTTCTCCATGAAGACATGTTGATCACTTCCTTTACTTCGATCTTTTAAGTAAAATCATCTAGTTAAAAAACACCTATCTAACTAACAAAGAAATAATTTACTTAATAGGATAAACACAGATACATTCCATAGATTCTAGTAATTATTACATGCAATTTGCTCTCCTTTTGCTTGTACTTTCGCCTCATCTCCACAGATTATTAACTATACACATTTCACTTTGTATTGGGACGATTGCATATCCGAAAGAAATCCCTTCCAGCCTTGTCGTTGCTGTAATTGGAGCACCTTATTTCTCATGTTTGATGAGGAAGAGTGAAAAGAAGGTTAATTAAAAACCAGCTTCATATATGAAGCTGGTTTTTCTATTATGGCATAGAGTGAAACTATAATTAGACTTTTACAGGCAACCTGACTTCCATCTAAATTCTTCAATCTAGCCGAGTTTTGAGACGGGAGTTTTACTGCCCGTTAATGCGGGATAAAATTAATATAAGCTTTGTACATAAAATATATAACAAGTGAATACATGATTATATTGAACACACTTCGTTTTAAAGTTAACTTTCTCTTTAATTCCTTATCTTGTAATTTTAGTTCTATTCCGTTCGCTACTTTCAATCCACCTATTATTTGAAATAGCCCTCTGTAATCATCAGCATTCCCTAACAATACGTATTCCTTATCATTTTTATACTTTATATACAGAAATTCACTTCCATTTCTCTATTCATTACATATACGAATAAAAAGATCGTTTTTCTGACACTTTTATAAATATTTTCTAATTATTTTTATAATGTAGCAATATTTAACGAAAGCTTTTCTATTAAAAGGGAATGCATCACTTCTCTCGAATTTAATGTATGAACATAAATAGGGGGGATAACAATAATGTACCAAACAATTGAAGGCTTCTTGCAATCATGGACATACGAGGCTGCGTCTACTCAGAAAATGCTTGATTCATTAACCGATGCATCTTTATCACAAGAAATTGCACCTGAGCATTGGACGTTAGGCAGAGTTGCTTGGCATATCGTGACGGCAATTCCTGTTATACTATCTGGTACTGGGCTTAAGTTTGAAGGAGAAACGAAAGATTATCCTGTTCCAACTTCAGCAAAAACAATTGCAGATGGATATCGTAAAGTGAATACAGCTTTTGTTGAAGCACTTCAAAGTAAATGGGCTGATAAAGATTTAGCAACTATTAATGACTTCTTTGGTCGTCCTATGCCAAATTCTATATTTTTAATGACACTTATTAATCATCAAAATCACCACCGCGGACAAATGACGGTATTAATGAGGCAAGCTGGCTTAACAGTCCCTGGCGTATATGGCCCTGCAAAAGAAGAATGGGCTGCCGCTGGAATGGAAGCTCCTAAAATGTAACAGCAGAAAAAGACAAGGTGTTTACACATCTTGTCTTTTTCTGTAACTTGTTTCATGTGAAACTATTTTACGTATTCTTATCATACAGTTATATCTTCCTTCTCTATATTTTTAATTCCGTAATATGCAATGGCAACTCCAATTGCTGCCAATGCTAGTTGAAGGGGAAGAAAAGTTGCTGTGGGAAACTCTGGGTTGCTATTCATTGCAATTGAGACAACGATAAGAGATGAAACAATTGTAGTTGGCACTGAACGTTTACGCATTCCGAAATATAGAGGGATTAAACTCATTCCCGCAGTTGCAATGGCTAAAGGAACCAGTTTTATTCCTTCTTGCACCAATTGATCTACTGTGAATGAATTAGGAAGAATTGAAAAATAGCTATCTATCCCAAAGAAAATTCCTACTACTAAAATGTTAGATACAATAACTGTTATAAATGTGACTATCGCTGTAATAGCCAACTTACTAGCCATCATTTTCTTTCGGTTAATAGGATAAGAAAACATAAGTAGTATTGTTTTATTTTTATATTCGCCAATTATTAACCTTGCGATTAAGACACTACCAAAAATAATAAATGTTGCTCTTACTATTGTGCTAGCCATTAACAATATCGTCTCTGGATTCCTTATTTCTGCATCCCCTTCTACTTGAGCGATGATGCTCACAAAGATCATTAATGCCAGTATAACAATATTTGCAATAATTGCCCTCTTCACGTACCAACCAAGCTTAAACTTTTTCAATTCTAGCTTCATTAAATGTAGCATGATAGTCCTCCTTCCTCCTAAGACTTAATCAATATAAATGACTCCTGTTTCACTTAAAATCTTCGCTTCATTTTTCGCATCACCAATCGTTCCTACTTTTATTTTTTCTGTATTTTTATCTTTCTTAAGTCCTTTTAAATCCACTATTACGTCAGCCGAATTACTTTTGGCCATAAGCTTCAATGATGCCGGGACACCTTTATACCGTACGCCAATATCCCCTGATTTTGTTTCTATAAATAATGATTTTCCTTCTGTCATATCTTTCAGTAATACTTCCCCAGATGTTGAAGTGATGTTCATATTTTCGTTTTTTACATTTTTCACATAATTATCGCCAGTAGTGGAAGTTATATTTACATCTTGTAATAAACTATCTTTTAACATTAAATCTCCACTTTCGGATGTGAATTCACCCTTCTCTGCCGATAGTCCTGTAATCATTCCATCTCCAGATTTGCCTTTTGTCACGATGCTTTTTACTACTATATCGTTTATTTTCACATCACCCGATTTATTATTTAATATAATTTTATCTATTTCTTTCTTCGGAATAGCTATAGATATACTATTTTTCTTCCTAAACGTAAAACCATAAAAAAATCTGGTCGCCTTTTGTTTTTGCTTAATCACAATTTTATTTTCATCATTTTCTATTTTGACGGGATCTATCTCTTTATCTGTTTGTTGACCTTGAGCGGAAATTACTATTTTATTAGCGTCTGTACTTTTAAATTCAATATTCCAATTTTCATTGTCTACTTCTATTTCTTTTATATTATTTATATCAAAAGACTTTTCTTTCTTAAAATCTTTCCCCTGAAATACCTTAAAACCAAAAACCACACTAGCAATTATAATGAATAATATTGCAATTACTATTATTTTTTTCATTATTCATACCCCAGTTCGTTTTTGTTTTAAGCTTACTTCACGCCACATCGATCTTGTCGATTTTACGAAATGATAGATAACTAATGAAAATTCCTAATAAACAGAGCACGATTGGGATAGCTATAAAATCAAACATACTTACTTGACCGTTTCCAGCACCAACGTTACCACTAATCAGCATACCAATTATTACTGCCGAAGTAATCGTTGTCGGTGTCGATTTCTTTCTCATTCCAAAAAATAAAGGAATTAAACTTATACCAGATATCATAAATGCACTTATAATAGTACCTGGAACGATAGCTATTATTTCGCCTATCGTAGCAGGTGTTTCAATCAGTCCCATCATTGGACTCACAAAATATACGAGCAAGCTAATAATGAAAGTCGCGATAATCGTGCTCACAAAACAAAAACAGAAAACAATTGTTAGTTTCGCACTCATTAGCATTTTCCTTTGCAGCGGATACATAAATGATAGTTGTATCGTTTTGTTCTTATACTCATCAATTACTAAACGTGATAAAATGACCGAACTAAAAATAATGAATGTTACCCTAATAAAAATATTTATTAAAGCCATGTTCTGTGTGAAGTCAGAGAAGAGCACGTCTTCCTCGGCTTTCATTCCCACTGCCATAAGGCTTACTACAGCGAAAATTGCTATAATACAAATTGCTACACTTTTAAAGTAACTAGATAATTGATGTTTCTTCCATTCGAGCTTCATTAATCTAAGCATACAAAACCACTCCTCCATTCTTTATATAACTGTCTTTATGCTGCTAACATTCTAATTCCAGCAGTAACTACGCTTAACATTCCTATCATTAGTAGAATTAACAACCATTTCCGCTCTGGTTTCCTATAATATAAAATCCCGCTTATGAACATTACGACCAATCCACTTACTAGATTCACTAACAATCCATTAAGCATGAATGCCCTCTCCATCCATTACATTTAAGAAATATTCCTCTAAGGAACTATGTTTCTTATTAATACTTTCAATTTCCACATCGTTCATAATAAGCGCTTTTGAAATGGCTTGCTGAGACACTTCTGTATCATACACACGAATCATATTTCCACTCATTATTTTATAATTTTTTATGCCAAGTTTATCTTCTAAAATATAAGCTGCACGCTTCACATCAGGAACAGTGATTTCAATGTACTCTGTTTGTTTTCCGTTAATACTCTTCATTGAAACTTCTTTTATTAGTTTTCCATTTTGAATTACACCAATTGTATCCGCCATTAGCTCCATCTCACCTAAAATATGACTAGAGACTAATAATGTAATACCATATTCTTTGCAAAGCATTTTAAATAAGTCTCGTAACTCTTTAATACCAATTGGATCTAAACCGTTAATGGGTTCATCTAAAATGAGTAATTCTGGCTTTGTTACGATTGCCCTTGCAATACCGAGTCGTTGTTTCATTCCTAATGAAAAATCTTTTACTTTTTTATTATCTATACCTTGCAGCTTCACTAAATGTAAAGCATGGTCAATTTCATTTTTATCGTAATAGCCCATATATTCACAATGTAATTCTAAGTTTTCTTTCGCCGTTAATTTATCATAAAAGATTGGATATTCAATAATCGTCCCCATTCTCTTTAATACTTCATAAGATGTATCTGTTAACTTCTCACCGAAAATTTCAATCTCACCGCTCGTCGGTTTTATTAAATTTGTAATCATTTTCATAATCGTTGTTTTACCAGCACCATTCGGTCCTAAGAAACCGTATATCTCTCCTTTTTTCACATGCATGTTAACGCTAGAAATAACTTCTTTTCCTTTAAACACTTTCGTTAACTGATTCGTTTTTAATATATAGGTCATATCACTTTCCCCTTTCGCACTACTTTATATTTCTATAATAGACAACGGAAATCTCTTTTTTCTTACCCGTTTCTTACAAATTCCTTACGCTGCAAAAAAGCTTGTAGAATCTACTTCTCTACAAGCTAAAACTGCATCTTCTTTAATGCAACTGTAAAAATTGTTTTTTCATACGGCTTACTAGAAAGATGAATTTTTCCATCCATCGCTTCCACAAGCCTTTTCGTAATCGTTAACCCTAAACCGCTCCCTTGGTACAATCTATTTCTTGAATCTTCAAGTGTGTACATACGCTCAAACACTTTATCAATATGCGATTCATCAATTCCTTTTCCTGTATCCCATACGTCTATATACACATTCGTTTCATCATCTCTTAACGTCATACCAAGTGTCTTTCCATCGTCTCCATATGTAATCGCATTTGATATAAAATTGTTCAATACCCTACCTAATACTTCTACATTTCCAAGTGCATATATATTTCTTTCTGGTATATCAATATGAACATGAAAACCTTTCGACGTCACTAAATCATAAAAAGATAAAATCTTCTCTCGACAAACTTCATTCATATTTACTTTTGTCATCTCGATTGCCTTGTCACCAGATTCTAACTTTGCTAGATCAAAAAACTTATGAATTAGTTCCATCACTTCTAGTGTTTTCGTATGCACTTTCTCAAGTAATATTTGTTGTTCTTCTTCATTTATCGTTTTATCCTTATTTAACATTTCTGTATATCCAAGAATAACTGTTAGTGGCGTCTTCAAATCATGTGAAATATTTGAAAGCATTTTTCTCATCGAAATTTCTACTTTCGCATGATCTGCATTTGTTTTCTGTTTTGCATCTAACAATTGATTAATTGCCACTAACAATTTTTGCAATTCTAGATCATCTGTCATAACAAGTAACTTCTCACCTGTTTTTTCATTAACAATACTTTCTAACTTTTCATATGTGTATCGCAAATTTTTGCTACTATTTTTCCTCATTTTATATTGTATATAAATGACACATAACAATATAAAAATAATACCTATTAACAAATTGACCATATTACATCACTTCCAACTTATAACCGATACCCCATAACGTTTTAATGTATTCTGGATTAGATGGATCACTTTCGATTTTCTCACGCAATCTTCTCATATGAACATTAATAACGTTATCGTCACCGTAATACTCTTCGTTCCAAATTAGCGTATATATTTGTGCTTTCGTAAATACACGATTTTGATTCTTTACAAACAGTTTTAAAATCTCAAATTCTTTTAAAGTAAGTTTGAGAGGCTTCCCGTTTTTTTCCACAGTAAAATTAATTGGATCAATCGTTAAATCACCAATTTGAATCATCTTTTCTGTTGTTTCTGTAGCTGAATATTTCGTAGATCTCCGAATTCCTGCTTTTACACGCGCGGCTAATTCAATCATAGAAAATGGCTTACAAATGTAATCATCTGCTCCAAGCCCTAATCCGACAGCTTTATCAACATCTGTATCTTTTGCCGACATCATTAAAATCGGAACAGCACTTTTTTCTCGAATAATTCGCACAACCTCTAAGCCATCTAACTTTGGCATCATAATGTCTAGGATAATCAAATCAAATGAACCTTTTAAATATGTGTTCACGCCCTCTTCTCCATCAGACGCGATTGTAACTTGAAAGCCCTCTTTTATTAAATACTTTTCCACCATCTCTTGAATTGAGAGATCATCTTCAACTAATAATATATGATGTGACATATGTCTATCCCCTTTTTACAAACGTTAACAATTCAATTGTATCGTAACTACTACAGACTTGAAACAAATATATGAATTTTCAAACCAACTTCCCTTCCTTCCTTAACAATGATATGATGAAATTCACTACGATTGTTCATAATTAACTTTATATAAAGGAGACTTATCATGTCAGAAAACAAAAAAGTAAGCTTAGCTGATTTAATGCGCGAACAACTTGCAAAGAAAAAGCAAGGTAACGGTAATGGTCAAAATGCCAAAAACCAAAGCCAAGAAACAAAAAAGTTACAAAACCAACAAACGAAAAAGACAAACAACCAACGTAGACGTACAGGTGTATAAATGAACGGACAAAAACGTTCTAATATCGCACCCGGCCTTGAAGTTGATATTGTATTAAAACAAGATCAACGAACTGGCAAATTAACACGTGGAATTGTAAAAGATATTTTAACGAACTCCCCTTCTCATCCGCATGGCATTAAAGTTCGATTGCAGGACGGGCAAGTCGGTAGAGTACAAAATATCGTTCAATAAGAAAAGGAGCTCAAGTAAACTCGAGCTCCTTTTCTTTATTACCCTTTAATTTTCTCGATGAAAACTACTTTTAAATAGTCTCCTTCTTTAAATTGATCAATGGTACGGAAATCTTCTGGTAAAGAATGTTCTTCTAATATTTTATATTTACCATTCATTTCTTTAAAGGCTGTATCGATAAAGCCTTTAAACTTTTTCATATCGAATGCACTACAATTTGTAGAAGCAACGATAATACCGTTATTTTCTGTAATGGCAATTGTTTCTTTTAATAAATTTTTATAATCTTTCGCTGCACTAAATGTATATTTTTTCGAGCGCGCAAAGCTTGGAGGGTCTAATACAACCATATCGAACTTCATCTTTTTCTTCGCTGCATATTTAAAGTAAAGGAATACATCTTCTACAATAATATCTTGCGCTTCATAATCAACTTCATTTACACTAAACTGCTCAATCGTTTTACTTAAACTACGATTTGCAAGGTCGACACTCGTCGTTTTGCTCGCTCCACCAAGCGCTGCAAATACAGAGAAGGCACCTGTATAAGAGAACATATTTAACACTGTTCTTCCCTTCGCATATTTATCACGAATTTGTTTTCGCACGTTACGCTGATCTAAAAATACACCAACCATCGCTCCGTCATTTAAATAAACAGCGAAATTCACACCATTCTCTTTTACGATAAGCGGGAACTCACCGCGCTCTCCTGCTACGAAATCATCGCCTTCAATGTATTTCCCTTTCGTATCAAAACGCTTCTTCTCATAAATGCCTTTAAAGTTTGCTACTTTTTGAAGAGCTGCTATAATCTCATCTCTGAAAGTATAAATCCCTTCGCTATACCAACTTACTACATAATAGCCGTCATAATAATCGATGATTAAGCCTCCAAGCCCATCACCTTCACCGTTTAGAGCGCGGAATGCTGTCGTATCACTTGATTTATAAAATTGCTTTCGTTTATGTAAGGCAGATTTAATTTTACTTTCAAAGAAAGATTGATTAATTTGTTCACTCTCTTTTCTCGTTAAAATCCAGCCGTATCCTTTATTTTGTTTTCCATAATAACCTTTTCCGACAAAATGGTTCTTCTCATCTACCACTTTAATGATTGTTCCTTCTTCCTGAACATCATTTAAATTTTGAATCGCATCTTTTAAAATAAGCGGATATCCACTTTTAATTTCTTTTATAAATTTCGGTTTTATTTTTACAGTTACTTCTGATCGCATATAAAAACTTCCTTTCCATTTGCATGCTTTCTCTATAGGAAGCACTTAAAAAACGAGACTGAAAAACAGCCTCGTTTCACTATACCATATTATTGCTTTGCTAGTACAACTAGCTCATCCCCTGGCATAACAGCTATATATTTATACAATGTTGAAAAAGTAAGACTACCATCTCTATGGCGAATAAATAGTATTAAATCCTCTGAATCGATTTCTTCTTTATTAATCTTTTGTTCTTCTGCAACTTGTATCGTTTTAAACGTATAACCATCTTCAATTTTTCTATTTAATTCTTCATAAATTTCATTTTGACCAAACAGTAAATGAGCTTTTTTCGAAAGGGAAATGCGTTCTTGTTCAATCTTTTCCACATCATGGATTGGAAGTAAAAATGTATTATGATGTCCAAACTGCGGTACGTATGTATTTGCGACTAATACATTATAAGAATCCGTATCTGTAACTGCAATTAAGTATTCGTACTGATTCATATCAACTTCAAATTGTAATTGTTCAGAAAGTACTTGGCCATTATATGTATTAAGCCCTTTCCCCTTTGCACATTGCAAATGCTCTTCTGATACATCTACAATTAAGCTCGGAATACCCATCTCTTTACAGTGCAATGCAAAAGCAGATGAGAATGTACTCGCACCTGAAATTAAAATTCCCGGTGGCTCCGTATTCGCCAATCCCAATCTTTTCGCTAAAAATCCAATTGAAAATCCATGAGCACAAACGGTCGTAATAACGAGTGCAAATGTAAGTGCCGTTAATATAGAAGCATCTTTATAACCTTCTTGTAATAACTCCGTCGCAAAGTAACTTGAAACCGTTAATGCAACAATACCTCGCGGCGCAATCCAGCCAACTAGCGCCCGTTCTGCTTTTGTTAACTCTGTGCCGATTGTCGATATCCAAATCGATAAAGGGCGTACAACAAATAGCATCATAAGTACGAAGCTTATAATAGGCCAGCTGAAAATCTCCATAATCGTTGTTCTTGGAAGGGATGCTGTTAATATGATAAAAACAGTCGACGTTAGTAGCACAGAAATATTTTCGTTAAAATGACGAATATCACCGATAGAAGAAATATATTTTTTCATCCGCGCAAGCGTAATCCCCATTACTGTCACAGCTAGCATACCTGTTTCATGCATCACTTCATCCGCAATGCCAAAACATAACAGTACCGTAACTAGCAAAATTGGGGCTTTTAAATATTCTGGTACTTTTCCCTTTAAAATCATATAGCTCATAAAAATACTAAATACATAACCGAGTACCATTGCAAATAATGAACCTGCAAAGAAGTACAGCAACGTATGTAATTGTACATTTTCTTTCGTTAAGAAATTTACAATTTGAAAGGCGAATACAGCAAGCAAAGCGCCAAATGGATCAACGATAATCCCTTCCCATTTTAAAATTGCAGCTGTTCTTGGTTTTAATCGCGCTTGGCGTAACAACGGAATAATTACCGTTGGACCTGTCACAATAAAAAGTCCTCCAATAATAAATGCAACCGCCCAATCTAATCCAGCGACGTAATGAGCTGCAAGTGAGCCAGCAATCCACGCGATAAACGCACCAAACGTAACGATACGAAATACTGGTTTTGATAGCCCCCTCAGTTCACGTACATCTAAACTTAAACTACCCTCAAACAATATAATCGCAACAGAGAGTGATACGAGTGGACTAAAAACATCTCCAAGCACCTCTTTTGGATTAATAATACCGAAAACCGGACCAATTAATAATCCAGCAACTGCCATAACAACAATCGCAGGAAGCTGGAAGCGCCATGCAGTCCATTGTGAAGCAATACCTAATGTAATAATAATAACGATACTAAGTAAAAGTGATTCAACCATAATGCCCTCCTTGTTCATAGTATTGCGACAGCAAAGTATAAACCATACTTTACTTCTATATATTTTCGATTGATTCTATTTACACAATATATAACCAAGTTAAATATATAGTCAACAGGAGGATATTATACTACATAAAGTGAAGCTTTAATCAGCCCGCCCTCCACCTAACTTCTTCGCTTTCGCTAAATTTTGAGGTGGGGGTCTTACTGCCCAACAAATAGCGGGATTAAAAATATTATCATAATTTAAGATTACCATTGACAATGATAATGATTTTCATTATCATTTAATGTATATGAATTCTCGAAAATAAAGGCTACAACTTATAGGAGGAATAAACATGATTATTGTTACAAATACAGCTAAAATTACAAAGGGAAATGGACATAAATTAATTGATCGTTTTAATAAAGTAGGTCAAGTCGAAACAATGCCAGGATTTTTAGGATTAGAAGTTCTTCTAACGCAAAATACAGTTGATTATGACGAGGTAACAATTAGCACGCGCTGGAATGCAAAAGAAGATTTCCAAGGTTGGACAAAGAGCCCAGCATTTAAAGCTGCTCACTCCCATCAAGGCGGAATGCCAGATTATATTCTTGATAATAAAATCTCTTACTATGATGTAAAAGTTGTACGTATGCCAATGGCTGCAGCACAGTAAAAACTGTTTTTTTAAAGTATAGAATATGAGAAGCGTTACTACTTCTCATATTCTATACTTTTTTATTTACTGTCTTTTTACTAGTTTCGCATGTACGACTAATCTTCCTGCTTCTGGATCAAGTGCATAGTCACATGTAGAAAGTGTTATAATTTCATCATTAGCCGTCAATTTCGTATCCGTTTTGTAAAGGGATTTATCTTGAATTTGCTTTAAGAATGCTGTATACGCTGCATCGCTTTCAAAATCCGTTTCAATGTAATAAAAGTCCGTCGTTGTCGTATATACTGAAAAAACTTCAACGTCGTATCCTTCAAATAATGTATCGTAATACAATTTACGATGGGACATGAAGAAATCTTCATCCAACATCTTTTTTAAACTTCCAAACATAGAACCGTCCTTCATACGATGACCATATAAAATAGTATTTCGGTTTTGAGATTTCACATCATTACGATAATCCATAAAAATACTTCCCGCTCTCATATCCTCGCCTTTATAATTACGAAATAAATAGTAATCATTATCCTTCGCTTGAACGATTGGATAATTGATTTGTGTATCATCCATCGTAATCCATCCCACTATTTCTAGATTAATTTTTTGGAGAGCTTGAAACTGTTTACGTACTTCCCCATCTTCTGATTTTTCTTCCATTGGACTTCTCTTATAAATATGTTGCGCTTCAGCCATTACTTTACGATTTTCATAATAATCCATGAAAATCCCACCCAATTCATACATTGAATAGAAAAAGATTCCTAAAAATACAATTGTAAGTATTCGTTGAAAAAAAGAATTCTTTTTCCGTTCTTTCTTACTATTCAAATTATCACCTCAAAACGGATTATGCCCAGCCTTTAAATTCCCATTGGTACCATGTATAACCCTGTATCTTCGTCTTGTTTTACAACGACATCTACACCATATATTGCTTTAACCATTTCTTCTGTTATTACCTCATTAGGATTACCTTTCGTAACAATTTCCCCATCTTTCATAACGATAATATGATCACTATAACGAATGGCTTGATTAATATCATGTAGTACCATCACAATCGTTAATCCATACACTTCATTTAACTCTTTCACTAACTCTAATATTTCTAGCTGATAATAAATATCTAAATATGTTGTCGGTTCATCTAAGAAAAGCATTGGTGTACTTTGAGCTAATGTCATCGCGATCCAAACTCGCTGTCTCTCTCCGCCCGATAAAGCATGAATTGGCTTTTCACGCTTACTTTGCAAATTTGTACATGTTAGTGCACGCTCAATTGCTTCTCTATCTTCATCAGTTTGCGAAGAAAAAACATTTTTATATGGCATACGCCCAAAGCTTATTAGTTTTTCCACTGTAATATCTGCTGGCGCCTCATTTTGTTGATGGACAACAGCTAACTTTCTAGCAAACTCTTTCGGTTTATACTCACTAATCGTTTTTCCATCAAGTATTACTTCCCCACTATTAGGAGCATGATTTCTAGACATAACACCAAGTAATGTTGATTTTCCGCAACCATTCGGACCAATGATTGTTGTAATTTTCCCAATCTCTATTTCACTACTAACAGACTTTAAACGATTTGTTACATTATCGTATGAAAAGGTTACATTTTTAATTTCCATGAACTTTATCACTCTTTCTAAGCAAGAATATTAAGAACGGGCCACCAATAACTGCCATAATCGTCGCCGCCGGAATTTCGTTAGGTGGTACAATTAACCTTCCAATCGTATCCGCCGTCAAAATTAATAACGCTCCTGCAAGAGCAGAAAATGGAATTAATACTTTATGATCTGAACCGACTAATTGCCTTGAAATGTGCGGAACGAGTAATCCTACAAAAGCAATAACACCTGCAATCGCTGTTGATACTGCAGCTAAGAGTACTGCAATAGCAGAAATAATAAGACGAACTCTCGTCACGTGCAAACCTAAGTTTTTCGCAGTCTTATCTTGTAGCGATAATAAATTACACCAAGCTCCTACAAACAGTGCAAGAATAAGACCAATTGTTCCATACGTAACCATTATTTCTACATCGCTCCACGTCTTCATCGTTATATTAGAAGTCGTCGTTTGCTTAATACTCTTAATGAAATATCCACAAATCGTAATGAAAGATTCATTTAATCCAGTAAACATCGCATTAATAGCTATACCAACTAAAATAATACGAAGTGGACTTAACCCTGACTTCCATGAAAAGGCATAAACGAGATAACACGCAAACGCACCACCTAAAAAGGCGAATACTGGTGTCCAGAAAAAGAATTGCGGGAATAACGTAATAATAACAAGTGTCATAAAACTTGCTCCTGAAGATATACCGATTACCCCAGCATCGGCAAGTGGATTTTTCATTACAGCTTGAAAAAGAACACCAGAAACAGCAAGAGCCGCCCCAGTGAACAGTGCAATAATAATACGCGGGAAACGTAAATCTTTAATGACCTCAACATCTTCATTTGCCCCTGTAAATATCCCTTGTACAAGGTCAACGATACCAACCTCTAAACTCCCTTTCATCGCTGACAATGACGTCATAACAATAAGCAATACAGTAACAATGAAGAAACTCCAAGTTTTTTTATTCATTTCACTCTTCCTTTATATGAAAATGCATCACGGATACATCATTTTCTTCAATTCATCTAAAGCTTCGATTGCTGCTAAATTTCCTGTCGTTCCAAATAAACGCTCTTCTAAATCGTAAACACGATTATTTTTAACTGCAGCGAAGTGTTTCCAAATATCATTTGTTTTAAATTCTTTATCAAACATTTTTACAACTTCATCAGGCATACCATGAGCTGCTCGTAAAATAATATCCGGATCAGCTTTCTTTAAATACTCTGTATTAGAAGCTAAATATTCTACTTGTTCACCTTGTACAATATTTTTACCACCTAGTTGTTTCACTAAATCACCAATATAGGAATGCTCAGTTGCTACTAAATAGCTCCCCGGTACACCTAATAAAATAAGCACTGTCGGTTCTTTCTTTCCTTTTACTTCTTTTTGAATGCTAGCAACCTTTTTATCTAACTTCGTTACAACTGCTTCAGCCTGCTTTTCGCGTCCATATTGCTTACCTAAATTACTAATGGAATTTTGCATATTTTTTAAACTAGTTAAGTCCACAAAATTTGCTTTCATACCTACACCGTCAAACACTGGCTTTAATTCATATTCAAGTGTTGTCACGGATAATACTTCTGACGGCTTTAACGACTTTACTTTTTCCATATCAGGACTCATCGGATTCCCGACTTCAGGTAAACCTTTATATCGCTTCGGTAAGGTTTTAGAACTAGTTGGAACACCAACTAAATCTACTTCTAACACATCCATAATTTCAGTAACAGCGACTGTCGTTGCAACAATTCGCTCTTTACTTTCACTCTTTACTTGCTTCGCAGTTTCTTTTTTAGGTGATGAGCACCCAGCTATACTCACTAATAAAATGATAGCCATTAGTACACTTGCAATTTTCCTCACTCTCAATCACCACTCCTTTCCAAACAATATGAAACAAGTCTTGATGCACGCGAACATGCATCAAGACTCCAAAAATTACAATCTACCTGCTCTATATTTACGAACTAGTAAAGCAAGTGAACCTAGCAGTAACATCATGTATAAACCAAGTTGTGCTGTATCTGCAGTTTTTGAGTTTTTCTCTTTTTTCGAATCATTATTTGTAGCTTCGTTTTTCTTTTTACCATCTGCATTTCGGTTAAAATCAGGAGTTCCTACTGTTTTTACATTATCTACTTTTGGTGTAGTTACTGGGTTTTTCGGTTCATTCTTTGGCTCTTCTTTTACCGTTCCTACAGCGCCAATCTTCGTCGTATCAAATTGAATTTGTACGTCGTAGAAATGATGGTAATTCATTGAATCGATATCTACTTTTACTTTTGCATTTAATTTTGCAAATAAATCATTAGCTTCAAATTCTACGACTCTTGTATTGGCAGCCTTATCTTCACTTACTACTTTTGCATCTGCAAATCCACCATTATTTTCTGTTTGGAATTTCGTAATCCAGTCACTATTTTTCAGTGTCATTGCAACATACTTCTTACCATCTTTCACTGTTAATCTTGCTGGACTTACAACATATTGATTCATCATTGAAATTTCTTCAGTCTTATCTTTTAACACTTTAAAAGCAATATCGTACTGACCATCTTTTAAATTTTTCGGATCAACTGTTGGGTTTTCATTTAGATTATTCGTTCCATCTTGGTTGTCGTTTCCGCCTTGGTTGTCGCTTCCGATTTGATTACCATTACCATCTTGATTAGTATCTCCACCTTGGTTACCTAAAGCTTTAATACTTCCTTTATCGAATGCAAATTGAATATCATAGAAATGATGATAATTCATTGCATCGATATCTACCTTCACTTTTGCATTTAACTTTTTCGATAAATCATCTACTTCCACTTCTACTACTCTTGTATCTTTCTCTTTATTTGTACCTAATACTTGCGCATCGACGAACGCACCATTCTTTTCAAACTCAAACTTCGTAATCCATGAGCTATTTGTTAATGTGAAGGATACATACTTCTTTCCATCTTTCACTTTTAATACACCTGGATTCTTCGTATATGTGTTCATCATTGAAATTTCTTCTGTTTTATCTTTTAACACTTTAAAACCGATACTGTATTCACCGTCTTTAAGAGCGTTTGGATCAATTGCTGTGTTATCGTCTTGGTTGTTGTTTCCACCTTGGTTGTTATTTCCGCCTTTGTTGTCATTTTCGCCTTGATTGTTGTTTCCACCTTGGTTGTCATTTTCGCCTTGGTTGTTGTTTCCACCTTGGTTGTTGTTTCCACCTTGGTTGTCATTTTCGCCTTGGTTATCGTTTCCATCTTGGTCGTTACTTCCGCCTTGATTGTTGTTTCCACCTTGGTTGTCTAACGGTTGAATACTATCGTTATCAAATGCAAATTGAATATCATAGAAATGGTGATAATTCATTGAATCAATATCTACTTTCACTTTTGCATTTAGTTTCTTAGATAAATCAGCTACTTCCACTTCTACTACACGTGTATCAGCTTTCTTATCTTCACTTAATACACTTGCATCAACAAATGAATTATTCTTTTCAAATTCGAACTTTGTAATCCATGAGCTATTCGTTAATGTGAAGGATACATATTTCTTTCCATCTTTCACTTTTAATACTCCTGGACTCTTCGTGTACGTATTCATCATTGAAATTTCTTCTGTTTTATCTTTCAATACTTTAAAACCAATATTGTATTCACCATCTTTAATGGTATCTCCGTCTGATTGTTTATCTCCGTCTGGTTGTTTGTCTCCGTCTGGTTGTTTACCTCCGTCTGGTTGTTTGTCTCCGTCTGGTTGTTTGTCTCCGTCTGGTTGTTTACCTCCGTCTGGTTGTTTGTCTCCGTCTGGTTGTTTGTCTTCACTTTTAATAGCTTCCAATTTGTCTTGTTCAAATACAAGTTGTACGTCATGCGTTTGTTTATAATTTCTTGATGCCATCTCAATAAATACTTTTGTATTAAGTTTTTTCGATAAATCAGCTACTTCAAACTCTACTACTCTTGTATCTTTTTCTTTATCTTCACTCACTACTTTTGCATCAACAAATGCACCATCTTTTTCCGTTTGGAAATTTTTAATTAATGAGCTACTTTTTAACGTTACAACCGCTTTTTTCTTACCATTTTCTACTTTCAATACTCCTGGATTTTCCATGTAACTATTCATTTTAGATTCTTCATCTGTTTGATCTTTTAACACTTTGAAAGGAATGCTGTACGCACCATCTTCAATTGTGTTAGAATTTGGTTGTTGATCTGGGTCAGGCTTTTGGTCGGGCTTCTGACCTGGATCCGTAGTTTCATTTGGATCTGGCTTATTAGCTGGGTCCTCTTTTTCATCTGGTTTTTCTACATGAATTGGTGTAATGCTATTTTGATCAAATGCAATACGAACATCATATTCATGATGGTAGTTCAGAAAATCAATATCTACTTTTACTTTCGCTTTTAATATCTTCTCTACATCTTCCACATTGAATTCTACTACTCTTGTATCTGTTTCTTTATCTTCACTAATTACATTTGTCTCAACAAGTTGACCTGCTTTGTCTGTTTCAAATTTCGTAATCCATGAACTATTTTTTAATGTAAAGGACACTTTCTTTTTCCCATCCTTCACTTTTAAAGTTCCTGGACTTACAGAGTATTCATTCATCATGGATACTTCATCCGATGCGTCTTTAAGAACTTTAAAACCGATTGAGTATTCACCGTCAGCTAATTGAGTAGCTGCTTGAACTGCAAGTGGTTGTAGTGTTGATACGAATGTAAATATCATTAAAAACATAGCAACAACAATCTTAAGATACCTGTTCAATGAAATAACGCTCCTTTTTATTTATTTACTAAACTTCACGTTACGAATTAAGAAAACACCTGAAATAAGAATTAACACCGCAAATAATCCGATACGTGCTTCATCTCCTGTTTTAGGATTATCTGTTTTTTCAGCTTTACCATTTTCATTTTTTGTATCTTTATTTGTTTCTTTGTTCGCTTCTTTTGTTGTTTCTTTATTCTCTACTTTTGTTTTCTCTTCTTTGACTTGTGTACCTGTTTTCGTTTGATCATTGTTTTTTGTTGTAGCAGCCGCGCCGTTATCTCCACCTACAGCTTTTACATTTGCATCAAAAGCAAAACGAATTGTGTAGTGGTGGTCATAGTTTGCACTTGGTACGACAACATGAATTTTTACTCCTAATGGTTTTGATAAATCATCAATTTTAAATTCAACCGTTCTTTTATCAGCAGCCTCGTCCTTGCTAACTACTTTTGCATCAACAAAATCCCCGTTTTCAGGTGCTTTAAATTCTGTAATCCAAGCACTATGATTCATCGGGATTTGCACTCTCATCTCACCATTTTTCACAATTAGCTTAGCTGGTTTTTCAAAATAATCATTTGCCATTGAAGCTGAATCATTTTCCGCTTTTTGAATGACATAGTTAATATCATACGTACCGTCAGCTAGTTGTGCTGAAACTTTCCCATATGGCATGATAAGAAAAGCTAGCATACATACGAACGTTATAATAAAAGCGGGTAATACAGAAATCTTTCTCATTTGGTTTACTTCCTCCTTGTTTATCTTTCATCCATACTTTTTTTGAAAATGATAATTATTCTCATTATATTAGAAAAAAATAATAATCTTCTATCCTTATTTAATTGTAATTTGTTTATGTAATACAGATATCATTGATTATCATTCTCAATTCATGTTAAAAATAATATCCCTCTCTATTCTTTATAAAGAGCGATTCTTATTTTAACATAAGTCTCTATTTATTTTGTTGATTATCATTCTCAATGAATCTCAAAAAAAATAAAACTATCCATCTTCCTACTTGATCACCTCTATCTACAAAAATAATATTGTTATAGAAAACCTTATACCTTTCACTCCTCACTTTCCTTCCAATATTTCCACAACTAAGTCAATCTTAGCCTACTCATAATTTTTTTGTCAACTATATTACGTATAAAACTTTAAATATCTGAATTTCCTTATATGTGGCTTTTTCTACAAAAAAAGAGGCCTTCTTTCATAGAAAGCCTCTTTTCTCTATTTTTCTACAGCAACTTCTTGCTTTTGAAACAATGAAATGACATATCCAATTACAATACCTACTAGAGCAGGAACGAACCAACCAATCCCAACACTATATAATGGAATTTTATTTAAAATTGGTGTTAATGCTGCAATCTCAAGATTTGCATTGTGTAATCCATCAAAGAAGCTAATCATGAATGCTCCTACAATACCACCTACATACATGACTAAAGGAAGACGAATATAGTTTTCAACCAGTGATAATATAATTAGCACGATACCAATTGGGTAAATTGCGATTAAGATTGGTAATGCTAATGCATTTAACTGAGTTAAACCAAGATTCGCTACCATAAATGCTAATACACAGAAAATGAAAACAACTTTTTGATAAGAAAGCTTCGGTAATAAAGAAGAGAAATATTCTCCGCAAGCTGCGACAATCCCTACTGAAGTTGTTAAACATGCTGCTGAAATTGCGATTCCTAATAATAAAGTTCCGTAACTACCGAATAAATGATTTACAACGTTTGTTAAAATAATTCCGCCGTTTGCTCCCATTCCAAGAGAGACACTAGAAGCTCCGAGATAAGCAAGCGCTAAGTAAACAAGTAGTAAACCAAGTGCTGCAATAAATCCTGCAAAAATTGTTACTTTTGCAATGCTATTTTTATTTGTAATACCTTTTCCTTTTAAAGCATGAATAACAACATTTCCGAAAACAAGTGCTGCAAGTCCATCTAAAGTTAAATATCCGTCAATAAAACCTTTAAAGAGCGGAGCACTATATGCTTCTGTCGGTGCACCAAATTCTCCAATCGGTGTAATAAGTGCTTTCACTACAATAATTGTAATAACAGCTAATAAAATCGGAGTTAATACTTTACCGATGCGGCCCACTAATTTTGATGGGTTTAAAGCTAAATAAAAAGTTACAGCAAAGAAAATAAATGTAAAGATAACAAGCGGGTACGATTGACCAGCTATCTCACTTGGTAAGAACGGTGCAACACTCATTTCATAAGCAACTGTTCCTGTACGCGGCACGCTTACGAATACACCTAAACATAAATAAATTGCAGTAATAAAAACTAGTGCGAATATAGGGTGTACACGCCCTGCTAACTCATTAATATCTCCCTTAAGGGCTATAACGATAACTCCTAATAAAGGCAACCCAACGCCTGTTACGATAAAACCAAACAATGCGATCCATACATCTGTTCCAGCGCCTTGTCCTAATGCTGGTGGAAAAATCATATTACCTGCACCGAAAAATAGTGCAAATAACATTAAACTTATTGCAAACATCTCAGAAAACTTTAAAGATGATTTCATTTCTACTAACCTCCTAATTTAATTTAACAAAATATTCTGAATTAAAATCCGTCATATATCCTCTTTCAAGCATACTTCCCCGTAAAAGAACGCAAAAAACACCCGTCCCTAACAAAGGGACGAGTGTTGAAATCGTGGTTCCACCCTTATTCTAATAAAATGAATTTATAACGAAATAAGCTCATTTTATAGCTCGTGTAAATTGATAACGGTTTTATCCGCCAAGAATTACAATGCATTATGCATGCAGTTCACTCTTGAAGTTTAGAGGTGGTAAGTTCGTCTTTCCGTATTAGGAAGCTCACAGCCTAAGGCTTCCCTCTCTGAGAATCGTAAAAAACAACTCATGTCCTCATCATTACTTTTATAAAATATCTTGTCGAAACTTGTTGTTTTTTATTATATGGGCTATTTTTTAAAAAATCAATAGTTTTATTTTTTCTGACAAAAAAATATAGGGAGAAAATTTTTCCTCCCTATAACTGCCCTATTAAAATTTCTAACTCTTCAGCTGTAACGCTCCGCCACTTTCCAACTTCAAGCTCATTTAGCTCTATATTCATAATGCGTACTCGCTTTAACTTTGTTACAGTAAACCCGAAAGCTCGACTCATTCTACGAATTTGTCTGTTCATTCCTTGCGTTAAAACGATGCGAAATGTAGACTGATCCACTCTCGTCACTTTACATGGCTTCGTCATTCCATCTTTAATCTTTACACCGCTGGACATCTCATCAATAAACCAATCCGTAAAAGGTTTATCGACTGTGACAACATATTCCTTCTCGTGCTCATGATCACCATGTAAAATTTGATTCGCAATCGCACCGTCATTCGTTAATAAAATAAGGCCTTCTGACGCTTTATCTAATCGTCCAACTGGAAAGATTCGCTCTGGGTAATTGATATAATCAATAATATTATCTTCAATATGATCAGCTGCTGTACAAGTAATGCCAACTGGCTTATGAAAGGCTATATACACCTTTTCTTTCTCTTCCTTTACAATAACCCGTCCATTAATCGTTACTACATCATCATCACTTACAATTGCACCGTGCGTACATATTTCGCCGTTAATCGCTACGCGCCCGGCTTTAATAAGGCGATCTGTTTCGCGTCTTGAGCAAGAATTTGCTTCGCTTATATATTGGTTGATTTTCATAACTTATTCCTTTTCATATATATTAAAAGCGTCAATCTATGGCAATATTACTCTGCCACGATTGACGCTCGTTTACTTCGCAAAAACAACTAAATAAATAACCCCAATCACCAAAAATATTCCGCAACAAGCTAACAATACTTTTGCAAGTTTGTCCATAAACATATAATGGTTTCCCCTTTGTTTCGTTGTTTTCTATTTTAATTCGACAACTGTTACGCCCAGGCCTCCCTCGCCCATGTCACCGTAACGGAATGTTTTTACACCGCGATGTTTCTTCAAGTAATCTTGTACACCTTGGCGAAGCGCTCCTGTTCCTTTACCGTGAATAATTGATACGCGAGGATAGCTTGCAAGCTGGGCATCGTCTAAGTATTTCTCGACGCGCGCCATTGCATTTTCAAATCGTTCACCACGAAGGTCAAGTTCTAATGAAACATGATAGTCTCTACCTTTTACTGTTGCCACTGCTTTTTTCTCTGTTTGCTTTGGTGTGTTAATGTATTCCATGTTAGATTCTTTTACTTTCATCTTCAGAATACCGATTTGTACGCTCCACTCTGTATCACTTACTTTTTCAAGCAATTGACCTTTTTGACCGAACGTTAATACTTTTACTTCATCACCTGCGCGTAACTGTTGTTTCGGCGCAGTATTTTTCACGTTTACTTTTTGTTTCTTCACAAGCTCTGGTGCTGCGCCTTCTAGACGGCTCTTCGCTTCAATTAGCTCGTGATCTTTCACGTTTGCAAGCTGTGCTTTACGCAATTGACGAAGTTCTTGAATAATGCCTTCTGCTTCTTTCTTTGCAGCTTCGACTTTTTCTTCCCCTTCTTTTTGCGCTTTTAATAATCGTTCATCACGCTCTTCGTTAAATTCAATAATTTGACGTTGTAATTCACGATGCAGTTTTTCAGATTGCTTGCGAAGTGCTTCTGCTTCGTTCCAGTCACGCTCTGCATTTTTTTGACTTTCTTCTAACTTCGCAATCATATTTTCAATTTTATTTGTATCTGTACTAATGTGGTTACGAGCTTGATCAATGACGCGATCAGATAATCCAAGACGTTTCGAAATTTCAAAGGCATTACTACGTCCTGGTACACCGATTAATAATTTATACGTTGGGCTTAATGTATTTACATCGAACTCAACACTCGCATTAATAACTTGCTCACGGTTATATCCGTATGCTTTTAATTCTGGGTAATGCGTCGTAGCAACAACGCGAGCACCGCGATTACATACTTCATCTAAAATTGAAATGGCAAGTGCAGCCCCTTCTTGCGGGTCTGTTCCAGCACCTAATTCATCGAATAAAACTAAGCTTTCAAAATCAGCTTTTTCTAAAATATCAACAATGTTCACCATATGTGAGGAGAACGTACTTAAACTTTGTTCAATCGATTGCTCATCACCGATATCAGCAAATATATTTTTAAATACACAAATCTCTGACTCATCCATTACTGGAATGTGAAGACCAGATTGCGCCATTAATACACAAATACCAACTGTTTTCAGCGTAACTGTTTTACCACCTGTATTCGGTCCTGTAATAACAATTGTCGTGAAATCTTTACCTAACATAATGTTATTTGGCACGATAATTTCTGGATCAATGAGTGGATGGCGCGCTTGTCTTAAATCCATATAACGCTCATTGTTTACGATTGGTTTTGTTGCTTTAATTCGCTTCGCATAGAAAGCTTTCGCAAAAATGAAGTCAAGATTTGCAACTACTTCTACGTTTGATAAAACGATATCGGCTTCTACTGCCACTTCTTCTGTTAACATCAATAAGATGCGTTCGATTTCTTGTTTTTCTTTCACACGTGCTTCTTGGAGCGCGTTATTTAATTCTACAATGACTTGCGGTTCAATAAATAACGTTTGTCCAGAAGCTGATTGATCATGAACAATACCGCCATATACGCCGCGGTATTCTTGTTTTACTGGGATTACGTAACGTTCATTACGAATCGTTACAATCGAGTCAGACAACATCTTTTGCGCGTTTGAAGAACGCGTCATGTTTTC
The DNA here is from genome assembly GCF_028548245.1 of Bacillus sp. FF-1. NCBI lineage: Bacteria > Bacillati > Bacillota > Bacilli > Caryophanales > Bacillaceae > Bacillus > Bacillus sp. FF-1. The sequence continues at coordinate 581,348 of NZ_JAQQGG010000003.1, forward strand.
TAACTTTTCACGAATACGGCTTTCCGCAGTACGAATTTGAGTACGAATACCACGCAGTTTATCACTTGCGCTATCGACTACTTCACCGCCATCACCGATGCAATTTGTAATTTTCTTTTCTAAATCATATAAAGATACAATTTGAGCGACATGAGTTTCTAAAATCGGAAGCTCGACACCATTATCAACCATATCTTCAATGAAACGTTTCATATTGCGACTACCATACATCGTATTTGCAATATCAAGTAATTCATTTGGACTTAACATACTTCCAATTTTTGCACGCTTCACATTAGAGCGAATATCCGTAATACCACCTAATGGCGCACTACCTTTTAAACGAATGACTTTCGCTGCTTCATCCGTTGTATCTTGCATCTCTACAATTTCTTCAAAATCAGTGCTCGGCACTAAATGCTTCACTTTGTCACGACCAAGTGAAGATGCTGTATGTTCAAGTAATTGTTCTTTTACTTTATTATATTCTAATACACGCAACGTTCTTTCTAACATGTTGCAGGTCCCCCTTGTGTTACTTATTACGTTTAATATAGTCTAATAAACGTTCAATATCCCACGTGTTAATCACGTTATCTTTTTGAATCCAACCTTTACGTGCTGCCGCTACACCTGTTTCCATATCTTCTAACATTTCAAGTGTATGAGCATCCGTGTTAATCGCTACTTTTACACCGGCATCTTGTGCTTGTTTTAATAATTTCGCGCTTAAATCTAGACGGTTTGGATTCGCATTTAATTCTAAAACTGTATTTGTTTCTTTTGCGAGTTCGATTAATAAGTCTGTATCTACATCATAACCTTCACGGCGTCCAAGGAGACGTCCTGTCGGATGGGCAATCATTGTGACATGCTTATTCTCTAGTGCAGCACGAAGACGTTTCATAATCGTTTCACGGTCTTGTGAGAAGCTAGAGTGAATTGCTCCAATGACATAATCTAGTTCTGCTAATACTTCATCATCAAAATCAAGCGAGGCATCCGGTAAAATGTCCATTTCAATTCCGCGTAAAATTGTAATGTCTGGATACTTTTCATTCATACGTTCAATTTCTTTCGCTTGTTCACGAAGGCGCTCTTTCGTTAAACCGTTCGCTACTTTCAAGTATTGTGAGTGATCCGTAATTGCCATAAACTTATATCCACGAGCACGGCACGCTTGTACCATCTCTTCAATAGAAAAAGCACCGTCACTCCATGTTGTATGCATATGTAAATCACCTTGTATGTCAGAGAACTGAATTAAGTTTGGATACTCTTTAATTAATTCAATTTCTTTTCCATCTTCACGAACTTCTGGCGGGATAAATGGAAGACCGAAATGAGCAAAGAATTCTTCTTCCGTCTCAAATGTTTTCACTTCCCCTGTTTCCAAGTTCTCTACACCGTACTCACTAATTTTCTCGCCTTTATCTTTTGCGATTTGACGCATTTTTACGTTATGGTCTTTGGATCCTGTGAAATGGTGAAGAGTTGTAATAAACTCTTCTGGTTTTACTAAGCGAAAATCAATTGAAATATCATATTCATATTGAAGACGAACAGAAACTTTCGTATCCCCGCTCGCGATTACTTCAATCATATTATCAAATTGTAGTAAATGCTCACGTACTGCAGCTGGTTCTGTCGTTGCAATAATAAAGTCTAAATCTTTTACTGTTTCACGAACACGGCGCAAACTACCAGCGCGAGAGAAACGAATTACCTCAGCAATATTCGACAATTTCTCCTCTATTTCCCCGGCAATAGGCAATACCATCGCGATTGGTAAACGCTCTGGACGAGATCCTACTTGATCGATTGCTTCTAATATTTTCTCTTCTGTTTTTTTGCCGAAACCAGCTAAAGCTTGTACTTTATTTTCCTCACAAACCGCTTTTAGCGATTCCATATCAACAACACCAAGTTCTTTATATAACTTAGCTACCTTTTTACCACCTAGGCCTGGCAATTTTAATAACGGTAATAAGCTACTTGGCACTTCTTGTTCAAGCTCTTGTAATACTTCAGATGTTCCCGACTCTATATATTCTTGAATAACTGCTGCTGTTCCTTTTCCAATGCCCGGAATCTTCGTGAAATCTTCAATCTCAGAAAGACTACGATCATCACTTTCTAATGCTGCTGCCGCTTTACGAAATGCAGATATTTTAAATGGATTCGCGCCCTTTAGTTCCATAAAAAGCCCGATTGTCTCTAATAATTTGATAACTTGTTTTTTATTTACTTTCATCATTGTCCCGCCTTTCTTTCATAGAAAAAAACTTCTCTTTCCGAAAAAAGAGAAGTTATACTCTGCTACCTGTCTGCCATAGTTCCTTCACCTTTTCAGAGAGAATCGGTGTATCGTCTACAATTATTTTGCTAATTGATGATTGTTGTAATGGTGTTTGTAATTGTTCAATCGGAAGAATGTTTCCAATGATAATTAAGACAAACAAAATAATATATACTTCTAAAAATCCGAGGAGTGCCCCCGCAAACGCATTTACTTGCTTTAAAACCGGTATTTCTGCAAACATATTTAACAAATTACCAAGTAATGAAAGTGCAATTTTTGTGATAATAAACAATATGATAAACGCAAGCGCTTGATAAAATACTGTCTCAATATTATTTGCATCAATCCATTCTGGAACAGATACATTTTTATCAAATGGATACGGAATAAATTTCGCAAGTGCTGGCGCTAAATCTTTACAGTACCAGTATGCAACAAGGTATGCGATAATAAAGCTTGTTAACTTTACAAGTTGCAGAATAAACCCTCTGCGTAAGCCGAGGAAAAATCCCATAACAAGCAGTAAAATGATAATAATATCAATCATGTTATTCCATTCCTTTTTTTGTCATACTTTCTTTCAATTTCTCATGTTCTTCTTTTAATTTTATGTAATCGTGTATGACGTTTACCGCCGTCAATACCGCTAGTCTACTCGTGTCAAGCGAAGGATTCTTGGCATTGAGTTCGCGCATTTTATCATCCACAATCGCTGCTACCATGCGGATATGACTTGTACTTTCATCGCCAACAACTGAATATTGCTGACCATAGATTTCTACATTAATTCGACTTTTCTTTCCCTTTTGTTGTGACAACTCACCGGCCTCCAATCACGTACAGAATCCTAAAGTTTATCATACCATGAACCTTCATAATATGGAAACAGAAAGAACAATCCGATATGATAAAAATAACAATATAAAAAAAGGGGTGACCATTATGTCAAATTCTATCGTAATTCAAACAAATTCTACAGTAATTGAAGACATGAAACAACAATATAAACATTCGCTTAGCCCGAAAACTCCACAAGGCGGAATCTTCATGGCAAAAGTGCCATCTTGCACAATCACAGCGTATAAATCTGGAAAAGTAATGTTCCAAGGTGGACGTGCTGAAGCAGAAGCTTCTCGTTGGCAAACTGTCTCTCAAACACCGAAAACAGCTGTAAAAAGATCTGTTGATTCACACCGTTATGCACCGCCTGCTTCCATCGGTACAATGTCGATCGTAGGGTCAGATGAAGTGGGGACTGGTGATTTCTTCGGACCGATGACAGTCGTTGCTGTATATGTGGATGCGAAGCAAATTCCACTACTAAAAGAACTTGGTGTAAAAGACTCTAAAAACTTAAATGACGAACAAATTACTGCCATTGCAAAACAACTTCTACACGTTGTTCCTTACAGCTCTCTCGTTCTTCATAACGAAAAATATAACGAGCTATTTGATAAAGGAAACAACCAAGGTAAACTAAAAGCTTTGCTACATAATAAAGCTATTACAAACTTATTAGCTAAAATGGCACCTATAAAACCTGAAGGCGTCTTAATCGACCAATTCACACAGCCTGATACATACTACAAATATTTAGCAAAACAAAAACAGGTACAACGTGAAAATGTTTACTTCGCAACGAAAGGCGAAAGCGTCCATTTAGCAGTAGCCGCCGCCTCCATTTTAGCTCGTTACTCATTCGTAAAACAATTTAACGAACTAAGCAAAAAAGCTGGTATGCCCCTTCCAAAAGGTGCAGGTAAACAAGTTGATATCGCCGCCGCTAAATTAATTCAAAAGCTTGGTAAAGAACGATTACCTGAGTTTGTGAAACTGCATTTTGCTAATACGGAAAAGGCGTTTCGCTTACTAAAATAGTATCGACAAAAACAGGAGCCTACAAACTCCTGTTTTTTGTTTCATCCTACTATTATCCTTATAGTTTTGTTATAATTATAATATACAGATTATTCTAACATAGGAGGGGATCCCTATTGCTACTTCTACAAATGATTCTAAATATTTTACTAGGTAATCCACACGAAAGACAGTTCGAAATTAGGGAAAACATTCATCTACTAAGCGAACAACGAGAGTTCAACGATTTAATAGAGCGCTATGGCCGATCTTTCTTATTAAACTTTCGGATCCGCAGGTTTATCGGGAAACACGATGCTCGCTCGTTAATACATAATCCAGCAAAACTACAACACTTCTGTGAGGAACTTGAATGTATGATTAGAAAAAGGCGGTCTTTCATATGAACGCTGTAAAAGTTAAAAAGGTACTTTATGCATTCGTACACATCGTAGGTCCTCTTTCTTATCTCACTATTTCTACCATTTGGGGCGCTTTTTTCACTACTAAATCTACATTTGAAAATATATCTGATAATCTTGGCGTGATGGCCATCTATTACGTGTTCATGAGTTTACTGTGGTTTTTCTATTTCGATCGATTAGACAAAGATGTAGATAACATTACAAAAGAGATTCATGATAAAAAGATGTAACACATAAAAAGGAGAGTCGCCAAGACTCTCCTTTTTATGTTAGCTTTGTTTCTGCTTCTTATTAGATGAAGGTACTTTATGAGAACCTGTTTCATGTGTCGTCGTTCCTTGTCCTTCTACTTCTGGAGAACCGAGGCCCGATCTTGAATGATCTTTTTTCACTTTTTTACTCATTTATATTCACCCCTTCGCGTTACTTTTTGCTACGAGGCAGTAAACTATACAAAATAAAAAGCGAGAGGAAATCCTCTCGCTTTTTTCATATTTTAGAATTCAGAAGAACCTGGAGTTCTTGGGAATGGAATTACGTCACGGATGTTAGCCATGCCAGTGATGTACATTAGGAAGCGCTCGAAACCTAGACCGAATCCAGCGTGTTTTGTACCGCCGTATTTTCTAAGTTCTAAGTACCACCAGTAGTCCTCTTCTTTCATGCCTAATTCTTTAATTCTATCTACTAAAACGTCCATTCTTTCTTCACGTTGACTTCCGCCGATTAATTCGCCGATGCCAGGAACTAGAAGGTCAGTAGCAGCTACTGTTTTACCGTCATCATTTAAGCGCATGTAGAATGCTTTAATGTCTTTCGGATAGTCAGTTACGAATACAGGGCGTTTGAAGATTTCTTCTGATAAGTATCTTTCATGCTCTGTTTGTAAGTCAATACCCCATTCTACTGGGTATTTGAAGTCAGCACCTGATTCTTGAAGTACTTTAATTGCTTCTGTATAAGTGATGCGACCGAAGTCAGAGTTAATTACGTTGTTCATACGCTCTAGAACTGTTTTATCAACGAAGCTGTTGAAGAATTCCATTTCTTCTGGTGCATGCTCTAATACGTATTTCATTGCATATTTCAGCATATCTTCTGTAAGGTTCATTACGTCACCTAGTTCAGCGAATGCAATCTCAGGCTCAACCATCCAGAACTCAGCAGCGTGGCGAGTTGTGTTTGAGTTTTCTGCACGGAATGTAGGTCCGAATGTGTATACATCACGGAATGCTAATGCATAAGCTTCAGCGTTCAGCTGTCCACTTACTGTTAAGTTTGTTTCTTTGCCGAAGAAGTCTTTTGATTCATCAACTTGTCCGTCTTCGCCTTTTGGTACGTTGTTTAAATCTTGCGTTGTTACGCGGAACATTTCGCCCGCACCTTCTGTATCACTACCAGTAATGATTGGTGTGTGAACATGTACGAATCCACGCTCTTGGAAGAATTGGTGAATCGCAAATGCTGCGATAGAACGTACGCGGAACGTTGCAGAGAATGCATTTGTTCTTGGACGTAAGTGAGCAATTGTACGTAAGTATTCAAACGTATGACGTTTCTTTTGAAGTGGGTAATCAGAATCTGATAAGCCCTCAATATCAATTTTTTCTGCTTTAATTTCAAATGGTTGTTTCGCTCCAGGCGTTACAATTACTTTACCTTCTACTTTAACTGAAGAGCTAAGTGGAAGCTTTGCAATTTCTTTGAAGTTATCTAATTCTGTATCGAAAACGATTTGAACGCTTTTGAAAAAGCTACCGTCGTTTAATTCGATGAAACCAAATGCTTTTGAATCACGTAAGTTACGAATCCACCCTGATACTTGTACTGTTTGACCTGCGTATTTATCTGTATCTCTATACAGACTTTTTACTAATGTGTTTTCCATAGTGAAATTCTCCTTTGCTGATATATTTAAATACAAAAAAACCTTTCATCCATAAAGGGACGAAAGGTTAAACTTCGCGGTACCACCCAATTTGTCATAAAGACCAACTTTAACTCGTATGTAATACATACTTCCCGGTTTGTAACAGGCCGGATTCCCGTCTAAGTCTACTCTTGAATACAAGATTCAATTTCGGTTAGCAACTCCAAGGTGTTCTTCACATATACCGCCTCATCAGGCTCTCACCGTCCCTGACTCGCTTTGGATTATAGTATATACTACTTTTCCTTATCATCGTCTTTCATTTTGTTAAACTAAAATTAATGTACTACATTCGAGAGAAAGATGCAAGATGTCGGAAAATATATCAGCGATTTTTGTAATATATCGATCGTAACTCCAAATATATCGGCGATTTTTATAATATATCGATCGTAACTCCAAATATATCGGCGATTTTTATAATATATCGATCGTAACTCCAAATATATCGGCGATTTTTATAATATATCGACCGTAACTCCAAATATATCGGCGATTTTTGTAATATATCGACTTACCGACATTTTCCGACAACCAATCCACTAAAAAAATTGCCGGAATAGATCCGGCAATTTCTTATTATTTACGTAACTCCGCACCAAATTTCTCTTCTACCGCTGTTAACACGCGGTTATGTGCTTCTGTTACTTCTTCGTCTGTTAACGTACGCTCTGCATCGAAGTAGTTCATAGAGAATGCAAGTGATTTCTTGCCTTCTTCCATTTTTTCACCTTCGTATAAGTCAAATAGCGTTACGTCTTTCAGAAGTTCTCCACCAGCTTCAGCAATAACTTGCTTCATTTCGCCAGCTTTTGTTTCTTTCGTTACGACAACAGCCATGTCACGTGTCATAGATGGGAAACGTGGAATTGCTGAGTAGTAAGTTTCTTCAGCGTCTGCACCGAATACTTTTACAAGAGATAGTTCGAATACGAATGTATTTTTCACATCTAATTGTTTTTCTGCTTCTGGGTGCAATTGACCGATGAAACCAATTACTTCGCCTTCTAATACGATGTCAGCTGTACGACCTGGGTGCATACCTTCACGTTTTGCTGGTGCATATGTGATTTGGTTTGAAACGCCAAGTACGTCAAATAGACCTTCTAGTACACCTTTCACAACGAAGAAGTCTACTACTTTTTTCTCACCTTGCCATGCATGGTGAAGAGCAAGCCCTGTCATAACACCTGCAAGATGTTGTTCTTCTTTCGGAAGTTCTCCTTCTTCTGTCGGTAAGAAGATAGAACCTACTTCGTATAAAGCAACGCTATCGTTTTTACGAGCGACATTGTATGAAACTGCTTCTAACAATTGTGGCACTAAGCTTAAACGAAGTTGGCTACGTTCTTCACTCATTGGAAGTGCAAGAGCTACAGGCGCTTTTTCGTTTGGCTCCACCATATATTGTTTCGCTTTGTCAGCGCTTGTTAATGAATACGTAATTGCTTCATATAAACCAGCACCTTCTAAGAAGCGACGTACTTTACGACGTTTCGTTTGCGCTGCTGTTAATTTACCACGAGTCATTGTTCCAGAAGGTAATGTAACTGGAATGTGGTCATAACCGTATAGACGGCCCACTTCTTCTACTAAGTCTTCTGAAATTGTAATATCAGGACGACGTGCTGGTACATTCACGTGGAATGTTCCTTCTACTTCTGTGAATGGGAATTTCAAGTTTGTGAATATTGTACCCATTTCACTCGCAGAAATATTTGTGCCTAATACTCGGTTTACTTTTTCAGCAGTAACAGATACTGTACGCTCCTGTACTTGTAAGTTGTCAGCTTCTACTACTCCTTCAAGTGCTTCACCGCCAGCGTATTTTGCCATTAAAGCAGCTGCATGTTGAATTGCTTCAAATGTACGTGTTGGGTCGATTCCTTTTTCGAAACGTGCACTTGATTCACTGCGAAGACCTAAGTCTTTTGATGTACGGCGCACTGTTTGACCTGCAAAGTATGCAGACTCAATTAGAACGTTTACTGTTTCATTTGTAACTTCTGAATCCGCTCCGCCCATTACACCAGCAACTGCTAACGCTTTTGTGCCGTTTGTAATAACAAGGTGGTGGCTTTGTAACGTACGTTCTTGATCATCTAACGTTTCAATTTTTTCGCCTTCTTTTGCAAGACGAACAACGATTTCTTTTGAACCTAATTTATCGTAATCGAATGCATGTAACGGTTGACCGTATTCCATTAGAATGTAGTTTGTAATATCAACTACGTTGCTAATCGGACGAATGCCAGCTGCCATAAGGCGAGTTTGCATCCACATTGGTGATGGACCAATTTTTACGTTCTTCACCATTTTTGCAATGTATAATGGATTTTCTTCTTTCGCTTCTACACTTACAGAAATGTAATCGGCAGTTTTTTCTGCTGTTTCTTGTAAGTCGATAGCTGGAAGTTTTACTTCACGGCCGTAAATAGCAGCTACTTCATATGCAACACCTAACATGTTTAAGCAATCTGCACGGTTTGGTGTTAAACCAAGCTCAAGTACTTCATCATGTAAGTTTAAAATTTCAAGTGCATCTGCACCAACTTCAGCGTCACTTGGGAAGATGAAGATACCATCTGCGTATTCTTTTGAAACTAACTTTCCATCAATGCCAAGCTCTTGAAGAGCACAAACCATACCGTGAGAAGCTTCACCACGTAGTTTTGCTTTTTTAATTTTGAAATTACCAGGAAGTACAGCGCCAACTTTTGCAACTGGTACTTTTAAACCTTTTGCAATGTTAGCAGCACCACAAATAATTTGAACTGGTTCTTCTTCGCCGATGTCAATTAAGCATTTGCTTAACTTATCAGCTTCTGGGTGTTTTTCACATTCTAATACGTGACCAACTACAACACCTTTTACACCTTTATTTAATACTTCAACACCTTCTACTTCAATACCACTTTTCGTGATTTTGTCTGCTAGTTCTTGTGCCGTTACATCTTTAATATCTACATACTCTTGTAACCAACGATATGATACGAACATACTTATCCTCTCCTTCCCTTACGCTCGTTTGAATTGTTGTAAGAAACGTACATCATTTGTATAGAAATGACGAATGTCATCTACGCCGTATTTCAACATTGCGATACGCTCTGCGCCCATACCGAATGCGAAACCTTGATATTCTTTTGAATCATAACCAGCCATTTCAAGTACGTTCGGGTGAACCATACCTGCGCCTAAAATTTCAATCCAACCAGTTCCTTTACAAGTGCCGCAACCTTTGCCATGACACATCATACAAGAAATGTCCATCTCTACAGATGGCTCTGTGAATGGGAAGAAACTTGGACGAAGACGGATTTCACGATCTTCACCGAACATCTTTTTCACGAATACTTGCAGTGTACCTTTTAAGTCACTCATGCGAATGTTTTTATCAATTACAAGACCTTCAATTTGCATGAACTGGTGTGAATGCGTCGCATCATCGTCATCACGGCGATACACTTTACCAGGACAAATAATTTTAATTGGGCCTTTTTCTTTATTATTTTCCATCGTACGTGCTTGCACAGAAGATGTATGTGTACGTAGTAACGTTTCTTCTGTAATGTAGAATGTATCTTGCATATCACGCGCTGGGTGATCTTTCGGTAAGTTTAATGCTTCGAAGTTGTAGTAGTCTTTTTCTACTTCTGTTCCTTCCGCTACTTCATAACCCATACCGATGAATACATCTTCAATTTGTTCAACAACAGCTGTTAACGGATGGTGACAACCTGTTTCAACAGGACGACCTGGCAATGTAACATCAATTGTTTCAGTTGCTAATTTCGCTTCAATTACTGCTTTTTCTAAGTTGCTGATTTTGTCGTCTAGACGCGTTTGAATCGCTTCACGTACTTCATTTACTAATGCTCCCATACGTGGACGCTCTTCTGCTGATAATTTTCCCATGCCGCGTAATACTTCTGTAATTGGACCTTTTTTTCCTAAATACGCTACGCGTACGTCGTTTAAGCCTTTTAGCTCTTTCGCTTCTTCAATAAGCTCTAACGCTTTTTGCTTTAGCTCTTTTAAACGTGCTTCCATTTGGAACCCTCCTAATTTTAAAAATAAAAAAACCTCGCTCCCAAAAAGGGACGAGGTAAATTCGCGGTACCACCCTAAATTGACAGAACATGTCTGCCCACTCATTAGTTATAACGATCAATTCTGACCGGAACGCCTTTACATATACATGGTCCTGGCGTCAACTCCAGAGGTGAATTCACTTCCGTCTACCATAAGAATGCTTTCAGTCTACGGCATTCTCTCCCTATATGGCGATTTTGTAAGCTACTCTTCTCTATCAACGTTTTTCGTTATTTAACTTTTAATATAATGTACTTCAACTTATTATAAGAAGTTTTTTATTTGTTCGCAACCGGGCTTTGCAAATAATACGTTAAAATCCCTGCTGCAACTGCAACATTTAATGATTCTGCCCCGCCGTAAATCGGAATATACAAGTTTCGATCCGTTTTTGCAAGAATTTCTTGGCGTACGCCGTTTCCTTCATTTCCTACAATTAATGCAAAGCTACCAGCTGGTGTTACTTCCCCGTACGGAACTCCATTTTCAAGAGCTGTTCCATATACAGGAACGTTATTTTCTTTTAGCTTGTCTACCCATTCTTCTAAGTTCCCTTTTACAATTGGTAAGTGAAAAATAGAACCTTGTGTAGAACGGAGTACTTTACTATTATAAACATCAACACAACCTTCTCCAAGCACAACGGCATGAATACCAGCTGCATCAGCTGTACGAATAATTGTCCCTAAGTTACCTGGGTCTTGCAGGCCATCTAATAAAAGAAACTTCCCATCAGCAAGAGCTACTTCCTTCTCATGCTTTTCACAAACAGCAAATACACCTTGCGTCGTTTCTGTTTCACGAAGTACTTTTACGATTGCTTCCGGTACGATATACATTTCTACATCATTAACTGTCCAATCTTTCGGAAGGTCTGTCTGATCTGAAACGATAAGTTCTGTTACAACTCCTGCTTTTAAAGCTTCCTCCACTAAATGGAATCCTTCTACAAAAAATAAACCTTTTTTATCGCGCTCTTTCTTCGTTTGCAGCTTTTTCCACTGCTTCACACGCGGATTTTGTACTGAATCAATGTTTTTCATAATATGTATTTCCCTCTCTTCTTGTCTTATCATTATAGCCTATTTTTCATACATATTTACATAAAAAAGAACAAAAACTAACGTCAGTTTCAATTCTGAAGAAGAGGTGAAAACAATGAGTTTTAATTTACGCGGTGCTGTATTAGCAAATGTATCTGGTAATACACAAGATCAATTACAAGAAACAATTGTCGATGCAATTCAAAGCGGTGAAGAGAAAATGCTTCCAGGTCTTGGTGTCTTATTTGAAGTCATTTGGAAAAACGCTGATGAAAATGAAAAGCATGAAATGTTAGAAACACTAGAGCAAGGATTAAAAAAATAAGCAATTTAAAAATCACCTTTGCATAAGCTAAGGTGATTTTTTTCTTCTCCTAAACATTTCTACTTTACTAACACTACTCGATGGAGTACAATGTTCAAAATACATTTAAACCGATCGATTTTTCTTCATATACACCATTAGATAAAAGGAGTGAATGTTTTATGCACCGTATTACGCTTGAACAAATTTTTAAACACCACATTACACAAAAATACGTAAATCGTTCTGGGATGGTCCACGCGATCGCTGTCGCTTACCATGCGTTTCACTTAGCTAAAAAGCATCACGCCTCAGTCGATGCTGCGACAAAAGCCGGTTTCCTTCATGATATCGGACATCATACGTGGTACACAGGCGGCGAATGGGACTATGATTTATATAAAAAGAATGATATACACGCAATTAAAGGAGCAGAAAGAGCTCATAAATTGCTTATTAGATTAGGAGAACACCCTAAACTAGCAAAAGAAATTTCTATCGCAATTCTTCTTCATACAGATTCTTTCTTAGTACAGCAAGAAATCGAAAGAACATCTCTGCAAAACATTATTAAATGGGCAGACGAAGCAGATGAAGAACCAGGCGGAGCGCATCATTATCGAACAATTTCTTATGAAAAAGCACTAAAAGCAATTCAACAGTTAGACCGATTGGTAGAGCGTGAATTACAAATAGAGCAATCGAAATCAAACAACAAAACAGAACATAGTTATCAATGAGAAAGAGGCATCACTATAGGGTGATACCTCTTTTATTATTTTATGAAAAATACACCTTTATATGTAATATTTAAATGTTACCCCCGATAACAAGACAGTTTATAATTAAATATATAAATATAAAGGGGTGGTTTTACAAATGCAACCCGCTACACAACTTTCTAATGAACAGAAATACTCTATGTCATGGTTACAATTTCTTGGAGTTTTATTCATTCTCTTTCCATGTCTCTCATTAATAAATATAATTCTTACATTTTTACCTATTGAGTTATACGGATACATTAACCCAAATACAAATAAATTTTTGCTTGATTCTATAAAAAATGTAAGTTATGAATTAGTTGCCTTACTTTTACTAATCGCATTTATTAAGAAATATAAACCACTGAAAGAACTAGTATTACCTATATTCGATTTTCGAGTTTTAAAATCTTTTCGGATGTACATCTATGTTCTCATTTATTATGTAATCACCTTGTTTGTAGATATGTTTGTACTAGATAAATTATTCCCTTCATCCGTACAAGAACAGTCTGATGCATTACAACTTTCAACACTAGAGCACTATCCACTTCTCTTACTTCTAGCTAGTGGGATTTTTGCCCCTATTTTTGAAGAGCTTGTATGCAGAGGGATTCTTCTTCGTTTTTTCGAAGAGAAGTTTACCTTTTGGATAGCTGTAATCCTCTCAAGTTTAATTTTCGGTATTGCTCATGCCTACTCTGTGGGAGTTATGTTTAGTGCATTTGTTACTGGAATTTTCGCTTGTTTATTGTACAAACAAACTAAATCTATTATTCCAGCTATCCTATTACACATTTTAACCAACATAATCGCTTTTTTACATTAAGAGAGAGGTATCACAATACCTCTCTTTACTCTTTTATCACAATTATAAACTCTTCTGTTAACACTTTTAGACAAACCATTTGTACAGAACATCTATATAAAATTATTAATGTCTGTAAATAGTAGCTTTAACATATCTTTTTTACTACAATGATGACTTTTTTGTATAAATATCCTATAATCTTTATATATAATTATTTAATATAAAAGGATAGGTGATTCACTATTATACAAGCCACGCAACTAACTTACCCACAAAAGCATCCTATGTCACTCTCGCAATTTCTATTTTCGCTCGTTTTCGCGATTTGGGGAACAGGATTTCTAGCTGACCTCTTTATAGGTCTTCCTACCGTTATTTATACAGACGGTTTAACCGATCCAAAACAAATTGCTTTAGCAAAATCACTTACTACTTTTGGAAGGCATTTATTTGTATTGTGCATTTTATTAATTTTAATTTATGCATATAAACCGTTAAGAAATTTAATTGTCCCAACACTAAACTTTACAGCATTAAAAAAAGTAAGCACATACATCTATATAATCCTTTTTTATGGACTACATATCGTTAATGATATATTTATAATTAATAATATTTTTCCTGATGCGGTAAAAGAACAGTCATCCGCTTTAGATCTAGAAATGTTAAAACAATACAAACTGTTATTGCTAATAGGCGGTGCTATACTTGTACCTATTTTTGAAGAACTTATATTCCGCGGTATTATTCTTCACTTCCTACAACAGCGCTTCCCCTTTTGGATTGCAGCACTTGGGTCTAGTTTCCTCTTCGGGATAGGTCATATATACTCAACTGGTGTGATGTTTAGTATGTTCATCATGGGTCTATTTATGGCAATTTTATGTAAAAAAACAAAATCCATTATTCCAGCTATATTACTTCATATTATAAATAATATGTTAGCCTTTTTAGGATAGAGAGAGGTATCATCACGATACCTCTCTTTACTCTTTTATAACAACTTCAAACTCTTCTTCCGTTAACACTTTTCGATAATTCGTTTTCTTTTCTCCCTCTTCACCAGAAGTTAGGACGGGCGTCAGTATAATTTTCGTTACACTATTTTCTAGTTTTTCAAAACGCCAATAACTATTTTTCGATAAGGTAAGACCTGAATGTGGTATTAACTCTTTACCATCTTGATCCTTCCCGATAAATGTTACATCTACCTTTGTTCCATTCAACATCTTATAGTTCAACTTTGTAGATATAGGAGACACTTTTAAATTTTCCAATTCTATTTTTTGACCATTTTCTAATTTAAAATGCTTATGAATTGGAATTGTTTTCGTTTCAGCTTTTAATTTGTCTCCAGATGCTTTAAAGGAAAAACCCCATTCTCCTTTCCATATTGAATTCCCCTCTTTTAAAGAGATATCCCTATACACAACTTGTATATCACATTCTCCACGAATTTCTAGAGGATTCATTTCATCGTCTTTTAAATCTACATTTGAGAAAAATGTATATGTATATTCATTTATTTTTTTGTCTCCGCCACTACCGCTGCCATTTAACAGTTTTCCATTTATATAAATATCAGGGCTAGGATAAGAGTCCTCTAAATTGACCTGACTAGACTTAAACGTACTATTAACAATAATCTGTCCCTCATCTATCATCACTTCGTCTAATCGTACTTCTACACCATTATCATAAACTGTTTGTCCTATTGTCGTTTTATATTCTTTTAAAGGTTCTCCTCTACTGTTCACGTAGTCTTCCATTTTACTTCCGATTAACGGTATATCTGCAATCATCCTTCTCATATCTACAGTCATCATCATAATAAATAATGCCGCGGCCGTTGTTACAATAGCTATATTCCGTTTCGTATGGGCTTTGTTCTTGTTTATTTTTTTGTGAATTCGCTTTTTTATTTTCTTTTTCTCTATGTGCGTTAAGTTAATCTCTTCATATTCATTCTCATCCATTTTTATATCATTTAACATTTCATATGGATCTTTCATTTCCTTCACCTCTTTTCTTATTTATTTCATCCGGTTATGTAAAAATAATGCCCTTAACTTCTTTCGACCTCTTGATAGACGATTGTATATAAAAGAAGTTTTCACCCCCATTTTCTCCGCAATATCTTCTACACTATCCTCTTCCACGTAATGCTTCATAAAAATTTCTTTATCGTTCTTCTTTAAATGATTTAATATATGTTCCATATCATTACTAATCTCTTTTTTAGTAGTATCGGTATGTACCGCTATTTCATCTATTTGATCTATTCCTTTTTCATTTACTGTCTTCGTATATTTTCTCGCATAATCGATAGATTTATATTTTGTAATAGCTGCAATCCAATTTTTTAGCGTATTTTTCTCTTCATCATACTTTTCAATATGATTCCAAATTGCCAATAACACATCATCCATACATTCCTCTTGCACATCTTCAAACGAAGCTAAATGCTTCTGAATAATACTTTTTATTAGTCCGCTGTACTGGTCAATAATAAAATCTAATGCTTTTTCGTTCCTTTTCCTTAGCTGATTCACCACATTTTCTTCTGTAATTTTCATATGTCTCCTCCTCTCTCTCATGCTCTACATCTATTAATTCGTATCGTTATTACTCATTTCTATCAATTTATACATATTTATTAATAATATCCAAAATAAACCTCATGTAGTAAAATATAACTGATTACACAGAAGGAGATTACATATGTTGAGCTTACTTTGGGTTATTTATATGCCACTTCTTGTTTTATGCGGATTTTTTGGTGGTATTTTTTTAATTGTTACTAGCGTGAAACACCGTAAATTATTTGTCGGTTTAATGGGGCTACTTAGCTTTTCCTTTGTCACACTACCTTTTGTTTTTTGGGGCATGGGAATGGAGGGCAATACAATCCTTCCTATTTCAACTACTTTATATTGGATACTGTTTTCTTTAACTGGATTATTAGCTGGAGTAAGTGGATTACAAGCAAAAATTAAAAGTATCCGTAATATGGGATTCATTATTTTTATCGCTGGTATATTAGGGGTTATCTTCTGGTTACTCATGACTGTGGGTGATTCATACTATATATAATATTTTTTGAAACTCACAAATCGGAGGTAGTACAGAAGTGTTCGGAATATTAACTTGGATGATTTTAGCTCTTACTTTGATGTTATGCCAATTCATCGTCGGTATTTTTTTAATTATTGGTGGCATGAAACATCGGAAATCACTTACCACTATAGCTGGTTTCATTAGCATATTCCTTATCGTTGTTCCTATCATTTGTATAGGTTCTGGAATAGATTTAGAGGGGATGGTTCCAATTTCGGGAACTTTATATTGGTGCTTCTTCTCTTTAGCTGGACTATTAGCTATTATAAGCGGAAGACAAATATCGAGTATTCGTTCTATGGGGACGATTTTGTTTATAGCAGGGCTTTGCTCCGTAACTGGTTATCATCTTTTATATGTAACTGCATAAAAAGCACAAAAAAGCAGGGAAATTAATTCCCTGCTTTTCTATTTGGTTTATTGCCTGATGGTAAGAAGAACGATAACACCCAAGCAATCCCTGCGAGTATCGTTGCAATTAAGAAGGCATCGTTAATACCGTTAATTGCAGATAACTTTGAAATTTGTCCGAATAATAGTTGCGTGCTCATCGCATCTCCTGCTTGTGCTGAGCCGGCTAAGGCCGCTAAGCTTTGCCCCATGCCGTGTACTTTATCAACTAAAATTGGGTTTGACGTTGTTAACATATTTCCATAATCTGCTACGTGGGCAGTTGTTTGTTGCGTCATAAGTGTAATTAAAATCGCTGTTCCGATTGAACCCGCTACTTGTCTTGACGTATTTTGCGTTGCTGTACCGTGAGAAATTAATTTCATCGGTAGCGCGTTCATACCAGCTGTCATAATTGGCATCATAATGAATGACATACCAATTGAGCGTATAATATAATCCGTCATAATAACGCTATACGGTGTATCCATCGATAATTTTGTAAATTCATATGTCGCATACGTCGTAATTGCCAATCCAATTATCGCTAATGGACGAATGCCATATTTATCGAATAATTTACCCGCTACTGGTCCCATGATCCCCATAATTAATGATCCTGGAAGAAGTAGTAAACCAGATTCAATTGGCGTAAAGCCACGAATATTTTGCAGATATACAGGAAGTAATAACATACCTCCGAATAATGCCATTGTAACAATTGCGTTAATTACTAAAGTGAAAGTAAATACTGGATATTTAAATACTTGTAAATCAAGCATTTTATTGTCCGTCGTTAACTCTCTCCAAATAAATAACGCTAAACCAATTACACCGATAATAAGTGAAATAACAACTTCTGCACTAGTCCAACTATTATTTCCAGCTTCACTAAATCCGTACAATAAGCTTCCTAGTCCAATACTTGAACTAACAACACCGAATATATCTAATTTTGTTTTAGACACTGGCTGAGCTAGTGTAAAGAATTTTAAAGATAGGAACGTAATAATTAAACCGATAATAAACATCGCATAGAACATTAAGTTCCAGCTGTAATTTTCAATTACCCAACCTGTTACAGTTGGTCCGATAGCTGGTGCTAAAATCATTGCTACACCTAGTAATCCCATTGCAGCTCCGCGCTTATGAGGCGGGAATAATGTCATGAAGATATTCATACCAACCGGCATTAAAATACCCGCACCAACCGCTTGAATAACGCGGCCCGTCATCATCATTGTAAAGTTTCCTGAAGTAGCACAAATGATAGATCCTACCGTAAAGAATAACATTGCTGCTACGAATAATTTACGATACGTAAATCGTGAAACTAAAAAGGCACTAATCGGTACTAAAATACCATTTACAAGCATGAAGCCTGTAATTAACCATTGTGCTGTTGAAGTTGATACGTTAAATTCATTCATTAACGGAGGCAATGCAACGTTAATGATTGTTTGGTTTAAAATAGAAACGAACATGCCGAGAATTAATACAGCTACCACTGCTTTTACGTTCACATTCTCTACAGGCATAGACATTTGTTTTTTCGGCACTTCTTTTTCTTGTTTTACTTCTTTTTCTTGTTTTACTTCTTCTTGCTTTCCTGTTTCCAACTCAACTACATTAGAAATTTCCGGTTCTTGCTTTCGTTCAATGTCTTTCTCTTCTGTTTCAACTTTACTTACTTCTATTTTACTTACGGCTGGGACTTGTTCTTCTCCCATTTTCGTTTTTTTCTTTCGTAAAAGACGATTTACAAGGAAGAAGACGATTATACAAAATAGTGCATATCCTGCAATTACAATTGAGGACATCTCATCTCCCCCTTACTTATGAATACGAACTGTCACATTCATGCCAGGAACAATATTTACTGATTTGCTATGATCTAAAGAAATTTTAACTGGTACTACTTGTGTTACTTTCGTATAGTTCGCTGTTGCGTTGCTTGATGGTAACATAGAGAATGTGTTCGCTGTTGTTAAGCCAACTTGTTCTACTTTTCCTGTTAACGTTGTATCTGGGTATGCATCTACATACACATCTACATCTTGACCTTTTTGAACATCATCAACATCTGTTTCTTCAATATTTGCTGTTACCCATAAATTGTTCATATCAAATGCATAAGCGATTGGGCTACCTGCTCCAACGAAAGCATTTGTTGTTGCGTTTGATTGTACAACTGTTGCATTTTGTGGAATTGTTACATCTACTGTTTGTTCTCCATTCGCTGCTGCTACAGTGACAGCACCTAATTTATCATTCTCGTTGTAGTTCTTACCTACTTCAGCTTTCCAGTCAGTTAATTTCCCTGCTACTGGTGATGCAATCGGAATTACCTTTCCATCAATTTTTGCATTGTCTGTTTTTAAGTAATTTTCCGCTTGATTGTAATAGTAATAACCGCCAATACCGCCACCAACTAGTACAATTAATGTGATAATGTTGATAATCACCATTCTTCGAAACTGATTCATTGCATTCCTCTCCTTATATCGCATATAATTTTTTTCTAGACTATTTACGTCCTTATTGTTTAGATTGTTTAATTGTTAATTATATTAACTTTTAAACAAAAAAATCACACCATCTGCGGTGTAAATCGAAATTTATCTACCTGCAAGCGGTGCTGATTTCTGAAGGACTATCGTTTATAATTATAAATAATTATTTCAAATCTACAACCGACAATTTACGTATGAAATGTCGCTTAAACAACAATATAATACCAATATGTTGTTTAAATACAGAAAATTAAACGAGGGGAAATAAAAATGTCTATTAAAAATACAAATGATCCACGTGTAAAACGGACGAGACAACTCATACAGGATGCTTTTGTCGCTTTAGTAGGCGAAAAAGGGTTTGAAAATGTAACTGTTCAACATATTGCAGAACGTGCTCCTGTAAATCGCGCTACGTTTTATAGCCATTACCACGATAAATATGACTTACTAGACAAAAGCATTGAAGAAATGTTAGAGAAGCTAACAGAAGTTATTAAACCGAAAAATAGAAATAAAGAAGATTTTCAACTTACATTTGATTCACCACATCCAAATTTCTTGTCTTTATTTGAACATATCGCAGAAAATGCGAACTTCTATAACGTCATGCTTGGTGATAAAGCTGCCGGAAACTTTACGTATAAAATGATGAAAGCCATTCAAACACATTTAACATTAAGCCTCTCTATTGCACAGCCTAACGATGAAAAACTAATGGTTCCACGTGACATTCTCCTTAGTTATGTTACTGGTGCCCATCTCGGCATGATTATGTCATGGCTAAAAAAAGGGATGATATATACCCCGCATTTTATGGCCATGCAATTAACTCGTTTAATCATTTTAGGGGCTCATACTGCCGCAGGATTAGAACGACCTTTTTAAAACACAAAAAAGCGAAGGAGAGGCTCCTTCGCTTTTTCTATTAATTAAATGTAATGTTATGTACAGCCTCTTTATCAAGACGTTTAATAACTTCTACAATTAACTTCACTGCATTTTCATAATCATCACGGTGTAACATTGCCGCATGAGAATGAATGTAACGGGTTGCAATCGTAATTGCCATAGACGGAATACCATTTACAGCAATATGAATTGCACCTGCATCCGTTCCACCGCCCGCTACTGAATCATATTGGTATGGAATTTGTAATTCATCAGCAACATCAACTACAAAGTCACGTAAACCTGTATGACCAATAACAGAAGCATCATATAAAATGATCTGTGGTCCATCACCCATTTTACTTTGCGCTTCTTTTGACGTTACACCCGGTGTGTCACCAGCAATACCAACATCTACCGCGAACGCGATATCTGGTTTAATATAGTTTGCAGATGTTTTTGCACCACGAAGACCGACTTCTTCTTGTACAGTCCCTACGCCATATACAACGTTTGGATGCTTTTCATCTTTTAATTGTTTTAATACGTCAATTGCAATTGCACAACCAATTCGGTTATCCCATGCTTTTGCAAGTAACATTTTTTCGTTCTTCATCACTTGGAATTCAAAGTAAGGTACAACTTGATCTCCTGGTCGTACGCCCCACTCCATTGCTTCTTCTTGGCTAGAAGCACCAATATCGATGAACATGTCTTTAATTTCAACTGGCTTTTTACGCGCTTCTGGAGGTAAGATATGCGGTGGTTTTGAACCGATAACACCTGTTACATCTCCTTTACGCGTTACAATTGTTACGCGCTGTGCAAGCATAACTTGTGACCACCAGCCACCAACTGTTTGGAAACGAAGGAAACCTTTGTCATCAATTTGCGTAATCATAAAGCCAACTTCATCTAAATGACCTGCAACCATAATTTTCGGGCCGTTTTCTTCCCCTACTTTTTTCGCAACTAAACTTCCTAAATTATCAGTAGAAAGTTCGTCCGCAAACGGCTCAATATATTTCTTCATTACTTCGCGTGGTTCACGCTCGTTACCCGCAATACCACGTGCATCTGTTAATTCTTTTAGCATTGTCAATGTCTCGTCTAATTTTGTCATTGCCAACACCCTCCTTTTTCTTCAGTCACTTCATTATACAAAAGGAAATTGAAATATTCAAAAATTAACTTAGTATCCTTGTGTTTGACGCTGATGATTTACTTCGTTTTTATCTAAATATGCCTTTTCAATCTCTTCTTGTTCAAACTCAAGTGCTTGTCCAAGTCGAAGGTAGCTTGTAAATAATTCAATATAGTTCGTAATAGATGGTTGATCTGTAAAACGAATCACCTTCGCATACGTGTCTAAGAAAATTTCTACTTGTGTTTTATTCGTCTGTGCACACTTATAGAATAAGAAGTTTTTATCAATACCTAAATCAATTCCGATTGATAAAATAAAATGTAAGCCATCTACGTATTCTTCTAGTATGACTTCACGTTCTGATGCTGGTTTGTTGCTCCAATATTTAAAACAACGTGTTTCATTTGCAAGTTCTCCAATTTCTACAAGAAGAGCTAACATTTTCTCTTTTAACAATTTTTTCGGTTGTAAGTCATGTTCTTTCGCAATACGGTCATCTAATTCTTTTTGTAATTTAAATAGTTGTAGTAAGTCCACTCTATTGCCCTCCTCCAACATCGCATTTTACGCAACAATGTTGTTTCATCTCAAAGTTCATTATTATTTTTCGTTTCTTATTAATAAGTCAGCCATTTACCTCTTTACACAAAATAGCTTGTCCTTAATTTACAAATACGTTTCAATCATCACGATTAGATTGTTCACTCCGATTGGTGATAGTTAATAATTATCCAGGAATTGCCCACTATTAAAAATATTATTTTATCTGATGAAAGTTCCATATCATCTTTCCATTATAGCAGTGTCGTTTCAGGTAGGAAAGATACTCTTCTTTCCAGAGGATGATAATTAAAAGAAGCCAGGAGGATTCTCCTGACTTCATATGTATATTCTTCTATATTGCTATAATTTTTATATTGATTTTGTCATATCGATAACGACACACTTCTCTTTGCATACAAATAAAAAAACCTTAGAAGAAAAATCTTCTAAGGTTTCAACTAATTAATTAGTTAATGTTGTTTTTTGCAACTGTTGCTAATTCAGCGAAAGCTTTTTCGTCATGAACAGCTAAGTCAGCAAGCATCTTGCGGTTAACTTCGATGCCAGCATTTTTAAGACCGTGCATTAAGCGGCTGTAAGAAAGACCATTCATACGAGCTGCTGCGTTGATACGTGTAATCCATAATTTACGGAAGTCACGTTTCTTTTGACGGCGGTCACGGAATGCATACATTAGAGATTTCATAACCTGTTGGTTAGCAACCTTGAATAATGTATTTTTTGAACCGTAGTAACCTTTTGCTAATTTAATTACTTTTTTACGACGTTGACGAGTAACTGTACCACCTTTTACTCTTGGCATAATATTACCTCCTAATTGTTCTATATATCAGCCGAACTTATTTTAAGTTGTCAAGCATTTGACGAATGCGTTTGAAGTCACCAGCGCTTACTACACCAGCTTTACGTAGTTTACGTTTAGCTTTTGTAGATTTGTTAGCGAATAAATGGCTTGTGTAAGCGTGAGAACGTTTCAGTTTACCTGATCCAGTCTTTTTGAAACGCTTTGCAGCGCCGCGATGAGTTTTTTGTTTAGGCATAGGTATTTCCTCCTCTATCTATTACTTATCGTTTTTCGGTGCTAAAACTAAGAACATACTGCGTCCTTCCATTTTAGGCTTAGATTCGATTGTACTAACTTCAGCACAAGCTTCTGAGAAGCGATCTAAAACACGTTGACCGATTTCTTTATGAGTAATGGCACGTCCTTTAAAGCGAATTGACGCTTTAACCTTGTCGCCTTTCTCTAAAAACTTGATAGCATTACGAAGTTTTGTGTTAAAGTCGTGTTCATCAATTGTTGGACTTAAACGAACTTCTTTCATGCTAATTACTTTTTGATTTTTGCGCTGTTCTTTTTCTTTTTTCTGTTGCTCAAAGCGGAATTTACCGTAGTCCATAATGCGGCATACTGGCGGTTTCGCATTTGGAGCAACTAATACTAAATCAAGATTAAGATTTGCAGCTAAGTCTAAAGCGTCATTACGAGACTTGATTCCAAGTTGATCGCCATTTGCACCAACTAAACGTACTTCGCGTGCACGAATTTGCTCGTTAATCATCATATCCTTGCTAATAGTAAGCCACCTCCAAGGTTTTCTCAGAACATAGTTTGTAGTCATAGAACCCGACAAAAAAAGTGCGGGCATACGACACCCACACTTGTAAAATCTTAAGTAAGAAATACATTTACCTGTAAACTGCGAATGCGTCCATCAGGTGAGAAGCGGGTGCTTCTACTTGTTCCACAAAACAATATTCTATTATCCTTGATGAGTTTATCATAGGACATGACGTCTGTCAAGAAGACGCAATGTGTTTTACTAACAACAAGAAATATTGTAACAAACAACTAACATACTTGCAATACTTTTTTACGATAAGTGTTACATGGTTTTTTTTTTCTAATTTCCCTTACTCATATTACATAGAAAAGCCGCGGTATACCGCGGCTTTTTCTTATCGTTTTCCTTCTACTTTAATCATATCAACAAAAGCATCTAATGCGATTGTTTCTGATTTTTGTTCACCGTATTTACGTACGTTTACGCCGTTTTCAGTTACTTCATTGTCACCTACTACAAGCATGTACGGAATTTTTTGCATTTGTGCTTCACGGATTTTGTAACCAATTTTCTCTTCACGAGTATCTAATTCAACACGGATACCAGCACGGCGTAATTCGTCTTGTACTTTCTTCGCATAGTCTAAATGTACTTGCGGAGAAACTGGAATTACTTGTACTTGAACTGGAGCTAACCAAGTTGGGAATGCACCTTTGTATTCTTCAATTAAGAAGGCTACGAAACGTTCCATAGTAGATACAACACCACGGTGAATTACAACTGGACGGTGTTGTTTACCGTCTTCACCAACGTAAGATAGTTCAAAGCGTTCTGGAAGTAAGAAGTCTAATTGTACAGTTGAAAGTGTTTCGTCTTTTCCAAGAGCAGTACGAACTTGAACGTCAAGTTTTGGACCGTAGAATGCCGCTTCACCTTCAGCTTCATAGTAATCAAGACCCATTTCATCCATAGCTTCTTTTAACATACCTTGTGCTTTTTCCCACATCTCATCATCAGCATAGTACTTTTTAGTATCTGCTGGGTCGCGATAAGATAGACGGAATGAGTAGTTCTCTAAACCGAAATCTTTGTACACTTCTAGAGTTAAGTTTACAACACGTTTTAATTCTTCTTTAATTTGATCTGGGCGTACGAAAATGTGAGCATCGTTTAAAGTCATTCCGCGTACACGTTGTAATCCAGATAACGCACCTGACATTTCGTAGCGGTGCATTGTTCCAAGTTCCGCAATACGGATTGGTAATTCACGGTAGCTGTGAATATCGTTTTTATAAACCATCATGTGGTGAGGGCAGTTCATCGGACGAAGAACTAACTCTTCATTATCCATTTCCATTGATGGGAACATACCATCACGGTAGTGGTTCCAGTGACCCGAAGTTTCATAAAGCTCTCTGCTTCCTAGTACTGGAGTGTATACGTGATCATAGCCTAAGCTTGCTTCTTTATCAACGATGTAACGCTCGATAATGCGGCGGATTGTTGCACCCTTTGGTAACCAAAGTGGTAAACCTTGTCCTACTTTTTGGCTATTAGTAAATAGTTTTAATTCTTTACCTAATTTACGGTGATCGCGCTCTTTCGCTTCTTCAAGCATACGTAAATGCTCATCTAATTCTGCTTTCTTAACGAATGCAGTACCGTAAATACGTTGTAACATTTTATTATTGCTATCGCCGCGCCAGTAAGCACCCGCAACGCTTAATAATTTAAATACTTTAATTTTCCCTGTAGATGGAAGGTGGACACCACGGCAAAGGTCGAAGAATTCGCCTTGCTCATAGATTGAAATAACTGCATCTTCTGGAAGATCGTTAATTAAATCTAATTTTAACTCATCGCCGATTTCTTCAAAACGACGAATTGCTTCTGCACGTGGTACTTCATGACGAACGATTTCTAAGTTCTCGTTCACAATTTTTTGCATTTCTTTTTCGATTTTCTTGAAGTCTTCAACTGTAATTGCTTCTTCCATATCAATATCGTAGTAGAAGCCATTTTCAATTACTGGACCAATGCCAAGCTCAACCTTAACATCTTTATATAAACGTTTTAACGCTTGCGCTAAAAGGTGAGCTGTTGAGTGGCGTAAAATATATAAGCCATCTTCAGAATCTAATGTAATGATAGAAACTGCACCATCTTCTTCGATTGGTGTAACAAGATCAATCATCTCATCATTTAATTTTCCAGCCACAGCTTTTTTCTTTAAGCCTGGGCTAATAGAAGCTGCGATTTCTTCAGTTGTTACGCCTTTTGGAAACTCCTTCACAGCTCCATCAGGGAAAGTAATTTTAACTACATCTGCCATCACTGGTCACTCCTCTTTTTCTCAAAATAAAAAACACTCATCCCGTAAAAAGGGACGAGTGTTGAATTCGTGGTTCCACCCTTGTTCCAATTAACATAATTGTTAATTGCTCAAGTTCAACATAACGGTGTTGTCCGTTAGCAATTACTAGAAAAACCGTTCACTGCTAAAGTTTAGAGGTGGTAAGTAATAATCCCGTACTAGGAAGCTCACACCCTAAGGCTTCCCTCTCTGAAAATCGTAGAAAACTACTCATGTCCTCATCATGACATTTCAATATATTTCATTTATGTAGGTAATTATATGCTCAAAAACTTAGAAAATCAAGGGCGTTACCTTTATTTTTTAAATTTTTCACATTGCGCTCAAACTCATGTAATCCATGTAATTGTACCCGTTCTTGAAATACATTTCGCAAAGTAATAATCATATTATGGTCTTGTTCTTTCGTATACAAATAAATTTTTTTCGGCGAAATAGAAAGAAGTGGTGCAATTACTTTCGTATCAATATATACATCCTTTTGTTTTAATAAGTCTTCATCTATATATTGAACCAATTTCTCTTGTTTTAAACGTCTACCTTTATCATCATAGAAAATAAAACTTTCATCAAAAATAAGATGTACACATGACAAACGTGATTTCCGGCTACGGACTTGTTGCCGGAGCGTCTCAATAAACATTTGATATTCTTGTTCTAACTTATACTCATCAATTGCCACTTCAGCAAGCTTAGCTACCATTTCCCTATATGTACGAAGACGAAAACGAACATATGATGAAAACGAGAATGAAAGCGGATCACAAAGCCAGTTATTTAAAGAGGATTTAATATATGATTCAAATGTGTGACGTGTTAATTCACGAGCAATTCCTTTTCTTCTTCCTTTTAAAATCTCTTGTGCCATATGCAATATTTGATGGCACTCTTCCTCTTCTTCATAAAAAAACTTCTCTTTTAAGATTGTATATATCCACTCATTTTGTTTCACATTCACAATGAAATATACCATTACTGGCAATAAAATCTTTTCAATATAATTTGATTCACATACTGGTATGTGAATCACCACTTTTTGTTCCTGTAAATACACACTCGTTTCCTTATATAACAGTTCCGCTCTTTTCAATAGTTGTCTATATACGTGCATAGCATCATTTTTTTCTTCGAAGCAAATTTCAATCACTTTTGTCCCCCCTTTTATCCCTGCTCTAAAGGACTGTATCTATACGTTACAAATCCTATAAGAGTCCGTCCCGCGTGAAAGTTCACTCTTAGTAGAATTACATTTCTTATCGTTAGAAAATCCACTCGATATGGCTTGCTAATTTTATATATATTAAGGGAGGGAGAAAAAAATGATACAAGCTACTAGGAATTTTCAATAAGAACTTTTCATTTTATCATTCGGCTACTTTAAAAAGCGTTTAACTACAAAAGAAGAGCAAGCTTCTCAGCTTGCTCTTTACTTATGACGACGGTTTTTCCCGCCAATCGGAATTGGTTTCGCCAAATATTTAATTCGCTCCATAATACGAGCTGCTTTCATTTCTTCCGCTTCACCGCGCTGCGTATATGTTAAATGATGTTCTAGTTGTTTAAAATCAAAGTTAGACGTAAAGAACGTCGGTAAGTTTTCTAACATACGGAATTGCAAAATTGCACCGAGTACATCATCACGCACAAAGCTTGACATCGCTTCTGCTCCAATATCATCTAACATTAAAACTTGTACGCGTTTCACCGCATCAATCTTTTCCCCAATCGAATTATCTTGAATTGAACTTTTAATTTCACGTAAAAATTCAGGGAAATATACGAGCATTGAACTTATTTTCTTTCGAGCAAGCTCATTCGCAATTGCTCCTAATAAATACGTTTTCCCTACACCAAATTTACCGTACAAATATAAACCTTGTACTTTTTTACCAGGTTCATATGTACTTAAAAATTCATTAGCTGCACCAATTGCATCAATACGCGCATCTAAATCTGAAGGGTCTAAGTTTTCCATCGTTGCTTGTAAAATATCAGTTGGCATATATACACTTTGAACGAGCTTTTCATATTTCTTCCTCTCGTCATATGCTACTTTTCTAACGCAACGATCATATTGAATATCAATCATCTTCCCTTGGATAACGAGCTTTGGCTCATATCCTTGCAGCATGTTTTTACACGAACCTAGATCCGGACAATCCGCGCAACCTACACTTTGTCCAATATATTCGTATAATTTCACAAGACTGCGTTCAATCATAGACGTTGTTACTTCCCCTTTATGTTCGTCTATAAATTCTTTCACACGCGGATGTGCCATTACTTCCGCCTTTAATACTTCATATCTATTTTTAAAATTTTCATTTTCCATTAACTTTGCAAATGAATTTTGAATATGCTCCATTTTCTCACCTCAAAGAGCGTTCATTCTCTTCTATTAATCACGCTTATATTTTTTTAACACTTCTTCTAATCGTTTTCGTTCGTCCTCTAACGTACTTGCACCTTTTTCAGCACTTACATCTTTTTTCACAGTTTCTTTCTCTTGTTCTTTCGGCTCTTCTTTCAGCCAATCTGGTACCATTTCTTTTCGTACCGTTTTCTTCGACGTACGGCCTTTCTTCTTCGTCTCAGCCCATTCTTGATATTGACGGTTTTCTTCTTTCGCTAACGCCATTGCTTCAGCTACTGTGCCGACCTTTTTACGTGCCCAATGTCCAGCAATCTTCTCCACATACGTTTTCGCAAGTTTCATATCTGAGCGTAGCATAACGTAATAAATAAGTACATTCACAACACCTGGCGTTAATTTTTGATTGATCATTACATCTTCAACGATTTGCAAGTCAGCCTTCGTTGCCTCTGCACCGCCAGAGATTTCTTTCAATAGTTGTTTTGGTGAGATTTCCTCTAACTGTTTGATTAACATCTCTTCTTGCGTAGAAGGCTCTTTTTCTTTCATCATACGTGCAGCGTGAGGCTGTACTCTTTCACTTAATACAGGTAATGCTTGTCCGTTTTCGAACTGATACCAATCACGCGCTCCTTTTCTAAGCCTTTCGATATCAATTGTCTGCAGCTCTGTCACCGCACCAAGAACGATATTTTGCATCGATAACACATCTACATCATACACGTAAGCAAGTGTAATGACACATTCTCGCACTTGATCTGTAATCGCCTTTTTAGGAACAAGAGCGGACAAGCCATCTACAAATAAGGAGAAATCAAAGAAATCATTCCAAACTTTTGGAGCGTCTCCCTTTTCATTACTTGGCATAGCTGTCGTTTTTGGAATACGAAGGTCTTCTTGCGCATGCTCAAGCTGCCCTGGATTAAACGAACCAAACACATCATTAAAAGAACGCGTAACATTTTCATAAGATGCAAAATCAAATTCTTCTTCTAAGAAATAATGCTTTACTTGATTATATTTTGTCCGACTCAATCGATTGTATAAAAAGATACTTAAAACAATATCATCAAAAAACTGCTTCGGAGATAAAGGTGGTTGCAGCTCATATATAAACATTCGAATATCTTTTTCTTTCTTAATATATACTTTCAAAAGTCCAATTGCCTCTAACTTTACTCGTTCCTCATATACTTCGGGAAGTTGCATTTGCATGGTCACCATAAGGGAATGATGCGTATTCTCTTTTCCAAATACACGATCTTGTTCTAACTCTCCCCATAGCGTCATGTACAAGCTAAAAGCTCTACTACCTATTAACGGCTGATATAACATCGTTAACACTTTTCGGTCGTAATTATGCAATAATCCTTTCGCACTTACTTTATAACGATCAATCGGCAATAGCTCCATCCATGACTGTTTTTCCATTCTTGCTTTCCTTTCTCTCATCCAATCTTCACTATATAATTTATTAGCGAAAAAGAGCTATTAGCTTTCGCTTCTAGCTCTCTTATCTCATTACTTACGGTATGTAAAGAGAATACGATACAGATTCTACTCTCTTTCTTTTTGCAGTATATCTTTTAATTCTTCAATAAATACATTTAAATCTTTAAATTGGCGATATACAGAAGCAAAACGCACGTAAGCAACATCATCGATATCACGTAGTTCTTCCATAACAATTTCACCAATCATATCACTTTTCACTTCTGATATACCTAAATTACGAAGTTCACGTTCCACACTTTGAGTTACTTCTTCTAATTGTCTTAAAGATACTGGTCTTTTTTCACACGCTTTAATTAAGCCACGTAAAATCTTTTCTTTATTAAACTCTTCTCGTGTTCCTTCTTTTTTTACAACGATAAGAGGTGACTCTTCCACTCTTTCAAATGTCGTAAAGCGGCTTAAACAGCTTTCACACTCTCTCCTTCTTCGAATAGAGCGCCCCTCGTCTACCGGACGCGAATCTAACACTCTTGTACCATTATGAGAACAGGATGGACAACGCAATATATTCACTCCTTTACACTATACTCTTTATTTTTTCTCTACTTACTTCATCTGACAATATATATACATTATTATATAACTCATTTTAACTCTCTTACCACTTTAAGTTTAAGCGCATTATTATCTCGTTTAAAAAAATACGATGATAGATGCGTTGTTAACTTATTCGTAAGAGCTCCATTTATTCAACTAACGAGTACATTATATTTTCCCTTTTTTATAAACTAAAAAAGAGGTGCATTATACACCTCTTTACATTTTAAATCAATTATGTTCTTTTTTAAAGAGCTTTTGTTTCTCTCTGCTTAATTTCGAAGCTACCAGTGCCTCGAGGAAGCTCGATGCTCTCACGCGTTTTCGCGTTTAAACCTTCTGCAATATATTCTGCAGCAACATTTGGATCAATACGATCCCCACAAGTATAAACATCAATACTTGCGTAACCGTGCTCCGGAAAGCTATGAATTGTTAAATGTGATTCCGAGATAATTACTACTCCACTTACACCTTGTGGTGCAAATTTATGGAAAGCAACCTCACGCACTTCAGCACCAGCTCTTAGTGCTGCATCCACAAATAATTGTTCAATATACGGCATGTCATTAAGCTTGTCGAAATCGCAATCCCAAAGTTCAGCGATCACGTGACGACCCATCGTATCCATAGTATCCATTCTACAGTTCCCCCTTGTAAATTTATTCTAACTGTTCGAATTGAAAACTAATTTGCAATTTGGCTTGCTCCACTACCACGGGGGAAAGTTAGTCCAGAGAGGTCCTAACCCTTTAAGTAGTGACTACGTACCTCAGCTCTTAAGTTTACGAGTGTTAGTATACTTTGTTTATTTTCATTTTGCAACAACAGTTTTTTCGATTTTCTGTCATATTTTCCTCTTTACTTTTCCCTAAAAAAAATAAATGATTCACAAATACAGTAACCCCAACGTTTCGTGGTATGTCCACTTTCAAAAATATACTCCTATAATTTTTTTCCTTTTCAGAAAAAAATAAAAAAAAGAGGGCAAATCTTCCACTTGCCCTCTCCCTTATTCACTTAAATATGTTGCACATTTTCTTGCTTCGCTAATTCGTCAACAACTAACGTTACAAGATCTACAACACGACGAGAGTAGCCCCACTCGTTATCATACCAAGCCAGCACTTTCACTTTACGATCACCCATTACCATTGTAGATAAACCATCAATGATAGCTGAGTGTGTATTTGTATTAAAGTCAATAGATACTAAAGGCTCTTCGCTGAATTCTACAATGCCTTTTAACGCACCGTTTGCAACAGTTTTGAATGCATCGTTAATAGCTTCAACTGTCACATCACGTTTTACATCTACTACTAAGTCAACAAGAGACACGTTTGGTGTTGGTACACGAAGTGCCATACCGTGAAGTTTTCCATTTAAATGCGGAAGAACTTTTGCTAGCGCTTTCGCAGCACCTGTCGTTGTCGGAATAATTGATTGTCCGCAAGCACGTGCTCTTCTTAAATCTTTATGTGGGTTATCAATATTTTTTTGGTCATTTGTATAAGCGTGAACTGTCGTCATTAAACCGTTTTCAATTCCAAACTGCTCATCTAACACCTTCACAACAGGTGCTAAACAGTTTGTTGTACAAGATGCATTTGAAATAACAGTATGTTTTGTAATATCTAATTGGTCTTCGTTCACACCTACTACAATTGTTACATCTTCATTTTTACCAGGCGCTGTTAAAATAACTTTTTTCGCTCCAGCTTCAACGTGAAGAATTGCTTTTTCTTTTGAATTAAATTTACCAGTTGCTTCAATTACAACTTCAACACCTAAATCTGTCCAAGGCAATTCCTTTGGATCGCGGTTGTTTAAAAGGCGAATCATTTTCCCATCAACTAATAAGTGATCTTCAAATGCTTCTACTGTTCCGTCAAACTTGCCGTGAACTGTATCATATTTAATTAAATGTGCTAACGTTTCAGATGGATAGCTTGCATTGATTGCTACAATTTCGAATGCGCTTTCTTTTATTGCCTGACGAAATACCATTCTCCCAATACGTCCAAATCCATTAATTGCCACACGAGTCATAATATGTTATCCCCCTTGAATGCGTTATACTATTTATCTCCAATCCCAATAATAGTATAACACAAAAAGGGGATATGTCACTAAGCATTTTCATTAATTTCACAATTTTTTAGTCAATAATATTCCATTTCTTTAAAATCCCCTGTAATTGTGTTTTCGTTCCCATAATTGTGCCATCATTATTTATCACTTCATCTGCATGTTTCACTTTTTCTTCTAACGGCATTTGAGATTGAATACGAGCTGTCGCTTCTTCTTCTGAAAAATTATTTCGCTTCATTAAACGTTCTAATTGCGTATGTGGCTTAACTGCTACAACTAAAACGCGGTCAACGAGACTTGTTAATTTACTTTCAAATAAGAGAGGAATATCTAACACAACCGCTTGCATACCTTCTTTTATGTACATTTCCTTTTGCCTATTCATTTCCTCACGCACTGCAGGATGAACAATTTTGTTTAACTGCAATCGTTTCTCTTCATTATAGAAAACGACACTTCCTAGTTTTGGACGATCTAGTTCTCCATCTTCTTGTAATACTTCTGTTCCAAACACTTCTACAATTTTGTTATATGCTGGCTTTCCTCGTTCTACAACTTCTCGCGCAATAATATCTGCATCAATAACTGGTATATTTAGCTCGCGAAACATTTGAGATACTGTACTTTTTCCGCTTGCAATACCTCCCGTTAATCCAATTACTACTGTCATCATATAATCCTCCTCATAATAAAAGGCGCGAAACTAATGTTCCACGCCCGTACTTACATTTTCCAAATTCCAATAATAATGAGTAATACCCCAGGCAGGAATGTAAATTTTTGCAACCATTTCATATTTGATAAAACCGTTCCAAGTTTCATTCCAATAAATAAAAACAAAGAACTCATCACTGCAACTAATATCGCCATCATAGCAGGTGCATACCCTAATAAAGATGCACCAATTCCAGCACCAAATGAATCTACAGAAAGAGCGATACCAAGAAGTAACGCTTCTCCTGCAGAAATGGTGCCTGATTTATCGAAATCTGCTACAGTCGGTTTCCGTAAAATTTGAATGACTAACCCAAGCGAGGCAATCTCTAATTTCCATACCTTCTCCTCTTGCTTCGGTTCTTCTTTTTTCTCACTTCGAAAAAATTGGTATAATACCCAAATTCCTATTCCAATAAGAACAAGCCCACCGATACGCGTTGCGATAACAGGTGAAAATACTTTCGCGATCATATGTCCAATTCCCATTGAAACAAGCATAACAGCCGCTGAACACATTCCGATAATTACAATTGATCTTAGTGGAATTCTTACGCTTCTTAAACCATATGTTAGCCCTACACTACAGCTATCTAAGCTTAATGTAAAAGCTAATAAAATAAGAGATAAATAAAGGTACATCGGTAAGCTCCTCCCTTATACATAGCTCTGCTGTATGTATATGACAAATGCCTATCCGATGTTATCTCTTTTCTATATTCTTGGCTGACAAATTGGGCAGTAATGCGTTCCTCTTCCACCAACAACTGTTTTTTCTAATATCGTACCGCAAGTCACACACGGTTCTCCTTTTTTTCCATATACATTTAGCAGTTCTTGGAATGAGCCAATTTGCCCTTGTGAGTTGATATACGTTCGAATTGTACTTCCGCCACGCTTCACTGCTTCACCTAACGTTGTAACAGTCGCCTCATAAATTCGCTCAATTTCTTCTACTGTTAAAGACGACGCTTCTCGTTCTGGATGAATTTGAGAACGGAATAAAACTTCATCTACATATATATTTCCAAGTCCTACCAAAAGGCGCTGGTCTAATAATACAACTTTTATTTTACGATTTGTCTTTTGCAATCTCTCTTGTAAATACTGTGGTGTCAATTCAGCATCAAATGGCTCCGGACCTAAGTCAGCAAGAGGCATTTGATTCATTTCCTCACCTTTTTTAAAGAGATGCATCGTACCAAACTTTCTCACATCTTTATAATGTAATTCAGTTCCATCTGTAAATAAGAAACGGACGTGCGTATGCTTATCAATTGGCTCATCCTCTTGATGCAGTAAAAACTTACCTTCCATACGCAAATGTGAAACAATGACATAATTTGTTACATATAAAAGCAAAAACTTTCCTCTTCGCTTTATATTTTCAATCGTCTCGCCTTTTAGCATTTCTTTAAAGATTTCTGCATCATCCGGTCGTTTTACGATTTTCGGATAAGTAACAATAACATCTTCAATCGTTTTTCCTGTTACAAGATTTTCAAGTGTCCGTCTGACGTTTTCAACCTCTGGTAATTCAGGCATTTCATCACTTCCTTATTTTGCGTCGTACCAAGTTGGACCGTAAGAATAATCAACTTTCAACGGAACTGCGAGTTCAATTGCATGCTCCATTACTTCTGGTACAAGCTTCTCTAATTTTTCAATTTCTTCTTTTGGTGCTTCAAATATTAATTCATCGTGTACTTGCAATAGAAGACGCGCTTGTAATCCTTCTTCTTCTAAACGATCTGCCATAATAATCATCGCTTTTTTAATAATATCTGCTGCAGTACCTTGAATTGGTGTATTCATAGCTGTACGCTCAGCAAAGCTACGCAAGTTAAAATTACGACTCGTAATTTCCGGAATGTAACGGCGGCGATTTAATAATGTAGCTACATATCCTTTTTGTTTCGCATCTTTTACGATGTCATCCATGTATTCTTGTACACCAGGGAAACTTTCTAAATACTTTTCAATAAATTCCGCTGCTGCTTTTCTTGTAATTCCTAAGTTTTGTGAAAGACCATAATCACTAATACCATACACAATTCCGAAGTTAACAGCTTTCGCTTGTCGTCTCATATTTGAAGTTACTTCATCTTTTTCAACGCCAAATACATCCATAGCTGTTTTTGTATGAATATCCATGTCATGTTGGAACGCGTCGACTAGCCCTTTATCATTTGCAATATGAGCTAATACACGAAGTTCAATTTGTGAATAATCCGCTGCGTACATAATCCATCCTTCTTCTGATGGAACGAATGCCTGACGAATCTTTCTTCCTTCTTCTAATCGAATCGGGATATTTTGTAAGTTTGGATCCGTTGAACTTAATCGGCCCGTTTGCGTTAATACTTGATTGAAACGAGTATGGATTTTAGATGAATCTTCATGTACAACTTTTAATAAACCTTCAATATAAGTTGAATTTAGTTTCCCTAATTGACGGTAATGTAAAATGTTTGGAATAATTTCATGGTGATCCATCAGCTTGTCTAGTACATCAGCTGACGTAGAATAACCTGTTTTCGTCTTCTTAATAACCGGTAAGTTTAAATTCTCAAACAGAATAACACCAAGCTGCTTCGGTGAATTAATATTAAATTCTGTTCCCGCCAGCTTATAAATTTCCTGTTCCATTTCCTTTAATCTACCTGCAAGTTCTTCTCCCATATTACGAAGACGTTCTGTATCAACTTTTACACCTTTTACTTCCATATCAGCTAATACACGTGCAAGTGGTAATTCTAACTCTGTAAACAGTTCATATTGCTCATTCTTTTCTAACTCTTCAACGAATGTTTGCTTCACATCATATAATACATGCACTTTACGAGCTACATGCTCCGCTACTATCTCTAGCTCTGGAACAGCACGCTTCGCACCTTTTCCGTAAACTTCTTCATCAGATTTCACAGCATGTGTTTCTTTCATTTTCGCTACAGTACGGAAATCTTTATCTGTATCAGCCGGGTCAAGTAAGTAAGCAGCAATTAATAGATCAAAGTCAATCCCTTGCACATCTATACCGTTCCATTTCAGTGCAACGATCGCACGCTTCGCATCAAATGTATACTTTCTCATTTCTCCATCTGCAAGCCACTCTTTAAAAGCATCTGATTTAAGTGCAATGTCTGTCTGAATAAAGTAACATCCGTTTTCATTTTGAATACCGAAACCTTGAATATCTGCTTTATGATAATTATCTTCTTGTACTTCAACGATAAGCGCACTATCTTGCTGAAGCATTTCTTCTGTAACTTCTTCCACAATATCAAATGTAATATCATCTAATTCAGCTGGAGCCGTTTCTTCTGGAGTAACACCTAATTTATTTAAAAGAGATGTGAATCCTAAATTCTCGAACATTGGAATGACATCACTTGGCTCATATCCTTTATACTCCATATCATCCACATGCACAGTAATCGGTGCGTCTGTAATAATGGTTGCAAGATCTTTACTCATAAGAGCTTGGTCTTTATTTGCTTCCAGCTTTTCTTTTAATTTCTTCCCGCTTACTTGATCTATATTTTCATACACTTCTTCAACCGTTCCAAACTGTGTTAACAATTTAATCGC
This sequence comes from Bacillus sp. FF-1, assembly GCF_028548245.1. Taxonomy (NCBI): domain Bacteria; kingdom Bacillati; phylum Bacillota; class Bacilli; order Caryophanales; family Bacillaceae; genus Bacillus; species Bacillus sp. FF-1. The sequence goes on from NZ_JAQQGG010000003.1 coordinate 618,262, forward strand.
AGTTTTTTCACCAACTCCTGGTACACCTGGAATATTATCTGATTGGTCTCCCATTAAACCTTTCATATCGATAATTTGCTTCGGTGATAAGCTGTATTTCTCAAATAAAGCTTCTTTCGTATATTCATCTACTTCCGTAATCCCTTTTCGAGGAATACATACAAGCGTGTTATCAGAAACAAGTTGAAGTAAATCTTTATCTCCTGAAATAACTTTTACACTAGCTCCTTGTTCACTCGCTTCTTTCGCTAGCGTTCCCATAATGTCATCCGCTTCATAATTTTCTAATTCATAACGCGGTACATTGAATGCATCAAGCATCTCACGAATAAATGGGAATTGCTCTGATAACTCAGGCGGAGTCTTTTGACGTCCTCCTTTATACTCACTATACGTTTTGTGACGGAACGTTGTTTTACCCGCATCAAATGCAACTAACATATGCGTCGGTTTTTCTTCCTCTAATATTCTCATTAACATCATTGTAAAACCGTAAATTGCGTTCGTATGTATACCTTTGTCGTTATTTAAAAGCGGTAGTGCAAAGAAAGCACGATACGCGATATTATTACCATCTACTAATACGACCTTTTTTTCCAAATCAGAAACCTCCCCATACAAATTTGAAATGATTTTTTTCACAGAAAAAAACCGTTTCTTTCCTCTCTCTATATTAACATGACTAATAGAGAGAAGAAAAATAACGGTTATTTTCTTTCATATATAAAACAGACTGATATTGGCATAAAGGGAAGTGACGAGAACAGCTTAACTATTCTCGTCCAAAATTACTCCTTGGATGAAGGGGTTTTCATGTATTATATTAACAGAGCTTTATTAATATTTAATTAAGCCATTGTTAATATATTGTAAACATCCTTCATCCTATTTTTCAGTTGCTGATTTTGGTAAAACAACTGTAAAGGTTGTCCCTTCTCCTACTTCACTATCCACTGTAATCGTACCGTGATGGGCCTCGACTAAATGCTTTACGATTGATAATCCAAGACCTGTACCACCAGTATTTCTACTTCTCGCTTTATCCACTCGGTAAAAGCGTTCAAAAATACGCGGAATTTCATCTTTACTAATACCAATTCCAGTATCCGACACTTTTATATAAGCATTATATTTATCTTCTGCTAATTCTACAGAAACAACGCCTCCAGCCGGTGTATATACGATTGCGTTATTCATTAAATTAATAAAGATTTGCTGCAAACGACTTGGATCTCCAATGACAGAGACACGTTTTAATGCATTTACTTGTAAAGAGATTTCTTTTTCTCCCGCTTTATTATCAAGCACCATATGAATATCTTCAAGAAGTCCCTTCATATCAACGGTACCCATATTCAATTTAAATCCTTGTTGCTCAATCTTTGATAAATCTAATAAATCTTCAATTAATCCTTGCATACGTTCACTTTCTTTTAAAATAATGTGCAAGAAATGTTCGCAGAATTTTTTATTATCCATAGCACCGTCTAAAAGTGTTTCTGAAAAACCTTTAATAGAAGTAATCGGCGTTTTTAGTTCATGAGAAACATTCGCTAAAAAGTCTTTTCTCATTTGTTCTAACTTTTTCAGCTCAGTAATGTCATGGAATACAAGGACAATCCCTTTCCATTCATGGTTCGTCCCGATAATCGGTGCTCCATATACCTCGAAATGCTTTCGCTCAATTCCAAGTGGCAATAACATTTGTTTGCGCACTTTCACTTCTGTCATAAAGATTTCTTCCACAAGCTCTATAATTTCCGGATGATGAAACGACTCATAATATAAACGATCTAAATATTCTTCATCTGTGACGTGGAAAGTTTCCTTATACGAACGGTTTACAAGGTTGATATAACCGCGGCTATCAATTAAAATCATTCCGCTTCCCATATTTTCAATTAACGTATGCAGACGATCTTGTTGCATTTCTTGCTCAAGTGTCATCTCTTGTAAATTACGAGCTAAAATATTAATCGCTTTACTTAACATTCCCGTTTCATCCGAATGACTTTCATAAGCGCGTGCTTTATAATTCCCCTTGGCTAATTCGATGGCAACTTTCGTAACGGACTCAATCGGCCTAATATATTGCCCTGTAATTTTCATACCTAAAAATACGACTACAAGACACGCAATAACAAATCCGATAATTAATAATCCCCACGTTTTTTGATGAACGTCTTTCAAAGGCTCAATTGTGCTCTTCACAAAAATGTATCCTTGTTTCCCTGCTACATCTTGCACGAACACCGCATGGTAAAATTCATTATTTTGATCTGTTTCTTTCGTAATGACTTTATTTCTTTGTTTCGTTGTTTCAGAGGAAAGTTCTTTTATTATCCCTTGGCTAAAAGCAGACGGTTCTCCCCCGCTATATTGAACTTTCTTTTTCTCATCTACAAAGGCAATAGAAGCCTGAATTTTTTCTTCTAGCTTTTTAAATATATATGGATTTTTTAAAACATCATCAAAACCTTGTTCTTCTGCTAATACCGCAACATACTCTGTCTCTTTTACCATTCTCTCTTTCGCATGATCTATATAATAGTTTTCAAACACGGTTTCCAGCAATAAACCGAGTCCGACTAAAATAAAAACAATAAGAGAAACAAATGTAAAAAGAAGCCTGGAACGAAATTTATTCATCCCCTTTTGGCTCCTCTAATTTATATCCTAAACCACGTATCGTTTTAATGTACGTCGGTTTTTTCGTATTTTGTTCAATTTTATCGCGCAAATGGCTAATATGAACGTCAACAATTCGTGTATCACCAGCGAAATCATAATTCCATACAGCACTTAATAATTGATCACGCGTTAATACGCGACTTTTATTTTTCGCAAGATAAACAAGTAGTTCAAATTCTTTTGGTGTTAATTCAAGCTTTCTTCCTTGGAAATAAGCCTCATAAAACTCCGGTAAAATTTTAAGTTCAGCAATTGTAATGCTCTCTTCATCTGACGATTCTGTAACTTGCTCTTCTTGTTGTAATTTCGTGCGGCGTAAAATTGCCTTCACACGCGCAACAACTTCCCTTGGGCTAAATGGCTTCGTCATATAATCATCCGCCCCAAGTTCAAGACCTAGCACCTTATCAAACTCATCATCTTTTGCTGTCAACATTAAAATCGGCGTCATAACGCGCTGCAATCGTAATTCTTTACATACTTCCATACCATCCATTTTTGGAAGCATTAAATCTAATATAATTAAATCTGGACGTTCTGTTGTCGCTTTTTGAAGCGCCATTTCTCCATCCATCGCTGTTATCACTTCAAAACCAGCTTGTTGTAAATTAAATTCGATTAAAGTTAAGATAAACTCCTCATCATCAACTACTAAAATACGATTGTTCATTCTTTTCCTCCAAGTTATAGACTTGAAACCTTCTTCATCCTAGTATTTTCCCCGTTATTCTCATCATACTAGAAAACAAGGTCCCTCTCAATATAATTGTCTATTCATGGATTCGGATTGCGCAATTAACTTGTAGTGATCCATACTTTATACACTTCTATATCTTTATTAAATTCAATACTCGTATGGATATGATATTCTCGACTTTGCGCTAAGAAAAAGATACAGCGTACGCTATTTTATAATCTAGCGTTTCATATCCATCAAATAGTCTTCCATACATTTCATTCGCAACCCCGTCCGCCCATACTTCAGCTTCTCTTATCGTTTCAAAGATAACGTCTTCATCTCTTCCACTTCATCTTAAAAAAACCCTTTAATTGACTTTAATTACCAATTAATATATTATTAATTTTAATATATTAATAAATGCAATAAAGGAGCTATTATGCGAATATTACTATCTATTTTAACTTTATTAGTAACATGTTTCCTTACTTTTAACGTACCGAGCTGGGATACGATCAAAACGGGGTGTTCAGATTTTGCTGAAGGGTTCAAAGAGGGATTCTTCAACTAAAAATAGCGCTAGCCCCCTTATGAAAGGCATGCTAGCGCTATTCACATTTTCATGTTTTAAAAATTATCTAATGCTTTTTCCATAATAGAGACTGATTTGTAAGGTGGCGTTACTGTTAATGAGCCTTTCACAACAGTATCCCCTTTTTCATCATGAGCAGATACAAGCATATCAATTGTATGTTCCTCCTCAGAAACAGCCACAACTTCAAAGTGGATTTGTAACGTTTCATAATGGTGAACATGCTTCACGAACGTAAGGTCCTTTCTCGTAATATGACTACCTGGACCTGGTAAATATTTCGTAACTGCCGTTGTAATCATTCCCGTTAGCATAATGCTTGGTACAATCGGCTTTTCATACGGAGTTTGGGATGCGTAATCATGCTGAATATATAATGGATTGGCATCATTCGTTAACCCTAAGTACAATAACAAATCTTTATCCTCAATTTTTTCAGTGATAGATAATTTCTCTCCTACTGTAATTTCATCCATTTTACGACCAATTTGAACTTTTTTCTTTAACATGTTACAACCCCCTCCGATTTTTTCACCTTATTATCCTAATAAAAGCGATACTTGATCCGACATTTACTATGATGAGGGCAATGTATAGTATAAATCTACAGTTTCATTATAGGATATTACAAATGATAGCGTTTTCAAGTTATTTCAAAAAAACATTTGTATAAATAGTAGAAAAAGATTCGGGGCCCCGAATCTTTTTCTACTTATATTTAATGATTAAACAAGAACCTTCATAACATTACGTACAGATTCTACAGAGCGATCTAACGCTTCTTTTTCATCTGCAAGAAGTTCTAATTCAATAATTTTTTCAATTCCGTTACCACCTAGAATTACTGGTACCCCTAAGTAAAGGTCACTATAACCGTATTCACCTTCAAGGTACGCAATAGCCGGTAATACACGGCGTTGATCTTTTAAGATTGCTTCTGTCATTTCAACTAAAGAAGCAGCTGGTGCGTAATATGCACTACCGTTTCCTAATAAGCCTACAATCTCGCCGCCACCTTTACGGGTACGTTCTACGATTGCTTCTAAACGCTCTTTCGGAATTAACGTTTCTAACGGAATGCCACCTGCATAAGAATAACGTACAAGAGGTACCATATCGTCACCGTGTCCACCAAGAACAAATCCTGTAATGTCTTTCACAGAAAGATTTAATTCTTGTGCGATGAATGTACGGAAACGAGCTGTATCTAATACGCCCGATTGACCGATAACACGCTCTTTCGGGAATCCAGCTTCTTTAAATACAGAATATGTCATTGCATCAACTGGATTTGTTAACACAACAATAATTGCATTTGGTGAATGTTTTGCAATGTCGCGCGTAATACTTTTCATAATTTTGGAGTTTGTTGCTACTAAATCATCACGGCTCATACCAGGCTTACGCGCAATACCTGCTGTAATCACAACAACGTCAGAATCAGCAGTATCTGCGTAATCAGATGTTCCAATAATGTTAGCATCAAAACCTTGTACTGGGCTCGCTTCTAACATATCTAACGCTTTCCCTTTTGTTGGATTTTCCAGCTGTGGAATGTCCACTAATACAACATCTGCAAGTTCTTTTTGTGCTAATAAGAATGCTGTTGTTGCTCCTGTAAATCCTGCACCGATGACTGAAACTTTCTTGCGTTTGATTGTCATAATTTACCCCCCACTTTAATTATGCGTTTTTGATTATCGCTACATCCATGTTTTTAATAAGTTCATTAGCGAACTCAGAACATTTCACTTCTGTTGCACCTTCCATTAAGCGTGCGAAATCATAAGTTACTACTTTTGAAGCAATTGTTTTCTCAACTGAAGCAGTTACTAATTTCGCAGCTTCGTTCCATCCTAAGTGTTCTAATAATAATACACCAGAAAGAAGAACTGAAGATGGGTTTACTTTATCTAAACCTGCATATTTTGGAGCTGTACCGTGCGTAGCTTCAAAGATAGCATGTCCAGTTACATAGTTAATGTTTGCACCAGGTGCAATACCAATTCCACCTACTTGTGCAGCAAGTGCATCAGAGATGTAGTCACCGTTTAAGTTCATTGTTGCAACAACATCGAACTCACGTGGACGAGTTAAAATTTGTTGTAAGAAGATGTCTGCAATAGAATCTTTTACGATGATTTTTCCAGCCACTTCAGCGTCTGCCATCGCTTTATTCGCTGCATCTTTGCCATCTTTCTCAACGATACGATCATATTCAGCCCAAGTAAATACTTTGTCGCCGAATTCTTGTTCCGCTACTTCGTAACCCCAGTTTTTGAAAGCACCTTCTGTAAATTTCATAATGTTTCCTTTATGAACTAATGTAACAGAAGAGCGTTTTTCGTTAATTGCATATTGAATTGCAGCACGAACAAGACGCTTTGTCCCTTCTTCTGAGATTGGTTTAATACCAATACCAGATGTTTCTGGGAAGCGGATTTTATTAACACCCATTGCTTCTTTTAAGAAAGCAAGAACTTTTTCTGCTTCTGGAGATCCTTGCGCATATTCAATTCCAGCATAAATGTCTTCTGTATTTTCACGGAAAATAACCATATCAGTATCTTCCGGACGTTTTACAGGTGAAGGAACACCTTCAAAATAACGAACTGGACGTAGACATACATATAAATCTAATTCTTGACGAAGTGCTACGTTTAGAGAACGAATACCACCGCCAACTGGAGTTGTAAGTGGACCTTTAATCGCGATTAAATATTCACGAATTAAATTTAAAGTTTCTTCTGGTAACCACTCGCCTGTTTGGTTGAATGCTTTTTCCCCTGCAAGCACTTCTTTCCAAACGATTTTCTTCTCACCATCATAAGCTTTTTCAACTGCTGCTTCTAGTACACGAGATGCAGCTGCCCAAATATCAGGACCAATTCCATCTCCTTCGATAAATGGAATAATCGGATTGTTTGGTACATTCATAACACCATTAGTTACAGTAATTTTTTCACCTGTCGTCAATGTGATAACCCCCATGTTTGAAATTTCATATGTATGAAACTGAGGGAATAACCCCTCAGTTCAAACCGTTAGTCAAATTAAAATATTCTAATCATTACATCTTTCCGAAAAAATCAGACTTTTGAAAGCGTATTTTCACTATCGAAATAGTGTTATTCGCTTATCGTTGTGCAATTGGAACATACACTTGATGTGTTGGTCCATTATAATCAGCACGCGGACGGATTAAACGGTTATTTTCATATTGTTCTAGAATATGAGCTAACCAGCCTGACATACGGCTAATTGCAAAAATAGGTGTAAATAAGTCATGGTCAATTCCTAAACAATGGTATACAGAAGCTGAATAGAAATCAACATTTGGTGGAAGACCTTTTTCTTTTGTTACAATGTCTTCAATTTTGATAGACATATTATACCATTTCTCTTCTCCTAAAAGCACGCATAATCTCTTAGACATTTCGCGTAAATGTTTTGCACGCGGATCACCCTGCTCATATACACGGTGGCCAAAGCCCATGATTTTCACTTTATTTTGAAGAGCATTATGAATATATGATTCTACATTTTCTTCTTCGCCAATTTCAGTTAACATCTTCATTACATTTTCATTTGCCCCACCGTGAAGAGGACCTTTTAACGCACCGATTGCTGCTGTAATGCCAGAATATACATCTGAAAGTGTAGCTACACAAACGCGTGCAGTAAATGTAGAAGCGTTTAACTCATGATCTGCGTGAAGTACAAGCGCCTTATCAAAAGCTTCAATTTCAACTTCATTTGGCTCGCGATCATTTAACATGTACAAGAAGTTTGCAGCTAATGATAAATCATTTCTAGGCTCAACAACATCTAAACCTTTACGGATTCTTGCGTAAGCAGCAACTAAAGTACCCACTTGAGCCTGTAATTTAACCGCTTTCAAATAATTGGACTTTTCATCCATAATTTCAGCGCTCTCATCGTATAATGATAGCATGGAAATTGCAGTTCGTAAAACAGACATCGGATGTGCGATTTTTAAATCTACTTGTTTCAAATATGCTAAAATCTCACCTGGAACTTTATAGTATTCCGATACAATCTCATTAAATTTCGCTAGTTCTTGCTCGTTAGGAAGCTTGCGATGCCATAATAAGTACACTACTTCTTCAAATGTAGCATTCTCAGCTAAATCATCAATATTATACCCAACATAAGTTAATGTATCATCAATAATAGAGCTCACAGATGATGTTGTTGCTACTACCCCTTCTAAACCTCGAATAACAGTCATGACATTCTCTCCTTTTCCTGAAAATTCTCCCAACCTTGCTTCTTATATCTATTTGCTCCCCTTTTGAATTATGAACGCCCGTTCACTCTTTAGGCAAGCAAAATGCACGATCATGCAAATTTGTTGCGATGTTCCCCTCTTATTGTCCATTGTCTACATGGAAAGCATGAGCGTGAATGTCTCCCCGAATCCTCACGCTCAAAACAACAAGTTAGTGAGGAAAATGAATTCCGAAGAGTTTTATGATAAAAACAACATAAAACAATATCATTATAAAATTGTTTTATGTTGTTTTTATTTTATCTGGTGTAAAGTCTCTGCTGTTATGTAACTTTTCAAAGTTTCTAATCCTATTATAAACAATTATCTGACTTTTGTGAACAGAAAGAATTCAAAAATTTTATATTACTATAAAATTCCTTATTTAAACATCTGTATAATACTCATTACTGCATAGGCAATTCCAGCCCCAATTAATGGACCTACAGCGACCCCATTAAATAAAGCAACTGCTATAATTGTCCCGAAAACGAGCGCAGTTGTAATATGAGGATCTGTCGTTAATAATTGTACGCCACCTTTTGCTAACAGAGCAACTGCTACCCCTGAAGCTAAAGCAATCCATGCATAATACGATTTCGCTGCTTCTCCAAGTTGCTTAAATCCTATTTCCCCCGTCGCAATCGGTACGAGTACTGCTATTGTAATAACCGTAACACCGAGGTTAATCCCTTTCGTTTGTAGATAAGGAAAGACTTTATCCCCTAGAAATGTAAATTTTAATAGAAATAACACACCAATAGCTACAGTAAGCGATTGGTTTTTCGCAATAAGTCCTATAATAAGTAGTATGAATAAAAATAACGTTGACTGACTAATCATGTTTGCACTTCCTTTCTGAAAATAATGAACTCATTTCCAAACAAAAATACCTTTAAACCTATCGTTATACATGCTATATCGATGCCTATTCAACATGAATCACTTCATTTTTTTACGCATTTTAAAATGACAAACTGAGACTTTCACCATCCAAATGTAAGCATGTATACATTTTAAAAAACGGGCGTCTCTCCTTTCTTTTCTAATTAGAAACAGGTAAAATAAAAAGAAGAGAAAATGAAGTTTTTACCATATAGTAGAAGCATCAACACCAAGCTTTCACAGTCACTCACGTACTGAAAAAGCAGGAAAATCCATCATTCCACTATAACATAAAGTGAAACTTTAATCAGTGGGGCACACTCGTTATAAGTTGAACGAATTAGGATAATCCAAATTGGAATGGGAGGTATACATCTTTGAATCGAAACTTACTATATATGATATTGCGACTCGTATTTGTCATTGTAGCGACGGTAGCCGGGTTCTATGCATTACTATATATGTCAGGACTTATCTATCCTTTTATTATCGCTTTCGCATTTGCTTATTTAATTAATCCTGTCGTCAATTTCCTGAATCAAAAACTACAATTTCCTCGCGCACTCGCAGTACTCGTTAGCTTAATTCTCGTATTTGGAGCTATCGTCGGACTCGTTACATATCTTGTAACAGAAGCAATATCTGCCACAACATACTTACTACAACTTGTTACAGTAAAATTTCCGGATATCGTTGCATTCGCTCAGCAGTTTGCACTTAATCATATTATGCCTCTCTACGATGATTTAATCTCTAAATTTAATCATCTTGGGGAACCGCAGCGCTATACGATTACACAAAACATTCAAAACTTAGGAACCGAAGCAACGACGCAAATGAAAGAACTTTTAACCGCTATTATAAGCGGGTTAACAAATTTCATTAGTGCACTACCAACTACTTTAACTGTACTTGTATTCGTTTTATTAGCCACTTTCTTCATTAGTTACGATTGGCATCGTCTTGCTCAGAAAGTAAGAAAGTTTTTGCCCAACCGTGTTCATGGCTATGGAAAAACTATTTTTGTGGATTTAAGAAAAGCTTTATTCGGTTTTGTTAAAGCGCAACTTACACTCGTATCTATGACAACTGTTATTGTACTAATCGGACTTTTAATATTACGCGTACCATACGCCATTACTATCGCGATTATTACAGGGGTTGTAGATTTACTCCCGTATTTAGGAACAGGAGCTGTCTTCGTTCCTTGGGTTATATACGTATTTTTCACTGGCGACACTGCTTTTGCCATCGGTCTTCTCATTTTATATATCGTCGTGATTGTCCAAAGACAAATTATGGAGCCAAAGGTACTTTCATCTAATATCGGCCTTGATCCATTAGCAACACTGATTGCTCTATTTGTCGGCTTTAAGCTCTTTGGCTTCTTAGGATTAATCATCGGTCCAGTCACCTTAGTACTACTTAATACATTGCACAAAGCTCGTGTATTCCATGATTTGTGGAAATATATTAAAGGCTCACCTTCAAAATAATAGTTTCTAATTCATACACAACAAAAAACTTACATGTAATCAGTGGGAAATTCCCACTGATTATTCCTTGTACTTATTTTTCATACTCATTACATAAAACAAGAGAATTGCACTCAAAAAAGATAATTCTCTTGTTTTTTTGCATAAAAAACGCATATTTCGTGGTGTTTTTACATATTTATTCTATTAATTTTATAATTATTACTTACATTTATTACTTTTTATGTAAATGAATAAATATACAAAATAGCACAGAATGAGACTTAAACTGACCATTTACCTGCCCTTATTTAACTCTTTTCGTTCCAATTCATTCTTTTACATACAAAAACAATCTTAAGTTCAGATTCCCACTTTAAACACACTGATTAAGAGCTAATAACTCCTCAAATCGAAAAATACACAACAAATACAACAAAGTAAAACTTTAATCTACAAGGATCCTATCCCCATCGATTATTAACCGTCACATTCGCCGCATATTAAAACACACCTTTCATTAACTGAACTTTAACCACTCTCTCATCCTTTTACAGACAAAAAAATAGTGCTTAGATTGCTATAATCCAAGCACTATTTCTGCACAATAATAGTTGAGTTTTTTCTAAACTTCCATTCCATCCACTTCATAATAAACGGCTTCAATAAAGCCCTCGTCATCGGGATAACAAAGATTAAACCTATTATATCCGTTACATATCCAGGAAGTACTAAAAGAATACCCCCTACAAAGATAAAAATACCATCTAGTACTGCCGCTCCTGGCATTTCTCCCCTATTCAACTTAGATTGAATCTCTCCAAGTACTTTAAACCCTTGTCTTTTCGCCAAATATACACCTACAACACCTGTAAATACAATCATAGCGAACGTAGACCACAAACCTATTACATGACTCGATCCAATTAAGACTGTAATCTCAATAGCCGGTATTAATATAAACAAGAATAGTAACCACTTCATAGTTCTACACTCCTTTCATATCCTATCACTTTAAACACCCTCACAACGTCCATATACACCATATAAAAGCTAAACGCACTTTTCCCATCAAACTTCATAACAAACAGCTTTTAAAAGCAATTTCAGACGTTTAAAGCTAGTTTCACCTCATTTTTGTGTAAAAAAAAAAAGAGAAGGACTCCGATCCTTCTCTCCGTATTACTTATAGCACTTCCGCATGTCCATTATAAACAATTCCGCGTGCTGCATCAACTGTTACTTCTTGGCCATTTTTTAAAGTTGCTGTTACGCCGTTTACACCAACGATAACAGGAATACCGATTGATACACCTACAACAGCCGCATGGCTTGTTAGGCCGCCTTCTTCTACAACTAGAGCAGCAGCTTTTTCGATTGCAGGAATCATATCTTTATCGGTGCTTGTTGTAACAAGGATATCACCTTCGTTTACGTTTGCTACAGCTTCAGCAGCTGTTTTCGCTACAACTACTTTACCTTTTGCAGCTTTACGACCGATTCCTTGTCCTTTAGCAACTTCTTCACCAACAACGTGGATCTTCATTAAGTTTGTTGTACCAGTTTCAGCAACTGGAACACCAGCAGTGATTACTACAGTGTCTCCAAGTCCGATTAGACCTGCATCCATACCTGTTTGAATCGCTGTATCTAACATTTCGTCAGTAGAAGCTGCACGCTTCTCAGCCATAAATGCTTGTACACCCCAAACAAGTGCAAGACGACGTCCTACTTGCTCGTCAGATGTTACAGCTACGATTGGAGATTTTGGACGGTATTTAGAGATCATTTTCGCAGTATATCCACTTTCTGTTGGAGCTACGATTGCAGCTACATCAAGAGCAAGTGCTGTATGCGCAACAGATTGGCTAATTGCATCTGTAATTGTTGGAGTGAACTCTTTAATACGTTTTTTGAACATATCTTCATATTGTAATGATTTTTCAACACGTACTGCAATGTTAGCCATCATTGTTACTGCTTCTACTGGGTATTGTCCAGCAGCTGTTTCACCTGAAAGCATGATTGCGTCTGTACCATCGAAGATTGCGTTAGCTACGTCACTTGCTTCCGCACGAGTTGGACGTGGGTTACGTTGCATAGAATCTAACATTTGTGTTGCAGTAATAACTGGTTTACCTAACACGTTACATTTTTTGATTAGACGTTTTTGTACTAATGGTACTTCTTCTGGTGGAATTTCTACACCCATATCACCACGAGCTACCATTAAACCGTCAGAAACCTCTAAGATTGAATCGATGTTGTCGATACCCTCTTGGTTTTCGATTTTTGGTACGATTTGGATGTATTGAGCGTTATGCTCTTCTAGTAATTCACGGATTTCTAATACGTCAGCTGCTTTACGTACGAATGAAGCTGCGATGAAATCAACTTTTTGCTCGATACCGAAGATGATATCTTTTACGTCTTTTTCAGTGATACCAGGAAGCTTAATGCTTACGTTTGGTACGTTAACACCTTTTTTATTTTTTACAGTTCCGCTGTTAAGAACTTTTGTACGGATGTTTCCGTCAGCTTTTTCGATTACTTCTAGCTCGATAAGACCGTCATCGATTAGAATACGAGAACCTGGGTTTACATCGTCATAAAGACCAGCATAAGATACAGAGAACTTCTCTGCAGTACCTAATACTTGCTCAGTAGAAATAACTACTTCTGCACCTGTTACAAGCTCAGCTTGTCCGTCTACGAAGTCGTGAGTACGGATTTCTGGACCTTTTGTATCAAGTAAGATACCAACTGTTTTACCAGTTTTCTTTGAAGCTTCACGAATGTTTTTAATACGAGCGCCGTGCTCTTCATGGCTACCATGAGAGAAGTTTAAACGAGCAACGTTCATACCTGCTTCGATTAATTGCTCTAATTTTTCAATACTTTCACTAGCAGGACCTATAGTACATACAATTTTAGTTTTACGCATATTGCACCTCCGAAAATTATGAAACCGTTCCCAAATATCCGACATTACGCCGATTAGATGGATAATTCTTTAGATAATTGACACATATCTTTATCGATTGTATGTTTTTGAGCTAACGCTTCGATAATGTCATGATCAACAAGTTTATTATTTTGAATACCTACACAACGTCCACCTTTACCAGCAATTAACAATTCAACTGCTCTTGCACCAAGACGACTTGCTAATACACGGTCTTGTGCACTTGGTGATCCACCACGTTGTACGTGACCTAATACAGTTACACGAGTATCAAAGTTTGTTGCTTCTTCAATGTGCTTACCGAAGTCAATTGCACTTCCAACACCTTCAGCTACAACGATAATACTATGTTTTTTACCACGTTCACTACCGCGTTTCAGACGAGCGATAACCTCATCCATGTCATACTCTTCTTCTGGAATTAAGATTGTCTCCGCACCATCAGCTAAACCAGCCCATAATGCGATATCACCAGCGTGACGTCCCATTACTTCGATAACATATGTACGTTCATGAGATGTAGCTGTGTCACGAATTTTATCAATTGCATCAATAACAGTATTTAAAGCTGTATCGAAACCAATTGTAAAGTCTGTTCCAGGGATATCATTGTCGATTGTACCTGGTACACCAACACATGGGAATCCTTGTTCAGTTAATTTTTTAGCGCCTTGGTAAGAACCATCTCCACCAATAACAACAAGTCCTTCGATACCGTGTTTCTTTAATTGCTCGATACCTTTTAGTCGTACTTCTGGGTCTTTAAACTCAGGACATCTTGCTGTATATAATTTCGTACCACCGCGGTGGATAATATCGCCAACAGAACCTAGTTCTAATTTTTCAATGTGACCAGAAATTAATCCAGCGTATCCATGGTAAATACCATATACTTCAATATCATGGAAAATCGCTTTACGAACAACTGCACGAATGGCAGCATTCATACCAGGTGAATCTCCACCACTTGTTAATACACCAATACGTTTCATTTGTACTCACCTCATAAAGATTATTTGCCTTATAATAAAATAACACGAAAAAATATAAAAATACAATGGAGAAGATGTGTCTTTTCATAATAAAAACGTGCATTCGCGAAGTGGAACGCACGCTTTTCTTATTTTATCCAAATGGAAGCGTTTGAAAACGAAACTTGCCCAATTTTCATATATTTTTCATAACGTTTTTCGATTAATTCATCTTTCGAAATTCCGTTTAATTGTTCAAAAGTTTTTCTAAGCATTAAATCTATATTTTCTGACTGTTTCAAAACATTACGGTGTGCTCCACCTTTTGCCTCTGGAATAATTTCGTCAATTACACCTAATTCTTTCAAATCTGCTGCTGTAATTCTCATCGCCTCTGCAGCTTCCTTTGCTTTTCCTGCATCTTTCCAAAGAATTGCCGCTGCACCCTCTGGCGTAATAACAGAATAAGTGGAATTTTCTAGCATATGAATGTAATCTCCTACTCCAAGACCTAGTGCACCACCACTACCACCTTCGCCGATAACGATACAAATAACAGGAACCGTTAAGCCTGCCATTTCAAATAAATTGCGGGCGATCGCTTCACTTTGACCACGTTCTTCAGCAGCTTTACCAGGATAAGCTCCTTTCGTATCAATAAAACAAATGATTGGACGATTGAACTTTTCCGCCTGCTTCATTAAACGCAATGCTTTTCGATATCCTTCTGGGTGAGGCATCCCAAAATTACGGCGAATATTTTCTTTCGTATCTTTTCCGCGTTGATGCCCGATTACAGTTACAGGCATCCCTTTATACTTCGCAATGCCGCCGACAATCGCTGCATCATCGCCAAATAGACGATCTCCATGACATTCAAAAAAATCAGTAAATAAGTGCTCAATATAATCGAGCGTTGTCGGTCGTTCTGCATGACGAGCAATTTGAACACGGTCCCATACTTTCATATTGCCGTATATATCTTCCTCTAAATTTTCTAGCTTGTCTTCCAAAATACGAATCTCCTCACTGAAGTCCATCTGGCTGTTTTTCGTATAGTCTTTCAGTTCACGAATCTTATTTCTTAGCTCAACAACTGGTTTCTCAAATTCTAGCTCTGCCATACAGCCATTTCCCCTCCTTGATGAACTTCTAAAATCTTACGAAGCGATTCTCTCATATCATCACGATGTACCACCGCATCTAATTGACCATGTTCTAGTAAGAATTCTGCCGTTTGGAAATCTTCCGGTAGTTTCTCACGCACCGTTTGTTCAATTACACGTCTACCAGCAAATCCGATCAGCGCCCCTGGTTCTGCAAGATTATAATCACCAAGTGAAGCGAAACTCGCTGAAACCCCGCCCGTCGTTGGGTGAGTCATAACAGAAATAAATAATCCTCCTGCATTACTATGCTTTTTCAAAGCTACGCTTGTTTTTGCCATTTGCATTAAACTTAATATCCCTTCTTGCATACGGGCACCACCCGAAGCAGTAAAGATAATAAATGGAACTTGTAAGTCGTATGCCTTTTCAACCGCACGGGCAATTTTTTCTCCTACAACAGAGCCCATGCTCCCCATTCGAAAACGAGAATCCATTACTGCAACAACAACAAGCATGTCATCAATTGTTCCTTCACCAGTTACAACCGCTTCGTTCAAGTCAGTCTTCTTACGATCGCTCTCTAGTTTCTCTTCATAATCTGGAAACTCGAGTGGATTTAATGAAACCATTTCTTTGTCATACTCACGGAATGACCCTTCGTCCAATATACTATCAAGACGTTCCCATGCATTCATAGGATGATGATATCCACAATTCACACATACTTTTAAATTTTTTAGAAGCTCTTTCGTATACATGATTTTTTTACATTTCGGACATTTTGTCATAACGCCGTCTGGTACATCTTTTCGTACTTGTTCTGAAGGTATTGCAGCGTACTTTTTCTTTTTCACGAATAAATCTCTTAGCACAATTTGACCCCCTTCGTTGAGAGCTAAGGTTAGCGTAAGAAGAAAATTGGGCTAACACCAAAGTTTGATGTTAGCCTTATCTTCTCAATCTGTCTAATAACCTCACTCTTTACGTTTAACTTTAACCGCTACGCGATAGAATGTTTGTCATAACGTGTCATGGTCATTTCGACAAATTTTATACATTACGAGTGAAACTGTATATTCTCTACTAATTCATCGTAAATTTTTAGTGCATCATTTTCTTGTTTTTCTTCCAAAATAGCGTAAAGCTTTCTATACATATCGATAGAATCTCCTGAAACTTTACAAGAAAGCGTTGATACGTAATCATTTACGATCATCCAAATGCGATATAGTAAATAATTATCGACTTGTTCAATAAGTGTTTTAAAGAACGTTTGGTGAAGCATTGGAACTGAGTTTTCATTTCCTTCAAGCACTTGATGTAATTTACTTAGCACTTTAGAAAACATTTCTTTCGGTAAATTACATACAATTCGAATCATATCTTTCTCAAGCAATCGTTTTGTTTGTAATAAATCACGAATTGTTTTCTCATCTTGCAGCAAGAACGGAGCAATCAATTGTACAAGACCGTTATCGTAAAAGTTTCGAATAAACGTCCCTTCACCACGTCTCGTTTCAATTAATCCTACAAGTTCTAAAGCACGCAACGCTTCTCTTACAGAGGAACGTCCTACGTTTAAACGTGAACTTAACTCACGCTCAGACGGCAAACGATCCCCTGCTACCAATCCATCCTCTTCCATAATGGAACGGATTTTTTTTACAATTTCGAGATATACTTTTGTATTTGATGATGTCAATGGAAATTCCTCGCTTATTCTTTACCAATCAGCGCTAATTGTTTTGTTTTCTCAGCAACTTCATTTGGATCTACTTGACGGCGAGCTACTCCTGTCTCCATTGCAGCTTTTGCAACGTAAGCTGCTACTTGAGGCGCTACACGCGCGTCAAACGGTGCTGGAATGATATAGTCTGCATTTAACTCATCTTCTGCTACAAGCTCAGCAATAGCTTGTACAGCTGCCATCTTCATTTCTTCGTTAATTTGTGTCGCATGTACGTCAAGTGCACCGCGGAAAATACCAGGGAACGCTAGTACATTATTTACTTGGTTTGCGAAGTCAGAACGACCCGTTCCAACAACAGCTGCGCCCGCTGCTTTTGCCAATTCTGGCATAATTTCTGGAACTGGATTCGCCATTGCAAAAATAATTGCATCGTCATTCATTGTACGAACCATCTCTTCTGTTAATGCACCTTCTGCAGATACACCAATGAATACGTCCGCACCTTGTACAACATCAGCTAAAGAACCTTCGATACGATTCTTATTTGTATATTTTGCCACTTCATCCTTCACCGGATTCATACCTGTAGGACGACCATCATAGATTGCCCCTTTACGGTCACACATAATAATGTCGCGTACGCCATAGCGATATAAAAGTTTAATAATTGCAATACCTGCTGCACCTGCGCCATTTGCGACAACTTTAATGTCAGACATTTTCTTTCCAACTAGTTTTAGCGCGTTCACAAGACCCGCTACTGTTACGATAGCTGTTCCGTGTTGATCATCATGGAAGATAGGAATATTTGTTTCTTTTTTCAAACGTTCTTCAATAATGAAGCAGTTTGGTGCTGCGATATCCTCTAAGTTAACGCCGCCAAAAGTTGGCTCCATTAATTTTACAGTTTCAACAATTTTATCTACATCGTTTGTATTTAAGGCAATTGGGAATGCATCTACACCAGCAAAGCTCTTGAATAATACAGCTTTACCTTCCATTACTGGAAGAGATGCTTCAGGTCCGATGTTACCAAGACCAAGTACAGCCGTTCCATCTGTCACAACTGCTACCATATTTCCCTTCATTGTATATTCATATACCTTACTTTTATCGTCATAAATTTCTTTACAAGGTTCTGCAACCCCTGGAGAATATGCAAGACTTAAATCTTTTGCATTTTCTACTTTTACTTTTGATACAGTTTCTAATTTTCCTTGATGCACTTTATGCATGTGAAGTGCTTCTTCACGAAGTGTTGACAAACTATCCACTCTCCTCAAATTATTCTTGCTGATATCAATTTCTCCAAGTGGTCTGACCACGAACACTACTACTATAATAATCGAAGTGTAGGGAAATTGTCCATTATATTTTCACAACCACATTTTCTTCCCCGACAATTTCACGAAGTGCTCCTAAACATTCTTCACTTGGATGAATCGATAAACTTCGTGATAATTGTACCATTTTATGTTCCTTTTCATAATAAATTAGTACTTTCGCAAAACCCGAATAGTCAAACAATATTTTAGTAACCTGATTTAAAAGCTTTTTCTCATATTGAGATGGCAATTTCACGTAAACAGACGCATCTTTCTTTTCTTCATACACATCCATTTCTTCTAACGGATATAGTCCATTTACAATCCATTGCAGCTTATGATTTCTAAGCTCAATCATGCCGTCAACTAAAACAATTGCTCCTTCTTGTAACTTATCTGAGAAATGTATATACGTTTCGGGGAAAAGAACTGCTTCCATTTCATCATTTTGATCACAAAATGTAATAAATGCCATCTTTTGCAACTTTTTCGTACGAATCACTCTCACGCTTGTTATGTACACGATAGCTCTTTGTACTTTTTTCTTATGTCGCATCGCCTGAGCGAGAGTTGGAATTTCTAATTCTTTCGCTAACTTCACATACTGCGCTGTCGGATAGCTTGATAAATAAAAACCTAGTACTTCCTTCTCTTTATTTAACTGTTCAATAAAAGAGAGCTCTTCTCCTTGTACGTATTTTGATTTCGGAACAGCATCTCCTAAATCACGTGCAAGATTGGCATACTCTAACGCTCCTTTAAGACTTTTCCATAAATTCGTTCTCGAAACACCGAAATCGTCAAAACACCCAGACCAGACGAACGCCTCTAAATTTCGCTCTGTTACAAACTTTGATGGCATGCGCAGACAAAATTCAAATAAATCTTCAAACATTTTTTTCTCTCGTTCTTCGATTAATGCTGTCACTGTAGCCATTCCGATGTTTCGAATGGAAAGTAAGCTGTAACGTATTGCATTTCCTTCTATTTGGAAATTGTAACCACTTCTCTGAAGAGACGGCGGCAAAACATGAAAACCTTTTCGCTTCGTTTCGCGTATATACTGCACAATCTTATCTTCATTTCCAATTGCACTCGATAATAGTGCCGTCATAAATTCCAGCGTATAATTCGCTTTTAAGTAAGCAAGCTGATATCCAATCATACTGTAGGCTACAGCGTGACTTCGGTTAAAGCCGTAATTTGCAAATCTTACAATTAAATCATAAATTTTCTCTGCAGATGTCTCGTCATAACCATTTTGTAAACACCCTTGCACAAAATGCTTACGTTCCTGATCTAAAATATCACGATTTTTTTTACTCACTGCACGGCGTAATAAATCGGCTTCTCCGAGCGAGAAGCCCGCCAACTTCGACGCGATTTGCATAATTTGTTCTTGGTATACAATTACACCGTATGTTCTTTCTAAAATCGGCTTTAAGTCCGGATGTAAATATTCAATTTGTCTTTTTCCGTGTTTTGATTCAATAAAGGTTGGAATTTGTTCCATCGGTCCTGGTCTATATAACGAGTTAACAGCAACAATATCTTCAAATTCATTCGGCTTTAACCCGCGAAGCACATTTCGCATACCACCTGATTCAAGCTGGAATACACCTGTTGTATCCCCTCTACCTAACAATTGGAATGTCTTTTCATCTTGAAGTGGTAAATTTCTTATATCGATTTCTTTTCCTGTTTTTTGCACGATAAACTTTATAATATTTTCAAGTAACGTTAAATTACGTAATCCTAAAAAGTCCATCTTGAGCAACCCAAGTTCTTCTAATGCATCAGCTGGGTATTGCGTAACATACACATCGTTATGCCCTTCTTGAATTGCAACACTTCCAGTTAATGGCTCTTGGCTCATAATAACGCCAGCTGCATGAATAGACGTATGACGCGGTAAGCCTTCTACACGTTTTGCAATTTCAAACACACGTTCATGCAGAAGATTCCCTTGTATAAATTCACGGAGTGATTGCGATTCCTCATATGCATCTTTTAACGTTATACCAAGCTTTGATGGGATAAGTTTTGAGAATATGTCGATATCTCGCGGCGGAAGACCCATTACACGCGCAATATCTCTAATTGCCGCTTTCGCTGCAAGCGTCCCAAACGTTACAATTTGCGCAACACGAAGCTGACCATATTTATCCTTCACATATCGAATCATCTCATCACGTCTTATATCCGGAAAATCAATATCAATATCTGGAAGTGTCACACGCTCTGGGTTTAAAAACCTTTCAAATAATAGATCGTATTCAATTGGATCAATATCTGTAATTTCTAATACGTAAGAAACGAGTGAGCCAGCCGCTGATCCACGACCTGGTCCTGTTAAAATATGATTTTCATGCGCGTACTTCATAAAATCCCAGACAATGAGGAAATAATCACTAAATCCCATGCTAGAAATCACGTTTAATTCATGATTCAAACGATTTATATGTACTTCTTTCGGCGTACCATAACGTTTCTGTAACCCTTCTTCACAAACGCGGCGCAAATACATATCATTCGTCTCGTTAGATGGAACAGGGAATTTCGGTAATTGATTTACATGAAACGGTATTTCTACTCTACAACGTTCTGCAATTTCTACTGTGTTATAAATCGCTTCTTCTACGTGAGAAAATAGGGCTTCCATTTCATCTGATGATTTTAAATAATATTGATCTGTTTTCAGCCTCGGCCTATCAGGATCCGTCATTTTCGTTCCACTTTCAACAGATAATAAACATTCATGAACAAGTGCGTCACTTTGATTGATGTAGCGTACATCGTTCGTCGCTACAACCGGAATATTTATCCTATTCATAAATGCAGGTAATTTTTCTTGCAGAAGCAGTTCATCTTGAATCGCATGATGCTGTAAACTCATATAAAAACTGCCGAACATATTTTGATACATACGAGCTACTTCTTCAGCTTGACTCTCTTTGTCTTCTAATAATAATTGTTCGATTTCCCCATCTTTACCTGGTGAAATAGCAATTAATCCTTTCGCATAATGTGCAAGCCATTTCTTAGGAATACCTTCTTTTGACTTTGTCATAATGCTACTAGAGATCTTTAATAAATTTTGATAACCTATTTCATTTTCAGCAAGTAAGACAAGCGGATAAGACTTTTCTTCTTCTTCACTAAAAATAGAAGCTGTTAAGCCGATAATAGGATGTATACCATGTTTCTTACATGCTTTATAAAATGGAATAACGCCATACATAACATTTTCATCCGTAATAGCTAGCGATGAATAACCGAGCTCTTTCGCCCTAACTACAAGTTCATCAATTTTACAAGCACTTTTTAATAAACTAAAAACGGTTTGACATTGTAAATGCACAAACTTCACTGTTGTACCCTCTCTTTACCTATTTGACTACTTTTATTATAGGTGAAGAGGAAAGAGGAAATCAAAACATACTTCTTATACTTTGTCCATATATATGAAGAAGAAAGGGGAATGACGATGGATGTAAGAGAACACACTTTTTTCTCTCTGCTTATTATTAGTTACTTTATTGCCTTTGGGGTTATACTTGGTGGTTCATTAATTGGTGGATTTGGTGCATTTCTTATCGGAAAACCAACTCTCACTTACATTAATCAATTCGCCCAAAATTTAAGAATTTGGGCACTCGTTGCAGCGATCGGCGGAACATTTGATACTTTTTATAGTTTTGAAAGAAGTTTCTTTGGCGGGGATATGAAAGATATCGTAAAACAAATTCTCCTTATTTTTTTCGCAACAGGTGGTATGCAAACTGGTCTTATTATTATTAAATGGCTAACGCAGGAGCATGTATGAGAGTACCAAGTGCCAATACAGCAAAAAGATGGTATTTAGTTTTAGCTGGTGCTGCTGTTGGGGGCGTGTTGAGCTGGTTTATTTTTTTGTACATATACGGTGTTTTTCAAGAAGAACAAGCTAGTAAAATAGCAGAACAAAGAGAAATTATAGAAAAACAAGAAGCAAAACTCCACGTCCTTCTCGAAGATCAAGAAAAATTAAATACTGAAAATAAACGGCTCTTAACCATTCAAGAGATTAAAATAAAACTTATAAATCGAGAAAAATACGATTTAGACAACCTTACAATTGAAAACATGACTACTTCTATCCATAATGACCTCCAGCATCTTTTAACGAAAAACATACAAAGTATCGCAAAAAATAAAGACCTACTCAAAAAGGTAATCGAAAACAAAACGTACAAACATTACGATCGGCTATACCGTTTTAAAGTCGATACAATATCTTTCGATACCGTGCTTGAAATTAGCATTACGATAGAGAAAGAAAAATAAAGAAGGAGGGGTTTAGCGCCACTCCTTCTTTTCGTTCTAACATATAATTTCTTATTTACAAATCTCACGTAAATCAGCAAATAGACGATCCGCTTCCTCCCAAGAAGATGCTTTTGCACCAGAAGCCATCGGATGTCCTCCGCCGTTATATTGCATTGCTAATTTATTTATAACTGGTCCTTTTGAACGAAGGCGAACACGAATCACATCGTCTTCCTCTAAAAATAGAACCCATGCCTTTAATCCATCAATATTACCAAGTGCTCCAACAACGCCGGATGCCTCAGAAGGAAGTACATCAAATTCTTCTAATACTTCTTTCGTTAATTTAATGTAAGCTGCTCCTTCTTCTACCATCGTAAAGTTTTGTAAAATATAACCGTTTAAACGAGCGATTTTTTCTTTTGTCTTATACATTTCATTGTATAAGTCTGTGAATTTCACACCCATGTCAACAAGCTCACTTACGTAACGAAGTGTTTTTGCTGTTGTATTCGGGAATAAGAAACGACCTGTATCCCCAACAATACCCGCTAAAATAAGACGAGCTGCTTCTTTTGTTATTTTTAATCCTTTATCTTTTCCATAATTATAAAACTCATAAATCATTTCACTTGTAGAACTTGCTGTCGTATCTACCCACGTAATGTCTCCGTATGGATCTTCATTTGGATGATGATCAATTTTGATTAACATCTTCCCTTTTGTATAGCGTTGATCGTCAACACGTTCTTGGTTTGCTGTATCACAAACGATAACGAGCGCATTTTCGTATACACTATCTTCAATATCATCCATTACTCGTAAATATGCTAATGACGGTTCATTGTACCCAACCGTATAAATATTTTTCTCTGGAAACGATTCTTGTAGAATTGTACTAAGACCGCCCTGTGAACCTAACGCATCTGGATCCGGACGCACATGACGATGAATAATAATTGTATCAAACTCTTTAATTGCTCCTAAAATTTGCTCATGCATATGTATAATCTCCTTTTTATTCAACTTCTTCACTTTAACGTGCAGTAAAAGCCCAATGAATGTGGGCTAATCATTAGCACGGACACATCCCCACACTAATGAAAGTCTCACTTTATCCTCCATTATAACGGAAAGTATTTCATACATGCGAACAATTGCTTTATAATAAAAATTAGAAAGTTTAGATATTTCTTTTTTCTCTACTATTTTTTCATAAAGCGATGGGAGTGTGCATGATGCCAGTATTAGTCTTCTGTATTATCGTCTCATTTATGTTGTACCTCTTCTACAAAACAAAATACTTTCGTACAAACCGCCCAATGGAGAAAGGTTGGCTCTCAGGAAAATCCGCAATGGCACTCGGTTCATTCGTCTTATTCTTCGGGATAAACCAATTCTTTTTAGAACTTTCAACCGCTCGTATTATCGTTGGTATCTTATTCGTTCTATTTGGCAGTGCAAGTGTATTTAATGGATTTCGCCAATACAAACATTTCTTACCATTAGCAGTTGAAGAAGCCGAAGTCTATGAAGCAACGTAAAAAAGCATCAACATTGTGATGCTTTTTTACGTCCTCTAACTTTCAAAATCATATATGCGACAAACGCAGAAGGAATATTGAATGGATTGCCTTGCACATGGAGATGTAACTGTTCTTCCCCAAAAGACATTTTTTCATATAGCTCTCGCTGAGATAATCCTGTTTTTTTCTTTTTTTCATGTAAACCTTGTAAGTATAAATATTGAATCGGTATCATCACAAGGAAGTAAAATAGTGCGATACTACCAAAAAAGAGTACTGTCGATGACATCATGCATACCACCTTTCAGAAATCCATTTTCTTACAATTAAATTATAACATAGTCTAGAATCCAAATGAATTAATATTCTGTTTTTTTATCAGACAATTGTCTTACTGTATAACTCCTCTTCCGCATACTGAATATATCGGCGAATGAAATAATCAGGATTCTTTTTAATAGGTTCAATATCAAGTCTTAATGGTATTTTCCCTGCCATATAAAAGATTCTTAAAGCAGTTCCAAGTCGAATGGCTGCTTCCGAAATATTTCCCCCATATCCCATCATGAAGTTCCCCCATGCCTCTTCTAACTGTCCAGAAGCAATTAAATGCAATCTAGGAACACCAATATCAAACTCTTTATACCCAAATCCACATTCATCAAAATCGAGTAAATACCAATCCTCTTTGTCTACAAGAATATTTCCAAAATGCATATCTCCGTGAACAAATTGTTTTTCTCCCAATTGAATTGAGTTTGTAAGTTCTTGTATTCTTTCTGCAATTCTCAAGCATTTATTTTTATCCTCATAAGATAAAAAAGAAGCATGTAATAAACATTGTAAAGGCTCATGAATCATCTTTTTCTCGCTATATATAGGTCTTTCATAACCCCTCCAAGTTTGCGGCACACTTTTAAGTACTCCATTTGCTTTTTCATGAAACATTCGCATGAGTGATCCAAGTTTTTCATAATCTTTATCCTTTGGTTCTATAATTTCACTTCCATTTATAAACCTAAAGACAACAAAATACTGGATACTTCCCTCATCTTTCATAACAGGTGTGATCCAGTCACCATCTTTATTTACAACTACTTCTGGTACTAACATTTGTTTTTGTATCGCTATTAACCAATGTATTTCAGCTTCTATTTGCTCGGCTGTATAACGTCCTTCTCTATACTGCCTAACTACAAATTTATTTTTGTCCGATTCGAACATATATGTTTGATTTTCTCCCCCATGCAACAATGAAACTTTCATAAGACTATTTAAATTATATTGCTTACATAACTGCTCTTTAATGTGAAAATCCATTCTTCTCCCCCCTAGTACATATAGTGCAGCATAGTTTCCCTTTAATAATTAGTAGTGTAAGCTTTTCTATCGACTAACAACCAATTCTCTAACCTGATATAGATTAGCTAAAGTCTCCAACATATACTGCTATTTTTGCACTTCACTACCCAAACTCTTACGCAGCTTAAATAACAGCTTCAAAATCCAATAAAACAAAATAAAGTTAAAGAAAAAGCCTAATGGATTAAAAGATATTTCCCATCCACCATAATAAACAAATGTTTCAGCTGGTACACCAAAGTATAGAAAATCGCCCTTATTTTCTCCAGCTGTAGAGATAAAGGAACAAACAATAGCGAAAATCAAACTTACTACATACAATTTCTTTTTCTTTATATCCATTCTTCGATGTGTTAACACATGAAAAGTTATTGCAAATACTACCCCTAAAAAGAGAATTATTACTCCCATTCGACACCTCCACAATTATTGTTCAAGCATCTTCAAATGATTGCACGCTTCTATTTATAAATATGAAACAGAACGTAATTTACCTTTTTCTTTTGCAATTCAAAACATAATAGATTCAGTTGATAACTAAATTTTAAAAAGCTCTACTATACCTTCTTAAAAAAAATGGAACAAACCAAAGCGGCTTGCTCCATCTTTTTATTTATCGATCAATTGCACCATAAGTAATGCTTTCCCAACAACATTACCTTCATGATGTACTTCTACATCAACCTTACCAAATTTACGTCCTATTTCTAATACTTTCGGATGAACCGATACAACATTGTCAATTTGAACTGGTTTTACGAAATAAATTGTTAAGTTCTCAACAATTAAATCGCTCTTCTTTTGCGCACGAATAACGCGATTCGTTGCTTCTGTCACAATCGTTGCGAATACACCGTAAGATAGCGTTCCGATTGAATTCGTCATTTGCGGTGTCACTGAAAATTGATATAGATGCTCATTTTTCGCTTCTTTCGGCGTCATAAATTGATTCGTTACAATATCATCGATTGTTTCACCGACTTGCGGTTGACGCTGAATCATTTGCAACGCCTGAAGTACATCTTGACGGCTAATAATACCTTGCAACTTATTTCCTTCATCAACAACTGGAAGTAACTCAATACCTTCCCACACCATCATACGCGCCGCAGCTGCGACAGACATTTTTCCATTTACCGTAATCGGATGCTTTGTCATCACTTTATCAATTGGTGTTTCTTTCGCTACACCGATCATATCTTTTGAAGTTACAATACCTAACACTTTTTTATTTTCATCAACAATCGGATATCTTCCGTGCATCGTCTCTTCGTTATACGCATGCCATTGCTGCACTGTATCATCTGGCTTTAAATATAACGTTTCTTCAATTGGCGTTAAAATATCTTCAACGAGTACAATTTCTTTCTTAATAAGCTGATCGTAAATCGCACGGTTAATTAACGTTGCAACTGTAAATGTATCGTAACTACTTGAAATAATCGGCAGTTTTAATTCATCTGCTAATTTCTTCACATGATCTTCCGTATCAAATCCGCCCGTAATTAACACCGCAGCTCCGGTTTCTAACGCTAATTGATGTGCGTTCGTACGATTACCGACAATAAGTAAGTTTCCAGCTTCTGTATAGCGCATCATCGCTTCTAATTTCATTGCTCCGATTACGAATTTATTTAACGTTTTATGTAGTCCTTCTCTGCCTCCAAGTACTTGACCATCGACAATGTTAACGACTTCTGCATATGTCAGCTTTTCAATATTTTCTTTCTTCTTTTGTTCAATTCGAATTGTTCCGACACGTTCAATCGTACTAACATACCCTTTATTTTCTGCATCTTTAATTGCACGATAAGCTGTACCTTCACTTACACTCAAATCTTTTGCAATTTGCCTTACAGAAATTTTATGCCCTACTGGCAGGCTATTAATATGTTCTAAAATTTGGTTATGCTTGGTAGCCAAATGGTTTCACCATACTTTCTTTTCCCTAAATTCTTCATGTGTTGTATTTTCAGTATACTATATTTTCAAAACTGTTACACTCTCTCTTTGTATATCTGTACTATTTTTTTTATAACAAAATACACCTTACATTACACCACTTCTTCTATTACAACAATGTAATGGTATTGTCATCTCGTTCGATAGTTTGTCCAGCCACTTCCATATACAATGAAGACAAGAAATGAAACAAAGGAGCGGATACATGATGAAAAAATTATTAGAAGTTGTAGGTGCTGTATTGTTAGCTTTCGTAGACGGGAAAAAAGTTGCAATGGAATTGAATGAAACACCTGAACAGCCACTTCCAAAAAGAAAAGAATCATCAAAACAAGTACAACCTTTACAAGCTGTCCTACACACGTAAAAAACCCTTCACTTGTCTTTTCAAATGAAGGGTTTCTTTTCTATAGTGTAATACTTTCTCCAGCTTCTAATACTTTCCCTGTACAATTTTGTAGCTTTTCTACAAATTGATATGGATCTTGTTCAATAACCGGGAACGTATTGTAATGCATCGGTACAACAGTTTTCGCCTGAACCCATTTTGCTGCTAAAACAGCATCTTCTGGTCCCATTGTGAAATTATCACCAATTGGTAAAAATGCTACATCAATGTTATTTAATTCCCCAATTAATTTCATATCAGAGAATAGAGCAGTATCCCCTGCATGGTACAAAGTCTTCTCTTCTGCTGTAAATAAAATACCCGCTGGCATACCTGTATATGTAATCGTCTTATTTTCTTCATCAATATAACTAGAGCCGTGGAATGCTTGTGTAAACTTCACTTTTCCGAAGTCAAATTCATGTGAACCACCAATATGCATCGGATGTGTTTTTACACCTTGCCAACTTAAAAATGTCGCTAGTTCAAATGGTGCCACTACAACTGCATTATTTTTCTTCGCAAGTTCTACTGTATCTCCAACATGATCACCATGACCGTGTGATAAAAGAATCGCATCTACTTTTACATCTTCAGCCTTTAAATCTGTTTTTGGATTTCCTGTTAAAAACGGATCAATTAAAATTACTTTTCCATTCGTTTCAATCTTTACAACTGAATGCCCGTGATAAGATACTTTCATTATTACATTCCTCCCCTTATTACATTCTCACTTTTTATTCTACATGATTTTTCAATTCCCTGTCTTTTCTAACATCGATTTACTTGTCATAACGCTTTCTTCCGAGTTAAAGTTATATTTGTAATTAAATATCTCGGGGGTGCCAATCGATGAATGCTAGATTAGAAAATTTAATGCAATGGCTAAAAGAAAAAAACGTTGAAGCTGCGTTCTTAACTTCTACACCGAACGTCTTCTACATGACAAACTTCCACTGTGAACCACACGAAAGACTTCTTGGTATGTTTGTATTCCAAGAAAAAGAACCTATTTTAATTTGCCCTAAAATGGAAGAAGGCCAAGCACGTAACGCTGGCTGGGCACATGAAATTATCGGATTTACTGATACTGACAGACCATGGGATATGATTGCAAAAGCAATTAAAGACCGCGGTATCAATGCAAATGCAGTTGCAATTGAAAAAGAACATTTAAACGTAGAGCGTTACGAAGAATTAACAAAATTATTCCCAAATGCAGCTTTCACGTCAGCTGAGGAAAAAGTTCGTGAACTTCGTTTAATTAAAGACGAAAAAGAACTTTCTATTTTACGCGAAGCAGCTAAAATGGCAGACTATGCTGTTGAGGTTGGTGTAAATGCAATTAAAGAAGATCGTAGCGAACTAGAAGTATTAGCAATTATTGAACACGAATTAAAAACAAAAGGCATACATAAAATGTCATTTGATACGATGGTATTAGCAGGTGCAAACTCTGCTCTTCCACACGGTATTCCAGGTGCAAACAAAATGAAACGCGGCGATTTCGTACTATTTGATTTAGGCGTAATCATTGACGGCTATTGCTCTGACATTACACGTACAGTGGCATTTGGCGACATTTCTGAAGAACAAACTCGTATTTACAACACTGTACTTGCTGGACAACTACAAGCAGTTGAAGCATGTAAACCAGGTGTTACACTTGGTGCAATCGACAACGCTGCTCGTTCTGTTATCGCAGATGCAGGTTACGGCGACTTCTTCCCGCACCGCCTTGGTCACGGACTAGGAATTAGCGTACACGAATATCCAGATGTAAAAGCTGGTAACGAATCTCCATTAAAAGAAGGTATGGTCTTCACAATCGAGCCAGGTATTTACGTACCAAACGTAGGTGGCGTTCGTATTGAAGATGATATTTATATCACAAAAGACGGATCAGAAATTTTAACGAAATTCCCGAAAGAATTACAATTTGTAAAATAATAAAAAAGGCAGCGTGAGTGCTGCCTTTTTCTATTTCCGCTTTAACACCATCTTCTCTTCATACTTATCATCCCATTTAATCACAATCTCTATCGGTTCATCTTTAGATAGAGGCGCACAACTTACACAAGAAGACTTCATTTCAATCTTTGCTCCTTTATGATTTTCTGACGTTTGTGTCATTGTGCTAAAGGCTCCATTAATAGCAATCTCTAAATTTTTAAATTCTGTATTTCCATCTCCGCCCTTATACTGAAATGTAAACATTCCATCTTCACTGTCATCCTTAATATGGCCTTTATATTGTCCCGTCCAACTTTTGCTCTCGCTAGAAAAAGTAACATACCAAATCGAGCAGCTTCCTAAAAAGAAAATACTAATGAAAAAGAATAATGCTCTCTTCATCATGCCCCTCCATTCAAATGCACTTATTTATTGTCTATTTCTTCCTTCTATTATACTATTAAAATACAGAATTTTCTAAAATAGGAGGTTTATATGTTACAACAACAGTTAGAAGAAATTCGTAATAATAATTACATGCTGGATAACAAAGTTAACATTGATTCTTTAAGTTCCAATATGCTTGAACATATCGGTGTTACTGATAGCTATTTAAGAGACAAACTTATTTACTCTACTTTTTATCATCTCATCAAAAAGGAATACCTTTCACACACGCAATTACAGAAACTACTATTAGAAAGCATCAGTGAAAAATATTTATTGTATAAGATTCATTCGGCTGATGAAGATGCGGTATTTACGCGAGCATTTACAACATTATTAATTGCCCTCATTATTGATGCTGATACAAATCATAATTTCTTATCACGGACTGATATTTCAAATGTAAAAGATCAACTAATTCTATATATGAACAACGAACATGATTTCCGGGGATATGTGCAAGACCACGGCTGGGCACATAGTATCGCTCATGCTTCCGATACATTTGAAGCGCTTGTTCGTAGTCCTAAACTGGAAACTTTATGTTACGAAGAAATATTACAAACTTTATTAAACAAAGTCTGTGTCCATTCTATTTACTACAAATATGAAGAAGACGAGCGTCTCGTTTATCCGATTGTGGCAATGCTACAAAATGGTCTAAAGGAAGAAGTACTCCTATTAGCCCTTCATGACTTAGTAGCTCAATTACCCGTCAAAAAACAAACATTACATATTGAATCGTACGAGTACTTATACGGAAATGTAAAATCTTTCTTACGTAGTTTGTTTTTCCGACTACGCACACTGTCTATATGTGAAGAAACCGAATGCAAAATTGAAAAATTGCTCCAAGAACTTCCAAAATATTATTAAAAAAAGAAGGCCACTTAAAAAGTGCCTTCTTCTATTTCACTAATATTTAATTGAAATTTCACGATCCAAACTGAGAAAAGGTGGACAAGAAGCGCAAACGCCATACATGCTCCGCTTAAAAAAGTTAGTATAGGATGCGAATACACGTGCCCTAATCCATAAGATATCGCCACGAAAAACATTGTTATGTAAATATAAATTGCTCCATGTATTTGCCTCATATAAACCTCCTTTTCATATAGTATAACATAAATTTTCTGATTATTCACATTAATAGACTGTAATTAATATTTCTCAACTGTTACACCTCTAACAGCCACTTTAATATATGGCGCTCCTTGTAAACTTTGTAAATCCTCTGTTTTACCTGTTACAATTACACCTTATATTGGTAGGTCTTTTGGTTTTCTGTTTTTTATTTCTTTATAGTCTGTCCTAAAAGATTCTTAATATCCCACTTTTATTTTCACTTAAAGATATCCAAATACAGCTTTTCTACATTTTTATCATAATAAAAAGCACATCTATTTTGATGCGCCCTTCACATATACTTTAGTAACATATAAATCACTTTTTTGAAATAAAGACTCTCACTCATCTCTCTCCATACTATCGTTATGACTTAGTTTCCATAATAATTGAACGAGGATAAAACCCCAGCTTTTCATAAAACGATACAGCTTCATTTCCGTACACTACTGTTAATTCAATTTCATCTATCTTCTTCGCTTTAAACCATTCCACTGCACTATTCATTAATTTCAAACCAAATCCGTTTCCTCGGTGTTTTTCATCAACGAATAAAACTTCAATCTTTCCGTTTACACTTTTGCTATATGCTATACAACATCCTAATATATTATCTGTTTCCGTCTCAACTAATAATTCAATTCTATACTCTCCGTACTTTGAATTTTGTTTATAATTTTCAATACGTTCCTCAAATGACATTCTTGGATAGTCACCAGAAAAATGTTTTGATGTATTATTATGATATTCATGCAATTTATTTAAAGGTTCTCTTATTACTTCTATTTCATTGAGAGTGATATATTTATTACTAATTCTCATCCTACAGCATCTCCAATAATGTATATTCAACCAAAAAGATGACCATTTTACGGTTACAAAATACCAATCTATTATTTCATCGCATCCTTCACAACATCTTGAATCATAACGACTTCTGTTTTCATATCAACAGAGGGTGCTTCTTCATCAATACATTCATACCAAAATTCCAAATGCTTTTTATCAATTTCATGATGAGAATTTTCGACAAGAGCCCCGCCTTCTCCTTGCACAGAATACCAATATAAGTACTCTTCTCCATCTCTTATTTCCCGGAAAATTGTCTCAACGTACATCTTTTCGTCGTTTAATGTCAAAAGCACTTCTTTCATATTGTCATTCAGAAGCTGCATCCATTCATCTACACGATGACTTTTACCAGGCTTCACTTTAAATCTCGTTAATTCCACATTCATTTTTATTCCCCCGTTTTCTTCCGTACAAATAATCTATATTCTATTGGATTATGAAAACTTAATTTGCTAGCTAATTTTCGCGAAGAAGTATTGTCTACATAACAATCCCAGCACGGTATAATATCATTTTGCATGCAATATTCAATAAACCTTGCTGCAACAGCTTGAGCTAATCCTTTCCCTTGATATGCTTTATGCGTCACAATATCAATTTCAGCAAATCCGTTTCCACTAAATATTGAAACACATTCCGCTACAATCATTCCCTCTAGTTCTATACAAAATCCAAAACCATCGTTTAAAAATGTTTCTTTTGATCCCCAATATTCTTTGTAGTACTCCTCAGTAAATTCACTGCTTCGTTCTATATATCTTCTATCAATACGCTTCACTTCATATGTATTTTTGTTACAATCTCGTTTTCTCTCTTCAAAGATTACGCTTTGAAACTTCATTCGCGGGATGTTTCGAAGTACATGACTAAAACGTTCTTCTATCATCATTTCCCACTCGTCACTCGAAGAGAACAATGTAAATCTCTTCTCTGTTTTTTCAATAGCCTTTTTTATAAAAGAAAATAAATCTTCGTTGTAATTTTGATCATCAGTATGACCAAATAAATAATAAATGCCATTCGCTGTACGAATTAGTCCTGCTGTTAACTTCTCGTTTACAAAAACATCACCATCTATCACTTGATCACATACCGCATAAGCAAACGTCGTCGTTTTTGTATGGCTTTCTAAAATTGGAAGGATTTTTCTATACTCGGCTACGGATAATTTTTTCATAATTGCTCCACTTTAATCGTATCCGCCTCTATATGTTCAAAACAAAGATTTACCGTTCTCTTTAATGCTCTCGTTCTATGAATCGTACATGCTGGAATTAAAATAGAATCATTCGGCTTTAATACCGCTGTTTCTCCATCTTCAAAATCAATAAGTAATTCTCCCTCTAACACAATAAATAATTCATCTGAATTAGAATGATAGTGCCAATCATATTCACCAGTAAACACAGCGATTCGTAAGCAATGACTATTTACATTTGAAACGACGAAGTTTTTATGTTGCTCTTGAATGTCTTTTGTTAGCTCCATTAAATTTATTTTTCCCATAGAATCTCTCCCCTTTACACCCTTTTATATACTTATCTTAAAATTAGCATAAGAGGTATTTTACTAACAAGAAAAAAATCCCATATTCTGAAATCAAAAAAGATCCCTAATCTTTCCTAACTATAAGAAAAATTAAAGATCTTTTTTTATTTTATCGGAAATGTACTATCTCCAGCAGAAAGTACACCTTTCGTATAACCTTTTGCAAAATCAGGCAATCCAATAATAAGTACTGCGGTTACAATTCCAATACCAATACCTCTTAGTTTCGGATTATTCTTCTTTTTACCTAAAATCATTGTAATAATTCCTACTATAAGGGGTCACCATATCATTTCGGGAAAATTGTACGTTTAGATACAATCCAAGTGTTTTCTGTACGTTAAGAAATATTTGTCCAGGAAATCATCATTTATCCAACAAACCAATATACGCAATCTATATAATCAAACTATTATTTATTAGAAAACATTTGCAATAACAACAATAGAATTATGTAATGAGTGAATCAAAAAAACAATCCAAAAAGCAGATATTGTAACTTTAACTTTTTCATTCTTTTTTTGATATACCCAATAAGCGTAATTATATAATACCCCAATTATTGCTGTAGCAACTATATAAGTAATACCCTCTGGATGACTTAATCCAAATATAATTGATGCGATTAAAATAATAAGATAATCAAAATCTTTAATAAAAGGAATACAACTTAATACCCAAAATAAAAACACCTGGTAAATTACTGTTTCATATATAGGTGCCGCAAATACACCTACTAATATCTGTATGATAGCTGGTTCTTCCTTTATCGGATGTTGTTTTAATGGTGGTAAAAATAAATCTAATGGTATTACAACTAAAAATGTCCCCAATACTATAAGCAATACAAACCAAATTACAGGTAAATTAAACATAAATTTATTTAGTTTCGCTAACATATACCTATTTCTCCTCGTTTTTATTAAGTTATACTAATTAGAAGTCAAATCTAGTTTTCTCAATATAAATTTCCATATAGGTTCTTCTCCTATCACTATAGAAGCCCTGCCTACCATCCCTGTATGCAACTCATATAATTCTTTAGTATCAATTGTCCCTTCTAATTCATATACATAGGCTTTTGAATCTTTATCCAAAATTGGATGTGCTGATAAATATGTCACTTTTCCTATTTGTTTATCCGTCTTTTTTAACTTAAATGAATATTGAATTTTATCTCCTTTTTTAATCTCTTTTATATCTTGAGCTGACAACAAAATTCTTACCCTTTTTTCATCTTCCTTTGGAATAATTGAAACTATC
This sequence comes from Bacillus sp. FF-1, assembly GCF_028548245.1. Taxonomy (NCBI): domain Bacteria; kingdom Bacillati; phylum Bacillota; class Bacilli; order Caryophanales; family Bacillaceae; genus Bacillus; species Bacillus sp. FF-1. The sequence goes on from NZ_JAQQGG010000003.1 coordinate 653,669, forward strand.
TCTTCACCAGATTCAATCAAATCACCTGTCTGTATGATAGAAGGAAATTGTACAATACCATCCTTTTTTGCTTTTATAATTGTCATTTCATTTTGACTTTGTAATCCATCTATTTCTTGTTTATTCACAAATATTTCCTGATCTAAAGATTCAATTCGTTGATTAACTGAAGTAATAGCATTTTCTTTATATTGATTTAAAACATCTCTTTTTTGTTCTTGTTTACCTTTCCTAATAATATCAACCTTATTTCTTTCATTTTCTAAACCTTTTTTTCTCTGTTCAATTTGCTTTTCAATACCATTTTTTTGGGAATCTAAGGACCACTCTTTATCATCCAATAATTGTTTTTGTTCTTCTAATAATTTTCCTCTCTTTTTTTGTTTATCAATAGACTCTATTTCTCTTTGAACATTGTCTTTTTCCATAATTAATCCTTGTAAAATCTGATCTTGTTCATTTGATAATTTACTATTTTCTATTACTTCTATTTCATTTTCCTTTTCATTTTGTAAAGATTGGTATCCCTGTTCATATGTTTTATACTCTTCTTTAATTTTTGTATCTACTCCATTAGAAAAAGAAAATTGATGTACTTGAATACTTTTTTTTAATTGTTCCAACATCCCTCTTTTTTCTTCTAAATATTTCACAATTTGATTCACTTGATTTTGTCTATTAGTTAATTCTTGATTCTTTAATTGAATCAAAATATCACCTTTTTTTACCTCATCCCCTGATTTAACTTTAACATTATCTACAATACCTGCTATTTCAGTTTTAGATACACTTATATCCGTTTTACCTTGTATTATTGCAGTTCCTTTACTAACAACATCAAACTTCCCAACATATGCCCAAATCATAAAACCTATTAAACTCAAAAAAAGCAAGGATAATAATACAGCAATAAACCGAGGTGGTTTTCTTTCTAATAGCTCCACACTATCTGTAAATTGATCAAAAGAATAGATTTTACTCATATTGATCACCCCTCATTGCATAAAATTGTTGTTCTATATGCTCTACATGAACTGTTTGATTCTTCCAAAGACGATAATATTCACCTTTTTTAAATAATAATTCTACATGTGAACCTTCTTCTATAATATTACCCTTTTCCATTACAAAAATTTGATTTGCATGTTCAATTGTACTTAAACGATGAGCAATCATAATTACTGTTATTCCTTGTAAACCTAATTCTTTTAACATATCTGTAATATGTTTTTCAGTTGTAGAATCTAAATTACTTGTTGCTTCATCTAAAATCAATATATCCGGTTTTTTCAATAAGGCTCTCGCAATTGCTAAACGTTGTCTTTGTCCACCTGATAAATTCGAAGCATTTTCCTCCAGAGGGGTTTCATAACGCAAAGGTAAATCACTAATAAAATCATGAACACAAGCCTGTTTACATACTTGAATAATTTCTTCTAATGAAACAGAATTGTTAAGTCCAAATCTTAAATTATCATAAATAGATCCACTAAAGAAAAAAGATTCTTGTGATACATACGCAATTCGTTCTCTCAATGCTGTTCGATTTATCTCTTTAATATGATAATCATCATAATATATTTCACCTTGTTGCGGTTCATAGTAGGACATTAATAATTTTGAAATTGTTGTTTTACCTGAACCACTTTCCCCTACAAAAGCTACTTGACTACCTGGTTCAATAGAAAAACTTATATTATTTAAAACATTCTTACGTGTTCCATAGCGAAATGTAATATTCGAACACTTAATTTTCCCAGATAAATACTTTGGAAAAACTTTATTATGTTCTTTTTCATCTTTTTCTATATCCAAATCAAATATTTCATTTAATCTTTCCCCTGCAACCAATGCAGATTGCATAGTAGGTTGAATTCCTATTAAATTTTCAATAGGGTTTAGAAAATATGCCAAAAGTGCATTATACGTAATCAATTCACCTATTGTCATATTCCCCTTTAATACTTGCATAGCACCCACCCAAAGAATAATTGTACCACCAATCAATTCAAGTCCTGTCTTAATAGAACCCTGTAAATTCAATAACATTCCTTTTTTAAATATATATCTAAGTAAATTAACAAAACGACTTTCTGTTTGATAGAACACTTCTTTTTCAGCATTATAAGATTTTACAGTTGCAATCCCATTTAAAGACTCTATTAAATACGATGTTAACTTTGCATTACTTTCCATTTCCTTACGATTAATACGTTGATATGGTTTATGAAATACAAATATAATCCCTATATAAAATGGAATTAATAATAATGTAATTCCGAATAACATTGGACTATGTGCATATAATAAAATTGCACCTAATAAAACCATTACAGTATCAATCATTAATGTAATAGTTACATTTGATAAAGCATCACGTATTTTACCAGCATCCATAAACCTTGAAATAATTTCACCTACTTTTCTGGTTTCAAAAAAATTCATAGGTAAATTAATTACATGACGATAATATTCAAGTACTAATTGAACATCAATCCTTCGACTCAAATATAAAATTAAATGTGTTCTAAAATAAGAAAGTAAAACTTTAAAAATATACAAAACAATAACTCCAACAGAAATAATATGAAGTGACTGTATTAACTGATTAACTACAATATCATCTATTAAAAATTTAAAATAAAACGCTCCCAATAATCCGAATAAATTTAAGAAAATGGATGCTAAAAATATAGGAAAAAGCAAAGATTTTTGTGTTTTTAGTAATACTAAAAAACGTGATAATGTTCCTACATCCTTATTTCCCGTTTGAAAATTTTGACTAGGAACTAATAATACTAATATTCCAGTCCAAATTTTGCAAAAATCATCTCTCGAATATACCACTAACCCTTCAGCCGGATCAGCTACATATATTTTTTGCTTTTTTATTTTATAAACCACTACATAATGAAGTAATCCTCCTGGCATAACAACATGTGCAATTGCAGGTAAAGGAATTTCATTTAAAGCCTCTGAATCAGTTGCTTTAACACCTTTTACCTCAAAACCTAATTTTTCACCAGATTCAATTAATCCTTGTACATTTGTCCCTTCTAAATCTGTTCCAGCAATTTCTCTAATTTTTGATATAGCTACAGAAAGACCATAATAACGAGAAACCATTGAAAGACAAGCTGGCCCACAATCTTTTAAATCCTGTTGTTTGACACAAATAAATTTTCTTTTCAAGTTATATCCTACCCTCTTATTCCTATGTAAAATTTAATAAGTAAATTATATAATTATAAATTTCAAATTTTAAAAAATATGTAAAATTGCATATTAAAATATGTATATTACAATATATAATCAATATTGTTATTAATTTCAAAAATTAATGCAATTTCAACACATTATAATTAGGAGGAAATATCATGAAACTAAACACAACAAAATTACAGGAAATGAACAAAGAGGAAATTGAAAAAGTAAATGGTGGAGTAAGTCCTTTTGACATGTATACAATTGGATCAGAACTTTGGAAACTTGCTAAGGAATATGGAAAAGGACCAGGTCCATCAATGGAAATGCAATACAAACATGGCATGCCAGGCGGTAAATGGTAATAATAATTAAAAATATCCCTATCAATTTATATAATTGATAGGGGTATTTTATAAATTAGAACACATAAAAAATCTATATAATAAGGGGAATTTTAATCGTGGAACTAAAAAAAACAAAATTAAAAAATCTTAATAAAAAAGAAATAGAAAAAACTAATGGCGGAGCTATAAATGTTAACAAATGGATACGTGAACAATTCGAATCATACACAAAAGGACCAGGTCCATCAATGGAAATGCAATATAAACATGGTATGCCAGGCGGCAAATGGTAATAAATAAAAATGCCTCTATCAATTATATAAATTTAAAAAGAAAAAATACTAATATATTAAAAGAAGAAATAACAATGAATAAAAACAAATGTACTCTACTTTCAAAAAAAGAATTATTAAACACAAATGGTGGTAAAACAACATTTGTAACAACTTCAACTAATGCATCTTATTATCCTATAAAATGGGGTAAAGAACTTGGACGATGGATTGGATCAAAAATTAAATAACAAAAAGACAGCAATAACTCAGCTGTCTTTTCTTTCTTAGGCCTCATCACATTCTATTTTTAGGCATCTATGTATTACAAAATATATAAACTGAAATAAGATACGGATAGTATCAAAATAAGAAAAAAACTAAAATCGAAATTCTTTTTCTTATTCTCCAATGTAAAATTTTGAATATTAGTTTACTTTCATATCCTTTTAAACATTACTTTTCCACTGAATCCCTAATATCCCCAACTTATACAACAAAAATATACATTCAAATTACAATAAATAAAGAAGATTTTCTGGACAAATGTCTCTTAACGTACAGGAAACACTTGAAATGTGTCCAAATTGTGTTTAAACGTACAATTTTCCCGAAATGATATGGTAACCCCTATAAGCAAAACAAATGACAAAATATCATAAATATCCCCCATGTTGTGCCTCCCATTCTCATCCTAATTTCTTATTATATATATTATAAGATGTTTTTATTTTAAATAAAAGCCCTCCTAAAAAAAGGAAGGCTACATATATTTTAATTATGATAAAGCAGGAGCTTTTTCAAGAAGCTCTTTCGCATCAGCGTATTGTAAACCGTGAGCTTCTGCAACTGCTTCGAATGTTACGTATCCATCTAATGTGTTAATACCTTTTAGTAATGCAGTGTTGCCTAAGCAAGCATCTTTGTAGCCTTTGTTCGCAATTTGTACTGCATATGGTACTGTTACATTTGTTAATGCAAGAGTTGATGTACGTGGAACCGCACCTGGCATATTAGCAACTGCATAATGAACAACGCCATGTTTTTCGTAAGTTGGGTTGTCATGAGTTGTAATACGGTCAGTTGTTTCGAAAATACCACCTTGGTCAATCGCGATATCTACAACGACAGAACCTGGTTCCATTGATTGAATCATTTCTTCTGTTACAAGTTTTGGCGCTTTTGCACCTGGAATTAATACTGCACCAATAACAAGATCAGATTCTTTTACAGCTTCTGCGATGTTGTATGGATTAGACATTAACGTTTTTACTTGGTTACCGAAAATGTCATCTAGTTGACGAAGACGTTCTGCACTTAAGTCGATGATTGTTACATCTGCACCTAAACCTACTGCAATCTTCGCTGCGTTTGTACCAGCTTGACCACCGCCGATAATTGTTACTTTGCCGCGTTTTACCCCTGGAACGCCTGCAAGTAAAATACCTTTACCACCCTTGTTTTTCTCAAGGAATTGTGCACCGATTTGTGCAGACATACGACCTGCTACTTCACTCATAGGTGCAAGTAATGGTAATGAACGATTGTCTAATTGTACTGTTTCGTATGCAATTGATACAACTTTGTTATCAATTAATGCTTTTGTTAATTCTGGTTCTGGAGCTAAGTGTAAGTATGTGAATAAAATTAAACCTTCACGGAAATAACCGTATTCACTTGCTACTGGCTCTTTTACCTTCATAACCATATCTTGATTCCATGCTTCTTCAGCAGTTTCAACAAGTTTCGCACCAGCTTGTACGTATTCTTCATCCGTAAAGCCAGATCCTAAACCTGCTCCTTTTTGAACAAAAACTTCATGACCATTTTGTACTAAATGTACTGCTCCCGCTGGCGTCATTGCCACGCGGTTTTCATTGTTTTTAATTTCTGTTGGAATACCGATACGCATTATTAGTTCCCCCTTGAGTTATGAAATGACCCCTGAATCATTTTTTAAAGCGCTTTCTACGCTCTTATATTTTAACATAATATCTCAATATTTGACAAAAAATAATACAAGTTTTCCGATAGATTTAATTTTATATTAAAGGACAGTATTATCCGCACCTCTTTGCATAAAGGATAAACTGTCCAATTATTCGAAACTTCTCTTTATTTTTCTCTATCGATGTCTATGAATAACATCAACTGCACCAGTCACTTCAATAATTGTACCGGTAATCATATCGGAATCGTCCTCACATAAAAACGCAATCGTTCTTGCAATATCTTCACCTGTTCCAGATCTACCAACTGGTGTGTTACGTTCTTTCAACTGACGTGCTTCTTGAATCGTCGCTTCTTTCATTTCACCAATAATATCACCAGGACATACCATGTTTGCAGTAATACCATATTCAGCTTCTTCGTAAGCCACTGTTTTCGTTAATGAAACAAGTCCTACTTTCGCTGCGGCAAAAGCTGAACGATAAATCCATCCCGGTGCGCTATCCGCCCCTTGAAATCCGTAATTAATAATACGGCCAAAGTTCTGTTTTCTCATAATCGGAACGACAAGTTTCAACAAATGAAACACCGCTGTTAAATTACCCTGAATCATTTCATTCCATTCATCTTCTTCATAATCGACTAACTTTTTTCGTTCAAATACATATGGACCAGCATTATTAATTAAGAAATCGATTTTGCCAAAACGGCTTATCGCTTCTTCTACTATTTTATGTAAATCTTCCTTTTTCGTGACATCCGCTTGCACGAATTGTAGACGCTCTTCCATATTTTTATATGTTTCTTTCATCTTTTCCATAGCCGTGATATCGCTATGATATGTTACTGTTACTGAATAGCCTTTAGCCAATAATTTTTCTGTTACTTGCTTTCCTAAACCTTTCGTACCGGCTGTAATGAGCGCGTGTCTCACAAAACGGCCCCCTTTTAAATTGCTATAGTTCATATGTAACAAGTTCTCGCACCAATTACAACTAAAATGAATCAAAACAGAGTTTTCGAAATTCTGTAACGTTTCTGGCAAGCACATTACCAAAATTTGTTTTATAATAAAGTTGTAAACGGTAATAAAAATGATTGGGAGGAATTTACTATGAATAATACATATACAAATATTTTAATCGCGGTGGATGGTTCTAAAGAAGCAGAAAAAGCCTTTAAAAAAGCAATTCAAGTCGCAAAACGCAACAATGCAACATTAACTATTGCTCATATCGTTGATGTAAAAGCATACTCAGCAGTAGAAGCTTATAGCCGTGCAATTGCTGAACGTGCAAATCTATTTGCAGAAGACTTATTAGAAGACTACAAAAAAACTGCGCTTGAAGCTGGCCTTGAAAAAATTGAAACTGTATTAGAATTTGGTAATCCTAAATCAAAAATTTCAAAAGAAATCGCTCCAAATCATAAAGTAGATTTAATTATGTGTGGTGCAACTGGTTTAAATGCTGTTGAGCGTTTCCTAATTGGTAGCGTCTCTGAACATATTATTCGCTATGCGAAATGCGATGTCCTTGTTGTTCGTGGTGATGAGGAGCAAGGTGAGCTTTAATTTATAAAAATAAATAGGGTAAATAAGAGGCTTCTCTTATTTACCCTATTTTCATTTATACTTTTGGAATTCTGTAATCTGGATTATGCTGTTCCCAGCCACCTTGTGTATGTACACTCGTATCGCCATCACCATCTACCCATATTGTTCTCCCGTCAGGTAAAACTCTTTCATGGGGTGTTACATGATGCGTATTCGGGTTTTCCTCCGCTGTATATTCTGCATCCATTACTTCTGGAGCTGATGCTTGTGCTACACTATCACCTTCTACTCCGTCGGCGATTCCATCCACACCATCAACTATATCAATAACTCCAACTGAGAAGACGCCTACAGCTGCAACTTTAGCTAATTCTTTCCCTGCTTCTATTGCTTTATCAGTATCTCCTTCTCTTATTGCTTGTACAGTTTCAACTCCCTTTTCCGAAACATGTACAATCCCTTTTCCAATTGTCGTTGCTGTATCTTGAACTGTTCCAAGTATTTCTTCGTATCCTCGCTTCGCTTGCTGTTTATCATCTGTAATAAGACCACCTATAGCATCATACGTCCCATCAGCAAGATTCCCAACGATTTCCCCAGTTTTCACAGTAGCTTTATTAACACCTTTTCCAACATCCTTTATGAAATTACTGTTCGTAACTTCTCCTACTGCTTCTATCGCACCGCCCACTACTTCTGCTGTAACTTTAGCGGCTGCTTTAGTTACTAATTTAATTAAACTCATACCGCATCTCCTTTTTAATATCATTATATAAAACTATTGCGATTATAATTATATAGCTGTAGTCTATATAACTACAACTTATTTCACATACTTTACTATAAAGACAAAACAAACCACAACAACAATAACGATCGCCAACACATAAGGCGGAAGAAACTTCAAAGACCATAATGCCATCATAATCGTAGCTACTGTTAAATAAGATTGCCTTGCATCTTCTGTCATTTTTTTACGAAGGCAGAATACATACAAATAACCGATTGGCGGCGTAATAAAGCAAAGAACATATATAATTTTAGATTTCAAATACCATTTTTGTTCCCCAAGTTTCTGTATATCTTCTTCTATTCTCTTATGCTCTTGTTCTCTCGCTTCTTCTACAAGCGGATCTTCCTCTTCTCCTCGCTTTTCTTTCATATAAGGAAGAAAATGCATGAAAAAATAGTATGCAAATACGAACGCTCCAAATCCAATATTTAATCTTTCTATTGGAATATGCTCACTAAAAAAGACAGCAGTAAGCACTAAAGACAAACAGTACGTCATCATCCAAAATGAACGTTTTCTCTTTTTTCGTTCCATTTCTTTTTTATCTTGTACATGTTTTCTTTTCGAAAGCCATATCGAAATACAGCAGTCTACTACAAATAGAATAAAGATAAATATCCCGATATGTACTGTTTCTACATCCTCAAATGAAAAGATATTTGGGAATGCAACGTGCAATACAATTAGCGTATACAAAATTAACCCTATAAAATAAATACGTCTCATTTTCCATCCCTTTCTTATTTCCTAACATTACATTAACATACATTTTTTAGAAATAAACGGACAAAATATATATGTTTAGAAAAGGAGGGTGCTACATGGATGATTCTGAACGTATTATTTTAGATGTGAATGGGAAAGAAATCGAAATGTTAGATACGATTCGTACTCATTTTAAAGAGAAACATGGAGTTGAACTAAGTAACGGTGCATTGCTTAGAGATTTGATGGATATTGAGTATATTCGAATTACGGAAGATCGGCATAAGTATGATTAAAAGAAAACGACTGCAGGCGAATGCCATCAGTCGTTTTTCTTTCTTTATTTAAGCTCTTGATGCTTCCCGCCCATACCACCTGGCTCATTGCTATCTTGGTGTACAGTTACTTTATTGGTTTTCGCATCTTTCAAAACTCTATATGTATATGATTCGTTTGGTTCATCTTTAAACTGTACATTCATACCATAAGAATCCATTTTGCTATAAAAGGCCGGTTTTATATATAAAATATCACTTTCTTTATATCCTTTTTCTTGCAAGTGCCACATCGTTGCAAGAATCGCTTCCTCTCGCTTTACTTGTTCACCAACAAAGATATATTTGTCTAGGAGAAACACTTTAACATTTGCACTTAAGCTAATTAACAGTAAAACGATAAATATTATTTTTTTCATAGACTTCCCCTAAATTATTCTTTTTTACTATATCATAACTTAAATACTAGTAAAAAAGAAAGTACGCCAGACTTTAACAGACTGGCGTACTTTTTAACTCAATTCTTGATAACTTCTTTCGTTAATCCCTTCGCCTTCTCCAAAGCCTTTTCAATCTGTTCAAATCCTGTTCCACCAGCACTGTTACGACGCTTTACAGCTGCATATGGTGACAGCACTTCATACAAATCTTCTTCAAATAACGAGCTCATTTCTTTATACGTTTCAAGTGGTACATCTACTAAATAAATTCCTTTTTGTGTACAGTGCAGCACTAGCTTTCCAACAATTTCATGAGCTTGACGGAATGGTAGTCCTTTGTTTGCTAAGTAGTCAGCAATTTCTGTTGCGTTAGAGAAATCTTGCGTTACAGCTTGCCCCATTTTTTCTTTGTTGACAGTCATCGTCTCTAGCATGCCTGCCATAATATGAAGGCATCCTTCTACTGTTTTTACTGTATCAAACATTCCTTCTTTATCTTCTTGCAAGTCTTTATTGTAAGCGAGCGGCAATCCTTTCATTACTGTAAGTAAGCTAAATAAATTACCGTACACTCTGCCTGTTTTACCACGAATAAGTTCCGCCATATCTGGATTTTTCTTTTGCGGCATAATGCTGCTTCCCGTTGCGTATTGATCGCTCATTTCAATAAATTGAAACTCTTGGCTACTCCATAAAATAAGTTCTTCGCAAAAGCGTGATAAGTGCATCATAAGCATAGATGAGTTACTGAGGAACTCCAATATGAAATCGCGATCGCTTACTGCATCTAAACTATTTTCATAGATTCCATTAAATCCAAGAAGCCCCGCACTATATTCTCGGTCAATCGGGAATGTTGTCCCAGCTAACGCTCCTGCTCCTAATGGTGAAATGTTAATACGCTTTAACGAATCTTCATAACGATTCACATCGCGCTCTAACATCCAAAAATAAGCGAGAATATGATGCGCAAATGAAATTGGCTGGGCACGCTGTAAGTGCGTATAGCCAGGCATAATCGTTTCAATATTATTTTCTGCTTGATGAACAAGAACAGTTTGCAATTGTTTTGTAGCTTTTATAATATGCTCTACTTTTTCTTTTAAATATAAGTGCATATCTGTCGCTACTTGATCGTTACGACTTCGGCCAGTATGAAGTTTCCCGCCTACTTCACCGATTTTTTCAATTAACATCTTTTCGATATTTAAATGAATGTCTTCCGCTTCAACGGAAAAATGCAATTTATTTTGTTTCGCTTCTTCTAATAAATATTGAAGACCTATCTTTATTTTCTCTGCTTCTTCTTTCGTAACGATGCCTTGCTTTGCTAGCATCGTTACGTGCGCAATACTCCCGTTTATATCTTGATTTACTAATTGTTGATCGAAGGAGATGGATGCCCCGAACTCTTCAACCCACGCTTCCGCTTCTTCTGTAAAACGTCCGCCCCAAAGTTTGCTCACGCTTCCACCTTCTTTTGATTCACTTGGCTGTATACTTTCGTCGGTAAACCGAATAATGAAATGAATCCAACTGCTGCATCATGATTAAATTCATCCTGAGCTGTATACGTTGCTAATTTTTCATCGTATAAAGAGTACTCAGATTTACGTCCTTCTACAATTGCATGACCTTTAAATAATTTCACACGCACCATGCCTGTTACATTCTTTTGCGTTTCTTGTAAGAAAGCATGAAGCGCTTGTTTTAAAGGCGAGAACCATAAACCGTTATAAATAAGTTCTGTTATTTTTTGCTCAATCATCGGTTTAAAATGTGCTACTTCTTTTACGAGTGTTAAATCTTCAAGTTCTTTATGCGCCGTAATTAATGTCATTGCTGCTGGGCATTCGTATACTTCACGCGATTTAATACCGACAAGACGATTTTCTACGTGATCGATACGTCCAACGCCATGTTTTCCAGCAAGTGCATTTAACGTTTTAATAAGTTCTGAAAGTGGGTATGCAGTACCATTTAAAGTCGTCGGTACGCCTGCTTCAAAGCCGATTTCTACAAACTCTGGTTTATTCGGTGTATCTTCTAATGCTAATGTCATCTCATATGCATCTTCTGGCGGTGCTGCCCATGGATCTTCTAAAATGCCACATTCATTACTGCGTCCCCATAAGTTTTGATCGATTGAAAATGGGCTGTCTAAATTAATCGGAATTGGTACATTGTTTTCTTTTGCATAGGCAATTTCTTCTTCACGTGACCATTTCCATTCACGTACAGGTGCAATCACTTCTAAGTAAGGATTTAACGCTTGAATAGAAACTTCAAAACGAACTTGATCATTCCCTTTCCCTGTACATCCGTGTGCCACTGCAGTCGCTCCTTCTTGTTCCGCAATTTCTACTAATTTCTTTGCGATAAGTGGACGAGATAACGCCGAAACGAGAGGATATTTCCCTTCATATAACGTGTGTGCTTGCATCGCCATCAATGCATATTCGTTTGCAAATTCTTCTTGAACATCAATCATATATGATTTAATTGCACCTACTGAAAGTGCTTTTTCTTTTACAAATGCTAAGTCTTTACCTTCCCCTAAGTCTAAACAAAGCGCAATAATATCATAATTCTTCTCTTGTAACCATTTAATTGCAACGGAAGTATCAAGGCCTCCAGAATATGCTAATACAACTTTTTTCTTCTTCATTTTGCATCCCCCTAAAGAATAAATATTCATTTTCTTTTATAATAATTCACACTTTAACACCTTTTACAAAATGTATCAAGAGTCATTTTCAAATTTTTTCAAACAATTTCGTCGAACTTCTTTCTGTTTTTTTGTACAATATAAGCAGGAAAACGGGGGTGAACTTATGGAAAAGTATTTCTTATACGATGAACATCTCGGAATTGAAATTCCGCATTTACAAGAAGACTGGGAAGATATCCCCGAAAAAATGCAACATGCGATTTTATTAAAATGGGAACAAGTTCGCGGAAAGATTCCTGATCGTATAAAAGAACTCGAACATTATATTAATGCAAAACAGCATCACTTAAATAACGAAGAAGACTTCGAAATTTCTTGCAAACTGAATTCAGAAATTGCCGATCTCGCTTCCATCATTAATGACCTTTGGCTTTGGTATCGACTCACTCAAAATGTATCTGAGGGGAAAGCACACCAATAAAAAAAGCATGCCCCTCAATTACTTTGGGTCATGCTTTTTTGTCGTAACACGATTTACAATATATTTCTTGTGCTGTTTTTGCCAAACACACATCAAATGGACCAACTAATATACTTCTTTCTTTCGGCAACTTTACAAAAGCAACAAGCTCTTCTTCATATTGAATCTTTTTCTGACATGAAACGCATATTAACTCTTTTCTTTTAAACATGTCTTTTAACATATTCTCACTCTCCTCTTCATCTATCTATATTAATATACTCTCATAATAGCTAAAACTTGTAAAAAAATGACACATTCCAAAGTGAACGATTCATATACTATGTACAAAAGGAGGCCTTACACTTATGCGCGCTTTCGTTATTATCGCTTTAACTTTTTTAAGTGTGATTAGCTGGGATGCGTTTTTTAAAGATAAAAATACAACTGAATAGAAACTCTTCTTTTCTTACTTATTGGACAAACTAAAAAAACTGTCCAATTCTCCAAAATAACTTAGGCTTTTCTACAAAAATATTTAAACATAACAATTTTTGTAGATTTCCTCCGTTTATTGTCGGTTTCCATCCGCATACATTTTTTGAAAGTATGATATAATAATATAAATCTTGAAGGAAGGGATTTTGATATCATGATCGCTCGAAGGAGCATGTGGCATCGTATTGACGAATCATACACGTAGCGTATTTTCCAGCTCAGATACTTTAGTCTAGCGAAAAAAATACGAGAGTGGGGAAATTATGATTGCCCGAAGGATAATTTGGCAAAAAAAAGACTCTTCTTACACATAGCGTTTTGTTTAGGGCTTAATTGTTACTAGCTAAACAAAACAAAGAAGAGCAGGATTGCTAAATGAAGAATCCTACTCCACGTTTTGTTTAGTCGTTTTAAGACTTAAACTAAAACGAAAGTAGGGAGAATTGATGGACGAGAGGATTATTCGTTATTTCTTCAGCGACATATAGCGTAGTTAGTTTTTTCGTAAACTAACTGAAGCTACATGTGAGCTCGTAGTTAGTTTACAACACAAAAAGGACTACTAACTACGGAAAGAAGGAATAACGATGAGGAACATCCAAAGTCGACAAATTATTAAAGAAGTTTTTATGGTTTTAATCGGTTCATTTATTTTAGCAGCAGCGCTATATCACATTCACTTCCAAAACCACTTAACAGAAGGTGGCTTTGTAGGTATCGCACTATTCATCCAAAATTTTTATGATATTTCACCATCTATTTCAACTGTAATGATGGATATCCCAATTATTCTACTATGCGCTTCATTGTTAGGTAGAAAAATGGTTGGCTATTCATTCTTAGGTTCAATTTCATTCGGAGTATTTTATTCTCTTATGGAAAATTATTCTCCATTTACGGTCGATTTATCAAACAATTTATTTATAGCTGCAGTAGTTGGCGGTGCGTTAGCTGGTATTGGACTCGGTTTTATATTGCGATTTGGCGGTGCAACCGGTGGAGACGATATTTTAACAATTGTATTAAGTAAAAAAACACGTTTTACAATTGGGCAAATTTTCTTCGTCTTTGACGCGATTGTTCTTGCGCTTTCATTATATTATTTAAATTGGACAGAAATTGCTTTTACTATTCTTTCGATTGCCGTACAGGCAAAAACATTGGATTTAATTTATTATCCAAAAACAGAAAAAGCAGAAGAAAAGCAGCCAGTATCTATTCCAATGTCCAAAAAGCATGCAACAAATTAAAAAAGCGAAAGGCTTCGGCCTCTCGCTTTTTTTATGCTCTTTTTTCCTTCTCGACTATGTGGCGCACTTGATAAAATCTATTTGCAAATTCAGTAACGTTTCTTGTTAAACGATAATTCACTGTAGACCCGATTGCCATTCCAATTACCGGAATACCTTGGAATAATTTACGACGAAGAGCATAAATCGAAAATGTTTTCAAAATTTGTTTTAAAATAATTTCAGTCGAAGCTGGTTGTAACACCGCTTCATCTCCTTCGTAGAAGAAGGAATCTTCTTGTTCTAGCTCTTGCAGTAAATTGTACCATGCGTATTGCTGAAGTCTTCCTGGTAGTAATGACGCATGAAATACCTTTAACGCAAGCATCATTTCATAAGGCTTGTTCACATCATGTCCAAATGATGTTGCAATAAGTTGGACAGCCTTCACATTTAACGCAATCATAACCGGAAAATCAGCCGTTAATAATAATAAACCTCCAGCACCCGTTGCTCCGCCTTGTACGAATGAATATAGGCGATGGCGTGCTGTTTGCTGCTCTGCTATGTATGTTAATTGATCGATAGATAATGCTTTTAAATCCTCTAGTTGCTCAATCGATTCATCAAATAATCTCGATGTTCCTAAAATACGATTACGCGCCTCTAACTGTGATTGTGAACTTTGAATCAATGCATGCAAATGAAAGAGCCATCCATCTGCTTTCGTAAAGAAATCTTTTCGTTTTTTCTCAGGTAGTTTCGCAATTGTATTATGTATCCATTTATCAAACAGTTTTTGAAAATCAGTCGCTTCTTGCTCAACTAATTGCGATTCCCATTCTTTTATATTGTCTAAAATGGCTTGTTCTCGCTTCGATCGCATCGTAACAACCACCTCGTTCGATTTTTTTCTATTGTAACATATTTCTGCTTATTCTTTGCAAATATGCTTGTCTATCTTTATTCACATACCACTTTTAGTGACATAAAATATTAACAAAAAGGATGAGATAAATCACATGAATCTATCCGATATAAAAAAAGAATATCATGCAGTATTCAGTTTAGGACAAAACTGCTGGCCTGCTTGGGCGTTATATCAATTCAAATTATCACCATTTTTTGGCGTTATTGATTTTATGCTAAGCCCATCATTAGAAAAGGTGAATATATTATTACAAAATCGATTTGACCGTTTTTTACAGTTAGAAAACTTATCCTTCATCTCATTTTGGGATGATGATGCGAAATTAAGACTACGGGACAATCTATACGAAATCGACTCCTGCCACGACTTTAAAACAGATGTAAACACACCAACTTCTTGGCCTTCTTATACAGAAATTAAGTTAAATTATGAGCACCGAATTAATCGTTTTCTAACAACAATTGACACAGCACAATCCATATTATTTATTCGAACTGGAGGAACATACGAAGAAGCACGTTCCTTAGAACACATTTTATCTCAAATCGTTACACATACATTCTCTGTCCTATTACTCATTCCTGAAGATGTACCAACTGTTACGGAAGAAGATTGGGGATTGCAAAATATTTGCGTTATAAAATGTCCTATTATGGATGTATTTCAGTACAATGAAACATTTTGGAATGACTTATTTAATGGCATCGTAATTCGACCACATTCTTAAATACACGACACTTTTATTACGCAATACATTATAATCATCCTTATACAAAATAAAGTGAAACTTTAATCAGTGGGGGTTTTGTTCATCCCCACTGATTATCAGCCCTCACCAATCGGACTTTTACGGACAGCCCGACCCCCACCTAACTTCTTTGCTTCCGCTAAATTTTGAGGTGAGGGTCTTACTGCCCGTTAAAGCGGGATAAATAAGGAGTGATTGTATATGTATCCACGTGCAAAAGCTTTCGGTCTTGCTTTACATCACGAGCGGCTTCTCGTACAAGAATATCATACAGACGATGAAACATATTACCGGCCTCTTGGCGGTTCAATTGAACTTGGTGAAAAATCAGCACATACTGTTATTCGTGAATTTCAAGAAGAGCTTCATACAGAAGTGGAAATCACTGCTTATTTAGGTTGCTTAGAAAACATCTTTCATCTTGATGGAGAAATTGCTCATGAAATCATTCAGTTATATTCTTTACGCTTATTAGACACGTCACTATATGGAATGGAAGTACTGAATATACAAGATGAACAAACAGTATCGTATGCGAAGTGGATTCCCATTACAGCATTCATTCAGGAGAAAAAAGCACTATATCCAGATGGAATTTTAAACTGTATCCAAAAGAAAAAAGACGAAATCCTATAGGACTTCGTCTTTCTTTTCATATATTAACCGATGTTTCCAAGACGTAGTACGTCACGAGCGATCATAACTTCTTCGTCAGTTGGAATTACAATAATTTTTACTGGAGAATGTGGGAAGTTGATGAATGCTTCCTCACCGAATACGTTATTGCGTTTTGCATCGAAGTATACGCCCATGTATTCAAGGCCTTCTAATACGCGTTCACGAATAATCGCACTGTTTTCACCTACACCAGCTGTGAAGATGATTGCATCTACACCTTTCATACGAGCAGTGTAAGAACCGATGTATTTGTGGATACGGCTTACGAATACATCAAGTGCTACTTTCGCACGGTGATCGCCTTCTTCTTCTTTCGCAATGATGTCACGTAGGTCACTAGAGTAACCAGTAAGACCTAACATACCACTCTTCTTGTTTAATACGTTAACTACTTCTTCTACTGTTTGGCCTGTTTTTTCCATGATGTATGGAATTAACGCAGGGTCAATGTTACCAGAACGTGTACCCATTGTTACACCAGCAAGTGGAGTGAAGCCCATAGAAGTATCGATAGATTTACCGCCTTCTACTGCTGCGATACTTGCACCGTTACCTAAGTGACAAGAAAGTAAGCTTAAGCTTTCAAGTGGACGACCTAATAGTTCAGCCGCACGTTCAGTTACATATTTATGAGAAGTTCCGTGGAAACCGTATTTACGGATACCGAATTTTTCATAGTACTCATATGGTAAGCTGTATAGGAATGCAGATTCCGGCATTGTTTGGTGGAATGCTGTATCGAATACTGCTACTGCTGGTACGTTTGGTAATACTTCTTGGAATGCTTTAATACCAACAACGTTTGCTGGGTTGTGAAGTGGTGCTAAATCGCTTAATTCTTCGATATCAGCTAATACTTCATCAGTAATTAGAACAGAGTCAGCAAATTTTTCGCCGCCGTGAACAACACGGTGACCGATACCGCCAATCTCATCTAGAGATTTAACGATTCCGTTTTCAGTTAATTTTTTAAGAAGCATATTAACTGCTACTGCGTGATCTGGAATGTTTGTAATTTCTTTTTGTTTTTCGCCATCTACAGTAATAGTGAAGATACTATCTTCTAAACCGATACGTTCTACTAAACCTTTTGTTAATACTGTTTCACTTGGCATTTCAAATAATTGGAATTTTAAGGAAGAGCTTCCTGCGTTAATCGCGATGATTTTTGACATCTAGTCTTTCGCCCCTTTTTCTCTTGGTAGTTGTGTGGATGTTTCCACAAACCGCTCGATTTTATCTGATCAAATTTACTAAATATGAAAACGTTTCATCATTAGTAAATTTTATACTCACGATTTTAATTTAAACATCGTACGACATATATTTCAAGTGAAAAAATTGTAACACCAAGAAAAAAAATATATTACAGATTTCAAAAAAATTCAGTTAAATCTTGTATATATTTAAAAATATGACATATCATATAAAACTGTACTACATGAATTACTAACCCTGTTACATATACCTAGCCTTATTTATGCGTTGCAAACCAAGTATTTAATTGGTCCATAATGTCCTCCATCGCCTTCATGTTGGAGAATTTAGGTAACTCCACTAATAACGCCTGTTTTGGCATCGTTACACTAGGACCTTTCTTTTGGAGAACAAATATACTTTTTGCATTTTTCTCGTTTTTAAACATGGAAACAGGTAGCTGTAATAACCCCTGAATAAAGCATGTTTCTTTAATAAATGCATGTAATTTCGGTGCTTGATCACTTTCAAAAATGAAGTTCGGTACTAGGAAGAATAAGTATCCGCCTTCTTTCGTATGCTTCACACTTTGTTCAATAAATAGGTGGTGGGCATATGACATTCCTTCATCTGCTTTTAACTTATATTCACTTGCACCGATTTCATTTGGATAGTAACCAACCGGTAAGTCTGAAACGACTGCATCAACTGGATCGATATAAAGCGGTGCTAGTCCATCTTGATGGAAGAATTCGATTGCATGCTTTTGTAAATTCGCATTTACTAAAGCAAGTTTAATTAGCACTTCGTCCACTTCTACACCAAATCCACTCATCGTAACGTTTTCTTGAGCACTATTGAAAACTGTCGTCATCAAGTTACCTGTTCCAATTGCAGGGTCTAACACAGTAATTTCATTTTGACCCTTCATAAATTTATGGAATAAGTAACTCATGAACATACCAACTGCATCAGGCGTCATTTCGTGATTCGCTTGTACGCCTTCCTTCATTCCTTTTAAGATGGCTAACTGAAATGCTTTACGAATTTCTTCACCTTTATATGTTTCTTCATTAAACGTACTATATTCACGATTCAGCCTTTCAATTGCTGATTCTGATAATTCCTCTTGTAAAATCGCTCCTTCAAACAAGTTATCCCCTGTTTCTACAAGCGCCTCTAAATATGTTACATCTAATTCTTTACGTAAAACTACCGCAGAAGAATCAAAAATAGAAAATAAAGTTTCTACTGTCTGACTCACGTACATTCCTCCTTCTCTCTTTTACACATAACTTATATCATACCATAATCTGATTTTTTCCCAAAAGAAAAAGCGACCTCTTTTTAAGAGCTCCCTTTTTAGTGATGTATGATGTAACGTCTTCTCTCGTATATCGATTCCATATAGCAATATATGAGAGAAGACGACCTCTTACAAAGAGGTCATCTTCGTTCACATTATTTTGCAGCTTTTGCTGCTTCTAATGCTGCTTCATAGTTTGGATGGCTTGTACCTTCGCTTACGTATTCTACGTAAACTACTTTGTCATTGCTATCTACTACGAATACTGCACGAGCAAGTAAACGAAGCTCTTTCATTACTAAGCCGTAAGCTTCACCGAATGAAAGGTCACGGTGGTCAGAAAGTGTAACAACATTTTCTAAACCGTTTGCTGCACACCAACGTTTTTGAGCGAATGGTAAGTCAGCGCTAATCGTTAATACTTTCGCGTTTTCAATACCTGCTGCATCTTGGTTAAAACGACGTGTTTGTGCATCACATACACCTGTGTCGATAGAAGGTACAACACTAATTAATTTCACTTCACCTTTGTATGTTTCTAAACTTACTGGAGATAAGTCATTTGCTAACACTTGGAAGTTTGGCGCTTGATCGCCAACTTTAACTTCTGTTCCAACTAAAGTCATTGGGTTACCTTTAAAAGTTACGTTTGCCACTTGAAAATCCTCCCTTATTTAAACAAAATATGTACAATGTAAATGATAGTTTGTCCCTATCGATAATGCAAATAAAATCGCTTTATTTACAAAAAAATTAAAGAAGCTAATCTATTGATCAGCTTCTTTATTCGTTAAATTTGAAATTCAGGATCGTCTTCTTTTCGTTTATCCATCATTTCTTTCACTTTATCAACAGCTTGTGGCGCTAATTCAATTATTTTATCGATGACGTGTGTTTGCTTATCTAAGTGCAACACTTTTACGCCTTCTCCATTTATAACAAGAAAAGCAACAGGATTAATAGAAACTCCTCCACCGCTTCCCCCGCCAAATGGATGGCGGCCTGAATGTTCTATTTTACCAAATTCACTTCCACCAGCCGCAAATCCGAAGCTAACTTTTGAAACGGTAAGAATTACACTTCCATCAGCAGCTTTAATTGGATCGCCGACAATTGTATTTACATCAGTCATTTGTTTTAAATGCTGCATTGCAGTTGTCATTAAACCTTGAATTGGATGGTCCATTCTATATCCCCCCTATGCTTGAACAGATTTTTCTGTCGTACCAGATCTTTGTCTTCTCATAAACACGAGTAATTTCACCGCTGTTTTTATAGTACGGAATATACGAAAAGATGCTGTTAACTCACATCTTGATGCAAATCCTTTCCCTTGAAAAACAGGAGTAATTTCAAATTCTGGTACGTCGACAATATGCATATATTGTCCTACAACTCCAGCAGCCATTCCTTTTGTCCCCCATGCATATCCGGTGACAATTCCAGTACTAGCTGCGTCGCCTGCTCCAATTTGTGTATGCCATTTCCAACCATTGATTTTCACTCGTTTGAGAAAATCTTTAACAATAGTATGAACTTCTTGCAGCTTTTTTATCAGTTCCCCCATACTATCAAGTTGTGCCATAATTTTATTGTCTAGTCCGCCGTCCTCTTCAGCTTTTTCGATTTTTTGTCCTGTTTTCTTCTGCTGTTTCTCAATTCTTTCCAACACATCAAATGTATATCGGATCATCCATATTTTCACTTGAAGCAAACATTGCTTTTCCATTTCTGAATATAAAAATGTCACTTTAAGCTTTATTTTCGACAATAGTATAAACAAAATAAAAAGGAGAAGAATTATTATTCCAATTACGAGCCACTTCATACGTATCATCCTTTCACTCCGTACCCATTATCGACAACTTTATTCATCATTAAACAGCGTTTCATAAGATTGAATATAAAAATTTTTCTAAAAACAAAAAGGTATTTTGACAATTTATATCGAAATATATTATTTGAACATATCATCAGGGAACGGACTCTAATGATATGTAGCACGAAGCATAGAAAATTTAACTGCAGTGGAGGGATACATAATGGCAGATCGTCGCAATTTATTTTTCTTTTATGGTGATGACAAAGCAAAGCTCGTTGAAAAAATGAAACCAATCTATCGTATTTTAGAAGAGAATGGATTTACCATATTAGATCATCCAAAAAATGCAAACGCTATCGTCAGTGTTGGAGATGATGCAACTTTCTTACAAGCCGTTCGTAAAACTGGTTTTAGGGAAGATTGTTTATACGCAGGGATTTCTACGAAAGATGAAATTTCATTCTACTGCGATTTCCATATTGATCACGTTGATACAGCCCTTCAAGAAATTACAAAAAATGAAATTGAAGTGCGAAAATATCCAACAATTGAAGTAGATGTAGATGGTAGCACATCTTTCCATTGTTTAAATGAGTTCTCATTACGTTCTAGCATTATTAAAACGTTCGTTGTAGATGTTCACGTTGATGATTTATATTTCGAAACTTTTAGAGGTGACGGTTTAGTTGTTTCTACCCCAACAGGAAGTACAGCTTACAATAAATCGTTACGTGGTGCAGTTGTTGATCCGCTTATCCCTTGCTTCCAAGTAAGTGAATTAGCATCTTTAAATAACAACACATATCGTACACTTGGTTCACCGTTCATTTTAAATCACGAACGTACATTAACTTTAAAACTAAGACCAGACGGTAACGATTATCCTGTTATCGGCATGGATAACGAAGCGCTTAGCATTAAACAAGTGGAAAAAGCTGTTGTACGCTTAAGCGATAAACAAATTAAAACAGTTAAATTAAAAAACAACTCTTTCTGGGAAAAAGTACAGAGAACGTTTTTATAAGATTAAAATAACCGCAGAATTATGGTAGTACATAATTCTGCGGTTATTTATTTACCCCGATTGACGCGTATAACAATCTCTTGCTATCCGGCCGATATTCTTGTCAGTTTTTGTCGGTAAGTCGATATATTCTAATAATCGCTGATATATTTGGAGTTACGGTCGATATATTTCAATAATCGCTGATATAATTCAGGTTACGGTCGATATATTCCGATAATCGCTCATATATTTTTACGCACCTTTTCTATAGACGACTTTGCCATCTATTACGGTCATCTCTGCTTGTACTTCTTTTATTTCCTCTGCCTCTATTTCAAAAATATCGCGGTCTAATATTGTAAAGTCTGCCTCATATCCTTTTGTAATTCGCCCTCGCTTCGCTTCTTTTCCGATTGCATAGGCACTTCCTGTTGTAAATAAAGAAACAGCCTCATATACCGTTAATCTTTCTTCTGGCATATAACATAAACCGTCAATAAAACTTCTACGTGTAACAGCGCTATATATGCCTAGAAACGGATTTACTTGCTCGATCGGAGCATCAGATCCCCCGTTACAGTGTAATCCCGCTTCCAGTAACGTCTTCCAAGCATACGCATAACGAAGACGGTGCTCGCCTAGTTTTTCAATGACTGATGGAAAATCTGATGAAACAAAGACTGGTTGTATATCAATAATGGCTTGCAAGTTTTTCATTCTTTCAATCAACTCTTCACGAGCTAGCTGACAATGAATAATACGGTCGCGTAATCCTTTTGCTGGCGGATACAATTCAAGCGCATCAATGACATATTCAAGCGATAAGTCACCGATAGTATGAATCGCAACTGGCATATGTAAGTCTCGTGCTTTCTTCACTAATTCCGCAAGTTCTTCACGTGAGAAAATGGCAACTCCATTTGTTTCTCTCGCATCTTCATACGGTTCACTTAATAAAGCTGTTCTTCCGCCAAAAGAACCGTCAGAAAAAATTTTCATTGCCCCAAACTCAATATAATGCTCATTTTCATATTCTTTTCGTTCATGTGCTACTTCATGGTGAACAAGTAAATGTGCTTTAAATGGCATTTCTTTTATAACATGAGAAAACGCATTATGCGTTTTTCTAAATCCACCGTAATAATTTAAATCTTCCGTATGCCCGCCAACGAGTCCATATTGCCAGCAGTCTTTAATTGCTGTTTGCACAGCACTTTGTAAGTAGGCTTCATCAATTTCAGGCTGGACATGTTTGATTAACTCTTGGCCTTGTTCATATAAAAGTCCTGTTAATTTATTGAATGAGTCCCGTCCAACTTTCCCGCCTTTTGGATCTTCTGCCTTTTCTGTTATATTCGCTTCTTGCAGTATGTATGAATTCACCCATGTAACGTGACGACAAACTCTCTTTAATAAAATGGGATGTTCTTTCGAAATTTCATCTAAATCACGCGTGTGAACATCTTTCGTATCCTTAAAATTATTTTCGTTCCAGCCCTCTCCGATAATCCAAGAACCTTTCGGCGCTTCTTCTACTCGCTTCCGAACGAGAGTCAGCACTTCTCTATAAGATGTGCAGTTTGATAAATCTAAACGAAGTAACCTCTCCCCGTGACCAATAAGATGCATATGGCTATCAACGAGACCTGGAATCATCGTTTTGCCTTTTAAATCGCGCAATTTAGCCACAGCATATCGGTTTTCTAACTCTTCTTTACTTCCATTATCAATGATCCTGCCATTTTCAACATAAATAGCTTCTACTTTTTCATTTTCTTCCCTCATCGTGTAAATGTTGCCGCCATACCAAATTTCCCCCATATATTTCATCTCCTTTGTTTTATTGTATAAAAAAAAGCACCATTTCAAAACATGGTGCTTTTCTAAACATTACTTTTGTTCAGTAGTAGACGTTGTAACTTGCCATTCAATATTAAATTTATCTTTTACTTGTCCGTATGCTGGGCTCCAGAACGTTTCTTGAAGGGGCATAATAACTTCGCCACCTTCTTGTAACTTATCGAATACTTCTTTCGCTTTTTCTGCGTTACTAATTTGAATTGCGATTGTTACTTGAGATCCAATTGCATGCCCTTGACCTGGGAATGTATCAGAAATCATAAGATCCGTATTACCAACTTTTAAAGTAGCGTGTAAAACGCGTTCTTTCGCTTCAGCTGGAACCGGGTATTCTGGATTTTCAGGCATATCACCAAAAGTTTGCATGACTTCCACTTTTGCATCTAACGCCTCTTTATAAAACTGTACAGCTTCTTGCCCACTACCATCTAAAACTAAGTACGGATTAATACCTAAAATCATACGGACACCTCTTTTTTCAATTTATAAAATCGAACTTGTGTTCGTTTTTATATTATCATTGTTTGCCATTTCATTCAACTATTTCCTTCACTGTTTTCAAATTTATTTTGACGGAATCTCCATCTCTTGTTTTCTAAGCTCAATACGGCGGATTTTTCCAGAAATCGTTTTTGGTAGTTCATCTACAAATTCAATTTTGCGAGGGTATTTATATGGTGCAGTAAGTTCTTTGACGTGTTGTTGGAGTATTGGAATTAATGTTTCTTCGTTCTTTTCTATATTCTCTCTTAATACGATAAATGCCTTCACGACACTTCCGCGAATTTCATCAGGACTTGCGACAACCGCACATTCTCTCACGTAAGGGTGCTTTACGAGCGCATCTTCTACTTCAAACGGCCCGATTGTATAACCAGAGCTAATAATAATATCATCACCGCGCCCTTCAAACCAGAAATAGCCGTCTTCATCTTTTTTCGCTTTATCACCTGTAATATAATAATCACCGCGGAATTGCATCGCTGTACGCTCATCGTCTTTGTAATATTGTTTAAAGAGGGCCGGCGTTTCAATGTGAACTGCAATATCACCAACTTCGCCTACTTTCACTGGAATACCTTCCTCATTTACAATATCAACGTGGTTACCCGGCGTCGGTTTCCCCATTGATCCTGGTCTAATATCCATCCCTTTCATTACACCAACAAGCAATGTATTTTCCGTTTGCCCATAGCCGTCTCTTACTGTAATATGAAAGTGCTTTTGGAACGTTTCAATGACTTCTCTATTTAACGGCTCACCTGCGGATACAGCGCTATGTAACGCTTCTAAATTGTACTCGCTTAAATTTTCTACCTTTGCCATTAATCTATACTCAGTTGGCGTACAACAAAGCACATTCACCTTATTATCGTCTAATAAATTTAAATACGTTTTTGGTTCAAACTTACCGTGGTATACAAATCCTGTTGCCCCCGAGCCTAGAGTTGCTAAAAACGGACTCCAAATCCACTTCTGCCAGCCTGGACTAGCTGTTGCCCACACAACATCATTCTCTTCAATTCCGAGCCAATTTGGAGCGCTCGTACGTAAATGAGCGTATGCCCACGCATGTGTATGAACAACACCTTTTGGATTTCCCGTCGTTCCTGACGTGTAAGATAAAAAGACCATATCTTCTTTATCTGTCTTCGCCATTTCTAACATGTCACTTTCTGTTTCTAACGCTGTTTTTAAATTCATCCATCCATCTACTGACTGCTCGCTCAGAACGAATTTTTGAAGAGATTCCATCGCTTCTATATCATCAAACTGTCCAATGTAAGGCTCATAACTTACGATTGCTTTTACTTCCCCATGTCCAATGCGGTATTCGATATCCTTTTTGCGTAACATTTCCGAACTCGGAATTACGACAAATCCTGCTTTAATCGCAGCGATATACGTCATGTATGCTTCAATTAAACGCGGCATCATAATGAGGAGCTTGTCCCCTTTTTGCAGACCACTCTTTATAAAAGCGTTTCCAATTTTATTTGCACCTTTCATTAACTCCGCGTATGTAACTTCTCGGCGATTCCCTTTATCATCTTGCCAAATTAAAGCAAGCTTCTCTTTATCACCTGTATATTTCTCTATTTCAGAAACTAAATTATAAGACGGTGGTGCCAACAATTCCTCTCTCTTCATAAACATCCTCCTTTTTCTTTATGCCTCCCTTATATAATAAAGAATTTTCTGTCAATTTTGAACCCTCATCTTTTGACAAATTTTTTAGTTCTGTCGAATATATCGAACACAACTTAGAATATATTAACAAAAAATTAAATATATCAATTTACCGACAAATAGCGACACAACACAAAAAAGAAAGAGCGGGAGAACCCGCTCTTTCTAAGCCATCATATGGGATTATTTTTGGTAACCGCCTAATTGTTGCTCAGCTAGTGAAACTAGACGTTTAGTGATTTCACCACCAACAGAACCGTTAGCGCGAGCTGTTGCATCAGCTCCAAGTTGAACACCAAACTCTTGAGCGATTTCGTATTTCATTTGGTCTAATGCTGATTCAGCACCAGGAACCGCTAATTTATTTGTGCTACGTGACATGTTATATCACCTCCTTGTGAGTATAGAGTGTGATAAATAACATGACTTCATACACGGTTTACATATGGTAATTTATGGTTTTAGAAAAGTTCTTCGAATTTTTCTTCTTCCGCTACTACTTCTACCGTTTGTAATACCATTGTTTCTTTGTTCGCTACAGCTTCATCGATTAATGGTGTGAAATCGTATTTCGCTTCAAAACGATTCGCTTTTTCACGCTTCGGCTTCGTCGCTGGGCTTGCTGGTGTGAATACTGTACAGCAATCTTCGTACGGACGAATTGAAATATCATATGTGCCGATTTCTTCAGCAATTTTAATAATCTCTAATTTATCCATCGTAATAAGCGGACGAATAATTGGATAGTTTGTTACTTCGTTAATCGTATGCATACTATCTAACGTTTGACTTGCTACTTGTCCAAGACTTTCACCAGTCGTGATTGCTAGTGCGTTACGCTCCTCTGCGATACGCTCTGTAATACGCATCATCATACGGCGCATAACTGTCATTGAATAGCTAGATGGGATTTCTTTATTAATCGTTTTTTGCACTTCTGTAAATGGAACAAGGTGAAGTGTTACACGTTTACAGTATTTCGTTAACTCTTGTGCTAAATCGATTACTTTTTGTTTTGCGCGCTCACTTGTGAAAGGTGGGCTATGGAAGTGAACTGCCTCCACAGATACGCCGCGTTTCATCGTTAAGTACGCTGCTACTGGGCTATCAATACCGCCAGACAGAAGTACCATTACTTTTCCGCCAACGCCAACTGGTAAACCACCAGCTCCCATACGCTCATCACACATAATGTAGCTATAACCGCTGCGAATTTCTACGCGTACATTTACATCTGGATTATGAACATCTACAGTAATATCTTCTGTATTTTCTAGAATATGTCCACCAATCTCAGGTAATAATTCCATCGTTCTCATTGGGAAATGCTTATAAGAACGGTGTACAGTAATTTTAAATGTTTTCACATCGCCTTTTACTTGTAAGAAAGCTGCTAATGCACCTTTTTTAATGTCTTCTAATTCTGATGGTACTTTCATCGCTAAGTTAAACTTATGAATACCAAACACATCTTTTAATCTTTCAGATACCGCTTCATGATCTTCGCCATTTAATTGGATATACATACGATCATGTGTTGCATCGATTTTAATATTTGGGAATTTTTTCAATTTGAACTTCACGTTATCTTTTAATGTGCTTACAAATTTAGAACGGTTCTTACCTTTAGTCGTCATCTCTCCATAACGAACTAAAATATATTCATATGTCATCATATTCCTTTACCTCATCACTTCATATAATTTTGGCATCGTCTCTTTCACAATACCTTCAAATTGCTTTACTTCTTCCATCGTGTTTTCTGGTGCCAAACTAATGCGAATAGCACTTGCAGCAGCGGCATGTGGTACTCCCATTGACACTAACACTCTGCTCACTTCATTTGCTTTTGAAGAACAAGCAGATTTCGTTGATACATATACACCGTGCTCTTCTAAAGCATGAACGACCACTTCTGGTTTTAAACCTACAAATGATACATTTAAAATGTGCGGTGCTGCATATGCAAGCGACGTATTAATCGTTACATCTTCCATCTCTTTAAAGAAACGAACAAGCTCTGCTTGTAAACTTTGCAAATGAGCTACCTTTTCTTTCACTTGCTCCATTGTCATGCGAAGTGCTTTCACCATCGCTACAATGCCAGGTAAGTTCTCTGTACCAGAGCGATACTTCAGCTCTTGTTGACCACCTGATAAAATTGGATCTAACCTTACGCCATCACGTACATAAAGAAGACCCGTTCCTTTTACACTATGGAATTTATGTCCAGATATTGAGCAAAGATCAATATGAGAAGCGTATAAATTAAGCGGTACTTTTCCTATCCCTTGTACATGGTCCACATGGAATCTTATTTTCGGATAATTCGATAATAACGTTCCAATTTCAGCAACAGGCTGAATTGCTCCAGTCTCGTTGTTCACGTGAATAATTGACACAAGAATCGTATCTTCACGAAGCGCTCGTTTTACATCCTCTACCGATACAACACCATGCTCATTAACCGGTAAATATGTTACATCAAAACCGAGATCTTCTAATTGTTTATATGCTTCAAACACAGACGCGTGTTCAATATTTGTTGTAATGATATGTTTACCGCGCGAACGATTCCTCATCGCTATTCCTTTAATCGCAAGGTTATTCCCTTCCGTTCCACCTGATGTGAAAATAATTTCAGAAGGCTTAACGTGAAGAAGCTGCGCTGCAATTGTTCTTGATTGTGTTAATAGACGCTCTGCCTCTCCTCCAAGCGAATGAATAGAAGAAGGATTCCCAAAATATTTCCCCGCAACCGTTACGTACGATTGAAGAGCTTCTGGATATGGCTTTGTCGTCGCACTATTATCAAAATAGATCATCGTTCTTCCCCTTTCAGCGCTGTCACATCATATAATCATATCACAAATACGTGTCATTACGCTAAGACTACTCAAAGGTTCCGTTATATTTTAAAACGAATAACCTTACTGTATTCCGCTATTCATTATAGCAACATCGCCTGCAAAATTACACAAAAAAACAAACCCTTATGAAAGGGTTTGTTCATTGTCTACATATTCAGCTATTTTTTGAACAACGCCAGGCTCAAGTTGCTCTAGTACAGAAGCCGCTTGTTCTAAAGCTGCATCGTATTGATATTCACGGAATAATTTCTCCGCATAATTTAAGCTCTCTGCAAGGTTTTCATCATGACTGCGGTAACGATTACCGTATTGAATTAATTTTTCAACTAAATACGCTTGTCCAATTAACTCTTCTGTCATTTCAGCAACACCATTAACAGTTGTGTAAGCTTCTTCTAAACTGCTATTTACAGCATTCATATTTAACGGCTTCACTTCTAATTGCTCATATACAGCTTGCATTGCCATTTGTCCTCTTTTTAAATCTTCCATAATGCTCTCTGGAAGACCTGGCAAATTCGACTTTTGCATAAAGCGTTTCGTTTCGAAAATAGTATTTCGCATTTCTTGTAACTTCTCACGCGCTTCAAATTCTTCTTTGCGCATCGTTTGCAGCATTTCTTTATATTCTGCATGAAGTACTTTTAATGTTTCACATTGCTCATAAATCTCTTCTAGTTCCTCACGAATAATAGAGAAGGCAATATCTTGTTCCGCAACCCGTAATTGCAACATTTCAAAACGTTTCATTAAAATGTGCATTTGCTTTTCAATTACTTTTTGAGACTCAATGTCCTTATCTTGTAACTGATAGCTTTGTTTCACGAGCTGTGTTTCTGCTTTTGTTTCAATCGTTTCAATGCGAATTTCTTCTAAGTCTTCATAAACAGAAAGTGTTTTTTGCTCCACATAATGTCTCGCATGTACTTCTTGTTCTAGTTGATCATAGAAGCTATCTAAACTTGTTTTTAAGTTCTCTACTTTTTCAGCCGCTTCTGTTATGTGAAGCTCCTGTATATCCATTAAACATATTTGTAGTTGTTTCTTCATATCGCGAACTTCTTTAGGAATTTCCAAATACTCTAATACATAACCTTGTCTTACCATATCATTATGTCCGTGTAATAAATCTTCCAACTGAACCGGTAACGTCGCTTGACACTCTACCAATAAATCTGGAATTTGGTGAATAATGATTTCTAAATCTGCTAAACCTTCTTCCAAACTAATAACAATTTCTCTCGCTTTTAAATAGTCGCCATTGTTTGTTGCTTCTTCAAAGGTTTTAAATTTCTCAGATTCAGCGTCTAGCATCTCTTCGATTTTCTGCTCTGCTGCTCCATACATATGTCTATGAGCAAGAACACTCTTCTTCATACTACGATATGTATCACGTAACCCTTCGATTTCCGAGCTATTTTTTTCATGGCTTTCTAACAATTGCTGTAATTCATTTAAAATGTCTGTAATACGATTATCAGCGTCATCTAAACCACTTATGGATTCATTCATCGCATGCTTTGCTTTTCGGAAGGAGAATTGCGAGGCGAATTTTCGCGCTTGCGCTAAATCTTTTTCAGCTTTCGGAATGGTTGTTGATACAATTTCATCCCATTCTTCACGCCATTTACCAAACAGTTCTTCTGTTTGACCCGTCATATTTAAATCTTTCACCCGTTTTAGCTCATCTGCCACAGGTTTATCTTTTATCTCTTGTTTCCACTGCTCAAGTGCTTCAATATCTTTATATGAACGATTTCTTATCACAAGCTCTATCATGAGCAGCACTAGAATAGAGCTTACTACAATGATAACGATCGTCAGGATAGAATCCATGCAAAAAAGCCTCCTAGTTATATCTCTTTTTTTGTCCGTTCCGTTTATGAAATGGAAGGCATTATGTATAAAAAGGGAATTCCCCTATATTTAACAACTAACAATGTACTAATCATACCATGTAATGGTTTGTTTTTGACCTAGTTTTTTTAAAATTTCATGTTTCTTTCAATGCAATTGTAATCTTTCTCAATATTCCGTTTGGATTACCTCTCATCAGCAAATGAATGCAATACAAGGCCTTCTTCCATATGAGATGCGAAATAAATTTTGCGCAAAAGTGGCGGTTCAATAGAAATCGCATGCACATTTCCTTGCCTTACCGCTTGCTCTACTGCTATTTCTGGAAGTAACGTAATGCCAAGTCCAGCACTGACCATCGCAAGCATCGGTTCTGCATAAGAAGTTTCAAATGCAATAATCGGTTTCGCACCTATCCCTTGAAACAGATTCGTAATCATTTTTCTTACATCGCAGATTTCTGGGTATACGATTAACTTTTCATTTTGCAAATCTTCCATTCGGATTACTGTTTTCTCTTTATAAAGATGATCATTTGAAACGACACACACAATTTTTTCTTCTCGTATTTCTTTTATACACGTAGCACCTTCTACTACTGAATCGATGAACATCGCTTCAATCTTCCGTTCTTTAAAGAGTCCCATCAGTACTTTCGTATGCTCAATTTTCCATTCTACTTCGAACCCGTCACCTAATACATCTTTACATTTTGATATATAATGTGCTGCTAAACTTGGCAATATGCCTATAGAAATGTTTCGCTTCTCTTGAAATTTCTTCATCTCGGCTTTCACTTCATGTATGTGTTCCAAAATCGGTAACATTCTTGTTATGAATAACTCTCCAGCACTTGTTAATTCCACTCCTTGCGCGGAACGCTTCAGTAAAGTAACTTCTAAATCGGCCTCTAACCTTTGAATTTGTTTACTAAGCGCTGGCTGCGAAATATGTAAAATCTTACTCGCCTTTGATAAACTTCGCGTATTCTTCACTTCAATAAACGATCGTACTGCCTCCAAATCCATCGTACACACCTCTAACAAAAAGTTATAACTGTCATAAAAAATCGATATTTCCTTCTATAAACAATTACTCTTTATACTTATTTCATCAACTTACTATAACGAAATGTAAAGGGGAAAGATACTCTTGAACAAAAAACAAATGCTACTCGGATCCCTCCTATGCTTACTTGCCGTAACGGCTTGGGGATTTATGTTTCCTGTCATGGCAAACGCCTTACAGTTTATCGATCCATTCTTCTTCACAACGATTCGCTATGGATCAGCAGCTATTATTTTTCTTATTCTGTTATTAATGACCGAAGGGACAAAGTCACTCCGCTTAGAAAAGAAAAC
Source organism: Bacillus sp. FF-1 (assembly GCF_028548245.1). Lineage (NCBI taxonomy): Bacteria > Bacillati > Bacillota > Bacilli > Caryophanales > Bacillaceae > Bacillus > Bacillus sp. FF-1. The sequence continues at coordinate 685,894 of NZ_JAQQGG010000003.1, forward strand.
ACTTTCGTTACTCTTTTACGGAACAGTCGGTTTCGCAGGATATGGTTTTCTTGTTTTCTACGGACAGCAACTTGCCGGACCGTCTGGAGCCATCCATGCCGCGATGATTCAGTCTCTTATGCCACTCATCGCTTTATTATTGCAGTGGATAACAAAAAACAAACGTCCACAAAACTACACTTTCCTTTGTATGTTCGTTGCACTTATCGGTGTTATGCTTGTCATTTCAAAAGGAAATATTCACTTATTATTTGGAGCTGCCAGTCACCTTTCAACAAATATACTTATGTTATGCGGCGTTACTTGCTGGGTCATTTATACAAACGGTGGTGCTAGTTTTCAATCTTGGTCACCACTTAGGTATACGACGTTAACTTGTTTATTTGGCTCAATTTCACTCATCACTATCGTCACTTTTTTAACTTATACAAACGTCGTTACTGTACCTTCACTATCGACAATTATGAACGTTCGTTTTGAACTCTTATATATGTCTATTATTGCAGGCGTTATCGCAGTATTTTGCTGGAACGCAGGAAATCGCTATATTTCATCCATTAATGGCATATTATTTATGAATTTAGTTCCTGTACTTGCACTTATCGGTTCCATCTTTCGAGGTTATACAGTCGACAAAATTGAAGTTGCTGGAGCCTCATTAACAATTATCGCGCTATTATGCAACAATTTATGGCAAAGAAAAGAAAGCACAAAAATCCCCACCTCAGTTCGTTAGGTGGGGATTTCTCACATATGAACAGCTCTTGGCCATTCATAATACATATTCGTTATACATAATGTTTGTTCCATCCATTGTTCAATTTCTTTCGTGTACATTTCTAAGAAAAAGGTCTCAGATGGAAAAGAATGCAACACTTCTGATATATATTGCGGATATAAAAACGGCATATTTATCATGCCTTTTAATTGCGTCATAAACATTGTAAAAGATACCTTCTTAAACTCTTGTTTCATTTGTCCCTGTCTAATCATTTGCTCTATATAATATCTTTCTTTAGAAAAATAAACGGTCATCACTTCGCGAATTAATGTCGTATCAAGCGAAAGCTCTCGGTAAAAGAAACGTGTCAGCTCCCTATTATCAAATTGATATCGTAAAATCCCGCGCACCATTTGCACCATCACATCTTTAGCCGACAAATATTCTCTCTGTTCAAAGGACGTTTCAATCACATGAATATACCCTTCTAAAAAATTAGTAATAAGCTGCTCTAATAGGCCTTGCTTTCCAGCAAAATAATATGAAATATTCGCTACATTCACATCCGCTCGCTTTGCAATGTCTCGCACCGACGTTCCATCATAACCTTTCGTGTTAAACAACGATATTGCCGCATCAATTACTTTTTGTTTCGTCTGTTTCATGCGCTCACTTCCTCTCACTGAACAGCTATAGTGTAAATTTCTTGACTTTTAAGACAAATTCCTTTAATTTTCTATCGACAAAGTCATGTGAAATACATCGTATTTTGCTAATATTTTACACATCTCGATAAAAAAGGAGCTGTTTCCATGTTTACTAAAGAAAGTTATACAGGATCTCGCGTGCAGCAATATGAGACAGTAATAAAACAACTGGATGCATTATTAACTGGCGAATCAAACGTAGTCGCAAACTTATCAAATGCGTCCGCATTATTAAACCAATTTTTGGATCGTGTTAATTGGGTTGGCTTTTACGTAACAGAAGGAAATCAGCTTGTTCTTGGACCATTCCAAGGAATGCCTGCTTGCGTGCGCATTCCATTTGGACGAGGCGTTTGCGGCGTTGCAGCTGAAACGAAAACAACGCAGCTTGTAGCAGACGTTCACCAATTCCCAGGACATATCGCTTGCGACAGTGCTTCAAACTCAGAAATCGTCGTACCGATTATTAAGGATGGGAATGTCATTGGTGTACTTGATATTGATAGCCCTGAAAAAAACCGTTTCGACGAAGTAGATCAGCGCTATTTAGAAAAGTTTGTGGAAACACTCCTAAAACATATGTAACAAAAAAGAGCTAGTTATTGATTAAGTACATGACGTACAAAACCGATAGCTAGCTCTTTTTTTATTGATTACTAACAGTAGATATTTTCTTTAACGCTTGCTCTAAATCAGAAACAATATCCTCCCACGATTCTAAACCGACAGATAAACGTATTAAATTATCATAAATGCCCATTTCTTGTCTTAACGCAGCTGGAATCGCAGCGTGCGTCATCGTTGCTGGGTGCTGAATTAACGTTTCTGTATCTCCTAAACTTACCGCAATTGTAATAAAGTGAAGGTCATTAATAAACGCCTGCGTCTCTTCTTTCCCGCCTTTAATTGAAAAAGATATAACACCGCCCCCACGTTTCATTTGGCGAGATGCTAACTCTCCTTCTGGATACCAAACACCTTCTACCGCATCATGATTTTTTAGGAACGATACAATTTTTTCTGCATTATCACAATGACGATCCATTCTTACTGCTAGTGTCTTTAATCCGCGTAACAATAACCATGCGTCAAACGGTGCCATAATACCGCCGATATCTTTTCGCATCGGGCGGATTTTTTCAGCTAACGCTTTCGTTTTACAAATTGTTACACCCGCCACAACATCACCGTGACCACCAATATATTTTGTCGCACTATGAACAACCGCGTCACAGCCAAGTTCAAGCGGTCTTTGTAAATAAGGTGAACAAAACGTATTATCAACAATAACAAGTAACCCATTTCGCTTCGCAACCCGAATCACTTGTTTTAAATCAATTAATTTCATTGTCGGATTAATCGGTGTTTCAACGAAAATAAGCTTTGTATTCGGGCGAATTTTATTTTCCATATCAGCCTCTGTCTCCATATCACAAAACGAATGCGTAATCATAAATTTTTCTTCTAACACTTCTAAAAAACCGTATGTGCAGCCGTATAATCCATTTGAACAAATAATATGATCTCCAGCTTTTAGAAAACCAATTAACGTTGCGGAAATAGCTGCCATACCAGATCCGAAAGCAAGCGCTTCTTCTCCTCCTTCTAACACCGCCATACGTTCTTCGAATAATTTCACAGTCGGATTTCCAAGTCTTGAGTAAATATAAGATGGATCCACTCCCGCAAAACTCGCCTCTCCTTGCTGCGCAGTCTCAAATGTAAATGTAGACGTTTGAAATAAAGGCGGTGTTAAACTTCCTTTATGTGCCTCTGATGTATAACCGTGATGAATTAACGCTGTCTCCATATGCTTCTTTTTCATAAAAACATCCCCTTTTATGTTTTTATTGCCGCATATTCATCATTAAAACTTTGATGAACGTTTTACTTCATTTTATGTAAGCGTTTTATTTGTGTTTCTATCTCTTCTTTTATATCGTTTTAAATTCCTTCTTGTTCATTTCCAAAATTTATATGCATAAAACAAAAACGTACTCGCTTGACGAAACTCTGGGTAAAAGATATAATAGCGTTTGTGTAAAATAAAAAGGCAGCCTTGTAATGTGAGTTTATCGTTTGTATTTTGTTCCTCTACGGAGGTGTATCTCGTAACTCCCTGCTGCTGGAGCGAAGGTACATGAAAACAAAATGCCCGTAAATATCGATTACGTCTGTTTTTATTTTACGTAAATAAAAACATTTTAAAGGAGGAGTCAACTATGGCTCGTTATACAGGTCCAGCTTGGAAACTGTCTCGTCGTCTTGGAATCTCTCTAAGCGGCACAGGAAAAGAATTAGAAAAACGCCCTTACGCACCAGGTCCTCACGGTCCTAACCAACGTAAGAAACTTTCAGAATACGGTTTACAATTACAAGAGAAACAAAAACTTCGTCACATGTACGGCATGACTGAGCGTCAATTCCGTCGCACATTTGACCAAGCAGGTAAAATGCCTGGTAAGCACGGCGAAAACTTCATGATCCTTCTTGAAGCTCGTCTTGACAACTTAGTTTACCGTATGGGCTTAGCTCGCACTCGTCGTGCAGCTCGCCAATTAGTAAACCACGGTCACATCATGGTTGATGGCGCTCGCGTAGATATCCCATCTTACCGTGTAAAACCTGGTCAAACTATCAGCGTTCGCGAAAAATCTAGCAACCTTGTTGTTGTTAAAGAAGCGATCGAAGTTAACAACTTCGTACCAGAATACTTAACTTTCGATGCTGACAAATTAGAAGCTACTTACACTCGTCACGCTGAGCGTGCTGAGTTACCAGCTGAAATCAACGAAGCATTAATCGTAGAGTTCTACTCTCGTTAATGACAAAAAGCCAATCCTGTGGATTGGCTTTTTTCGTTTATATATAAAATAAAGTTATTTATTTTCCTCTTTCTGAACATATACATAAGCATCTTTCTGCTCTTTATGTACATCCACCTTCGAGTTCTCTGCAAGCTGACCCGCATTTAGCAAAGAAAAAATAATGAGCGCTTCTAGTGACATTTTGTTTTACCACTCCTTTCTAGTTGTTATACATTTATCATACCGCTTACATGTGATTTCCGTATGAACTCGAAAAGGAGATTACAACAAAATGGTTACAAGTATATGAATGCACGCTATAATAACCATAAAATAGGAGGTTGATTCATTTTGACAATAAACCAAATGGTTCAGTTAGGCAGTGCATGTATGTTGTTTATTACTTCCGCGCTTATTAATTGGTATCAGGGAAGTAATTTAATAGATGATCCTGATGAATGGAAATATAGCGCTAAGTTTACGAATTACTTCAAAGGCACCGTTTCAAATTACGAAGATATTTATCAAATTGATTTCTTTATATATGCAGCAAAATTTTATCCAACAGCATTTATCGTTATGCTAGTGAGTTTACTTTATATGCTCATATTAATTCTTTATATTCTATTCAAAAGAAAAGATGCGGCGTTTTAAATCCATACATAAAAACCCCGAATCATAAACTTTTCAGCCTACAATTCGGGGTACTATTTGTTTATATTCGTTTCGGATTAGTAACGAATTAAGAAATATTTCTTTTTACCGCGGCGAATGATTGTGAATTTACCTTCGATGCGGTCTTTTTCTGTTACAACGTAGTCTAATGCTTGTGTACGCTCACCGTTTACGTAGATTGCGCCGTTCGTTACATCTTCACGCGCTTGACGTTTTGATGGAGAGATTTTGCTTTCTACAAGTAAGTCGATTAATACTGTATCTTCTGCAGTGCGTTCTACAGATGGTACGTCTTTGAATCCTTGCTCGATTTCGCTTGCAGTCAATTCTGCTACAGAACCGCTGAATAATGCAGCTGAAATTTTAATCGCTTGTTCTAATGCTTCTTCGCCGTGAACAAGTTTTGTCATTTCTGCACCTAATGCTTTTTGTGCTGCACGTTTTTCTGGTGCTTCAGCTACTTGCTTTTCAAGCTCAAGAATTTCTTCATGAGATAAGAATGTAAAGTATTTTAAGTATTTAACAACATCACGGTCATCTGTGTTAATCCAGAATTGGTAGAACTCGTAAGGGGTTGTTTTCTCTGGGTCTAACCAAATTGCGCCGCCTTCTGTTTTACCAAACTTCGTACCGTCAGATTTAGTAACAAGTGGAATTGTTAAACCGAATGCTTTCGCATCTTCTTCTGATTTACGGATTAATTCAAGACCAGCTGTAATGTTACCCCATTGGTCACTACCACCGATTTGTAAGCGGCAATTATGGTGTTGGTATAAGTTTAAGAAGTCGTATGATTGTAAAATCATGTAACTAAACTCAGTAAATGAAATACCAGTCTCTAAACGAGATGCTACTGTATCTTTTGCTAGCATATAGTTTAAACCGAAGTTTTTACCGATATCACGTAAGAATGAAATGACATCTAAGTTACCAAGCCAATCATAGTTGTTAGCCATTGTTGCTGGGTTTTCCACGTTTTCGAACTCTAAGAAGTTTGAAAGTTGGTTTTTAATGCTTTCTGTGTAGTAAGCAACTGTATCTTTCGTATTTAATGTACGCTCTGCTTTTTTACCACTTGGATCACCGATCATACCAGTACCACCGCCAACAAGTGCGATTGGTTGGTGACCAGCTAATTGGAAACGACGTAACATTAATACTGGTAACATATGACCGATGTGTAAGCTATCCGCTGTCGGGTCGAAACCACAGTATAATTTAACGCTTTCTTTTTCTAATAATTGCTCAAGGCCCTCAGCGTCTGTTTGCTGATTAATTAGACCGCGAAATTCAAGATCTTGTAAAATACCCATATCCTACATACTCTCCTTTAAGTTCATTACTGGCGTGAAGGTTAAAAACATAAAAAAATCGCCCCTTCAAATAAGGGACGATTTTGATTATCGCGTTACCACCCTAGTTGCAGACCAAAAAAGCCTACCACCTTATTTACATAACGGCTTAGCACCGTCTCTTCCCTTTTGAATACAATTCAATCGAAAAAAGATGCTCCAGGGGCGTAATTCGCGATCATCTATGTGCTGATTTTCACCGGCCATCAGCTCTCTAAAACAGGGAAATGATCACTACTTCTCCCTTTCCACGCTCAATTATTCATATACTTTTCTTTATACCATCATTTATATAGGCGTGTCAAATAGAGGTCAGGTTTCCCTCCTTGCCAATCCTTTACAGCGTCATAAAGAGTATCGTAATAAGAGAAAGAATTGGAACCCCAACTAATAACGATACGTGAAACACAACTGATAAATCATTCCCAATTGTCGCCTCCACAGGATCTTTCGCCGGGGAACCAAGAAACCCGATTAATCGATCGAATCGACTTACCGTTTTTGGAAAGTCCGGTACTTCTATATGGTCACTATCTAAATGCTGTTTTAATTTATATTCACTCTTAAAGGGATTTTCGCTCAATTTCGTCCACCTCCAGCAATTGTTTCAATTTCTTTATCCCGTTATGAAGTCTCGACTTCACCGTTCCGACTGGAATATCTAATACCTCTGCAATTTCTTTTTGCTGCATATCATGATAATAAGACAGGATTAGGACCGCTCTTTGCTCTTCTGGAACTTTCAAAATTGCTTCTCTTACTGTGAGCCGATCTTCGTGAGAAAATTCTTTTTCCTGAATCGGCACTAAAAACGGCAAAAGCGTACGCCACTTTTTTCTCCTATTTAATTTATTAATCATAAGACGATAACCAATTTGAAATAAATACGTTTTTATTTTTCCCTTTTCAGGTTCATACATATGTTTCTTACGCTCTAGCGTCAAAAACGTATCTTGGACAAGGTCGATACTCAATTGTTCATCTCGGTTAAATCGATATAAAAATGTGTATAGCGCAGGTTTGATTAAAACGTATAGTTTTTCCCCAGCCTGCTTATCTCCACTTTGATACGCAAGCATAAGTTCCTCCTCAATCCCAATCTGCGCCATGATTTTTGATCTCCTTTATTCCTTTTAACGTTAATGAAATACGGGAAATTAAATAGCCACTTGCGACAATAATCCATACTTGTGATTGATTCGTAAAAAATTGAACGTACGGGTTTTGAATTGTCTCGCCGGTTGAAACTAAAATATTTAATGCTTGCACACATATACATGCATACACTGCCAGGCAAGCCGAAATCGTATCAAATACATTCCAGCGAAAATATACTTTTGTTTTCGTAAAATCAATTTTATATCCATTTTTTCTTACTATATGTTTTCTATCAAATGGAATAATGATTGAAAACATAACAATCATCATAACTCCAGCTGTAATCATTGATACTTTAAATCCGATTGGCATCGGTAATAGCAAACCACAAGAAAATACGACTATAACTCCAATTAAAGCAAAAGTAAGAAGTAATTTATTAGACATAAAAAAGCCTCCCTCATCTATTCTTTCATAAATGTATACAGACGAGGAAGGCACTTCGTTCAAATATTATTTTATTTTTTCAGCCATAACCTTTTATCCAAACCAGTCCTCTCTAAATAGTACATAATGGTTTTCCAAAAATAGTTCATTGTATTTAGGGAATAAGCGTTTCACTTGATTCTCTAATTTAAAGCCTATTTGTTCCATAGACCTGCATGAATTGATATTATTATCCCAAGCCTGCGCACGGATCTCATCCACATCTAAAGTTAAAAATAAGTAATTATATATTAAATTCCTTGCTTCTCGATTGACACCTGTACGCCAAAACTTACGTGCAATCCGCTGAGCCTCTGCACTCACAATTAACTTTTTATTTTCATCCACCGTTGGCACAGAGATCCAATATGTCCCTACCATTTCCTTTGTGTGTTTCGTTATAATTGACCAAGCTATAATATCTTTTAAATTTTTATAAGTATGTAACAAGTCCTTAATTTCATTACTATCTTTTGGAGTCACATTCCCTGTCCAATGGTGCATATCTGGATCTTTCATTACCTCATACCACTGTCTGTAATCCTTTTCCGGTTCCACAGAACGTAAGCATACTATGTTTCCTTCTAAAACAGGTATCTTCATCTACATTCCCCCTTTATTATTTACAAAAAGAAAGGTCTGAACGTTGTTTCGTTCAGACCTTTCTCTCTTAATCTTCCATCGTTGATAAGTCACCTGTTGGTAAGTTTAACTCCCACGCTTTTAATACGCGGCGCATAATTTTACCGCTTCTCGTTTTCGGTAATTTATCTCTAAATTCAATTTGTCTTGGCGCTGCATGAGCTGCTAGACCTTTTTTTACAAATTGACGAATTTCTTCTTTTAATTCTTCAGATGGTTCGTACCCTGCACGAAGCGCGATAAATGCTTTAATGATTTCGCCGCGCACCGGATCAGGAATACCAATTACACCAGCTTCTGCAACAGCAGCATGCTCGATTAATTTGCTTTCTACTTCAAACGGACCAACGCGCTCACCTGACGTCATAATTACATCGTCAATACGTCCTTGGAACCAGAAGTATCCATCCTCGTCCATATAGGCAGAATCACCTGATACGTACCAATCGCCCGGCATAAAGTAAGATTCATACTTTTGCTTGTTATTCCAAATTCCACGCATCATAGCTGGCCAACCTTTGCCAATTGCTAAGTTACCCATTGTGTATGGAGGCACTTCATTTCCTTCATTATCAACAATCGCTGCTTTTACACCTGGAATTGGTTTCCCCATTGAACCTGGACGGATTTCCATACAAGGGTAATTACAAATAACTTGTCCACCTGTTTCTGTCATCCACCACGTATCATGAATACGAAGTCCAAATGCGTTCATACCCCAGCGAATTACTTCTGGATTTAACGGTTCACCAACGCTTAACACGTGGCGCACTTGTGATAAATCATATTTTTTAATTGCATCTTGTCCAGCACCCATTAACATGCGAAATGCTGTTGGTGCGCTATACCAAACTGTTACACCGTAATCTTGCAGCGCTTCATACCAAGCTTCTGGACTAAATCGTCCGCCTAAAATAACATTTGATGCTCCGACTAACCACGGCGCGAAAATACCGTAAGCAGTTCCCGTTACCCAGCCTGGGTCAGCTGTGCACCAATATACATCGTCTTCTTTTAAATCTAATACCCACTTCGCCGTTTGATAGTGCTGAACCATTGCGTTTTGTGCATGAAGCACACCTTTTGGCTTACCAGTAGAACCAGACGTGTAATGTAGAATCAAACCGTCTTCACGGCCTAACCATTCAATATGTAATTCTTTTGAAGCTTGTTCGAATAAAGGATTGAATGCTACCGTTTTACCGCCTTCTTCTACATTATCTCCAACAAGAAAGACTGTTTTTAAAGCAGGTAAATCATTTAATGGTACACGCTCTAACAATTCAGGTGTTGTAATTAACACTTTTGCTTCGCTATCTTCTAAACGATCGCGAACTGCGCCTTCCATAAATGCTTCAAATAGCGGACCAACAATTGCTCCCAACTTCACTGCACCAAGAAGTGCGAAATATAACTCTGGGGAACGCGGCATAAAAATAAAAACGCGATCGCCTTTTTCTACATCGCCATAATTTTTTAGGACATTTCCTGCTTTATTAGAAAAATCCTTCATTTCCTTAAATGTATACTTCTCTTTTCGAGATCCATCTTGATAATAAAGGGCTACTTTATTCTTCCGATCGGATTTCGCATGCTTATCAATTGCCTCATACGCCATATTCACTCGGCCTGTTTCATTCCAAGTAAAGTTTTTATTAACCTCTTCCCAGTTAAAATTCGCGTATGCCTCATCATAATTCGGCAAATTATTTTCTCCTTTAATGACAGGAAGCGTTTCTACTTTCATACTTTACATCCCCCTCCTATGTATTCTATTATCTATTATAATAACATTATTTAAAATTTTCAGTATATTTGTTGATTTTTAGACAAATTTTTAATGACAAATTTCGATTCACATCGCATATATTATAAAGTACGATATGAATAGATTCACAAACCCTCAAGGTGGTGAGCAATACATTGATCCATAAAAAAATATATAATGCTAGAAACTTAAAAACAGCGAAAGGCACTTTAATTATTGAAGGGCCTGTCTCTACACATAACTTAGAAATGTATGAATTTCATCCAGATTTAGTTGCGTTTCGTCCTGCCGAGCAGCAATATAAAGCAATTGTCGAAATTTCTAAATTGCCAGAAGCTCGTCTCATTATTGCTAGACATGACCAAACGATTGTTGGATATGTTACATACTTGTATCCTGATCCACTTGAACGATGGTCAGAAGGAAAAATGGAAAACTTAATTGAGCTTGGGGCAATTGAAGTGGTCCCAGCCTTCCGCGGGAGTTCTGTCGGAAAGAACTTACTAGAGGTTTCTATGATGGACGATTATATGGAAGATTACATTATATTGACGACTGAATATTATTGGCACTGGGATTTGAAACAAACAGGCTTAAATGTTTGGGAGTACCGAAAAGTAATGGAAAAGATGATGAATGCTGGCGGGTTACAATGGATGGCTACAGATGATCCTGAAATTTGTTCACATCCTGCTAACTGTTTAATGGTCCGCATCGGCAAACGCGTTGATACGGATTCTATTCAAGCATTTGATCGTCTACGTTTTCACAATCGTTTTATGTATTAATAAAGGGGGCAACTGGAATGATTGTAGAAGAAATTATGAATCAAGATGTGGTGACACTACACCCAAACGATACAATCGAAACAGCAATCCGAACGATACGCACGAAAGGCATTCGGCACATTCCAATTGTCGATCAAAATAATCATGTTGTAGGCATTATTTCTGATCGGGATGTAAGAGATGCAAGTCCGTCTATTTTAGATGAACAAGTTTCACTCGATATGCTGAAGCAACCGCTCGAACTGATTATGAAACATCCTGTTATGACTTGCCATCCTCTCGACTTTGTTGAGGAAATTGCTACTTTATTTTTTGAAAATAAAATTGGCTGTCTTCCTGTTACAAAGGCAGGAAAGTTAGTTGGAATTATTTCTGAATCTACTGTACTGCACACGTTAGTGAAATTAACAGGAGCACATCAACCGAGTTCACAAATTGAAATTCAAGTAAAAAATGAACCTGGCATTCTCGGAAAAGTCGTTGCTATTTTTAGTGAGTTACAAATAAATATCGTGAGCGTTCTCGTCTACCCAGCAAAAGATGAGAATGATAAAGTACTCGTTTTCCGCATTCAAACGATGAATCCGCTAAAAGTGATTGATGCACTTGAAGCAGAAGGCTACCGCGTATTATGGCCAAACATTATGGGGATGCAAGCATGAGTAGCGCGTTTATTTATTCGGATGACTTTCGGGGCTATTCATTTAGCCCTGATCATCCCTTTAACCAACTGCGCGTCACACTTACGTATGATTTATTACAAAAGGGCGGTTTCATCTCTCCTTCCCAAATCATCTCACCACGGATGGCTACAGATGAAGAGATTGCCTACATTCATACAGAGGAGTACATAAATGCGGTAAAACGTGCTGGAGAAGGTAAGTTAGAAAAATCAATTGCGTTGACATATGGACTCGGAACAGAAGATACACCGATGTTTCCAAATATGCACGAAGCAAGCGCATTACTCGTTGGCGGTACGTTAACAGCTGTCGACGCTGTTCTTTCTGGAAAAGTAAAGCACGCGCTTAATTTAGGTGGCGGCTTACATCACGGCTTCCGCGGCAAGGCATCTGGCTTTTGTATTTATAACGACAGTTCCATCGCAATGAAATATATTCAGAAGAAATACGGTTTACGCGTTTTATATATTGATACAGATGCTCATCACGGTGATGGTGTACAGTGGTCCTTTTATGACGATCCTAACGTATGCACCATTTCACTACATGAAACTGGTCGATATTTATTCCCTGGAACTGGCGCTGTAAACGAACGAGGACAAGGTAATGGCTATAGTTATTCTTTTAACGTTCCACTCGATGCTTTTACAGAAGACGAATCGTTTTTAGATTCCTATCGAACTGTCGTAAGAGAAGTGGCCGCATACTTTAAACCGGATATTATTTTAACGCAAAATGGTGCTGACGCACATTACTACGACCCACTTACACACCTTTGCGCAACGATGAGTATTTATCGTGAAATACCGAAGCTCGCTCGCGAAATCGCTAACGAATATTGCGAAGGTCGCTGGATTGCTGTAGGCGGCGGTGGCTATGACCACTGGCGCGTCGTCCCAAGAGCTTGGGCACTCATTTGGCTCGAAATGAACAACATCCAAAACATCTCAGGTTATCTCCCTCCAGAATGGATTGACGCTTGGAAAGGACAAGCAGAAACAGAACTTCCCCTCACATGGGAAGATCCAGACAACATGTATAAACCTATCCCCCGCAAACCAGAAATTGAAGAAAAGAACGCATTAACTGTAGCGAAATCCCTTGAAATTATTCGGAATAATATGAAAAAATCTTTGTACTAAACGAAAAGGAGGCTCGTTTTTGAATAGCCTCCTTTTATTTATTGTCGGTTTCTGTCGGTAAGTCGATATATTTTAATAATCGCTGATATATTCCTAGTTGCGCCGATATATTTTGATAATCGCTGATATATTTCGAGTTGCGCTGATATATTTTTATGTACTAACGGACTTTATGGGAAAAGGTCGTGATATTATGTGGAAACAACAAATGGTCAACACGAAACGTGGCACATTCGAGCTTTTTACTAAAGGCAGTGGCGAACCGCTTTGCATTACACATCACTATTCGCAATTTAATGAGACTGGTGATTACTTTGCGGATGTTTTCACTGCTACGCATCGTGTATTGCTCATTAATTTACGAGATGCTGGTAACTCAGCAAAAGCCCAGGTAGAAAACGAATTAAGTATGATTGAAACAATTCACGATTTAGAAGCGATACGAGAAGCATTACAACTTCCAATATGGCATTTCGCTGGCCACTCAACAGGTGGTATGCTTGGACTTCTATACGCAATCACATATCCAAAATCCTTACAATCACTAGTCGTCGTTGGAGCCGCAGCAAGTAACTATACTGAAACACCATTTTGTATTTATCATCCGGAAAATCCTCAGTTTCATTATATGCAACAGCTCATCGAAAATTTAAAAAGCCCTCACCTTACAAATGAGGAACGGAAAGAACTATCTACTGAGAGAACAAAATTATCATTGTTTAAACCAGAAAACTACAACTCTTATTTTTGTAAACCAATCAACAAAACAATGTCCATTAGCCGGATGAATGCTTTCGCCAATGAATATCCTTCATTTGATTTAAGAGAGTATTTACCTTCCATCCAAACAAAGACACTTATTATATGCGGAAGATATGATGTGCAGTGTCCTATTCAATATTCCATCGAGATACATGAGGATATATGCGATTCTACTTTTGTGACATTTGAGGAGAGCAACCATTATCCTTTTTTAGAAGAAACTACTCTGTTTACTTCTACCACTCAAACATTTTATAAATCATTACGCCAGTACCGTTATTATTAAAAAAAGCTCACAGCCTCTATGAGACTATGAGCTTTTTTCAAAAGAAATATTTCAACTAGTAACAATTAAAAGAAGAACACACAAAACCACTAAACCTAAATCAATAAATACTGCCTTTTTATCTCCTTCTTTTAAACTTATTAGAAAACTAGAAACTATTTTAATTGCAAAAAAGACCATCATAAACAACCCACCAAAATGATCATTTGTATAATCTTCATCATAAAACATTTGTATTGCACCAATAATTAATAAGATAAGTATAATATTAGTCCCGATTTTTAAAGCCTTGTTTGATTTATTATCTTTTAATATATCCCCCAAAATGTAGCACGTCCTCTCACACTCTCCTATGTTTTATCTCTTTTTATATTTTAACATAAATTACCTATTCTTCCCTTTTGATCACATAAAAAAACCTGCCAAAGCTTTGACAGGTTCCCTACACGTTAAAACGATAACCAGCTCCCCATACCGTTTCAATATATTGCGGGTGAGCTGGATCTCTTTCAATTTTTTCACGTAGCTTTCTAATATGAACGACAACAGTTGCTAAGTCACCAGCGGAGTCTAATCCCCAAATACGTTCAAATAGCTGTTCTTTATTTAATACTTGATTTGGGTTTGTGACAAAGAATGTTAATAAATCAAATTCCTTCGTTGTAAACGCAACTTCTTCATTGTTTATAAAAACTTTCCTCGCCCTTTGATCAATAGAGATTCCGTGAATATATAGCGTATCGCGTTGCTTACTTACATTTCCTAATAATCTTTCATAACGAGAAATATGTGCTTTTACCCTTGCGACTAATTCACTCGGGCTAAACGGTTTCGTTATATAATCATCCGCTCCTAAACCGAGCCCGCGAATTTTATCTATATCTTCTTTTTTTGCTGAAACAAGTAAAATCGGAATATCTTTTATAGCTCGAATTTGCTTACAAATTTCAAATCCATTCATTTTCGGAAGCATAATATCTAAAATAATTAAATCGTAGTCTTCTTGCAGGGCCATTTGTAAACCTGTTTCTCCTGAATGTTCGACATCAACTTGAAAATCATTAATTTCTAAATAATCTCGCTGTAATTCTGCAATGCTTACTTCATCTTCTATTAGTAAAATTCTTTTCAATTTACTCACCACATTTCTCTACTTTTTCCAATGAGAAGAAAATGCTTGTGCCTTCCCCAAGCTCGCTTTCCGCCCAAATATTCCCGCCATGTTCTTCAATAATTTGCTTCGCTATCGCTAAGCCAAGTCCACTTCCACCTGTACTAGAATTTCGTGATTTCTCTGCACGATAGAAACGTTCAAAAATATAAGGAAGTGTATCAGATTCTATACCTGATCCGTTGTCCATTACTTTCACAATCACTTTATTGTTATCACTCGATACTGTTACAGTAATTTTCTTTTCTTCTTTATCCATGTATTTCACACTATTATGAATTAAATTTGATATCACTCTATTTATCTTTTCGCAATCAGCCTTTACATAAAGTGGTGATGCATGTAATTGTAAGTTAACTTCTATACCTTCTTTACTTAAATCCATCTGCATCTCTTCTATTAATTCTTGCATAAACATATTTAATTCAACCGTTTCAAACTGAAAGGGAACTCGATTCAAATCGAGCTTTGAGAATAAAAATAACTCATCAATGAGTGTATCCATATGTCTTGCTTTCGTATGGATAGTTGTCAAATACTTATCCATTTTTTCTGGCGTATTTGCTACTCCGTCTTTTATTCCTTCTACATATCCAATAATAGATGTAATCGGTGTTTTTAAATCGTGAGAGATGTTTGAAATGAGCTCTTTTCGATTTTCTTCATACTGCGTTTGCATCTCTATCGATTCTTTTAATTTCTTCCTCATTTCCTCAAATCCTTGATTCAATTGCCCAATTTCATCGTGCGATGTAACTGGTATTTGAAAATCTAAATTTCCTTCTTTAATTTTTTCAGTCGCATCTTTCAATACAAAGATTGGTTTTATAACACTTCTTGAGACGAGGTAACTTAATAATCCAATAAGTAAAATAGCTAACAGTAAAAGTGATACGAACAAAATCGGAAATAACTTTTGTGTAAGATCTACAAATGAACTTTGCTTCTTTAATACAAATATACTCCCCTCTTCTTCCTGAGGAAAATAAAAATCAAACTTTACATATCGATAAAATGTATCGCCTAATTCCGTTGTACCACGACTATTAATATTTGCAGATTCAAATTTCGGAAGAGCTTCCTTTAAAGCCCCACTTTCAAATACTTTTGTAGCATAAGAAATGTTTTCTCCCTTTCTTACAACGATTTTCACCCCTTCTTTTTCAAGTGATGAAACGAATGATTCATCTAATAGTTGCGATTGATGTTTCTTTGCTGCCGTCTTTAACTCAATATACACATTCTCTTCTTCTGACGTAAGCGGCTTTTGAATATAGGAGCTTTTATAGAAATTTTTCACTGCTTCCAAATCACCTGTTATCGAAAAAACGATTAAAAATCCCGCGATTAATATAAGCGTAATGGAAACGAGAATGACAGCGATATAAGAAAATAAAAACCTTGTTTTAATAGACATATGTTACATCCTCACTTTATCAAACCTTGTTACTCATAAGCATAAAAATATATGTTCAAATACTCAAGCGATTTTATAGTAATTTTAGCGTCAGTTTATAAAAATTTAATGTTCTTCTTTTACAGTTGAAATGAGGAGGTTGAAATTCCATGTTCAAAAAAACAGTAAGCATGATATGTTGCGTAATTTTTTTGCAAGGTTGCTCGCAAGAACAAGAAGTTAAAAAGGAGATGATAAACATGGAGACAGCGCTACTAACAGCTACTGAGAAACAAGAAACGAATACTGTTATATCGTTACTCAAAAAAGGGGCTGACATAAATATAACAGACAATAAAGGACGCACCCCTCTTATGATTGCTACATATAAAAATGATGTAAAAACCGCAAAAGTACTTATCGAAGCTGGTGCTGACGTAAATATCCAAGATGATATGAAAAACAATCCCTTTCTATACGCCGGTGCAGAAGGTTACTTGGATATTTTAAAACTAACGATTGATGCCGGCGCAGATCCAACACTTACGAATCGTTACGGCGGAACAGCCCTTATCCCTGCCTCAGAACATGGTTATATTGATGTTATAAAAGAACTCCTCACGCGAACAAATATCGATGTAAATCATGTCAATAATCTCGGATGGACAGCTTTAATGGAAGCCATCGTACTAAGCAACGGAGATGAAACACAACAACAAGTCATCCGCCTTCTTATTGAGCACGGTGCAGATGTAAACATTCCAGATAATGATGGTGTTACTCCGCTAGAGCATGCTCGTGCTCATCACTTTAAAGAGATAGAGAAGATTTTGTTAGAAGAACATAAGTAAAACGCTAATTTTTGCTTTCCTTCCCCGCCCTATGCTACATTTAAGCCGTTATATTAATATTAATAGGGTAACTAACTGTTACGATTTATTTAACCAATTATAACGAAAGTTAATTAAATATATCAGTAAGCCCTGCTAGTCAAGTGATTGGCTAGTAGTGAGGGTTAACTGCGGGCAATCCCTAAAGCTGATTGAACTACAACGTGGCTAGAAATGGCGAGCGTGAATGTCGCGAAAGCAGAAAAAATCAATCAGATGGTGCAAGGTTAAATCCTAAACACTAGAACAATGGGTCTTCCGCCTCGAATCATCTAAGTCAAAATGGATAAGATGAACGTTCAACGACTATCTCGTATAACTGGCGAGAGTACATCACAAGCCTATGGTGATGGAAAAATCCTCTATCTCTAAGTAGATAAACATATAGTCTGCGCTCATGTGAAAACATGAGAAGTTCATAAGAGAACTGGCTAAGGAATTGCGCCCTTAGTTGAACGAGATACATTTAATTAAATCTATCAAACCGCATTGAATTTATCGAACATATGTGCTATTGTGAATTTAATGAGGTAAGAATGATAATGAAATTTTTACGAGTTAGTCAAGTATCAGAATTAACAGGTTTGCATCCGAGTAGTCTCAGGAGAATGCTGGTGGAACACGCTACGATTCAGAAGAACAAATCTTTCATTAAAGGAGTTACATTCTGATGATATTGGCGAAGAAAGTTAGACTGATTCCAACGCCTGAACAAGAAAAAGTGCTTAGAAACCATGCTGGTGCTGCAAGATTTGCTTATAACTATTGTAAAAGAATGAGTGATAGATACTATAAGCTATTTGGAAAATCTGTTTCACAGTTAGCTTTACAGAAACGATTTACAAAGATCAAGAAGCGAAAGAGGTATGAGTGGTTAAAAGAAATCAATGCACAAGTTCCCAAACAGGCTTCAAAAGATTTTGATACGGCGAGAAAACATTCGTTCAAAAAGTACAAAAATGGTTATCACACTTCTTATAAATCCAAAAAAGATGTAATCCAAGGATTTTATGCCAATTATGAAAGACTGGTTATAGGAAAGAAAGTCGTTCATATTCAGTCTATTGGAGAAGTGAAAACAAGCCAACAACTACCAAGGAATAAAAAACCATCCAATCCAAGAGTTACCTTTGATGGTCGTCACTGGTGGATTAGTGTAGGGTTCCAAGAAGACTTTGAATCACAAGAACTAACGAATGAGTCGATTGGTGTGGATGTTGGTTTAAAAGAACTTTTTGTAGCTTCTAATGGTATGAAAGAACGAAATATAAACAAAGATGCTAAGGTTAAAAAACTTTTGAAAAGGAAAAAGTCAGTGCAAAGAGATATGTCTAGGAGATTTAAAAAAGGTGTGAAAATTCAGTCTGCCGGATATGAAAAAGCGAAAGCTGAGCACCTGCGGTTATCTAGGAAAATTATGAATATCCGAAATAACCATATCCATCAAGCAACAGCTAAATTGGTGAAAACCAAACCAATGAGGATTGTTGTGGAAGACTTATCTATTTCGAACCTGTTAAAAAACAAAAAACTATCGAAGGCACTTTCCTTTCAAAAATTAAACTTCTTCTTTCAATGTTTATCATACAAGTGCGAGAAGTACGGCATTGCGTATGAAAAAGCTGATAAATGGTTCGCCTCAAGCAAGATTTGCTCATGTTGCGGCGTAAAATACGACCATTCGGTTCAACCAGAAGGACAGTGGAGTTTAAAGATTCGTGAATGGCGTTGTGCTTCATGCAATAGCTATCACGATAGGGATGTAAATGCTGCGATAAATTTATCAAGATGGGTAAAATAAATGCTTGATAATAGGAGGTAACGATACTGCCTCGTGTGGAGTGTTATACCCCTCGTCCCTTTGGGGCTGCGAGAACACGATGAAGCACTAACTTGTATAAATTTGATTAAATTGTATAGATTTAGTTAAGTTTATCGTATCGGTGGGAATACACATGAAAAAACCTAAAATTGGGATGATTGGACTTGGAAGTATTGCACAAAAAGCTTATCTTCCAACACTTACAAAAGAAACAGATTGGAATTTTGTAGGGGCGTTTACACCTAACGCAGAGAAAAGGAAACAAATTTGTCAGCAATACCGCATTCAAGAATTCCATTCTATTGAAACGTTAGCTTCAGAATGTGATGCAATCTTCGTTCATAGTTCAACTGCTACTCATTATGAAATCGTTTCTGAACTTCTGAAAAAAGGAATCGATGTTTACGTAGATAAGCCGCTAGCTGCTACAGTGGAACAGGCTGAAAAACTAGTCGAGTTGAGCGAAAAATATAACCGAAAGTTAATGGTCGGATTTAATCGCCGCTTCGTTCCTATGTATGTTGCGGCAAAAGAGCAAGCTCATCATATTTCATGGATTCGAATTGAAAAGCATCGTACAAATAAAGTCGGGCCCTATACGTACGACTTTACGATGTTAGATGATTACTTACATATTGTAGATACTGCTCGCTGGTTAGCTAACGATGAGCTTAACGTCGTTCATAATATGATGCAAATCAATGAAAAGAATGAACTTCTTTACGGACATCATACATATACAACGCCAAGTGGACTGTTACTTTCTACCGCAATGCATCGCCATGCCGGTACAAATTTAGAACAAATTGAACTTGTCACAACAGGAAAAATCATTCGCGTAAAAAACATGAACACATTTGAAGTTGAGCAAGAAAATGCAGTTTCTCAAATTGGTTCCCCATCATGGGATACGACGTTAAAACAACGTGGTTTTGAAGATGCTGTTCATCATTTCATTGAATGTGTGCAAGGAGATACAAAGCCTGTTGTAGATGGATTAGAAGGATTAAAAACGCAGCAGCTTTTGCAATCTCTGCTGAATAATGTAAACAAAAATTAAAACGGATACATTTTTCAGAATTTACTTTCATTCCCATTCCCTCTTTATTTCTCTCGAAAATTTCTATAGAATATGTTGATAGGAATTATAAATTTCATAATGAATCGTGGAAAGGATGGGATTAACACATGTGGAACGAGTTTAAGAAATTCGCGTTCAAAGGGAATGTCGTTGATTTAGCTGTCGGGGTTGTAATCGGTGCTGCATTCGGTAAAATCGTTAGTTCTTTAGTAAAAGATGTTATTACACCATTACTTGGTATGGTATTAGGTGGCGTTGACTTTACAGATTTAAAACTTACATTCGGTAAGTCATCTATTATGTACGGTAACTTCATCCAAACAATTTTTGATTTCTTAATTATTGCAGCGGCTATCTTTATGTTCGTTAAAGTGTTCAACAAACTAACATCTAGAAAAGAAGAAGAAGAAAAAGAGGAAGAAATTCCAGAACCAACAAAAGAAGAAGTTCTTCTTGGCGAAATTCGCGACTTGCTAAAACAGCAAAACTCTTCTAAAGATAGAGCATAATTGAACGGATAAAAAGGCATGTCCCAAGGGGGCATGCCTTTTCTATATGCTATAACGTTTCCGAATTCATATGAATAAATAAAATAATACCAGCAACCATAAGTACCATAATACTACTTGAAAATAGTGTAATCCCCATAAACATTAAACTTGTGCTCATATCCACTGATACACTTTCAATAAAAATAGAAATTACATACGTGATAAGGGCAATTCCTGCAAGAATACTTCCTGGAACAAATCGCTTTAAACCATTTTGTTTTAACGTCATATATGCAAAAATAGCAGTCATACAAAGCGTAATTATCCAAAGAACGATCATCTCTTCTCCCCCCTCACAAGCCTTTTCTTTCTATTATACATGACATTGCCCTATAATAGTTATTTTTACACTTATGTGACATATAACAAGGAATCATACAATCTATATAGAAGTCTTCCAGATAAGCTATAGTACTTGGGAGGGTTTCAATTGGAAGATGATATTGTAGGATACTTTAAACAAGTAGAGCGATATGATTATATTATAATTGACTTAGACAAAAAGTTTTTTTACATGGAAGTTGTACAACTAAAAACAAATATAACTTCGCTAAAAATATCACTTAACTTAGATAAAGATGAAACTATTATTGCTGGCAATGTGAAACAATATGATCCTTCTAGGTTAGAACAATTCATACAAAGCTTTAAACACACTGCACAAACATGTCTTGCACATAATTTACGAAGTCCTGAAGAACTTTTTGCATTTTGGAAAGGAAATTGACCACTAGAAACAAATGGATATTATTCGTATAATTTGATATAATTACCATATATAAATATTCTTTATAAGGGAGTGTTCATAATGATTTGGATTTCACTAATCGTATTAGCCTATTTCATCATTCTCGTCCCAATACAGTATAACTACATTAAAATACTCAAAGAAAAACAGAAGAAAATGAATATGTCACAAAACGAACTATATGACAACATGTCTTATGAAGAATCCCAAATACATTACCATTACCAAAGTAACGTATTTACAATACCTGCTTCACTTGTCGCAAGTATTATTTATAGAGTGAAACATGCAGCATAATATGTACGCTGTAAAATTATTGTTTGAATCTGTTCATTCTGGTGAGCCTGATCCTACGAAAATGGATGAGCATTATGAAGAAAATCACGATACACTTTTTGAAGAAAGTATTATTCTTGTTAAGGCACACAGTTTTGAAGAGGCCCATGCACTAGGTGAACAAATCGCTATACAGTCTGAGCATACGTACGATAATATGTACGGTGAGCAAATAACATGGACGTTTCGAAAACTGTTGCATGTATTTGAATTAGACGATACACCATTTGAAACTGGAAAAGAATTATACGCAAGATTTTTACACGTTAAGAAAAATGAAACGGTGGATACTGTAGTAAAAGCATACTATCCTGAATACGAATAAAAGCTCACAGCAATCGCTGTGAGCTTTTTTTATACTTACTTCGTTGAATCTCTAAATTGGATACGGTGAGGTAAGATAACAGTGTGATCTTCCACTTTTTCTTTGTTCATATACTTTGTTAATAGACGCATTGCTACTGCACCGATATCATACATCGGTTGTACAACTGTTGAAAGTTGTGGACGAACCATTAATGCAAGGCGTGTATTATCGAAACCAAGTACTTCTACATCAGTTGGTACATTTAATCCAGTGTCTTGTGCTGCGTGGATTACACCTAGTGCCATTTCGTCAGAAGATACGAAGATCGCTGTTGGCTTTTCATCAAGGCTCCAAAGCTTTTCGAATGCTTCGATACCTGAGTCATATGTGTAATCTCCATCGATTACAAGATTTTCATCATATGAAATACCTGCTTCTTCTAGAGCTTTTTTATAACCTTGTAATTTCTTCGCGCTTCCCGCTTTATCAATGAAAGGACCAGAGACGAAACCGATACGCTTATGTCCTTGTTCAATAAAGTGCTTCATTGCGTCGTAAGCTGCTTGTGTATAATCAATGTTTACTGATGGCGTTTCATTTTGCTCATCAAATGACGCTGCTAATACGATTGGTACTGGAGACTTTTTAAATTCTTCAATGTGAATGTCTGTAATATCTTCACCCATGAAAACAATTCCGTCCACTTGTTTTCCAAGCATCGTATTTAATAAATGGAACTCTTTCTCTTTGTTTTGGTCAGAGTTACTTAAAATGATGTTATATTTGTACATTGTTGCGATATCTTCAATTCCACGAGCAAGTTCTGCATAAAACGTATTTGAGATATCAGGAATAATAACACCTACTGTAGTTGTCTTCTTACTTGCTAATCCACGTGCTACCGCATTTGGGCGGTAGCCTAAACGATCAATTGCTTCTAATACTTTCTTTCTTGTTGTAGGCTTTACATTTGGGTTACCGTTCACAACGCGTGACACGGTAGCCATTGAAACGTTCGCTTCGCGCGCTACATCATATATTGTTACGTTCATCTCATCGCACACTCCTTCTATTTTTGCTATCTATTTTTATGTATCGGTTACTTGAATGAAAAAAAGACATCAACTCTATTTGCAGATGCCACCAATCGTCCCGAGTTCTTCCTTTTACTAATGATACGATAAAAACGCAGGGTCATACAATATTTTCCCGCAAAAGTTTCGAAAAAATTCGCTTCTTTTCTCGTATTTTCGTATTTTTCATGAAAAAAAGGGTATTTTTTGTAAAAATATAGATGTTTCATAAGTAGAAATCTTATTTTAAGCAGTACACTAGCTAGTAATTGAAATTTATATCAGCGATTTTTTGAATATATCGACTTACCAACAAAAATCGACAATGATAGGCATTTGATGCGCTGGATCTGGAAGTACTCTACAATTGGCAATAGAAGATCCCATCCCCCTGTAGAATGCGTTACATCGACAATGCAAGGGGTAAATTGAGATTAGTACAGCGGAAATATGGAGCGTATTACGTGACGCCCTGTCCCATCGTCCCCTTTCATTTACAGTAAAAAAAGACAGTTTAAACACTGTCTTTTTTTATAAGAAGGAAACAAACGGTTTATCGCTGTTTTTCTCTTTTATAACAATTGCCTCAATTTTATTCTCGGACTTTATCTGCAGTTGTACTTTTGCATCTTTCGGTAATTGGTCTAACATACTTTGAGCGGCGAGTTGAGTAAGAGCCATTAATTCTGTTTTACCGTTATATTTAATAACAATATCCATATTTAATGTATCCATTTGATTTTTCTTATAAGAAACTTTAGCATTTACTGGGATAAAGTCTCCAGGAGAAAAACCTTTCATTGCCTCAGCAAATTTATTTATTTTTTCATTATCTTCTCCATGTGCTTGTGTAAATTCATCGGAAGGATATGAATACGCTTTTTCTTCAATTGCATTCCAATTTCCAAGGTTCGTATCATTCTTTTGAACGGTAGCACTAGCAATATACGTTCCATTTTTTAAAGAACTTGTACTTTCTTGCTTAAAGATAGCAAACGTAATTGGGGATTTATTATACTTGTCATTTTTATGAATAGCTTCAATAAGTTGCTTAGCAACTTCAGTCCCCTTAGACATTGCCTCTTCATTGGATACACTTGAAGACATAGCTAACCCAATTACAACGCCAGATAAACTTAATTCATTTGAATTCTGTTTCCCGAAATAGTCTTGTTCTATAATATTTGTCAAAACGGGTGCTTCTACTTTTGCGACTAGTTCATCAACTAACTTCTCAGGAATATACTGATTTAATTGAAGCACATGGTTTTCTGTATCAAATTGCTCTTTTGCAATATTCATTAAACCATTTTCATACTCTGCTAAATCTAATTTAGAATTTGTTTTTACATTAGCTGTATTTATAACCTTTTGTTCTTTTAAAGGAATTACAGTTCTATAATAATCTTTAGAAACAGCAGTTCTCGGAATCATGCTTTTTTCTTTCGTATCTTTCTGTATAACTTCATCCTTCTTACTAATCGTATCATTACTACAAGCTCCTAGTAATAAACTTACGACTGCGAAGGATAATGCCATTTTCTTCATTACTTAAAACCTACTTTCAACAATCTAGTTATTTAGTTTGAACTATTAACAGTTTACCATTAAATATATTTCAAC
This sequence comes from Bacillus sp. FF-1, assembly GCF_028548245.1. NCBI lineage: Bacteria > Bacillati > Bacillota > Bacilli > Caryophanales > Bacillaceae > Bacillus > Bacillus sp. FF-1. The sequence continues at coordinate 710,809 of NZ_JAQQGG010000003.1, forward strand.
AAAAACAAAAAAAAGAAGCAAGCACCGTTTGCTTGCTTCTTTTTACTTAATATTCTCTTCTAAAGCATCTTTTTTTATGTTCCAATGAGACGTATTCCATACTACCATCCCATCTTTTATGTATAACACTTGCGGAGATTCATGTTTAATGCTGTACTGTTCTGCAACACGATTCGAAACATCTCTCGCATCTTGTACGTATAAGTAATACGCTGGTACCGCTCTTTCTTCACTACAATAAGCTTGAAATTCTGTATAGGCACCATGACTAATCGGGCATGTCGTACTATGTTTAAAAAGAACATAAGGCTCGTTTTTTTCTACTAGTACTTCAAGCTCTTCAATTGTTTCAAGTTTTGTCATATTCATTACGATTCACCTCTCATACGAAGTCTAGAGCGCTTTTCTTTCTTTTCAGCTTTTTTCTCGAGTCTTTCTAATTTACGTTCTTCTTTTTCAACCTTTTTCTCTTGTCTTGTCGCACGATAATGATTGTATACTTCAATTGCTGCGCTACTCCACTGTACAACTTGCGCTACTTTATCTGCATTATTTTCAATTTCATCCGTAACAGACTCTGATACATTACGAAGTTTCGTATTTAAAGAATGGATTGTCGTTCCAATTCCATCTACACCCGATACTACTTTATTTAATGATTGTGACTTCTGTTGAATGTCATCAGCTAACGCATTTGTTTTATGTAATAATTGCTCCGTCTCTACGCTAATCCCTTGCATTTGCTTTTCTAAACCTTCTAACGTGCTTGCAACGTTTTCTAACGTCTTCTGAACCGATAACAACGTTCTGCATACATACACTACTAATACAGCGAAAGCAACCGCGATAATAGCTGCACTTACATATAAAAGAACTTGCATTTCATCACTTCCTTTATCTTTTTCATACTTTCCCCTATTATACAATCATTTTCCGTTTCGTTCTAATCCCTATCTTCCCATTAGAATTTTCATACTTATTCGTTAACTTTAACATAAATGATTCAACAAATTCCACTAAGTAGGTTACAATAGGAGAGGATACATAATTAGTAGGGAGGCTTTACATATGAAAGATCCACGCATTGAAAAGTTAGCATACAATTTAATTAACTACTCTATTCGCTTACAAAAAGGCGAAAAAGTATTAATTGAAAACTTTGGCTTACAAAAAGAACTTGTAACTGCACTTGTTAAAGAAGCATATGCAGCTGGTGGTTTCCCATTCGTTTCTTTAAAAGATCATCAAGTAGATCGCTCTTTATTAATGGGTGCTACTGAAGAACATTTTGAACAAATCGCAGCCTATGAAGCAAACGTAATGAAAGATATGGACGCTTATATCGGTCTTCGCTCTGGCGATAACATTAACGAACAAGCTGACGTGCCAAGTGAAAGAATGCAAATTCACGGTCAAACAGTTGGTAAGAAAGTTCATAGAGACATTCGCGTTCCAAAAACACGCTGGGTTGTTCTTCGCTACCCAAATGCTTCTATGGCACAGCTTGCGAAAATGAGCACAGAAGCTTTCGAAGACTTCTACTTCGAAGTATGTAACTTAGACTACGGTAAAATGGATAAGGCGATGGATAGCCTTGTTACATTAATGAATAAAACAGATAAAGTGCGCCTAACTGGACCTGGAACTGACTTAACATTCTCTATTAAAGACATTCCAGCAATTAAATGCTCAGGTCATTTAAACATTCCAGACGGTGAAGTATACTCTGCACCAGTTCGTGATTCTGTTAACGGTACAGTTTCTTACAACACGCCATCTCCTTACAACGGTTATACATTTGAAAATGTACAACTTAAGTTCGAGAACGGCCAAATCGTTGAAGCAACTGCAAACGATTCAGAACGCATTAACAAAATCTTCGATACAGACGAAGGCGCACGCTACGTTGGTGAGTTCGCAATTGGCGTAAACCCATACATCTTACATCCAATGGGAGACATCCTATTCGATGAAAAAATCGATGGCAGCTTCCACTTCACTCCTGGACAAGCTTACGACGATGCATGGAACGGTAACAACTCGAACATTCACTGGGATTTAGTATGCATCCAACGCCCTGAATACGGCGGCGGCGAAATTTACTTCGACGACGTACTAATCCGTAAAGACGGACGCTTCGTTGTACCTGAATTAGAAGCTTTAAACCCAGAGAACTTAAAATAATGAAAAACGCTCGGGATTTTTTCCGAGCGTTTTTTTATCTTCACTCTATATTGAGCTACTTTTCTCACTTTTTGTTTGCTGGAAGTGAAAATAATACAAAAGCGCCACTGCAATAGTACCAATCAATATAGGAACATATAAAGGCAGATCCCATTTCATATATACTCTAGTGCAACCAACAAGTACAAATAATATTTCCAAGCAAAACAAAGGTTTTACATATTTCATTTCTTCCCTACCATTTCTATTTTCACATGTGGATTCTCTTTCTCAATAAGTGCCAAAAATTCAGTCATATGTTGCGGCATCGCAACCATATGTACTTTATATGCATTCGTCGTAATTTCAAGGTAGTTTCCAACTTGACGAACAACTCTTATATCTTTTAATACAACATCATCATTTAAAATACCGTACTTTAATACACCATCTTCTACTTTATGCTTTTTAATAAATACTTCCCAAACGAGTGGTACATTAACAAGGAAGCATAAACTCATCCCAATTAACGCTGTCATCCACTGCTCTTTATTTGCGACAATCATGACGAGTGGATACACAAACATAAAAGCTAACGTGAGACAAACGAAAATGACTACTGACTTACTTCTTTGAATCGGAAAGTTCATACACGCACCCCCTAACCTAAATTATACCACTTTTTCCATTTTAGTTCATAAAAAAAGGCCATTTCTATATGACCTTCTTAAACAATATATCTATAAAATTTCTTATCCACCTGCAACACTGGAAAACTTTTTGGCAACTCATCTATACTCACACTTTCAAAACCATTCTTTTCATAAAAGCAATGCGCCGCTAAAAATTTCACTGTCGTTCCTAAGTAAATATCCTTCAGCTTTTTATTCTCAGCCCACGAAATTGCTGTTTGGAGCAACTTATGTGATGCACCCCACTCTTTTCCCCGAAATTCTTTTTTTACGAACATTTTTCTTAACGCTACTTGATGATTCCCAATATCTAATAAAGCTACTGTTCCAACTACTTTACCATCATAAATTGCTACCCAAAAGTTGCCATGATTCCTTTGATAAAATGTTTCTATTTCAAGCAGGTCCGGCTGCTCTTCTTTCATAATGGGGACATTGTACTCTTTTTGCTGAATATGAACGATAAGATTTACTACTTCCTCTTGAAATGTACTTTCATACGGAACAATATGAATCTTCTCGTTCATCGAATCTCCTTCCACTCTGAAGCTAATAAACTATATACAGCGATATCGTGGAAGTGATCGTATAGCCATTCTTCATCTCTTAAAACACCATCTAACTTAAACCCTAAACGTTCTGGAATAGCGCGGCTTTTCACATTTTCAACACCGCATCTAATTTCCATTTTATTTAATTTTAAATTCTCAAATGCATAGTGAAGTACAGCCTTCACGCTACGCGTCATAATACCTTTCCCACCAGCATCTTCTGCAAGATAATATCCAAGACTCGCCGCTTTCTTCCCCCAGCTCACTGGATGAATACCTACCATCCCAACGAGCTTTCCTTTATAACGTATACCACTTTCAAAACCGTCTCCCTCTGCAAACTTCTTTAACCACATCGGACAAATCTCATTATAAGCATCAGCAGATTTCGTCCCATCTACCCAAGGAAGCCATCTTCTTAAATGATTACGGTTTTGATTTATTAATTGATATAGTTCCTCTTTATGATGTTTTTCTAGTAATTGTAGTTCGATTTCGTCATCTACCCGGAGTGTGAACATGTTTTTTAGCTCCCTTTTTATTTTTCTTATTATTCTAACATTTCTAAACGAAAAATGTTAAATATTCACACTTTCTTTTGATTTTATTTGTATAAAACCTGATGAACACAATACTCCCGTAATAACCAATAGCATCCCTATACATTGTGCGGGTGCTATATTTACTCCCTCTAAAAAAGAAATAATCATTGTAACTACAGGCACTAGATTAAAAAATAAAGATGTTCTCGCTGCACCAATTTGAGCAATTCCATTATTCCACCATAAGTAACCTAGCACACTCATTCCGATTGCCATAAAGAGAATCGCTCCCCATGCCAACAAAGGAATTTCTAAAACTGTTACTATACTTTTTTGTGTAGAAGATATGATCATAAAGGCAAGTGCACCAATAGTCATCGTATATGTCGTCGTTTGTATTGGATTACCAGTTTTAATAAACTTTCTGCCTAGTACACCGTATAACGCCCAGCAAATATTTCCTAATAAAATATAAAAATCCCCTTTTGAAAATGATAAATTTTGTATTGCGGTAAACGAACCTTGCGTAAGCACAAAAACAACACCAATTAGTGCAAGTAACATTCCAATACCTTGGCGCTTTACTATTTTCTCCCGTAAAATAACACTTGCTAACAGCGTCGTAACAAGCGGGTTTGTCGCCATAATAAGTGCACCATTCATAGCTTCTGTATGTTTCATTCCTAAAAAGAAAAAGAAGTTAAAACCGAATACACCAACAATGCCTAACAAAAGGTAATAGATCCTGTTTTGCCTCCATACCTCCACCTCAAAATCTTTTCGTATTTTTAACAGACATAACATCACAAATGCAGCAATCCCAAAACGCCATGCTGCTATATGAATCGCTTCGAAATACTGCACCGCATATTTCGAAGCATTAAATGTTCCACCAGTAAATATCGCAAATCCTAATAACTGCGCATATACTTTATTTTTCATTGTCGGCCTCCAAGTCTTTTCCTTCTAGAAAACCGTAATAGATTTCTAACTTCTCTTCTGTTAGCTGGACAACTTTTCGCAATTGTTCTTGCTGTTCTTTTAATCTTTCTAAATGAGTTGTTAAAATTGAAATTCTCTTTTTTACTTTCGCTGGCACTTCCTCTTTCCTCTGCCTAATTTCCTCTATAATGCATCCATCACTTGCAAACTCAGCCATCTCTTCTAATGACATTCCAGTTTGTTTTAATGAACATAAAAATTTTAATAGACGCACATCACCTTCTGTATATTGACGAATCCCGCTATTTCGCGTTGGTGGTGGTAATAATCCTAATTTCTCATAGTAACGCAAAGTATGAATACCCATCCCTGTTAATTCTGCTACTTCACCGATTTTATACATGTTCTCTCCCCCTTGTTTTTACATATTCATCTTACAACCTAGAGTTAGCTCTAGGTCAATACAGAAATAAAAACCCACTATATATGATTGATATCTAGATATGAATCGTATATAGTTAAAGTATGGAAAAAAATGATAATTTTATAATTCAATTACGTAAAGGTGTTTTTGATCTCGCTATTTTATCCTTAATAAGTAAACAACCTATGTACGGATACGAAATTACAAGTGCATTACAAGAAATCCCTGTATTTCATATCCCCAATGGCTCGATTTATCCTATATTAAATCGAATCACGAAAAACAATTGGGCTGTTTCCTATTGGGAAGAGTCCGGTGATGGCCCAAAAAGAAAATACTATCGCATTACAGACGAGGGGAGAGAAATTTTACATAGTCGCTTACATGATTATGATGCCGTGTATCAAGCTCTAATGTTACTAGCTAAAGGAGAGGATAAAAAATGAACAAGGAACAATTCTTTGCAAATGAACTCATTATTTCTTTCTTACACGATTTTCAGAAAGGTTTAATGAACTTACCTACATCAGCACGCGAACAACATGTGCTAGAAATTAAATCTGATTTATACGAAAATGCATTAAGTAAAGAAAGTGAAGGGATACCATCAGCAAGCATCCCTTCACAAGTGATTGCAGAATTTCTTCCTCCAAAAGAACTAGCAAAGGAAATTGCAGCAGAATATATCGACGTTATTCAAGATGTACAGCAATCTACAAATACATTTATAAAATATTATTCTGGCCTATCTATCGGTCCACTTGGTGCTCTATCAGTACCTATTGTACTAGGCTTCATCAATATTTCAGCTAATTTGCCATTTGTACTAGCTTTTATAGCAAGTAACATTTGGTTCATCTGTAGAGAAAACCATTGGAATACAGACTTATTAAAATACTTTAAAACAATAATTTCCATTAGCTCAAGGCTTTTAATCGCTCTTCCATTTTCATTTTTCGCAATTCGCATCATCATAACAAAACAATTCGATATGTTTTCATTCTATTATTTAATTGGATATGTACTTTTTAGTTCAATTTATATCGTTTTGTTAAAACAACTCTACAAAAAGAATAAACAATACCAACCTATCCATGGTTTTTAAATATATCGAACACAACAAAAAAGACGCACAGCTAAGCTATGCGTCTTTTCTATTACTTCTCTGCAACTTGAACTTCTTTTACGTAAGCTGCTTCGAATTTTTGGATGTCTCCTGCGCCCATGAAAATGAGAACGCCGTTTTTATGTTTCTTTAATACATCCGTTGTTGTATCTGTAATTAATTCTGCACCGTCAATACGCTTTTGCAGATCTTCGATTGTTAATTCACCTTTGTTTTCGCGCGCTGATCCGAAAATATCACATAAGTATACTTGATCAGCTTTGCTTAGGCTTTCAGCGAACTCATCTAAGAACTTTTCTGTACGTGAGAATGTGTGCGGCTGGAATACAGCGACAATTTCACGCTCTGGATGTTTTTGACGAGCGGCTTCAATCGTTGCATTAATTTCTGTCGGATGGTGTGCGTAGTCATCAATAATAACTTGCTCTCCCATCGGCTTCTCATTAAAGCGACGTTTTACGCCTTCAAAAGTTGTTAACTGATGCTTAACTGCTTCTACATCAACATTTTCATAATGGCAAAGCGCGATTACTGCTAATGCATTTAATACGCTGTGATTGCCGTATCCTGTAATTTTGAACGTGTCATAGTACGTATTACGAACGAATACATCGAAAATAGTACCATCTGTTCTCTTTTGAATGTTACGTGCTTGGAAATCATTATCTTCTCCAAATCCATAGAAAATAACAGGTACTTTCGCTTGAATTTTTTGAAGTTCTTCATCATCTCCACATGCAATAATGCCTTTTTTCACTTGCAATGCCATCTCTTGGAATGCACTGAATACATCATTGATATCTGTGAAATAATCTGGATGATCAAAATCAATGTTTGTCATAATCGCATAGTCTGGATTGTAAGACAAGAAATGACGACGATACTCACAAGCTTCAAATACAAAATACTTACTATTTTCTACCCCATGCCCTGTTCCATCTCCAATAAGGTAAGATGTAGGGTGTGCACCTTGCATTACATGGGCTAACAAACCAGTTGTTGATGTTTTTCCATGTGCACCAGTTACAGCAACACTTGTGTATTGGTTCATAAGGTCACCTAAGAAGTGATGGTAACGATGTACTGGGATGTTTAATTCTTTTGCTGCTACGATTTCTTCATGCGTATCAGGAAATGCATTTCCTGCAATAATCACTTGTCCTTCTTTTACATTACTTTTATCAAAAGGAAGAATCGAGATACTACGCTTTTCCAACGCTGTTTGTGTAAAGAAACGCTTTTCATAATCAGACCCTTGAACAGTATGCTTCATGTCATGAAGAATTTGCGCTAATGAACTCATTCCTGTTCCTTTAATTCCTACAAAATGGTAAACTGTCATCTTAAAGAACCTCCAACATTTCGAACTAATACAACGGCCTATCTATAAGACAGTATATGAATCTTTTCTTATTTTGGTAATCATCATACATTTTTGATGTAGTGAAGTTATTCTTCCCTTCACTTATCAGGATAAACTCGTACGTACTTCTTTTTTATGTCCATAACAAATCCATTATAGCAAAAAAGAAGCCGCTATACTATGATAACAGAAAAACTGATAGGGTCAATCACCTATCAGTTTTTCTCTCTCTTACATATCTTCTCTTTTTTCTAATTGAACACGTTCTAGACGTGGGTTTGGACGATATTTACGACCAGCTTTCGCCTCTGGTTTTCCATTTAATTCTACGTTATCACCAGTAAAGCCAATATTCATTTTTAATAAGCTACTTCCTACTCCGTATATATCAACAGGTACGTTTTGAGCTTCAAATTCACGAATACGTTTCTCATCAAATCCACCAGTTACAACGATGTCTACATGCTGGAATCCTTCTTCATCAAGCGCTTTACGAAGTGCGAATACAAGCGATGGGTTTACACCACGTGGATCGAATGTTCCAAGTACTTCTGGGTGGCGAATGAAGTATTGATCAATCATCGTGCGAGACGTATCTACACGTACACCTTTTAATGTTGATCCAAATTCACGTGCTACGCGAAGTGCATCTGTAATGACATCATTGTTGTAATCAATTAATACAACTAATTCATCTTCTGGGAATTTTTTATGATATGCTTTTGCCGCTTCCACAACATCACCATTAAACATTTGAATTAATGCGTGAGGCATTGTCCCCATACCACTTTTGCCCCACCATTCATTCATCGCATGCGTCGCTTGTGCGCTCATACCACCGATGTATGCTGCATAACCGTCACCAGCTTGTTGTGTATAATGATCATCACGGTCTCCCATGAAAATAACTGGTTTTTCTTTATCTACGCTACGTGCAGCTTGGACAACGTTATATACGTTTGTCGCAACCGATGTACGACGAGCTAAAATCCCATCAATAACACCTTCTAAAAATCCGAAATTTTCATAAGGACCATGAATTGTTAACACTGTTTCAAATGGACTAATTTTATCGCCATCTTTTAAAGAGTTAATCTCAAGTTCCTCAGGATTTTTAGCGAATGTTTGTAGCAATGCAATGACTTCATCTGTTCCGCAAAGAACTGCATTTTCCTTTTGGAAAAATTGCATCGTTACAACACTTTTCGGGCGAAATTCTTCGATGATTTCTCTAGTCTTTAAAAAGTAAACGGCAGAGAACCAACCTTCTCCAACGCGTTCGTCAAATTTAAATGTTTTATTTGTTAGTCTATTTATTTCACCTTTTAATTTTAATTCAATTTCTTTCATGTCGCTTTACTCCCTACTTTACTATCCAACATTTTCTCTTAGTATACAGCAAAACCGTTTACTATACATTTGTTTCCTGCATAGCGGCAAATTCATCCTCAGAAATAAGGACATCTCTTGGCTTCGTTCCTCGTGCTTCAGAAATAATTCCTTGCGATTCCATCTCTTCAATGAGACGTGCCGCGCGATTATAACCGATGCGGAATTTTCGCTGTACAGAAGATGTGGACGCTCCCCCTTGTTCTACAACAAATTGACATGCATCAAGGAACAATTCGTCTTCCGACTCAGCCTGTTCTGTTTTCGCTAATAAATCCTCTTGCTTAAATAAGTAATTCGGCTTCATTTGCTTTTTCACATGATCAACTGTCTTTTCAATCTCATCATCCGATACATATACACCTTGTACACGAACTGGCTTAGACGTACCGTTCCCTAAGAATAACATATCACCACGGCCAAGTAATTTCTCCGCGCCCCCAATATCAATAATCGTACGCGAATCAACTTGAGATGATACAGTAAACGCAATACGCGTTGGAATGTTCGACTTAATTAAACCTGTAATAACATCTACAGATGGACGCTGCGTCGCTACTAATAAATGAATACCACAAGCACGTGCTTTTTGCGCAATACGACAAATCGCTTCCTCAACATCACCAGGTGCTACCATCATTAAATCGGCTAGCTCGTCAATGACAATAACGATATAAGGTAATGTCTCTCCCGGAATTTCTCGCTCACTTACAATCGTATTGTAACGAGTTAAATCACGAGCTCCTGCGTGCGCAAATAATTCATAACGGCGCTCCATTTCTTCAACTGCCCATTTTAATGCAGCTGTCGCTGCTTTTACATCCGTAATAACAGGTGCTACAAGATGTGGAACAGAATTGTATGGTGCAAGCTCAACCATCTTCGGATCGATTAACATTAACTTCACTTCATGTGGTTTCGCTTTATATAAAATGCTCGTTAAAATGGCGTTAATACACACACTTTTACCTGAACCTGTTGCACCTGCAATAAGTCCGTGTGGCATTTTTCGAATATCCGTTACAATTGGATCACCTGAAATATCAAGTCCAAGCGCAACCGTAAGCGGTGATTCACTCTTTGTAAACACAGGACTTCTTAAAATTTCACGAAGAAATACTGGCTTACTTTCTTTATTGGGAACTTCGATTCCAATCGCACTCTTCCCTGGAATCGGCGCTTCAATACGAATATCTTTCGCAGCTAAACTTAGCTTAATATCATCACTTAAGTTTGTAATTTTATTTACTTTTACACCTGGGTCTGGCTGTACTTCAAAACGAGTTACTGCTGGACCTTGCGATACATTAATAACATGTGCGCCAACGTGGAAATTATTAAACGTTGTATCTAATAATTCTTTCTGTTCTTCCAACCATTCCGTATTATCTAACGCTGCTTGCTGCGGAATCGATAGTAATGTTAATGATGGAATCGTATACGTCGGTGGCGTTTGCAATACATTGCGCACATCATTCTCTCTTTGATTTACAACATATGCTTTCTCTTCTACTTCCGTACTTGAAATTGGCTTTTGTACTTGCTCTGCCACTACTTGTTGTACTGGCTGCACTTGTGGCTCCACTACTTGCTGCATTGGCTTTTCTTCCACTTGTGGTTCCACTACTACTTGTTGCATTGGTCTTTCTTCCACTTGTGGTTCTACCACTACTTGCTGCATTGGCTTTTCTTCCACTTGTGGTTCTACCACTACTTGCTGCATTGGTTTTTCTTCCACTTGTGGTTCCACTACTACTTGTTGCATTGGTTTTTCTTCCACTTGTGGCTGTTCTTCTACTTGATGTACAGGCTTATTCTCTACTCGTTCACTCATAGAAGGTTGCATTGCATTCGTTCTAGACGCATGTCTTTCCATTAATCGCGCTCTATCTTGTTTCAACATAACAACATTAAATGGTACGTGACGCTTTTTCTCACGTTTTGGTTCTTCTTTTTGTACAACTGGTTGTTCTTCTACAATCGGTGTTTCTTCTGCAACTGGTTGTTCTTCTACGACCGATGTTTCCTCTGCAACTGGTTGTTCTTCTACGACCGGTGCTTCTTCTGCAACTGGTTGTTCTTCTACAATTGGTGCTTCTTCTGCAATCAGTGCTTCTTCTACAATCGGTGCTTCTTCTGCAACTGGCTGTTCTTCTACGACCGGTGCTTCTTCTGCAACTGGCTGTTCTTCTACGACCGGTGCTTCCTCTGCAACTGGCTGTTCTTCTGCAATCGGTGCTTCTTCTACAACTGATTGTTCTTCTACGACCGATGTTTCTTCTGCAACTGGTTGTTCTTCTACGACCGGTGCTTCTTCTGCAACTGGTTGTTCTTCTACAATTGGTGCTTCTTCTGCAATCAGTGCTTCTTCTACAATCGGTGCTTCTTCTGCAACTGGCTGTTCTTCTACGACCGGTGCTTCTTCTGCAACTGGCTGTTCTTCTACGACCGGTGCTTCCTCTGCAACTGGCTGTTCTTCTGCAATCGGTGCTTCTTCTACAACTGATTGTTCTTCTACGACCGATGTTTCTTCTGCAACTGGTTGTTCTTCTACGACCGATGTTTCCTCTGCAACTGGTTGTTCTTCTGCAATCGGTGCTTCTTCTACAACTGATTGTTCTTCTACGACCGGTGCTTCTTCTACAACTGATTGTTCTTCTAAGGCCGGTGTTTCTTCTGCAATTAAAACATCCGCAAAGCTTTGAACATCTTTTTTCGTTTGTTCATCAGCCTCAGCAACATGTATGAATTCATTCTTTTGTTCAATTGCTTCATTTAACACCATTTCTTGCTGCGTTTCCTCAAGTACTACAGGTTCCACTTCTTCTGACTCTTCTGTTTCTGCAATTACTTCTACTTCTTTTCGCTCTTCCGCTTCCGCAATTGCTTCTACTTCTTCTTGCTCTTCCGCTTCCGCAATTGCTTCTACTTCTTCTGCTTCCGCAATTACTTCTACTTCTTCCGACTCTTCTGTTTCTGCAATTACTTCCACTTCTTCTGATTCTTCCGCTTCCGCAATTACTTCTACTTCTTCTGACTCTTCAGCTTCCGCAATTACTTCTACTTCTTCTGACTCTTCTGTTTCTGCAATTACTTCCACTTCTTCTGACTCTTCTGTTTCCGCAATTACTTCCACTTCTTCTGACTCTTCTGTTTCTGCAATTACTTCTACTTCTTCTGACTCTTCTGTTTCCGCAATTACTTCCACTTCTTCTGGTATTTCTACAACAATTGTTTCTTCAAGTTTTTCTTCTGCTTTGACAATCACTGATTCTTCTGGTGCTTGTTTTTCTACTTCAATAGTAGGTTGTTCTATTTCTGTACTACGTTTAATTTCTTCTGATAATATTGTATCCTCGTGCTCTACTTTAGAATCTACTAATTCCTCTTGTAGAATGTTTTTGTCCACTACATCACTTTCTTGCTTCGCACCTTCCATGCGCTCAGCAATTGTTTCATGAAGTAATTCAGCCGCTGGAACTTCCTGCGGTGCACTCATTTCTTGAACCACTTCTTTTTCTTCCACTATAGGCTCTTGGCGTTCGATTTCATAACCGTTTTTCTCTAGCCATTGATCAACAACTGACTTTTCTTCCTTTTTACTCTCTTCATATTGTTGCTCTCCTTGCTCGTTAGCAGCTCTATGACTAGAAGAAGTCGGTGCTTGTCCTTCTGAGAAATCAGATAATGTATATCCTTTTTTCTCTAACCATGCATCAACGACTGATTTGCCCTCTACAGATATTTCAAGGTCTTCTCTTTCCTTTACTTCCTCCTGCTTTTCTTCCTTTTTCTCTACTGAAGGACGGTTATATCCGTAAATTGGCGAAATCATTTCTGTTGGACGAAATGGTCTACGGTTACTTTCTTGCGCTGGTGTAGATGCTTTCTTTACGACAGGCTCTCGCTCCGGTTCATATTGTATTTCCGGCTCTTCATATGTAGAAACTACCTTCTCCACATACTGTCGTCTGCTTCTTTCCACTTTGATTCCTCTTTGAATAGGCTGATTCTCATATGTTACAGCTTGAACAGGTTGTTCTTCAAAACGCCCTGTTTCTATAACATCCTCTTCATCGAACCCATTATCCGGTACTAATGGAAAACGGCATTTACCTGCATTCCTACTTGCCATTTGTGCTTCTCTTGCTTCAGTGTAGTGGTTTACACGAGGAATTTTCGGCTGACTTTCAACTTGCTTTTGTACTTCTTTATTCATCGCTGTTTGTTCTTCCTCTTTGTTAAACAGCTTTTTCATCCAATCTAACATGCTTACCACTCTTTCTACTAAATAGTAACATCCTTTATTGTATCAGCATTCGGCAAAAAGTGCAGGTAAAATTAAGCATGTCATATTTATCCATAATATTCTAATTTACGAGTGTTTTCATATAGAAAAACGCATTCTTACATGTAAGAATGCGTTCAAGCTTTACTCTTCCGATACTCATCTACCCTATCCGTTACACTTTGCACCGGTCTCAAAGTTTTTTATAATTGTTTTATAATCTCATCTATATTTCCAATATGAACGGGTTGCCACAATTCTGTACCACGCTCTGCCGTATACACTGGATACGCATCATCATCGATATTCACGAAAACTGGGTCTCCCATATCTGTTTCATATCCAATAACAATCCATTCATCTTTCCATTTTCCGTGTTCTTTACTTAGTAATGAATTTTTATGTTTATCATATCGATAACCAATTTGTCCTTTTTCTAATTCATTTTCACTAAACAAATATATCTCATAAGTACCTAACTCGATATCTTGCTGTTTTGAAGTTTCAATTCGTTTCAGAAGTTCTGCGATTTTTGGTTGTTGTTTCATACGTCTATCCCCTTCTTTTTTCTAAATTTTAACTAGTTTGTTTATAAAATACAATATAGATTCAAAGAAAAAAGGTGACATCCTTATAATATGAACGATTTTTTGAATATATCTGTCACAACTCGCAATATATCAACGATTCAATAGAAAACATAGATTACCCGGCGCAAAATAAAAATAAAGAAAAGAGAGGCTGCCCAAAAGGACAACCTCTCTTTTCTTATATCAATTAAAATTTAAACTCTTGTCCAACTTCAAAGCTATCTTCTAATACAAGAATACCTTTTTCTTGTGGAGCATCTGGAAGCTCTAATTCACGTGCTGAACAAATCATTCCAGCAGAAGGAACTCCGCGAAGCTCAGCTGGCTTGATTAACATACCGCTTGGCATTACAGCGCCGATTTTTGCAACGACAACTTTTTGTCCTGCATCAACGTTTGGTGCGCCACATACGATTTGTAATGTTTCTGTACCGATTTCTACTTTACAGATGTTTAGCTTATCGGCATTTGGGTGTTTCTCTTTTTCAGCTACATAGCCTACAACAAATTTCGGAGAAAGATCTGCTTCTACTGTTTCTTCAAAGCCGTTCTTCGCTAAAATTTCGTTAATTTTTTCTACAAGTTCTTTCGTTAATGTAAGGTTACCTGTTTCTTTTACTTCTAAGTAAGAAGATGCATTAAAGATGTTGAATCCTGCTGTTTCGTTGCTTTCACGGTCATATACGCGTGCAACATCTCCTTTGCGATCAAAAGTACGGTTCTCTAAAGTAATATCTTGTAAGGCAACAATTAAAGTGTCACCAATTCCTTCAAGGTTGTAAAAAACGTTCACTTCGTTCATCCTTTCTCTTTTCCATCTGTCTTCTTCCGATTCTTCGCTAAAATAAAGATTGGTTCAAAGTCCCCATCTTCATATACGAATGAAAGTGATGTAATCGGAACATGCCCTTCGGCAAAAAATTTCATTGTCATTTGTGCAATAATATCATAACCGATTTCGTTGACGATATCAGCAATAATTAATACATCTTGGTGAGGAACAGCAACAACCATGTCACCAGAAATCTTTTCACGCATCGATTGTAGTAACGATTCGTTTAAAATACGAGTGGCATCATACCCATCATTTGTGTTTAAAAAGTAGAATGTATTACCTGCTACTGTGTCTTGTTTAAATTCATAACTTAATGAGCGAGCGTTGAATAATGCCATTTCACGTACTTGTTGCTCTGTAAGCCCTAATTTTTGTAATAAACGCTCGTCAATGAGACGATATGTTTTATTCGAATCTAGCGCATAGTAAATACGTGTTTCCGCCGTATGATCCGTCATAATAAACGGATTTCCTTCTTCTGCTTGTTTCGGGAAAGAAGTAGAGCGAATAACAGGTAAAATTTTCGCCGCGCTATTTTCTTCCTTATGCATCGCAATTAACGCTTCTTGTACGTAGTAGGCAACCTCTTCAATCGCCTTTTCTTTATTCACTTCCCATTTTGCTACAACTCCTGGAAGCGATACGTTAATACCTTTTTTTGAGTCTTTCTGTTCTATACGTAGAACTTCTTTCTCACTATCATACTGAAAGTCCCATTCCGGGCGAGATAATCTCTTCATTAACTCGTCTTTCATCTTTTTACTTGTCATCTTCATCTCTTTTTCCTCCCTTCCAAAAAAATAACCTCCCCCGCGAAGGTAGAGGTTGTTTTACAATTCAATTGGCAAATTGCCTTATTTTAAACCTTCAATGAACTCTTCGATTTGTTCTTGTGTTTTACGATCTTTGTTTACATAGCGACCTGTTTCTTCACCTTTATTGTACGCTACAAAGCTCGGAATGCCAAATACGTCTAATTTTACGCATAGATCAATAAACTCATCACGATCTACATAGTAAAATGAGAAATCACTATATTTCTCTTCTACTTCTGGCATAAATGGATCTACGAAGCGGCAGTCTGGGCACCATTCTGCTGAGAACATAAAGATTACATTCTCTTCATTTTTTAACTCTTGGAATTGCTCCATGCTTTCTAATGATTTCATCTATATTTCCTCCTCTAACGAGTGCATTTTTTCATGTTATAATCTTTCCTTTATACTACCATACATCGCGCACGGTGCAAGGTTTATGCTTGCTTTTCATCATACTTATATTGCCCAACAAGTAACTTAACAACGTGTACAAATAATTCCGTACGGTCCACATAATCATCCGTAAAAATACCGATAGCACCTTCATGACTACGAATATCTTTTCTCTGTACAAACTCTTCCATCACTTCACTTAACTCCTTGCCCTCTTCAAGAGGTGCTAAAAAATCATCCGGTAACGTAATACGCGCCCCGCCGGCAACGAATGTTTTACCATCACTTGTTGCTAGTGCGCCCCAATTACACATAAATAAACCGTACTCCGTTTTCATCACGCCGCCCTCTAGTCCAATGCCAATTTGAGCTTCCCCTTCCTCTAGCGCTCGCTTCGCTCTATTGATCGCTCCTTGCATCGTCTCTTCATCTGAAAACGGTTGTGCTGCTACTCCTGAAGGAACAGAAAGAGATGTAATTTCGGCATCTTTCCAAACCTTCTCCACAGCTCCAACCTTCGTTTTATTCTTCGATCCAACTACTACTTTCATTTCATTCACCTCCATAAAAATTTATCATTTTGTTCTACTTAAATTAAACATCAATCACTACCATACATCACTGGGCCATCTATTCAACCTAAAAAAAGAAGGTGGATTTCCTCACCATTACCGTCTTCGAACACAAAAACAGCCTTCCTCTCTTTTCCTACTCAGGGTCTTAATACACCATTCGAACACCAATTAGGCACTGACCGCTCCCACACATGGATGGGTCATCTATTCAATCCAAAAAAAGAAAGGCTCTTCAGCCCTTCTTCTCTACGCGTTATTCTTAATTGTCTCTAACGTCGTTTTATCCGTTGCTCTTACAAGCTTCGTAATTAGTTCTTTCGCTGCTGCATAGTCATCAACATGTAAAATAGAAGCATGTGTATGAATGTAGCGTGCGCAAACACCAATTACTGCTGATGGGATACCTGAGTTACTTGTATGTACACGGCCCGCATCTGTACCACCTTGTGAAATAAAGTATTGGTACGGAATGTTATGTGTTTCTGCTGTATCTAAAATGAATTCGCGCATTCCTCTATGCGTTACCATCGTACGGTCATAAATACGAAGAAGAGCACCTTTTCCTAATTGACCGAACTGTGTTTTGTCACCAGATGCATCGTTAGCTGGACTTGCATCAAGCGCATAGAAAATATCTGGTTGAATCATATTTGCAGCAGTTTGAGCACCGCGAAGACCAACTTCTTCTTGTACAGTCGCACCAGAGTACAATGTGTTTGGTAATGTTTCGTTTTTTAATTCTTTTAGTAATTCGATTGCAAGGCCACATCCATAACGGTTGTCCCAAGCTTTCGCCATAATTTTCTTTTCGTTTGCCATCGGCGTAAACGGGCAGATTGGCACGATTTGTTGTCCTGGTTTTACACCAATCTCAATCGCATCTTCATAGCTATCTGCGCCTATATCAATTAACATATTTTTTATATCCATCGGTTTTGCACGTTGCGCGTCACTTAATAAATGAGGAGGAATAGAACCAACAACCCCAATAACAGGGCCATTCTTCGTCATAACTTGAACGCGCTGAGCTAATAGTACTTGGCTCCACCAGCCGCCTAAAGGTTGAAAACGAAGCATTCCGTTTTTCGTAATTTGCGTAACCATAAAACCTACTTCATCCATATGACCTGCTACAAGAACACGCGGGCCAGTTTCGTCCCCTTTTTTCAGACCAAATACGCTACCTAAACCGTCTTGTACAATTTCATCTGCATATTTGCTTAATTCTTGCTTCATAAAACGGCGTACATCATGTTCGAAACCTGATGCACCTTGTAATTCTGTTAACGTACGAAATAATTGTAATGTCTCTTTATTCACGAAGTCCCCTTCTTTCAAACCTTAGTAGAATACCTCTTTTATTGTAACGAAATTTTCGAAATGTTTCTAGTTTCTTCTTTTTTAGCTGTATTTGCTTTATAATTATTATCGGTACACTATTTTTATTTTATAGAATTGAGGTGAATATATGAGCTGGAAAGGTTTAGTAGCAGGTCTTGGCGTTGGGTTCGCAGCTGGTTATTTCGTTGCAAACAAAGTACAAGAACAATCCCATATTTCTTCAGAAAAAGCATTGAAAATGGTAAAACAAGCATTAAGTCATAAAGGTGAAATTACTGGCTCTTGGGTACATATGGTTCCAGAGACATTTGAAAAATATGATGTCGCGTATGAAGTGTATCGCGGCGGTCTTACAACGATGTTAAATGATATACAAGAACGATTTGAATTTTTAGTTGATGCTAAAACAGGTACTGTTTTAGAGGTTATAGCAGCATAAAAAGGAGGGTTCCCATTAGGTGAACCTCTTATTTTTTAATTGCAGATAGTGCTTGAAATTATATCGGCGTTTTTTCGAATATATCGGCTGCAACTCCAAATATATCAGCGATTTTTGAAATATATCGACCGTAACTCAAATTATATCGGCGATTTTTGAAATATATCGACTTACCGACAAAAAACGACAACAAAAAGGAGACTGCTCCAACAGACTGCTGGAACACCCTCCCATTTTTATGCTTCTATACCCGTTTTCCGTTCTATTTTTTGTACGATATGACCTTCCTCATTCCACTTTACTGCGCGATAATACGCGTCATGATAAAAAGTGAACCAAGCATCGTTTTCAGCACCATACTTCATCCACTTTTGCTTATTTTCAATCGATGTCATCGGATAATCATCATAAGCCATGACCCATAATACATTTTGATGGGCGTGCGTCGGCAATAGGTCTGCTAAATGCAACATCGTTTCCCCTTTGCTTTCTAAAGCGATCACTGCGTGTCCGTCACTATGGCCGCCCGTATGCGCCATTTTTATTTCATCCGTAATTTCTATTTCTTGCTGAAACGTAATAACTTGGTCTACAATTGGCTCCCAATTTTCCTTCCAATATGTATTACGGGATCTAATATTTGGATTTCTCATTTCATTCCACTCTGTTTCACTTACGTAAACTTTTGCATTTGGAAAAGTTGGTACAAGTTGATCACCTTCCCATTTCGTTAAACCAGATGCATGATCAAAGTGAAGGTGCGTCATTAAAACGTAATGAATATCTTCAGGCTTTAGTCCCATCTTTTCTAAAGAATTCTCAACTGACGACTCTTCCGTTACACCTTGATTCCGCTTCATCTTTTCATTCAATTTACCATTTCCTATACCAGAATCAATGAGCATGTTGCCATCTTTCGTTTGTAAAAGTAACGGATCTGTTCGTAAATAAATATGATTTGTATCATTATGTTTATATTTACGTGACCAAAGTACTTTCGGCACAACGCCAAACATTGCTCCTCCGTCTAAATGTGTGTTCCCACCTTTTAGCCACGTCACTTTTATATCTCCAACTTGTAACTGTTCCATTTTTCATCCCCCTTTTCTTTTAATACTAACATAAAATTCTGATTATTTTAGACACAAAAAAACCTATGCATTACTGCATAGGCTCTGTACGATATTTTGCTTCTACTCGGTAAATGCGATGACCTTTACTAGAGAATTTCTCTTCGTACTCAGTCATAATGTTACCTTCAAAGTCGCTGTTATGAAGATCTAAGCTTAAGTAAGTTAGTAACATACCATACTCCGCCATACTCATAAGAGAATATTCAAATAAACCTTGGTTATCTGTTTTGAAATGAATTTCTCCGCCTTCTACTAACACTTCTTCATAATTGCGTAAAAACGTTTTGTACGTTAAACGACGCTTCGTATGACGTTTCTTTGGCCATGGATCTGAGAAGTTTAAATACACGCGATCGATCTCACCTTCTGCAAAGAAAACTGTTAAATCTTCAGCATCTTTATTAATTAACTTTAAGTTCGGCAATTCTTCTTCAATTAATTTATCCAGTGCATCTACAACAACACTTGTGAATTTTTCAATTCCAATATAATTAATATGTGGATTGGCTTTTGCCATATCATACATAAAGCGGCCACGACCTGTACCTACTTCGATGTGAATGGGTTGCTCATTTCCAAATACTTCTTTCCAGTTACCAGCGCGCTCCTCTGGGTTTCCGATTACGATATGTGAATACTCATTAATTCGATCCATTGCATATGGTTTATGTCTTAAACGCATAGATGTTTCCCTCTCTTTACATAGCTATTTTAAAGGAATAATTCCTTCTTTCTGTTTTTAATCAATCTACCAAACAAAAAACCAAGTACGTACGAGCACTCGGTCCGTTTCTTTCAAGTATAAGATGTACCATTTTGATAAAAACTACATACAGCATTAAACATTCCATGACGAAACAGCTTTTTCTCTTACTTTTCTAAGAAGAGAAAAACAATCGAAAGGATGATCCGTTCATGCCAATTAATCAACAACATCAATTAGAAGTGCTGAAAGATATTTTAGTCAATCACCAAAGTGATTGTTGCGGGACAGTTTCTGAATGCGAGCAATTAGAGCGTCTCATTCAATCGTTACTCGCAAACGATAATATAAGTAGTGACGCTAAAGCAATGCTAAACGATGTATATTCTTATAGTCAATCGGGTAAATCTTCCTCTAATTTGGACAACCACATTTCCAATAATCAAGAACAACTTACTCAGTGGATTGCTGGAATGGACAATTTTTCTTAAGTATTACTCTGAAGCAAGTAGTTGCTGTAAATATTGATGCCAATATTCAGCTTCTGCTTGCTGTTTTTTTGTTGTATGCCATTGAATAGACAAAATCGTTTGTGCTATCACATACCATCTCATACGTTTAAGCAGCGATTCATCCATTTCAATATCATAGTAACCGAGCCACTCACTCCATTCTTGGCGCGGAATGTACCAATATAATAACATACCGAGGTCTAGAGCTGGGTCAGCAATTACAGCTCCATCCCAATCAATTAAAAACAACTCATCTTCATCCGACAATAGCCAATTGTTATGGTTTACATCACAATGGCATACAACGAATTCGTTGTATTCAATATCTTTTAATGAATCCATTAAATATTGAAGACCTTGTTGAATTGTTTCCTCATCCCTTATATCTCCTCTTAACACAAGTTGCAGTTGTTGTAATAACTCTTGTGCGTGAAGCGGCTGCTTCCCAAGTCTCTGAATCATCTGCACAAGTGCTTTAGAGGAGTGTATTTTCTTCAAAAGTTTCGCAACACGTTCTAGTTTCATATCCTCTGGCTCTAACTTCTGTCCCGGAAGCCATTTTTGAGCAGAAATTACATCACCGTTCGTTACCCTTCTTGTCCAAAGTAATTTTGGAACAATTCCTTCTGCTGACAATACCGCTAAAAAGGGCGATGTATTCCGCTTTAAAAATAACCTCTGTTGTCCGTTTTGCGCAATATATGCATCGCCCGTTACTCCACCAGCCGGTACAAGACTCCACTCTTTTCCTAATAATTGTTCCAACCATTCCATATTCATTACCCGTTAACAAATCCTTATCTTTTATAGTTATGAAAAGAAAAACCGCAACATTTCTACACATGTTGTGGATTCATATATATTTTACTGTAAATGAAAAGAAAATTTGGCATAAGCCAAAAACTCTCTATTTTATTTTACAAAACCAGCCATAGAATGACAACTTATCAAAATCGTCACCTTTGTCAATTCTACATTTATTACATTCTCACCGTCAAGTAGCGATTTGTCACATTATCGTCAATATATACGTGCTAATCGGAGCGAGCCTAAGTTCCTTTCCTCTAAATGAAGAAATTGGCTCTATTTTCGCTTGCTTTTCGTTTACTAGCACATGCCACGTTTCTTCTTTCGGCAGTTGCACCGTTTTCGCTTCTAAACTGCTATTAAATAAAACGACAATTTCTTTCCACGGTCCAAACGACTCTACATTTTCTAAATGATATGCAAGTACTTCTGGGGATGTTTGCAAAAAAGTCATATGCTTTTTTATAAGGTCTGCATTTTGTAACCGGAATGCTCCGTGCTCTTTACGAATCGCAATTAAACCTTTTATATAGTTAACGGTCTCTATTTCTTTCTCTTTTCGATCCCAATCTAATTGATTAATTTCATCATTTGCATTATAACTATTTTCATTTCCTTGCTTCGTACGATAAAACTCTTGCCCAGCATGTAAGAAAGGGATGCCTTGCGACAGAATCACCATTGCAGTTGCTAGCACGTGACGTTTTTTCAAAATCTCTTCCGACTCTTCATTACTGCGCATTAGTTTATCCCACATCGTCATATTGTCATGACATTCTACATAGTTAATGCTTTGCACAGGCTCTAGAAACAAACCTGTTTCTTTCATACTCAAAAGGCTTCCTGATGCAATATACTGCAAATGATTACAGTCTACATACCCACCAAATGCAAAACCACGTTTATTTATATGAAAGGTACTCCCTTTTATCCCATCACGAAATTGATCATTAAATTGCGCAATATGCGGCATTTTCTTTGCGTTATTTAACGTTGCTTTTTCCTCTAGAGGAAGTGGTGTTTGTAGATCCCATCCTTCTCCTAATAGCAGTGCATCTCGCTTTATGTTTCGCACTTCTTTTTCTATTATATTGATTGTATCAACATCTAAAATTCCCATTAAGTCGAACCGAAATCCATCAACATTGTACTCTGTAAGCCAATATAAAATAGACTCTACAATGAATTTCCTCATCATTTTCCGTTCAGATGCTGTATCATTTCCGACTCCCGTCCCATTAGAAGGCATACCATTTTCACCATGACGAAAATAATATCCTGGAACAAGCTTTTCAAATGACGATAGCTCTCTTTCATACACATGATTATATACAACATCTATAATCACCCTAATGCCATGCTCATGAAATGTTTCAATCAGCTGTTTACACTCTACGATCCTGTTATACGGGTCAGAAGGATTTGTAGCATAAAATCCCGTTGGTGCGTTGTAATATAATGGATTGTAACCCCAATTATACGCAGAGGAAGGGTTTGCCTCATCTACACCACCGAAACAATATAAAGGTAATAGTTCAACATGTGTAACACCTAAATCTTTTATATGAGACAAACCTGTTAACGTCCCATTTTGTCCTGTTGTTCCTTCTTCCATTAGCCCTTTATATGTTCCTTTTTTACTCACTCCACTATTCGGATGAATAGTAGCATCACGAATATGCAGTTCATACAATATGGCATCTGTCATTGCTTGTAAAGGTGGTAATTGCCCTCGCTTTGTTACATTCGTCTTTTCCAAATCAATAACAACGCCGTACTTCCCATTTACAGTCACTGATTTTGCATAAGGATCCACAGCTTCGTTCCATATTAAATTTATACAAACAAGAAATGTATACTTTTCTCCGGCTAAATCGCCTTGTAATGTATGAGCCCATACCCCATTTTCTTCTCTGTGCATTTCGTGATCGGTATATTCTTTATCACTTTTATAAATTCTTACTTTCGCAAGCCTCGCAGTTGGAGCCCATACTTTAAATGTAGTTGCTTCCTTTTGGTGTACTGCCCCTAAATCTGTACCTTCGTAATAATACTTTTCATCGAAAATCGCTGTTCTTATGACAGCACCTATTTGTAAATCTGTTTCTTCATTCCGTTCATCTCGTACTGTATAATACTTCCCCACATCTAGCGGCTCTTCTATAAAGCACTCATACTTCGTTGCATCCGGAAGCGCAATTGTATGAGCAATCGGTAAATCTTTCACGTTACTTCCTTCTTGCAAACGAAATGTCCGACTTGTTCCATACGCATGTGGGAGCAAAATTGTAATTTTATTCATTTCATCTAAATAGGCATCAAATGGACGTTTTACTTTCAACATAAAAAAATCACCATCATTCTTAAAGTTAAAATGAAACGAGCTGCAAATGATAAGGCTTTTCTTATCAGCGAAGCCCTATACAGTAACACATTATTCTTTATAGTATATTCACCTGTATAAAAAACGTTTTCATACATTCTATTTTTGTAATTTTATTTCAGCAATTGCTTTATATTTCGGTGTCTCCTTTACGTGAGATTCGTATAAAGTAATCGTATCCGCTTGAAATGATATTTCAGGCACTTCCTTTATATGTTCTAAATTAAACTTTTCTTCTCCTACCCATTTACGTGCAACAGTAATATGCGGATGATATGGGCGCGTTTCTAAAGAAAATCCATTCTCTTCACACATAACATGTACTCGCTTTTGCAATTGAAACAAATCTTGATTTCCTCTTACCTTTGCCCAAAAAATACGCGGCCTGTCTTCCATACCAAACGTTGAAAATCCTTGTAATGTGAACGATAGTTCTTTCATTTGTATAAGTGTTTGTAATCCATTCTTTATTCCTTCTAATTGTTCCTCTGTCGCACTACCTAAAAACGAAAGGGTAACATGATAGTCTTCTTTATGTACCCATGAACGAAATGGTAATTCCTCTTGCATTTCCTCTTTATAGTTAGACAGCATTTCTTTTATATGATTTGGTAACGTAATCGCGACAAAATAATGCAGTTCCATGTACATCTTCTCCTTCTTTCTATTGTTGCTTTTCTTTCTTATCTCATTCCATTAAAAAGAATCCAACTTCCCTACAAGTCTAACCAAGTTCAGGTCGCGTTAATAGATGAAATGATATCGACATTTCGACAAGGAACATCTGCTTACCAACAAACGACACGTAATAGAAAACCGTCCCAAAGAATGTATCGGGACGGTCTTTTATTATTTATATATCCATTACTTCGCTAATTCATAAATTGCTTGCGCGTAAATTGCTGTTGCTTTTAATAAGTCTTCAATTTCAATATACTCATCTTTTTGAT
The DNA here is from genome assembly GCF_028548245.1 of Bacillus sp. FF-1. Taxonomy (NCBI): domain Bacteria; kingdom Bacillati; phylum Bacillota; class Bacilli; order Caryophanales; family Bacillaceae; genus Bacillus; species Bacillus sp. FF-1. The sequence goes on from NZ_JAQQGG010000003.1 coordinate 735,768, forward strand.
GCGCAAGTTCTTCTTTTCCAGGGAACAATGGGCCAAATGCAACACCAGCTTTTAACGAACGAGCGTAAGTACCACCGCCAATTGCTAATAGTTCTGCTTTTTCACCTGTTTGTTCTTCATATACGCGCTGCAACGTACGAATTAATACGTGGTCTTTATCAACGTGATGCGGACGAGAGTTTGAATAATCAGCTACTTCAAATCCATGAGTACCCACATATTCTTTTAACTTTGCAATCATTTCTTCAAAGTTAGTCGTAACTGGGTAACGTACGTTTAATCCTAAATTGCCACCATTTTCTTTCGTATAAGAAAGGCGACCAACATTCACTGTTAACGGACCACTAATATCGTCTTTATAAGAAATACCAGCTTTCTCTCCTAAAGTATCTCCTGTAAATGTTTCTGTTGCAAACGATACAAACGATCCCCCTTTTCCATCAAGAGCAACTTTCGTTAAGAAGTTTGCCAGTAATAAACCTGCATTTTCTCCTTTTTCAGGAGTAGATCCGTGAGCTGAAACCCCTTTAATTTGCAACGTTACTGTATTACCTTCTACAATTGCTTCACCTATTTTTTTAGCAGTTTGTAAATACTCTTCATATGCTACTGTAAGTGCACTTACATCCTCTCCTGTAACAACCGCTTCTGCAAAATCAGGAACCATATTTAAACGGCGACCTGACTCAAATGAAACAAGTTCATATGTACCTTTCTTCTCTTCACTACCATTTTGCACAACTTGTATATCAGAAATTCCTTTTTCTGCATTAATAATTGGAAAGTCCGCGTCTGGCGCAAAACCGATTGTTGGCATTTCTTCGTTTTTAAAGTAGTGATCTACACATTTCCAATTGCTTTCCTCATCTGTTCCTAAAATCATACGAACGCGTTTTGAAAGAGGTAATCCTAATTCTTTCACAATTTTCATCGCATAATAAGCTGCCATCGTTGGGCCTTTATCGTCAATTGCACCACGTGCAAAAATCTTTCCATCACGAATATCTGCACTATATGCAGGAGTCGTCCAGCCATCTCCTTCTGGTACAACGTCAACGTGACAAAGAATACCTACTAATTCTTCTCCTTGTCCCATTTCAAGATGACCTGCATACCCTTCTAAATTTTTAGAAGTAAAGCCTTCCGTTTCTCCTTTATGTAACATGAAAGATAAAGCTTTTTCTACACCTTCACCGAATGGTGCGCCCTCTTTCGCCGATTCTTCTTCCCATACACTTTTAATTTGTAAAAATTGTTGTGTATCACGAATTAAATCATCTTTTCGTTTTACAACTTCTTCTGTCCAATTAATTGCTGACATCACGCATCCATCCTTCACTATATTGTTTCTTTCATCATAACAAACCAAAATCTCTTATGCCATATACGAAAACCAAATACCGAACAATTGTAATATTTCAGATATTTCTTATTAGTTTTTCTTTTATTTTCTCAAAAAAATTTGCAGGAATTTGGCGTTTTACGTAGAATTTTATGTGTTAGTTGACTGACCATATATACAATGTCAACTACCAATATTTTTCTATATGAATATTTGTTAAATTTCTGTAAAATTTAAGTAGATTAAAGCATGAATTTTATCATGTAGAGTACAATGGTAGTAACGACCTTCTTTCCTGAATGGGGTCAAAAAAACTAGTAGAGGAGTGGTTTTCTCTTGAAACCTACAACTACTCGTATGCTAACACGCATTAAATCAATTTATATGTACATCAATGAAAACGGAACGGTAACGACGAAAGACCTTGTAGATGAGTTCGGGATCACACCGCGAACGATACAACGTGATCTAAATGTGTTGCAGTTTAATGAACTCGTGTATAGCCCTTGCCGCGGTAAGTGGACAACAACAGGAAAGAAAGTGAGAATGACCTCATAACGAAAAATAATTGTATGTAAATAAATACATACCCCTTTCTAACTCATTAGAAAGGGGTCTTTTCTGCGCCTAAAAATAGCACTATTTCTCAGTATCTACTTGATATGTTTTTAACATCTCTACTTCTTCATCTGTTAGCTCTCGGTATTGTCCAAGTTCTAGCTCTTCATCTAACACTAACGGCCCCATCTCTGTTCTCTTTAAGTAGACTACTTTTTTCCCTACCGCTTCAAACATACGCTTCACTTGATGGAACTTTCCTTCTGTAATGACAAGCTCGATTTCAGAAATATCATCGCTTTTTAATATTGTAAGTGCACCTGGCTTTGTTTCATAGCCATCATCTAAAATAACACCTTTAGCAAACTCTTTTACATCCTCTTCCGTTACTACTCCTGCAACGTGTGCATAATATTTTTTCGGCACATGCTTTTTCGGAGATAACAATTGATGTGATAACTTCCCGTCATTTGTTATTAATAAGAAACCTTCTGTATCAATATCAAGTCTTCCCACTGGGAACGGATTAAAAATCGCATCTTCTAACTCTAATAAATCTATTACTGTTTCATGATTATCATCTTCTGTAGCTGAAATAACGCCTTGTGGTTTATGCATCATTAAGTAGACAAACTCTTTATATTCCACGACTTCACCGTGAATCATAACTTCTTGTTCTTCTACATTTACATGAACCTTTGCATCTTTCACCGGTATTCCATCAATTTTCACAACGCCGTCTTTCAATAATTTCTTTACTTCTTTTCTACTTCCATATCCCATATTTGCTAATAATTTATCTAATCTCACGTTTTTCACCTTCTTTATTTATCATAGAAAAGGGGACGTAATTACGCCCCTTTTGATTTCAACTTTATTTTAAATCTATTGCCAAGTTTACGCTGGATTTTCTCTAACGCTTCTCCGCCGAATACTCTTTCAAGTACTCCTGTGCGAATTGCTAACAATCCGTAAACGAGACCGCCAAGACCTGCACAAATGGCAACTGTAATAAGAGCGCCAACTCGGCCATCCGGCGAAATCATGAAGGATAGAATCCATTGTGATAGTTTTACGACCACAACCATTACAAATGTTAATACTGCAATTTGGAACGTTCTCTTATATACAACACCGAATGAATAGTGTGCGTATTTTTTAATTTGTTGATTTGTGTACCAAACAGAAGCTAAGAAACCAACAGCTGTTGCTAGAATCGCCCCTACTGTACCGAAATAACGAATAAAGATTACGTTACATACAAATTTCAAAATAACACCCATTATAAGTGCGATAATCGCATGCTTTTGTTGGTTAATACCTTGCAGAATTGCCGCTGTTACTGTAAATAAAGCAAATAACAACGCAACCGGTGCATACCACATTAATACTTGTCCACCTAATGGATCTAAATCGTAAAATGCAGTATAAATCGGATAGGCAAGTGATGAAATACCGACAACTGCTGGCAATGTTAAGAACATATTTGCCTGGAATGTTTGTGTAATTTGTAACTTTAAATAACGGTATTGCTTTTCAGTAAATGATTTTGTAATCGCTGGTACGAGCGTTAAACTAAACGCTGTCGCAAGTGATACAGGAATCATAATTAATTTATGCGTCCACATTGTGAAAATACCGAGCGCTCGCTCTGCAATATCACCTTGGCCAATCGCTTGCATAATTGAGTTAAATGTCAATGTATCAATTTGTTGATATAAAGGAATTGTTAACCCAATTACAACGTAAGGAATCGCATATGCAAATAATTCTTTAAATAATTGAACAGTACTCACTGTCGATTCTGGTACAGTTTGTTCAATTAAATATTGATCCAAATGTTTTTTACGTTTTAGCCAGTACCAAATGAGTACACCGAGCGCTCCAACTGCTGAAACGAATGCAGCAAATGTCGCTACCCCAACTGCTGTTGCAACTGTACCACCAAGTACTTTAATAACGATAAAACTACCCGCTAATAAAAAGACGATACGAATAATTTGTTCAATAATTTGCGAAACAGTAGTTGGTCCCATCGATTGGTGACCTTGGAAATAACCACGAATTAAACTCGCTGCCGGCACAACAATAAGCGCAAAACTTACAAGACGAATAATCGTCGTAACTTCTCCTATATTACTGTGTACACTTTGTTTACCAAGCATTGCTTCTGCAAACAACGGCGCCGTCATGTACAGTACTAGGAATGAAAGAACTCCTGTTACTATCATCATAACCATTCCCGAGCGGAACATTCTCCGGCTCGTTTTATAATCGCCAAGCGCATTATATTTGGAAACGAATTTTGAAACAGCAAGCGGCACCCCTGCCGTTGCAATACTTAAAAAGATCGTATATGGAATGTATCCATATGTATAGAGCGTTCCGCCTTCTGTCCCTACTAATGCATGAAACGGAAAGACGTAAATCATGCCTAAGAACTTCACTAAAAATGTCCCTAACGTAACGATAAGCGTTCCGCGCAGAAATTTCGAATCGGACATACAAAAATCCTCCTACATCTACATAAAGTGAAACTATAATAAATTGAACTATTCGAGCATTCGAGAACTATTAGACTTCCCCTAACTCATAAGGTTTTAGTCCTATGGCCCACAAATAGCAGGATAGTGCTGAACTCTAACTTTTGTATTGTACCACAATTCTCTCCTTAAGCAGTACTTCACTCTATTTTTCTTTTAAGGGAAAACATGCTATTCTTTTAGGCAGGAAATGTAGAAAATGAGGTCGATATATTATGCATTATGATGTTATTGTCATCGGCGGCGGGCCTTCTGGGCTAATGGCTGCAATCGGTGCTGCAGAAGAAGGCGCAAGCGTCTTGCTTCTTGATAAAGGAAATAAACTAGGGCGTAAACTTGCGATTTCTGGTGGCGGCCGCTGTAACGTAACGAACCGTCTACCACTTGATGAGATCGTTAAACATATACCAGGAAATGGCCGCTTCTTATACAGCGCTTTTTCTATTTTTAATAATGAAGATATTATTACATTCTTCGAAAATCTCGGTGTAAAACTGAAAGAAGAGGATCATGGCCGCATGTTCCCTGTTTCAAATAAAGCCCAATCGGTAGTAGACGCACTTTTAACACGATTAAAAGATTTAGGTGTAAAGATCCGCACGAATACACCTGTTGAAACGATTGAATATGAAAATGGTCAAACGAAAGCAGTCGTACTAAAGACTGGCGAAGTGCTAGAAACAAATCACGTCGTTATCGCTGTTGGCGGAAAATCAGTTCCTCAAACCGGTTCTACTGGAGACGGATATGCTTGGGCAGAAAAAGCTGGTCATACAATTACAGAATTATTCCCAACAGAAGTACCAATCCTTTCAAACGAACCATTTATTCGAGACCGTTCACTACAAGGCCTCGCTTTACGAGACGTAAACTTAAGTGTATTAAACCCGAAAGGAAAAGCTATCATTTCTCACAAAATGGACATGCTCTTCACTCACTTCGGTTTATCTGGTCCTGCTGCTCTTCGCTGTAGTCAATTCGTTGTAAAAGCACTGAAAAAGTTCAAAACGAATACAGTGCAAATGAGCATCGATGCATTGCCAGAAGAAAATAGTGAACAACTATTCCAGCGCATGCTGAAACAAATGAAAGAAGATCCGAAAAAAGGAATTAAAAACGTGTTAAAAGGTTATGTTCCTGAACGTTACTTCCTATTCTTATTAGAAAAAAATGAAATTGATGGCAGCGAGCAAGCTGGACAAGTTTCTCACGAGAAGATTCGTGCACTTGTGAAAGACTTTAAAGAATTTACTGTAAATGTAAATGGTACGCAGTCAATTGAAAAAGCATTCGTTACTGGCGGCGGTGTATCCGTTAAAGAAATTAACCCGAAAGAAATGTCTTCTAAATTCACGAACGGCTTATATTTCTGCGGGGAAGTTCTTGATATTCACGGTTATACTGGTGGCTATAACATTACATCTGCTCTCGTTACTGGTAGAATTGCCGGAACGACAGCTGGAGAAAACGCGAAAATGCAATATTAAACTGAGAAACAGGGATTCCTGTTTCTTTTTTTTATAGGTACATGAAATTATATCGGCGATTCTGTAAATATATCAGCGATTCTGCTACTTATATCGGCGATTTTCCAAATATATCAGCGATTCTGCTACTTATATCGGCGATTTTTCAAATATATCGACTTACCGACAAAAAACGACAAATATCCCCTCCCCTTAACTTTCCATTGCTTTTTTGTTGCTTTATTTACCTTAGTACCTTTATATTTTATATTGTTGAATATTTGAAAAAGGGTAAGGGGAAAACATATGAGAAAAAAAGTCATGATGTCTTTAATGCTAATGACGTTTCTTTCTGCTGTAGAAGGAACGATTGTTAGTACAGCGATCCCTCGTATAACGAGTGATTTATCCGGCGTTGAACTTGTTAGCTGGGTTTACGCAATTTACATGCTTGCCACAGCGGTTTCAACTCCAATATACGGAAAGCTAGCTGATTTATTTGGCCGTAAAAAAGTTTTACTTATTGGAGCTACAATCTTTTTAGTCGGTTCTGCACTTTGCGGTGTCGTTACATCGATGGAACAACTTATCGTCTTTCGTGCCCTTCAAGGTTTAGGTGCTGGTGCTGTCATGCCAATTACTATGACAATCATTGGTGACTTATATGACGAAGCGAAAGACCGCGCAAAAGCACAAGGATGGATAAGTGCTGTTTGGGGTGTCTCAGGTGTTATCGGACCATTAGTCGGCGGATTTTTAGTTGATTCTCTTTCTTGGCGTTATATTTTCTTCTTAAACGTTCCATTTGGAATTATCGCTTGCTTAATGATTGCCATTTACTACAAAGAATCTATTAAGCCTGCTAAGCACCATATCGACTATCTTGGTGCAACAGTATTCTCACTAAGTACGATTGCTCTACTATACGCATTATTAACAGGTAGCAGTAAGCAAAACTGGGGAGATATAACAATTATCGGCCTATTAATCTTCGCCGTCGTTTCATTCATTATTTTCTTATTCATCGAGAAAAAATCTCCGGAACCATTAATTCCGCTAGCACTTTTCTCTAACCGTACATTATCTACGATTAATATATTAACGCTTATCGCTGGCGCAATGATTATTAGTATTACAATGTACCTTCCAATTTGGAGCCAAGGTGTATTAGGAAAAAATGCAACAGAAGCCGGACTTATTTTAATGCCAATCCCTGTTATGTGGACATTTGGAGCTATTTTCTCTGGTAACTTAGTAGGAAAATTAAAAACGAAACAAATCATTTTACTTGGGGCTAGCATTTTATCAGTCGCTACGTTCTTATTATTTACATTATCAACACATTCACCATCGTTCCTTATTTATGTGGCAGTCGGATTATTCGGCTTAGGAATGGGGCTTGTGACACCGATTTACATGGTAACAATTCAAGCAGCCGTACCAGCTCATACACGTGGAACAGCCGTTGGTTTAAACACATTTATTAATACATTTAGTCAAACGTTAGGTGCGGCAATATTCGGTACAATCTTCAATACGATGATTCACGCACGTGGTATTAAAAACCTTGATCTTGTATCTGGCGGACATGGAGGTACTACAACAAACGTAGTAACCGAATCACAATCTGCATTAGCATCAAGTGTACACGTCATTTATATGAGCACTTTCGTATTAGCAGTATGTACATTAATTATCGCTTGGCTTTTATTAAAGCCCGCTACACAAACGAGTGAGCAATAAGAAAGAGGATGACCATTTCGGTCATCCTCTTTTACTCTTCATTCTCCACAATATGTTTCAGCATGGACAATTTATTATCCCAAAAACGTTCATAATACGAGAGCCACTGTTGTAATTCCTCTAATGGTTCTGGATGCAAGCGATATATTTTCTCTCTTCCGCTTTTTCTTCCACTTACTAAATTCGCTTCTGAAAGAATATGAAGGTGCTTTACAACCGCAGTACGACTCATCGGAAAATGATCCGTTATTTTGGAAATCGGTAACTCTTTATCGCTTAATAACCGTATTACTTCTCGGCGGGTTGGATCAGCAATTGCTTGAAACACATCATATTTCGCTGCTGATGAGGACACTTAGCCTTCGACAACCTTTTTCAGTTTTTCATTTACAATCGCTACCCAGCCTCCGCTCATTCTGTCGCGAATAATAGAGCTCTTCGCATTCGCTTTCGGAAGAATTTCATCAGGGTGTTTCCAGCCGCCGTGAATTAACGTAAATTCTGTTTTATTATCTCCTAGGTCTTTCAGATGAAATGAAACAACCCAGCCATCTGTATCCCATGAAAAAGATAGATGATTTGGCTCATCGATTTCTAATACTTTACATGGTGATGGTCCAAATGGTGATTGTATATGAAATTCATGTCCTACCTCTAATACGAAATCATTTGGCATAAACCATGAGGCAATCCCTTCTGCAGTTGATACTACATTCCACACCTTTTGAATAGACGCGTTAAAAACGATCGTTTGTTTAATGTCAGTTAATGTATGTTGTTGTTCCATTTCCATTCTCCTTTATTCGGCAATCAAATATAACACCTTTTGGTTACACTTCGATAATATAACACCTTTTAGTTTCATGTCAACGCTAACTCTTTTTTACTGTTGAGAAATTCTCAACATTTTTTCAACAGGACAAACACCCTCCGAACATTTCCTCATAATATACTCACAAAGGCAACAAAAAATAAAAACTTCTCTCAACATGAAACTCCATCATTCATCTTGGAAGAAGCGCCTTACGTATATCATGCGTATTTCGTCTCTCCTCCTTCCCTCAGGGACACTACGCGAGATATGAAAAATCAGAAGGAATATGCCCACCATTTGAGTAGGTAGTTATTTCTCTTCTCCTCAACATTTCCTTAGGAGCGAAATGACTACCGACTCACTTTTTTCAAACAAAAATAAAAAGGGGTTGAACGCTATGTTCTATTGCATTAACTGCTCTGATATTCACCATGAAAAACATCCGAATGATAAAGTATTCAAAAACGGTTTTTATATTGATCCATTTTTAGGTGATCGTTATCACCTTGGTATGTGTAAAGATGCCCAAAATCATGAGACAGGGGAGCCTCTTTTAACGACAAAGAAATTAGGCGCAACCCAATCTATTATGAACGTATTACCGACACATGTTGTCCCAACATAAAGCATAAAAAAGAGCTGGCTCATCCAGCTCTTTTTTATGCTTTATAAACGATCATTGCTGAAAAACAATAAATTTGGTTTTCGTCATCGTTAATAGAAACACCGACTTGGTACTTAATGTCTACAAAGTTACTATCATCAATCTTTTTCAAAAAAACATTTACAGCGTCTTCTAAGTCTTTTTCGTGACTTTCATCAAACACTTTTACACGAATCATGTTAACACCATCCTAGATCGCAGCCCTCCGCCGCTTGATTATTGCCACGGTGCGTATCTATGATGCGATAAAACTTTCCGTCTTCATATATATATCCGTCTTCTAACACATATTGTTTACCTTCAGTATAGACATAAAACTTACCTATCATAAATTTACTCGTATACAATTCCAAATAATCTGGTCTAAATTTAGCTACCACTTTATTTGTAATATCAATTTTTATTGTGCGCCCCACCTTCTCTCCCTCCTTTGCAAAGAACGGATTTAGGTATATTGTATTAGCGATTTTACATTTTATGCTTAAAAATAAGTGGATATGCCTCCTTTCTCCACCTGTACTATTTTTCTAAAAAAATCATCCATAAATAAAAGCAAAAAAAATATATATAAAAAGAGCTTTTACTTATTGACTCAAATATAATTATTATGGTATTATATAAAATTTGACATTTACATTTACTTATGCTATCATTAAAGATGGTTACCACATATGGAGGTGGATGATTTGTTTCAAATTGGTGATAAAATCGTTTATCCAATGAACGGCGCAGGAGTCATCGAAGCCATTGAAGAGAAAGAAATATTAGGAACAATACGTCAATATTGTGTAATACGTATCATTAGTAAGGATATGCAAGTAATGCTTCCGATGGATCAATTACAAAAATCAGGTATTCGTTATATCGTAGATAAAGGTACGTTAGATGATATACTTCTTGAATTTCAAAACGGGGAATCAGATACATCACTTTCCTGGAAACAAAGATATACAATGAATATGGAAAAAATGAAAAACGGCAATCTGCAAGATAGTGCAGAAGTTGTTCGGGATTTACTTCGCCGCAATAAAGAGAGAGCTTTAAATGCGAGCGAAAAACAAATGCTAGATAACGCCCGAAAAATGATGATTAGTGAAGTTGCACTCGTACAAAATGTTTCTGAACATCAAGCAACAGAATATCTTCAAGATACAATTAATCACTAAATTTAAAATAGCTGGCCGCTATTTTTTTTTGTAAAAAAGGACGAAGAGTTTTATCTCTTCGTCCTTTTCTATTACCCTCGCCCAGCTTGAAACGATGGGTATAACGTCATTCCACCATCTGCAAATAGCGTAATTCCAGTTACATAACTCGCCTCTGAGGAAGCGAGCCACGTTGCGACTGCTGCAATTTCTTCCGGTTTTCCAATGTAGCCCATCGGTATCATACTTTCTACGTCAGCACGTTTTTTAGGATCAGCAAACTTTTCTGCATTGATCGGCGTATTAATTGCACCTGGCCCTATATTATTTACTCGAATACCTTTTGGTGCATATTCTAACGCTAACGTTTCTGTCATTAGTTTCATACCGCCCTTACTAGCTGCATAATGCACGAATAGCGGCCACGGAATTTTCTCATGAACACTCGACATGTTAATGACAGATCCTTTAATATCATGTTCTACAAAATATTTAATCGCTTCACGGCTTCCTAAAAAAGCACCTGTTAAATTTGTGTTAATTACCCTATTCCAATCTTCAAGCGGCATTTCATGCGATGGTACCGCATTTTCTATCCCTGCATTATTAATCATAACGTCAAGCGTACCAAACTCTTTCACAGCAGATTGAATGAGATTCGCCACATCTGATTCGACCGTCACATCACCTTTTACAGCAATCGCTTCTCCACCTACTTGTTTAATTTCTTCTAACACATCATTCGCTTCTGATTCTCGTGAGCGATAGTTAATCACTACTTTTGCTTTCTCCGCAGCAAACCTTACTCCCATTGCTCTTCCAAGACCACTTGCTGATCCTGTAATAACGACAACCTTTCCTTCTAAATCACTATACATTTCCATACCTCCTTTAACTTTTTGCTATACCTAGCATAATTCCGGCTGCAATAATAAAAACGATACCGACAACGATACCCGTTAATTGACGTTTCGTTTTTCTTTCACCTAATATAAGAATCCCACCAAGTGTCGAAATAATAATTCCCATTTGCGATAACGAGAAACTTGTTGCCACTCCGACACGCGGTTGCGAAATGAATAAAAACATATTTCCAGCTGCCCAAATTAATCCTGGAATAATATTTCGTATTGCATATTTATTAAATGGATGATGTTTAAACGTAAGCAAAATCCCTCCTAACACCATACCAACTGCTTGTGGCAACAAAGCTGACCAACCATCTACGTTAAACAGTCTAATCACTACTACATAAACTAAATAACCGACTGTTGAAATTAATAAAATGATAATGCCCCTTTTAAAATTCCCCGCTTGCTCTGCATTCTTTTCTTCTTCACTTTGAAGAGATGTTAAAATAACACCAATAATAATACAAACGAGAGCTAATACACCAAGGACGACTGATATTGTTGTGGACCACTCATGAAATACGATGACTCCAAATAAAGTTGTCGCAACTAATTGAAGTCCTGTTGAAATGGGCATCGTCCTTGAAACGCCCATTAAATCAATACTTTTTAATTGATTCGCCTGACCAAGCGCCCAAAATAAACCTGACACAATACCAACTCCGATAACAGTAGGAGTCAATACTGGTTTCATAAAAATATAAACAACAATCGAGAAAATAAGCGCGCCAAGCGTTGTTCCGAGCGTTTGACTATACGGTCCCCCGCCCAGTTTTACGTTAAATAGCACAATACTTCCCCAAAATATAGCTGGTAAAATCGCTAAAAATATATCCATCGCTCATTACCTTTCTTTACTAAATGTCATAGGTTATCACTCTGAATCAGTAGAGTGAGCTTTTATTTTTTCTTTTTCCCTTTCACAAATCTTTTCTGCAATAGCACCAGAAACATTCTTTTCTCGCTCCACTTTCTTTATCCTTACGTGATCTAAATAATCTTCCAAAGTAAGCGTAACTTTATCATTCGGCGGGTTATGTGCTCCTTGAAATGTAAGAAATTGTAGCGTCACTTCATATCTAGGAACGAACTCACCATTCTTGCCGAGACGCTTTATATTGATAACTGAAGCACATTCATATTGATCTTCTGTCACTTGTCTTATCACAGAATAATATCGATTTAATAATGCACTTTCTAAAAGTTGTTCATTCGATTCTTTTGCCAAAGAATAACTTGGCAATAAAGAAAAGATAGAACATATCATTGTTAGCATTACACATATTTTTTTCATAACGCCCTCCTTGTTCTATACGTTAGTGTTCTCAAAAACGCCATAAAAAAACGACTTTCCCTACATAGGAAAGTCGTTTTAATGAATCCAATATTAACCACCGCTCACTGGTGGGATTAGTGCAACAACATCACCAGATTGAATCGTATCATCTTCATTTGCATATTCTTCATTAATCGCAACCATAATTGGTTCTGTGACTGGTACATTATATTCTTTTGCAATAACATCTTTTAACTCTGCAACCGTAATACTTTCTTTCTCTATTTGTAATTCACTTCTTCCTGCTTCTTCTTGCAAGTTCGCAAATAACAATACTCGAATCATACTTATAGCTCCTTCCCAGGCTCTCCCGCCGGATATGGCGTTTTTTCTAATTGATCGCCAATCCAAGAGTCTCCATCTTCCCAAAACTCCTTTTTCCAAATTGGAACAATTTGTTTTATGCGTTCCATAATATATTCATTTGCTTCATAAGCCGCTTTACGATGCGGCGTTGAAACAGCCACAACAACCGCGATATCAGAAATTTGCAGTGTACCGATGCGATGTGTAATCGCAACGTGTGTACCTGGCCACTTCTCTTTCACTTCTGATCCGATTTTCTCTAGCATCTTTTCTGCCATCGTTTTATAAGCGACATATTCTAAGTATAATGTACGACGCCCTTTCGTAAACTCTCTAACCGTTCCAATAAATGTTGTAACAGCACCACATTCGCGGCGAATAACCTTATTCGCTACTTCTTCAATTGAAATTTCTGTATCAATTACTTCATAATACGTATTTTTCATTTCGCACTCCTTACCGTTTGTAAAAACCAGTCTATGTACAATTTTTCTTCTGTTATATGAAATACTTTATATTCTTCTCGTAAGTTTGCAGGAGCATCATACCACGTAATAACTGCTACTATATTTTCTACTTTATGTAAAAGTTCAACATCTTCCGCAGAACGAAGTAACACCACTTTTGGATAGCTCTCTTTTTTATAGCCCTCAATTAAAATTGTATCCACTTCAAAAAACTCGTATAAACGGATAATTTCTTGCAAGGACCATTCCTCTCTTAATGATGACAATGAAAGTAACCCAGCACCTTCTACACTACTTACGACAGCACCGGCCTTTCTATGCCTTTCACTATCTTTTTGCGCTACTTCTGGAAACCCTCCATGCCCGTGATGTTTAATCGTAGCAACTTTCATTTCGCTTTCAGTTAATACATGTACAATTTTCTCAACAAGTGTTGTTTTCCCGCTATTTTGATACCCTACTATTTGTAAGATTGAAGGGGCTTTGCCCATGGCCAATCACATCCCTCAGCGTGCTCTAACAATAATACAGACACTTTCATCCCTGCCTCAAAGCCTCTCGTTCCTCCAGGCAACACAATAAAAGCATTCGCATCTGCAAGTGAAGATACCGCACTCGATTTATCTAAACCGACCGGCATCGCTTGTAATGCCCCGTCCACAATTGTCACCTTTGCTCTTACAAAACGAGTAAACGGATTCGGCTTTGGAAAATCTTTTTGTAAAATAGCATCTGCTCTATATATGTGAGGTTCTTTCGCATTCAAATATGTTTTTATAACTGGATGCACAAATAGCTCAAATCCTACGTAACAAGCTGACGGATTCCCTGATAAACCGAAAAGTAACTTTCCATCCACTTCAGCTACAGTCGTTACACTTCCTGGTCTCATCGCTATTTTATTGAAGAGTACATTCGCTTGTAATCTTTCATAAATAGCTGGCAAGTAGTCATAATCTCCTACCGACACACCGCCTGTCGTAATTAAAATATCAACTTCATCCATCGCTGCTTGAACAGCTGTAAAACATGCATCTAACTCGTCAGCAAGTTGGCCATAATATCGGACTTTACCTCCGGCTTTCATAATTTGAGCAGCAATCATATAAGAGTTACTATTTCTAATTTTCCCCGGCTGTAACGACTCATGTACTTCTAACAATTCACTTCCTGTCGTCACAATACCAACAACAGGCTGTTTTACAACTTTCACAGTACTATATCCAAACGTCGCTAATAAGGCCGCAACACCTGGATTAATTGCAACACCTTTCTGAACGAGAACTTGATTTTGTTTTATATCTTCCCCTTTAAATGACACATTGTCGCCACTATGAAAAGGACGCTTTAACTTCATATATGTTTTTCCGTTCTTCTCAAAGCCTTCCGTCAGTTCTAGCATTACAACTGCATTACAATCCGCTGGAATAGCTGCTCCTGTCATAATACGAACCGCCTGAAAAGATCCTACTGTATCTAGAAAAACAGACCCCGCTCCGATTTCTCCTATTACTTCAAACTCAATTGCATTCTCTTGATTTGCTTCTTTCGTATCTTCCGCTCGAATTGCGAAACCATCGTAAGGAGAACGATCAAAATGAGGAACGTCATGATCAGAGACAACATCCTCCCCAAGAATTCTCCCGTAACTTTCCGTAATAGAAACTTCTTCTACTTCACCAATTTTCGCATATTCCATTACTCTCTCTACTGCCTCAGCAACTTGAATCGGAATTCGTTTTTCTACCATCGTTTCTCACCCCATATTTGCAATTTTTTTTATCTCGATTAAACTTTATATATTAAATAGAAATTACTTCAAGGAGGAATTCCATGTCTTCATTCACACACTTTAATGACCAAGGACGCGCGAAAATGGTTGATATAAGCGACAAAAAAGCAACCGTTCGAACAGCAATTGCGCGCTCTAGCATTGTCGTTACAAAAGAAATTTACGATAAAATCTCTCATAATGAAATCGGGAAAGGTGACGTATTAGCAGTTGCACAAATCGCTGGTATTATGGCTGCGAAACGCACTTCTGATATTATCCCAATGTGTCATCCTTTATTATTAAAAGGTGTTGACGTTTCTTTCGATTGGAAACAATCTGATGAACAATATCGATTACTGATTGAAGTAAAAGTTAAAACAGAAGGTAGCACCGGTGTTGAAATGGAAGCTTTAACAGCTGCTTCCGCTACTGCCCTTACTGTGTATGATATGTGTAAAGCTGTTGATAAAGGTATGATTATTGGCGAAACGTACTTACTTGAAAAAACAGGTGGAAAAAGTGGAGATTATACGAGAAAGTCTTGATTTTCTCTCTGTTGAACCTAAAGGGTTTCTCTTTAGGTTCAACCTATGTATCTTGTATATAAACGTTTTGCTACATTTATATCATTCGTCCCATGAATAAAAGCTCT
Organism: Bacillus sp. FF-1; assembly: GCF_028548245.1. Classification (NCBI taxonomy): domain Bacteria; kingdom Bacillati; phylum Bacillota; class Bacilli; order Caryophanales; family Bacillaceae; genus Bacillus; species Bacillus sp. FF-1. The sequence goes on from NZ_JAQQGG010000003.1 coordinate 751,489, forward strand.
GCCATCTGTAAATAAAACAAAACGAAATTCCTCTACCAGAAACGATACTAAATACGGAGTAGCCTTTACATCCACACTTCTTTGTAAGCGCTTTTTAATTTCTTCTAAATTAAATTCATTCCGCACACCTGGACGGATTTGTACTGTATTTCGTCCACATAACACTTCTGTTTTCGTTTGTGCTTCAAATGTTAAACTCGGATATGTACGTAATCTTCCGCAAGATAAACACGTTTCTTTTTTCTGTCTATTCACTTTAAATGCCATCTGTTGATTATTCCAAAGATCAAACGATAACATCGTTTCGCGAAGCGCCCCATAGTCTTCTACTAATATTTTCAACGCTTCTGTTATTTGATGCGCAACTACTAATTGCACCGCCGGCTGTATAATACCAGCCGTATCACATGTTGCTCCGCTTGCTGGATGCTCCATTAAACAGCGGAAACACGGTGTTTTTCCTGGTACAATTGTATACGTTACTCCGTAGCTTCCGACACAACCACCATATATCCATGGAATATTATACTTTTGTGAAATATCATTAATAAGAAGACGCGTTTCAAAATTATCTGTCGCATCTAATATTAAATCTACACCCTTCACTAACTCTTCCATTTCCTGCACTGTTACATCAGTCACAACCGGATTTATTTCCACCTCAGAATTAATCGCTTTTAAATGCTCTGCCGCTGCTACCGCCTTCGGTTTATACTGCTTTGCATCTTCTTCTGTATATAATTGTTGCCTTTGTAAATTACTCCACTCTACATAATCACGATCCGCAATTGTTACTTTTCCAACACCTGCTCTAACAATCGCTTCTGCATTTGCTGCACCAAGAGCTCCCGCACCAATAATAAGCACATGCTTCTCTCTAATTTTTCTCTGTCCTTCTTCTCCAACACCAGAAAATAATATTTGCCTTGAATATCGCTCCTGCATACGATAGCCCCCTTTCTTATCCTCCTATATAAGACATTTCAATTTTCGGACGATTTTTTGCACTTTCTTCTGTCCGTTCATCCGAATACCTATCTTTTCTATTCATCCATACATCTTGTATAACACGTAATAACTCCTCATCTGAAAGATTCCCTCTAAGAAGCTCCCTTAGATCGAGTCCTTCTGTCGCAAATAAGCAAGTATAAAACTTTCCATCTGCTGAAATTCTCGCTCTCGTACAAGAGGAACAAAAGGACTCAGAAACAGAAGTAATAAAACCGACTTCAATATTTGTTCCGACGTAACGATATCTCTTCGCAACTTCACCAAAATAATGCGCTTCAGCTTGCTCAAGCGGATACACGCGATGAATCATCTCAATTAACTCTCGCTTCGTAACGACTTGATCAAAGTTCCATCCATTTGTACTACCAACATCCATAAACTCAATAAACCTAAGCGAGATTCCTTGCTCTTTAAAATACGCAGCCATCGGAAGTACTTGATGATCATTCATCCCTTTTTTCACAACCATATTTACCTTTACATCAAGCCCGGCCTCTTTTGCAGCTATAATTCCCTTTATAACAGGTTTCGTATTAATATTCCGGCCATTAATAGCCTTAAATATATCATCATCTATTGCATCCAAACTAACATTTACTCTATGTAATCCAGCTTCTTTTAATACTTTTGCTTGCTTTGTTAAATGAATTGCATTGGTCGTTAACCCTATATCTAACAGCCCGTCAATTTTCACGAGACGTGCAATAAGTTTTGTTAAATCTTTACGAAGTAGTGGCTCGCCACCAGTAAGTCTAATTTTTCGTACACCGATGCTCACAAATAGTTTTGCTAAACGCTCAATTTCATCAAACGTCAGTAAAAACTCATCTTTCAAAAAAGCATAATCTGGCCCAAACACTTCCGCTGGCATACAATATGTACATCTAAAATTGCAACGATCAATGACAGATATGCGTAAATCTTGAAGTGGGCGTCCAAAAAAATCTGTAACCATCTCCTGCATCGCCACCCTCCCTTTCTGCCAAATTTCTCTCTTTTCATTCTATTATAATATATTTTCGAACTGCGATGTTTTTACTCATGTGAATAAAGTAAAACTTTCCTAATCAATGAGACTACATACAAATAAGGAGATAAAAAACCTTGAAGCATAAAAGCCCCAAGGTTTTCTCCTTATTAACTTAATCTAATAATCGTTAAAGTAGCTCCTGGCGTTGCCGTCGATAATGTAGCCAACGCAACTACTCCAAATAATTGTAAGCTAACAGCAGCTCCAGCAGGCAAGTTAGCAATGATTGTTGCACTAAATGAACCGGTAGCTACTGTCGGAGCATTTATCGTTCCCGCAAGTGGGCTACTATTTACAGTTATACGGGAACTCACAAGTAAACCTGCTGTTAAATTAATTGTATAGGCTATATAATAATTCCCTGCATTTGCAACTGTAAATACAGTATTCCCACCACTAACAGTTATTCCCGGTCCAATATTTTGATTGTTTGGTAACGGAATATTCGTGCCACCTAACAAAACAGAAATAACACTTCCTGATGTATTATTCGCAAACGCGTACGTTGCAGTTGTACTAACTCCAGTCGCCCCGGTCGCTCCAGTGGCTCCAGCTCCGGTTGGACCTGTATCTCCAGTTGGACCTTGTGAACCGGTTGATCCTGTTGCCCCCGTTGGACCTTGAATTCCTTGCGGGCCTTGAATTCCCTGTGGGCCTTGAATTCCTTGGGGACCTGTCGCTCCGGTTTCTCCTGTTGCTCCCGTTGGACCTTGAATTCCTTGCGGGCCTTGAATTCCCTGTGGGCCTTGTGGGCCGGTCGGACCTATGTCACCTTGCGGACCTTGGATTCCCTGTGGGCCTTGTGCTCCGGTTGCCCCCGTCGCTCCTTGGATTCCTTGCGGACCTTGTGGACCTTGAATTCCTTGTGGGCCGGTTGGACCTATGTCGCCTTGTGGGCCTTGAATTCCTTGGGGACCTTGTGCTCCGGTTGCCCCCGTTGGACCTTGAATTCCTTGCGGACCTTGAATTCCCTGGGGACCGGTTGGACCTATCTCTCCTTGAACACCTTGGATTCCTTGCGGCCCCTGTAAACCCGTCACTCCGGTTGCTCCCGTTTCTCCTGTCGCTCCGGTCACTCCAGTTGAGCCTGTCGCCCCGGTATCTCCTGTTACTCCTGTCGCACCTGTTGCTCCTGTCGGGCCAGGTGGTCCACCTGATGGACCTGTCACTCCTGCTGGACCTGATGGCCCCGTTGGGCCGGTCGGTCCGGCAGGTCCTCCTGACGGACCTGTCACCCCTGTTGGACCGGTTACCCCTGTTGGACCGGTTGATCCTTCTCCCGTCGCTCCGGTTGCTCCTGTTTCTCCTGTTGCTCCCGTCGGACCTTGTATCCCTTGAACCCCTTGTGGTCCTTGCACTCCTTGTGCACCTGTTGCTCCTTGAATCCCTTGTATTCCTTGCACTCCTTGTGCGCCCATCGGACCTGTTGGACCAATCGCCCCTTGTATTCCTTGCACTCCTTGAGGCCCCTCTGGACCGGTTGCTCCTATTTCCCCTTGTATCCCTTGAATTCCAGTTGCTCCTTGTGCTCCAGTTGCTCCCGTTATCCCTTGCACACCTTGTATTCCCTGAATTCCTTGCGGACCTTGTGGACCTGTTGCTCCTTGCACTCCTTGAATGCCTTGTATCCCCTGAGGACCCTCTGGACCCGTTGCTCCAACTGGCCCTTGAACACCTTGTATTCCTTGCGGACCCTGCAGTCCCTCTGGGCCTTCTGGACCTGTTGGACCTATCTCTCCTTGTATCCCTTGGATTCCAGTTGGACCTTGTGGCCCAGTCGGACCTATGTCACCTTGCGGACCTTGGATTCCCTGTGGGCCTTGTGCTCCTGTTCCCCCTGTCGCTCCTTGGATTCCTTGAGAACCTTGTGGGCCTTGAATTCCTTGTGGGCCGGTTGGACCTATGTCGCCTTGTGGGCCTTGAATCCCTTGCGGACCTTGATCTCCAGTGGCCCCCGTTACTCCTTGAATTCCTTGGGGACCTTGAACACCTTGGGGACCCGTCGGACCTATCTCTCCCTGCACACCTTGTATTCCTTGCGGACCTTGCAAACCCGTCACTCCGGTTGCTCCCGTTTCTCCTGTCGCTCCTGTCACTCCAGTTGAGCCTGTCGCCCCAGTATCTCCTGTTATTCCTGTCGCTCCAGTTGCTCCTGTCGGGCCAGGTGGTCCACCAGATGGACCAGTTACTCCCGCCGGACCTGATGGCCCCGTTGGGCCGGTCGGTCCTGCTGGTCCTCCAGATGGGCCTGTTACCCCTGTTGGACCAGTTACTCCTGTTGGGCCTGTAGCGCCTTCTCCTGTCGCCCCAGTTGCTCCCATATCTCCTGTTGCCCCCGTCGGACCTTGGATTCCTTGAATTCCTTGTGGACCTTGCACTCCTTGTGCACCCGTCGCTCCTTGAATTCCTTGTACTCCTTGCACTCCTTGTGGCCCCATCGGACCGGTTGGACCAATTGCCCCTTGAGCACCTTGCACTCCTTGTGGCCCCTCTGGACCCGTTGCTCCTATTTCCCCTTGTATCCCTTGAATTCCAGTTGCTCCTTGTACTCCTGTTGCTCCCGTTATCCCTTGCACACCTTGTATTCCCTGAATTCCTTGTGGACCTTGTGGGCCTGTTGCTCCTTGCACTCCTTGAATGCCTTGTATCCCCTGGGGACCCTCTGGACCCGTTGCTCCAACTGGCCCTGGCACACCTTGTATTCCTTGCGGGCCCTGCAGTCCCTCTGGGCCTTCTGGACCTGTTGGTCCTATATCACCCATCGCACCTTGTATCCCTTGAACTCCCTGTGGTCCTGTTGCTCCCGATGGCCCTGGTACTCCTTGTATTCCTTGTGGGCCTTGATCTCCGGTTGCTCCTGTTACACCTTGAGGCCCTATAACCCCCTGTATACCTTGTGGACCTTGATCTCCTGTTGCTCCCGTTATCCCTTGAATACCTTGAACTCCTTGAATTCCTTGTTCACCAGTTACTCCCGTCGGACCAGGAATACCTTGAATACCCTGCGGACCTTCTGGACCTGTTGGCCCAATTGGTCCTTGAATCCCTTGTATTCCTTGCAAGCCCTGTGCTCCTGTGCTTCCAGTCGGACCTGTAGTTCCCGTTGCTCCTGTTATCCCTGTATTTCCTGTTGCTCCTGTATTTCCTGTTGCTCCAGTCGCCCCTGTACTTCCACTCGGTCCGCCCCCCGGACCTGTTGCTCCAGTCGGACCGGTTGGACCTGGAGGTCCTCCTGATGGTCCAGTTATCCCTGTTGGGCCTGTTATCCCAGTTGGACCTGTTATCCCCTCACCAGTCGCTCCAGTTGCCCCTGTATTTCCACTCGGTCCTTGTGGACCTTGTATCCCTTGCACTCCTTGTATCCCTTGTGAACCTGTTGCTCCTGGTAATCCTTGGACTCCTTGAATTCCTTGTGGACCCTCAGGTCCCGTCGCTCCAATTGGTCCCTGTAATCCCTGTATCCCTTGTATACCTTGTGCCCCAGTCGCTCCCGTTGGACCAATCGGACCTTGTAACCCTTGCACACCTTGAGGTCCTGTCGCTCCAGTTTCTCCTTGTGGTCCTCTCAACCCTTGTGGCCCCTGCTGTCCTTCTGGACCCGTTGCGCCTATTGGTCCAACGGGTCCTTGAATTCCCTCCACGCCTTGAGGTCCTGTCGGGCCCATCTCCCCCATCGGACCTTGAAACCCTCTCGGTCCTTGTGGGCCAGTCGGGCCTCGTGGACCGGTTGGACCAGTAATCCCTATACCTGTAAATCCAGTTGGAACAGGGGGGAAGGTAGGCCCAATAAGATTTGGTGAAATTCTGAAATTAGAATTTAATGAATTTTGTTTATCGCGCTCTCTCACACTTTCACCACCTACACACCATCTATTTTTACATTAAACAAACCTCTTCTTAATATGTATTTACAAAAATAATCTCAAAGACTATTTTTATTTTAAATAATAAAAACTCCCTTAATTCCTTAAGGGAGTCCAGCAACTGAATCCATATTATCTGTATTAGGGACAGCTTGTGCTATACCCGATGCATTTACACTTTGCCCCATATTTGTTCCTGTTACAGTACCAGCAGGAGTACCCCTTGTATATGTTGTCGTCACCGAATCTCCTGGCTGTAAACAAAGCTTCGTCTCCGTCCCTATTACTGTAACAACATCAATCCAAGTGCATCCCATTGAACCACTGTACGATTTCGAAGCAGTAAATGAAGTATCACTCAAATTATCACCTGTAAATATATTCCCAGTATTATTCACAATAACAAACTCTTTTATATGAGCAGGCATAATTACACTCTACCTTTCCTCTATGAACCTAATGTACGTGTACTCGTTGCTAATGGCGGAAGAAACACTGATGTTCGAATTACCGCTTCCGGCTGTCTTTTCCCATTTAAAAAAATAGCCGCACTCGATCCTCCAGCACCTGCATACACTTTCGCTACAGCTAAAGGTGAGATATCATAACAATCGCCGACATTAACAGCCCCTGTATTATTTATAATTTTTACTTTCCGTAAGTTAATCCCCATTTACCTATCCCCCTTTTGTACACTGTATGCAAAAGAAAAAAACTTGAAACAGACTCGTTTCAAGTTTTTTAAACTACTTATTTGATTTCGCCTTCATATTGAAGCATACCGCCAACCATGTTCACTGTTTTAAAGCCTTGCTCATTTAAATAATGGCATACATTTTCACTGCGCATTCCCGAGCGACAAATAAAGATATATTCATTCTCTTTATCAAAGAAATCTACTTTATTTGGGATATCCCCCATTTTAATATGTACAGCTTCTGGAATTTTCCCTGTTGCTACTTCTTCATCTTCTCTTACATCTACTAAAAATAACGTTTCTCCGTTTTCTAAACGCTCTTGTACTTCTTCTGTAGTAATTGTTTTCACTTCTGTCATATTTCGTTCCTCCTTATATACAATAAAACCTTTAATCTCTTCTTTAAACAATCATTTCTCATCAATTTTAGCACGCGAAAGAAAGAACGCAAAGAATAGGGAATTTATTTCTCAATTTTCTCGTAAAACTTATCCTTTACAAACATAACTCTTGCATTGTATCCTCAATATACTTGTTTTATGAAGGGAGTCGATTAAAATGACACTTTTTCTTTTCATTATGAGCATTGTGTTCTTACTCGCTGCAATTATTGCACTTAGTATGAAAAATAATAAAAAGATAAAATCACCACAAGAAATGTCATTCTTGTTTCTATTGCTTAGTATCGCCTTCTTCGGTATAGCAATTGCCACATATATTTTCCGCCTACAAATCATGTAAAAAAAGGTGCCTACTACATACATTGCACCTTTTTCACATCATTTATTTTCTACACAAAACTAGATACTTTCCGATTTAAAAACTCATACACTTTCTTTTCAAATAAATGAATATCAAATACTCCCGCCATATGCCCATTTATACTTTCTATCTCATATACTTCTGCATACTTCCCTTGTTTTTGCAATAGGTCTACCATTTTATAATTATAACGTGACGGCTGAAGCAAATCTTGTTTACACGGAATCATAAGTACATTTGCTTCTACATTAGACAGCGCCTCTTCTAAAGACGAAAATCCATGCGCAATGTCATGTAATAAAACTGCTTTCGCAGTGTACATCCACGAATTTGCATCTACTAACTCTATACTTCTATATGTCAATTTGTTTATCTCTTTCTCAAATGATGTTAATGAAGAAACCTTTTCATACGGTTCTACTTCTATACTATTACGAGGGAAGGTTGTTTCATAAAAATGCTCATCAAACGCGTTCATAAACATCATTCTATTTGCTAACTGAAGCCCCTTCATTGGCTGCTCTTCTCCATATTTCCCGCCCTTCCAACTTGGATCCAGCCGGATAGCCTCAATTGCATTTTGCGCTACATTTACCGACGTAATAATTGGATTTTGCGGGTTCGTAATAACACCAATCATCCGCTCTACCATATGAGGGTAATGAACAGCCCATTGCTGCGCAATCATCCCGCCAGCTGATGGGCCCATTACAGCGTGTAACCTTGGGATTCCCATATCTTTTATTAACTCGTATTGCATACGAGCTACATGAAGAAATGTAAAAACCGGAAAGTCCATCGCATATTCATCTCCAGTTTTCGGATTAATCGATTTCGGTCCCGTTGTAATTACATAAGGGTTCTTCACCTGCACATTACAAAGATTATCAGTGCATATAACAAAGTATTTATTTGTATCAATTGCTTTTCCCGGTCCAATTAAACCATCCCACCAACCAGACTCCTCATCATGCGCTGTATATTTTCCTGCTGCGTGACTAGTTGCACTAAAATAATGACAAATCAAAATCACATTGGATCTCTCTCTATTTAAAGTACCATACGTCTCATACCCCATTTGAACAGGAATTGTCCTACCATTTTCAAATGTAAACTCCTTTAAAATAAACTTCTCCTTTTTTACAATTTTCACAGACTCGCCCTCTTCTCGTCATAGTATGAACTGCTTACTAAAAGATTTTTTCTATGCAAACCAATCTCCTCCTTCTTTTCATAAATAAATGAATAATATACAAAATTAGCCACAAAATAGCACTATATTACACAATTAAAGAGGGCATACATATGATTTGGAATTGGCTACGTAAGAAAAAAAAATCAAATACAACAGAGAAAAACGAAACAGATAATTCGGAGCAAAAACCTAACAATCAAGAGGACGACAACAAAGAACAGACTAGAAGTACGAAACATAATAAAGGTAACAATAGCGAGCAAAAAAAAGAGGAACACAAGGAATCTTCTCAAGATAAGCAGCAAAATCAATCGAATCAAAATCAGCAACAAAGTGCTAAACAAGATGAATCTTCTCAAGAGCAACAGAAGCATTCTAAGCAGAACAACTCCGATCAGGGTCAACAGCAACACTCTAAGCAAAACGACTCGAATCAAGGGCAACAGCAGCATTCTAAGCAGAACGACTCCGATCAGGATCAACAGCAACACTCTAAGCAAAACGACTTGAATCAAGGGCAACAGCAGCATTCTAAGCAAGATGACTCCAATCAAGGGCAACAGCAGCATTCTAAGCAAGATGACTCCAATCAAGGGCAACAGCAGCATTCTAAGCAAGATGACTCCAATCAAGGGCAACAGAAGCATTCTAAGCAGAACAACTCCGATCAGGGTCAACAGCAATACTCTAAACAAGACAACTCAAATCAGGATAAGCAAAAAAATTCTAAAGGTAATAGTATTTATGATTTTTCGAAACCAGAAAAAGATCGTATTCATTCTTTACAAGATTTAATAGAGAAGCTGAAAAAGTCTAGTGATTTTGTGAATTATCATACATCCGACGACGAAACGATGCCTTATTGGATTTCTTACTATCGTCCTTCGCTTGATGGAGAGAAATTACAAAAATATTTAATGCCCACTCTTTTAGAACGACCTAACGCATCACTAGAAGAGCTGAAGGAACATATTCCGATGAGCGGCATTACAATTACGAACGATTTACAAAAAATTGAGGACATGGTTTTAAAGGGGCATGCGATTGTTCAAGTAAATCAACAAGATCAAAAATGTATGCTCGCAAATATTGCAATTGATAATTATCGTGCACCAACTCCTCCTTTAAATGAATCGACTGTTATTGGTCCGCAAGAAGGTTTTGTAGAAGATATTGATACAAACATAAATTTAGTACGAAAACGTCTTCCTGTTTTAGATTTACAAACAAAAGAGATGATTATCGGTGAGTTTTCCAAAACAAAAGTTGTCATGATGTATTTAGACAACCTTGCTGAAAAAGATAATGTTGATTTTCTAGAGGAGTCTTTACGTGCTCTTGAATATGATCAAATTAATGATAGTGCTTATTTACAAGAATTGATGGGAGAAAAGTCGATTTTTCCTCTCTATATCAATACAGAACGCACTGATAGAGTTACAAAAGCACTAATCGATGGGAAAATCGCTATTTTTGTGGACGGTTCTCCAAGTGTTTTACTAACACCTGTATCCTATTTCGATTTTTTCATTTCACCAGAAGACTACAACGTCTCTTGGCTATACGCTACATTCTCAAGGGTTTTACGTCTTATTTCCGTTTTATTCTCTATATGCGCTACACCGTTATACGTTGCAGTTTTAAATTATCATTATGAACTCATTCCGAGTGATTTACTTGAAACTTTAATTTTATCAAGGGCGCAAGTACCATTCCCGCCTTTAATTGAAGCACTCTTTTTAGAACTCGCAATCGATTTACTGAGAGAAGCTGGGGCAAGGTTACCGATGAAAGTTGGTCAAACGCTCGGTATTGTAGGCGGTATCGTAATCGGGCAAGCATCTGTACAAGCTGGTTTAACGAGTAATATTTTATTAATTATCGTTGCCTTATCAGCACTCGCTTCCTTTATTACACCTATTTATAAAATGGGTAATGCAGTTCGATTACTACGTTTCCCGTTTCTCATATTTGCAGAAATAGGAGGACTTTTCGGGATTTCACTTGGATTTATCTTCTTATTTACGCATCTATTTAGACTTACTTCTTTACGCAAGCCGTACGCTTTGTTCTACCCAACAAGACAACAATCTGTTAAAGATTCTTGGATCCGTTTCCCTTTAACAATGATTGATACACGGGATGTACAAGCAAGGCCACAACATGTAAAAAAAGCAGCGAAAGGAATTTCAACAAAACATAGATCAGACTTTGATGATTAAGAAATGAGGTGCATTCGATGAGTAAAGTTCAAGAAAAATATCAAATATCTCCTATCTTCGTTTTCTTCTTAATTCACGGTGCACAGTTCGGTGCTGGCGTTCTCGGCTTCGCTCGAATCATCGCAAAGGCCGCTGGATATGACGGATGGATGGGCGTTGTAATCACAGGACTCTGTATCCATCTCCTTATATGGATGATGTATTTTTTATTAAAAGAAACAAATGGAAATTTAATTGATTTACAAAGGCAAACGTTTGGAAAGTGGATAGGAAATGTCTTTAATATCATCTTTGCAGCTTATTTTTTAATCGTCAGTATTTCGGTTATTCGAACGTATGTTGAAATTATTCAAGTATGGATGTTTCCTACCGCTTCCACCTTTATGTTAACACTCTTTTTGTGCTTAGTTAGCTATTACATTATCTCTTCTGGATTTCGTGTAATTACCGGTATTTGCGTCATCTCTATTGGTGGTACATTAGGATATTTATTTCTAAGTTTATTCGTTTTGAAATACTCACATTGGGATAATTTACTACCTATATTTACACATTCTTTTTCAGACATTTTAAAATCCGCTCAACTGTCAATCTACAGTATGACCGGTTTTGAGATTTACCTCATGGTGTATCCATTTGTGAAAAAGCCTATGCAATCTCATAAATACGCTCAGCTCGGAGCACTATTTTCAAATCTTCTATATCTATTTAGCACCCTTTTAGCCTTTTCTTTTTTTAGTGAAAAACAATTGTTAAAAACGATATGGGCCCAACTTTCTATGACCCAAGTCATTCAATTACCATTTATAGAAAGACTCGAATATATTGCAATTTCAGGCTATGCACTTGTTATTATTTCAAGTTTTATCCTCCCTTTATGGGCGTCAATGAGAGCAACTCACGAAATATTTCGTGTAAAACAACGAGGTATTTTAATTGCTTTTTTCTTTATCACGCTTATTGTTTCACAACTTTTAACAAACAGGCACGATATTAACAATTTTATTAGTAATGCAGCAAAAGTTAGTTTTTGGCTCATTTATGTATACATCCCAATCCTATTTATCATTGTGTGGGTGAAAAGAAAATGGAAAAAATCAAAAGCACAAGCAAATTAATACTTATTTCTTGTATAACATTCTTCAGTCTAACGGGATGTTTACAAAAAAACATTATCGATGATGTACAACTTATTCAAGGAACCGTATTTGACGTTGCAAAAGATAATAAAGTAAAAGTGACATTCGTTTGCCCCATTCAGAAAAAGGGAAATAAAGTTCAAGTTTTTGAAGGAACTGCAAATGCGGTAAAACAAGTAAAAGCAGATACATCGTTAGAATCTTCTCAACCTTTTGCTAGCGGACAAATGCGTGTCGCTCTATATACGATAAGACTTGCTAAAACAGGAATGGCTACTTCATTCGATACATTACTTCGAGATGTGAATATAGGGAACGCTTTATATGCTGCTTTATTAGAGGGGAATGGTACTGAACTTTTAAAAGGCAAATATTCGACTTCATACAACGTTGCAATTTATATAAAAAAATTGCTAGAACATAATATGGAGACCGGTCCTTTACCAACGGATAACCTACATGTAGGAGCATTCCGTTATTATCAAGAAGGACAAGACTACTATATTCCCATTTTAAAGAAGCATGGTGATAAAATAAAAATTACCGGAATTGGTCTTTTTAAAAAGGATAAATATATCGGTAAAATTGCGGAAAAAGATATGTTCATCTTTAAAGAACTATTAGAGAAACATAAATTAGATTCACATGAATTTAAAACGGATTCTGCATACGTAGTGGTTAACAACATTCGTTCCATTCCATATTACGATATAAAGATTAAAAACGGGAAGCCTTCTTTTTTCATTCACGTTCATCTTGATGCACGTATTCAAGAACTATCAAAACAAATTAACTTAGAAAATAATAAAAACACAAAAAACATTGAAAAAGATGTTCAAAAGCAATTAGATAAACAAGCTGCTAAGTTAATTAAGCAGTTTAAATCTTTAAATGTCGATCCCCTCGGGCTAGGAGCAAAATATAAACACCATTATCGTCCATTCAAATTAGAAGAGTGGAGAAAAATGTACAAAGATGTTCCAATTCATATAAAATACACTGTAAATATTACAAATTCTGGTGTAATTGAATGAGAAATGATTGAACTCCTCTTCCCGGCATGATACAACGGAAAGAGGAGTTTTTATTTTAGATAGAGAGAGAAGATATTTATGGGGGAGCTTATGTCTAAAAAATTAGTAAAGCCTATTTTAAATGGTATTTTATTTCTCGGCGTCTTTTTATTTGCTCATACATACTTAAAAAATGTTTCCTTCACACGTTATTTACTTGTCGTTATACCAATGTTGCTCGTTGGTATGTTTGGCATCGATCTTATTTTATCCATTTTAATTAAGAAAGAAGAATAACAGGCGAGCATCTTATTTTCTATAAGATGTTCTTTTCATTTCATAATCACCTTATGTTACAATGAGATTCGGCACTAAGCGAGAAAGGATGAAACAACATGACAAACGAAAAAGGTTTAGATAAAGGGTACGAACTTGTTGCAAAAATGCATGAAGTATTCGGACATCCCGTAACAAATACTCCAACAAAATTAACAGAAGAACGTGCAAAAATCCGTGCGAGTTTTATGCAAGAAGAGTTAGAAGAATTTCTAGAAGCAACGACTGTTGAAGATCAATATGATGCACTGATTGACCTTATTTACTTTGCATTCGGCACGTTTGCCGAAATGGGCGTACGTCCTGATAAAGGATTCGAAATTGTAAATAACGCAAACATGGCAAAACTATTCCCTGACGGGAAACCTCGATTCCGCGAAGGTGACGGTAAAATTCTAAAACCTGAAGGCTGGCAAGCACCAGAACCACAACTTCGTGCTGAAATCGAACGTCAACGCCAAGAAGCTGAAAAAAACTGCTAGGATTTCCTAGCAGTTTTTTATTATGTCTTTTTTTCTGGCAATCATTAATGACCCACGTGTCCCGCATGTCCTGCTGCTCCACTAATGCTAGCCGCTCCTGCTGCTGCCCCCGCCCCTCCTGCTCCAATTCCACCTGTCCAAGGAGAAGATTGTTGTTGATACTGTTGGTATTGTTGATGTTGTTGATGTTGTTGGCCTTGGTAACCTTGATGACCATGTTGACCTTGGTGGCCGTGATGGCCTTGATGGCCATGTTGACCTTGGTGGCCGTGGTGACCTTGATGGCCATGTTGACCTTGGTGACCGTGGTGACCTTGATGACCATGTTGACCTTGGTGGCCGTGGTGGCCATGGTGACCATGGTGATCTTGATGAATTTGATAAAGAACAGCCTGCGGATGTATATGATGGTGTCCGTGGTGATGTACTTGTTGTTGATGATGTCCATGATGACCGTGGTGACCTTGGTGGTGATGGTGTCCATGATGGCCATGGTGACCTTGGTGGTGATATCCATGATGGCCATGGTGACCTTGATGATGGTGTCCATGATGACCGTAAAAACCTTGTGGATAACCACCTACTCCGCCTGCCACAACACCTACTCCCGGTACCGGAAATCCTGTTTGTACTCCTCCAACGAAAGATGGGAATGTAGTTGGTACGCCCACTGGTACTCCTCCCGCTGCTCCGCCTACAAATGTTGGGATTCCTGTTTGCGCTCCAGCTACTGATGTGGAAAATCCTCCAGGTGTTCCACCCATCCAGCTCGGAATTCCGCCATACCCTTGTTGTCCGCCTCCCATTAACATCATTTGTTCATAACTATCCGATCCACCTCCGAAAAAGCCATGTGGTGCATTATTGTCCATCCCTTTCATTCCTTTCACCTCTTCTACTCAATTTAGCCTACCTTTTTTATCATATTTCCTATAGAAAAATAGGTGTTTGTCTGTATTGGAATTCCGCTCTTTTATTTGTACGTAGTGGAATAATTGAAAACTTAGACTAAGGTGATCCAGAAATTATTTTCTACACAAAAAAGCTCAGAGCATAAATACTCTGAGCTTTTATTTAGAATACATTAGTTTGCAACAACGTTAACAAGTTTTCCAGGAACTACAATTACTTTACGAACTGTTTTCCCTTCAATTTGGTCCTTAATTGCTTCAAGTGCAAGTTGTTCCATTTCTTCTTTTGATGCGTCTTTACTCATTGTTAGTTTTGCGCGAACTTTACCCATAACTTGAACAACGATTTCAACTTCATCTTCTACAAGTTTAGACTCATCAAATGTTGGCCAGCTTGCATATGTGATTGTTTCATTGTATCCAAGTTTGCTCCATAGCTCTTCCCCGATGTGAGGTGCAACTGGTGCAATCATTTTTACGAAACCTTCTACATATTCTTTCGGAAGCGTTTCAGCTTTGTATGCATCGTTGATGAATACCATCATTTGAGAAATCGCTGTGTTGAAGCGAAGCTCTGCATAGTCTTCTGTTACTTTCTTCACTGTTTGGTGGTAAGCTTTTTCAAGCTCTTTATTTGGTGCATCAGTAATTTTCTCACTTAATTCACCGTTATCTTGAACGAATAGGCGCCATACGCGGTCTAGGAAACGACGAGCTCCGTCAAGACCATTTTCAGACCAAGCGATTGAAGCATCTAATGGTCCCATGAACATTTCGTATAGACGAAGTGTATCTGCACCGTGGCTTGCTACGATATCATCAGGGTTTACAACGTTACCTTTTGATTTACTCATTTTCTCGTTGTTTTCACCTAGAATCATACCTTGGTTGAATAATTGTTGGAACGGCTCTTTCGTTGGAACTACACCGATATCGTATAATACTTTATGCCAGAAACGAGCATATAGTAAGTGAAGTACAGCGTGCTCTGCTCCGCCGATATAAATATCAACTGGAAGCCATTGTTTTACTTTTTCAGGATCTACAAGTGCTTCGCTATTGTTTGGATCGATGTAACGTAAGTAATACCAGCAGCTACCAGCCCATTGTGGCATTGTGTTCGTTTCACGACGACCTTTTTTACCAGTCTCAGGATCAACAACATTTACCCACTCGTCAATGTTAGCAAGTGGTGATTCACCTGTACCTGAAGGACGGATGTTGTCTGTTTTCGGAAGAACTAATGGTAATTCTTCTTCTTTTACAGCTGTCATTGTGCCATCTTCCCAGTGAATAACTGGAATTGGCTCACCCCAGTAACGTTGACGGCTGAATAACCAGTCACGTAGACGGTATGTTACTTTTTGATTTCCTGCGCTCGTTACTTCAAGCCATTCAATCATTTTTGCGATTGCTTCTTCTTTATTTAAACCATCAAGGAATGCTGAGTTTACGTGTTCACCATCACCTGTGTATGCTTCTTTCGTAATGTCTCCGCCTTTTACAACTTCCTTCATTGGAAGATTGAACGTTGATGCAAATTCATAGTCACGCTCATCATGAGCTGGAACTGCCATTACAGCACCTGTTCCGTAAGTTGCAAGAACGTAATCAGCGATCCAGATTGGTAATTTCTCACCATTTACTGGGTTAACTGCGTAAGCACCAGTGAATACACCAGTTTTTTCTTTCGCAAGTTCTGTACGCTCTAAATCACTCTTCATTTTTACAGAATTAATGTAAGCTTCTACAGCTTCTTTTTGTTCAGCAGTTGTAATGTCAGCAACAAGTGCATGTTCTGGAGCAAGTACACAGTAGCTTGCACCAAATAATGTATCAGGACGCGTTGTGAAAACTGTGAACTTCTCGTCTGTACCATCGATGTTGAAGTGTACTTCGGCACCTTCAGAACGACCGATCCAGTTACGTTGCATATCTTTTAAGCTTTCTGGCCAATCAAGCTCATCTAGATCTTCTAATAGACGATCTCCGTAAGCTGTAATTTTTAACATCCACTGTCTCATCGGACGACGCTCAACTGGATGTCCACCGCGCTCACTCTTACCGTCAATGATTTCTTCGTTTGCAAGTACTGTACCAAGTGCTGGGCACCAGTTTACAGGTACTTCATCAACGTAAGCTAAGCCTTTTTCAAATAGTTTTAGGAAGATCCATTGTGTCCACTTGTAGTAGTTTGGATCTGTTGTATTTACTTCACGGTCCCAATCGTAAGAGAAACCTAATGATTTAATTTGGTTACGGAATGTATTAATATTATGCTCTGTAAATTCAGCTGGGCTGTTTCCAGTATCAAGTGCATATTGCTCTGCTGGAAGACCGAATGCATCCCATCCCATTGGATGAAGAACGTTATATCCTTGCATACGCTTCATACGAGATAAAATATCTGTTGCTGTATAACCTTCTGGATGTCCTACGTGTAAGCCTGCACCTGATGGATATGGGAACATATCTAGTGCATAAAATTTTGGTTTTTCTGTCTCATCTGGCGTACGGAATGTTTTATTCTCTTCCCAGTACCCTTGCCACTTCTTCTCAATTTCTTGATGATTAAAGCTCATGAGATACCCTCCTTGAAATTCTATTTATTTTCACCGCCCAAAATACAAAAAACCTCTCATCCCTAGAAAGGGACGAGAGGTTATAGATTCCCGCGGTACCACCCTAAATTAATGTACAAATATACATTCGCTTAGATCCGTAACGTGGATTAACGGCAATTGCTACTATTAGTTTCACAACTGCAACTCAAAGGCGAGTTCATAACGAAACGTGGATTGACTTGCACCGACCGTCAACTCTCTAAACCAGCTTCTATTACTACTACTCCTTCTCACTGTTATTACACATATGAGTTAATTTGAACTACCCTCCACTTCGTATCTCTAAAGAGCTTACTTAAAGCGGGGCTTCTCGGTTAATCGTTACTTTTAATAACTAACGAATTCGTCTTAAGACAGCCGAGCTATCTCCCTTGTTCTAAAGGTTGTTTTATTTAAATATATTCTAAAACATGTGAACATGTTCCGTCAAACTAAACTGCAATTTTTTCTTCAACTGTTTCTTCTACTTTTACTCGTTTATCATAAATACTCGTTGCGATAAGCGCTACTACAAGCATTACCATGATTGCTATAAACAATACTTCCATATTGTATAAATCCACAATTGCTCCGCCAACGACCGGCCCGAACATTTTCCCTACAGTCGCCGCACTATTTACAACACCTTGATAAAACCCTAACTTATCTTTTGGCGCAAGTATATTTGCAATCGTTGGAACTGCTGGCCATACGAATAACTCACCAATTGTTAATGTTACCATCGCAACGAGGAACATCGTAAATTGCTGCGCTTGACTTAATACAATGAATGACACTGCAAAAATAAGAATCCCAATCATAATTTGTTGTTTTAACGAACGCTTCATCCAGCGAATTAACATACTAACTAGTGGCTGTGCACAAACGATCATCGCTCCGTTTATCGTCCATAATAAACTATAGTGACGAAGACTAATATTTAACTCTTGCATATGTGTTGCAATTGCTCCTTGCCATTGTACGTATGTAACCCAGCATAAAGCATATGCTACACATACGATAAGAAGTGCTTTGAATCCAGGTGTAAGCGACCAACCTTTTTTCGTTTCCACTTCTTTTTGTACTCCTGGCTCTTTTTTGTCTTCCATACCACGGAATCCAATAAAAGCAATTAAGAAGAAAACAAAGTATAAAATAAAGTTTGCTAAGAAAATATAATCAAAACGATATGATGCAACTAATCCACCACACGCTGTTCCAATCGCAATACCAACGTTTTGTCCAACATACATCGCATTAAATGCTCGTCTTCCGCCCTCTGGCCAAACCGTACCAACCATCGCATACATCGATGGAAAGACCATTCCAGAACCAAAGCCGATTAACGCTAGCCAAACAACATATAACGGCCAACCGTGGAAGAACACAAGACCTAAAATCGATACGAGTGTAATGACAATCCCTACTAAAGTTGATTTATAACCGCCCCATTTATCAAATAAAACACCGCCGAGCAAGTTTCCGATTACACCAGTAAGCGAGTTGATCATTAATACCATTCCGGCCACAGATAAAGATTTCCCTAGGTGATCATGCAAATAAATTGTATTAAAAGGCCATAAAAAAGAAGCACCCGTGACATTAATAATCATCCCAGCTACTAATAGCCATACTTTCCTTGGCATAGTCTCCCCTCCTATTCTATTTTTTCGTTCATCTATAACAGTAAAATTGTAGTCGTTTTTAAATAGGAAGGCAACTGATTAATAGTTGATGAAATTCAGATAATGGTTTGTCGGTAAATGAAATTATATTGATTGCTGTTTGAAAATATATCGGCGATTTTGGAAATATATCGACGATTATTAAGATATATCGACGATTCTCGAAATATATCAGCGATTATTAAAATATATCGACTTACCGACAAAAAACGACAACAGCAACACTATATAAAGAGGCTGCATGAACTTCATGCAGCCTCTTTATACTATCCAACTTCTTTTTCTCGCTTTGCACGTTCTTTCGCACTCCATTTAAATACCTTATCTAGTAGAGAGTATATTCTCCCAGACTCTTTCGTTAATAACGGTCCTAACGATGCCAATATTAAAACATATAAAGCAGAGAACGGTTTAATCGCTGACATTAAGCCACCGGCAATGCCGATATTCGCTACAATAATAGAAAATTCCCCGCGTGATACGAGTGTTAAACCTATATTCGTAGAAGCCTTATGGGATAACCCGGCTTTACGTCCCGCAACCATTCCAGCAGTAAAATTGCCGATTAGAGTAATGAAAACTGCTCCTAATGCCAACCACACTGCTCCTCCAAGCGAAAACGGATCTATGCTTAAACCGAAGCTGAAAAAGAATATGGCTCCAAAGAAATCACGGAATGGGACGACTAGCTTCTCAATCCGATCACTATGCTCTGTTTCAGAAAAGACGAGTCCTAACAATAACGCTCCAATTGCCTCAGCGACATGAATCGTTTCTGAAAATCCTGCTACGAAGAATAAAATAGCGAATATTACGATAATAAAAATTTCATTTGAGGAAATATCTAATATTTTATTTAAAAACGGCGTAGCTTTTCTAGCGATTACAAAGAATAGTAGCATATACCCTACTGCGATTAACACCGATGTAAGAGCACCTACAAATGATGTGGCACCACCGAGTACTAACCCTGAAACGACTGATAAATATACAGCTAAAAAAATATCATCAAACATGATGATTCCTAATATTAATTCAGTCTCTTTATTACCAGATCTTCTTAAATCAACAATGACTTTTGCAACAATTGCACTTGATGAAATTGTAATGATTCCAGCAATAATTAACGTCTCTAATAAGGGGAATCCCACCACATATCCATAAAGCAAACCTAATAAGAAATTAAGTGATATGTGAACAGTCCCCCCAAAAGCAATCGACTTTCCTGATTTAATTAATTTTTTTATTGAGAATTCTAAGCCTAAATAGAATAGGAGGAATATGACGCCAACGCGGCCGAGGAAGGAAATAACTTCTCCGCTTTCAATAAACCTTAAATCGATAAGTCCTAGATCTGGGGCATGAGGCCCCACTAACATACCGAGTATAATGAGAAACGGAATAATCGAAAACTTTAACTTTGCAGCGAGGATAGCTGCAAAAGCTACTAATACTAACGCAGTTCCAACTTCAAAGATTAAAGTATCCATCGATTATGAATCACCTCCTGCTGAAAGCAATTCATTAATAATTCTTTTCACTTCATGTCTCGCGCCCGATAACACAAGCATATCGCCAGCTTCAATAATAGAGTCTGGACCTGGATTAAAGAATTTCTTCATATTCTTTTTTAAAATAGCAATAATCGTTACGTTATATGTTTTTCTGACATGTAAGCTACCAATTGTTTTTTGTACGACTGGTGCGTTATTTTCCACCTTAAACCATTCAATTGATAGTCCTTCAAAAGCCATCTCAATTGTGTCTAAAGCTTGCGGTCTATATACCATTCCGCCTAATATAGCCGCAATTTGTCTCGCTTCAGAATCACGAAGAGAAATACTTGAAATACTTTCATCATGATCTGCATCAAAATGATACATTTCTCTTCGGCCATCATCATGAATAACAATAACCAGCTTTTCATTACCTTTTGTAATTACTTCAAACTTACATCCAATGCCCGGTAATTCACTCTCTCGAATATTCATATTCCCGCCTCCTAAAGTTTTTAGTTACGGCTTTTACAAATCAACATCAATCTCGGTTTTAAATTCTTCATCTTTTGAGATTCCTAAATACTTGAGCGTCTCTGATGGCGTTGCGTGATGAAAATGCTTTTGCAATAGTGCAATCGCTATCCCTCTTTTGTATGCATGAAATCCAAACGTTTTTCTCATTGAGTTTGTTCCGATTTTACCAACAATCCCAACCGCTTCAGCAGCATTATGAATGACACGATACGCTTGTTGACGTGTAATTGAATTTTTCGTTTTATTAGATTGAAATACGTAGTTTTCTCTTTTCACATCAATAGATTGTACGTACTCTAAAAGTGCTTCTTTTACTTTTGTATTTAAATAAATATCTTGTTTAAACTTTTCATCTTTCACAGGAAGAGAATAAAACTCTTTAACAGTTCCATCTTCATTTAATACCTCTTCAAATTTCATACTAAGTAGCTCAGTAATCTTTAATCCTGTGTTAATTCCAATAACAAATAAAAGATAATCTCGCTGTGAGTGCTCTTTTAAATACTTTTTCATCGCCTCAATTTGGCTTATATCTTTTAATGCCTCTACAACTTCCATACATGTATTCTCCTCATCTTATGAACGGTAATTTTCTCATCATGTTGTCCATTTTACCTTATCACGCTATGAGATTTCCATGTATTATCCATTATTTTTACAATATACTTTTAAGCTCGGAAATTTATAATTGTGCAAATACAGTAGGGGTAGGAATAATAGGGGATACAAGTTCAGCCTCTTTCTACAGATCGGATTCCTCCTTTCCTTATCCAGTTGCTTCTACTTTTATATTATGTTACTTATTTACATTATATTATATATTTCAGTAACATTAAAGTATTTTTTCTGAAAATAATAAAAACCGAGCAATTTCGCTCGGTTTTTATTAATCTTCTTTCGGAAGAACAATTCCTTTATACAATTGAACTGTAATGAAGTAATAAATCGTGTAAATAACTACGAAAATTATGATTGGTACCCAAATACGGAAGTACGGATCGATTAAAATAAATCCGAAAATATTCATACCAACTAATACGTGAGCAATACCTACAATTGCTGGGAATAAGAAGACTAAGAATAACTCTTTATAAATGGATTTCGTTAATAATTCACGGCGCACCCCGATTTTACGAAGCATTTGATAACGCGTAATATCTTTTGATGCACCAGAAAGAATTTTGAACATTAAACAACTTGCCATCATTGCTAAGAAAGCAATTCCAAGGAAGAATCCCATAAACACTGTTCCGCTCGCAACGCCATAGAACATGTCGTAAGCTTGATATTTACTATCTAATCTTTCAGCTTTTACATTTTTATATTTATCTAGCTGCAACTCGTCAAGTTTTTTCCATTCTTTTTTATGCGCTTCAAAATCATCTGTTTTTCCAGTAAATACAATTCCTTCTTTACCATTTACAGTATCGTACATTTTTTGATCTACAATTTTAATTGCATGATCTTCATGCACGTAAAATGGCTGGATTGTTCTGAAAGCCTCGTCCCATTCTTGTGGAAGTTCTTTAGCACTCGCATCTTTTTCATTCATTTCTCTAGCAACTGCACCCACTGGTAGTTCCTCTGAAACTTTTTTCGTTTTTACTAAATCCTTCATCGACTTCATATTTGTCATATCTTTTACTAAAGGACGATTTTTCTCTAAATCTTCTTTTACATAGTAAACGTATTTATCATCGACTTTGTAACGATATTCGCTTTTCTCTTTAAATGTAATATCGTCTAAAATTTTCTTTTCTTCAGCAGTTGGATTATGAACTACTGAATCATATATTACGAAACCATCAACCATTTTTATAACGTTATTTTTAAACGCCATACCACCTGAAATGGCACCGGCTCCAAGCGCAACTAACATCGCTACTGTTGCAAGTACCTTTGTTAAGCTATTAATACGGAAGTTTAATTGTGCAAATGTAAAAGCGTTAAGCCCTTTTTCACTACGCTTTTTATTACTTTTTAACTTTTTAATAATAACAGGAAGAAGTGATCCAAATAACATGTAAGTACCAGCTGTTGTTGTCACTAATGCAATAAGGATTCCCATTTCTCTTAGTTTTTCCATGTAAATCATCGATGCATAGCCAATGCCTAATAAAATAACCGCTAGGAATGCAACTACACCTGTCATTTTTCCTTTTACCGCAACACGTTCTGTTTGTGCATCTGCATGTACAAGTTGCAGTACAGAAATACGTGATAACTTAATACTATTCATAATTGCTGATAATACAAATAGTGCTAAGAAGAAAATGCAAGTAACGGTCATTGATGGAAGGTAAAATGCTTTATAGCCTTCACCAGCAAACTCTAATTGTTTCATTAATAACTGTCCGATACCTTCTGCAAGTCCTACACCAACTGTAATACCGATCGCAAGAGACGCAGCGCCTAATACGATTGTTTCGATAAACATAAGTAATGTAACTTTATGCTTTTTTGCTCCTAACATCATATACATACCAAACTCTTTTTGACGAAGAGATAATAAGAAAGAGTTCGCATATAAAATATAGAAGAACGTTATAATAGCAAGTAAAAATGAACCTGCTTGGAATACAAATCCAATTGATTGAATAACTGAGTTGGATTCAATAAACGCTTTATTTAGTGCTAACGTTTGGAACATATAAAAAATTGAAATCGACATGACAAGACCAACAAGTAAGACGATATAATCTTTCAGCTTACTTTTTAGTCCTGACATGGAAAGTTTGAATAACATGCCTTAGAACCTCCTTTCTTACGCTTTTTGTGTGCCTAAGTCTGCTAGCACATCTAAAATCTCTTTATAAAACTCTTCACGTGTACCGCCGCGGTGAATTTCTTTATATAGCTCACCATCTTGAATGAATAAAATACGCTGACAGTAACTTGCACTGTAAGGATCATGTGTAACCATCATAATAGATACGCCTTGATCTTTATTTAAGTTTGTCATCGCATCAAGTAAACTCGTTGCATTTTTAGAATCAAGCGCTCCTGTTGGCTCGTCCCCTAAAATAATTGCAGGTTCATGCACTAATGCACGCGCCGCTGCTGAACGTTGCTTTTGTCCACCAGATACTTCAGATGGATACTTTTGAAGTATTGCCGAAATGCCTAACATATCTGCTACCTTTTCTACTTTTGGTCCAATATTTCGTGATGAGACACCTTGAAGAGATAATGGAAGTGCAATGTTTTCGTAAATAGATAAGTTCTCTAATAAGTTAAAGTCTTGGAAGATGAATCCTAATTTTTGAGAGCGGAAATCAGAAAGCTCACCTTGTTTCATTTTCGTAATGTCCGTACCCGCAATTTCAACAACACCGCCCGTTGCTTTATCTAGCGTTGAAATTACATTTAATAATGTCGTTTTACCAGAACCAGATGGTCCCATAATCCCAACAAACTCACCCTCTTGAATTGAGAATGATACACCTTTTAATGCATGTGATTGGTTCTCACCTTTTTTACCGTACACTTTTTGAACGTTTTTCACGTCTACAACTGGTTTCGTCATATATATCCTCCTACGCTTGTTTTTCCATTACCTATTTTGCGCCTTTTGGAGATGAACTGCTATTTGTTAACATTACAATTACCTTACACTTTTGTAAGATAAAAAAGGTGTGTTTGTAAGCTTGGCTTTTACTACTAGTAACATAGTGAATCGGTAACTGAAATTATATCGGCGATTTTTCAAATATATCGACGATTCTCCTACTTTTATCAGCGATTTTTTTAATATATCGGCGATTCTCCCACTTTTATCAGCGATTTTCAAAATATATCGACTTATCGACAAAAGCTGACAATAAAATAAGCTGCTCCACAAAAGGAACAGCCCACTTCTCTCTTTATTTCTTTAAAGGTGTTACCGTCCAATACGTAATAACACGCCAAATCCATTCTAATGGACCCATTTTAAAGATTTTCATCCAAATCACACTAAACACAATTTGAATTGCATAAATTGCAATACACACATATAACGTCTGCATGTAAGTTAAATTTCCCGCAAAGTTACATACACTTCCTGCGATTAAAATCATTGCAGTTTGTCCAATATAATTCGTTAAAGCCATACGACCATAATATTTCAGTGGCGCTAACAATGTTTGAACTAGTTTTAATTGAAGTAGTAAAATTAATGCTCCAACATAGAAAGCTGAAATAATTGGGCCAACTGTAACACCAATTTTTAAAAATTGGCTTGCAGCATCCATTGTTCCGTCCTCATTCATTAGTATCATATTTACAAATGGATCAGCAGGCACGTGCCCGTATTGATACCATACAGCTACGACACTTAAAACAAACATAATACCTGTAAAAATAGCGACTTTCTTTATATTTTGCGCAAGATTTTCAAATGCACGATATTGCCCTGCAGCAAGCCCTAATAAAATTAAGCCAAGTGGCAATAGTTCCTTAGCACCCATTACGCTAAAGGCAATTGTTAAAATAAGACCAATAACTAAGTTCACTTGTTTTTTCACTTTATAAAATGGTAAAGCGATCAACCCGCAAATTGCATATAACGTTAATGCTTCTCCAGGCTGAAACATTTGATGAATCAAACCGAAAATAAATAGTGCAACTAAGCGGCGTAAAAATAAAACATATCCATTTTTCCCCTTTGCAATTGCTCTAGAGATAAAGATATAGAATCCCACTCCAAATAAGAATGAGAAGATTGAGAAGAAACGACCTTCTACAAATAAGTATAAAAACCTTTGATAACTAGCATCCACTGTATTAGGATCTGGAATTTTAATGTTAAGTAGTGCAAGAATATTTACTAAAATAATCCCCAGTAATGCGAAGCCACGAATGTAATCTAACTCATCAATTCGTTTGTTTGTCATATTGTTCCCCATAAAGCAACTCCTTGTATAAAATTTAACCCTTCCTTACTCTACTGGAGAAAACGGCTCGCAACTATCGACAAACCTTACAGAAATCTTACATTATTGTCATATAACAAAATAAAACCAGGTCATATTGCGACCTGGTCTACTCTGATTGTTTCGATCTTTGAGGTTGTCCTTTTTTACTGTTACGCTGTTTCACTTGAACAACTGGATCAAGCTCATTCGAAAACTCAGCGTTATGTCCATTTTGCGTTTTTTGCTCTGGGTTATTTTGATCTGAACGTTTCGCCATTACATTCACTCCTTATTAGTGCGGTGTAATAATCATTTGATGTTGCAACTGGCGAATTGCCATACGCGCTCTATTTAATTGCTCACGTTGCTCATCATTCGCATGTTGTTGCATCGTTTGTAAATCGTTATACGCTTGTTCTAATTGTAACTGCGCATCCGAATACTCCATCGTATTGTAATGCTCTTGTCTCATGCCTTGGTCTAATTGTTCTTTCGCATATTCCACCGCTTGTTCCGCTTGTGTAATATACGATTCAAGTGATTGACGCTCTGCCATAATTGTCCCTCCTTGCTTCAATTCCCCTTTAGTGTGTCCCTTCCATATGAACCTTATGAGTATGTTATAATGGATTTTGTTTCATTTTGATCGGCTTAGGAGGGAAAGTAATGAAGGTTCAAAACCCTTTTCCATATACAAACGACAATAAACGTTATCATACATGGAATTACCATTTACGAAATGAATTTGGTGGAAAAATCTTTAAAGTTTCATTAGATGCTGGCTTCGATTGTCCGAACCGTGACGGTACAGTTGCTTATGGCGGTTGTACATTTTGCAGTGCTGCTGGATCTGGTGACTTCGCTGGCGATCGCCGCGATGATGTTATAACGCAATATCATGAAATGAAAGAAAAAATGCACTCAAAGTGGAAAGATGGAAAATGTATCGCTTATTTTCAGGCTTACACAAATACACATGCACCACTTGAAGTATTAAAAGAAAAATTCGAACCGCTTCTAGCTGAAAAAGACGTTGTCGGTCTTTCTATCGCAACTCGTCCAGATTGTTTACCAGACGATGTCGTTGCATATTTAGCGGACTTAAATAAACGCACATACCTTTGGGTTGAACTCGGATTACAAACTGTTCATGAACGTACTGCAAACCTTATTAACCGCGCTCACGATTATCCTTCTTACGTTGAAGGCGTAAATAAATTACGTAAGCATGGTATTCGAGTTTGCTCTCATATTATTAACGGTCTTCCTCTTGAAGATTACGACATGATGATGGAAACAGCTCGTGAAGTAGCGAAGCTTGACGTACAAGGAATTAAAATTCATTTACTTCACTTATTAAAAGGAACGCCAATGGTGAAGCAATATGAAAAAGGACAACTCGAGTTCCTTTCTCTTGAGGATTACGTAAGTCTCGTTGTTGATCAACTTGAAATCATTCCAGAGGACGTAATTGTGCACCGCATCACAGGTGACGGTCCACCTGATTTAATGATTGGTCCAATGTGGAGCTTAAATAAATGGGAAGTATTAAATTCCATCGATGCAGAATTTGTACGCCGCGGAAGCTGGCAAGGAAAATATGCAAATGAGGAGAAACAAAAATGAAATTAGAACGTGTATTACCGTTTGCTCGCACTCTCTTGCAAACGGCAGTAAAAGAAGGCGATTACGCTGTAGATGCAACTTTAGGAAACGGGCATGACACATGCTTTCTAGCTGAAATCGTTGGCGATAACGGAAAAGTATTTGGATTTGATATTCAAAAAGAGGCAATTGAAAGCTCAACAACTCGTCTAAAAGAAAAAGAACTTTTCGAACGTACTGTTTTAGTTCACGATAGTCACGATACACTTCTATCCGTATTACCAGAAGATGCAAAAGGTAAAGTAACAGGCGCAATTTTCAACTTAGGTTACCTTCCAGGCGGAGACAAGCATATCGTTACAAAACCGAACTCAACAATCTCAGCAATCGAACAATTATTAGAAGTAATGGCACCTGAAGGTATCATCGTCCTTGTTATTTACCACGGACATCCAGAAGGACAAGTAGAACGGGACGCTGTTCTCAAATTTGCCGAAGAATTAGACCAAAAACAAGCACACGTACTGCGCTACGGCTTCATTAACCAACAAAATAACCCGCCATTTATTGTGGCGATTGAGAAGCGATAAATATATCGACGATTTTTCAATTATATCTATCGTAACTTAGAATATATCAACGATTTTTTCGATATATCGACGATTCGACACACTATATCGACTTATCGACAAAACATAACAAAAAAAGACGTGCACTCACTGCACGTCTTTTTGTTATTCTCCTATATAATGGATATATACACTGTATAGGAGGATAGAACTTTGCTAGTAGAACTAAAGGGAATTCAAAAGAAGTATGGCAAATCACTTATACTAGACAACATTGATTTATCCATTCCAGAAGGAGAAGCACTCGCCATTATTGGCGGGAACGGGACTGGAAAAAGTACTCTACTCAAAATAATTGCAGGCTTTATTTCACATACGGCAGGGACAATTCAAAGGAAAGAACATATACAAATCGGCTATGTACCTGAACATTTTCCTGAAGGGATTCGTTTTACATTAGAGGATTATCTATTTCATCTCGGCCGCATTCACGGTTTATCAACAAAATATGTAAAAGATAAAATTCCGCTGCTTCTTGAAAGGTTTCATTTACTTCATGCAAGGCATTCCGTTATACGAAACTTTTCAAAAGGTATGAAACAAAAAACCGGTATTATGCAAGCGTTACTTACGGACGTACATTTATTAATTTTAGACGAACCGCTTTCTGGACTCGATCCGAACTCTCAGCAAGAATTAGAACATATTTTACTCTCATTAAAACAACAAGGTATATCTATACTCTTCACATGTCACGAAAAACAGCTACTAGAAAACTTCGCCGATAGAATTGTGACGTTAGCAAATCATACAATCACAGAAAATATCTCTGCACAAAAAGGAGCAGAACAAGTCTATATTGAAGCAATTGTTCACGAAACATTTTCAGCGATAGAACTACAAAAACAATCCGGTTTTATACACGTTGCACACAATTCAAATCAAAACCTTATTCAATTACAAATTGAAAAAGAATATACAAACGAAATGCTTCAGTTTTTATTGCATAAAAAAGCATCTATCACACTGCTACAACCTAACTTTTAAATCGAAAGAAGGTTTATTATGCTTGCTCTTATTCGTTACCATTTTCTCGACTATACAAAATCGTATAAGTACGTCCCTCCTATTGCGATGTACTTCATGAGCTTACTTTTTGTATATGCATATAAACCGACTCCTATTGTACCGACATATTTAGAAACAGCAATTACGCTTTATTTATTATCTGCCTGGATTACGGTCACAATTTTTCATACGGAAGATCCTGTACAAGAACAAATTACGATTTCTCACACAAATAATATTTCCGCACTATATGTAGGGAAATATATTACAGCTCTTCTCATTTGTACTGTTTTATCTTTTATATCCGTAATCTACCCAATTATTTTGCAAATGTTTAATGAAAAAATGACAGTTTCTTTATTTTTAGTCGGATTTCTCGCTCATATGTCTTTCTCTATACTTGGAATTTCAATCGCATCTTTATTTACTAGAAATATGATTCCAAAAGCAAGCACCGCTTGGCTTAGTCTTACATTTATATTGCTTATAACGATTGCATCTATCCGGTTTAAAAAAGAGTTACTATGGTTTTTACCACCTGTCGAAAGCTTTCTAATGCTTGGACAATACAAATATAATATACTGACTCACACGCTATGGCTCACAGCTTGGGCTATCGTATATTCATTTTTATTATTTACCTTATTTCTTTTTATCGTTCGCAAAAAACGTTTTTAATTACATATTGAAGGAGACAAAACAATGATCGGAATACTAGCAGGAATGGGGCCAAAATCAACTGGACCATTCGTTGATACAGTTGTAGCAGAGTGCCAAACAATATACGGAGCAAAGCATGACATGGACTTTCCTCATATGATGATCTATTCGTGCCCAACACCGTTTTACATGGATCGCCCTATTGATCATGAAGCGATGAAAAAAGCGATTATTGAAGGAGCACAAAAACTCGAGAGTACTGGCGCAAGCTTTATCGCTATGCCGTGCAATACAGCGCATCTTTATTTTGAAGAATTACAGCAATCTCTTTCTATTCCTATTTTGAATATAGTTGATGAAACGTTAAAAGCGATTCCTGAAACTGCAAAAAGAGTCGCTCTTCTCGCAACAGAAGCAACTGTTCAAGCTGGTATTTACCAAGATGGGATTGCAAAGCGTAATATAGAGTACATTCATCATGAAAAATGGCAGGATATGATTAATCAAATTATTACTTATATTAAAAGTGGAAAAGTTGAAGAAGCTCGCGAATTGTGGAATGCGCTCGTTTTACAATTGAGAGAGGAAGTTGATACTGCAATTATTGCATGTACTGATTTGAATGTGGTGGCGATTGAGGATTTTGTTGATTCCTCTCAATGTCTTGCGAAAGCGGTTGTTAGGATGTATGTAGAAAATATAAGGGGGTCCAAATGAATATACCTTTTGAAATGGGATACACATTTGATGAAAATCTTAGAGAAAAGCCTATATCCCTTGCTGAAATGAAGCAGGGGATTTTATTTTTGAAAGAGCATTTACATGAAAGATCGTTATATGGAAAAAACTGCGGATTAATCGGTGTTTATGAACGAATCGCTGGCAACCTTTCTGACAGTGAGTATTACTTACAGAAGGCTATTGAATATTACACACAAACAGATAACATCCAAGTGCTTTTTATTAACAAACTTCGCCTCGCACATACATATCATTGGGAAAGAAAGTTTGCTGCTGCAAATACAATCTTTGCCGAACTTCTACAAACACTGCCAGACTTACCCGCTTATGAAGATTTTTTCTACCAACATTACGGAAAAAGTAAATTAGATGAAGGTGACTTCCAAACCGCCCTTACTTGTTTTCAAAAAGCACTTCAAATTAGGCTACAAAAAGGAAATGAAGAGCTAATTCATTCAACTAAGCTTTGCATTGCGTATTGTATGTCTCGCCGATAAAAATCCCCAAAACTTTTAACTTTCTTCACAATTCTTTCAAAGTAATCACACTTAATCTCGCTATATTAAATAAGTAGTTATTCATATAGGGAAGGTTAGGGGAACTAAGAGCATGAAAGTAAATCGTTCGCTTCATTACATTTTTTGGCGTTGGCATTTTTATGCTGGGCTTTTTATTACGCCGCTTCTTATTACGTTGTCACTGAGCGGAATTGGGTATTTATTTCGGGAAGAGGTTGAGGATTTCATCTATAAAGATTTATATTTTGGGAAGAGTGCTCAAACAGAATCTATTTCGATGGCTGATTCTATTTCCTTAACAGAGAAAAAATATCCACATTATAGTGTGGCGAAAATTAGTGAGTTTAATGGGGATTATAATACGAGACTTACGATTGCAAATGAGTATACTGGGCAACAAAAATATGTGTATTTAGATAGTAATAATCAAATTGTTGGGGATCAAAACGCAAGTGAAACGTTTGCCAATATCATGAGGGAATTACATAGTTCTCTTTTAGTTGGTGGCACTGTCGTTAACTATACGGTAGAACTTGCGGCATGTTGGACAATCTTTTTAATTGTAACTGGGTTGTACATGAGTATACGCCAATTCAAAAATACACCGGCATCCAATAAGCGAGAAAAAGCAAAACGACGTCATTCTATTATCGGTATTATATTTACAATTCCTCTCGTTTTGTTAGTTGCATCTGGGTTGCCATGGTCAGGATTTATGGGTAACCAAATTTATAAAATTGCATCGTCAAATGAATCACTCGGATATCCAAAATTGTATATGGCACCTCCTGAATCGAAGGTAAAAGAATTGCCGTGGGCAACTAGAAAAGAAGCACCTCCTGAATCGAATTCGAATGAGCCAAAAGCAATTTCTGTCGATGAATTGCGAAACGGAATTAAAATAAAGAAACCATATGTTATTTCACTACCAGCTGATCCAAAAGGTGTGTTCACTGTTTCGAAATCGAGCGGTTCTGGTATTACAGGTATGCATGTTGCACCAAATGAAGAAATAACAGCTTATTTTGATCAATATAGCGGAGAGCTCATTTCCAAAACGGACTATCGTGATTATGGATTACTTGCGCAATGGTTCACTTACGGTATCCCGCTTCACGAAGGTCATTTATTCGGATGGCCAAATAAAATATTATGCTTACTAACGACATTATCTTTATTACTTCTTATTTATTACGGAATAAAAATGTGGTTAGCAAGAAAGCCGAAAGGAAAATTAGCAGCACCGCCAAAGCAAAGAGATAAGAAAAGCATAATCGTTTTCTTTATCATGATGGTTATACTAGGCGCTGTCATGCCTTTATTCGGACTATCTGTTTTAGCTATTTTTGTGATTGAACTTCTTATATATGTATTTTCAAAAATACGCTCATAGTAAAAAAGCATTTGTACTACCGTGTACAAATGCTTTTTTATTTACTATTTTCTTTTTTTCTATCACTTATTAAAAAGACAATATCTACT
Source organism: Bacillus sp. FF-1 (assembly GCF_028548245.1). Lineage (NCBI taxonomy): Bacteria > Bacillati > Bacillota > Bacilli > Caryophanales > Bacillaceae > Bacillus > Bacillus sp. FF-1. The sequence goes on from NZ_JAQQGG010000003.1 coordinate 784,009, forward strand.
ATAATAATCAATACAATAATAACTTGAGCTACATAATCCATCGTTGTAGGACCGCCGGCTTTATTCATCATCATATACATTCCAGTTACAAATGAAATGGAAAGTAGCACGAGTAATGTAACCTCAATATGGTCATATAGCTTTTGAAACAATCGCTTCATTTCTGCCACCACCTTTACCATATTATAACAAAAAACCACTCTACATGAGTGGTTTTCTTCATCACTGCGCCGTTTTCTTTCGGTACATCTTCCCGTTCCAATAGAAGAATCGTGAAGTGAGACCACCGTATTTTACAATGCGCCGTGCCATTTTGTGCATATTCTTTTGTGCTGATACTTTTTGGTCTGATAAATAAATACCAAGTAATCCTCGGCTTATGAGACGATGAAACTTCGCATGAGGCAAATCACCAATGCTCTTCTCTGCTTCTTCTACAAAATGTTTCATACGATCTAATATCACTTGCTCGTTTTCATAATAACTACAGAAATTCAAATCCCCGCCGATGCGGTCTTCTTCTTGATCAATGAAATAATCAAGTAAGATATGAAGTCCTTGTACGTAAGGAAAATATCCTTGTCTAATTTTCGCAATATCTTCATCATGTAATTCATCATGAAAGGCATATGCGACAAGACAGAAGATTCCAAGCGTAGAACCGGCACATGCTGAAAATTCAAACCAACTCATCTCCGGTAAGTTTTCTTTATGTGCTTCAAACCATGTTTGTAATCTTGGTTCTCTTTCTTCTAATTTCACATGTTTATGAATTTGCAGATCACAATAATAACAAGCAAGTTCATGAAGAATAGGAGCAATTTTGTCATAGTGCTTCGTTTTCTTTAAAACATCTTGGCATGTTTCAACAAGTTCATCTAAATAACCACCATCATCTTGATCATCACGATAGCGATAATAATTACCGCCACCTTCTACTTCAGGTGATAATGCCATTAACATAGATTCATGCAGTGCGGCAAAATCATTCGGATCAAGTGATGTACTGCGATCACATAAATTATCTAAGTAGTCACTAATCGTTTGATATGCGACGATAAAACGAATACATTCCTCACGGTGTTCATTTGCTAATAGTGCTAAAATGCCACCGCCTTCGCAATGAAACGTTTTATGCTCAATACTTGCGATTGCCTGACTATGAAGCTCATCATTCGGAATATGGTAGGCACGCTCTTTCCACATCGCTAGCTCATGGTGTACAACCGGAAACACATCACGGTATACTTTCGCCATGAGCGTTATGGGATTACTCGGTACGTTCACTTCTTCCTTCATCTCCTCTATTCAATGTACAAATAATTTACTTATTTGTTTCTATTATGTTATTGATGCGTATTTCAGTAAATGACTGAATATAATTCAAAATTTCATCACGCTCATACTCATTTAATAACTCATGATAACAATTCGGCCATTCTTTAAAAGCCTTATCACTTATTTTAACATTATTAAACCAAGTGCGGACACGTGTTTTATCTACAAGTTTATCCTCACATGCTTGCATTAGCAAGAGCGGAACATCTGGAAAATCATCTATTTTTTTATGAGCGATTTCAATAGACTTAATCAATTCACTATACCAACGTACTGATACTTTGCGCAAGAACAATGAATCGTTCTCCATCGCATCTCTCACTTCATGATTACGCGTTGACATTTCCACTGTAAGATTCGTTGCAAATTGTAACTTCGGAGCGATAATATTTAATATTTTTGAGGCAGCTTGAAGCGGTGCAGAAGGTCCAGCTAATACACCTAAACATGGCGAACTTAAAATAATGCCGTCTACATCTTCTCTCTTCGTCTCTTGCATCATACGAATGACGATAAGACCACCCATACTATGACCAAATAGAAAAATAGGTAATCGATACTTTCTTGCCTCTTTCACCCATAATTTAACTTCCTCTATGTATTCATCAAACGAATCAATATGTCCTCTATTTCTTGAAGTCGTTCCATGTGACGGAAGGTCCCCCATCACGACGTGATAGCCGATATGATTCCACATTTCCGCAACAGCTTCATAACGTCCGTGATATTCCATTGCGCCGTGCACAATAACGATGACAGCCTTTGCTTGCTCAGCTTCATAATTCCACATACGGCTCTCCTCCATTTCACTCTTTCTCATAATTTGATACACTGAAACTAGTCTCTAGGAAAGGAAGGCTTTACATGATATATCCTTACAAAGAAAAAAATCCGAAAATTGCGAGTAGTGCTTTTATCGCTGACTACGTAACCATTACTGGTGATGTGACAATTGGCGAGGAATCAAGTATTTGGTTTAATACAGTCATCCGCGGTGATGTGTCACCGACAATTATTGGAGACCGAGTAAATGTACAAGACCAATGTACACTCCACCAAAGCCCGCAATATCCTCTTATTTTAGAAGATGACGTAACAATTGGGCATCAAGTGATTTTACATAGCTGCCATATTAAGAAAGATGCTTTAATTGGAATGGGATCTATTATATTAGATGGTGCTGAAATTGGCGAAGGAGCCTTTATCGGTGCTGGAAGCCTCGTTTCACAAGGAAAGAAAATCCCGCCGAATACATTAGCTTTCGGTCGTCCAGCGAAAGTCGTTCGTGAGTTAACAGAAGAAGACCGTAAAGACATGGAGCGAATTCGCACGCAATACGTTGAAAAAGGCCAATATTATAAATCACTACAAAAATGATTTTACAGCTGCCATAATACTGGCAGTTTTTTTATATAAAATCTAACTTTTTCTTTACAAAACATTATTACTCCCTCAACAAAATCTTATTAAAATAAAAGCTAATATCTCCATATATATGTAGATGAGGGAGGAGAATTTTCATGAAGGTCAGTGGATTATATAAAATAGAATGTTACATTTTCAGAGGAATTAACCGCTACTTTGATCAAAAAACGTTAAATCTCTTTTTCAGCAATATTACTCATATCGGTGGCGCGACTTTCTCTATCGCACTCACACTGTTCTTTTTAATTTTCGCAAGTGGAACTTTGCATCAAGCTGCAATTGCAACTGCTATTTCGCTAGCAATTAGCCATATTCCTGTGCAAATATTAAAAAGATGGTATCCACGAAAACGTCCTTATTTAACAATTCAGGATGCAAAATATCCAGTCCATCCATTACAAGACCACTCTTTCCCGTCTGGTCATACAACAGCCGTTTTCTCTGTCTTTATTCCATTTATTTGCTATAATCCAAGCTTACTTATTTTCCTATTACCGTTAGCATTATGCGTCGGTATTTCTCGCATTTATTTAGGGCTTCACTATCCATCTGATGTATTCGTCGGTATGTGTCTCGGCACTTGCTCTGGCATCATCTCTTTTTATCAATTCATCCCACTTTTCACATAAAGGAGTGATATGATGAGAGTCGCCATTTTTACCGATACTTTTACGCCACAAGTGAACGGGGTTGCGAAAACGTTAGAGCGGTTAACACGATATTTTCAGAAAGAAAAAATCGCCTATTCTGTTTTCGCCCCTCAGCATACAGCTGAAGATAATTTCGTAGCGAATGTGAACAAGATGAGAAGTATCCCGTTAACAATATTATATCCAGAATGTCGCTTTTCTTTTCCTACTCCGCGCATTAAGCGAGAACTTCTTTCCTTTAAACCTGACATAATTCACATTGCTACACCTTTCAACATGGGACTTTGTGGATTGTATTATGCGAAAAAGTTAAACATCCCAGTTGTCGGTTCTTATCATACTGATTTCGATGCTTATTTGCGCTATTACAAAATCGAATTTCTCTCCAATATGCTTTGGAACTATTTAAAATGGTTTCATAGTCATATGCAAAAAAATTTTGTCCCTTCTCCTGAAACATTACATCAATTAAAACATAAAGGCTTTCAGGCCCTCTCTATTTGGGGACGGGGTGTAGATTGCACACTCTTTCATCCAGCTTACAATACAGAAGTATTCCGGAAAAAATATAATATTACAGCGAAGTATGTCCTTTCCTATGTTGGACGGATTGCTCCTGAGAAAGATATTGATACGTTGCAAAATCTTATCGTTAAATCAGCGCATACTCGAAACGATATTCATTGGCTTATAGCAGGAGACGGTCCTCTAGCAACAAGTCTTCGTGAAGCTGTTCCGAAAACAAATGTCACGTTTACTGGCTATTTACAAGGCGGGGATTTAGCTGAAGCATATGCTTGTTCTAACATGATGGTATTTCCATCAGCCACTGAAACATTCGGAAATGTTGTACTTGAATCGCTTGCATGCGGCACACCTGTCATCGGTGCAAATAGTGGCGGGGTTAAAAATATTATTACAGATGGAAAAACGGGAGTTCTTTGCCCGCCAAAAAATGAGGACGCATTTCTATCATCCATTTATTTTTTATTGCAAAATGAAGAAAAATTGGAGCAGATGGGAGTAGCAGCTTTATCTTATGCGAAATCAAAAAGCTGGGATGAGATCTTTCGTGGCTTGCTTAACGAATATGAAGAAGTCCTTCAGCATAACGAATCAGAGTTGCTTGCTTAAATAGAAAAACTCCCTTCAAAAAACGAAGGGAGTTTATTATACAATTGTAAAATTTACTTAAATAAATGATACACAAGGTGAAATATTATATTATTTCTATATTCATTATAACAAAAACAAGCATAAACAAATAGACTTGTAATAAAAACCCATAAAAATTAATATATGGTTATACAGTATTTTAACTGTATAGTGATTTTAAGAATTCCCCTTAAAATCAACTTACTCACATACCTTTATACAGTAATTGTTCCCCAATTTCTGTATACAAAAAAACCTTTCATTCATTTGAAAGGTCTTTTTGAGCCTGCACATATTCTTCTTTCGTATTCACATTTATAAACCAATCCGCATTTGCTTGTATATCTTCACCAGCAATATATTTCACATTACATTGTGATAAAAGCTGACCCATACTTCTTTTTTCTTCTTGAAGCAAAGTATAAATCTTTTCTTTCACGCGGTTATGGTACGCTGCAAGTAGCGGTTGTTTCCTTCCATTAATAATAGGTACAACTGCATCATACTCATTGCTTGTTTGCTCCAGTAAAATGGTAAACCATTCATGCGAAACATTTGGCGCATCGCAAGGCATAATAGCGTACCAATCTGCTTCTATGTATTCCATTCCTGATACAATTCCAGCAAGTGGCCCGTTCCCTTTATAGTGCGGAATATCTTCGATAACAGGAACTTGTACGAGTTTCTCTACTCGCTCTTTTATATCAGAATGACTAATGACTACAACTTCTTGGAGCGTGCTTGTCATCACTTTCAAAATATGCTCAATAAACGTACTCCCTTGCCAACTCGCTAACGCTTTCGGCTCACCGAATCTACTCGACATACCACCTGCTAATACAATTCCAGCATACTTACTCATTGGCGATGCAACTCAAATGTAATATGACCTAATTCTGGTAAAATTAATTTATTCATCGCAAGGCGAACCGCTCCGCTAGATCCTGGCATCGAGAAGACTACTTTGCGCCCAATTGTGCCGCCGATCGCTCTACTTAACATTGCGCTGCTTCCGATATCTTCTAAATAACTAATCATGCGGAACAACTCACCAAATCCAACAATTTCTTTATGTAATAACGCTGATACTGCTTCAATCGTCACATCGCGTTTCGTAATGCCAGTACCGCCATTTGTTAATACAACATCAACATCTTCCCTATGATAACCAGCTAACACTGCTTGCTGAATACTTTCTTTATCATCTTTCACAATTTCATAAGAAGTCACTGTATGGCCTGCTTCTTTTAACAATTCATGTAATAGTTGTCCGCTCTTATCTGTCTCTTCTGTACGTGTATCGGAAATCGTTACAATCTTGCAGCGCACTTCTTTTGGCGCTTGTTTTTTATGTTCGGTTACGCTCATTTTTTCATCTTTCCTTCCTTAAAGACTTTTCTTCATTTTATCATACATATGTTTACACAATTATGTATGAAGCCAACAATACGCCATGATACAATATAAATATACTAACCCACAAAAAGGAAACTGCACTTTCTTATACTCCTTAGACTACATACCTTTAGCTACTCTTTATATTTTCTACATACATAGAATTCAATTTTAAAACTTGTACTAAAAAATAAATTGGAGGTCTACCTATTATGGAACTATACAAAAAATTAACAACAACATTCATCCTCTTATTTATCGCTTCCATCACTGTCGGCTTTTCTCTAAAAGGCGCAATTCCATACGCTACATTAGTAAGTATTATATGCGCCACGCTATTTTTATTAAGCAGTGCATTTTGCGCGGGCAAAGCACGTCAAATGAAAGGTTGATTTCACATGTTTCAAAAAAGCCAACTGTTTGTAAATCATGCCAAAAAGAAATACAAACATATGAAAAAGTATATTGAGCTAGATGGAGAAGTATATTGCAAATCATGCATTCAAATTGTAAATAAAACGAAATAAAAAAAAGCTTTGCGCTCACCGCGCAAAGCTTTTTTTCATATATTATAGACCAGCTTGCTCTTTTAAAGCTGCAGCTTTGTCTGTACGTTCCCATGATAGATCTACATCAGTACGTCCGAAGTGGCCGTAAGCTGCTGTTTGTTTGTAAATTGGGCGACGTAAGTCTAGCATTTTAATAATACCAGCTGGGCGAAGATCGAAGTTGTTACGAACTAGTTCTACTAGTACGTCTTCAGATACTTTACCAGTGCCGAATGTATCAACTGAAATTGATACTGGTTGTGCTACACCGATTGCGTATGCAAGTTGTACTTCTGCTTTCTCAGCAAGACCAGCTGCTACGATGTTTTTCGCAACATAACGAGCTGCATATGCTGCAGAACGGTCAACTTTTGTTGCATCTTTACCAGAGAATGCACCGCCACCGTGGCGAGCGTATCCACCGTAAGTATCAACGATGATTTTACGTCCTGTTAAACCAGCATCACCTTGTGGTCCACCAATTACGAAGCGGCCAGTTGGGTTAATGAAGAATTTTGTTTCTCCATCGATTAATTCTGCTGGTACTACAGCTTTAATTACGTGCTCTTTTAAGTCGCGATCGATTTCTTCCCATGTAACATCTGGGTGATGTTGTGTAGAAATTACGATAGTATCAACACGTACTGGTTTACCATTTTCATCATACTCAACTGTAACTTGCGTTTTTCCATCCGGACGTAGGTATGATAATGTATCATCTTTACGTACTTCAGTTAAACGGCGAGCTAATTTGTGAGCAAGCGAGATTGGAAGTGGCATTAACTCTTGTGTTTCATTACATGCGAAACCAAACATTAAACCTTGGTCTCCTGCACCAATTGCCTCAATCTCAGCGTCAGTCATTTGACCTTCGCGTGCTTCTAGCGCTTGGTCAACACCCATAGCGATGTCAGCAGATTGCTCATCGATAGATGTTAAAACTGCACAAGTTTCTGCATCGAATCCATATTTTGCGCGTGTGTAACCAATGCCTTGAATTGTTTCACGAACGATTTTTGGAATATCTACGTAAGTAGAAGTCGTAATTTCCCCCGCTACCAATACTAAACCAGTTGTTACAGTTGTTTCACAAGCTACACGTGCATTTGCGTCTTTTGATAAGATCGCATCTAAAATTGAATCAGAAATTTGGTCACAAATTTTATCTGGATGTCCTTCAGTTACAGACTCAGATGTGAACAGATGACGTTTTTTTGTCATGTGGTAAACCTCCCTACAGTAATTGTATATATTGTACGGAACTCATCCTTAATTTGCCACAGATTGCGACATACATTTATTCTCCCACACAAGCATACAGAAAAACCTTTCCTACATAATAGAGAGGAAAGGTTTAATTTGCTACTTGCATACTGCTTTTTGCCCTTCGCTCTTATCGTTCGAGACCTGTAGCCTCGCACAGGTTTTAGCACCTATTCACTTGTGTTTACCAATACAAGTGAGGTTGCTGGGCTTCATCGGGCCTGTCCCTCCGCCAGCTCGGGATAAGAGAGTATCCGTCCCAACCTATACTAAAGAAATGATATTCATTTGTCAATTAATATTCACATTTTCGTGAAAGTTTTTCTCAATGCGCCTAAAATGAAATATTAATAAGGAAATAATGTATTCACACAAACAAAAAGAAATAAATAGTATACATTATTTATATAATTGTGTTATACTCTTGTTGGGGATTACGAGAAATATTTCATTAAATGAAAAGGATGGTATATAAATATGAGTACTGTGAATGTCCAAATTGGTTTACACGAATTATTGAACGGAAGCAATGCACAGATTCAACTAAGTGTTCCGCAATTAGTGGAAAAAGTATTAATGCGAAATGAAGGGAAATTAACTTCGACTGGTGCCGTTTCTGCTTCAACTGGAAAATATACAGGACGTTCTCCTAAAGATAAATTTATTGTGAAAGAAGCATCGGTTGCTGACAAAATTGCTTGGGGAGCAGTGAACCAACCGATTTCTGAAGAACATTTTAATAAATTATATACGAAAGTTTTAGAATACTTAAAAGAGAAAGAAGAGTTATTCGTCTTCAAAGGATTTGCAGGCGCTGACCGCAATTACCGCCTACCAATTCAAGTTATTAATGAATATGCATGGCACAATTTATTTGTACATCAACTATTCATTCGTCCAACTGAAGAAGAATTAACAACTCATGAATCAGAGTTCACAATTGTTTCTGCACCGAATTTCAAAGCTGATCCAGCTGTTGACGGTACAAACTCTGAAGCATTCATTATGGTTTCATTCGAAAAACGTATCGTACTAATTGGTGGTACAGAATACGCTGGAGAAATGAAAAAATCAATCTTCTCTATTATGAACTTCTTATTACCTGAACAAGATATCCTTTCTATGCATTGCTCTGCAAACGTAGGTGAAGAAGGCGATGTAGCATTATTCTTCGGTTTATCTGGAACAGGTAAAACAACATTATCTGCTGATCCAAACCGTAAATTAATCGGTGATGATGAGCACGGTTGGTCTGATAACGGTGTATTCAATATTGAAGGCGGTTGCTACGCGAAATGTGTAAACCTTTCTCACGAGAAAGAACCACAAATTTTCGATGCAATCACATTTGGATCTGTTTTAGAAAACGTTATCATTAATGACCAAACGCGTATCGCAGACTATAACGATACTACTTTAACAGAAAATACTCGTGCTGCATACCCTATGCATGCGATTGACAATATCGTACTGCCAAGTGTTGCAGGACACCCAAATACAATTATCTTCTTAACTGCTGATGCATCTGGCGTATTGCCTCCAATCAGTAAGTTATCAAAAGAACAAGCTATGTATCACTTCTTAAGTGGTTACACTAGTAAACTAGCAGGAACAGAGCGCGGTGTTACATCTCCGCAAGCAACATTCTCAACTTGCTTCGGTTCACCATTCTTACCACTTGATGCATCTCGCTATGCTGAAATGCTTGGTGAAAAAATTGAGAAACACGATGCGAAAGTATTCTTAGTAAACACTGGCTGGACTGGTGGCGAATACGGCGTTGGTAAACGTATGAACTTAGGTTACACTCGTGCAATGATTCAAGCAGCATTAAGCGGTGAACTTGCGAAAACTGAAACAGCTAAACATGACATCTTCGGTCTTGAAGTTCCACTTCACGTACCAGGTGTACCTGACGAAGTGTTAATGCCTGAACAAACTTGGGCTGATAAAGCTGCTTATAAAGCAAAAGCAATCGAACTTGCAAATGAATTCAAAGCTAACTTCAAAAAGTTCGACAGCGTATCTGAAGACATTATTAACTTAGGCGGCCCAATCGCTTAAGCGCAAACTTTCTGTTGGAATAACCCTTTACTCATATGAATAAGTGTCGTGTAACCGTAAAGTTTCGCGTACTCACCGACAAAACCCAATGCGGCTTAACGGTTACACACACTTACATAAAAAAGAAGCTTACGTTTTTTACGTAAGCTTCTTTCTATATCTTATATAAAGTAAAACGTTACTCTCTTCATCTGTGACTTCGTTTGTTAATTTACAGAATTTTCACTTTATATTTACTTATTTTTAGTTTTTCATGATATAATTTACATATATAGGAAGGGGTGAAACCTATGAAAAATTTTTCTCGTACAGGAAAAATTTTATTCAGTTATGGAGCGATTCAAATGTTTTGGGGACTTGTAATGCTTAACGTTAATTTATTTGAGCATACAAGTGAAACCATAAAATATATTATTCTAATTACCGGAATAGTTTTTTGTATTATATCCAACTTTTTTAAAGAACATAAAAGTCATACTAATACGTAATTTCATGTTAACTTATCGGAAGCAAAAACCTGTATTTTATGCAATGTTTCGCTTCCTGTTGTACTATTCATCGCTGGATTCCTTATTCTAGGGTAAATTCATTTTTACACATACAACTTACGGATTCGAACATATAAATTACATCCCTCTAGTTTCACAACGTATGGAGCTAAAAAAGGATTTAAACGCTTCTATCCCTCGCTAGATCCTCTATTCCATCTAAAAAGAGGCTTTTTATCTTTTTGTTAGTTCCTTTTCATCTTTCATACTATAATAACCTAAGTTCACAACGATTAAAAAATAACCGCCCATAATCCCTACTGCAAATGCCCACATTACCATATGGTGCTCAATTTCGTACATAATAATAGCGCCTAAAATAGCAGCCGCAAAACGATTAAACATACCGAGCGTCGGCGCTTTCGTTTTCTTTACGATACTATCTCCAAGCTTCTCAATTCGTCTCCCTAAAAGCCAAACGCAATACATACTTACGATAAGTCCAATTCCTGCACCTAAAAAATGTGCTGAAAACGGCGTTACCATCCAGCCTAGTAAAAGAATACCTAGTATATAATACGATTGAATTTTAAACGACCTTAATGACATACTAATCATGATGTTCTCCTCTTCCGTAATTTTTATCTATCCAACAATAAATTTTTTCAAGTCTATACTACTTACATTCATTTCACTCAAATAAAAAACAACATAAACGGTATGTTTATGTTGTTTAAATATTTTTAGAAAATAATATTATACAAGATTTCAAAGATCATCCCCCCATAATTTGTGACGTTTTTTCAAACATTTTTCGTCCATTTATGAAAAAATTGATATCAATCTATGAACATACGGATATGATGTAATAAGTACACAAATAAAGGGGGCGTCTAATGATTTATTTTTTAATGGCTCTCATTCACCTCATTATCCCTGCACTTATCGGACTTTCATTGTATTGGTACACGAAGAACCATAGTATTTTCTACGCTGTCCTCGGTGTCCTTCTTCCGGGTATTATTCTTATTACACTCTTCCGTATTCCATTTTTAAACTTAATTCCACTTATTACTGCGATCTTATTTCTCATCTTCTTACCAAAAATAAAAAAATAGGAAAGCAGATCATAGGTGATCTGTTTTCCTATTTTGATATAGGTTCCCCCGCAGTAGAATGCACTTTTACTTTCTCCGATTTCACAAACCATAAACCGAAGAAAATAATAATTCCACCGATTATTTGTTGAAATGATACGTATTCATTTGCCCATACAGCTGCAAATAAAACAGCTACAAGTGGCGTTATATACATATATACCATCGTATGTGATGCTCCAATTTTTTGAACACCAACATACCACATTACTAAACCAAATACTGTTACAAAGAAAATAGAATATAGTAAAGCGAATAGTGTTATTCCATGTGTAATATGAAATGGCATTATAAATACGTATGGTCCACTTAAAAGCAAGAGTGGAATCGCGCCAACTAGTGCTGACCATGCGGTAACACGTAGCGCTGAATATTTTTTAATTAATGGGCTTGCTAAAACAGGATAAAGCCCCCAACATATTGATGTAATGAGTCCAATCCCATTCCCGTAAAAAGAACTAGCCAGTGAATGCCCTGCTACTAAAACTAAGGCTGCACCACAAAAGGCAATAATCGAACCGATAAGCTTTCGAGAAGAAAACTTTTCTTGTTTTAAGATAATCGCAAATACAGTTGTAAAAATAGGTGAAATAGAAATGAGTAAAGAGGCATTTGTAGCGGATGTATATTTAACAGTTTCCATAAATAACGTTTGATACAGTACAATACCTACAACGCTAACGATGATTAATCTAGGTATATCTTTTCTCTCCATATAAACCGACTTTTCAATAAAAAATGTAAGGAGTAACATAAGCGGTGCCGCCGATATCATCCGAAGTGCAGTAAACTCAATTGCTGTAAATTCTAAAAGTCCATATTTCGCAATCGTAAAATTAATCCCCCAAATAATAACGACTGCTAAAATTAATAACTCAATTCCCCATCTTCTCATGCGTATCCCCTCCGCAAATAAGATTATACAGAAAATTCAATCACATGTACATTTCATTATGTGAAAAAATCTTTTTATTGTATGAAACGTTTTGGGGCATGAAATTATATCAGCGATTTTCTGAATATATCAGCGCAACTCTGATTATATCGGCGATTTTCAAAATATATCGGCGCAACTCGAATTATATCAGCGATTTTTTAAATATATCGACTTATCAACAAAAAACGACAAGAATAGCGACGTATACAATAAAAAAGGTGGTTCCAAAATACATTTTGGAACCACCTTTTCTTTACTACACTCGAACGTGTAACTTCATATTTGGATTATAAAATTGGCTCGGGCTCTTCAGCTGAAACGTCCCTCCACCTTCATGCCAATCAACTGTTAATTTATCATCCATAAATACAAGCTTTGTGCGATCTGCGATAAAATTCATTGTGCTAGATTCGATATCCACATCGCGCTCATCTTTTTCTGCTACAGCTACTAAATCGATAATTCCGCTCATTACACAACCGCAACCTTCATTATCGTAAAATAACTTTATATATTTCGCTTCATTTGGAATCGTATCCACAATCTTTTTATATGCTGCTTCTGTTACAGTAACGTACATACTCTAATCTTCATCCTCTCTTCTCGTATCCTTCATATATTGTACCACCATTTTTCTTTAAAAATATATACAGAAAATTACGAACAATATACAATGTATGTAGTAAAGGAGGTTGTATCACTCATGCTCAAATTACTGCGATACCCCATCTTCCTAGGTCTACTCGGTAGCTTTTTTATTTCTAACGGTATGATATTACAACATATACTTCCTTATTCTCCTTCTATTGGTTGGATTTTAGGTTTTATTTGTTTCCTAACCGCTTCTTATTTCGCTGTGAAGAACAAAAACATCTAATTAGTTCAAGGAGGATAACATAACATGCCAGCTTTAAAAGAAATAGAACAATCACTCAATCATTTGTTCCAAATCAAAAAATATGGAAAAGATAGTGCCTTTAGTCGATTTATCCCATCTGTATATGATCCTATCCACTTTCCGTGGCAACAATTTTTCGAAACCAATTTTGTAGAGCTATTTAACGGTCTTATGATACGAGGAGCTGAAACTGTAAATAAAGTATTTTTAGCTGTTTTTCCTACAAATGACGTTCTTGAAACATTCATTTCACAGTCCACATCTGGTGATTTACTTTTTATGCACCACCCACTTGTAATGGAATGCGGTGATCCGCTTGGAAAATCAGGTCGTGGTTTTATTCCAATACCTGAAAAATATTTGCAAGCAATAAAAGAAAAACAACTTTCTATATATACATGTCACGGACCAATGGATATTCATCAAACGCATGGAACGAGCATTTCAATTGCAAAAGTCTTAGATGCTCACGTAGTTGACGGCTTTGCATATGAAGGCCCCGAACAAGAGCCAGTTGGCCTTATTTGTGAAATGGATGAAACATCCACAGAAGCACTCCAAAAACGTCTAAAAAATCTCTTCCATATTCCTTATACAGACTTCGAAGGTAAACAACATGATTCTATCAAAAAAATTGCAATTATTGCAGGATGTGGTGATGTCGTGTCTCTCATGAAAGAAGCAGAAGCAAAAGGTGCTGAAGCATATATTACTGGGGAAATCCATTGCCATCTCGACAATGATTACGGTAAACAGAAATACTCGCTCATTATGGATTACGTAAAAGAAACGAATATGTCACTCATCGGTGTATCACACTCTGCCTCTGAATATTTAGTGAAAGAAACATTGATGTATAATTGGTTTAAAGAAAATTTTGAAGTGGATGTTACTTTGATTCCACAGGAAAAATGGTGGTTATAAATTTTTAAAGAGATAGCTAAATTAGCTATCTCTTTTTACTAAACTTAAAATTTCATGAGGCGTTTGAAAAATATAATCAGCCTCTTCGAATCCTTTCCTTGTCTTTGCTCCCCACAAGGCTAAACCAAATTTTGCTCCCGCTTGTTTTGCGCATTGTAAGTCATATACTGAGTCACCTATGTATATCGCTTCTTGTGCCTCTATATTCAATCTTTTTAGACATGTCACAAGTGGCTCTGGATGTGGTTTATGTTTCATTGTATCTTCCACACAAATAGAGTGTTCAAAATATGAATGTAATCCAAATGGCTGGAAATCATCGATAAACTCTTGACGTGTTTTTGAAGTCACAATACCAGTTCGAATCTTATATGAAGATACTATTTCAATCACTTCCGCAATTCCTTTAAATACTGTAATTTCATTCTTAAAATCTGCCATATTACGTATCCATTTCTCATGAACTGCTTTCATATTTTCCACACCAATTTCTTGTAACGTAGCCATACCAGGAATACCTAATGCAAAATGTAGCTTTTCTAATGAATAATTCATCCCTTCATCTCGCAACGTTCTCTGTAATGAATATAAAACTGCTTTTTCCGTATCTAACATCGTTCCGTCAATATCAAATATAATCCCCTTCATTTTTACGTCCCCCTTTACTTCACTCCAACGATTAGCTCAATTCCATATTCTTTCACTACTCTTTCTAAATCGCCAGGTATAGCATCATTCGTAATAATTGTATCTATCGCTTCTAATGACAGCGCCTTAAAGTTTTGACGTTGATTCATTTTTGTCTCATCAGCAAGTAAAAACACTTCATTTGTTTGTTTAACAATTTGACGCTTAAAATGAATATCTTCCTCATACGCATAATAGACACCATCTTCTGTAAGACCGGGTGATCCAATAAAAACCTTATCAAAATGATAATCTTTTAGTTTCTCCATTGCAGAAAAACCCGTCATATAACGTGAGTGTTTATTTAATTCTCCACCTAAAATATGAATATTTACATTCTCCATATCCATTAAATGATTTACTGTATCAATTGAATTTGTAACAACCGTTATGTTACTTGCTGTCAAAAATGAAGCCATACAGTTAACAGTTGTTGAAACATCAAGATAAATCACTTCATTATCTTCTACAAAAGAAGCAGCTCGCTTTCCAATAGATATCTTATATTCAATTTCTTTTTCCTCACGATTTACATAATCCGATATTTTATGGTGGAAAGATGATAAAGCTACACCACCATGGGTTCGCACTATTGTTGTTTCATTTGTTAACTTTACAATATCTCTTCTTGCTGTATCTCTGGAGACTTGAAATAGCTCACACATTATCTTCAAACTCATCGTCCTATGTTCATTCAAATACTCCATTATTTTTATTAAACGTTCCTCTTGATTCATACTCTCACCCATTTTTATTTACTTTTAAGTACTTTTAAGTTATTTTAAGTATATCACAACATAAATTCTTAAATAAACCTTAAAATAACTTAAAACAGGAGTGAGAAAATGCTACGTACAATTATTTTTGATTTTGATGGCACACTAGCTGATACTTTACCTTTATGTTATTACTCGTTTCAAAACGTTTTTTGGCAATTTGATAATAAAGAAATTACTGAAGCAGAGATTCTTTCTATGTTTGGCCCAAGTGAAATTGGTATTATTCATGAGAACTTACTCTCTGAAGAAAAAGAAGTAGCAGTTGAAAGATACTATGAATGTTATGAAGAAAAGCATCATGATTACGTAGAGCGAAATCATGAAATAGTAGACCTTTTAATACATTTAAAAAAACAAGGGTTTCAGTTAGCTATCGTAACTGGAAAAGCAAGAAGAAGCCTGGACATTTCTCTAAAAGCATTAGGATTAGTTTCTTTCTTCGACTGTATAGTAGCTGGAGATGATGTAATGAAGCCAAAACCTGATCCTGAAGGTATTCTTCTTGTATTAAATACATTACATGTAAATGCAAACGAAGCAATTTTTATTGGGGATAGTGATGCTGACATACTTGCTGGAAAACAGGCAGATGTACGAACGATTGGCGTACAATGGTTACCAAACTATCAATCTGCTACATTTACTGTACAACCAGATTATTTTATTAAGAAAACAGATGATTTTCTCATCTCATTAAATACTACATTTTCAAAATAAGTAGTCTACTACTGACAAAATTACTGGATCGGGGTAACTTCAAGTATTTAATCCTACTTCAGCTGTAGGTCCAGCTACTGTAACTTGGAGTAGCATTACAACCGGAAACCTCGTTTCGAGAGGAGATGCTATATCCCTTTATATTAATCCTGGAATTACTACCAGTGCTGTATATTCTGTTTTTCTAATCACAAATATTTAGTTCTCTCTTAAAAATAATTTATTCAACAGAAAAAGCCTCAATAATTTAGGTCAACAACTAACAAACTCACTCTATATTACCACCATAAAAATACCCATATCTTAGATTCGTAATTATACATAATGCACCAATAGTGTAAACACTTCCGGATTTTTATTCACAAAAAAGGGAAATCACTCTCAAATAAATGATTTCCCTTTTTAAAATATATTTTTTATTGTATCGGCAACATAACCTTCACCGTCGTTCCAACCCCAACTTCACTTTCAAAACTCATTTTACCGTTGTGGTCTTTAATAATTTTTTCTGTAACTACTAAGCCTAAACCTGTTCCCGTTTCTTTTGTTGTGTAAAAGGCTTCATTTAGCTTCGGGATTTTGTCTTTTGGAATGCCGCAACCTTCATCCTTAACTTGAACAATGATTGCATCTTCTACAGTCACTTTAATCGTAATCGTTCCGCCAACTGACATTGCTTCAATCGCATTTTTAATTAAATTAAAAAACACTTGTTTTAATCGTTTTTCATCGCATGTAATCGATGGTATGTCTTTACTATAAATACCTTGTATGTGCACACCTTGATTTAAAGCAGGCTTCCCCATAACTCGAATAACATAAGCGATAATTTCTTCTATATTATGAACTTCTGATTCTATTGATTTAGATTTCTCAAATCCACTAAGTTCTGTAGCGATTGTATGAATTCGTTCTACTTCTTGTTTCATAATATCACTATATATTTTATCCTCTGGATATTTAACCGCTTGCTTATTTACAAATTTATCTAAATTAGCTAAAGGTCTTTTAATTTTGGAACCAATAACTGTAGCCATTTTCCCAACAGTTGCTAACTTTTCTGTTTGTTGTATTTCTTTATTCATCATCTCAAGCGTACGAACGTAAGATTGGAACCTTAAAAACATAATCCAACATATGATAGTAAATACGCTATATAATGCCATCGGGATTAAAACGAGTGATGAGTGAATAATGATTCCTATAAGAGCATATTTTCCAACAAGTATGCTCGGAACTAACCAAAAATATCTTTTATTCACAAAAAGTGGAGCAAATAAAATAAAAAATCCTTCTACTATATTCCCACCATCAAACTCAGTATCACTACCGTAGTAAATCATAATATTATGGATAAAATCTAATAGATTATACCCAATTAGAATAATATACTTTACTGCAAATGGATTTTTCCATTTCATAAAGTATATTCCAATGCAAAATAAAACCACCATCAGAAAATAAAGCCATAAACCTAAACCATCTTCAAATTGTCCTACTCCTTCTTGCTCTCCTCCTATTAAAGGTACAATAAATTCGTAGGCAAGATCGTATACAAAAAATATAATGAAAAATAAACTTAAATATATTTTCAGCGCCTTCATTTCTTCATTTTTAAATATACCGTCTTTATTCATATGGTAACTCCTAGCTTTTCTCTCAATTGGATTTCATTATTTCCACACTTTTTTGGAAGAATAATATCTATTCTCGTTCCCTTATCTCTTTCACTTGAAATATGTAACGTACCAAGGTGTTCGTTGACAATTCGATCTGCTACCGTAAGTCCCAAACCAATTTTATCTTGTTTTGTTGTATAAAAAGCTTCTGTAACACGAGCCACATTCTCTTTCTTAATACCGTAACCATTATCGATTACACTTAGCATTACATAATCTTGTCCTTTATTTTCTAACCGTAACTCTAATGTGCCACCTTGCTCCATCGCCTCCAGAGCATTTTTTATGACATATAGAAAAACTCCTCGCATTTTCCGCTCATCACATTCAATTTCTATCATCTTTTCTTCGATATTAGAAATAAGCTGGATACTAGATTCATTCATTTTTTCTCGAAGAATTGCTACTGCTTGTAATACAATTTCACCTATATTATGTTTCTTATAAATAGAAGGTTTACATGTAGCAACTTCCATCAATTCACTTATCATATTATTCATATTTTCTATTTCAAAAATCATCTGTTTATAAATAGGGTCCTCTTCATGCTTCTCTCGTTGTAATTGCGTAAACCCTTTCAATGAAGCAAGTGGATTTTTAATTTCATGTCCCACTGTCGCTGCCATCTTTCCGATTACTGCTAATTTTTGTGATTCACTAGCAATCTTAATACTTTCCTTTACCGCTGAAAGGTATTGTATAAATCGATTTAAAATGATGTATGCTGCTATTAATACGAGTGTATACATAATGAGGAACATAAATCCTTTTACTTCTTTTAATACAAATAAGTAAATTACATATTTCCCTACAATAGTTGAAAGTACAAACACAAAATATTTTTTATTTAAAAATATAGGTACAAAGAAGATAAGAATAATTTCTACTATATTTCCCCCATCAAATGCCGCCTCATTATAAAGCATATACGAAAATATGTTAGCAATTTCTATTCCTATGTATGCAAATACACATGCATATTTCACAAAATTCACTTTCTCTTTTTTTATTAAATATACATTCATACCGAGTATTGCAGTTCCGCAAATAACTTGCCATAGTATGCTATGTCCCTTATCCGTTAGTGATTTATTTTCTAATACGATTGCATAGAAAACTTGGTATGAAACAACAATGACGTATAGCACCCACAAAAGGATTTTGGCATTTCTTTCTTCTTCTTTATATGATAGAAAACTTTCTTTCACTTCAACACCCCTTCAACATAATATCTCGAAGAATACCATTTATTATAATAAATGATTTTCTTATACAAACAAAGATAAATCGAACATTTGAGGAAAATCATCCCAAAACCGTGATATTTTCAGACGATATACAATCATAAAAATTATAAACAATAATACGTATATTATGTGGGAGAGATTTTATATAAGCGGCAAAAAATGAAGGAAAGCTTAGTGTCTTAATAGAACAAAATCATACGCTCCTCGCGTATGAATAGGAGGCTCATTCATGTTTGTTACCGTTGAAAAAGATGTGCATATTTTTGTGCAAGACGTTAATCCCGGTCCCGGTAGTAAAACCGTGTTCTTCGTCCATGGCTGGCCTTTAAATCATCAAATGTACCAATATCAGCTCAACGTGTTACCACAACACGGTTTCCGCTGCATCGCTATGGATATACGCGGAAATGGACAATCTGATAAACCATGGACTGGTTACACATACAATCGTTTAGCAGACGATATCGCCATCGTTTTAGAAGCACTTCAAGTCGAAAATGCTACATTAATTGGTTTCTCAGTAGGTGGTGCTCTTTCTATTCGGTACATGTCTCGCTATAATGGTCATCGTATTTCTAAACTTGTATTAGTCGATGCCGTTTCCCCCTCTTTCGTTAAAAATCAAGAATCTCCCTATGGTGCCCCAAAAGAACAAGCAGACACTCTCATTAATCAAATGTATGCCAATATGCCTAAATTTTTAAATGATGTATCTTTATCATTTTTTAATAGAAACTTAGGATCTGCTACGCTAGAATGGTTTTCTTATCTCGGTATGCAGTCTGCTTCTTATGCTCTCATCAAAATATTGCAAGCAGCCGCAAATGAAGATGTAACGAAAGACTTAAGTAAAATTAACGTGCCAACAAAAATATTCCACGGTATTCATGATCAACTTATCCCATACAAAAGCGCTGAACTTACGCAAAAGCGTATTAAAAATTCTCAGTTACATCCTCTCACAAATAGTGGTCACGGCTCTCCAATTGATCAAGCGGATGAATTAAACGAAGAACTTATAAAGTTTTTGCATTCATAAAAAACTATGCCAAATGTATCGATAGGAACGTAGTTTTTAAAAAGGTTAAAATTCACACATTTCTCACAAATCATTCGATAAAACGGTTACATTTTCATTTATACTAAATGTACAGGTAATACTCCCTAAACCCAGCTTGTCTGGTTACCCCGTTAAATACTATAAAAAAGAACTTGTATCGTTATACAAGTTCTTTTTGTTTCTTTTATCCCGCTTTAACGGGCAGTAAGACCCCCACCTCAAAATTCAGCAAAGCAAAGAAGTTAGGTGGGGGTCGGGCTGCCCATAAAAGTCCGATTGGTGAAGGCTAATAATCAGTGGGGGATGAAGAAAACCCCCACTGATTAAAGTTTCACTTTATTTAAAGAGGATATCTTTACTATATTGATTTCCAACAAGTAAATCATACTGAAGCATTTTATATTGCTCTAACATTTCTTTTTGTTTCTTTGTTAAATCATTGATTACTTCTCCATTTTTATCAACTTTTAATTCATCTCTAAGCACCGGTATTTCCTTGTAAAATCCCGATAAAAATTGATAAAATAAAGATTTATTTAATCCTGCATAATCAAAAATAAGATTAGAAAAATAAATTGGACTTACTACACCTAAATTATCATTTGGCATATCAAAGTTTGCGTACATTAATAGCGGCGTTTGGGCCATCGCTAAACGTTCGCTCGGTGTTTTTTCATTCGTTATATACCCATTCTCTTTATAAAAAGATTTATTTGTTCCTAATGATGGAAGATGATCTCCAAAGAATACTAATAATGTAGGTCTATCTAAATTATCTAGTTGCTCTATTAAATATTGAAGGGCCTCATCTGAACGTCTTAACCCTTCTGTATACGTTTCTAATTCTCCCTTTGATTCTTCATTTTCTAGCCCGCTAATTTCTATTAGGTTTTCACCAAATCGGCCCTCTGTAAATGGAAAATGATTTTGCATCGTAACTGCATGAATAAATGTAGGTTGTTTTTGTTTCTCTAACTCAGCAATTATCTCTTTACTCATCGCTAAATCACTAATATAATCTCCATCAACATCTACATTTTCCATCGTATCAGCTGCATTAAATTTATCAAATCCTAACACCTTATATACATCATCACGTTTAAAGAATGTGCGACCAAATGAATGAATTGCACTTGTGTAATACCCTTCTTTTTTCAACGCCGTAGGGATTGATGGAATTTCTTTCTTATTTGTAATAACCTGCTGATATGGTATAGAACCTGGCTTTAACAAACTCATTGAATAACTCGTTAATGCCTCAAATTCAACGTTCGCCGTATTTCCCCCAAATGTAGGAGAAATAGTTTGTCCACCAGGAAAGTTTTCTATATAATGATGTAAATTTGGTACAGGATCTTCACTAAAAGAAAGGTTAGTTGCTTTCGTCGGATCCCAAAACGATTCACTCATTACAAAAATAATATTCGGTTTCTCTTTTTTCTTTTGGCTCCCTATATTTCCACTATATTGTTTTTTTATATCGTTTGCTATTTGAAGCATATTTTCTTTAGAATAATTTTTGGGTTTTTCCATAACTGTTGTATCTAAATTGCTAATAAACCCAAGTACAAAACCATTTGAAGCATAGTTCTCATTTTGATCCCACAAAACAAAATCTACACCTGATTTTTGAAATACTTTATTCATAAATGTGTTCGCAAAATTACCGTACGCATATAGAACAAAAATAGAACCTACTACTAATAAGGCTCTTATTCCTAGATGAGTCTTTACATTTTGAATATACCTTCTCATATATATCCCTGCTACAATACAAGCCACGATACTTAAGATAATGACAAAAATATAACTCCAGCTAAAATAGTCCATCACCATCGGTATAACAGATTGCATATGCATAATTTGTGTGAAATCAGAAGGATACAGCGGATCACCTCTAAAAATAAGCTTTAAATAATTCACAATACCTAAAATGACTAACGTACAGCTCGTTAAAATCATACTTAGAAAAACCTTGCCTATTAAATTATAAACAAGAATGTATATTGCATAAATTACTACAAAACTTAATATAAACTGCATGTTATACAAGTAAATCCAATTCATTGCCTCTATGAAACTCATATTAACTTGCATGACAATATAAAATAACGCTACTGTATGAGCTAGTAAAAATAATACAAAATGCACTCGTAGGGATGCCCTAAGTGTAGACATCTCTTTTTTATTAAAATGTGAAATATAAAATGTTATGCCCCATATGAAAATCATCATAACAATTAAAACAAGATTTTGATTTAAATGAGCTTTCATTATGTCTAAATTAAAAACCTTTAAAAGCATAAACAGCATAGTTATTACTAATAAAGTCACCATACTACTTATAATGCTAGAAATTAATATATTTCTTTTTGGAAGATCAAAAAGTGTAGAACCATACTTCAATTCATTCCCTCGTTTCTATGTCTTAATTTCCCCCGCATCGAAAGAACTATTTCTATTAAAATAACATATATGACATATTTCGTCTGCATCGTTGATTCTATCATAAATGTATTGTCTTAATATTCCCTTAGTAAACAGTTAAATTATGGCATACAAATTACTCATTCTTGAAAAACTTAATTTCAGCATTCCACTTTATGATATAATAACTATGTTTTGGAAATCCTTAATACTATTAAAGATTTCACATGAAAATACGAAAGAATTAATAAAAAAGGAGTTGCTCATTTTTGCTTACTAAGTTTAAGAGTTTGCCTAAAGCGGTATATGCAATTTTGGCGCTTTCTTTCCTGTTGCACGTTTTTTGTTTAGTAAAACAGCCAGGATTAGATGGAGAGTTAGTCAAAGTAACATATGGTGCAAATGATGCCTTTAACTATTCGTTAACAGCTGAACAACTATTAAAACATGGTGTATTTGGTTATGTGTATTTAGAACCTAGTGAAGTTCCAGGGAAAAATGCATATATCACACCAGGTCAGCCATTACTATTAGCTGGCGCTATGATTATTTCTGATATTACATCAATTCCTTATTATTACGTAGCAACTGTTATTAACATGATTATGAACCTATGCACAGTGCTATTAGTATTCTTAATAGGAAAAGAATTGTTCGAAAAAAACATTTATGGAATTGTTGCAAGTATTTTATATGCTATTTATCCAAGTAACTATACATACTTCCGTACATTGCTAACAGAAGTTCCATCCATATTCTTATTAGCGTTATGTGTATATGTATTTGTTCTCGCATGGAAATACAATAAAGTGAAATTCCATATATGGTTTGGAATTGTCGTTTCAATTTTACTTATGTTCCGTCCAAATCCAGCTCCAATGATGCTCATTCCTGTTCTTGTTGTGTTATTTACATATGGATTTAAAGACTCCATTCGAATCGGATTGTTATGGTTTATCGGACCTTTCTTTATTATTGGTGCATGGGTTGTTCGTAACTATTTAGCACTCAACCAATTTATTTTATTCTCAACCCAAGGTGCTGATCCACTAATTGCGGGTGCTGATCCATTTAATAAAATTGGATATGAAAATATAGTAAATGAAATGAGAGCCAAAGGCTTAGATGACAAAGGGGCATACGCAAAAGAATTAATCAAGAACGGCTTTAAGACGGACTTCACTTATTGGTTCTCTTGGTTCACTGTCGGTAAAACAATTGAATTATTCAAAACAGCTCCTGCTGTAGACCAATACCGTATTCACAACTTTATGCAACTATGTCATAGAGTGTTTATCATCGGTACATTCTTGAGCAGCTTCTGCTTCATGCTAAATTCATTTAAACATAAACGCGTTATGATGCTAGTAGCAAGTTCTATTATTTACATTATCTTCTCAAACTTATTCTTAGCAATTAATCGCTATGGATTTTTCATTAATCCTCTTATGTGCTTAATTCTTGCATACGGATTAATTCACATTGTGCAGAAGCTTCCATTCTTCCGCACGAACCAAGCATAATAAGAAAGAGGTCGTCCAACGGTGGACGACCTCTTTCTTATTACCCCACACTTTGCACACAGCCAATTTGTCCATTCTGTAATCACACTTTAATTCCGTATGTATATGTTTCTGTATTTGTCAAAATATCTTTCACAATACTACTCACTATTTCACTTATAAATGCAAGTTTTTTACAACTATTACTATAACGAAAAGAACCCGCCACAAGACAGGTTCTTTTCGTTATTTTATGATAAAAGAAAAAATCATTAGCATGTGTATTATATAAAAGGAAACAGCCATATTTTCCATACGATACATACGAGTACAATAACTACAAAATCAAAAAAATCTAATCTCGGACCCTTTTTCATATTCATCTCTAGCCACATATGAATCCATTTTGTTTTTGTATATTTTTGGATGTTTTTCTTTGCAAATCGGTAAATGAGCACTTGCATAATAAAAAATCCCACTACAAAAATGAATAAGAAAATGAGAAAATCGACCACAAAATTCCTCCTTATTTTTGCAGCGATTTTTCTACTATATGATTTTTCAAAACCCACTCTTCAAATTGAGCACTTCCAAATTCCCAACTAAGATCACGAGCATGTACAGAAAAAACGTAATAGCCAGCATATTCGTCCATAAATTTACCCGTCTCGATCCCATCTTTCTGAAGACCATATGCTCCAAAATTAAAATATACATCCCACACGTCTTCATTCTTCCGTTTATAAGCAATCGATTCCATATCACATTCTGTTCCGAAATAGTCAAGATGTAAATGTACGCTATCATCATATTCGTACTCCATTTTATCACCCCTTATATTTGTACTTCTTTATCACCAAAAAAATTCCTGCTATCTACACTCACATGTGGGCACTTACCTACATATCATGCTTGTAGAGTGACTTCTAGGAGGTGTTATATAGTGAAAAAATTAATAGCTGTTTTTTGTATCATGTTACTAGCTGTCTTCACACTTGTTGCTTGCAGTAGTAAAAAAGAAGATACGAAAGAACAAACTCAAAATGTTCGAGTCGGCGAAGTTACCCACTCTCTCTTCTATGCCCCGTTATATGTCGGGATTGAAAAAGGATTTTTTAAAGATGAGGGATTACATGTTGACCTCCAAACAACAGCTGGAGGAGATAAAACGATGACTGCCTTATTATCTGGCGGGATTGATATTGCTCTCGTCGGTTCTGAAACGTCCATTTACGTTCATCAACAAGGCGCAAAAGACCCCGTCATTAACTTCGCACAACTTACACAAACAGATGGAACATTTTTAGTTTCACGTAAAAAATTAGACTCTTTTAATTGGAATGACGTAAAAGGTGTTACGTTTTTAGGACAGCGTAAAGGCGGTATGCCGCAAATGGTTGGAGAATACGTTTTAAAGAAAAATGGCATTGATCCTCACAAAGATACAAACTTAATTCAAAACATTGAATTTGCTAATATTGCAAATGCCTACGCATCTGGTACAGGGGAATTTGTCCAGCTCTTTGAACCGACTGCAAGTATATTCGAAAAAGAAGGAAAAGGATATATCGTCGCTTCGTTCGGAAATGAATCTGGTACTGTTCCGTATACATCGTTCATGGCAAAGGAAAGTTTCTTAAAGAAAGATAAAGCTGCTGCTGAAAAATTCACACGTGCGCTCTATAAAGCACAACAATGGGTTGATACTCATAGTCCAGAAGAGATTGCTGATGCCGTTTCTCCGGTATTTAAAGACACTTCAAAAGACATTACAGTAAAAGTAATTGAACGGTATAAAAAGCAACATTCTTATGCGACAAATCCGCTATTAGATGCTGAAGAATGGAAACAGCTCCAAACGATTATGAAAGACGCTGGCGAATTACAAAAAGAAGTTCCACATGAAGCGCTCGTCAATACAAAAATTGCCGAGAGCGTTATTAAGAAATAGAGGCGAAGTGTATGAGCTTTTTACAAATACGTAACGTTTCTCACTGCTTTTTCGCAAAAGAGAATGCCAAATTGATTCTCGAAGATATGAGTTTACAAGTGGAAGAAGGCGAATTCATTTCGATACTCGGTCCAAGTGGTTGCGGCAAAACGACACTCCTCTCCATTATTGCCGGGCTGCTTGATCCAATTGAAGGTATCGTCTTTTTAGATGGTGAGCCCATTACAACGAAAACTTCATCTATGGGGTATATGTTGCAGCAAGACTACTTGTTCCCTTGGAAGACAATTGAAGAAAATATTATGCTTGGACTTCATATCCGAAACATTTACGATGAACAGACGAAAGAACATACTTTACAGCTTTTAAAGCAAGTCGGTCTACATGATGTAGAGCAGCAATACCCTCGTGAACTATCCGGTGGTATGCGTCAACGTGCCGCCCTCGTTCGAACATTAGCGACCGATCCAAAAATTTTATTGCTAGATGAACCTTTTTCGGCGCTCGATTATCAAACGAAATTGAAACTAGAAGATCTCGTTTTCAGCTTACTACACAAATATAAGAAAACTTCACTACTCGTGACGCATGATATTGAAGAAGCAATTGCGATGAGTGATCGTATTTATTTACTACAAGCGAATCCCGGAAAAATTGCAAAAACATTTATCGTCCCAGAAAGCATCCGTTCCTTATCACCGTTAGAATCACGCCACCACCATGACTTCCCATCCCTCTTCCAAAATATATGGAAGGAGTTGGAGCGCCTTGGATAATATAAAGCAACTACATGAACAATTTCGGAAAAAAGAACGCAGGCGCGCATGGTTAGCACGCTCTTTGCAACTTTTACTGCTCATTCTTTTCTTTGCACTATGGGAAATCGCTAGCAAAAAAGAATGGATTGACCCTTTACTCTTTAGCTCTCCTTCAAGTATTTGGGATCTCTTCCTTAATAAATGGATGGACGGTTCGCTTTGGGTCCACATATGGACGACATTACTTGAAACGGGAGTAGGTTTCATTCTTGGAACAGTGCTCGGAGCCATTATCGCTACTTTCCTTTGGTGGCTACCACTTCTCGCCCGCGTACTTGATCCATATCTCGTCGTCCTAAACGCCATGCCAAAAGTAGCACTTGGGCCAATTATCATTGTAATCTTCGGTCCAAATATTTCTTCTTCAATTGCAATGGGAGTAATCATTTCTATCATCATTACCATTCTCGTTATTTACAGCGCATTTCAAGAAGTCGATTCTAACTATATAAAAGTGATGGACACATTTGGCGCAAATAAATGGCAATGTTATAAACAAGTCGTTCTCCCTGCATCTTTCCCAGCCATTATTTCAACGTTAAAAGTGAACGTTGGATTATCGTGGGTCGGTGTTATATTCGGCGAACTTCTCGTCTCTAAACAAGGTCTTGGCTACTTAATTAGCTACGGATTCCAAGTATTTAATTTCACACTTGTCTTACTAAGCGTACTACTCACATGCGTCCTCGCAACACTTATGTATGTGTTTGTTGAGGCATTTGAAAAACTTCTAATTGGGAAACGAAAAAGAAGCTGACTTAGGGCAATAGACTATAGTCAGCTTCTTTCTTTTACCTTTTATCACACATCTTTGTTTCATTTTTAACGTTTCCATCCGCAACCGTAACTGTATGGAAACAATCTTTCACACGTACTGTAACGACATTATCTTTTCGATCTATTACATGATAATCATTAAACTTTTTATCCAATGCACTACGAATTTGCTCCCCTTCAAAAATCGGAAAACCGTGAGACATTACCCAAATGAGACCAGCGACAGCAAGAATCGTTTTCATACGTTTCATTACCTCCTCGAGAGTAAACTTATAGTCCCTATAACACGCGCATTATAATTGTGTCTAAATTGTGACATTTTTATACTAATTCTATTTTATAATGGTAGTTCCTTCTTCTTTTTAATAAAAATACAGAATTTTCAATTTTATCAACATAAAAAACGTAAAGAACTACAATTCTTTACGTTTTCTTAGCTAACATATATAACCCGCATTAGTTTCCACTTCGTTGTTCTATCGTTTTCGAAACATCATATAATCCTGCCAACACTTCCGCCCTCATTTTTACAAGCTCAGGGAATTGATAGAAAAAGGCAATTTTTTTATACTTTAACTCCGATCCTTCTTTCACCTTTTTTGAATCTTGCAAAATAAATGCTGTAAATGTATCTGCAATATCTTCTGCTACATTTGTCGTTCCATACTGTGAGACAAACTCATCATGTTTTTCTTTAAAAAATTCAATTTGCGTTTCTTCACTTTCTTCTACTTTCTTTTCTGTCCATTCCTGCTCAATAGGCTTCCAGAAAGAATTATAAAATTGATTGATATAAGAGTTTTCCTCCGCACATCCCTCTTGTAAGAAAAGATTGCCGCATTTATTTCGGTACGTCGAAATATCTTTATCCTCTTCAAAATCCTTTACATAGTTTTCATCTACTGGTATTTGCTTATGCCCGAGCGTTAACACGTGAGCCGTCTCATGAATTAATGTTTTCATCACTTCATCAATATTTACCGCAGAATCAAGCGTATCTAAGCTAAGAGTCCATTCTTTCGGATTCTCTATACTAGGCATAACGTGAGCAACAACACCGTCATAACCATCCGTTATTAGATCAAATTCTGTTATATTCCCGCGATATTTAGCTGGAATGAGCGTGCGATACATATCCCACAAGTCTTCATGATACCCTCTATCTTGACGTTGTTGCAGTACTTCTTCTTTCGCTTCTTTATCTTCAGCAAATACTTTATTTAAACGTTTCCGTTCTATTTTTTCAAAATAAGGATCTACAATTTCATCGCCATCAATATAATAAGAAGCTAAAAAGAAATAATTTTCATCATCATCTTCTTTTTTCTGCTCTGCCTCTTTCATATCTGCACTTTCATGCTCTTCTATTTCATAATCTTCTACTGCTTCAAGCTCAGATAATCCATCTATTTTTTCATATACTTTTTGAAGTTTCTTATCTCCTATTTCCACGCATTCTTCGTCTGTTTTACACACTTCTTTTTCTTTCACACTCTTCATAGAACTTTCGCACCCTGCTAGTAAGCCGATTGCAACGATAACCCCTACTAACTTGCCATACAGTCTCTTCATACAATCCTCCATTATTCCATTCTACAAAATATCATAATCATTTTTTAACGAATATGCGATAATGAATTATAAAAAATGTAAGGAGGTTTCCTATGATTCGGGCAGTCTTATTCGACTTAGATGGAACACTATTAGATCGTCGTCAATCTTTAGAACAATTTATTCATGATCAATATAATCGCTTTGCCTCTCATTTAATGAACATAGAAAAATCCGAGTATTGTTCTCGATTTCTCGAACTAGATAATAATGGCTATACGTGGAAAGATAAAGTATATGCTACTCTCCTTTCCGAATACAACATTACTACTTTAACGCAAGAACAACTGCTGCACGACTACATTACAAATTTTCAACATCATTGTATCCCTTTCCAAAATATGCATGAATTACTTCAACGTTTAACACAACAAAATATTAAAATTGGTATTATTACAAACGGCTTTACTGACTTTCAGATAAATAATCTTCGCGCACTAAACATACATACGTATACAAATACAATTCTCGTTTCAGAAGCGGAAGGAATTAAAAAACCGCATCCTGAAATTTTCGAAAGAGCTTTAAAAAAGCTAGATGTGAAGGCAGCAGAATGTCTTTACGTTGGGGATCATCCTGAAAATGATGTACTGGGTTCTGAACAAGTAGGGATTCTTGGTGTTTGGAAAAGAGATTCATTTTGGGGTAATTTTGAGCATTCGCGTGTGGTGGATGATTTGTTGGAGGTGCTTTCGTTTTTAGAGATAGAGAAAAAAACAAGAAAATAGTAAAAGGAGGCTTCGTTTCCCGGACGCCTCCTCTTCCTTTATAATTCATATACTGTAAACTGCGGTTTACTCGGATGATCTTTAACTAGCGCATCATCTGGAAACTTTGAAACTTTTTGATATAAGGCAATGTCACCCATGCAACCTGCTGTTAGTAGAATTCCTAAAAATGAGAGTGGCTCCAGATTCATAGCTAACCCCAATACAATTGGCAAAATTCCAGTCGGTAAAAACGGCAGCATTAACACTTTCTTCATTTGCTTTACTGTAATTTCTTTTTTAGAATGAGCGTATGCAGCACCTAATTTCCAATTGACGCCCCATGTTAGTTCACTCCATGGAACACCTCCGATATAACGAAATCCAATTAAATGTATTGCCTCATGAATACAAACGAAAACAATCATTCCAATAATCAAAAGAAACATAACGGGCAATGTAAATTCAAATTGAACCCCGCCTGAAAGAAATATATGCAAATAACCAATTCCAAACGCCAACGCAAATATTATAAGTAATGAATAGATATTTAACTTAACCATCGAAACAGTAACAGTCGTTTCTTTTCTGTTATCCATCTTCCTCCTCCTAAAATGTAAATATATCTTTACAAAATTGTATAATATACCCAAAATAATGTAAAGATATATTTACATTTGATCTTATAAAAAAAGAAATCGGCCACTTTACTTCGTAAAACAGCCGATTTCTTCTATATGTTTCATCGTACGCGCCAATACATCGTCGCGCATTATAAAGCTAAATTTTCTATCCGTTTTAATGTTGTCAGGAATGTTTTTTAATAAAACAGACCCTTTCGTTTCTTCGTAATGCGTATGTTGTTCTACCGCACTAATTGTTGCAAAATAAATGTTTTTAATGATTATTTTGTCTTTTCCAGATACTTTATATTGTCCTAAGTAAGTTAAATCAGAAACTATGCCGCCGGTTTCTTCATGAACCTCTCGAACTGCCGCTTCTTCCGGTGTTTCCCCTAGTTCTACTTTTCCACCTGGAAATTCAAGACCGCGACGTAAATGATGCGTTAATAACCATTGATCCCCGTACCGGCATACAACCCAAACATGCTTTGGCTCAGGAGAAAATGGATAACGTTCAAACGATAATTGTACAGTGTTGTGGTAATAATCTTTAAATTTGTACATGCCATTACTCCCCTATTGATGGTTACAAGTTTTTCCTACCACAAATTGTAGCATATTCTCGCTTTTCTGCATAATATTATCCAATTATAATCCATTGATTATTCCCATTTGCGCGACTAATTCTTTCGTCTCATGATTTCCTAAATCGTAAATCATTTTATATGCTTTTTGTAGTTGTTCATCATATCGGTCATTATTTGAATCATGATGATACTCAACAAATGGAACGTGGGAGCGTACAAATGAACCTAAATCCTCTACATACGCTTGATCAAAGTACTCTCTTAACTCCGTAATTTCCTCATCATTTGCGGAAATCTCAAAATTATACGTATCCGCTGTCTTCACTTGTGAAATTTGACCGTTTGCTATTGATATATAATATGTTTTTTTCTGCTCCATGTAACACCCTTCTTTCATCCTTTTTATTTCTATTGTTTTCATCAATTACAAAATTATGTAAAATAAAGAAAAGGAGGGATTCCATGTTTAAAATATTAATTATCGGTATTATAATCGTCCTAGTCATATTAGTACTCTCCGTCATGACGATTAATAAAGGCTACGCTTATAAACATTCCGTCGATAAACCAGAAGATAACCCGTATACAAAAAACAGCAAGAAGAATTCATAATACGCTTCGTATACTACTACTTATTTTAGGCCACATCATATCCAGTATTCGTTTACTAGCAGGTCAACATAACTTTCTACCACTTTCACAATTTCTATTAGGAGCTTTACTATTCCTTATTGCCCTTGAACAAATAAAGAAAAAAGATTCAGGAACCGGATTTATTTAGATTTTCCTCATCATTAGCTATATAAAATAACAAGGGGGATATATATGCTAAAGGGATTACAGATTATTTTTGCACTCATTGCATTATGTATAGTAATTTACGGATATTTTACTGGTAATAGAGAAATGATGCCTTATATGTTCATTTTCTTAGGATTAATGGCTTTCACTATAGGACTAGGAGAAATAAAACAAGACAGAAAATCTAGTGGTATATTTGCTTTCATAGCTGGAGCTGGTGCTTTATTTCTTAGCTTCTCAGAAATATTCCGATAAATAATCTATTTAAGGGGGAATTACATGCTAATTGGATTACGGATTGCTTTAGGACTTTTCACGCTTCTCATACTCTTTCTTTGCACTTATATCCAGATTACCGATCATTTCTCACTTCTCCCATACGTACAATTTATTCTCAGTTTTTTCTTTATTCTTGTCGGAATTAACGAATTTATATCCGGACGAAAATCAATGAGCATTCCGTTTTTTTTTCGTTTCTATTCTTACACTCTTCGTTCTCATATCAAACTACCTTCGCTACATATAGAATGAAATCTTGAGCAATTTCGCATTTACAAGCACGTAATAAAATAGGGATGATTTTTTTGTCAGTTTTTGTCGGTAAGTCGATATCCAGTGTCGAAACGTCGATATATTAAAAAAATCGTTGATATATTTCAAGTTACGGTCGATATATTCGAAAAATCGTCGATATAATTTTATTTATTATCATGACACAAAAAAACTGCCCTTTTACAGGCAGTTTTCTTTCTATCCAAATACTTTCTCAAGTTCATCTTTATCTTGGCTTAACCAGAAGTTCATTAAACGTTTTGCTCCTTCTAAATCGTGAAGCTTCGCTTGACCACATTGCGTTTCATTTGCAGCTGGAATTTCTGTAATTTGAACCGCATCTTTTAATGTTAATTCTAATAAATCAATAATTTCTCGAACTGTCGGTGTTCCGCTTACTACAAGGTAGTATCCTGTTTGGCAGCCCATTGGTGAAATATCGATAATATCGAAATGCGGATAACGATCAATATATTTACGTAAATTAAATGCTAATAAATGTTCTAACGTATGAATAACATCTGGTTTCATCGCTTGTTTATTCGGTTGGCAAAAACGAATATCAAATTTATTTACAATACCGTCACTACCTACATTGTGAACTCCGCAATGTCTTACATAAGGTGCCTTTACAATCGTATGATCTAATTCAAAGCTTTCTACTGATGGCATACAACATCTCTCCCGCTTTTAATTTAATTCCGTTATATCCAATATGATATAACGGAAATGCACATTAGTAAAGTATTATGTACAGTCGTGCTATAATACTTTAAGAATATGCTGAAAAGGAGATCGTTATGAAACAGATTTTTATTGGGATTATACGCTTTTATCAAAAGTTCATTTCTCCGATGACACCACCCACTTGCCGCTTTTATCCAACTTGTTCTCATTACGGATTAGAGGCGTTTCAAAAGCATGGTGCCCTCAAAGGCTTTTGGCTTACTTGTAAGCGTATATTAAAATGTCACCCTTTCCACCCGGGAGGATTTGATCCTGTCCCAGATAAAAAGGATGACAAAGTACATTCTTAATTGTCGTAACCATTCACAACTAAATCTAATTTTCCTGTATCAGGATCGATAACAAGACCGTGAACAGGTACTTCTTCCGGAAGTAATGGGTGGTTGCGAAGTACTGATACGCTATGTTCTACACTTTCTTCTACACTAGAGAAACCGCGCAAGAATTGTTCTAAATCGATTCCAGAATAACGAAGCATATCTAATTTCTCTTCTGTTATACCGCGTTCTTTCATTTTCTCAATCGTACTGCTTGCTTGAATTTTTGCCATACCACAATCATGGTGACCAACTACACATACTTCATCAGCGCCAAGTTCGTATACAGCGACTAAAATACTACGCATAATACTTCCAAATGGATGTGAAATAACAGCGCCTGCTACTTTAATAATTTTCACATCGCCGTTACGCATATTCATCGCTTTCGGCAATAGTTCAACAAGTCTTGTATCCATACAAGAAATAATTACCATCTTTTTGTTTGGAAATTTCCCCGCTACAAACTCTTCATACTTTTTCTCTTCCACAAATTTCTCATTGTATTGCAAAATCTCTTCTAGTGACTTCATAGTAAAGGCCCTCTTTTCTCTCGTTTACACTACATAAATAGTGTACCAAAATATGAAAAACTCAAAAAGGATATCGCTTTATAGTAAAAATAAGATATTTTCAGATAATCGACATAATTCTTTCAAAATATACACACAGCTTTGTAACAAGTCTCACATACTTTAAACGCATTTTCACTATAAACTGATTGTAGATAATGTAAAAAAGGAGTGAATATTTATTATGTCCGACGTTCTGTTACTGAGTCGTTTTCAATTTGCAATTACTATTTTTTATCACTTTTTATTTGTACCTTTGACAATCGGACTTGTCATTTTAGTAGCATGTATGGAAACTCAATACGCCCGCACATTGAATCCAACATACCGCAAAATGGCAAATTTCTGGGGTAAATTATTTACAATTAACTTCGTAATGGGGATTATAACCGGGATTACGATGGAATTCCAATTTGGAACAAACTGGTCTGAGTACTCCAAATATATGGGAGATATTTTCGGATCACCTCTCGCAATCGAAGCACTCGTTGCCTTCTTCTTAGAATCTACTTTCATGGGAATATGGTTATTCGGTAAAGACAAAATTTCACCAAAGTTCCGTGCCTTCTGTATGTGGATGGTTGCACTTGGCACAAATATTTCCGCCCTTTGGATTATTACAGCAAACGGCTTTATGCAAAACCCAGTTGGCTACGTCGTACGTAACGGCCGCGCTGAATTAAATGATTTCTGGGCACTCGTTACGAATCCATACGCTTGGAATATGTTCTTCCATACTGTAGTTGGTTGTTATATTGTTGGTGCTTTCTTCGTCATGGCAATTAGTGCCTATCACTTATTACGTAAAAATGAAGTTGAATTCTTCAAAAAATCATTTAAGTTTGGCTTAATGTTAGGCTTATTTGCCGCAACAATTACACCGTTTATGGGACATCAATCTGGTGTATCCGCGGCTAAATATCAACCTGCTAAAGGTGCTGCAATGGAAGCTGTTTGGGAAACTGGGAAAGGACAAGGCTTCTCGATTGTTCAAATTCCTGATGTGGAAAATGAAAAGAACTTTGAATTCCTTACGATTCCAAAGTTAGGCAGCTTCTTCTATACAAATTCATTTGATGGCGAAATTGTTGGTTTAAAAGATATTCCGAAAGAAGATCGTCCAAACGTTAACCTTGTGTACTATAGCTTCCGCTTAATGGTTGCACTTGGTATGTTCTTTATGGCATTAACTTGGTACGGTTTCTACTTAAACCGAAAAGGAAAACTAGAAAACTCAAAACGTTACTTAAAAATTACAATATGGTCTGTTTTACTACCATATATCGCAATTAATGCTGGTTGGATTGTTGCCGAAGTAGGTCGTCAACCATGGACAGTTTATAAACTCATGCGTACCGCAGAATCTGTATCACCTATATCTGTCCCGCAAATTTGGTTCTCATTAATTAGTTTAATCTTGTTCTACACTTTACTTTTAATCGCAGATGTATACTTAATGCTGAAGTTCGCCAAAAAAGGACCAGCAGCATTAGAAGAACCTGCTACTGAGGGAGGCGTGGCTCATGTCTCATGATATGCTTGCGATTATCTGGTTTGGTTTATGGGGCGTGATTTGGACAGTTTACTTTATTCTTGATGGATATGCACTTGGTAACGGAATGATTTTTCCTTTCGTTACGAAAGACCGACAAGAACGAAATCAATTACAAGAAGCAATTGGCCCGTTCTGGGGCGGTAATGAAGTGTGGTTAATTACAGCTGGTGGCGCAACATTTGCTGCCTTCCCAGTCACATATGCAAATATGTTTAGTTATTTATATACACCGTTATTCTTAGTATTACTTGCACTATTTGCTCGTGCTGCTGGACTTGAGTTCATGCATAAAGATGATTCACCAATTTGGCAAAAAACTTGTAAATGGGCATTTGCAATTGGTAGTTTCTTAATTGCTTTCCTATTCGGTGTTACATTTGCTAATCTTTATTACGGACTACAAATTGGAAAAAATGGCTATGAAGGAAATTTACTTAGCTTACTAAATCATTACGGTATTTTAGGAGGGCTGTTCTTCACTGCTATATTCGTCGTATCTGGTGCCCTTTGGGTTATGATTAAAACGACTGGTGAAGTATCTGACCGTGCTTATAAAATCGCAAGACCATTTTCAATGGCAGCTGCTATCATTTTAGCTATTTTCTATGTAGCAACTGCAAATCGTACAAATTTATTCCAAAACTTCACAGAGTACCCGGTACTATTCATTCTTCCAGTACTTGCAATGTTAATGAGTGTACTCGCACTTATTATGGTGTACAAACATAAAATCGGTCTTGCATTCACATTCGTTTGCTTAACAATCGCAATGTTTATGACAACTGGCTTTGCGGGTATGTTCCCAAGAATGTTACCATCTCGTATTAATGATGCTTATAGTACAACGTTATACAACGCAGCTGGTAGTCAATTAAACTTAAAAATTATGTTCTTCGTTGCAATGGTTATGGTACCAATTGTTATTGGATATCAACTTTGGAGTTACAGTATCTTTAAAAATAAAATTCATAAAGACTCTGCTAAAGGGTATCACTAAAATGAAAAAAGACACTTCGTTTGAAGTGTCTTTTTTATACGTATGATTTTCGATAAGATGTTATATTTCTAATCTAACAACTATAATACAGAAGAATCATTAACAGCTCACAGCTAGATTGTAGCACAGGACAAGTTCATCATTTTATGCAATTTTACATATTTCTCTATAAAGTAAACTGTATTCCCTGATCATTCACATCGCTATCCCCTACATCTGATGTACTAATCCCGCTAAATGTTTGTACTTTAATCCCTGTATTCGATGATCCCGATCCATTATAAGCTTTCGTTTTTTCAATCGGCTGCACGTTATATTTATCTCCTAAATTAATCGTTCCATTGCAGTTTTCAATAATAACGCCTTCCACAACTGACGGCATTTTGTCACCTACTTTCATTTCCTTACTTTCATTTTATGAAAAGCGCCTAAAAAAATAGCATGTTTCCATAAGAAAAAAGCACTCAGACTGAGTGCTTTTTTCTTATTTACCTTTTTTCTTTTTCTCACAAGCAATTCCATCGCCATCACGGTCTAAATGCTTACCATAATACGGGCTATCTCTTGTAATGTCATAATATCCCGCATCGTTTGCTTCTTTACAGTTCGCAAAACGTTTCGGATCTGGTTTCACTTCCGGTTTTACTTCTGGTTTCGGTTGTGGCTGTGGTTGTTTTGCTCCTGGTCTTTCTTCAAATGGTAACGTTGCATTATATAAGAACTGAACGTATTGCTCACGACTTACATGCATTTTAGGTGCGAATGTACCATCACCAGTTCCAGCCGTAATATAATTTGATTTAATTGCAGTAATCGCAGGATTCGCCCATCCATTTCTATCTACATCCGGGAAATTATGATCCCCTCTAATTTGCAATTGGAATCCTCTTGTCAAAATTTGTGCCATTTCTTCACGAGTTAACGAATCTTTCGGTCTAAATTTTCCTGTGTTATCTCCAACAAATATACCCATCTCTGTTAAAGCAAGAATCTCTTTTTTAAACATAGTTGAACGATCCGTAATATCTTTATATGGATTGTTATACTGTTCTTTTACTGTCGGTTTTAAATGGCGGAACATAAGAGCTGCAACTTGCTCACGCGTTACATCATCACCAAATCCAAAAATCCCATTTCCGTATCCAGCAACAACGTTTTTATTTGCTAAATCCATAATTGCTTTATAAGACCAATGATTGTTTGGAACATCTTTAAAACCTGCGCTTGCCTCCGCTGTTCCAATTGAAGTAAATGCTGTAGTTGCAACAAGTGCACCTGTTAAAATTAATTTTTTAAATCTCATACTTAAGTCTCCTTCTCTTTCCATAATAACCATTTAACAATATAACAAATTATTCAAATGTACTTTGTCATATTCTGTCGAACACAAAAAAGAATCCTGCAGGATTCTTTTTTGCTAAGCATGAATGGCAATTTTGGAGACAGTTGACTTCTTCAAAAATTTATTAGGGGTAATATTTTGAAAAAGAAAGCCTTTCATATGTAGGTTAACACTACTGGAATATATAGTAAATTGATAATATTTATACGGAAGATTGCTAATGTTTAGTATAGATACTTTCCACTATACCAACAGTGAAAAGCATCTACATGAAACAACAAAAAAGGCGCCTTCAAAGAAGATGCCTTTCATAAACAGACACTATAAAACAGAATTATTTATTGTTATACGATTGTTAGATACAAAAAGTAGAGGGAAATGTTTGTATTACATTCTGTTTTATAAAGTATGTCTACCACTTATATTTTAATCCTCTTCACTTGAAAATAAATATAATATGCATAATTACATATGAAAAAGAAAAGACACTCCATAGAGTGCCTCTTCAACCATTTTACTTTTAATATATCGCTTTACATACATTGTAACATATGTATCCATATATTTTATTGAGAAAATTCAAAATCCTTTTTTTTTCATTTTCAATTATAAAATCATGTAATATAAAAGGTATGTCAAATTCTTATACAAGTTGAGGTGTACTATATTTATGTCTTTCGGAATCATTCCTCTTATATTGTTTATTATTTTTCTTATCTCCTATTTAAAAGATCCACGAAAAATAATAAATGGTTTTTTATTTAATACTTTTATCTGTTTTTTCCTTCTGTTTTGTATACTTGTCTCTTGGAACTCAAGTAATACTATCCTAGGCTACATAATAGTCTTACCTATTTTAGCACTTATCGTTATGATTCCTTTTGGTATTGTTGCTTTAATGTTTGGACTATTTCTGAATGCGAGAATTTTAATGAAACGAGAAGGCCGACGTTTTACTAACTGTTTAACACTTATTGCTGCTTTAGGTATTTTATTCTGTATATTATTCCTTTTCATAAGTCCAGCAAGTTTCTTCTCATCACATTTCCAGCCTATTTTCGCTGGTATTTCTCTTATAACCGTATATTTCTTTATACACTTATCTAACTTCTTAAGCGCTTATTTTCTATATCAATTCAACAGACCAAGGCGTAATCAAGATTTCATTATCGTTCTCGGTAGCGGCTTAATTAATGATAAAGTACCACCTTTACTTGCCAGTCGTATTCATAAAGCGATCGACTTTTACTGGAAACAAGCCGCTGTGAATACGCCACCAACAATTATTTTCTCTGGTGGACAAGGTCCAGATGAAGGCCTTCCTGAAGCAGAAGCGATGCAAAAGTACGCTGTTGAAAAAGGAATTCCGCTTGAACATACAGTGCAAGAAAATCGCTCTGTAAACACATATCAAAATATGTTGTTCTCTAAAGAAATTATGGATTCTTTAAAACCAGACGGTAAGTATAAAAGTATTTTTACAACGAATAATTTCCACCTTTTCCGCGCTGGTATATATGCAAGACAAGCTGGTCTTAATAGCCAAGGAATTGGATCAAAGACAGCCTTTTATTATTGGCCTAATGCAATGATTCGTGAGTATGTTGCAATCGTTGTGATGGGACGTAAGCGCCATATGAAAATATGTGGAACTATTTTAGGTTTTGCTTTATTCCTATCCGTGCTTAGTTTTATCATTTCTTAATAGCATCCCATCCTTTGAAAGGATGGGATTTCTTATACTCATTTCAAAAATATTTTAAAGTTAATATGGTCATAATATTCCCTGCATACATCCATTAAAGGAGAATTTTTTCAAATAAAATGTTAAAATAAAATTTAAGTGTGAATGACGTAACAAATAAGAAACTAGTTTGAAACGAGGAAATCATATGGAGAAAATTATCAAAAACAAGCCCAATAAGCTTAAAATCGCTTCAAAAGCTTTGATGATTATTATTGGGGCATTTATTACAGCGTACGGATTAGAGGCAGTATTAATTCCAAATAACGTATCAGACGGTGGTGTAACTGGTTTAAGTATCGTTAGTTCAAGATTGTTTGGATTACCATTAGGAGCTCTAATCGCAGTTATTAACATTCCTTTCGTTTGGTTAGGATATAAGCAAATCGGTAAAAGCTTCGCTATTTATTCCATTATCGGGATTGCTTCATTAGCAATAGGTACCGTTGTCATGCACGGAATACCAGCTATTATTGAAGGCGATACATTATTAGTTACAGTTGTTGGTGGTATTATCATCGGTTTTGGTATGGGACTAGCATTGCGTAATGGCGGGGCATTAGATGGAATCGATATGCTAGCTGTATTGCTTTCTCGTAAGTTACCATTTGGAACGAGTGACCTTATTTTATTCTTAAACATGTTCGTATTTATTTTCGTATCAACCGTATTCGGTCTTCAAGGAGCTATCCTTTCGGCAATTGCTTACTTTATTGCTTCGAAAGTGATTCATATCGTTGAAGTTGGTTTAAGTGGTTCGAAAGCATTTAAAATCATTACGAAAGAGCCTGAATTGATGGTAGAAACCATTCGTGATCGTTTAGGCCGAAGTGCAACATATAACGAAGTATACGGCGGTTATTCTAGAGAGAAATTCAAAGAAATTTCTTGTGTAATTAACCGTTTAGAAGAAAGTAAAATGAAAGAACTTATTAATGAAATCGATCCACACGCCTTTATTACAGTTTATGACGTAGCAGAAGTAAAAGGCGGTAACTTTAAGAAACGTGATATTCATTAATCATTATGAAAGAAGAGGGTGTGCCAATATGTTGGCACACCCTCTTCTGTTATTGTTGTCAATTTTTGTCGGTAAGTCGATATATTCTAATAATCGCTGATATATTTGGAGTTGCGGGCGATATATTCCAATAATCGCTGATATATTTGGAGTTGTGGTCGATATATTTTTACTCCCCCCATCTTCCCCCGCTCTTAATCCATGCCACGTATTTTTGAAAGGCTGGCACTTCTTGTTGGAAACGAAGCGGAACATATAGAAAAAGAGTACACGTACATAGTATCCATAGAATACCTACTACAAAGTGAAATTTCATCGTTGTGCTAATAAACAAACTTAAGAATAATACGAGGAACATAATTACACTAAATCTTTTATACATAGTCATAATAATCTCCTCCTTATAACTTCATTATACCAGCTATAAGGAATTAATTTCCAGAATAAAAAAAAGACCGAAAAGCCACTTCCACTTTTCGGTCTCTACACTATCTTCTCTTCGTAATCTTTCCTGAACCACCAACCCTCGTTTTCGGAGGAGATGTATTCCTTGGCGGCGTTTTAATAGATGATTTCGGCTTCACATCTGATCCGCTCGAACCACCTGGTGTTTTCGTTATTTTCCCTTTGCTTCCAGTAGAAGGCGGAGGCGTGCTGCTTCCTTTTTTCGTAATACTTCCTGTATCTCCTACAGAAGATTTCGAATCTACATTATCGCCACGCTTAATGATAGACCCTTTCCCTTCCTTCGTAATTGGAGGCGGGGTTTTCTTTTCTTCTTTCGTAGGCGGTCTCTCTGGAATAACTGGTTTATGATTTTGTCTGTCATTATATCCGCGATAATCACCGTACGATGATTTTCGTGAACCGAATATATCATTTAATATACTACCCATAATATATCCTTGCAGGAAGGACGGTTGGTAATTTTGACGGACAAACTCTTTATTACTTATTTCAATTAACGTATCAGATGGCTTCTCTTTATCCTTTTGCAGATTATAAATCTTATCAGAATAAACGAGGAACATTTGATTTTCGTCTTCTTTAGATGCTTGCTTCGGTTCTCTTTCATTCATGAGTTCCTTCGCGACTTCAGGAACTGACCGATTGGCGGCCCTATACACGTAAGATTCTTGTTTACCTTCTTTTGCGACAGATTCAAGCGGATAACGATCTTGAATCGACTTTGTCTGTCCGCCTTGGCAACCTGATAAGGCATATCCAGCAACAACAAGTAACGTAACGATAGCAAGTATAGGGATCACGAACGATTTAATCATGGTAAACAATCGGTTTGACATGATTACGCCCCCTTACGTTGCTCTTATAATTTGTACATCAGCAGGAATAATTGCTTCTCCCTCATACATCATTGTGCGACCATTTTGCCATTCAATACGTAATAATTTTCGATTATCCGATTGGAACTCCCATACATACTGTTCTTCTGAAGCTGAGAATGGTGTTTTCCCCATCACAACAACACGTCCGTTATATTGCTCTTCCATATGGTACTCTGTATCATCCATCTCAATTGTCGTCGGAATTTCATCAATCGAATCTAAACGACCATCAATTGGTGTATATAATTTGTAATACGTATTTTCACGATCTTCAATTTTTAAATAACGAATATCTTTCCCGTCTTGCAGTGTTAAAACAATTTCTTTACGAGAATGCATACTCGTTTTCCCAATTAATTCATACATGACTAATGAAACTTCAACCATATCGCCAGGAGCTAACGTTAACAAACTTTTCTCTGGTTTCGGCGGTTCTGGGCTTTTCATTATATTTTTAATTCGTTTAAATAAACTCATGAGCTACCCCTCCTTCTCTCTTTATAAACAAGCACCTAAAATAAGTGCACCCACAATATGTAATGATCCGGCCAACATCGCGTGCGCAACACTGCCTTCTTTCGTACCTTCTTCTAAATCTAAACCAGCCATTTTCTTTAACACAAATTCGATAAACATTTCTACCACTAATAAAATAACGAAAGAAACGGCTGATGCAAGTAGTGCTTGCCATAAGTCATTTGCTTTCGTTATCGATTGAGATAAAATGTACCCTTGTGCGAATAATTTCATAACGAAACGAGTTGTTACAGCTGTATTCCCATTTTTTATTTCTTTTAAATCATTGTATTTTGTAAAAATCGAATCAACCCACATAATTGCAAATAAAAGTACTGCACTCGCTCCAGTCCATACAAGCATGGCTAATACATTTGTCCATGTCATTGCAAAACCTCCTCTAAAAAGTAATAGAAAACCGACATGAATTTGTTTAGACATGTCGGTTCATTTGTCTCTATTCTATATTATTTCTCATACTGCTTCATAATACGAGCTAATTCATCGTCAACAGCAGAGTTTTTGTTTAAGCTTGCGAATTCATCATCTAATGATTTTTCTTTTTTGTACACTTCACCGCTTGCTTCTGCTTCAGCCTCTAATTGAAGAGCTTTCTCTTCCATACGGCTTAAACCAGCTTTCGCTGAGTTTGAATCAAATCCAGACATCGCCTGATTAATATTCTTTTGTGCTTTCGCCGCATTTACACGTGCTACAAGTGTCTCACGTTTATTTTTCAGCTCAGTTAATTGCTTACGCATTTCTTCTAGCTTCAGGCGAAGATTATCAGCAGCAGCTTTGTTTTGCTCATAGCTTGCTTTATACTCATTCATCTTTTGCTCTGCATTTTGTTTTTCTTCTAATGCACGGCGCGCAAGATCTAAGTTGTTAGCTTGAACAGCCATATGAGCTTGCTCTTCACGTTTTTTCACAAGCGCTTCTTGCTCTTCAAATAAGATTTTGAATTTCTTCTCAAGTGCAATTTGAGCGGCTACACTTTTCTCAGCTTCTTGTACATCCGCTTGCATATCGCGTAAATATTGATCCGTCATCTTAACTGGATCTTCCGCTTTTTCAATTAATGAATATACGTTCGACATTGTTAAATCTCTTAATCGTTTAAATACAGACATCTAAATTCCTCCTATGATATACCTCATATTTCAAATTCACTACTTGGAAAACTGAAAAATCTCCCTTTACAGTAAAGAATATTCATTTTTACAGCCTATGTGTTTATTATAACAAAACTAATATGTCCTTACATGTTATTTCCAAAATACATCCATTATAATATGACATTCTATATATAATATTGTATTTCTAATATATTCTCATTATCCCTCTTTAAAATTAACTTGCTTTTGTGCAATTTCACTAAATTACATAAGTGTAATGTTACTGTAAGCTAACTCGATAGTTGCGTCTCCCTATTTCTTATACACTAATACCAGAAGCAACAAACAAGCTTCTCATCATTTCGGAACTAATACAAAAATTGTATTTACTATAAAACAGATAAAAGGAGAAATCATCATGAAAAAATTAGTAGGAATCGGGTTAGCAGCAGCAATTTCACTTGGGGCATTATCAGGTTG
The DNA here is from genome assembly GCF_028548245.1 of Bacillus sp. FF-1. NCBI lineage: Bacteria > Bacillati > Bacillota > Bacilli > Caryophanales > Bacillaceae > Bacillus > Bacillus sp. FF-1. The sequence continues at coordinate 828,531 of NZ_JAQQGG010000003.1, forward strand.
TTCTTTATTAGGAGAGAAAGCGAACGGTTTTGTAATTTACGGATCAGAAGAACAAGTTCAGCAAATTACAGATAAAAACAAAAAAGAAGTGAAAGAAAAAGACTTCTATAAAATGAAAATGACAACATTAGAAGGTAAAAAAGTTCTTGTCATGGATAAGAAAACTGGTGAAGAACTGGTGAAGAAAGAATTACTTAACAAAGTGGATGCAAAAGACAACACGAAGCCACTTGATAAATTACCAGCTGTAACAGCAGAACAAGGTGTATTATTTGCTAAAGAAAAAGTAGAAAATGCTACACTTGATGGAGCAAAATTAAAATATGAAGGCAACACAATTATCGGAAGTGGCCGTGCATATGCCGACATGTTCGCAATTGTTGATGATGCAACTTACGGAAATGTAAAAGGTGAAGAAAAATCTGTAGGTGTATTAAAATTCGATAAAGATCCAAGTAAAGAGTTCCCTGGAAAGAATGGTGTAGAATCATCACAACTTGTAAAAATTAAAAAGTAAAACAAAAAAGCTTCACGAAATGAAGTGCACCCCAATTGTTAGACACATAATTAACAATTGGAGGTGCATTTTTTATGGCTAAATTTTCTTCAAAAGATAAAATACAAGCAGTAAATGGAACAATTTAAGCAAGAACTAGAAACTTATATTTATTACTACAATCACAAAGGAATTAAAGCAAAACTAAAAGGATTGCCCCCTGTGCAATACAGAGTTCAATCCTTAGTAGCTAGCTGCTTAATATATTTGTCTAACTTTTTGGGTTCAGTTCAAATTCGAAAAGCTTTTTTCTATTTATGAGCAATTTGCTCCATATCCGGACTACAAGTATTCGACTGACATGACTTATTTAAAGAACATGCCGCGCATTTTCCTTTTTTACTTCTCTTTACAAAATTAACTAACGTGTATGCTGCATAACCAAAAATGATAGCTCCAATTATAATATTGACCATCATCACAATACATCTCCTTCTAGAATCCGAGTAGGGATCCAACTTGGTATATAATGAGCGTTAATACATAAGCAACTACGAGTGGATACACGACTGAGAAAATCGTCCATTTCGCTGATCCTGTTTCACGTTTAATAACAGCTACCGTCGCTAAACACGGAACATATAATAAAATAAAGAACATAAATGCATAAGCTGATAATGCTGTATAATGTGCTCCCATTACATTTCCAAGCACATCTTCTTTCACCGCATAAATAATGGCCATTGTAGAAACGACCACTTCCTTCGCTAAAAATCCTGTTAAAAGGGAAGCTGCAGCTTGCCACGTTCCAAAGCCAAGTGGTGCAAATAGTGGTGCGATAAATCCACCAATCATTGCTAAGAAACTGTCTCCCATATCAACACCAAATCCTGATGGCCCTGCATAATTTAATAGCCAAATGACAACAGAACCACCAAAGATAAATGTACCTGCTTTACGAACAAATCCTTTCCCTTTCTCCCACGTACTTAGCCATAACGTTTTCGCTTGCGGCACGCGGTAAGGCGGTAGTTCAATAACGAAAATAGATTTTTCCGCTTTTAAAATGGTAAGAGACATAATTTTTGTAACTAATAACGCAAGGACAATCCCTGCAACATATAGGGAGAACACAACAGTTGCCTGACTATGAGGGAAGAATACTCCCGCAAATAACGCATATACAGGTAAACGTGCCGAACAAGACATAAATGGTGTTACAAGAACTGTAAGTAAACGTTCTTTTTCTTGTTCAATCGTTCTCGCTGCCATAATACCTGGAACATTACATCCAAAACCGATAATCATCGGAATAAACGCTTTTCCGTTTAAACCGAAGAACTCCATAATTCTATCCATAACAACTGCAATTCGCGCCATATATCCTGAGTCTTCTAATAATGAAATGAAAAAGAATAGTGCAAAGATTTGTGGAACGAATACTAATACGGCACCAACACCAGCAATAATACCTTCCGTAACGAGTGCTTGAATAAAATCAGAAGCTCCAACACTTGTAAGCCCAGCTATCACCCAATCCGTAAGCTGTCCAGCAAAAAACTCATCTAACATATCAGATAACGGTGTCCCAATCCACGTAAACGTAACCTGAAAAATAAAAAACATAACTGCTAAAAAGATTGGAAGTCCTAAAATTTTATGTGTAATTAATCTATCAATTTTTTCTGAAAAAGGAATTTCTCCTTCTTTCTCATGCTTCATAACATTTGTTTTTAACTTTTCAATATACGCTTCACGAGTTTTGTAAATGTGCTCTTCCAACGTACAATCAAGTTTTTCTTCTAAGCGAGATCGAATGGCTATGAGTTCCTTATAGATTGGTAATGCTTTCATTTCTTTTTCTACTACTTCGTTATTACTTAAAAATTGAAGAGCTAACCATCTCGGATGCTCATAATTCGCTTTCTCTAAAAGAGAAATTACTTCTCCAATTCCTTCATCCATTCGTACACCATATGAAATAATGAATGGCTTTTTCTCGTTTTTATCATTTTCTTTAAGAGTCGCAAGTAATTCTTCACAGCCTTTTCCACTTCTTGCAACGACAGGAACGACTGTTACACCTAATAGTTCTGATAATCGTTTTACATCAATGACAATTCCTCTTTGCTTCGCCACATCAATCATATTTAAACCAATTGAGACCGGCTTACCAAATTCAAGTAATTGCAACGTTAAATGCATATTTCGTTCGAACTGCGAAGAATCCACAATATTTAACATATGCTGAAATTCTTCTGTTAATAGAAAGTTTGTTACAACACCTTCATCACGCGAAACTGGATTTAAATCATACACACCTGGTAAATCAATTAATGTTCCTTGCTTATCTTTTAATTTACCAACCTTCTTTTCTACTGTTACACCGCTCCAGTTTCCTACGTATTCATAAGAACCAGTAAGCGCATTAAATAATGATGTCTTTCCTGTATTCGGATTCCCTAGCAAAGCTACCTTATTCACGCTAATTCCACCTTTATCATTTTCGCGTCACAATGACGAATGCTAATTAACTGTCCACGACACTCCAATGTACAAGGACCTTTGAACATCGCTTTCTGCTTCATACGAAGTTCGCTTCCTTCAGAAAGACCAAAAGCAGCCAGTCTTCTCTTTAATAATTGATCTAACGACTGAACGCTTTTTACTAACACTTTCTCACCAATTTTAATATCTACTAAGCTCATAACCTTCCCCCTCAGAAGAGAATGATAATTATTTTCAAAAAAATTATAGCACACTCTATTTCTCTTGTACTATACCCTTTTGCTTCATATTTATTAACATTTCGCTACAATTCTATTTCAATTATTGTCATACTGTATTCGTTTGCCATTCTCATCCATTTCGCTTACAATAAACAGTAGCAAATAAAGAATCTCGTTATCACAGGGGGAGCCATGCCGCTGAGAGGGAACACTTCGTTCCGACCCTTCGAACCTGTTAGTTAATGCTAACGCAGGGATTGTGCAAACGTCCGAAATACATACCTCTTTTTATTTACGTATTTCGTATCCTCCTATGATATCTATTCTTTTTTGTACAACTTGGATTTAGGGGGAGACAACATGCGTAACACCAATTTACAAGCGATGATCGAATCTGCTATTCTTGCAGCCTTCGCCATGGTCATCGACATTTTACCATTATCAATCAAACTTCCAACAGGCGGTTCCATTTCATTTGCTATGATTCCTATTTTTATTATCGCTTATCGCTGGGGCTTTAAATCAGCTTTCTTAGGTGGTTTAGTTTGGGGACTATTACAAATTGTCGTGGGAGATGCTTACATTTTAACACCTGTTCAAGCATTCATTGAGTACTTCATTGCCTTTGCTTTTATCGGATTTGCTGGCTTATTCTATCGTCCAATTCAAAAAGCACTTTTAACTTCTAATGAAAATAACTTAGAACAATCCAGTTTAGGTAGCCGTAAAGACAAACCTTCATCAAAACAAAATGAAGGAAAGAAAGTTCTTGCTTATATTATCCTTGCTACATTTATCGGTAGCTTTGCCCGCTACTTCTGTCACTTTATTGCCGGTATCATTTTCTGGGGACAATATGCGCCAAAAGGTCAATCAGCTGTGCTTTATTCATTAATCGTAAATGGTAGTACAATGATTGGTTCCTATATTCTATGTACCGTTTTACTTATATTTTTATTCCTTACTTCACCACGCTTATTCAAGAGCATCAATGCTTATCAAATAAATGCAAACAAAAAGGGCGCTTAATAAGCGCTCTTTTTTTCATATCGTAATATCAATTAAAAATACAATAAATGCGCAAAGAAAAATAAATACTACCATACCTAGTAAATTGCTATTCACGGCTAATCTACTCCTTACATAACCTCATTTTCTAACCAGATTATATCGTTTAAAAATAAAGATTAAGTAAAGATAATATGAAAATAAATTAAAAAAGCGTAGATTATATTGTCTACGCTTTTTTCTGTAAATAAAAATAAAATAACACACCATCTTCTGTATTCTTTACTCCATATTCAGCATCATGCAGTTCTAAAATATTCTTTGAAATGGCAAGCCCAAGACCTGTTCCACCTTGCGAACGCTGACGAGCTGCATCCACGCGATAAAAACGATCCCAAATTTTATCTAATTGTTCTTCTTCTATGTGAGTACCTTTATTTTCAATACATACTTTTATACGATCCTTCTCATCTATTGTAGAAATAATAATATCTTCTTTATTTGGTGTATAACGTATCGCATTCGTAATGAAATTTACGATGACTTGTTCAATCCGGCCTTGATTTGCGACTACTTCAAATGGACCTATATGTTTATGAACACGAAGTTCTTTTTTCTCTATTTCTACAGAAAGGTGTTCACATATATCTTCAATTACTGTATCAATATAAAATGAATCCTTTTTCATTTTATATGTGCCTGACTCAAACTTAGCTAACTCCAGCATATCCAAAATTAAAGTATCCATTTTGTCTACTTCCCGTTCCATCGCTTGAAAATAGTACTCTTTTTTATGCTCAGCTACTCCATCTTTTAAAATAGAAATACAGCTTTTCATAATACTCAGCGGTGTTTTTAGTTCATGCGAAACACCAGAAATGAATTCTTTCCGCGTCTTTTCTAACTTTCTTTCCTTTTCAATATCTTGTTCTAGCTGTCCAATATGTGAATTGAGTTTATTCGATAGCACATTAATATTTTTCGATAAATCACCAATTTCATCTTTTGAAGTAATTGGTATTTGTTCTGTGAAATCTAAATGCGCTATTTTCTTCGTTGTATCATTTATTTTTAATAACGGCTTTGCGATTTGCTTAGAGTAATAGAATGAAGCTAGAAAAATAAGAACAACTACAAATGCAATGATGTAAATGTAGTAATCTTGCACCATTTGTACAGCTTCATCTACAGGCTGTAAAGAAGCCATCGCATATATATATGTGACGGATCCGTCTTTTTCTTTTATTGGTTTGATTAATAATTTATATTTAATATCATTTTTTTCATAGTCCATTGTTTGTGTAGTAGATTGTATGGGCTTGCTCTCTTTCAATAATAAATCCGTTTGAAATTCTTTTATGTTATCTAAAAAGATGCTATTTTTATAAATTGGATTTATAGGACCTGTTACATCCGGAAGCTGAACTTTCGTAACACGCCCTCTTATGTGAATATCTGGTTCTTGGGCAGCTTGCTCCTGAACTGCCGGCTTCTTTTCCTTACCAAATTGTTCCTCAGCTGCTTTCTTTTTCTCCTGATCTAATTTACTCATTTTCTCATTAAATGCTTTTTCTAACGGTTTATTAAATCCATTCAAATTTTGCTTACCTAGCGAAAAAGAGAATGGAATAAAACTTTCTTCTTTTTTCACTCCAGAAAAATAAATTTCTTGTCCTAAAAATGGATCTGATGATTTATTATCAATCTCTTCTATATTGACGAGATTGTATAAGGGAATTTTGAATATTTGTTGTCCAAAGCTCTTTTGTTGCCTACGATCTATCGTTACCTCAAAATAAAAATCATCCGCATGTTTTAAATTCCCATTTTGATCTAATGTCGTAATCCACGTATTATTTTCTCTTAAAAAGTCTTGCTCTAGCTTCTGAATTCCTTCTGCACTTCCTGCATAGTTCAAATAATTCTTTTCGAAGGAATTTAAATTCACTTTAATGTCTTCTACTTTTCGATTCGCGTAATATTGTTTAAAAAATATCGTTTGTCCAATAAAAATCGTCGCTAAAATTAACATACATAATGCTGTTGTGAGGGTAAATAATTTTAGTACAACCCCTTTTCTCATACATTCCCCTCAAATTTATAACCTGTTCGTACTACAGTTGTAATGTACTTTGCTTTCTCTCCTAATTTATTTCGCAAATTACGAATATGACTATTAACCGTTCGATCGTCACCAGCAAATTCATATCCCCAAATTTTTGAAATGAGTTGCTCTCGTGTTAAAACAATCCCCTGATTTTTCATCAAGTACGCTAATATTTCAAATTCTGTATGAGTTAAATTAATGTCTGTTTTATCTACCGTAACAGTACGCGATGGAAAATGGACATGAATACCATGAATTGATAATGTATCATCTTCATTCTCTAAAAGTCGCTTCGTCACTTTTCTACTTTCTAATAACCTTTTCGCTCTTGCTAATAAAATTGGCGGACTATACGGCTTCGTCACATAGTCATCTGCTCCAAGTTCAAAGCCAAGTAACGTATCATCTTCATCAACACGTGCCGTCAGCATAATGATAGGAACCTCGGATGTTTTACGGATTCTTCGGCAAACGGACCACCCATCAAGTTCCGGCAACATAATATCAAGAATAACTAAATCAACCTCTTCTTCCTCAAATACAACTAAAGCTTCTTTCCCGTCCCTTGCTTCAAACACTACATATTGCTCACTTAAAAAATAATCTTTTAATATTTCACGCAAAATATCTTCATCTTCTACAATTAAAATGTTTTTTGCCATAACTTATATCCCCCTCTCGCTTTCAGAAACTATAATTTCATTTTGAATAACTAGCAGTTAACTTCGCCTCGATAATATATCTATCCGGTGCATCCCCTATATAATTAAATGGATAGCAAGTCGTCAGTGTTAATATCTGTTCTTCTTTTTTTATAATAACAGTACGATCATCCGCATGGGTAATCCACTTCTTTTGAATTTCATATGTGTACGTTTTATTATCATACTCTAAAACAAGAGTATCTTTTTCTTTTAACTCTCCTAAATCTGTAAAGACCGTATCCCGGTGCCCACTTAGTACAGTATGGCCCCCTCCAGATGGCGTTGTCGTTACATCACTAACGAACATTCCAACCCCTTTTTTCAGCGTTGCATCATCCGCTCCCCAATATACAGAAAACTTCTTCTTTATTTTCGGTATATGTAACATCGCTACCTTTTCTCCTTCTTTATGCTCTGTTTGAGAAGAAGGGACTTGAGAAGTTACGGGGGTTTCATGTGAAAGTTGATTATGTTGTATATTGTTAAGGCTCTTTATTTCTTCCTTCGTTAGTTGCCCGGCAGAGCTTTTTCCTTTATACCATTCCACAGCATAATATGATCCCATAAATAGTCCTATAGCCATCAATATGATACCGATATAATTGAGTAACTTCATTCTTCATTCCTCCATGCCAAAAATGGTAGGAATAACCTACCATTTTTAATATATGAAATTATCCCATTCTTTATAGGGCAATATTGTAATTACGCCTTAACTTTATTGCGACGTTTCAAACCAAATAATGTCCCTACCCCTACAAAGCATGCGCTTAGTGCCATCATTGCTACATTATTAGAAGCTGTGTTTGGTAATTTTTCACCTTGTACAACTGGCTTTGCTACTTCTTTTTTAGTTGCAGTATTTTTTTGTTGCACTTGTGCTGCCTCTTTTTTTGCTTTATCATTTTTCAACTGTTCTTGTGCTATTCTCTTTTTCTCCTCTTCGCCTTTTTGCTGTTCTTGTGCTATTCTCTTTTTCTCTTCCTCACCTTTTTGCTGTATCTTAATCGCTTCTTCTTTTTTAGCCTTATCTTGTTGTACTTGCGCTGCATCTTCCTTTGTTACTGTTCCAGTATCGGCACTTGCTACTGAAGAATATCCTACTGCTAAAAGTGCCATTGCACAGATTGGTAATAGTTTCTTTTTCATTGTATTTCTCTCCTTTTATACGTTTTACATCACTTCGCATCGGATGTATCACTAGAATAAACAAGAGATATAAATATAAGATGCAGATAAAATATATTTCATTTAAAGATTTCATTGTAAAAAAGGTTATCCGAAATCATCTTCGGATAACCTTTTAAAATTAATCTACACTTAAGGCCTTCTTGCCCATTTGATTATAAATACTTGCAAACCGGCTCTTACTCACTTTTACATTTTTCGTTCCATAGAAAGGATCATTATAGTATACGTAATTATCATCCACTCCTGTTAAAACAACCGCATGCGTATTCATTCTTGCAGAAATTGTCTTTCCACCTGGTGTTTTCCACGTTGTAATTGGTCTTGGATTATTTAAAGCGACAGTCACCCACGTTACTACTGGTTTTCCATTTCTCACATAGTCTTCTAAAACAGAAAGATCATTTCCAGTTAAATTCGTTCCTCTTGCATATTTATCTAACAAACGTTTTAGTGGTTCGGGATTAATAGAATATCCTGGCGTATTTCCTGTCACATCACCTACAAACCCTACATCTGGATCTCCCCAAATTTGTGATGATGTTTTATAGTTCTTTAATTTCGTTTGATCAAAAGGCATTTCAAAAGCAAATGCTACTTTATTTAACGAGCGACCAATTTGATGTTCTACAAGCATTTGTAAAGAAACGACTTCACAGCCATTATGCAATTCTGGGAATTGATACAGTGACGGTACGTTCAATATAACTTGACTACGATTAATATTCCCTTCATTAACCCACTTTAACCCATTACTAGTTTGAATTTGAATCCAACCACCGTCTCTCTCACCATAAACCTCGACTGTCTGTGGTGCATACCTTCCTGATACACGAGATACAAAACTTGGACTATCATAAGCAAAGAACACTTTAGATAAATACTTCGCTTCTTTTTTCGTATCCAACCATTGATAGCCTGCATATGTACGTATACGAAGCCAAGTTCCTCTTTCCTCTACAACCGTTACTGCTTGAGGCCCATAATAATCTAGTATATTCGCAGACCTGAAAGGAGCATCATAAGTAGTAAAGTCTCTATCAATCTGAACTTTTTTGTCTATTAAGCAGACCCACTTATAGCCTAAGGCCGTATAAACTTTAATCCAATTTCCTTCTCTTTCTTCAATAACCGTTACACTTTGCGGAGCATACTCACCTGAAATCCCTGAAGATAAGGATGCCTCATTATATGTCAAAAAGTTTTTATTCATATTCACTTTCTTTTCAACTAAACAAACCCACTTAAAACCAGTATCCGTATGAATTCTAATCCAGCCACCATCTCGCTCTTCATACACTGTTACTTCCCTAGGGCCATATTCCTTTGAAATTCCAGATGATAAAGATGGTCCATTATACGTAAAGAATTTTTTCGAAATGCTTATCTTCTTCATCTTCAATTCATTGTCTTTAGACTTATCTGTAACTGCGACGAGCTGTGCTGCCTCTGCACGTGTAATGGATCTATCTGGCTGCCAACGTCCTCCATCAACACCACTTGATATACCCATGCTTACTAAAATATTAATGAATTTCTCACCCCAATGATCTTTTACATCAGGAAATAATGTTGATAATTCTTCATGAACCTTTTTCTCTAGTTGATAGGCTTGTACTAACATCGTTGCCATAGCAGCTCTTGTCATTTGACCATTCGGATTAAATTTCCCATTTCCTTCCCCTTTAATGACTCCTGCCTTTTCCACAGCAGCAATATAAGAAGTTGCCCAATGATCTTGAGAGTCTGTAAAAGTTGGTTTCTCCCCCTCTTTAACTTCTAATTCTAAAATTTTCGCCATAATTGTTGCTGCTTCAGCTCTGCTTAATACTTTACTTGGTGAAAATGTTCCATCTGGCATCCCAGAAATAACTTTTTTATGAACTAAATAATAAACAGACTCTTGTGCCCATCCTGGAACGTCAGGAAATGATTGCGGCGCTACTTGCATTGTAATGGTAGCTTGTTTTAATTCTGTCTCTCTCTTTTCTTGTTCTTCTTTTTGCTTCCATTCAAATTCTTGTTTTGTTTGTTCCTCTTTTTGTTTTAGCTCAAGTTCTTGTTTTGCCTGTTCTTCTTTTTGTTTTAATTCAAGTTCTTGTTTTGCTTGTTCCTCTTTTTGTTTTAATTCAAGTTCTTGTTTTGCTTGTTCCTCTTTTTGTTTTAATTCAAGTTCTTGTTTTGCCTGCTCTTCTTTCTGTGTTAACTCAAGCTCTTGTTTCGTTTTCTGCTCCAATTCTAGCTGTTGCTTCTTCAATTCTTCCTGCTGTTTTCGTAATTCCTCTTGTTGCTTCTTTAGCTCTTCTTTCTTTTTTTGTTCTTCTAATTCTTCAAGTTTTTTTTCTTCTTGGCTATTATTTTCTTTTATTTCTAATGCATTCTTCTCTTCAAGTTCTTCTTGTTTTTTTAATTCAGCAGCTTTTTTCTCTTCATTATTATCCTTCACTTGTAACGGGTTCTTCCCTTCAAGTTCTGCTTGCTGCTTTTTCAACTCATCTAATTCCTGCTGTACTTCTTCCAGTTGTACTTTATGTTCACCATCTTGTTTCAGTAACTCGTCTTTTTTCTGTTTTAATTCATCTACCTTAACAAATAATTCTTTCTGCTGTTTTAAAATTTCTTCTCTTTTTTCTAATTCTATTTGTCGTTCTTTTACAGCTTCTAATTGTTGTTGCAGTTCGCTTTTCTCATTGCTCTGTATATAGGAAAAAGCTTCTATACTATTTCTCGTTTTATTTTCAATTTCCGCTAGCGAACTAGAAGGAAAGGTTAATAGATTTGTCGCTAACAAACTCGCTACTGCAATTACACTATATTTTTTCATCATACACGCACCTTTTCAAATTTCATTACGATCATACTTTCATACTAAATGTAAAATGTAAGATTCCTCCATAATCATAGCAAATTTTTCCTCAAACAAAATACTTTTTTGCAAAAAAGAAAAAGAGCACTGTATGATACAATGCTCTTTTCGGGTGTGTGTCTCAATTATTTACATGTTACTTTCGCGTGATTTAGAAGTAGAACGGGCCGGAGCGATAACTAATTGTCTCGGCTCAGTTTTCTTTAAGTGATTTTTGACGTTACACTTACGACGTTGAACAACCCACGCTTTAATAGGGTTTGTCAAAATAATTTTTTGCGCTTCGTTAGGGGCCTCTTCTTCCAACCTACAACTTTCGCTCCATTTATTCCATTTCATTGTAAATTTAGAAGAAGAATGATCGTCTTCTCGATCAAACAAGTGCAAAAAATCCATCTCGCCAGCTAGCATTACGGTGTTGCTAGTTGCTAAAAAAGAAAAGGTCGTCCAACGTTTCTCCATGCCCTCCTACTCCTTTTTCACATATAGAGTGCCTAAAACTTAATTTACCTAAAATATGCTTGCCTTTTACCTTACACCCATAGTTTATCCAAAACACTACTATGCAACTATCGATTTCCCTTACAACTACCTTACATTTTTGTAAGAAACAAAAAAACCTTCACTATGCCTATGTGAAGGTCTCTTATTTCTTATCTATATGATCTTTCATATCATCAAGTCCAGCTTCTTGTAGCTGCGACATCATACCATGAGAAATTGCGCCTAATACTAAAGTCATTCCAATTAGTGAAATCCGAATCGCTGGTACATCAATTATATAAGCCAACAATCCAAGAACAATTGTTAATAGTAATGCTTTTATAAATGTTACAGTTGTGTACTGTTTCTTCTTCATTATCATCACCCTTTATGGAAGCGTTTTCTTAATATAATTAGTATATCATATCATCAGATGATTTTGTCGGTATTTTGTAAAAAATTACTATCTCCTTTGACTTTTTCCTTTCTATCCTTTACAGTCGAAATGTTCACAAGTTTTACACTGTAGGAGGACTCCAATGAATATTGAAATAAAAGACACTTTAATTTCTGAAGAACAATTACAAGAAAAAGTAAAAGAACTAGCACTTCAAATCGAACGTGATTTTGAAGGAGAAGAAATTGTAGTAATCGCTGTATTAAAAGGATCTTTCGTATTTGCTGCTGATTTAATTCGTCACATTAAAAACGATGTAACAATCGACTTTATTTCTGCATCTAGCTACGGAAATCAAACAGAAACAACTGGCAAAGTAAAACTATTAAAAGATATCGATGTAAACATTACTGGCAAAAACGTAATTGTCGTAGAAGACATTATCGATTCTGGCTTAACACTTCACTTCTTAAAAGACCACTTCTTTATGCATAAACCAAAAGCGTTAAAATTCTGTACGCTACTTGATAAACCTGAGCGTCGTAAAGTGGACTTAAAAGCTGAATATGTTGGCTTCCAAATTCCAGACGAATTTATCGTTGGCTACGGCATCGACTGCGCAGAAAAATATCGTAACTTACCATTTATTGCTTCGGTTGTAACGGAATAATCATATAACTTAAAAAATCGATAGTACATGAAATTTATATCGGCGATTTTTCAAATATATCGACTGCAACTCAAATTATATCGGCGATTTTTTCAATATATCGACTTACCGACAATAACCGACAATCTTAGCGCCCTATTAATAGGAAGAAGCTGTTCTGAAATACATCGGAACAGCTCCTTCTTTCCATTACAAAAAAACAGGGAGAGATGAAAAATGACAAAGACAAAATTTGAAAAAGTACTCCTCATCGTAAATCCAAAAGCTGGACAAGGCGACTTACATACAAATTTAACGAAAATCGTACCACCTCTTGCCGCAGCTTTTCCTGACTTACATATCCTTCATACGAAAAAGCAAGGTGATGCAACGAAATATTGCCAAGAGTTTGCTAGTAAAGTAGATTTAATTATCGTCTTTGGTGGTGACGGCACTGTATTTGAATGCACAAACGGCTTAGCACCTCTTGAAACTAGACCTACACTTGCGATCATTCCAGGCGGAACTTGCAATGACTTCTCTCGCACACTAGGCGTTCCGCAAAACATTGCAGAAGCAGCAAAACTTATCACAAAAGAACACGTAAAACCAGTTGACGTTGCAAAAGCAAATGGACAACATTTCTTAAACTTCTGGGGCATTGGACTCGTATCTGAAGTATCAAACAATATTGATGCAGAGGAGAAAGCAAAGCTTGGTAAAATTGGTTACTACTTAAGCACAATCCGAACTGTAAAAAATGCTGAAACATTCCCGGTAAAAATTACGTACGACGGACAAGTATATGAAGACGAAGCAGTTCTTGTCATGGTTGGAAACGGTGAATATCTTGGCGGCATCCCGTCCTTTATTCCGAACGTAAAATGCGACGACGGAACACTTGATATTTTCGTAGTCAAATCAACAGGTATTCAAGCATTTAAAGATTATATCGGAAAGAAACTATTTGAAGACTCAAATGCAAATGACATCTTCCATGTAAAAGCGAAATCCATTCATATCGAAACAGAAGAAGAAAAAGAAGTAGATACAGATGGAGAAAGTTCGCTTCATACACCTTGTCATATTGAATTGTTACAAGGGCACTTTACGATGATTTATAATCCTGCGGTTGTGTAATACAAAAAGACGAGCTAAAGTTTTAACATCTTAGCGCGTCTTTTTTATTACAAAGATATTTCAATATAAATTTTCGTAATCAAACTCCACCCAATTTTTCCAGTGGGTATTAGCATCCTTCTTCACAATAATACTTGGATCTTTCTTCTCTATTGCAGCGGCTACTGATTGGAAGAATTCATTTTCACTTACTTTTTCATCTTCAACATGTTTCCATTCTTCCGTTTCATACGCTACTTCCCAATTTCACTAGAGTATAACATAACCATACTTACCTCTGACATTATAATAATCCTACTTAAAAATAGCAGAATGGTCTATTTGCATCCTCTAGTTATTTTTAGATACAATTAAGAAAAGAAGCACCTTCATATAAGGAAGAGGACAACCTTTGTTCAACCAACAATTAGTGAATTTACGCATTGATTTTGCATTTAAACAATTGTTTGGTACGAATGGTAGTGAAGATATTCTCATTGCCTTTTTAAACGCGATGTTACAACAGTCTTTAGAGTCACCTATTGCTTCTCTACAATTAGAAGATCCACATTTACACCGAGAACACGCAAATGATAAATTATCAATTCTAGATATTTCAGCAACATTAGACACAGGAAAAAAAGTAAATGTAGAAATACAGCTTAATAATAATCACGATATGATGAAACGCAGTTTATATTATTGGGGAAAATTATACACATCCCAGTTACAAAAAGGTATGCCCTACAGTGCACTTCGTAAAACCATCACCATTAATTTATTGAACTTCATAATGTTTTTAGATCACAAAGAATTTCATACAAAGGGCACATTGTGGAATACACAACAACAGAAACTCTTGAGTGATGACATAGAAATTCACATTGTAGAAATTCCAAAGTTAACAGAACAGTGGCATGAAGAAAAAGTAAATCCGTGGAAAGACCCATTTGCTCGTTGGCTTTTATTGCTTTCAGCAAATGAGGATGAGCACTTAACTAAACTATTGGAGGATATTGCTATGAACCAAGACCCTATTTTACAAAAAGCAATAAACAAATGGGAACGTATGAGTCAAGATTCCTCTTTCCGACAAGCCTATGACGCAAGGGAGAAAGTTTTAATGGATGAAGCAGCAAAATTCGCCCACGCAGAGACAGAAGGTATGAAAAGAGGCATGGAAAAGGGCTTAGAAAAAGGTATAGAACAAGGTATAGAGCAAGGTATAGAACAAGGTATAGAAAAAGGTCGAAAAGAAGGAGTTCAACAGGGAAAAATCCAAATGATTAAAAGTATGTATGATCTTGGTATACCACTTGAGACGATTGCTAAGGCAAGTAAATTAAGTGTACATGATGTTGAACGAATTTTAGAAAATAAATAATGATAAAAAGCGAAAGAGAACATAATTTTCACTATGCTCTCTTTCTCTCTTTTCTATTTACTAACGATCCCAAAATAAGCACGAACCGTCAACAAATAATAACCAATATAAATAACACTATACACGCCGATGCTAATTAACAACGGAACTGCAATTTCATACGGAAGTACTGTCGCTAATCCTGTTAATGCAAATAAAGTGTGTAATATGCCAACTACTAAAGGAATGAAGAAAATAAATCTCATTTGTTTTGCGATTGCCCTTTTCATTTCTTTTTTCGTGACACCTAGTTTTCGAAGAACGATGTAACGCTCACGATCTGCATGTGCTTCTGTTAATTGCTTGAAGTAAATGATAGACCCTGTTGCGAGTAAAAATACAAGTCCTAAGAACATACCACTAAACATCATTAAACCTGATACCTCAATACCATCACGGAAAATAGTATAGAAATCACTGAATTGTTCTTTACCTTCTGCATCTTCTTCCGGTATTACTTTCTTTAAATTCTCCGTTAATACTTTACTATTTCTTTCATCTTTCACATCAATATTTTTTACAGTATGAGAGCCAATTGTCTTCTTTGCTTGCTCATATACTTCGTCTGGAACGACAACTAGAAGTTCATATAAGTTTGTAATGTTTTTTGCTTGTACATCTTTCACTTGTACTGGTGCTACTTCTTCAATTTGGAATATAGCTTTTCGATTTTTATATACCCCACTATCTCTCTTACCTTCACTGTACATACCATCAAATGCATACAATTCGTTCTTCTTTAAATCTAAAGTTTCTTCATTTAAATATTTTGCAATTTTATTAAATGATGATTGTGCGATAAGTTCTGTTGTTCTTGATTGTAATGAAGTTCCATCATCGTATTCTCCTACTACTTTTACTGTCTCTAATTCATATTGATGAATGACTTCATTCTTTCCTTCTTTTAAAATCCCACTCACTTTACGATCCAATTCTATATCTTTCTTTTCATATGAATAACTAACTGGGTGATATTTCTTCGCCTGCATATATGTGTTGTAATATATCGTAACAGACATTCCAACCGCTGTTAACGTTACTGCGCTTAATACAGCAATTGTCGCTAACGATTTTGCATTTCCTTTAATGCGGTATAGTAATTGAGATGTCGTCACCATTTTCATTCCATTATAAAATGAAGATTTTATATCTCGCGCTCTTTTTAATGCAAAAACAGTAAAGAACCTAAATAATAAATACGTTCCAAGTACTGTTGCTAATACAATATAAAGCGCAAGTGGCATAAAGTTATCGCTGCTTGCATTTTTAATAGCCGTTACTGAAAAGAAATAACCTGATCCAATTAATAATAAAGAAATGATAGCCATTATTTTAGAATCTTTTGGCATAACTTCGCCTTCGTTATCTGCACGAAATAGCTCGATTAACTTAAATTGATAAATAACGCGGTATCCTTTAAATGACGTATATAAAATAATGAAACAAAAAATAACTGCTGTATCTATAATAGCTCCAATTGGTACTTCAAAATGAACATTTACATGTAGCTCTAACATATTTACAAGTAGCTTTAGGAATCCTTTTGAAAGTAAGCTACCAATTACAATTCCGATTACTAACGATAATAAACCCATTAACATATTTTCATAAAAAAGCATTTTACCTATTTCTTTCTTTCGAATACCGAGTAAAGAATAAAGACCTATTTCCTTCTTACGCTTTCGTGTAAAGAAACCATTCGAATATATAATAAATACCGCAACGAAAATAATGAGCATAACACTCGCAAGCTGGAATCCTCGTCCGATGTTATCTCCAGCTTCACTTATTTGTGAATTGTATTGCAACGCCTTAAACGTAAAATAAATGACGATGCTAAAAATCATAGAGGCAAAGTATATAAAATAATCTTTAAAATTTCGTTTTATATTACGAAGTGCAATGCTAGATAAGCTCATTTGTCGCACCTCCAGATATGGAAGACATCATATCAATAATTTGCTGGAAGAACTGTTTTCGTGTCATCCCTTTACGATGTAATTCTTTATATAACTTTCCATCTTTAATAAATACAACACGTTTACAATAACTTGCCGCAAACGCATCATGCGTTACCATTAAAATCGTTACAAGATCTTTTTCATTTAATGTCTTCATACTTTCTAATAAATCCGTCGCTGACTTTGAATCAAGCGCACCAGTTGGCTCATCTCCAAAAATCATACTTGGACTTGTTACAATTGCCCTTGATGCTGCGCAGCGTTGTTTTTGTCCACCGGATACTTCATACGGATACTGATTTAAAATATGATCTATTCCAAACTTCTTCGCAATCTTCTCAACGCGAGATTCTACTTCTTTCGCCTTCACTTTTGACAAAGCAAGTGGCAATGCAATATTTTCTCGTACCGTTAACGTATCTAATAAGTTATAATCTTGAAAAATAAACCCTAAATGATTACGTCGGAATAACGCCAATTCATCATCATTCATCTTCACAATATCTTTTCCATCAATTAAAATCTCACCCTTCGAAACTGTATCAATAGTAGAAAGGACATTCAAAAGTGTCGTCTTACCAGAACCAGACGGTCCCATAATGCCAACAAATTCTCCCTCTTTCACCTGTAAATGAATATCCTTCAACGCTTCAAACGTATTACCGCCCGTATCATATATTTTCGAAATCCCTTTCGCTTCTAACATTGTTTTCATCTATTTGTACCTCCTGTTATAATTCGTGATGTTCTCTTTAAGCAACAGAATTCAGTATAGATACATTTTCTTAACAAATAGTGCTAGGGTTTCTTAATATTTTCTTAAAAAGAAATTCCATAATCAAAAAAGTCTGCAGTTGTTACACTGCAGACTTTCAAATGTTTAATAAATTGATTAAGCTAAATATGTTTGTTGTAACGCCTCTAAACCATCTTTATAAATGCCATGGAATAGATTAATTGCCTCTTCATCAGTAACCGCTACAGGAGTGAAGCTACCAGACCATTCAACTAATGATGTGTTAGCATCTTTACCTTCTTTAACACGGATTGTAGATAAATAATTCGTCACAGGGAATGGTGCTTGCATAATTGAATATGTGTAGTAACGTTCTTTCTCATTAAATGCTTCTAAGCGCTCTACGATTGCATCGCCATCAGGATTAGCTAAATGACGTACACGTCCACCTTCCGTTACTTTACTGCTAGGGATATATGGTAACCAATCTGGAAGTGCATCAAAACCTCCGATTAATTGCCATACTTGGGCAGGTGAAGCTGGAATTTCAATAGATGTAATAGTATTTGCCATTTTCATTACTCTCCTTTTTATTTAACGTTAATTGGTAGTGGTGCATTAACTGCAACTAATTTTTGTTCACGCATTTCTTCCCAGAACGCTGCTGGAATCACTGTTTTCAATGCAGCTTGGTCTTCTGCAATTCGTTCCGGTTTACTTGCACCTGGAATAACAGCAGCAACCGCTGGGTTAGCCAGTGAAAACTGTAAAGCAGCAGCTTTAATACTGATTCCATGACGATCGGCAAGGTTTTTCATTTTATTAACTTTTTCAATGATTTCTGGTGACGCTTTTTGGTATTCAAAGTGAGTACCTCCAGCAAGAACACCTGAGCTATATGGTCCACCAACAACAATGTCCATATTGTTTTTTACAGCCGCAGGCATTACGCGTTCTAACGCACGCTCGTGGTCTAATAATGAATAGCGACCAGCTAATAAAGATACATTTGGTTTTGGTTCTTCTAAGTCCAGCATAAGTTCAATAGCTTCTACTTTATTTACTCCAAGGCCCCAGCCTTTAATTACACCTTCATCACGCAATTGAGTAAGTGCACGGAATGCTCCTGTTCGAGCAATCTCAAATTGTGAAATCCACTCATCTCCATAAAAATCTTGTGCTACGTCATGAATATAAACAAAATCTAGACGATCTGTTTTTAAACGTTTTAAACTATCTTCAATAGAACGAAGAGTTGCATCCGCACTGTAGTCGTTGATGATTTTATTTTTACGACCAAATTCGAAAAGTCCGCCTTTTTCACCTAAATCACGTGTAGATGGATCTTCCAATTCATCTGAAATAATTCGACCTACTTTTGTACTTAAGAAGTACTCATCACGATTTCTTTTCGATAGTGCTTCACCAAGACGAATCTCTGCTAAACCAGATCCATACAGTGGAGCTGTATCAAAGTAACGAACACCATTATCCCAAGCAGCATCCACTGTTGCGATTGCTTCTTCCTCTGGAATATTACGGTACATATTACCTAGTGGTGCCGTACCAAAACCAAGTGTACCTTTTAATAAATCTTTCATTTAAAATCTCCTCCTAAAATCTATTTAAAAATGATGAATGAATATCAATTAATGTGACAAGGGCTGACCGATTAAAGCACGATAGTTATGAAAAATAACGTATATGCTTTTTAGTTCTACACTACTCATTTCCCTCTCACGTATGTAATTATGTCTTATCTACAACACAATAAAAAGTACGCACTTTAAAGTGTTATAGATACTAATAAGTAACAATTTTATGTTTCAACGTCTGTAGCTCCAAAATAAAATGATTTTATAAAAAAAACCTATTTTTGCGGAGATAACCGTAGAAATTATGAGTGGAACATAGAAAGTTGTTATTACTCTTCATTCAAAAAAGGCCAAAACGAACTGAAATATGTTCGTTTTGGCCTTTTTATCTTCTTTAAAAGATTACATTACATTTTGAACAAAAAGGAGCAGCATTCCCTCTTCTAATTTTCGCATCACATTTTGGACAATATACATATCGTTCTTCTATCTTTTCTCGTTCTATCATATGTAATGATACTATTCTCATACTACACATGATTCCAATTAAAATAAGGCTAACAATGAGTAGCATTCCTCTCACTTCTCCCCTTTAAATTTTACCATAAAATAACAAACCCGATTCTCTCATCGAGAATCGGGTTTATATTTACAATCCTAACTTTGCCTTTGCACCGTCAGGAATTATTTCTTCTTCTATTTGTACCTTATCGTGCACAGACTTTCCTCTCGTAATTACATGCCAGTATGAACCTTTTTGCAATGTATCCACTCCATCAATTGTTATCTCTTTTTCGTTTCCATCCTTATCATATGTGTTCACTGTGTATGCACGGCCTTTATTTCCACCTAAATCGTTTCCATCGTTATCAATTACGGCATAACGATATTCTAATTTAAGAAACGGGTTCATGGAATCTACTGTAGCACTTCCACTTAATAAATATGTCGCTCCTGCGACGATAACAAGTAATGATCCAAAAATAAATCTTTTCATTTATATTCCGCCTTTCATTATATTTTTCGATAAGACTTTTCTAAGTATAGAGAGTGCTTCTTAATAAAAACTCGTACGATTTCTTAACTTTTTCTTAATGTTGAGTAATATGGCATCACGATATATGAAATTATATCGGCTGACCGTATAAACAATAGAAGAGGCTGTCCAAAATGGATTTTGGAACAGCCTCCGCTACTTACTCACTACTGCACTTCTTTTTACATAAAACAAACTGCCAATTAAAACGACAATTACGCCAAAATACACACCATACTCTATCGCAACTGCTACAATTCTTTCAATATGTTGTCCGAATAAAGAACCGAGCACAAAATAAATGAGCGTCCAAACAAATCCTGTCGTATAGGAATACACAGCATATATCCGAAATGACATGTTATTCATTCCAACTACATACGGTACAATATGTCTTACAACTGGTATGAAGTAACTTGTAACTAACGCATAATGACCATATTTCTCTACCATTTGTTGAGATTTCAAAAGATATTTTGCCTTTTTCTTTTTCATTAGTTTATGAAGTACTTTTGTACCAAATATTTTCCCTAGTATATAACCTAAAGAAAGTCCGGATACAACTCCTAAATATGTTAATAAAAATGCAGGAATGATACTTAATATCCCTAGTGAAGAGACAAATCCGCCACTCATTACAATCATTTCGTCTGGAATTGGCATACCGATAATACCCAACCATAAACAGAAAAATAACGCCCAATAACCATACTGCTCAATATAGGATAATAATTCATGCAATTCCATTATGCATATACTCTCCTTAGCTCTTTTTTACAGCTAAAGACGTACGCTGGCGGGAAATTGAGCCACACTTTTTCTAATGTAATTTGAGGAAAGAAATGCTGTATAAATCCTTTTTTCACAAGTGAATATTGAAATGTTATGAATTCCCCATTCTCATGTATTGCTTCCATTACATTATTTAAAATGCGTTTTGAAACTTCTTCTGGTAAAGAGGTAAAAGGTAATCCCGATAAGACATAATCCACGCATTCTATATGAAACTCTTCCATATACTTCTTTATATTTTCAGCTGAACCGTGCACAACAATGACGTTCTGCTCATCTTTAAACTTTCTCTTTAGCTCTTTGCAAAACACTTCATTTATTTCAATAAGAAGAAATATTGTTCCCTTCTTTTTTCTCTTCATAATCTCCTTCGTAAAAACCCCTGTACCAGGCCCTAACTCTACAATGCATTTTGCTTTATTAAAATCAATTACATCTACCATTTTCTTTGCTAATATTTTTGAACTTGGCGCAACTGCACCAGTATGTTTCGGATGTTTAATAAATTCATGTAAGAATGTTATGAGCTGCATGTAAACCTCTCCCCATTCGTTCAATAGTTTTTAACTTGTTTCTAAGTATAACTATCGTTTCTTAACAAAAATTGAGGAGATTTCTTAAGATTTTATGAAGAATATATCATTTGTTCTTATATATAAACATCTCTCTTATATTTATTAATTTGGTATAATAGATATAAAAAGAACTTTATGGAAGGTACCATCACTACGTCTATTTTCATACAACATCTGTAGAAATAAATCTGTCAATTACCTTTCATTATTATCCAACATATGTAATTATTTTGTATGAGCAAAGAAATTCAAATAATAAGAAATTTATATTTTGTAGAAACGAATATAGGTTCAAATATATTTCAAAACGATTTAAAAGGAGAAGATTATGAATAATTATATCGACATACAGCACTTATGCGACCTTGTACATAGCACTTTTCATGTACCTGTTCAATTTTTAGCTACTAATAAAAAAATTGTATATGAATCTACTTCTCATACGATTGGTAGTCCTTTTTATACTTCTAAAGAAGAACATCTGAATGAACTTTATCAAGAAAATGCTCCTTGTAATTTTCCAATTTTCAAAGGGAATAAATATCTTGAGAATTTCATTAGCATTCATATAACTGATCATGAACATATAAAAGGAACGATTATAATCGGCCCTACCACTTACCCAAAAGTATCAGATGAAATGGCTATTAAACTTATGAAGTATTTCAACTGTAATGATAAAACGCAGCAAGGAATAGACTACTATCAATTTCTACCCGAGATGAAAAAAAGTACACTAATTGATATAAGTATTTGGTTACATTACGTCATTTTCAATGAAAAATTAGATCGCGATATTGTTTGGAAAAAAAATAAATTGCTCGAAGATGTTTCTTATAAAATCGTAAATCCTGATCTATACATTTCAAAACGTCTTCGGCATGATCCGCAACATTATGACATATCATTGGAACGTAAATTTTTTTCTGCAATTAAAGAAGGCAATAAAGAAAAAGTCATACAATATGCATATTCCTTCCCGCAAGAAGATTCAGCAATTTCATCTAAAGGAGATCAACTAAGAAACCAAAAAAATAATGGCATTATCGCCATTACGCTAGCTATTCGATATGCGATAGATGGTAATCTTCCATCACATATTGCTTTTTCACTCGGTACTTTATATATTCAAACCATTGAAAAACTAGACAACATGTATTCCGTAAATAGATTAATTGAAGATGCATTATGTACTTTTGCAGAACGTGTAAAAGAATATAATAATCAAGCATATTCTAATGCCATTACTACATGCCTAAATCATATTCACAAACATATTTACGATGAAATAACTCTTAATGACCTTGCTAACCTTTTACATATTTCCCCTACTTATTTATCAAAGCTATTTAAAAAAGAAGTGGGAATTCCTTTAAGTGAATACATCCAGAGGGAACGAGTAGAAGAAGCCAAAAAGTTATTAACATTAACGACCTACCCACTATCAGATATTTGTGCCTGGCTCAACTTTAATGATCAAAGCTATTTTACGAGAGTCTTCAAAAAAATTACTAACATGACTCCTAGACAATATCGTGAAAATCATACCGTTATATAAAAACGCTTTCTTAATAGAGGGTGAGATAGTTGTCATACTTGCTCACCTTCCTCCATTTGATTTCCTCTCCTTCATCCAAAATAAAGTTTTAATCCTCTTCAAAAAAGTACAAAAATGACAAATAAATTACTATAAATAAGTGAATGAATTTGATAATTTTTTAGTACTAAGCAAATTCGGTTCCCAATCAGACATAATAAAACTAACACAAGGTACTTCGGAATGATCAGCAGTAGTTACTTCCATAGTGATTAACCTTCCTATATAGAAAATATATTGTTAGGAGAATAGAAAGCATGAGTAGTACAAATATATCAAAATCGGTTCAATTGACTAGTATGTCTAAACAATCTGCTCACATGAAAGAATCGGGAAAAGTATCATCATACGATGATAGAGAAAGAATTGAAGACACTTTATTACGCTCATTCATTTCAGAAAAACAAATATTGGTCACTTATTATAAAGATAATTATTTCCCTACAATGTATATGACTGTAATTGAATTAAACCCTTTGAAACGTTCTTTAATATGTATAGATACCTTTGGCCGTAAACATACCTTTAGTTTCATCGACATAATTGATGCACGTTAATTATTTCTATACAAAAAAGCCACTCACCTATAAAAATTAGGTAAATGGCTTTTTCCTTCCTCACAGCTTCACTTATTATTTCGCACTCACAATCTTATAATAAGAACGAACTGTTAAGAAGTAATATCCGATATAAATAGCGCCGTATACTCCAATACTAATTAGGAGTGGGATCATGATTTCATACGGTAATATGTTCCCTAAACCTTTTAGTGCAAACAAGCTGTGCAAAATTCCGATTACTAACGGAATAGCGAAGATAAAGCTTACTTGTTTTGCGATAGCTTTCTTCATTTCTTGCTTCGTTACACCAACTTTATGAAGGACAATGTAACGATCACGGTCAGCACTTGCTTCTGTTAATTGTTTAAAGTAAATGATTGAGCCTGTCGCTAATAGGAAGACTAATCCTAAGAATAACCCAATAAACATCATTAAGCCTGTCGTTTCAAGCCCCATTTGGAATCCTGTATAGAAATCGTTAAATGGTTTTAAAACTTCTGATTCACCAGCTGGCATAACGCTTGCTAATTTCGCTGTTAACTCTTTACTATTTCGCTCACCTTTTACATCAATATTTTTTACAGTGCGCGTTTCGTTTACTTGTTTCGCCTGCTCATATGTTTGATCTGGAACGATTACAAATAATTCATTTAAGTTTGTAACACTTCTACTATTTACACCTTTAATCTTTAACTCTTTCGATTCATTTCCAACAGGGAATACAGCTGTATTTCCTGTGTAAAGAGGACCAAAATCAAGTGTTTCAATATATAAGCTATCATATACAAAAGCTTCATTCGCACTTAAATTTACAGGTTCTATATCTAAATGTTTCGCGATTGTATTAAAGTTTGATTGAGAAATAAGCTGGTACTGCTTCGTCACATTATAGTGTGTGTTCAGAACTTGATCCGCTCTTTCACCTTTAAATGTTCCTTTCACAGGAATCATTTCAACTTCTGATTCATATGTGACTGGATGATTATTCTTTTCTCCAGCAAGTATTTCATTTACTTTTTTATCTAATGCTGCATCTTTTTTCTCATAGGAATAACTATACGGCGCAGCAACTTTTGATTGCGTAAATGTGTTGTAATACATCGTAACTGACGTACCAACCGCCGTTAATGTTACTGCACTTAAAATAGCGATTGTCGCCAGTGATTTCGCATTTCCTTTAATGCGATAGAGTAACTGTGATGTCGTTACCATATTCATACCGTTATAAAACGCTGATTTATTATTTCTCGCACGTTTCAATATAAATACTGTGAAGAACATGAACAATAAATAAGTTCCTGCTACTGTCGCTAATAAAATGTATAATGCAACGACCATAAAGTCTGCATACATAACTGCTTTCATGTACATTAGCGCTAAGAAATAACCTGAACCGATTAAGAAAACTGAAATGAATGCCATAATAACAGATCCTTTTGGCATTGCTTCTCCTTCACGTTCTGCACGGAAAAGTTCAATTAGCTTGAATCGATAAATTAAACGATATCCTTGAAGTGATGTATATAAAATAATCACAAAGAAAATAATTGCTGTATCAATAATGGCAGCCATCGGTACTTCAAAATGAACATTTAAATTTAATCCCATCATATTTACTAATAACTCAAGGAATAATTTTGAAAGGACACTACCAATCGCAATCCCGATAATTAAAGACATTAACCCCATTAACATATTTTCATAAAAGAGCATTTTACCAATTTGTCTTTTACGAATACCTAATAAGGAATAGAGTCCAACTTCTTTTTTACGTTTTCTTGTAAAGAAACCGTTCGAATATATAATAAACACCGCTACGAAAATGATAAGCATCACACTGGAAACTTGGAATGCCCCGCTAATTTTTTTAGAAGCTTCCGCTGCTTTTTCCATTTGTGAATTATATTGCAGTGCTTTAAATGTAAAGTAAATAACGATACTAAAAATCATAGATGCAAAATATACAAAGTAGTCTTTAAAGTTCCGCTGTATGTTGCGGAGGGCAATGCTAGATAAGGTCATCAGCCATACCTCCGGAAATAGAAGACATTACATCAACGACTTGTTGGAAGAACTGTTTACGCGTTAACTCGCCGCGGTGCAATTCTTTATATAACTCACCATCTTTAATGAAAATAACTCGTTTACAGTAACTTGCCGCAAACGCATCGTGCGTTACCATTAAAATTGTAGAATTATCATATTCATTTAGCGACTTCATACTTTCAAGTAAATCTGTCGCTGATTTCGAATCAAGTGCTCCCGTTGGCTCGTCCCCGAAAATCATACTTGGATTTGTAACGATTGCACGTGATGCCGCACATCTTTGCTTCTGTCCACCAGATACTTGATATGGGAACTGACTTAAAATATGATCAATACCGAATTTCTTTGAGATTTCAAGAACGCGGCGATCAATCTCACTCGCTTTCACCTTTGATAACGCAAGAGGTAACGCAATGTTCTCTTTTACAGTTAACGTATCTAATAAGTTATAATCTTGGAAAATGAAACCTAAATGATCGCGGCGGAATAACGCTAACTTATCATCATTCATTTTCACAATATCTTTTCCATCAATTAAAATTTCACCGTTCGTCGCATTATCAATTGTAGAAAGAACGTTTAGTAAAGTCGTCTTACCAGAACCAGAAGGTCCCATAATTCCAACGAACTCACCTTCTTTTACTTGTAAGTTAATACCTTTTAACGCTGCAAATTTATTACCACCCGTGTCATATACTTTTTCAATATTTTTTGCTTCTAACACTGTTTTCATCTCGACATCCCTCATTTCATCTATTCTCTATTTTCACTATATACATTCTCTACTTTTTCCACTATCGATGTTTCTTACACAAACATGACAGTTATGTAAGACCAGTAAGCAAAGAAATCAAAATTTAACCTAATGAATCAAAGTACTTTGTTACTATAACATTGGGATATCATGCCATCCATTCATTCTCCTTACAGGAACATTACAATTTTGTAAGGTACAAAATGTACCCTACAAAGTTGTGCACGAAATGTCGGATGGAGCTATTTCGTTCCTGCTATTCTATGTACAGAGGAGGTCATCATATGGATTCACTTAAAAATATGAATGCTGCAATGCACTATATTGAAAACAACCTAACAAATGAAATTAATTTTAAAGAAGTTGCGAAGCTAGCTTACTGCTCGGAATATCATTTCAAAAGAATGTTTTCTTTTCTAGCTGGCATATCACTATCAGAATATATTCGTTGTAGACGTCTGACTCTCGCTGCTTTTGAACTAAAAAATAGCGATGCAAAAGTCATTGATGTAGCTATCAAATATGGGTACAACTCACCAGATTCTTTTGCGCGTGCCTTTCAGAACTTGCACGGCATAACACCTTCAGAGGCCCGAAATAGTAGTCATTCCTTAAAAGCCTATTCACCAATGACCTTCCAATTATCCATTCAAGGAGGAAATGAAATGAATTATCGAATTGAAGAAAAAGAGCCATTTCAAATTATAGGTATTACAAAACGCGTACCGATTGTATTTAACGGTGTAAATGAAGAAATTGCTTCTATGTGGAAAAGTTTAAATCCAGATGTTATTCAAACTTTAAAGTCACTTTCAAATATGGAACCTACTGGAATTATTAGTGCTTCTACTAACTTTTCTGAAGGAAGAATGGAGGAAAAAGGAGAACTTGATCACTATATTGGCGTAGCCACAACAAAGGATTGTCCAGAGCAGTTTAAACAGCTTGAAGTTGAAGCTTCAACGTGGGCTGTATTTGAAGCTGTCGGTCCATTTCCTGAAACATTACAAAATGTATGGGGACGCATTTATTCCGAATGGTTTCCTTCCTCAAACTATGAACTAGCGGAAGGACCGGAAATATTATGGAATGAACAGAAAGATACATCCTCTCCAAACTTTAAAAGTGAAATTTGGATACCTGTTTTGAAGAAGTAAAGAATAAAGCTGCTCTTCCTGAAAAGGAAAAGCAGCTTTGTTTTACATTTTTAGTTCTTTTTTATAAGCGACATAGGAATACACCATCGTACCAACAACCAATACAGCAACAACACTTAACAAACTAATCACTTTCCACATTCCCGGAAGAAACGCGGAAAATATGATTACAATACCGCCAATCATCATAATCTTTGCCCCTAACCTATGTGTTTTTCTCCATACTTCCTCATTACTTAACGTCCACGGCGTTTTAATACCTATGAAGAAATTTGGTTTACATTGCTGCATATAATTGCCGAGTACAATAAAGAGTATACCGAGCATTATGTTCACAACAATTGCAATAGGAATGTTGTATCCTAAAGCATTTGCGAGTGCCATGATGTTATTAGCAAATAAGAATAATAAAATAGCTCCATTCATCATCATATATGCTTTCGAAAACTTGCCGTAATTCGCATATCTCGTATCTAATTTAGGTAAAACAATTGCTAAAATATATATAAATAACATAACTGCAACATCCAAAATCATCATGCCCATCTTCGACATATGTCCATCTACTTCACCCGAGACATTTATATGGCTCGGAACCTCTCCTGGTAAATAAGGCCACGCGACGCACCATGCAATAATCGTTAAGGCAATTAACAATAACGGAAATATATGCTTCCTCATTTCCCCTCTTCCCCCTTATTCGTAAACGTAAACACCCAAGTTAACAAATCTTGAAAGACAGTTGTGTTTAAAGAGTACATAACGAATTGACCTTTCTTCTCATCTTGAATAAGTTCAGCATTTTTAAGTGCGTTTAAGTGGTGTGAAATACTTGGTTTTGTCATATTGAAATGTTCAGCGATCTCACCAGCGGTTAGATCACCTTCTTTTAATAAATCTAAAATTTTTCGCCTTGTTGGATCTGCTAATGCTTTGAATGCTTGATTCAATGTCTTTCTTCCTTTCACTAATTAGACATTTAGATATTTATCTAAATGTTAAAATGATTTCAGTTAATTGTCAATTATATACGAGGCCCTTTTTACTTTCTCTGCTTTTGACCTATACTGTTTACTAGCTTATCTTTCAACATAATGAAAAGACTTGAAACACATGATACACTATAGCTACAATTGTTTTTTTAGGAGGAATATACATATGTATAAAATTTTAATCGTTGAAGACGATCCAAATATTTCATCATTACTACAATCTCACATTCAAAAATATGGCTATGAAGCTGTTGTTGCAGAGAACTTCGATGATATTATGGAGTCTTTTAACGCTGTAAAGCCACATCTTGTTTTACTTGATGTAAACTTACCAAAATTCGATGGATTTTACTGGTGCCGCCAAATTCGTCATGAATCTACTTGTCCTATTATTTTCATTTCAGCTCGTGCTGGTGAGATGGAACAAATTATGGCGATTGAAAGCGGTGCGGATGATTATATTACAAAACCGTTCCACTATGACGTTGTAATGGCAAAAATTAAAGGTCAATTACGCCGTATTTACGGTGATTATGCACCAAACATTTCTGAACGTATCGTTGAAGTAGAAGGCTTAAAACTATTCCCAGAACGTCCTGAAATTCACTTCGGATCTGAACAAGTTCTTTTAACGAAGAAAGAAGCTATTTTAGCAGAAATGTTATTATCTAAATTCCCTCGTACAGCGAGCCGTGAAGATTTACTAGCCGCTCTTTGGGATGACGAGAGCTTCGTTGAAGAAAACACATTAAACGTAAACATTACGCGTCTTCGTAAAAAGTTCAATGAGCTTGGTATTGAAAATGCTATTGAAACAGTGCGCGGACTTGGGTATCGTTTTAACGCAACTTGGAGTGAATAAGCATGAAGCTATTTCTACGTGATCATTTTGCATTTTTTCTACTGTACGTATTAAACTTCGGTATCATCTTCGTTCTTTATGATGCAGTAGATGGATTTCAAAATAATAAATTTTACTTCGTCGTTTTAAGCTTATACTTATTTATTTGTTTCCTCGCTTACCGTTACGTTCGTAATCGTAGAATGTACCATAGATTAAGTGAACAACCAGAAAAAATGGAAGATGCATTTATTGAAAGAGCAACTGCTCCGATGCCTCACGGTGTAAATGAACTCGTGCGCACGCAGTATCGTCTATTCCAAAAAGAACTACAATCGTACGAAGTAAAACAACAAGAACATCAATTATTCATTAACCACTGGGTGCATCAAATGAAAACGCCCGTTTCTGTTATGCAACTTATGGTACTCGAAATGGAAGATGAACATTTAATTCCGAAATTCAAAAAAGAATTAGAACGTCTAAACCAAGGGCTTGATATGGCTTTATACATGGCAAGGTTAAATAACTTCCATGAAGACTTCCATGTTGAGACGATTTCATTAAAAGATACGGTAACGAAAAATATTAATGGATTAAAAGAACTATTTATCCGAAACGGAGTCTTCCCTGTTTTAGAAGTTCATTCTGATTTACAGGTTGCTTCTGATGCGAAATGGCTAAAATTTATCATCTATCAGTTAATGACAAATGCCGTTCGTTACTCTGGTGAGCGCGGAAAGAAAGTATTCTTATCCGCTTATCGAAACGGAAAAGATATTATTTTAGAAGTTCGTGATGAAGGTGTTGGTATTCCACAAGAAGATATTCGACGAGTATTCGAACCGTTTTACACTGGGAAAAATGGTCGTACATTCGGAGAATCTACTGGTATGGGACTTTATATCGTAAGTAAAATTTGTGATTATTTAGGTCACTCTGTCAAACTAGATTCTGAAGTTGGGAAAGGAACGACGATTAAAATCATCTTCCACAACGCTGCAAATAATCAATCAGAACATACGGAGAAGGTGACCGAAGCATGATCGTGACATATGCAAGCAAAATGTATGAGAACTCACTCTCATACATTTTTTGCAATAAAACTACTTCTATATCTTCTAATCGGAGGTATAATTTATGACATTTTGGCAATTTGCATTTAAAAACGTCACGCGTAACTCGAGAGCTTATTTTGCTTACTTTGTAAGTAGTTCTTTTTCGATTGCCGTTTTCTTTTCATTTGCTGTTTACTTATTCCATCCGAAATTACAAAACTTTGGCACGGTCTCTGAAATTTCAGGATTAATGATATTTTCAGAAGTAGTAATTGTATTTTTTTCTTTCTTCTTTTTACTATATTCCATTGGCACTTTTTTAAAAGTTAGAAAAAAACAATTCGGCGTTTTGACCGTTTTAGGAATATCGAGAAAACAATTACACCGTCTCGTCTTCATGGAAAATATGTTAATCGGTATTTTATCTATCTTTTTCGGCATGCAGTTTGGACTTGTCTTCTCGCAATTTTTCTTATTAGTGACAGCAAAAATTACGCACGTACCAGGCATATATTTATACTTACCTATTAACGCTTTTATTTTAACGACAATCGTCTTCCTTAGTCTTTTTATCGTTGTATCTACGTTGACACCGATGCTCATTCGTACAAAAAAAGCGGTACACCTTTTAAAAATAAATAGTAAAAAACGAAAAGAAAGAAAACCGTCCATACTTATTTCTTTATTTGGTGTGATTTGTTTATTTGGTGGCTATGCGTTAGCTGGAAATCCTAAATATTTCGTATCAGTAAGCCCACAAATAGGTGTTATATATATGGTTTCAAGTATTTTCGTCATTCCAACGCTCGTTACAATCGGAACATATTTCTTCTTTTCACAAATTAGTTTCTTACTTATTCATATTTTAAAGAAAAGAAGAAAATTTTATATGAAACGTATTAATATGCTTTGGATTTCTGATTTAGCAAACCGTATTCGAACGAATATTAATATGCTTTTTATTGTAGCAATGCTATCTACTATCGCTTTCACAATGATTACGTTCCTATATGGGTTCGGAAAATTTATTAAGCTAGACGTTAATCGAACTTCGCCTTTCCCAATTTCTTATTTTTCTTATGATGCGAATCCTTTTGTTACAGAGCATTTAAATTGGCTTGAGCAACAATTAAAAAAAGAGCATTTTCCTTATGAGAAAATAACAGCTGATATGTATGAAACACCGCTAGAAGAAGATAAAGGTATAGCTATTTATAATGACGTATACGCAATTAAGCAAAGCGACTATAACAAACTTGCGAATTCTTTACGAATGAAACAACTATTTATAAATGATAACGAGGCATATGTTTTAACGGGGACGTCTTATATCACTATATTCAATGAATTTGAGCAAAGCTATAAAAGAGATTACATTACACTCTCTAGTACAAATACGAAATTAAAAGTAAAAGGCTATGAACAGATCCATGCAATTCCATCTGACTTTTCATATCAAACGATCGTTTTGCCTGATATTGTTGTGAACAACTTACCTAACTCGGTAAAGCATATATCGGCATATAATTATAAAATTCAAAATTGGGAACAGACATATGAAATTGCTGATACTTTTATAGAAAAAGTGCAAAAAGATCGCAACAACTCCCAATATGAAGGGACTCTTATTCGACTATTTGAATCAGCAGGATCGTTATACAGAATAACATCTGGTAGTGCCGCATACTTCCTAATTGGAACATTTTTAGGAGTTATTTTCTTCATTGGAGCCGGTAGCGTTCTTTACTTTAGAATGTATACAGATTTGACGAACGAACAAGAGAAATACATAACGATTTCTAAAATTGGTGTAACAGGTGCAGAGATGAAACGATCTGCAACCATACAACTTAGTATTTTATTTTTCGTTCCGTACATTATGGCATCCATTCATACAATGTTCGCAACGAAAATGCTACAAGATGTAATTGGCTTATCTTTGTTCAAAGAAGTTTCAGCCGTTCTTATTATTTTTGGATTCGTTGAAATTGTATTTTTCTTATTCATTCGCTCACTTTATATGCAGAAGTTATCACAATATACTAATACACATTAAAAAGGTTATTACATGAAAAAGGTGGGATCTCTTCCCTCCTTTTTCATGCCCATTATATTAGGAGGTTTAGGTGAATGACATTTTGGCAGTTTGCATTTAAAAACGTCACACGGAACGCCAGAGCTTATTTCGCCTATTTTGTAAGCAGCGCGTTTTCTATTGCAATTTTTTTCTCGTTTGCAGTTTACTTATTTCATCCTAAATTGCATATGACAGATGTAAATGTTGCTCTGAACATATTAATGACAATTTCAGAAATTGTCATCGTATTCTTTTCATTTTTCTTTTTACTATATTCAATCGGTACTTTCTTAAAAGTACGAAAAAAGCAATTTGGGATTTTAACAGTACTTGGCATATCCCAAAAACAATTAAAGAGACTCGTATTTCTAGAAAACATGCTAATTGGTGTTCTTTCCATCTTTTTCGGCATTCAACTTGGACTTGTTTTCTCGCAGTTCTTTTTATTAGTTACCGCCAAGATTACACATGTTCCTGGTTTATATTTATATTGGCCAACAGCTGCCATTATTTTAACTATGATCATTTTTCTAGGACTCTTCATTCTCGTCTCATCGTTTACGCCGATGCTAATTCGGACGAGAAAGGCTGTACGTCTTTTAAAAGAAGGAACAAAACAAAAAGAAAGAAAAGCATCTGTGCTCATCTCTCTATTTGGTGCGATATGTTTAATATCTGGATACGTGCTAGCAGCCAATCCGCTCTATTTTATGTCGTTAGGTGACATCATTGGGCTTTTATATGCCGTC
Source organism: Bacillus sp. FF-1 (assembly GCF_028548245.1). Taxonomy (NCBI): domain Bacteria; kingdom Bacillati; phylum Bacillota; class Bacilli; order Caryophanales; family Bacillaceae; genus Bacillus; species Bacillus sp. FF-1. The sequence goes on from NZ_JAQQGG010000003.1 coordinate 862,226, forward strand.
TCTAGTATATTTGTCATTCCATCGCTTATTTCAGCTGGTACATATTTTTTCTTTTCACAGATTAGCTTCTTGCTCATTCGTATATTAAAGACGCGAAGAAAATTTTATATGAAACGTATCAACATGCTTTGGATTTCTGATTTAGCAGCGCGTATTCGGACAAACATTAACATGCTCTTTATTGTAGCGATGCTATCGACTCTCGCTTTTACAATGATTACATTCTTATATGGAATCGGGAAGTTTACAAAGTTTGATGAAATTAGGAAAAACCCTTTCCCGTTTACTTATTTATCACATACTGAAAATACGTTAGCGGATGAACATTTAAACTGGTTAGAACAAAAATTTAATGAAGAGCACTTTACTTATACAAAATTTAAAACGGATATATATGAAGTATCTTCAGCTGAAGATAACACGCAGCTCTATTATGCCATTAAACAAAGTGATTATAATGTACTTGCTAAGGCTTTAAATTGGGAAACGCTCACGGTAAATAAGAATGAATCTTATATTCTTATGACAGACTTAGATGATCAAGTTATTGGAACGCTTCATAATAAAGACAAAAAAAATACTCTTACACTTACTCAAAACAATTTACAACTACAAGTGAAAGAATATAAAAGTTATAATCCATTCCCAAATCGCTTAATATACCAATTGCTCATACTATCTGATGAAAATGTAGAGGCATTATCAACCGTCTCAAAACAGATGAGTGTATATAACTTTAAAGTTAACGATTGGGAAAAAGCACATAACATCGGTTCAGCATTTACAACAAAAATTTATAATGAAAGTGAAGCGATCAAAGCAGAGCATCCTCCTTTCCACGCAAGTGAGGCGAGTGATTCTCTATATAAAGCAAAACTAAATGTCGCTTCGTTCTTCTTAATTGGTACTTTCCTAGGAGTTATTTTCTTTATCGGTGCTGGCAGTGTTCTTTACTTCCGAATGTATACAGATTTAACAAATGAGCAAGAAAAGTATGTAACGATTACAAAAATTGGTTTAACAGAAGCCGAAATGAAACGATCTGCTACAATTCAACTTGCGATTCTATTCTTTGTCCCGTACATTATGGCATCAATTCATACGATGTTTGCGACAAAGATGCTGCAAGAAGTTTTACATCTCTCGTTCTTCGCTGAGATTACAGTCGTACTAATGATTTTTGGAACAGTTGAAATTTTATTTTTCCTTTTAATTCGTTCCTTCTATATGCAAAAATTATCACAACACATTAAGTTTTAAAATTAGAAAGGTGATTATTATGGAAGAAGTATTACACATAAAAAACGTCTCAAAAGTGTATGAGGGGAAAGTTCCTCATACTGCTTTAAAAAACATAAATTTACATGTAGATAAAGGTGAATTCGTTGCGATCATGGGACCATCTGGTAGCGGTAAATCTACATTTTTAAACGTTATCTCTACCATTGATTCTCCGACTGCTGGCGATGTCGTGATTAACGGAAAAAAACCGCACACATTTCGTAGAGAGAAGTTAGCTATTTTCCGCCGCCAAGAGTTAGGATTTGTTTTCCAAAACTTTAACTTACTAGATACATTAACAATCGGTGAAAATATCGTACTACCTTTAACATTAGATAATGTTCCTTTAAAAGAAATGGATGAAAAGCTTGATAACATTTCAAAAAAGCTTGGAATTGATCATATTTTAGACAAGCGTATCTTTGAAGTGTCAGGAGGACAAGCACAGCGTACCGCAGTAGCACGTGCTGTTATTCATCATCCTTCTCTTCTACTTGCCGATGAACCGACAGGAAACTTAGATTCAAAAGCGGCAATTGACGTAATGGAGCTATTTACGAAATTAAACAAAGAAGAAGATGCAACGATTTTAATGGTTACGCACGATCCGTTTGCAGCAAGTTATTGCAACCGCGTCATTTTCATTAAAGATGGCGAACTTTACAATGAACTACACCGCGGGCTATACCGAGAGAAATTTTATCAAGAAATATTAGATGTTCTAGCATTATTAGGAGGAAGACGTGGATGACATTTTGGCAATTCGCATTTAAAAATGTCTCGCGTAATTCGAAAGCATATTTCGCTTATTTTGTAAGTAGTGCGTTCTCTATCATGGTTTTCTTTTCATTTACTGTATACGCGTATCATCCACGCTTACAAATTATAAATAAATTACAGGAACAAGATCCGCTCATGAACTTGGCTGGCATGGCACAGTTTGTTATCGTTTTGTTCTCGTTCTTCTTTCTCTTATATTCTATTGGGACGTTTTTAAATGTACGGAAACAACAATTTGGCGTTTTAACTGTTCTCGGTATATCTCAAAAACAATTAAAACGTCTTTTGTTTACTGAAAATATGATTATTGGAATGCTAGCTATCTTTGCTGGTATTCAAGGCGGTCTTGTGTTCTCTAACTTTTTCTTACTCGTTACTTCTAAATTAACAAATGCAAAAGGTCTCTATTTATATTGGCCAACAGAAGCTATTATCGTAACAACAGTAACTTTTATTATTTTATTTTTCATCGTTTCTACATTTACACCGATGTTCATTCGTACTCGGAAAACAACACGATTAATTAAAAATAATAAAAATAAAAAAGATGAAAAAAGGCCATCTATACTCATTTCATTGTTTGCCTTAATTTGTTTAGGCCTGTGCTATTATATCGCTGGTTATCCGCAAGGCTACGTAACAGAAAAAAACGTACAAAATGGATCTGTATACCTTATCATGTTATCTATTTTACCGCTCGTAATAGTCGGAACATATTTATTCTTTTCACAGACGTTTCTCCTCTTTATCTTTATCTTAAAAAAGCGGAGAAAGTTTTATATGAAACAAATAAACATGTTATGGATTTCAGATTTAGCTAGCCGTACACGTAGTAATATTAATGTGCTCTTTATCGTTTCTATGTTGTCAGCACTGGCATTCACAATTATCATCGGGTTATTTGCCTCTAATAACAATACAAAAGCAGCGATAGTAGAACGATATCCTTTCCCCTTCACATACATATCTGAAGGAGAAAATGCATTAGAGCAAAAGCACATTGCTACAATTGAAACGGAACTTACAAATGCCAATTTTCAATACAATAAACATAAATTTACGGTGTTAAAAGACACAGCTTTAAAAGAAGACGTTGCTCTTATGAAAATGAGTGACTATAACGCACTCGCTAAACAATTAAAGAGGCCGAAAATAACTCTTGATTCTACACAAGTTTATATTATTTCTCGTTACTCTCCAGAACTTTTAAATCTTGTATCAAATCCATTTGCAAAGCAAAATACGATTATACTTGGCTCTAATAAAAAGGAATTTCATATTAAAGGTTTTATTAATAAAGGAATAGAACCATCCTTTGCATTACCTCATCTCATTATTATGGAAGATCATGCAATTGAAAATATGGTTCCTCATATTGAAACAATCACGATTTATAATTATTCTGTAGAGAACTGGGAAAACACGATTATTCCGACGAAAAAAATGTCGCGTACCATTAGTGATGATGCGCACAATTTTCAAGAAAAACATAAAGTAGAACCTATCAGGGTCCCTTTTTCCATTTATACAGCTGCTGATAATCTAAACTACAGTAAAGGGAATTCAATTGCCACTTTCTTTATTTGGACATTTCTCGGCTTTATTTTCTTTATCGGAGCAGCTAGTGTTTTATACTTCCGTATGTATAATGACTTAACAACTGAAAGACAAAAGTATATTACGATTACAAAACTCGGCTTAACAGAATCGGAAATGTTCCGTTCTGCAACGATTCAATTAGGAATTTTATTTTTCGTCCCTTACATCGTCGCTGGTGTTCACACGTTATTTGCGGTTAAGTTTTTACAAAGCATGCTCGCTTTTTCTTTACTAAAAGAGCTATTAATTGTACTCACTTTCTTTGGGATTATCGAGATTATTTTCTTCTTCTTAATCCGATCTCTGTACATTAATAAATTATCACAACACATAAAAATATGAATAAAATGGCCTTGTGCGTATTGCACAAGGCCATTTTCAATAGTTTTTAATTAGCAGCAATATCCGCCGTAGCCACCATATCCGTAGCCGCCGTAACCGCCATAACCACAACCGCCACCGCCGAAGCAGCTAGCACCGATGATAATTAATAAAATAAACAATACGATTAGAAGCGCAAAACCGCCTCCGCACCCATGTCTGCGGTTACAATCATCATGTCTGTGTTCACACTTTTCGCTCATTACTCTATTCCTCCTTTAGTATCATTCATAACAAGTTCACCTTGCTCTAAATGAGGGGATTCCATTTATATTATGTTTTCAGGGCGAATAGGAAGCTTGGCTTGCTTAAAAACGGGCTTGTTTTAGGAATTGGGCTTGATCAATAGGCGAATTACCCTTATCAAGATGTAAGCATAAAGCATTTGACATACTTCTAATTTCTTACTAAAATTTAATTGAACGACCAATCAATTTTTTGATTATACATTCAAATTATACAAATCAGGAGTTGAATAGCGTGACTGATTCTTTTATTGCAGAGGCTAGACGTGAACAAATTATTCTTGCATGTATTGATACATTAGAAGAAGTTGGATATAACAACTTAAGCTTAACGAAGGTAGCAAAAAAAGCTAAGATTAGCACTGGACTTATTTCTTATCATTTTAACGATAAGCTTTATCTTATGAATCGGACATTACAATTTTTAGTTGATAAACAACATGAATTTATTAGCAATCGAGTACTATTAGCCCAATCTGAAATAAACAAACTAGAGGCTTTTATTGAAGCACATTTGGCTTATCAAGAAACTCATTACAACAATAATATTGCCTTAATTGAGATTGTCTTTAATGCAAGAAATGAAGAGAATATTCCTTATTACAGAATCGAAGACGACGAAGAAGATGATGTTATTAGAACGATGTTATTAGATATTTTGAAGACTGGTCAACAAAATGGAGTCTTTTCTAACTCTTTCCAAATTGACACATTGGCTTCATTTATTTTAGGAGCAATCGAAGAAAGGATGCTAAAGGCGAATTCATCTATATCTATAGAAAATTACTCAGATGAGCTCATAAAAATGGTGAAGAAACTCACTATTTAAATGCCCTGATTTTGAAAAAATATATATTTAGAAAGGATGAACTACAAATGAAAAAGGTATCTGTTATTGGATTAGGTTTTTTAGAAAAATTACTTGCTATAGTAAGTCCAATCCTTTTAGGCGTTATTGGATATTTTTCACCTAAATTAATAGAGATTATAAAAAAGATTCCTCTCTTTTCTGATTCAAAAATTATAGAACTTTTACATTCTATTAACCCTTTCTGGCTTCCAATTATCCTCATGTCAATTGGCGCTATTGCAGGGATTTTATTTTCTTTAATTATTTATAGTGAAGCTTTAAAGATGAAAATCAATTCAGAAGGTATTCATATGAGTAAAGATGAGCAAGAAAAACAAATTACAAAGGCGAATGTAAAAGTCGTTTTTGTAGAGAATCGTCAAGTGGTGGTCATTGATCAAGAAGACCGAGAATGGCTACGTGAAACATCTGATATAAATCCACGTAAAATTAAAGATATTTTCTTGCTGCACGGTTTTCCATGGGTGGAACAAGATCCTTATAAACAGGACTATAGTCTATGGAAATTAGAGGATGGGCGATTTAGTAAAAGTGTAAATACAATTTTATATAAAAGACGAAATGCCCTTCGAGAAGGAAACTCGAAAAAAAAGAAGCATTTACGCAAAGATTTGAATGAGCTAGGAGTCTTTGTCAAAGACGATGGAGAAGATCAGTATGTCCGTTCCATTAAGTAATAGAGCGATAGAAAGCACAAAAAAACGAATAAAGCACGCAGAGAAATTACATTTTCTCTGTGTGCTCTATTTGTTTAAATCGGCTCTTCTAAATAAACATATTCAATAAAAGCGCAAAACCAAATGCAATAAATGATAACAATGTCTCGAGTACCGTCCACGTTTTAAACGTTTCCTTCACCGTCAAACCTAAATACTCTTTTACAAGCCAGAACCCTGCATCATTTACGTGAGAAAACATTAATGAACCTGCTCCGGTTGCAATAACAAGCAACTCTAAATTCACACCAGACATGTGCTGAATAACTGGTGAAACAATCCCTGCTGCTGTCGTTAATGCTACTGTCGCTGAACCTGTTGCAATTCGAATTAATCCAGCTACCATGAAAGCTAATACGATTGGTGATAACGATATATGTTCTGCCATTTGCGCGATCGCCGTTCCAACGCCGCTTTCAATTAATATTTGTTTAAATCCACCGCCTGCACCGATAATTAAAATAATGGAACCGACAGGTAATAAGCTTTCATCCGTTAATTTTTTAATCATCTTTTTATTAATTCCTTGTCTTATTCCAAGTAAATAAAATGCTGCGAAACATGAAATAAGTAAAGCGATTACTGGACTTCCAATAAATACAAAAAATTCAGTCATCTTTTCCGGTAATGAAATATATGGTGCAACGACCGATAAAATCATCAATACAACTGGTAATAAAATAATAAAGAATGAAACTTTACGACTCGGTAAATCAGTTGAGACAGTCGTAACTCGAATAAGCTCTGGTTCATTTTCAGGTATAACCCTTTTATGTACCCACTTTGCAAATATCGGTCCTGCGATAATGGCTGTTGGTAACGCGATAAGTAATGAATATAAAAGTACCTTTCCTAAGTTCGCGTTATAAATACCGATTGCTGTCATCGCCCCTGGATGTGGTGGCACGAGCCCGTGAACAATAGATAACCCAGCAATAACAGGTAAAGCAATTAATAATATGTTTTGCTTCGTTGTTTTTCGAATTGAAATAACAAGTGGTAATAAAATGACAATCCCTACTTCAAAAAAGACGGGAATCCCTATAACAAACCCTGCAAATAACATAGCCCAAGGTAATTTTTTTACGCCAAAAAATCGAATAAAGAAATCTGCCACTTGCATGCCGGCCCCTGAATCGGACATCATTTTTCCTAAAATTGTACCGAGAGCTAAAATACCAACTAAATGCCCTAGTACACTACCAACACCAGTTTCATAGGCAGTCACTATTTTCGTTAAATTCAATCCAGACATAATAGCTAAAAATAAACTCGCAACTGTTAAACTAATAAATGCATGCCACTTCCACCATGATACCCCTAAAATAACAATCGCAATTGCAAGTAACGTGACGATTAATAAGTATATATCCATCTCTCATTCCCCTTACTTTATAAAAAAAGAGGGCGAATACCCTCTTTTTATACGTCATAATTCACTACATAATGCTGCATTTCTGTATTGTAGTAGCCCTCGCTATATTCAATTACTTCGCCAACTTCATCGTAAGAATAGCGCATTCGTTTTAATAGCGCTGTCCCCTCTTTTTCACCTAACGCTTCTGCAACGAAATTAGGTGCAAGTCCAACAGCGAATTCATCTCTAAAGTTTTCTAAATGAATGCCTCGGTCTTCAACTAAATCATAAAGCGATTGCAAGTCAAAGTCCGATAAATCTGTACTTGCCATTTTCGCTGAGAAATAGTGCGTATAATGAATGTACGGTGCATCATTTAACGTATATAAACGTTCAATACGAAAACTCTCTTTACCGAATAATCGAAATGGCACTGTTCCTTCTTCATTCTGAACAATTTCTGCTTTTAGCAATTTTTTCTGTACTTTATATCCTTCTTCCACTAACACTTCAGTAAATTTCTTACCCTTTGACAGTTTTGTCGCAGAAGTGTTACGGATGACTTTCGTTCCTTTACCGCTTTTCTTTTCTAAATACCCTTCTTGAGCGAGTTCTTTAATCGCATTTCGTACTGTAATTTTACTCACTTTGAACTCTTCTTCTAACTGCGGTTCGGAAGGAATATTTGTATGAATTGCATATACACCATGCAATATTCGATCACGAATAATGTTTTTTATTTGTAAATATAATGGTCCTTTTTTCCTCGTTACGTTCACCGTTACACCCACTACCTTTCTACATCACCTACTGATGCCGTCATTGCCCGAAGTATATCCTTCTCTGATGACATTGGCGTATCACCGACGATTGTATGTGCAAGCATTCCAGCTGCTGACGCAAATGAAACAGCTTTCTCTGGTGCAAACTCTTCTATCTCGCCATGAATAATCCCGCTCGTATAAGCATCTCCAGCACCTATTCTATCATATACAGAAAACGTAAGTGTTTTTGCAAAAGTGAACGCACCATCTTTACATATAAATCCGCGAAGCGAGTGTGTATTATCGCTATTAATAGAGCGATGTGTACCAGCGATTGTAGCGATACTATACATTTCAGCTACCTTTGGAATAAGATCCATGAGCTGCGCCTCTCGCTCCGTTTCTTCTGTTTTCATTCCTAAAACAAACATTGCATCTTTTTCATTCATCATTACAATATCAGCTAGCCCTAACATTTCTTCATAATGCGGTTTCGCCTGCTCGTACCCATCTTTTCCCCAAAGTGATGGACGATAATTGCAATCAAAAACGACAGTGCCTCCGTTTTGTTTAACTGCTTTCGCTAAAGATTTCATATGATGGCGCACAGTATCATTCATCGCAAGTGTAATCCCGCAAAAATGAACGATATCAATTTCCTTCGCGATTTCTTCAAATTGATACATTTCTTCACATGCCGTATTAAAGCTACTTTCTAATCGATTCGAATATGTAACGCGGCTTGCACGTGCGCCAAATCCATTTTCTAAAAAGTACATGCCGACATATTTACCGCCTCTTGAAACAAGCGAGGTTTGCACGCCTAATTTTTGAATGTAAGATAATGCAGCATCTCCAACCGAGTTTTCCGGTAAAGTAGAAATAAGAAGCCCTTCATGCCCGAGATGAGAAAGTGCTGCAGCAACGTTCACACCTGTACCAGAAAATGAGTATTTTAATGTATTAGCTTGCGATAACAATTCATATCCTGGTACTTGCAGGCGCATCATTACTTCACCGAATGCTGCAATTTTCTTACGCATACTGATCAACTAACTTCTTCACGACTGCTAATAATTCACGAACATCTTCTACTTTCGTATTGCCAGTTTCTTTATCAATAATAGAAGAGTACACATGCGGGATCACTTGCTCTACATTTGCTTCAAGCGCAATACGTACAATTGTTTCAAAGTTTTCTTTATCGATTCCGCCCGTTGGCTCTAATGCGAATCCTTCTTCCGCACAAGCTTTCGCAACTGCGCGATATTCTTCTTCATGAGCTAGCCCTTTCATCGGGAAGTATTTCAATGAATTTCCGCCCATATCACGTACAAGTGCGATCGCTGTTTTAATTGGAACGATTGCTTTTTCTTCTCCAGCTGCACTAATTGGACCAGTAGAAATATTTACGTACCCTACTTTTCCTGTTGGCGATACTAAACTATTAATCCAGCTATCTTTTCCGCCAAGATTTGCACGTGTCGCTCCAACTGAAGGGAACACTTGGTTAATATGGCTACCTGGATAATGTTTCGCAATTTCAGCTACAACTGCTGCTTGGCGATTATCTCCTGCTCCCAGTCCGATCGATACAGCGTCATCAATTTCTTTTCCGTATGTTTTCATCGCTGTAACAGCTTCTTCTACTGTTGGATAATCTTTTGATAATACACCTACTACTACATAACCTTCTGCTGCTTCAAAAATATCTTTCGCATTTTCGATATTGTTCGCTAATACATTTAATGCTACGCGGCCTTTATAAAAACGTTTTTGAATGTTTGTCATTTTAGTTTCCCCCTACAATTTCTCTCAATTTTTCTTCAATCACATGTATGTCATCACCTTGAAGTGGACGTGGATCAATATCAAAGAATCCTTGTCTTACTCCGTAATCACGTGTATAAATCGCGATTTCCCCTTCGCGTAATGCTGTCACAACGTCTTTTGCCGATTTATTTAACTCTTTTTCGTTAATATGAATACGGGCTCTAAAGATTGCTCTTCCCGCTTCATCTTGAACGATCGTTACATTTACACCGTTTAATTCTTTTAGCGGCATAAGTACTTGTAACAACTCTTTTTCTTGCTCACTCTTATCTTCTTTTACTCCGTACTCATCAAGCGCTTGAAGTAAGCCAAATGTTGTTTCTTTCCCAACTTTCATACTTCTTCCGATGCAATGTAATTGCACTTTCAGCCACTCAATATATTTTCGTTTCCCGCCAACAATACCAGAAGTAGGCCCTTCAATTGCTTTTGAACCGCTATAAATGGCAAGGTCTGAATACTTCACATATTTTTGAATATCTTCTTCAGCTGCCGCATCGACGATAAGTGGTACATTATTTCGCTGCGCAACTTCCCATGCTTCTTCAACAGAAATCATATTTTTTTGCACGGCATGATGTGATTTTACATAAAGAATTGCTGCTGTATTTTCACCAATTGCATCTTCAATATGCTCTGCTTTCCCTTCATTTGCGTAGCCAACTTCTACAAGTTTTCCTCCGCCTAAGTAAATCATCGTTTCAACAGGAGCACCGTATTGAACGTTATGACCTTTTAACATAATCACTTCGTTTTTCGCGATGACCTCTTGATGAAGTCTTTCACTTTTACGGCGATTTCCTTCTGTCACAATTGCTGCGATAGAAAGCGCAATTCCGCTCGATGCTGAATTCACAACAACCGCTGCCTCTGCATCTAGAATTCTCGCAATATGATCTCCTGCTTTATCTACTAAATCAGCAATTTCCACATAATTTTGTCCCCCATGTTTCATTGCATCCATAACTGTATCTGTCGGAGCGGATACACCTAAAATACTCATTCTACCGCTCGCATTTATTACTCTTTTTAATCCGTACTTAGCATTCAATGAATAACCCATTGACTACAACCCCTTTCGTATCAATTCTTCTTTCAGCAATACGCTGATCCCCTTCTGAATCTATTAACGTAATCTTCTCATCTTTCACCGTAAATAAAGTTAAATTTGCAATATCCCCTTCTTGAATACGGCCAAGCTCAGGTTTCTTAAGCCATTCTGCCGCATGTTTCGTCACCGCATCAATCACTTCTTCTAGCGGATAACCTAAGTAAAGGAATTTCGAAAGAACATGAGCCATACTATACACTGGACCGTGCACGCGATTCTTCCGGTAAATATCTGTACTAATTGTATTAAAGGCAATATCGTGACGCTTTGCTGCCTCTGCTACTTTAAAAGAAAAACTAGCATTACCATGCCCAACATCTAAATGAACGCCGCGATTCACTGCTTCTAGTAACACAGGTAGCGGTTTACCTTCTTCATCAAACAAATTATTTTCTTTCCCGTTTAAGTAATGTGTAATAACATCATCTTTTTCTAAAAGAGGTACAACTTCCTCAATGCGAGGAGGCGCTGAACCGATATGTACCATAATCGGTAATGATGTTTCACGTGATAAAGAGCGCGCTACATGCAGCGGTTCAATTCCACTATCACAAACGACGCTTTTACTCATTCTCGCCTTTAACCCAACGATTACATCTTTATACTTTTCTACTGCTTCTATTACTTTCTCTTTATCGATCCATTCCATATTGGATAATTCATCAATTCGTTTCAAACCGATGCGAGAAATATTTAAAAAGGCAAATAAATTCGTTTTCGCCTGCTCTCTACTTTTTACTAAATCTGCAATGCGATCAGCTCCGCAGCTACCCGCATCAACAATTGTCGTTACCCCTTGTTTAACGCCAATTTCATCCACCTCATCGCCATACGGATCAAACTCTGGAAAAGCATGAACGTGCAAATCAATCCAGCCACTCGATACGTAAGTACCCGAGTAATCAAGAACCTTTCCACCCTCGCCAGCACCTGCTTTCGTCACCTGTGCGATTTTATTATTTTCAATTACAATGTCAATCTCTTCCCCGTTCACACGTTTCACATTACGTAGTACGAATCGTTCTGTCATTGTACTTCACCCTTTTCTATAAGAAGCCATAAGAATACGCTTACATTAAAATTTCATTTTATATATCTTTCACACGTTTAGCGTAACACAAAAAAAGAGAGAAGTAAATATAACGTTATAATGTTTAAAGGTAAATAAAAAAGATGCTCCTCAAAAAATTGATAGTACAGGAAATTATATCAACGATTTTTCGAATATATCTATCGTAACTCAAAATATATCAACGATTCCACAAGAAATATCGATCCCTTTCTTATATACGAAAAGGTTGCTCCAAAGCGGAACAACCCCTTTTTCTATTCCTGAACCGTCACAATAACCCCATCCATATTGTTTCCCGAAATTTCATACTGCTTATTCACCGGAACATTCACTTTCCTATTCCCGGAAACTTTATAATAAGAAACCGTATATTGCTTACCTTCCACATCGGTTGTGATTTCTTTTTGCTCTTTTAAGAAGTCTAAGTATTCCTCTAATGTAATTTTCTTTTTTTGCATAATTGCACTATGAGGTAGGCCGACATAACGGATGTGCCATGGCTCATAGTGAATGCCTGTAATGTTACTTTTATTTTTCGGATAGCGTAAAACAAATCCGTGCTTCCATACGTTCTCTTCAATCCATTTTCCTTCAGGCGCTTTTTCCATTTTCTTTTGCGTTGAACCAACGTCCAGTGATAACCCTAAATTATGTTCACTATATCCTGCTGGGAGTGCATAATCAGATCCCATTTTTTCATATAGCTGTCTTTGCTCTTGGAAATCTCGATAGCCGCTATTCATTAAGAAATGTTGTACGCCATCTTTTCCAGCCGCATCGACAACGTTCAAAAACTTTTTTACAACATCCTTTGATAAACGAAGATTTCTATCAAATATTACGTAGCCTCTCACTAATTCACTATTATGATTTACATTTATAATATCAGACCTAATGCTATCTTTTTTTAGTGGATAATCTTTGTTAACTAATAATAGATTCCCTTTATAAATTTCTTCTTTTGTAATCTCTATCTTTTCCATATTTGCATTCTTTATTGCGCTATTTTCCTCGCCGATTTTCACATCAATTTCTTTTTGAAATAACGGTGATATATATAAGCCTACACAGATTGTGCATGCGATAAAAAGAGAAATAAATACCCACTTTTTCATTTCTAGTTCCTCCTTAACATAACTTACGTATAGAATAGAAAAAACTATTAAAATAAAAAGTGGGGTAAAGTTTAAATTTTTATTAAATTGTAACGTTCTCGTCTTTTGGCAATCGCACTTCAAACATTGTTCTAACTACATTACTTTCAGCAGAAATCGTCCCGTTATGCTGTTCAACAATATTTTTCGCAATAAATAGCCCAAGGCCTGTCCCGCCACGGTTTTCTGACCTCGATTTATCACCTGTATAAAACATATCAAAAAGATACGGTAAGTCCTCTTCTGGAATGCTATCTCCGTAATTCATAACTTGTACGACAACTTCTTCATTATCGATATACCCATTCAAATCAACAAATTGCCCATCATATCCGTAACGAACAGCATTTGTTAACAAGTTTTCAAATACTCTAGCTAACAATTTCCCATCACCGTTAATCGGCAAATGAGGATCAACATTCAATCTAGCTTCTAAATGATGTTTTTCTAATAACGGATACAATTCCTCATCTAGCTGTATAAGCAGCTCACTTATATCAATCGGCTTTTTATCCAGCTTTAGCATGCCATAATTCATACGTGTAATTTCAAATAACTCATCAATTAAACTTTCGAGCCTTTGCGATTTCGTATATGCAATTGTAGAGAAATGTTTAATTTGTTCTTTTGTTAAATTTTCATCTTTAAGAATTAAATCTAAATAGCCTAAAACAGATGTTAACGGCGTTCTTAAATCATGAGCTAAATTTACAACGAGCTGATCTTTACTACTCTCAGCAAAGTCTCCTCTTTCCACCGCTTCTTTTAACTTTTCACTCGCAACATTTATTTCACGCGCGATGTCTCCAAATTCATCATTTGATGAAACTTGAACTCTATTCGTAAAGTTACCGTTCGCAAGATGATGAATCCCGTTAGAAATCTCACTAAAATACTTTAAATACGGTTTTGTCAAAAAGAAGAAAAAGATAATAGACAACGGGATAAAGAAAATTAAAAAGAAGTTAATGTCTCCAAATTCCCTTACGATTGACCTAAATTGTGCTAAAGGCTCTTCATAGCGAACCATCGTTTTATAATACAACTGCAATCCTTTATAAATTATATAAGTTACAGTTGCAGCGAGCACCATACTTAACGCAAATAAGGCAATCATTTTAAATCGAAAGCTTTTCATCATGTTATCCATTGAAAGTATACCCTACTCCCCACACTGTTTTTATTAGCTTATCTTTTCTTTTATCTTCCCCAAGTTTTTTCCGCAACGTACGAATATGTACCATAACTGTATTTCCGCCTTCATAATAATCATCTGCCCATACTTGCTGAAAAATATTTTCCACATTGTATACTTTCTTCGGGTGACTCGCTAATAAATATAAAATATCAAACTCTTTCGGTGTTAATTCAACTTGTTCTCCGTACACATTTACTGTTCTTCGCTCAGGATCAATCACGACCCCGCCTACCTCTAAAGCAGATTTATTCTCCGCTACTTTCGGCTGATTTAACGTAAGAAACCTACGTAATTGTGCATTTACACGTGCAACTAATTCAATCGGTGTAAAAGGTTTCGTCATATAATCATCTGCACCTAATACAAGACCTGTCACCTTATCAAAATCAGACGTTTTCGCACTTAAGAAAATGATTGGCATATGATGCTTCGCACGAATTTGGCGCGTCACTTCATACCCATCCATTTTCGGCATCATAATATCTAAAACCACTAAATCGATTGGCTGCGTTTCAATAATATGAATTGCCTCTTCTCCATCAGCTGCTTTCACGACGTGGTACCCTTCTTTTTCTAAATGTATCTCAATTAAATCAGCAATTTCTGCCTCATCATCCGCTATTAAAATGGAAATGCGCTTCATTTTACTCCCCCTTTATACGCTCGATTGTAAACTAGTCTATCCAATTTGTACAATAAGAAAAGGCTACTCGCGGGAGTAACCTTAGTAAATGAAATTATATCGACGATTTTCCAAATATATCGAACACAACTTGAATTATATCGACGATTTTTTTAATATATCGACGTTTCGACAAGGAATATCGACTTACCGACAATTAACGACGAAATTCGCCCACTATTTTAAAGACTCAACCTACCGCTCAAACACAATCCGCTGCTTCGTGATTTCCGCCAGCCTTCCGCGATCTACTTCATACTCAGTATCAACGCTTTGCGGCACCATCACTTTCCCTCCCTCAAGCATCACTTGCGGTGAAATAATATCCTTCTCCCAATGTCTACTAGAAGCGGATATATCGCCTGGAATCGTAAAGTTAGGCAGTGAGGCAAGGGCAACATTTTGTGCTCTTGAAATCCCCATCTCTACCATACCGCCGCACCAAACTGGTATGTTATGCTCCATACAATAATTATGGATTTGGATTGATTCTGTTAATCCGCCCACTCGCCCTGGTTTAATGTTAACGATTTGACAACTGCCAAGTGTAATCGCAACACGCGCATCTTCTAAACTATGGATACTTTCGTCCAAACAAATTGGCGTTTCTATTTTCTTTTGCAACTGTGCATGATCAAGAAAATCGTAATCCGCTAGCGGTTGCTCAATCATCATCAATTGGAATTCATCTAGTCGTTTCAGACTCTCCGTATCCGCTAATGTATACGCTGAATTCGCATCAGCCATTAACGGGATATGCGGAAACTCTTTACGAATTTCTTTCAATAACTCATAATCATGCTCTGGCTTTATTTTCACTTTAAAACGCTCGTATCCTTCTTCCGCGTACTTCTCGATTTGTTTTAACATAACCGGAATCGTATTAAGCCCAATTACAACACCAACTTCAATTTCAGCTTTCGTTCCGCCAAGCAATGTCGCTAATGATTTCTTTTGACGCTTCGCATATAAATCCCAAACAGCCCCTTCAATTCCGGCCTTTGCCATTCGGTTTCTTTTTATATGCTGGAACAAACTTGGCACTTCATTCGGATGAGAAATTTCAGCCTTTAATAAATCCGGTAATAAAAAGTCTTGCAGTACATGCAGCGCCGTCTTCACTGTTTCTTCCGTATACCACGGTTCAGAAAAAGCAACGACTTCCCCAAATCCAATGTACCCGTCCGTATCTTCTAATTCAATGACGATACTCTCACGCTTTTCATACGTTCCGTAGCTTGCAGCAAACGGGATGACGAGTGGCATTTCCGTTATATGAAGTGTCGCTTTTTTTATCTCCACTTACATCTCCTCCACTAATTGTCTTAACTCTCGTCTTAACAATTTTTTCGAAGCATTTCGTGGTAATTCCTCTAAGAACCACGCTTTTTTCGGCACTTTATATTTCGCTAATTTCTCCTCGCAAAAGTGAAGAATTTCTTCTTCTGTTACCTCTCCACTTTTTACAATAAAAGCAGCGGGTACTTGTCCCCATTTATCATCAGTCATACCGACAACACCAGCTTCCGCTACCGCCGGATGAGAAAGCAACACTTCTTCAATTTGAGCTGGATATATATTCTCTCCGCCAGAAATAATTAAATCACTGCGGCGATCTAATACGTATAAAAATCCTTCTTCATCTAAATAACCGAGGTCACCAGTATGAAGCCATCCGTTTTGAATTGTCTCACGCGTCGCATCTTCACGGTTAAAGTAACCACCTGTTACGTTCGGTCCTTTTACTACGATCTCGCCTTCTGTAAACGCCGGCACTACTACGCCATCTTTTTCAATACGCAGTTGGCACTGAAATAGTGGTTTTCCAGCTGACCCTACTTTCGTTAACATATAATCTGCGGATAACGTACAAATTTGCGAAGACGTTTCTGTCATACCGTACGTTTGATATACAGGAATCCCTTTATCAACACACGTTTCTAATAACGGTTTCGGCGCTGGTCCTCCGCCAAGTAACATACATCGTAAAGAAGATGGATATGTCTCTGCCCCAAGTCGCTCTAATAAATCAGTTAACATTTTAGAAACGACAGAAATAATCGTTACACCTCTCGTTTGAAGTGCTTTATGAATAAAATCAGCATCATATTTCGGAACGAGTAAAATGCGCATGCCGTACATAATATTTTTCATTAAAAGAGATAGCCCGCCAACGTGGAACATCGGCATACAAGCTAACCAGCAATCATCATCACGAAGTCCTAAATTAAGCGAAGAACCAACCGCGCTTGCCCAATGATTGCCGTACGTTAAAATAACGCCTTTCGGTTTTCCAGTCGTCCCTGACGTATAAATAATTGTCATCGCTTCTTTTAAAGAGAATTCTTCTTGTATAGAGGCTTCCTCTTTTGGTCCATTCATTATGTCGGTGAATGAATACACAGGAATATCTTTAGCCTCAAAATCTTGATCTGTCACTAAACAAATAACTTCAGCATCATCCATTTGCCAAAGTAGCTCTTCTCTTGAAAGACGCGTATTTAAAAGCACAGCTACTGCACCTACGTACGATAGGGCGTGAATAACTGTAATCATCTTCATACCATTTTTCATCAGAACAGCCACCTTTTGCCCACGCTTCACTCCTATATGTGTGAGGTGTTCACAAACAGATACTACTTTTTCATGCAGCTGCATAAAAGTAACTTTCTCTTCCTCTATTTCAATTGCAGTGCGATCTGGTGTTAAAAATGCACGTTGCATTAACCAATTTGGCATCGTCTCCATCATTCATTCTCCTTTCATGAAAGAAAGAGACTTGATATGACATCAAGTCTCTTAGTTGTTTTGTTTCCGGTTTGACCTTATCCAGCTGCGCCTCCTAGCCCCTTCCGTCTAAGAACCTTCCGCACAAGAAAGTAAAAAACACTTTCTGTGCGAAAGAACCTTAGCCAACGGGGCTAAACAGTCGGCTCCGCTTTTAAAACATCCAGCTACAGCGGCTAGAACAGTCGGTCGTTTCACGCCTTCCTACGAGGCAAAAAGCGCCTCTACGTCAGGAGTTCCAACGCCCTCGTGTTCTAAGTGAGCCGCTTTCGCTTTTGATCTCATCCAGCTACAGCAGCTAGAATGTTCGGTGGCTTCACTTCTTCCTACGAGGCAAAAAGCGCCTCTACGTCAGAAGCTCCATCCCCCTCACATTCTGAACGAGCTGCTTCCGCTTTTGGTTTGATCACGGGAAACGAGGGAATTGACCGAAGTCTGGACGGCGTTTTTCTTTGAACGCGTCGCGACCTTCTTTTGCTTCGTCAGTTGTGTAGTACAATAACGTTGCATCTCCAGCTAGTTGTTGAATACCAGCTAGACCGTCTGTGTCTGCGTTGAATGCAGCTTTTAGGAAACGAAGTGCCATTGGGCTGTTTGCTAAAATTTCTTCTGCCCATTGTACTGTTTCTGCTTCAAGTTGTTCTAATGGTACTACTGTATTTACTAAGCCCATATCAAGCGCTTCTTGCGCGTTGTATTGACGGCATAGGTACCAAATTTCGCGAGCTTTCTTGTGGCCTACCATACGAGCTAAGTAACCAGCTCCGTATCCACCGTCAAAGCTTCCTACTTTAGGACCTGTTTGTCCGAATACAGCGTTGTCTGCAGCGATTGTTAAGTCACATACGATATGAAGTACGTGCCCACCACCGATTGCATAACCTGCTACCATTGCAATAACTGGTTTAGGAATTGCGCGAATTAGACGTTGTAAGTCTAATACGTTTAGACGTGGGATTTGGTCGTCACCTACATATCCACCATGACCGCGAACTTTTTGGTCGCCGCCAGAACAGAATGCACGTCCACCTTCACCTGTTAAAATGATAACGCCAACATTTGCATCATCACGAGCATGTGCAAAAGCGTCGATTAACTCCATTACCGTTTTAGGACGGAATGCGTTATGTACTTCAGGGCGGTTAATCGAAATCTTTGCGATACCATTGTATGTTGAATAAATAATATCTTCGTAATTGCCTTCTTTTACCCATTCAATAGCCATTACAACTACCTCCTTGTATATTTCTGATCTCCTCTATAAGTGTAACTTCATTCTTAACTGAAAAAAGCATCACTGCATAGTTTTTAGAAATCCCTTTACTATTGTATCAAACTTTTCCGGTTGTTCCACATGAATTGCATGACCAGCACCATCAATTTTGACAAATTTCGCGTCAGAGACGCATTTTTCGATATTTTTTAATATGCAAAAGAACTTTTCATCATACTCTCCATTCATTAAAAGAACAGGCATTTTTAAGTTTTGCAGCTCATTCCACCATGAAGGCTGAGCCCCTGTTCCCATGCCGCGCAAGCTATTTGCGAGCCCTTTTGAATTGTTAGCAAGTCGTTCTTTTCGCACTGCTTCTTGTACGTTTTGTGCTAAACGTTTTTGCGTTTCAAACAACGGAATATTTTCCCACATCGATACAAAACTTTCGATGCCTTCTCGCTCAATTTTTTGAGCAAGTCGCTCATCTTTTTCACAGCGTTCTTTTCGCTCATCTTCCCTTTCAAGCCCAGCTGTACAATTTTCTAATAAAAGAGAGCGTACATATTCTGGATATAGACACGCCATTGTAATCGCCAGTCTACCGCCCATTGAATAGCCAAGTATGTGCGCCTTTTCAATATGAAGGTAATCTAGTAGTTCTTTCATTTGCAACGCTACATTTCGAATATCATAATGCGTCACATCTTCAGGACTTTCCGTTTTTCCGTGCCCAACAATATCTACTAAAATGACTTGAAATTGCTCACTCCAAGAAGGAACGAAGGAACGCCACGTCTCCATGCTTCCCGTAAAACCATGAAGAAGTAGAAGTGGTTCCCCGCTTCCGACTACTTCATATTCATACGATACACCTTGCAGCGTTACGTTCATTTTGATTCACCTTGCAACGATGTAGTAATTACGTCCTGTGTTTTTGCCCATAACGTACGGTGCAACGTTAAGTTTTCATCACGGTTCGTACAAATTTCCACAACGTGTAAACCTTCTGTCGTTGTTCCTTTTTGTACTTCTTCTCGGAATTGCTCCCAGCCATTTACACGGCTAAATGAACCACCGTACATGTTGACAACATGCTCATAATCAAGACCAATCGGTGTTCCAAATAACGATTCGAAATGTTCCTTTTTCTCATACTGTGGTAAGAATGAGAAAATACCGCCACCGTCATTATTTACAACGACAATCGTTATGTTTAATTCATGTAATTTTGCGGCTAGTAGTCCATTTAAATCGTGATAGAATGATAAATCACCAATCACTAATACAAGTGGATCGCAAATCATGCTCGCTCCTAAAGCTGTCGAAATGATCCCATCAATCCCATTTACACCGCGATTTGCCATTACTTGAATGTCTTTATCCGATGTGAAGAAGAAAGAATCTGTATCACGAATTGGCATACTATTACTTGCAAATAACGTTGCCCCTTCTGGTAATACGCGGACAATATCTGTAATGACTCTTCCTTCAAATGCCGTATCATATGTTTCCATTTCACGAAGCGTTTCCTTCGTTTTTTCGTTTATATGTTGCCACATTTGGGACCAATCATTCTTTTTCATAACTGGCATTTTTTCTATTAGTGCACTGCAAAATGCAATATCACTCGCTTGGACAACTTCTGTTGCAACGAGAGCCGGATCTCTCCATTGTCCAGATTCGTCAACAACGATATGAACGGCTTTCGTCTGTTTTTTAATGAATTGCGTTAATGCTTTCGAAACAGGCATACCACCGAAGCGAATTAAAACGTCCGGCTTCCACGTTTCTTTTAACAATTCATTTCGTAAAAATGTATCGTAACAGTCAATTACCATCGTTTTGTCGTGGTGCCCGCTACGAATGTTAGAAAGTGGATCCGCTAATATTGGATATCCCGTTTTTTCAGCTAGTTGCGTTGCAAACGTTGCGATTTCTGAATGACTATCATCTCCACAAATAATAAGCCCCTTTTCCATATGTGAAAGGCGCCCTACAAGAGAATCTACATATTCACTCGGCATCACCGCGTTCCCTTGCTGAACTACTCCTGTATATTCTCCGCGTCCTTTATCCCATAAACTTTCTAATGAGAAGTCCGGGATAAGCGGTTCGCGAACCGGAAAATTAAGATGAACAGGTCCTTGCGGTGCTAAAAGCGCGCTTGCTATCGTGCGCTGCGTTGTCATGCGAGCGTAATGATACATCGCCTCATTCGCTTCTGGAAGTGCCATCTCTGTAAATTGCTTCACAAACGTGCCGTATAAATTAATTTGATTCATCGCTTGTGGTGCACCGACATCTCTTAATTCATGCGGTCTATCTGCCGTTAAGACGATAAGCGGCACTCGAGAATGAAAAGCTTCACATACAGCTGGATAGTAGTTCGCTGCAGCCGTTCCTGACGTACATAATAATGCAACAGGACGTTTTTTCGCTTTTGCAATACCGAGCGCAAAAAATCCTGCAGATCTTTCATCTACATGTAAATATGTGTTCATTCCTTCATGTTGTTCCATTAGTAGAGCAATCGGCGTTGACCGTGAGCCTGGACTAATGACAACATCACATACATTTAGACGCGTCAGTTCATCCACGAACGCGCCTAAATAATATGATAATGCTTCTATATGATTGTTCATTTCATTAATTCCTCCAAAGCACCAAGCATCGGTCTAAACTTCAAACTTGTTTCTTCATATTCAAGTTGTGGTACCGAATCAATTACAATCCCGCAACCGGCAAATAAGGATGCTTTCTCTCCATTTAATAATCCGCAGCGAAGTGCAACCGCAAATTCACCATTTCCTTCATCATCTATCCAGCCAATCGGTGCACCATATAATCCTCTGTCTAACAATTCAACATCACGAATTAGTTTCATCGCTTCTAAACGAGGTGTCCCGCCAAGAGCTGGTGTTGGATGTAATTCTTCTACCATCGTTAAAAGACTCGCGTCGCCTTTTGCCTCTACAGGCGTATATAAATGAATTAAGTTTTTCGTTGTTAATAGACCGGGACTTTCCGGAATATTAACGGATTCGCAGTGCTCATTTAATACTCCTCGAATCATGTTCACAACATAACCGTGTTCAGCTAAATTCTTTTCATCATGAAGAAGCGCATCACTATTTCGCTTACTTTCTTCTATAGATTGACCATGACCAGTTGAACCAGCAAGACACATTGAAGTAAACTTCTCATCTTCTTTGCGAATTAATCTCTCTGGCGTCGCTCCTAAGAAGCATGCTCCTTTATAATCAAAAGAAAATACGTAACAATCTGGTTGCCCAATGCGAAGTGCTTCTAAAACAAGCGCAGAATCAATATGATGATCCATCTCTACTTTTAGCTCCCTCGCTAATACAACCTTCTGCACGTTCCCCTGCTTCATCTCATCTTGCACTTTCTCAATGGACTTCATCCAGCCTTTCGGATCCACTTCTACTTTAGAAGTAACTGTTAATTTCGATCCTTCTAGTGCACATTTACTCTCCTCAAAAATTTTCTCTTCTAAAGAAACAATTTCGTTATAAAGAGTTTCTGCACAATCTGTTGCTGAAACGAATGTATTCATTGTTAACCATGCTTTTTCATTTTTTACAGTTAATAAAAATGCCGGTAGTGAAAATGTCGTATCATCAAATTCTTTCCATAAATCTGTTTTCTCTTTTTCTTGGTCAAATGAAAATCCACCAAATAAAAGAGGACCTGTTCCAAATTCGTATCTTTCTCTTTGTACAAATGCTTTCTCTTTTACTTTATCCCACTCGTCACGAGCAGTTTGAAAGCGTTTGTGAGAAGCAGTTGCTATAGTGAAAACAGAACCAATTCCAGCAAATATTACATGCTGAGCTGGGTCTGCAAAATAACATCTATTTTCGAATGAGATCCTTTTTCCTGCTGCATAAAACAGAAGTGGATCCATCCAGTCTATTTTTTTTACAAAACTAACCAATATTTTTTCATCAGTTGCATGCTTAATGGCTGCACTTAGAACTTCCTGCAAGCCTTTTTGTTTCGTTTGAATCACAATTGTCTCCCCCCTATGGGCGAAAAATAGTCATAATTACGCTTGATTTTAAGATACACCTCAAACGAAAGGCCTGTCAACGTTTAGCATTTCTGAGAAATTCACCTTCTCTTCCTAGAAAATAAACGTTGACACTAAATGATGCTTTTTCTACACTTAGTTGTGTACAATATGTGACCAAAGGAGGATTCAACATGGAAATGAACGTCGAAACGAATTCCTCTCCTACGGCGCCAAAGCCAAGCAAGCAAACAGGCTGGCGCATTTGGTGGAGTTTACTACGTCCCCATACATTAACAGCAGCTTTCGTTCCTGTTTTCATCGGAACAGCCTATGCAATGCAGGTCGGAGGTATAAATCAAATACATCTCCCTCTTTTCCTTATAATGCTTCTTGCTTGTCTTCTCATTCAGGCAGCAACAAACATGTTTAATGAATATTTTGATTACAAAAGAGGACTTGATCACGAAGGTTCAGTTGGTATCGGCGGCGCTATCGTTCGCGATGGCATTCAGCCAAAAACAGTGCTTAACTTAGCATTTGGATTTTTCGGCATCGCAATACTATTAGGTGTTTATATTTGTATGAATTCTAGCTGGTGGCTTGCTGCAATCGGTCTTGTTTGTATGGCCGTTGCTTATCTTTATACAGGCGGTCCACTTCCAATTGCCTATACACCATTTGGAGAGTTAACAGCCGGATTATTTATGGGTGTCATTATTATCGGGATTTCATTCTTTATTCAAACTGGAACTGTAACATCAGAAGTCGTTTTACTATCTATTCCAAGCTCCATTTTAATTGGTGCCATTTTACTAGCTAATAACATCCGTGACTTAGATGGCGATAAAGAAAACGGTCGTAAAACGTTAGCCATTCTCGTTGGACGCGAGCGAGCGGTCGGTGTACTTGCTTCTATGTTCATCGTTTCCTACATTTGGACAATTGCTTTAATTATCGTGGGCATTGTATCACCATGGATGCTTATCGTATTTTTAAGTGCACCGAAAGCATTTAAAGCGACGAAAGGCTTTATCGGCAAAAGCATTCCAATGGAAATGGTACCTGCGATGATAGCAACAGCAAAAACAAATACAATCTTCGGTCTCCTCATGGGAATCGGATTATTACTTGGATATTTCCTTTAAAAGGAGCTGCTAATGCGGCTCCTTTTTCATATACCAATTTCAGCTCATAATTCCTACTCGCAACGCTCATACTATGTAAAGAAACTGAATTGTAGGAAGGTGGACGACTATGTTAACTCCACAACAAATAAATCAATTTAAATCCGTTTTAGAAAAACAAAAACAAGAACTAGAGCAAACGATACAAACACACGAAAATGAAGATCGTGCATCTGAACGTGAATCTGTTGGAGAATTATCTAGCTACGATAACCATCCGGCTGATATGGCAACAGAGCTATATGAACGTGAAAAAGACTTCGGGCTTATTGAACTTTGGCATAAACAGCTAGAGGATACGAAACATGCCCTGCAAAAAATAGAAGCGGGTACTTACGGCATTTGCGAAGTATCTGGTGAAGAAATTCCATTTGAAAGATTAGAAGCAATGCCGACTGCTACAACATGCATCCAGCACGCGACAAATAAGTTAAATATGAATACACGACCAGTCGAAGAAGAAGTGTTATCTCCTTCTTTCCACAAACATGATGAAGATCGTTCTGTTGAATATGATGCAGAAGATGCATGGCAAGATGTTGCCAATTACGGAACATCTGAAACACCATCTGATTTAGAAAGACAAGATTCGAAAAACTATAACGGCATGTACGTAAATAGTGAAGAAAACGTAGGCTACGTAGAGGATTTTGAAAACTTTATCGGTACAGATATGTATGGAAAAAATCCGCAAGTTTTCGCTACGGAAGAACATGAAGAATATGAGCAAATGCTTGATGACTTTGAAGAGCGTACCTTTAAGGGCGAATTATCTTCAAATGAGTCGAGTTCCAAAGAATAAAAAAAAGCATTCCGAAAATCGGAATGCTTTTTATCGCTAGCTAATTAGTTTTTTGTAACGTTAGCAGCTTGTGGTCCACGGTTACCTTCAACGATTTCGAAAGAAACTTCTTGACCTTCTTCTAAAGTTTTGAATCCGTCACCTTGGATAGCTGAGAAGTGAACGAATACATCGTCTCCACCTTCAACTTCGATGAAACCGAAACCTTTTTCGCTGTTGAACCATTTAACTTTACCTGTTTGCATGTCATGTACCTCCTAAATAAAAATGAAACTATGAATCCACATGAAAAGGTGGATATAAAGGACATGAATGTATAACAAGCTTACAGCCTTTAATTCAACGTGCTTTATTTCCGTACCACATTATGTAGCTCAATAGTGACTTCACTATATCACGCTATATCCAAAACGTCAAATGAGAACACTTTCATTCCATTATTTTTTTATAATTTTAATATAATGTTGAACTTCCATATTCATATTTTATTGGAAAATTAACAAAACTATAGTGTTCTAATTCTAATAATTTCTGTACAATATAATTACTACATATTTATGAGGTGAAAAAAATGCAAGCACATGAAATCGAGTATAAATTATACGGCGATGATATGCAGTTTGTTGAAATTGAGTTAGACCCAGAAGAAAGCGTTATTGCAGAAGCTGGCGCAATGATGATGATGGAAGATTACATCGAAATGGAAACAATCTTCGGTGATGGTTCTGGACCATCTGGAGGTTTATTCGGAAAGTTAATGGGCGCTGGTAAGCGTCTCGTTACAGGGGAAAGCATGTTTATGACTGTATTTACAAATACAGGTCACGGCAAGCGTCACGTATCCTTTGCTGCTCCTTATCCGGGTAAAATTATTCCTGTAGATTTAACAGAATATCAAGGGAAAGTAGTTTGTCAAAAAGATGCGTTTCTTTGTGCCGCAAAAGGCGTTTCTATCGGCATTGAGTTTACGAAAAAAATAGGAACTGGTTTCTTCGGTGGTGAAGGTTTCATCATGCAAAAACTTGAAGGTGATGGACTTGCTTTCATGCATGCAGGCGGAACTGTATACAAACGTGAATTAAAGCCTGGCGAAAAACTTCGCATTGATACAGGTTGTCTCGTTGCCATGACAAAAGACGTTAATTACGATGTCGAGTTCGTTGGAAAAGTAAAAACAGCTCTATTTGGCGGCGAAGGTTTATTCTTCGCAACGTTAGAAGGCCCTGGAACAGTTTGGATCCAGTCCTTAACACTTAGCCGCTTAGCAGCACGCCTGACAAGCCCAGCAGCACAAAGCACTGGTGAAGGTAGTGTTTTAGGTGGACTTGGTCGTTTATTAGATGGAAAAGAGTAAATAGGGCCCTTATAGGGCTCTTTTTATTTAGGTGGACTATACAAACCACTTCGAATCATATAATACTCCATCACTTCGTTAAGCCACGCCTCTTCTCCTTGAAAACTCACCAATTGGATAGCCTTCTCTTTTGCTTATCTTACACTCCTCCTAACAGTATGTTTACAAAAATCATACTCCCTCACGTAACTGTAGTTTCAAGGTTTTTTTCTAAAAGAATGAATCAAGTCCCTCACTGCATATATTGAACTATACCTTTTCTTAAGGAGGCTCCCTTAATGCGTACTCCTTTATCCTTTGATAAAGATACTGCCATACTGTTAGCTTCTTGTTGTGAGTTAACATATGAACAATATAAACAAAATGGGATTTTTGAAATACCAGATGGTTTTCAATATGTACAAGGCTTTCAAGGAAAAACCATTCAAACGACAGAATGGTTCGGATTCATACTAGAATCTGAGGATACCGTTATTGTAGCTTTTCGCGGGACACAAACAGATACAGACTGGATTATCGATTCACTCGTTAACCAAAAACCATACCCATATGCTTTAAATAGCGGAAATGTCCATAACGGCTTTCTTTCCATTTATGAATCTTGCCGAGATTCTATTATGGATATGCTCGTATCATTACCAGCCCATAAGAAACTTCTTGCAACAGGTCATAGTTTAGGCGGCGCACTCGCTACACTACATATACTCGATGCGCGTATAAACACTGCCTTCGCACAGTACGGTCTGTATACATTTGCCTCCCCAAAAGTGGGAGATATCGCCTTTCGGAATTATTATAAACTGCAAGTAGCTAGTAGCTTTCGTTTCGTCAATTTATTTGATGTCGTTCCACTTCTTCCTCCTCGAAACATAAATTTTAATGACCAAGACTGGGAATATGCACACGTTCATCACAACATGACTTTTACAAAAAACACAAAATCTATTACAAATAATCATGCCATGACAACATACAAAACATGTCTGACTTCTCATTTTTAACCAGTAAACAATTGGAAATTAAATATCCTTATACTATAATAATATATGAATTTACTTTTGGATGAGGGGACCTTACATGCTAAAATTTATCTTTGCACTTTTTCTCATTGTAATTTTTACGTTTACAGGTTTCTTTACATTTTCATACTTTGCGACAGGAGAATATGATGGAACAGGTATCATATATACTGCGATCCCATTTCTTTCTTAAGCAAAAAAAGAAAACCGAGCTTAATAAGTTTAAGCTCGGTTTATTTATCAGTGTCATTTTTTGTCGGTAAATCGATATATCTTAAAAATCGCTGATATATTTTAAGTATCGGTCGATAAAATGTGAAAACCGCCGATAAAAGTTAAGAATCGCTGATATATCTTAAAAATCGCCGATATAAATTTCATATAATCTTTTCCAACGTAGCAATCTCTTTAAATTTGCGTAACTGTATTACCAATACCCCAAATCTCATTACTATACTGTAAAATCGTTCGATCGCTCGCAAAATGACCAGATTGTGCAATATTTAAAATCGACATTTCGAGCCACTTCGTTCGGTTCTCATAAGCTCTACCAACAGCTTCTTGCTTTTCCGCATATGGGCCAAAATCTCGCAGAACGAAATATTCATCATTTTGAATAACGAGAGAATCGTAAATTGCTTCAAATTCAGCTCCCGACTGTGCAAAGAAACCATTCGTTAGCTGATCTACTACCTTTTTAATGTGCCCATTGTGGTGATAATAATCACTTGCACGATATCCACCATTTTGATTGTAATGAAGAACTTCTTCGGCCGTTAAGCCGAAAATGAAACAGTTATCATCACCGACTCTATCTTTTATTTCAATATTCGCTCCGTCTAACGTGCCGAGCGTAATCGCACCATTCATCATAAATTTCATATTGCCTGTTCCAGATGCTTCTTTACTCGCTGTTGAAATTTGTTCACTTACATCGGCCGCTGGGAATATATCTTCCGCTACAGACACTCGATAGTTTTCTAGAAAGATAACTTTCATATATTGGCTTACGTACGGATCGTTATTCACTTTCCTTGCAAGTTCATTTATTAATTTAATAATTTTTTTCGCATAGTAATAGCCAGGTGATGCTTTCGCTCCAAAAATAAAAGTACGCGGATAAAATGTAAAACTAGCATCCTCTTTCAAACGGTTATACAAATATAAAATATGAAGAACATTTAATAATTGTCGCTTGTAAGCATGTAGCCTTTTTACTTGCACATCAAAAATAGAATTAGGATCAATTGTAATCCCCATTGTATGATGAATGCGCGCTGCTAAAATCTCTTTACGCTCTTGTTTTACCTCTGCAAATTTCTCTTGGAAACTCGCATCGTATTGAACTAATTGTAGCTCTTGAAGCTTAATCGGTTCTTTCTTCCACTCTGTTCCAATCGCCTCTGAAATAAGGTTCGTCAGCTGCGGATTCGCCTTCATTAACCAGCGTCTATGAGCGATTCCATTCGTTTTATTATTAAACTTATCTGGATAAAACTCATAAAACAATCGCATTTCACGCTGTTTTAAAATCTCCGTATGAATTTTTGCTACACCGTTTACACTATGGCTACCGACAATTGCTAAATGAGCCATTTTCACGAGATCATGCGCAATAATCGCCATCTCTTCAATACGATGCCATTCATACGGATAACGTTCCCAAAGTTCATGACAGAAACGTTCATTAATCTCTTCAATAATCATATAAATTCTCGGTAATAACGGTTTAAAAATGTGAATTGGCCACTTTTCAAGTGCTTCTGATAACGTCGTATGATTCGTATAAGAAATCGTTTGCGTCGTTATGTGCCAAGCTTCTTCCCATGCTAGTTTTTCTTCATCTAATAAAATACGCATCAGTTCTGGAATCGCCAAAACTGGATGGGTATCATTAATATGAATCGCAATTTTCTCATGTAATTGACGAAGGTCACCATATCTTTCTCTATGCATACGAACGATATTTTGCAAGCTTGCTGATACGAGGAAATACTGTTGTTTCAAACGAAGTATTTTCCCCTCATCATGCGTATCATCTGGATATAAAAACTCCGATACCGCCTCTGTTTCACGCTTATATTTCAAAATATCTTTGCAATTTTGTGGGAAAGGAACTGGTTCCGCATTCCAAAGTCTAAGTGTATTTACAGTACTCGTCTCATAACCTACTACTGGAACGTCATATGGTACGGCCATAATTACTTCTGCATTTGTATGCCTGAATTCTAAACGCCCATCAATGTAGAGCGGTTCAACATTGCCGAAATAACTTACTTCTACAGCTTGATCATGCCTTCTTACTTCCCATACATTTTCATGAAGAAGCCACTGTTCTGGAAATTCAACTTGATAACCATCAACAATTTTTTGATCAAATAAGCCGTGTTTGTAACGAATTCCGCACCCATGACCTGGTAAGTTTAAAGATGCAAGTGAATCAAGGAAACAGGCTGCTAACCGTCCAAGTCCACCATTTCCAAGACCTGCATCTGCTTCCACCTCTTCTAATTGTTGCAACGAAATTCCAAGCTCAGAAAGCCCTTGCTCACATACATCCTTGATGCCTAAATTTAATATGTTACTTCCAAGCAAACGCCCAAGTAAAAACTCAATGGATAAGTAATACATTTGCTTTCGCTCTCCAGACCGATAACTTTCATTCGTTGCAATCCATTGACTATTCATATACTCACGTACCATGTACCCAAGCGTATTGTATTGATCACGAGTTGTAGATTCTTTGAAACTTTTACCATACATCGTCTCTAACTTTTCTAGAAAAGCTGATTTGAAACTTTCAACATGAGTAAACATCTCTTCACCACCTACATGTTATTCCATGAGACTTTTATACAATTTTTTATAAGCAAGGGCTGATTTTTCCCAGCTATAATCTTCAGTCATTGCTTGTTTTACAAGCTGCTCCCATACCGGTTTATCATGATAAAATTCAATTGCACGACGAACAGTGTGTAACATGTCATGTGCATTAAAGTTCGTGAAACTGAAACCATTTCCTTCTCCAGTTTCTTCGTCATAAGATTGTACCGTATCATTTAATCCGCCTGTCTCTCTTACAATTGGAATCGTACCGTACGCTAATGCGATAAGTTGTCCAAGTCCACACGGTTCAAACAGTGATGGCATTAAGAATAAATCACTTCCCGCATATACTTGGTGAGCTAATTCTTCATTAAAACCGATGTACACTTTTACCTTCTCAGGATACTCATATGCCATCCACTCGAAGAATTGTTCATATTCCGAATCACCTGATCCTAAAATAATACATTGTACATCTTCTTCCATTATTTCACGGAATACAGTACGTACTAAATCAAGACCTTTTTGCTTCGTTAATCTCGTTACCATTGAAATAATCGGCGTATCTTCTTTTTCCGGCAAACCAAAATAACGCTGCAACGCGCGTTTATTTTCATTCTTTTCATATAATGAATCTGCATCGTACTGAGCAGTAATATACGAATCCGTTTCTGGATTATACACGCTCGTATCAATTCCATTTACAATGCCACTAAGCTTACCATTATATTTTCGCAACAATCCATCTAACTTCTCACCGAAAAATTCATATTGAATTTCTTCTTTATATGTCGGGCTAACTGCTGTAATTTGATCAGAAGCGATAATACCGCCCTTCATAAAGTTCACATTTCCATAAAACTCTAACTGCTCACTATGAAAATATTCATCACCAAGTTCTAGCAAGTCGTACATCACTTCAGGAGGAAATACACCTTGGAACTGCAAGTTATGAATCGTATATACTGTTTTAATATGCTCATATAATGGGTTATCTTGATACTTTTCACGTAGTAAGAAATTGACCATAGCTGTATGCCAATCGTGGCTATGAAGAACATCCACTTCAAAATCAAGATGAGGAATACACTCTAAAACTGCTTTCGAAAAATAAGAAAAACGCTCTCCGTCATCATAATGACCATACAGAGAATCCCTCTTAAAATAATATTCATTATCTATTAAGTAATACGTAATCCCGTCTTGCTCACCTTTTAAAATTCCGCAATATTGATTTCTCCAGCCAAGCGGGACGTTAATTACTTTATGTAGCGTACATCCGTCCCTTAATTTTTGCGGAATAAGACTATAATTCGGGAGTATAATGCGAACTTCCACACCTAATTTTTTTAGCTCTTTTGGGAGCGCACCTGCTACATCAGCTAATCCTCCCGATTTAACAAATGGTACACATTCTGATACTGCAAATAAAATATTCACTTGTTGTCCCACTGCACGAAAAGCTTATACTACTTCCCTTGCAGCTTCCTCCCTTCGAGTTTTCATTTAAATTAAAACTTGAATCAGTGGAGGAAAAACCCCCACTGATTTCTTAAGAATAACTATTAATCGTACTGTTTTGAATGCTTCCTTTTTCTACAACGTATGGCTCATCGGCGTTTCCTTTTAAGACAACACCGTCACCAATTTTCACATCTTTATCAATAATAACACCGTCTATTATACAATTATCTCCAATTTGGCTCTTTTGCATAATAATGCTATTACGAACAATTGAACCTTTTCCAATTTTAACAGAACGGGAGACAACGCTATTTTCTACTTCACCTTCAATAATACTGCCGTTTGCAATCATTGTGTTTTTCACAGCTGCACCCTTTACATAACGAGTTGGTGGTTCATCTTTTACTTTCGTAAAGATCGGTGCTTCTTTCTTAAATAGTTGCTTCCAAATAGCAGGTTGCAAAATTTCTAAGCTATGTTTATAGTAACTTTCAATCGAATCAATAATAGCTACATATCCTGTATGCTCATATGTAGCAATATGTAGTGATTTTCCGCGCTTTTCTCTCACTACATCGAATAAGCTATATTGCTCCACATCTTTATATGACTCAAATAAATCTAACAATAATTGTTTCTTTAACACGTATGTTTGAAGCGAAACCCCTTCATGGCAAACTTCCGTAATATCAGCTGCCGTATGTATATGTCGCTCTAACACTGCTTGAAAATTTAATGCTGTTACGAGATGGCTATTCGTAATCACGACGTACTCTTCTCTGCTTCTTAGAAAATAATCAATATGTCTTCTAAAATGTGCAAAAGATCCAAATTCATCTTGATCACATTGGCAATTTGGCGGGAATAAAAACAGTCCGTCTCGTTTTCTATCTAAATCCCACTGTTTGCCTGAACCAACGTGATCCATTAGTGAACGGTTTTTATGGCTTGTAAAAACTGCCACACTATGAATATTAGAATTCACCATATTTGAAAGCATGAAATCAATGAGTCGATAACGGCCCCCAAACGGTAACGCCGCTAGTGAACGATGCCCTGTTACTTTCTTTAAGGAAGGAAAACTTCCCGTTGCATTAATAATTCCTAACATTTTTTCTCCCATTCATTTCATCCCCCTTTTCTATTTCCCTTCAGCAATGAGTACTACATCGTCAACATTTTTTTCCGGACGAATAATTGTTCCATCTTCAATAACCATTTCCGATCCAACAATTGCCCTTTCAATCACAACATTTTTGCCAATCTTCGCTCCTGGCATAACGACAGAATCAATAACCATACTACCTTCTTCCACCGTCACCCCTTGGAATAATACAGAATGCTTCACGTCCCCTTCGATGACGCATCCTTCGTTAATAAGTGATTCTTCTACTCTTGCCTTTTCAGCAATATATTGAGGCGGTTCGTTTGGATTAACAGAATAAATACGCCAGTCACGGTCGTTTAAATTCAGTGATGTTTCATCGCGCAGTAAATCCATATTCGCTTCCCATAAGCTCTTCACTGTACCAACATCTTTCCAATATCCTTCAAACGGATACGCCATTAGCTTCTTCCCTTCATCTAATAAAAGCGGAAGCACATCTTTTCCGAAATCATTACTAGATTCAGGGTTTCTTGCATCCATTTCTAAATACTCTTTCAAAATCGCCCAGTTAAAAATATAAATTCCCATTGATGCAAGATTACTTCTTGGAAATTGCGGTTTCTCCTCAAATTCAACAATCTCCATCTCTTCGTTCGTATTCATAATGCCAAAGCGACTCGCTTCATCCCAAGGCACTTCAATAACAGAAATGGAAACGTCCGCTTCTTTCTCAATATGGTAATCTAGCATTTTACTGTAATCCATTTTATAAATATGGTCACCTGATAAAATGAGAACATACTCTGGTTCATATTGACTTAAATAGTTTAAGTTTTGATAAATGGCACTTGCCGTACCTGTGTACCACTTCACACCCGAAGACTCCGCATAAGGAGGTAATACTGTGACTCCACCGCTTACTCGGTCTAAATCCCACGCATTGCCAATTCCGATATAATTATGAAGTTCTAGCGGTTGATATTGCGTTAAAATCCCAACCGTTTCAATACCAGAATTCGCGCAGTTACTTAGCGTAAAATCAATAATGCGATATTTACCACCAAATGGAACAGCTGGCTTGGCTAAATTTTTTGTTAATGCACTTAATCGACTACCTTTTCCCCCTGCTAGTAACATTGCTACGCACTTTTGTTTTTGAGCCATCTTGTTTTTTGCTCCCCTTTCTCGTCTTCACTGGTCGTAATATGGATACGCCAAATGGTGGAATTGTAATTTCTACATGTGCTGCTTGATTATGAAACGGTTCTTGAATCGCCTTCAGACGTTTCTTATTTACTTGCCCTGATCCGCCATATTGCTCAGCATCACTGTTTAAAATCTCGTTATAATACTCAAAATCTGGTACACCTACTTTATAGTTTTCATATGTAGCTTTCGTAAAATTACATACGACAACTAACGCATCTTCTTGTTTATCCCCTTGGCGGATAAAAGAGAAAATACTTTGCTCATTATTATTAGCATCAATCCACTGAAAACCTTCAGGCGAATGATCAAGCTGCCAAAGTGGTTTGGAGCGCTTATACAATGCTATGAGCTCTTTAAAGTAATCATGCATATAACGATGCATTTCAAAATCATGTAAATTCCAATCTAAATCTTCAAGGTCTTTCCACTCATCAAACTGCCCGAATTCTCCTCCCATGAAAAGTAATTTCTTTCCTGGGTGAGTAAAGAAATATCCATATAATAAACGAAGTTGAGCAAACTTATCCCAGTAGTCTCCTGGCATTTTATTTAATAACGACTTTTTCCCATGAACGACTTCATCATGAGAAAGCGGTAATATGAAATTTTCAGAGTAAGCATATAGTAAAGAGAACGTCATTTTATCATGAATATATTTTCTATACTCTGGCGCACATTCCATATATTTCAGCACGTCATTCATCCAGCCCATATTCCATTTGTAATTGAATCCAAGCCCACCTTCATACGTTGGAGCTGTTACAAGTGGCCAAGCTGTTGAATCCTCTGCTGTCATAAGAAAATCTTCATCCTCTGCAAACACAGCTTCATTTAACTCTCGTAAAAATGAAACAGCGTGCTCATTACTTTGCTCTTGTCCTTCTTTATTCCAGTACAGCATGTTCGCAACTGCATCTACCCTGAAACCATCAATATGGAAATATCTCATCCAAAATAACGCATTTGAAATTAAGAAATTACGTACTTCCCTCTTTCCTAAATCAAAGTTGACAGTTCCCCATACTGGATTTTCTTGCACATCTTTATCTTTATATTCATAAGTCGGTGTCCCATCAAACAAATATAAACCGTGAGCATCTTTACAAAAATGCCCCGGCACCCAATCTAAAATGACACCGATTCCATATTTATGACATTCATCGACAAAATGCATCAAATCATGTGGTGTGCCGAATCTACTCGTTGCTGCATAATATCCCGTTCCTTGATATCCCCAAGAACGATCATATGGATGCTCAACAAGCGGCATAATTTCAATATGTGTAAATTGATGTTCCACCACATAAGGAATGAGTTCTTCTGCCATTTCCCTGTAAGAGTACAGTGTTCCATCTTCTTTCTTTTTCCAAGAACCGAAATGTAATTCATAAACTGTCATCGCTTCTTTATAAACCGATTTTTTCTTTTTCTTACGACTCCAGTTTTTATCATTCCATTCGTATCCCTTTATATCAAAAACTACAGATGCCGTATTCGGTCTTACTTCTGCATACACAGCATACGGATCTGCCTTAAGAATGACATCACCAGCCATCGTTTCAATCGCATATTTATATATTTCTCTTTCTTCTATATGCGGTATAAATAGGGACCAAATTCCCTCTTCTGTCACTTGCAGCATCTTATGTTGCTCATAATCCCATTCATTAAAATCTCCAACAACACTCATTGCTTTCGCATGAGGAGCCCATACTGTAAATCGTACACCTCGCATCTCATCTTCCGTCACAATATGTGCGCCAAAGATGTTATAACTGTCATAATACTTTTCTGTATGAAACTCATCTCGTTTCACTTCTTCACAATTTATTACACTCAATATGCTCACCTCACTAAGATGACAGAATTTTTTATACTTTACCAATTCTGCGAAAAACTGAAATATCCTTGTTAATTTATAAAAAATATACGTTTTTTTCTTAAAAATGTTGAATTTTTTTCACATTTCTATATAAAATATCGAATTTTGACGAATATTCATTGAAACGCTTCATTTTTCACTAGTCTTTCATCTTACTATTTATTTCTCAACCTCTATTTTATTAGCTTCATCCTCTTTTTCATCCTATTTTACACTTAAAATCGTAACAAAATAATCTGTCATAAAAAAATGTTTCTCAACATTTTTCGTCACAATTGTATTGAAATGGAAAATTGATAAGCATATACTTGTTCTCAATAAAGAACAAAGACTTTTCGTAACTACAATTCATAGCGGACTACTATGTTTACTTATTTATCCTTGTTACGAACAGTCGCTATAAAAATTTAATTAGGGGGCTTTCTTATGTCATTAAAACAAAAGGTTGGAATGGGAGTTGTCACAGCAACGCTTGGCTTATCCCTTACATTCGGCGGTGTATTCGCCTACTTCAGTAATTCAGAAACATCTAGTAACTCATTTCAAGCTGGAACACTAGACCTTTCTATTAATCCAAGTGTAATTGTTAATGTGAAAGATTTAAAACCAGGCGACTTTATTGAAAAAAATTTCACGCTTGAAAATAAAGGGTCATTGGATATTGCAAAAGTAGCACTTGAAACATCCTATGAAATTACAGATGCAAAGAAAAATAATGATGGTGAAGATTTAGGCGATCACATCATCGTCAAATTTTTAGTGAATGATGGAAAGCCATCTAATCCAAACGATGATCATGAAATTTTGTGGGAAACAAAACTATCAGAATTAAAAACTATGAAACCTGAAGATGTGGCTACTTCTCTAGAACGTCATAACTTAATAGACGGTATTAAATCTGGTGAAACAGATTATTTACACGTGCTCTTCTCCTTCGAAGACAACGAACAAGATCAAAATAAATTCCAGGGTGATTCCTTACAGCTAAACTGGACATTCCATGCAGAGCAAACACCAGGCACGGAAAAATAATTTTTAAAATATAAATTATCGGAGGCTTATACATGAAAAAGAAAAATCGTTTTGTTACCGGAATTGTAACGGCTGGCGTTCTGCTTTCAACTGCCCTTCCGTTCAATGTACTTGCTGAAAATCCTATTAACCAAATTGACTCTTCAAACGCCCAGTCTTTACTATCAAAACTTTCTAAAGAACAGCGTCAGGCATTACAAACGTTAGATGCCAACCCTGGTTTTACTATCTCTCCAGATATTAATACAAGTAGTTCTGAACCAGTAAATATCATTGTAGAATTTCAAACAGCTCCAGTAAAGATTAATGAATTAAAACAAAAAGAAAAAGGATTACAAGCTGCTCCTGAAAATATAAAAGCGCGTATTGATCAAGAGCATGAGGAATTTCAAAAAGGACTAAAACGCCTTTATCAATTTAGCCCATCAGTAAAGTCAGGGAACTTCCAGTCTGTACAAATTAAACGTTCTTATAAACATGCGATAAATGGTGTTGCGCTGACGTTACCTGCAAATACAGTAGAAGAATTGTTACGAATTGGCGTTGTAAAGCGTATTTGGAAAGATTATGAAGTGAAACTAAATTTACCAAAACAAGCAGAGCAGAAAGCACCTCAAAAACTAACAGATAGTATTCCGCAAATTGGGGTCGATAAGTTACATAGCGAAGGCATTACCGGAAAAGGAATTAAAGTTGGTGTATTAGATACAGGTATTGATTACAATCATCCTGACCTAAAAGACGTGTATAAGGGCTATCGCGCAAAACCTGGCGAAGACTCTAGCAAGGTAGATCCAAACTCAGTAAAAGGTTGGGACTTTATTAATAACGATGCAGATCCGATGGAAACAACTTATACAGAGTGGCAACAATCTGGCGCTCCTGAATTTGATGATCGTGGCTCTTCCTTCTACACAGCCCACGGTACTCACGTAGCAGGTATCGTTTCTGCGCAAAAGAAAAACAAATCAGATTCCGCAGTAAAAGGTGTTGCACCTGACATTGAACTGTATAACTATCGTGTACTCGGTCCATACGGAAGTGGCGATAGTTCAGGTATTATTGCTGCAATCGATAAATCTATTTCTGACGGTATGAACGTTATTAACTTATCGTTAGGTGACGAGAGCAACAATCCGCTTGATCCAACGTCTATCGCTGTTAACAACGCAATGCTTTCCGGTGTTGTTACAGTCGTTGCCGCTGGAAACTCTGGTCCAAATCCAGCGACACTCGGATCACCAGGTGCTTCTCCATTTGCAATTACGGTTGGAGCAAGTGATAGCTCTATTTCCTTACCGAAACTATCAAGTCATGCTGGACAAGTACAATTCCCTAACTTGATTTTATTTGGCAAAAACTTCACTGATAAAATAGAAGATTTCAAGGGACAAACGTTATCTATCGAATCGGTAGGAATCGGTACGCCTGACGAGTTTAGTAAAAAAGATGTAAAAGGAAAAATCGCTCTCGTTGCACGCGGTACACTGTCATTTGATGAAAAAATTGCGAATGCAAAACAAGCTGGTGCAAAAGCCGTTATTATTTATAACAATGTGGACGGAGAAATTCCTTTCTACGTTGGCGAAAGTACAAAATACATTCCCGCATTCCGCCTAACGAAAGAAGATGGTGAGAAACTAAAAGCTCAAATCGAACAAGGTAATACATCCTTTACCTTTGACGAACTTAGTTATATTCAAACAGAAGGCGATCATCTTGCAGACTTTAGCTCACGCGGCCCTGTTACATCAAATGATGATATTAAACCAGATATTACAGCGCCTGGTGTTGCTGTACTTTCAACAGTACCTGAATATATTAACGACCCACAAGAGGGCGAAAACTATGACGTTTCCTACGAGCGTATGCAAGGAACATCTATGGCTTCTCCTCATATCGCGGGCGTTGCTGCTCTTATTTTACAAGAACACCCAGAATACTCTCCATTCGATGTAAAGGCGTCTCTTATGAACACAGCTGATGATTTAAAAGAAAAGTATTCCGTATATGAAGTTGGAGCTGGACGAGTAGATGCGTACAACGCCGTTCATACGGAAACTAGTTTTAAAGTGCTAGATACAACAAAAACAGTTGTAAATGATGAAGTAATTGAAGTCCCTGAAGAAACTGGATCCATTGCATTCGGGAAGTTCTATCAAAAAGACGGTGAAGCTCTTGAACAAA
The DNA here is from genome assembly GCF_028548245.1 of Bacillus sp. FF-1. Taxonomy (NCBI): domain Bacteria; kingdom Bacillati; phylum Bacillota; class Bacilli; order Caryophanales; family Bacillaceae; genus Bacillus; species Bacillus sp. FF-1. The sequence continues at coordinate 901,376 of NZ_JAQQGG010000003.1, forward strand.
AACGAAATATAAAAGTGGAAAACCATAATAAACAAGAGAAAAAAGAATTTAAAACAGAAATTTCTTATACACCAGCATCTTCTTCTATTAACGATGCTACCGCAAACGGTGTAAAAGTTTCTGTTCCAGAAACAATTACACTTGATGCTGGGAAAGCAGATGAAATTGAAGCAAAAATTAATGTTCCAGCCGGTGTAAAACAAGGCCGATATGAAGGATATATTCATATTACAAATACGAAAAATAAAGAAGAAACGTACCAAATTCCGTTCTCTATTCGTGTATCAGAACCTGGTATTGAAAATGCAATATTATCAAGAAAAGCAATTTCCACTGATACATCAAAGTTTAATCCATATGGTGAATCATATGTTCACGGGGCATTCCAATTAAATAGCGAACTTGAAACGTTAGACCTTATCGTGAAAGATTCAAAAACAAATAAAGCACTCGGCTTCATTGGGACATTAAACACGACTGGACTAAAAACGGATGTGTATTACTACTTAGATTCATTCTTTAACGGAAAAGTGTATCCTTTCACAAATGACCCTGCAAAACCAATTGGTGATGAGAAAATCAACTTACCAGAAGGAGACTATACAATAGAGTTTGTTGGCTATGATAAAGCTGGGAAAGCGCGTGTGAAAGGTGATTATGTCGTAATTGATAATACACCGCCAGAAGTAAAATTAACTGGATTAAAACCTGGTATTTATGAATTAAATGAAGAAAATTACACAGTAGAAGATGGTAAAAAAGCGTTATGGATTAAAGGAAATGTGTATGATTCGAACGTTGACTACTTAAAAGGAAAAGGATTAAACATTACGCAAGAAGCAAATGGAGTTATGTATTATGACTATTCTCCATACTTGCATAAGTTTTTACCTATTAATGCAAATGGTGACTTTAAAGTTGGCATTACTCCTGAATCCTTTAAAGTGGAAGGTCCAATGAACACAGGTGTATATATTTTCGATTATGCAACTGCAGGTCCTGACTATCCAAGCGGTGTAAATAATTATTGGTTTATCCCGCAAGGAGCTCAATATGCAAAGGCTAGTTATGATAAAAAAGAAGTATATAAAGGGGACGAGTTCACAGTAACCCTAAACGCGAAACACGTAAAACAATTCGTTGCTGGGGCATTTAACGTAAAATTCCTAGAGAAGAACTTCAAATTTGCAAATGTGAAATTGAATCCTGCTTTTGAAAAACTCCTTTCTGAAAAAGGGGTAACCGCAAAAATAAATGAATCAAAACTAGAAGAAGGTTCTGTTACAGTAGGCGGGGCTATTGATGATAAAAACTTCGCTGGATTAGATGGTGACTTCCCGTTCATTGATATAACTTTTAAGGTAGAAAATGATGAATTTTATGAAGCAAATGCTCAATTAGATTTATCAGTGTTCGCTTACTGGAAACAAGGTGAATCAGAGCCAAATAGAATGCGTGTCCTTCAAGATCAAACATTCTCAGTTATGTCTTTAAACTCACTAGTAGAAGGAAATATTAAACCTGGTGCATTCTTAAATGAACGTGGCTATTTAGATGAGAAATTCGATTATACAAAGCTTGGCGTAAAAGTATATGCAACAGATTCTTACCGTCATAAGTTTGAAGGCTCACTAGATAAATACGGATACTTCAAACTAAATGGACTTCCTGTTAATAAACGCGACTATAACTTATATGTAGAAGTACCAGGGCATTTAACAAGCCGACTAACAACGAAACTTGGTACTGAAAAAGACGGTAAGCTAATTGGCCAATATTATTATGCACGCCTTGATGAAAACCTTGCAGGTGATGTAAATGGCGATAAAGTAATTGATATAAAAGATGCTGAAATTATCGCTAGCAACTATGGTAAAAAAGGAGTATCTGTGAAAGACGGTGACCTAAATAAAGATGGTATTGTTGACGAAAAAGATATTCGCTTCGTTGAAAAGAACTTCTTGAAAAAAGGTCCCGATGCATCTAAATCACAAACACCTATTGAAAAATCAAAAAGCGGTACACTGGCAGATATTTTAAAGAAATTGGGATTAACGCCTAAAAAATGATAATAGAAAAGAGCACTCTACGCAAAGTAGAGTGCTCTTTTCTATAAACGACCCTGATCCAGCAAAAGGGGTATATTGGGGATATACAAGGGAAACCGGAAAAGGAATTTATATTAAATTATATATAAATCCAGAAGTAAGAAGTAGTTCCCCACTTCTGGATTATTTAGCAATTATTATTATAGTACTGGTGCCATTGTTTCTTTTAATACTTTTACAGAATGAGCAAATTTCGCTTTTTCATCCTCATTTAACTCAAGCTCTACGATTTCACGTACACCTTCACGGTTAATTACAGCTGGAACACCTACGTAAGCATCTTTCTCACCGTATTGACCTTCAAGGTATGCAGATACAGTTAATACGCTGTTCTCGTTGTTTAAGATTGCTTTAGTTACACGAAGTAGTGACATACCGATTCCGTAATAAGTTGCACCTTTACGCTCGATGATATGGTAAGCTGCATCACGTACGTTTTCGAAGATTTTGTCTAAGTCTTCTTGTTTGTACTGTTCGTTGTTAGCTAAGATTGTTTCTAGTTTTTGTACACCGATAGTAGCGTGACTCCATACTGGAAGTTCAGTGTCACCGTGTTCACCAACGATGTAAGCATGAACGTTACGTGGATCTACATCTAAGTAGTCACCTAACATGTAACGGAAACGAGCAGAGTCTAAAGTAGTACCAGAACCAATTACACGCTCTTTTGGTAGACCAGATTCTTTCCAAGTTACGTAAGTTAAAATATCAACTGGGTTAGTTGCGATTAAGAAGATTCCATCGAATCCGCTATCCATAATACCGCGAACGATTTGTTTAAAGATTTTTGTATTTTTCTCAACTAAGTCTAAACGAGTTTCACCTGGCTTTTGTGGTAATCCAGCAGTGATAACTACTAAATCTGCATCTTTACAATCTGCATAGCTACCGCTCCAAACTTTTGTTGGTGATGGAGAGAATGGTACCGCATGGCTTAAGTCCATTGCTTCCCCTTCTGCTTTTGCTTCATTAACATCTACTAATACGAATTCTTCAGCTACACCTTGGTTAATCATTGAGTAAGCGTAACTACAACCTACAGCTCCTGTTCCTACTAATACTACACGATTGATACCTTTTTTCATGGTAATTTCCCCTCTCTATTGTTCACATATATTTTTTATGATTGTTTAAGTAATTAATTAAAATACTAATTTAATGTTGTTTAACTTCTTTACACTCATATTGTAGCACGTATTATTGTGAATTACTTCACAAATTATGACCTATTTGTGAACTTTTTCACATAGAGTGTAAAGTTATTGGAATAGGTGTGGAATCCATTTCAATGGAGGCGTTTTCTTTAGATTGTGAAAGGGATTTTCTTATGTTTTTGTCGGTAAGTGAAATTATATCGGCGATTTTTAGAATATATCGACTGTAACTCCAAATATATCAGCGATTATTGAAATTTATCGACCGTAACTCAAATTATATCGGCGATTTTTGCAATATATCGACTTACCGACAAAACTCGACAACGTTAGCATCATAAAAAAGCTGTCTCCAGTAGATCACCTATTGAAAGACAGCTTCTTCTATTTATACTATTTGTTTTCTGTGGTAGCGCCTAATACAGAAATTTCAATATTAAAAAGCTCAATTAAAGCATCCTTTAGTTGAGCGACCCATATTTCAATTTTTATTATTCAACTGTATCTAATAACTCTACAACTAATTCCTTAGGATTTTTCCAGCTATGATATATTTCTAAGTGCCATTTCGTTAATGACCTTGAGTATCTCTTTTTCTATCCAAAGTCCACTTTTACACAACAAAAAAGAGATAGCAGATTATGCTATCTCTTTTAATATGACCCGTACGGGATTCGAACCCGTGTTACCGCCGTGAAAGGGCGGTGTCTTAACCACTTGACCAACGGGCCAGTTCTGGCAGAGAAGAAGGGATTCGAACCCTCGCACCGCGTTCGCGATCTACTCCCTTAGCAGGGGAGCCCCTTGAGCCACTTGGGTACTTCTCTATAAATATGGCTCCGCAGGTAGGACTCGAACCTACGACCGATCGGTTAACAGCCGATAGCTCTACCACTGAGCTACTGCGGAACAATTATGGTGGGCCTAAATGGACTCGAACCATCGACCTCACGCTTATCAGGCGTGCGCTCTAACCAGCTGAGCTATAGGCCCATAATTGAAAAGCGGGTGAAGAGAATCGAACTCTCGACCAGAGCTTGGAAGGCTCTTGTTTTACCACTAAACTACACCCGCATTAAATTGTAAATGGTGAGCCATGAAGGACTCGAACCTTCGACCCTCTGATTAAAAGTCAGATGCTCTACCAACTGAGCTAATGGCTCATTTTGAAAGTGGTGCCGGCTAGAGGACTTGAACCCCCAACCTACTGATTACAAGTCAGTTGCTCTACCAATTGAGCTAAGCCGGCTTGCGACTTCAAAATGGTGGCTCGGGACGGAATCGAACCGCCGACACGAGGATTTTCAGTCCTCTGCTCTACCGACTGAGCTACCGAGCCTTTATGTAAAAATGGCGGTCCCGACCGGGGTCGAACCGGCGATCTCCTGCGTGACAGGCAGGCATGTTAACCACTACACCACGGGACCTTGGTTGCGGGGACAGGATTTGAACCTGCGACCTTCGGGTTATGAGCCCGACGAGCTACCAGACTGCTCCACCCCGCGACGATAAAATATTTAATTAAGAAAAAATGGAGGAGGTAGAGGGATTCGAACCCCCGCGCGACTCTCGCCGCCTGTCGGTTTTCAAGACCGATCCCTTCAGCCGAACTTGGGTATACCTCCGAGATATAAACTTCTAATGGTGGACCTTGTAGGACTCGAACCTACGACCGGACGGTTATGAGCCGTCTGCTCTAACCAGCTGAGCTAAAGGTCCTTTATGGTAGCGGCGGAGGGGATCGAACCCCCGACCTCACGGGTATGAACCGTACGCTCTAGCCAGCTGAGCTACACCGCCATAAATGATATTAAAATAAGTGGAGCCTAGCGGGATCGAACCGCTGACCTCCTGCGTGCAAGGCAGGCGCTCTCCCAGCTGAGCTAAGGCCCCATGTTTTTTGGGAATATCGGGAAGACAGGATTTGAACCTGCGACCCCCTGGTCCCAAACCAGGTGCTCTACCAAGCTGAGCCACTTCCCGTTAATAAAAGCGCGCCCGAGAGGAGTCGAACCCCTAACCTCTTGATCCGTAGTCAAACGCTCTATCCAATTGAGCTACGGGCGCATATGGTGCCGAGGGCGGGGGTCGAACCCGCACGGTGGTCACCCACCGCAGGATTTTAAGTCCTGTGCGTCTGCCTGTTCCGCCACCCCGGCATGTCATATTGAAAATTGGAGCGGAAGACGGGATTCGAACCCGCGACCCCAACCTTGGCAAGGTTGTATTCTACCACTGAACTACTTCCGCAAGACATGTATGAGCTATTTAATTAAAAGTGCGGGTGAAGGGAGTCGAACCCCCACGCCAAAGGCGCCAGATCCTAAGTCTGGTGCGTCTGCCAATTCCGCCACACCCGCATATTAATTTATTTAAGAAAAATGGGGCGACTGATGGGAATCGAACCCACGAATGCCGGAGCCACAATCCGGTGCGTTAACCACTTCGCCACAACCGCCATGATTTCTGGTGCCGACTAGAGGACTTGAACCCCCAACCTACTGATTACAAGTCAGTTGCTCTACCAATTGAGCTAAGTCGGCTAAATGGTGGAGGATGACGGGATCGAACCGCCGACCCCCTGCTTGTAAGGCAGGTGCTCTCCCAGCTGAGCTAATCCTCCATTTGCCTGGCAACGTCCTACTCTCACAGGGACAAGGTCCCAACTACCATCGGCGCTAGAGAGCTTAACTTCCGTGTTCGGTATGGGAACGGGTGTGACCTCTCTGCCATCATTACCAGACTGTATTCATTTAAGACAAGAATTATTGTAACTTATTTCACTTTGAAAGTCAACAAGTTTTTTATATTCTTTCAAAACTAGATAACATTGCTTCATATTATATGGTTAAGTCCTCGATCTATTAGTATTCGTCAGCTCCACATGTCACCATGCTTCCACCTCGAACCTATCAACCTGATCATCTTTCAGGGATCTTACTAGCTTACGCTATGGGAAATCT